>NZ_JANUGP010000003.1 GCF_024753135.1 Streptomyces pyxinicus | reverse complement strand
TGGTCGGGGTGGGAGGCTGCCGGGGGCTCGTGCCCGGGGCGGGCGGAAACTGAGAGTTCGTGCTCCGGCCCGGCGGCTGCGAGGGGATCGTACTCAAACCCGGCAGCAACCGAAGACTCCCCGCCCGGCCCGGCGGCAGCCGGCGGTTCGGGCTCCGACCGGGCGGCAGCCGGGGACTCAGGCTCCAGTCGGGCGGCGACGGGAGACTCATCCCCGAACGCGGCGGCAGCCGGAGACTCGGCAACCGGAACCCCCTCCTCCGACCCGGCAGCGACCAAAGGCCCCTCCCCCAGCCCGGCGGCAGCCGGAAGTTCCTCCCCCGACCCGGCGGCAACCGTTTCGTTGGCGGGCGGCGGTTCGCCGTTCGTCGCCGTCATGGCCGTGTGTCCTCCGTCGTCCTGCCGGTGTCGTGGTCCCGCGGTACGAGGTCCTGGTGTCGTACCGTCGCGGCGAGCGTACGGTGTCCGGCCTGCTCGGTGAGCACGACCCGCTCCTCGGGCAGGGCGCGCTGCCACCACTCGCCGGCGGCGGCGTCGGCCGTGGCGCGCAGGTCGACGAGGGCGGCGGCGAGGGCGCGGCGGGCCGGCTCCAGAGCGCGTGGCGCGGAATCCGGTGCGGCGAGCAGCCGGGCGGCGTCTTCGCGGGCGCGTTCCGCCGTGGTCAGCGCCTGTTCCAGGCGGTCGCCGGCGCGCCGGTTGGTGACGGCGACCGCGGCGACGAGGCCCACGAGCGCGCCGACGAGGGTGTCCAGGACCCGTTCGGTGATCAGCCGGCCGGCGTCCTGGGTGTGGGCGAACTCCGTGACGAGCAGCGCCATGGGGGTGACGCAGACGCTGCCGAGCCAGTAGTTGCGGCTCATCAGCGCCTCGGCGCCGAAGTTCAGGGCGGCAGAGGCGAGGACCAGGAGGGCGGGGTGCAGATGGGCGAGCGGGGCGAGGGCGGCGAAGGCGAGGACGCCGAGGAGATTGCCGACGACGCGCTGGAGGCCGCGGCTCCAGGTGAGGGTGACGTTGGCCTGGTAGAGGGAGGCGGCGGTGACCAGCGCCCAGTAGGGGCGGCCGACGCCGAGGGCGAGGGACGCGTAGCCGGCCAGGGCGCAGCCGACGGCGGTGCGGACGGCGATCGGCGCGAGGGGGCCGAGGAGTCGCCGCAGCGGCCTGCGCGGCTGTGCGCGTTCGAGGTCGACACCCAGCAGTTCGTCGTCCAGCAGTTCGTCGCCCAGCAGTTCGTCGCCCAGGAGTCCGTCGTCCAGGAGTCCGTTGTCCGACTCGCGCGGCGGCGCGACCCGCGGCACCGGGCCGTTGCCGCGCAGTTGCCGGGCCCAGGCACGCAGGCGTGCGGGATCGGCGTCGGCGGGGGCGGCGAGGGCGATCTCGGCGCGGACCAGGAGCTGTTCGAGGGCGCGCCGGGTGCGGTCGGGGCGGGCGCCGGCGGCGAGCAGCGACTGCCAGCCGGTGTGGATGGCGGCGGCGCTCGCGGCCCGGGCGCCGGCGTGGCCGTCGCCGGTGCCGCAGGTGTCGGCGTACGCGGCGGTGGCGTTGAGCGCCTGGGCGGTGGCGCGGCGCTCGGGCCCGTGCGGGCGCAGCAGTCCGGGCGCCATCCCGACCAGCCAGGCCCAGGCTCCCGCCGCGAGGGCCAGACCGATGTGTCCCGGCACCTGGCCGAGCGTCTGCGGGGCGAACAGCGAGGCGGAGCTGATGAAGGTCAGGACGACGTTGGCGGGCGGCCCGACGCGGGTGGCGTCGCACACCGTCTTCTGCGCGGCGGCCAGGAGTGCGCCGACCGTGACCAGGACGACGGCGTCGGAGGTGAGCGCGGCCGTGAGCAGAGCCACGGCGAGACCGCCGACCATGCCGAGGATCACCCACGCCAGGGTCCGGGCGCGGGCGGCGTAGGGCCGATTGTGGCCGTAGAGGGCACACAGGGAGCCGGCCATGGTGTACATGGCGAGGTCGAGGCGGCCGAGGGCCAGCAGGGCCAGGTTCGGCGGCAGGACCGAGGCGACCACGCTCAGCGCGGGCTTGAACCAGATGTCGGAGGGCCGCCCCAGGCGGAACGCTCCGGCGAGGGGAAGACGATGGGGGGTCGCACGACTCATACATACCAATTTAGCATGTGTTTTACTCGTGAAATATATACACGGTCCGGGGGTACTCCCGCCGGCCGTGCTCCGCCCCATGCCCCCCGCGTACACCCTTGCGCTCGCGTGCGCTCCGCCTGGCGTGGGCATCGCACCCTCGACCGACCGTCGAGCGGGGAGGCGCGCATGCACGGACCGGTGGCGGCAGCCTGGTTGCTGGTCGCCCTGTGTGCGGCGACCGGGGCCTACTGTCTGCTGCGCATGCGCAGCGGCGTCGAGGAGCAGCGCCGGGCCGCGGGCGGCGAGGCGCTGATGGGCTTCGGGATGGCCGTGATGGCCGTCCCGGCGGCGGTGTTCACACCGCCGGAATGGACCTGGCCGCTCTACGTCGCGGTGTTCGCCGGGGCGGCCCTGCACGCGCTGTGGGCCGCCCGCGCCGCCCCTCACCATCTGCACCACCTGGTCGGCGCCGGAGCGATGGTCTACATGTCGGTCACGATGACCGCGGCCCCGTCGGCCGCCCACCACGCGCACGCACACGGCGGCGCCGGCGCGCCTGCGCTCACCGGCGCACTGCTGCTGTACTTCACCGGGTACGTACTGCTGTCCGGCGCCCGACTGGTGCCCGCCACCGGTACCGGGATGGCCGTCGGCGTCACCAGCAGCGGGCCAGCCGCCCTCCGCTGGGGCGACCGGCCGGAGCTGGCGCGGGCGTGCCGGCTGTCGATGGCCATCGGGATGGTGGCCATGCTCCTCACCATGTGAATAGGCTGCGTCCATGATGGTCCCGGAGACCCTGTTGCTGCTCGGCGCCCTGACCGCCGTCGTGGCCCCGCGGCTGCTCGCCCGGGCCGACTGGCCGGACCGTGAACCGGTCGTCGCCCTGTGGGCGTGGCAGTGCGCGGTGGCGGCCGTCCTGCTGTGCTGCGCGCTGTCGATGACGCTCAGCGCCGCCGCGGCCTGGCAGGCGGTGCGCGGGCACGTGTTCGCGCCGGCGCCGCGCGCGGTCGTGGAGGCCTACGCCCTCGGTACGGCCGGGCCCTGGGCGGCGGCGACCGCCGTCCTGCTCGCCTCGGGTGGACTGTGGACCCTGGCGATGCTGGTACGCGAGGTCGTACGGGACCGGACCCGGCGGCGTGCGCGGCGGGCCGAACTCCTGGTGCGCGCACCGCTGTTGCCGGGCGAGGAGCTGGCCGACGGCCCGCTGGTGGTGCTGGAGGGCGAGCGCCCCGACGCCTGGTGGCTGCCCGGTACGGCGCCCCGGCTGATCGTCACCACAGCCGCTCTGCGACGCCTGAAGGGTCGCCAGTTGGACGCGCTGCTCGCCCATGAGCAGGGGCACGCGCAGGCGCGGCACGACTGGCTGCTGCACTGCTCGACCGCGCTGGCCACCGGGTTCCCGCAGGTCCCGGTGTTCGGTGCGTTCCGCGACGAGATGCACCGGCTGGTCGAACTGGCCGCCGACGACGTGGCCTCACGGCGCTTCGGCCGACTGACCACGGCGCTTGCGCTGGTCGAACTCAACGAGGAACGCGGCGTGTTCGGCCCCACGCCGACCCCGCTGGCGCACGTGCCGCAGCGGGTGCACCGGCTGCTGACCGCGCCGGACCGGCTGTCCGCACCGCACCGCCTGCGCCTGACGGCGGCCGCGGCGCTCGTGCCGGTGGTGCCGGTACTGGTGACCCTCGTACCCGCGCTCCGGACGCTGGGCTGACAGCGGTCGCCGCCGTGGTACCGGTGCTCGTGACCCTCGTACCCGTGCTCCGGACGCTCGGCTGACGCCGTTCCCGCACGGGCCCACCAGACCAGTGAGTCGGCCCGGCCCGGGCCGGACCCACGACCTCCGCCACCGGCCTCACGGCGGCCGCCATTGGCCTCACGGCCGCCCGGTCGGCGAAGATCGCGGAATGCACCGTCCACCCACCGCACCCGCCCCGCCCCGCCCCCGCACCGCGCTCCGCACGGCCGCCCTGCTCGGCGCCTGCTCCGTGGCGCTCCTGGTCCTGGTCGCCGTTGGCTGGCACCCGTTGCTCGCGGCGGACGACGACCTCTCCCGTACGTTCCACCGCTGGGCGGTGCGGGAGGGGGCGGTGACGGACGTCTTCCGGGTGCTGACGGACTGGGTGTGGGATCCGCTGACCATGCGTCTGGTGGCCGCCGCGGCCGTGGTGTGGCTGGTGTGGCGGCGGGCGGCCTGGTGGACGGCGTTGTGGCTGGCGGTCACCTGTGCCCTGGCGACGCTCGTGCAGCAGGTGGTGAAGGCGGCCGTGGACCGTCCCCGGCCGGTGTGGCCGGACCCGGTGGACTCCGCCCACTACGCGGCCTTCCCCTCCGGGCACGCGATGACGGCCACGGTCGTCGCCGGCCTGCTGCTGTGGCTGCTGCACCGCCACGGCGCGGGCCGCGCGGTGTGGCGTACGGCCGTCGCGGTGGCGCTGGTGTCGGTGCCCGGTGTGGGTGTCACCCGGGTGTGGCTGGGTGTGCACTGGCCGTCGGACGTGGTGGGCGGCTGGCTGTTCGGCGCCCTGCTGGTGGCGCTGGCCGTGGTGGCGTACGAGTGGCCGTGGGCCCGGCGGGCCGAACCGACCGGCCGGCGGCGCGGGTGAAGTCCCGCGCATGGCAGCCGTGTTGTTCGACTTCTCCGGGACGCTGTTCCGCGTCGAGTCCACCGAGTCCTGGCTGCGGGCGGTGCTGGACGATTCCGGCATCCTCCTTTCCGAACCCGAACTGGAGCGTGCGGCACAGGCCTTGGAGGCGGCCGGTGCCCTGCCGGGCGGCGCCGAGCCGAGGCAGCTGCCGGGCGAGCTGGCCGGGGCGTGGGCGGTACGGGACAAGAGCGCGCGACTGCACCGGGCCGCCTACACGGGCCTGTCCCGGCGGGTGCCGCTGCCCGACCCGGCGCTCCACGACGCCCTGTACGAGCGGCACATGACCCCGGCCGCCTGGTCGCCCTACCCCGACGCCGTCGAGGTATTGCGGGCCCTGCGCGAGCGCGGCGTCGCGGTGGGCGTGGTCAGCAACATCGGCTGGGACCTGCGCCCGGTGTTCCGCGCGCATGGGCTCGACCCCTTTGTCGACGCGTACGTGCTGTCGTACGAGCACGGCGTGCAGAAGCCGGACCCGCGGCTGTTCTCGGTCGCCTGCGAGGCGCTGGGCGTCGATCCGGCGCGGACGCTGATGGTCGGCGACAACAGGGCGGCGGACGGCGGTGCGACCGCGCTCGGCTGCCGCGTCCATTTCGTAGACCATCTGCCGGCTCACCTGCGACCCGACGCGCTGCTTCCGGTACTCGACCTGGTGGGCTGACCGCCCCGGGGCCCGGCCCCGACCGCCCTCGACCTGGGTGCCCATGCGTGGGCCTCGCGCCGTCCGTCTGAGACGATCCCCCGCGTCGCCCCAGACGGACGGCAGCTCTCGGCAGGTCCCGCGCATGGCGGAGCCCGGTGCCCTGAGTATAGTTGGCTGGCAGCCAGTCAACGCAGGAGTTACAGGATGTCCCCGCGCAGCCCCTCGGTCAATGAAGAGTTGCGGCGGCGTTCCCGGGAACGGCTGTTGCACGCCGCCCTGGAGCTGGTCGGCGAGCGCGGCTTCGAGGCCACGACGCTCGGCGACATCGCGGACCGCGCGGGTTCGGCACGCGGTCTGGTCTCGTACTACTTCCCCGGCAAGCGCCAGCTGGTGCAGTCGGCGGTACACCGGCTGATGCACCGCACGCTGGAGGAGGCGCTGGAGCGGGAGCCGCGCACCGAGGACGGCCGGGAGCGGCTGGCCCGGGCCATCGACGCGATCCTGGGGCTGGCCCGGGACCGGCCGGTGCTCATGCGGCAGCACATGGCGGGGCTGCTCCAGGCGGAGGGCTTCGTGCAGTGCCCGGAGCAGCGGCGGCTGTCGGAGCTGCTCGGCGAGACCGTCGCCCGGTACGGCTCCGAGGACGTCTCGGCCGACTACCCACTGCTGCGAGCCGTGCTGATGGGCGCGGTGTACGCCGCCCTGGTGCCCGGCGTGCCGATGCCCGTCCCGGTGCTGCGGGCCGAGCTGTTCCGGCGTTACGGGCTCGGCTGGGAGCTGGGCGTACCACCGGAGAGTGTCGGGCGGGGAGCGGCCCGGGAGCCCGACCCGGACCTGTCCCGGTTCTTCGCCACGGGGGAAGGGCCGGGCTCCGCCTGACGGACGAGGGCGTGCCCGGGGCGTCACGGGGGTCAGCGGCGGGCGTGCCTCGGTGTCAGGAAGCCCGCGTCCCGTGCCTGGGCGATCAGCTTGAGGGAGCGGCGGCGGCCGTGCCCGGTGGCGCTCATGACCGCGAGGACCGGATCGGTGCCCTGCCGCTGCGCGGCCCGGTACTCCTCGGCGGCGAGCCGGCGGCCCTCGGTCCCGCGCGGCCACGCCTGCCGGGCCCGGCCGGCGGTGGCAGTCGCAGTCGCAGTGGCGCAGCCCGGCGGTGCCCCGGCGGGCAGGTCGGCGAGGCGGGCGGGCTCGGCATCGCAGAGTGCGGGCTCAGTGTCGCAGAGGACCGGCTCCGCCTCGCGAGCGGCGGACTCCTCGGATGGTCGGGCACTTCCCCCGGCCCCCGCACCCGCCCCGTCCGCCACCCCGCACGCGGTGAACAGCGGTGCCTCGATCCACTCCGGCAGCGCCTTCAGGTCGGCGAGGGAGAGGGCGGGCTCGGCGCTGACGTCCTCGACGGAGACGGACCCGCCGCTCAGCACGGCGAGGGCGTCGACGCGGGCGCCGTCCGGGAAGGCCAGCAGGACATGGAACCAGGCGAGGTCGCCGCCGTGCTCCCGCACCGTCCACGCGGGCCACACGGAGATGGCGCCGTCCCGCGCGCTCCGCCGGGACAGATCGAGAAACGCTGCTCCTGACACCCCCGCAAGGTAACCGCATGATCACATTCCATACGAACGGACACGCGTCCGCGTCACCCCGCCGGACCCTGCCGTCACGGGCCCGGCGGTGGGATGCTGGAGCCATCCGCACACCGTCCTCCCTCCGGTGAGGAGTCCGCCGTGCTGCGAGTCGCCGTCGTCGGTTCCGGGCCGAGCGGGTGCTACACCGCCCAGAGCCTCGTCCAGCTGGATCCCGGGGTGCGCGTCGACGTCCTGGACCGGCTGCCGTGCCCGTACGGGCTGGTCCGGTACGGCGTCGCCCCGGACCACGAGAAGATCAAGTCCCTCCAGGGCAGCCTGCGTACGGTGCTGGAGCACGAGCGGGTGCGGTTCCTCGGCGGTGTCCGGGTGGGCGGTCCGGGCGGGCTGCCTCCGGTGCGGCTGCGGGAGCTGTACCACGCGGTGGTGTACTGCGTGGGCGCCGCCGGCGACCGCGGGCTCGGCGTCCCCGGCGAGGAGCTGCCGGGGAGCTGGTCGGCGACCGAGTTCGTGGCCTGGTACAGCGCGCATCCGGACGCGGCCGACGCGGGGTTCCTGCGCGGGGTGCGCTCGGCGGTGGTGATCGGGGTCGGCAACGTCGCGGTGGACGTCACGCGGATGCTGCTCCGGGGCTCCGCCGAACTGCGCCCGACCGACATCCCGCAGGCGGCCCTCGACGAGCTGTCCGCGAGCGCGGTACGCGAGGTGCACATGGTGGGCCGGCGCGGTCCGGCGCAGGCCCGCTTCACGACCAAGGAGCTGCGCGAGCTGGGTGTACTGCCGGGCACCGAAGTGTCGGTCGACCGAGGCGAGTTGACGCTGGACCCGGTCGACCCCCGCACCCTGCCCGCCGTACCGCGCCGGAACCTGGAGGTGCTGCGCGGCTGGGTGGAGCGGCCCCCGGCGGCGGCCGGGCGGCGGATCCGGCTGCGCTTCTTCCTGCGCCCGGTCGCCCTGCTGGAAGGCGCGGGGGGCCGGGTGGGGGCCGTGCGGTTCGAGCGGACGGCTCCGGACGGGCTCGGCGGCGTGCGGGGCATCGGCCGGTTCGAGGACGTGCCGGCGCAGTTGGTGCTGCGCTCGGTCGGCTATCGCGGGGTGCCGCTGGAGGGGCTGCCGTTCGACGCCGCGACCGGCACGGTTCCGCACCTGGCGGGGCGGGTCGTCCGTGACGGCGTCCCCTCCCCCGGTGAGTACGTCGCCGGGTGGATCAAGCGGGGCCCGTCGGGCGTCATCGGCTCCAACCGGCCCTGTGCGAAGGAGACGGCGCTCTCCCTGCTCGCCGACGCGCCCGCGCTGGAGCACCGGACGGTGCCCGAGGACGCGGTGCCGGTGCTGCGGGCGGCGGGCGTCGAGCCGGTGCCCTGGAGCGGGTGGCTGTCGATCGAGCGGGCCGAGGCCGCGCTGGGGGCGGGTCTGGGGCGGGGCGCGGTCAAGCTGGCCGACTGGGAGGCGCTGCTCGGGGCGGCGCAGTCGGGTCCCGCCGGGCGTCGGGAGCCGTGACACACAGCGGCAACAGCCTGGAAATCAACAATCTGTTCAAGGCTCGTACGGTCTCGTCCTGTTCGCTCGTCTCCCCCGCCGCCGCCCTGGAGTCCCCATGAGTACGACCGCCGAGGTGCACCCCGTCGACGCGATACCACCGGCCCGGCACCTGGCCGCCTTCGGCTTGCAGCACGTGCTGGCGATGTACGCGGGGGCGGTCGCGGTGCCGTTGATCGTCGGTGGCGCGATGAAGTTGTCGCCCGCCGACCTGGCGTACCTGATCACGGCCGATCTGCTGGTGTGCGGCATCGCCACACTGATCCAGTGCGTGGGGTTCCGGCGGTTCGGGGTGCGGCTGCCGATCATGCAGGGGTGCACGTTCGCCGCCGTCTCGCCGATGGTGCTGATCGGTAAGACGGGTGGCGGACTGCCCGCGATCTACGGCGCGGTGATCGTCGCGGGGCTCGCGATCATGCTGCTGGCGCCGGTCTTCGGCAGGCTGCTGCGCTTCTTCCCGCCGCTGGTGACGGGCACGGTGATCCTGATCATCGGGCTGTCGCTGCTGCCGGTCGCGGGCAACTGGGCGGCGGGCGGCGCCGGTGCGAAGGACTTCGGGGAGCCGAGGAACCTGGCGCTGGCGGGCTTCGTGCTGCTGGTGGTGCTGGGGGTGCAGCGGTTCGGGCCGGCCGCGCTCGCCCGGGTCGCCGTCCTGATCGGCATCGCGGTGGGGCTGGCGGTCGCGGTGCCGTTCGGGTTCACCGACTTCGGTGGCGTGGCGGACGCCGACTGGCTCGGGATCAGCACGCCGTTCCACTTCGGCGCGCCCGAGTTCAAGGTGTCGCCGATCGTGTCCATGCTGGTGGTGGCGCTGGTGACGATGACCGAGACGACCGGTGACCTGATCGCCGTGGGAGAGCTGACCGGGCGCCGGGTCGAGGGCCGGCCGCTGGCCGACGGGCTGCGCGCGGACGGGCTTTCCACGGTGCTCGGCGGTGTCTTCAACACCTTCCCGTACACGGCCTACGCGCAGAACGTCGGCCTGGTCGGCATGACGCGGGTGCGCAGCCGCTGGGTGGTCGCGGCGGCCGGTGCGATCCTGGTGCTGCTCGGGCTGCTGCCCAAGCTGGGCGCGGTCGTCGCGGCGATCCCGGCGCCAGTGCTGGGCGGGGCGGGTCTGGTGATGTTCGGGACGGTGGCGGCCAGTGGGCTGCGGACGCTGGCCCGCGTCGACTTCCAAGGCACCCACGACCTGACCGTGGTGGCCGTCTCGGTGGCGATCGGCATGCTGCCGGTGGGCGTGCCGACGGTCTACGCGAAGTTCCCCGACTGGTTCCAGACCGTGATGAACAGCGGCATCAGCGCGGGCTGCCTGTCCGCGATCGTGCTGAACCTGCTCTTCCCTCACCTCCCGGAGAAGGCGGATCCGGCCTCAGACGGTGTCGCCGAGCCGGCGGTGCTGCCGGTCGGCGGCGGCGAGCAGACTGTCGAGCAGTCCCGGGAAGAGGCCGTCCAGGTCGTCCCGGCGCAGGACGTTCAGCTTGGCCGTGCCCCGGTAGACCTGCCGGAGGACCCCGCTCTCGCGCAGCACCCGGAAGTGGTGCGTGGTGGTGGACTTGGTCACCGGCAGGTCGAACTGTGAACAGGTCAACTCGGTTTCCTTCGCGGCGAGTTCGCGTACGATCCGCAGCCGCATGGGGTCCGAGAGCGCGTGCAGCACCGACTCCAGCCGGATGTCCCCACGCTCCGGGTGCGGCAGCGCCCGCCCGGGGGTGGCGGTGTCGGTCACGGCGGCTGCCTTTCGTCGGGGCCCCTCGGACGCGGACACGGGGGCCGGGCGCGCGGACCGCGTGCGGCTGCGGCCCGCTTCCCGCATTGTACGAGAGACGTCGTAGTTTGACAGCTCTCGTAGTACGAGCGTTATCGTACGAGCGATCGCTGGTCCCGTGACGATTGGAGTCCGTCGTGAGCGCGCTCTTCGAGCCCATCACCCTGCGCGGGGTGACCATCGCGAACCGCGTCTGGATGGCCCCGATGTGCCAGTACTCGGCCGCGCCGGAGGGCCCGCTGACCGGCGCGCCGGACGACTGGCACTTCGCGCACTACGCCGCCCGGGCCGCGGGCGGCACCGGCCTGATCGTGACCGAGGCGACGGCGGTCTCGCCCGAGGGCCGGATCTCGCCGTACGACCTCGGCCTGTGGAACGACACGCAGGTGGAGGCCTTCCGCCGGATCACCCGCTTCCTCGTCTCCCAGGGCACGGTCCCCGGCATCCAGCTCGCGCACAGCGGCCGCAAGGCGTCCACGGAGCGGCCGTGGCGCGGTGGCGGGCCGGTCGGTCCGGAGGAGCACGGCTGGCAGCCGGTCGCCCCGAGCCCGTCGCCCTTCGACGCGGGCCACCCGGTGCCGGCCGAGCTGACGGTGGACGGGATCGAGGAGATCGTCGGGCAGTTCGCGGACGCGGCCCGCCGGGCGCTGGCCGCCGGTTTCGAGGTCGTGGAGGTGCACGGCGCCCACGGCTACCTCGTCCACGAGTTCCTCTCCCCGCACTCCAACCACCGCACCGACGCCTACGGCGGCTCGTACGAGAACCGCGTACGGTTCGCGCTGGAGGTCGTCGACGCGGTACGCGAGGTGTGGCCGGACGACAAGCCGGTGTTCTTCCGGGTGTCGGCCACCGACTGGCTGGCGGAGGGCGGCTGGACGGCCGAGGACACGGTGCGTCTCGCCCGCGATCTGCACGCCCACGGTGTCGACCTGCTCGACGTGTCGACCGGCGGCAACGCCCCCCGCGTCCGCATCCCGGTCGAGCCGGGCTACCAGGTGCCGTTCGCCGCCCGGGTGAAGGCGGAGACGCCGCTGCCCGTCGGCGCCGTCGGCTTGATCACGGAGGCCGAGCAGGCCCAGAAGATCATCGCCAACGGCGAGGCGGACGCGGTGTTCCTGGGCCGCGAACTGCTCCGCGACCCGTCCTGGGCCCGGCGCGCGGCACGCGAACTGGGCGGCGAGGTGCGGGTACCTGACCAGTACCACCGGTCGGTGTGAGGTCGGCGGCGGCGCCGGGGGCGGGCTTCTCAGGCCGGCTCCGGTGTCGGATTCTGCCGGTCGGGCAGCAGGCGGCCGATCGTCTCCTCCAGGCGGGGCAGGGCGCGCTGTCCGGCCAGGGCGAGGGCGATCGCCGCGGCGACGCCGGCCCAGGCGACCGGGCCGAGCGGGGTGCAGCCGACGAGGCGGCTGACGCCGGGGGTCTGGACGACGGCGACCAGGGCGGCGGCCGACCCCAGTGAGGTGACCTGGACCAGGCGGCTGTCGCGCCGGTCGAGCAGGGTCTGCGCGAGCTGGGTGCCGACCACACCGCACAGCGCCATGGTGCCGGCGCGGCGGGCGGTGCCCGGTGTGTAGCGGCCGATCAGCCAGGCGGTGAGCGCGCCCAGGCAGGTGGTCAGGGCCCGGTGCCGGATCTGCCGGAGCAGGGGTTCGCCGAGCACCCCGGCCGCCTCCTCGACGTGCGCCAGGTCCGCCTCGCCCTCCTTCTCCGTCACCGCCACGGCCATCGACGGGAACAGGTCGGTGAAGAGGTTCACCATGAGCATCTGCCGGGTGGACAGCGGCGCCCGTCCGGACAGCAGCGTGCCCAGGATGCCGAAGCCGACCTCGCCGGCGTTGCCGCCGATCAGGATGGCGATGGCGTCGGCCACGCTGTGCCACAGGGCCCGGCCCTCGCCGACCGCGTCGATCAGGACGGTCAGGTCGTCGGCGGTGAGGACGATGTCGGCGGCGTTGCGCGCGGCGGCCGAGCCCCGGGCGCTGATGCCGACGCCGATGTCGGCGGCGCGGATGGCCGCCGCGTCGTTGGCGCCGTCGCCGACCATGCCGACCACCCGGCCGGCGTCCCGCAGCGCCTCCACGACCTGGAGCTTCTGCTCGGGTGCCACCCTCGCGACCACACCGGCGTCGCGCAGCATCCGGGCCCGGGACGCCCGGTCGGCCGCCGCCAGTTCGTCGCCGGTCACGACCACGGTGTCCTCGGGCCAGCCCAGGTCGGCGGCGATGGCCCGCGCGGTCTGCGGGTGGTCGCCGGTGAGCATGACCGGTCGTACCCCGGCCTCCGTCAGACCGTGCACCAGGGCCGTGGAGGTGTCGCGGGGTACGTCGGACAGGGCGAGCAGTCCGGTGAACTCCAGGTCGGCCAGCGGCTGTTCGAGGACGTCGGACTCGTTCTCGTCCCGGCCGAGGGGCCGTTCGGCCACCGCGAGGATGCGCAGGCCGCTGCCGGCGAGCGTGTGGGCGGATTCCTGGGCGTGCTCGGCGAGGCCGGTGCAGGCGGGCAGCACGGTCTCCGGTGCGCCCTTCACGACGAGCACGGGCGGACCGTCCCCGGCGCGGCCGACGGCGGCCGCGTAGCCGCGCGCCGCCTCGAACGACAGGCCCGCGAGCTGGGTCCACTCCGGGTCCGGCTCGGCCGCCGCCAGGACCGCCTCGTCGGTGGCGTGCACCGGGCGCTCGGAACCGCCGTTGAAGCGGGGGCAGGCGCGTGCCGCCGAGCGGACGGCGTCCGCCGAGCCCGCGTCGCGCGCCGGCCGGACGGTGCCCTCGGTGTCGGAGACCCGCACGAGCCGCAGCCGGTTCTCGGTCAGGGTGCCGGTCTTGTCGAAGCAGATGGTGTCCATGCGGCCCAGCGCCTCCAGCGTGCGCGGGGTGCGGACCAGCACGCCGCCCCGGCTCAGCCGCCGGGCCGCCGCGAGCTGGGCGACCGTGGCCACCAGCGGCAGCCCCTCGGGCACGGCCGCCACGGCCACCGCGACACCGCCGCTGACCGCCTCCCGGATGGAGGTGCCGCGCAGCATCGCCAGACCGGTGACCGCGGCACCGCCCGCCAGGGTCAGCGGCAGCGCCTTGCGGGTGAGGTCCTGGAGCCGGGCCTGTACTCCGCCGGCCGGGGGCGTGCGGGCGGCCAGGTGCACGGCGCGGGCGGCCTCGGTGTGCTCCCCGGTGTCGACCACGACGGCGCGGGCCTCGCCGGCCACCACGGTCGTGCCCTCGAAGACCATGCAGCTCCGGTCGGCGACCGGGGCGTGCGGGGTCGGGTCGGTCTGCTTCTCCACCGGCAGCGACTCGCCGGTCAGCGCGGACTCGTCGACCTCCAGTCCGTCCTGCCACAGCAGCCGCGCGTCGGCCGGGACGACGTCGTCGCCCTTGAGCTGGATCACGTCGCCGGGCAGCAGCCGGCCCGCCGCCACGGTGCGGGTGCCGCCGGCCGGCGCCTCCTCCTCGGGCGGCACGACGCGTGCCTTCTGCTGCTGGTCGGCGACCAGTCCGGACAGCGCCCGTTCGGCGCGCAGCCGCTGGACGCCGCCGACGAGTGCGTTCAGGTCGAGGGCGCCGACGACGAGCAGCGCGTCCACGACCGAGCCGAGGATCGCCGACGCCGCCGAGCCGACCGCGAGCACCGGGGTGAGCGGGTCGTGGAGTTCGCCGCGCACGGCCTGGCCCAGCTGGTAGGACCAGCGCAGGGGTGCCACGGCGGGGTGTCCGGCGACGCCGGCGGCAGCCTCGCGCACCCGGCCGGCCAGGTGTTCGCCGGGTCCGGTCCCGGCGGCCGGTTCGCGTTCCAGCCGCTCACGGGCCTCGTCCGGCTCCAGTTCGTGCCAGTGCACGCGCGGGCGCGGATGCGGGGCGCGGGCCGTGGCCACGCCGAACGCGGCGCGGGCTCCGGACAGCAGGGCGGTGGCGGCACCGACGTCGACGGGTGCGTGCCGCAGGCCGGGCAGCAGGGCGAGCCGGCCGCGTCCGCCGCCGGACTCGCCGACGGCCACGAGGAGCCCGGAGAGCGCGGCACCGGAGCGGGCCAGCGTCTGCGACCGCCGGCCGACACCGCGCGCGGCCGGTACGGCGACGAGCACCCGCCACACGTCGGGCAGGCCGCCCAGGGCCAGGATGTCCGCGCCCCACACGACCGCGCCGTCCTGGTCGGTCAGGGCGACCGCGACGTCGCTCGCGCGCAGCGCGGCCAGGACGTCCTGCTCGTCGCCCGAGCGGACCCGGGCCACCGTGAGGACGGTGCCCTCCTCGCCGCGCGCCTCGTACACCACGTCGTCCAGCGGCCGGCGCGTGTCGACCACCTGGTCGGCGAGCATGGTGAAGTCCCTGAGCGCCGGGTCGTCGACGAGTACGACGCGCAGCCCCGCCCGGCGTGCGGCGTCCAGCACCGGCTCGGCCCAGGGGTCGGCCTCGCCGTCCGGGCCACGCAGCGCGCCGGAGTGCAGGACGACCGTGCCGGCCATCTCCAGCTGGCGCAGCCGCTCGGGGTCGCGGACCAGGACGCCGGTGCGGGCGAGGGCGGCGCTGAGGAGGGCGTGGAAGGCGGCGGGACCGTAGCGGGCCGCCTTCGGCGAGCCGGCCAGTACGGCTTCGGCGGCCTCGGTGGTGTTGTGCTTGACGAGCAGGGTGGCGGCGGCGCCGAGCAGGCTTCCGGCGGAGGCGTGCGAGGCGTACTCCTGGGCCGGGGACTCGCGCAGCGGCGGCCGGGGCGCGCCCCGGTCGGCGAGGCTGACCCGGTCGGGTGCGCACAGCCGGTCGTGGACGGTGTCGAACGCGGCGGCGCGGGCCGCGGTCTCGAACACCTGGCAGCCGCGCAGGGCGCCGTCGAGCACCAGGGAGGTGGGGGTCTGGCCGGCGCCGTGCACGGCCGCGTTGGCGCAGGCGAGTGCCAGGTCCATGCGGGCGGGGCCGAGCCGGTCGCGCAGCCAGGTCCGGAAGCGGGGGTTCTCGCGCAGCAGCGTCACCGCCGCGGTCACCATGCGGGGCGAGGGCGGCAGCCGCAGGGAGTAGGCGCCGACGGCCACGCCGACGCCGGCGCAGTCGGCGGCCAGGGCGGCCACGGCCTGCCGCACCCCGGCCGGGTCGGCGGGGTGCGTGGTCTCCTCCACGTCGTCGGCGGACAGCAGCAGCCCGTGCCGCTGGGCCAGTCCGGCGGCGTGCGCCACGACTTGGTCGGCCGCCTCCTCGCCGGTCGCGGTGATCACCAGGCGGGCGAGTCCCTCGTCCCAGTAGGCGACGAGGACGTCCGGCCGTTCGGCCAGCGCCTCGGCCACCCGGCGCGCCAGGTGGGCGGTACCGCCCGGGTGCGCGGCACCGGTTTCCGCCGGGCGGAGGGCCAGGTGGGCGCGGGCACCGGCCCGCCAGTGGTCGTCGGTGCCGGGCAGCGTGTTGCGGGCCACGCGCGCCACCCGTACGGCGGCGTCGGCGCCGCGCACCCCGGCGCGTGCCGTCCCGGCGGCGGCGCCGGCGGCCACCCCGACGGCCGGCGCCGCGGCCCGCGCGAGCAGTCGCGGGGCCGCGGGCAGCAGACGTGCGGCGGTGGCGGGCACCGTCAGCAGACTGAGCACATCCCTCTCCTCAGAGCGTGGTGCGGTCGGGCCGCGCGGTGGGTCCGAGCGGGCCGTGCGAGGGCTTCGGGGCGTTCGCCGCGGGCGCCGGCGGGGTGTGCCGGGCCGCCTTCGGGGGCCCGGAGGGCTCACCGGCCGACGGCGTCGGTGGCGCCGGCGGTGTCTCGACGGGGCCCGGCGGCTCGGTGCCCGCCGGCGGGTACGGGGCGGCCGGGCGGGTGCCGGTCGCCGGTTCGTCCGCCAGGGGGTCGCCGGCGGACCGCAGGGCCGCGGTGCCGATGTCCTGCGCGGGGTCGGGGCGGTGGATCGACACGCCCTCCTGCGGATGCGCGGGCCGGGGCTGGGTGAGCCAGGCCACGGCAGCGCCGGTCAGCGCCACGGGCCACTCGACCACGCCGGCGGCGCCGAGCAGTCCGGCACCGGCGTACACCGCCATGCGCCGGCCGCGCGGCGAGACCACGCCGACCTTGTCCAACGTCCCCTCGGCCGCCCGGGTGACCGTCCCCGCGCCGGGCACCTTGCGGAGCACCGAGGCCGCGCCGCGCAGGGGCGCCGTGAGGGTGGACGACGACTTCTGCTCAGCCATGACTCTCCTCGGGGTGAGATCGCTTGCCGTCCCCCGATCCCCGCCGGGTGCCCACGACCGCACCGGTCATCCCCTATGCAGTGAAATGACCGGTTTCTCCCAGGGAACGCCATGCCACGCACCGGCGCCACCCGCCCCGATCCACCCGAGGACCGCACCGGACCCGGACGGACGAGTCCGTCACCCGACGCGCCGCCGCTCCTTCAGTGGACGACCACCCCGAGCCCGGACCGTGGGCGGGCTCAGCCGCTCAGCGCCGTAGGTACGACACGCCAGGTCACCCCAGTGCCCGAGCCAGCTCCCGCCGGTACTCCGCGTACGCGGCCCGCAGCGCCTCCCCCGGCCAGTGCGCGGGCAGCAGGGCGGCAGGCAGCACGGGGTCGGTGAGCAGGTGGCGGACGGAGGCGGCGTAGGCCGTGAGGCGGTCGGCCGGGGTCCCGGCCCGTGCCGCGACCGCGAGCAGGGAGCGCGCGGTGGCCGCCCACGCGTCCAGCGGCCAGAGCCGGGCGGCCAGCTCGCGCGGGGGCTCGGCGGGGCGGGCGGTGTAGAGGTCGGCCGTGGCGCGCAGGTCGTCCGGCAGGGCGCGGTCGAGGTTGGCCGGGCGCAGCCACACACCCTCGCGGCGTTCGGCCAGCCGCAGGCCGGTCAGCCGGGCCCGCAGGTCGGCACGCTCGGCGGGCCCGCGGCCGGTCGCGGTGACGACGAGCATCTCCCAGTCGCCGCGCCACGCGCGCGCGGCGGGGTCCACGGCGTCGTCCTGGCGGCGCTGGCGGGCCAACAGCCGGTCGCTGAGCCCGTAGACGCCGTCCGCGCGCCGCAGGTCACCGGCGGCCACCATCCGGCTCAGGGCGGCCCGCAGCGTGGAGCCGCCGACCCCGAAGGGCGCCACCAGGTCGACCAGGTCCTTCACGGGCAGCCTCGGCGGGTGCGCGCCGAGCAGCAGGCTCAGCACGACGGACCGCGCGGACAACGGCCGCAGCTCCCCCGCACCCGGTTCCGCCGGCACGTTCATACGCATGGGCACGTACTGTACGGTCCCCCTCCTGTTGCATCATTGCCACGGCCGTAGAAGAAGTGCAACATGGCGCTCATGGCCTCGCTACCCGCACCCTCGCCGCAGTCGCAGCCCCTCTCCGTCACGCACGACGTCACCAACCAGCCCCCGCCGCTCGCCCCGTACGACGCCTCGGAGGACCAGGCCCTGCTGGAGGGGGTGCGCCGGGAGGGCGCCGGATGGGCCGAGGCGGACCTGCGCGCGCTGGGGGTGCGGGCCGGCAGCGCGCAGGCGCAGGAGTGGGGCGAGCTGGCGAACCGGCACGAGCCGGTGCTGCGCACCCACGACCGCTACGGCCACCGTGTCGACGAGGTGGACTTCCACCCCAGCTGGCACCACCTGATGCGGACGGCGGTCGCCGAGGGCCTGGCCGGCGCGCCCTGGGCGGACGAGCGGCCGGGCGCGCACGTGGCCCGTACCGCCGGCGGCCTGGTGTGGGGACACACGGAGGCGGGGCACGGCTGCCCGACGTCGATGACGTACGCCGCCGTGCCCGCGCTGCGCGCACAGCCGGATCTGGCCAAGATCTACGAGCCCCTGCTGACCAGCCGGGAGTACGACCCGGAGCTGCGGGTGCCGACGGAGAAGCCCGGGCTGCTGGCCGGGATGGGCATGACCGAGAAGCAGGGCGGCTCCGACGTCCGCACGAACACCACCACGGCCACGCCGACCGGCGAGCCCGGCGTGTACACGCTGCGGGGGCACAAGTGGTTCACCTCGGCGCCCATGTGCGACGTCTTCCTGGTGCTCGCGCAGGCCCCGGGCGGCCTGTCCTGCTTCCTGGTGCCGCGTGTCCTGCCGGACGGCAGCCGCAACACCTTCCGTGTCCAGCGGCTGAAGGACAAGCTGGGCAACCGCTCCAACGCGTCCTCGGAACCGGAGTTCGACCGGACGGTGGCCTGGCTGGTGGGTCCGGAGGGCCGGGGCGTGAAGACCATCATCGAGATGGTCAACTGCACCCGCCTCGACTGTGTGATGTCGTCCGCGACACTGATGCGCAAGACGCTGGTCGAGGCGGGCCACCACACCCGGCACCGCAGCGCGTTCGGGGCCCGGCTGATCGACCAGCCGCTGATGCGCAACGTCCTCGCCGACCTGGCCCTGGAGTCGGAGGCCGCGACGACGCTCACCCTGCGGCTGGCGGGCGCGGCCGACCGCGCGGCGCGCGGGGACGAGGGCGAGCGGGCCTTTCGGCGGATCGCCACCGCGGTGGGCAAGTACTGGGTCACCAAGCGGGGCCCGGCGTTCACCGCGGAGGCGCTGGAGTGCCTGGGCGGCAACGGGTACGTCGAGGACTCGGGCATGCCCCGGCACTACCGGGAGGCGCCGCTGCTGTCGATCTGGGAGGGTTCCGGAAACGTCAACGCGCTCGACGTGCTGCGCGCGCTGGGCCGGGAACCGGACAGCCCCGAGGCCCTGTTCGCCGAACTCGCCCTCGCGCGCGGGGCGGACGCCCGCCTGGACGCGGCCGTGAGCGGGCTGAAGGACCAGTTGGCCGAGACCGGCCCGCTGGGCGCCCGCCGTCTGGTGGAGCGGATGGCCCTCGCCCTGGGGGGGTCTCTGCTGGTCCGGCACGCCCCGGCCCCGGTGGCGGACGCCTTCTGCGCGACCCGGCTGGGCGGCGACTGGGGGCACGCCTTCGGCACCCTGCCCGCCGGCACCGGCCTGGACACGATCCTGGAACGCGCGTTGCCCGGCCAAAACTGATCCCACCCCGCGCGCGGTGCCGCCACTGGCCGATCACAGCCGACGAACAGCACACAGTCGGCCACCCTTTCCGGACCACTGTCAGTGCCGTGGTGCACACTCCCCGTCAGATGGCACTCGTCTGGGGAGGACACGTGTTCAGGGGGATCGACGAGGTGGACTGGGCCTCGCTGCGGCACGCGCACGGCAGCGCCGAGGACGTGCCCGGCTGGTTACGGGGGCTGGCCTCCGCGGACACCGCCGAGCGGACGACCGCGCTCGACGGGATCTACGGCGCCGTGCACCACCAGGGAAGGGTGTACGACTCGACGCTGGCCTGCGTGCCGTTCCTGTTCGCGCTGGCCGCACAGCCGGAGGTGCCGGACCGGGGCGCCCTGGTGGAACTGCTGGTCAGCATAGGGACGCAGGGCGCCGACGGGGACGGGCGGGCCAGGTCGGCGGTGTGCGCGGGCGCCGAGGACTTCGTCGCCCTCGCCGGGGACCCGGACCCCGGGGTGCGGTGCGCGGCGGCCTGCGCGCTGGTCCGCTTCCTGGCCGAACCGGCCCGCGTCCTGGACCTGTTGCGGCGCCGTCTGCGGGCCGAGCGGGACGGTGACGTCCTGCACACCCTCACCGAGTCGCTGGGCCTGTTCGCCCGCCGGCACCCCGCGCACGCCGACGCCGCGGTGGACCTGCTGGCCGAGCTGAGCACACCGCCGTACGCGCCCGGTACCCGGCTCGCAGCGCTCGGGCAGCTCGCGCTCGGCACCCCCGGCCGGCTCCCCGCCGACCTGGTGCCGACGGCCGTACGGCTGCTGCGGGAGCGCTCCGCGCACCGGGCCGACGGGGCACGGCACGGCGAGGCCGACACCCTGGTGGGCCGCATACGGCGGCTGCGGCCGTCCGACGAGCGGGGCTCCCGGCTGCTGCGCACCCTGCACACCGCGCTGGGCGACCGGGTCGGGGACCGGATCGCCCTGCTCGCCGGGCAGTTGACCAGCCCGGACCCGGTGGACCGGTGCAACGCGGCCTGGATGGCGGCGGACCTGTTCCGCGGCCGGCGCGGCGACTTCACGACACCCGTCCGGCTGCTCGGCGCACAACTGGCCACCGAGCACGACCGGTTACGGGAGGCGGCGGTGACCGTCCTGGCGGAGCTGTTCGCCCTGGCCGCGCCCGCCGCCGACGACCTGCACACGCTGGTGGCCGCCCGGCCCGACCTGTGGACGCACCGCTGGGAGCGCGGCACCGCCCTGCTGGGCCACCCGCTCAAGGCCCTGGCCAGAACCGGCGATGCCCGGGCCCTGCCGGCCCTGACCCACCTGCTGGCCGCGCCGACGGTACCCCCCGATCTGGTCCCCGAACTCGCCCACCTCGGCCGGGCCGCGGCCCCCCTGGCTCCCGAGCTGCGGCACCGCCTCGGCCGGATCCCGCTGGACTCCCCGTCCGCCGCCGGGCTCGCCGCGCCGCTGCTGTCGGCGGTCCGGGCCGTCGGGGACACGGACGCCGTCCCGGAGGTGCTGCGGCTGCTGTCGGGCGCCCCGGACAGCCTGGGGCCCCGCGACGCGGTGGCTGGCCAGGCGGTCCGGACCCTGGAGGCACTCGGCGCCACCGACCGGGCGGCACCGTCGCTGCGTGCCCTGCTCGGCACCCGGCACGCGGCCACCGCGGCGGGCGCGCTCTGGTCGGCGGACCGGGACGCGGGGGCCGTACTGCCGGTGTTGTTACGCGAGTTACGGGAGGGGGACCCGGACAACCGCCGCGTCGCCGCCCTCCGTCTGGGTGAACTGGGCCCGGTCGCCCGCCCCGCCCTCCCGCACCTGCGCCGGGCCCTCGCCTCGGGCCCGCCGGCCCAGCGCGCGGCGGCCGCCTGCGCCCTGTGGCGCGTCGACCCGGACCCGGGCCCGGTGCTGCCGGTGCTGCGCACCGCCTGGGTCCAGGCCCCGCGCACCCGTCTGCCGATCGCCCGCTCCCTCGCCACCATGGGCCCGTTCGCGGCGCCCGCGCGGGACCTGCCGGCCACCGAACTGCTCTCGCCCCGGCGGCACATGACCGGCGGAGACGACGCGATCCCCGAGGACGAGGCCCTGCTGAGGGCGTGCCGGGAGGTGCTGGCGATGACGTAGGCACCCGCCCGGACGGACCCGGTGATCAGACCATCGGACCCCATCGCCGGCCGAAGCGCGCCCAGGCCGTGTCCCAGTCGGCCATCCGGCGGCGCTCCAGCCGGCCGCGCAGGGCGAGGCCGCCGACGAAGGGGACGGCGGCCGTGCTCAGGCCGGCCAGGGCGCCGATGAGCGAGGACCGGAAGGCGGCCTCGGAGGCGGACACGGGGTGGCCGACGAGCCGGCCCCGCGCATCGGTCCAGACGGTGACCGGGGTACCGGCCCCGCTGCCGGCCCGGACCCGGATCCGGCCGGTGCGGGCGCTGCCGTCGGCCGCCGTCCAGCGGATCTCGGCCCACACCCGCGCACCGGAGGAGCCGTGGCCGTGCCGGTGCACGGGTGCCGGGACGCGCTCGGCGACGTGTGCCGTGACCGGGCGGGACGCGGCGCGTTCCCGGGCGAGTCCGCGCTCCACGGAGCGGGCCGCCACCAGCCCGGCCGCCACCCCGGCCACGACGGTCAGCACCAGGGCGCCGAACACCACCCAGGCCTCCACCACGTCGGCCCGGCGTCTCAGCGGGTTGCGCCGCCAGCGCCAGAGCCACACCTTCGGACCACGGAACGCCATCAAGGGCATCCTCCTCACGAGCGCACCGACCGGCCGGACCGCCCCCTCCCATACGGGAGAGACCGCTCCGTCGCTCACGACGAGCCGTCACCCCGACGGTCGCACGCGACCCCCCTCGTGCGCGGGCGCATCCCGCAACGCACCCGCCCGCCACCGGGAACCGGCCACCTGCCCGGCCCCCGTCCGGGTCCCGGCGACCGACCCGTTCGGGTCATCGTTTGATCGCCGACGGGTGTACGGCAGTAGGGTGACGCCCGTGGCACCACGACCCTTGCATGAGATCGTCGAACCGGGCTGGGCGAAGGCCCTGGAACCCGTCGCCGGACGGATCGCCGAGATGGGCGACTTCCTGCGCGCGGAGATCGCCGCGGGACGCACCTACCTCCCGGCCGGCCCCAACGTCCTGCGGGCCTTCCAGCAGCCCTTCGACGAGGTGCGGGTCCTGATCGTCGGTCAGGACCCCTACCCGACGCCCGGGCACGCGGTGGGCCTGTCCTTCTCGGTCGCCCCGGAGGTACGGCCGCTGCCGCCGAGCCTGATCAACATCTTCCGCGAGCTGAACAGCGACCTGGGCCTGCCCCAGCCCGCCAACGGGGACCTCACCCCGTGGACCAGGCAGGGCGTCCTGCTGCTCAACAGGGCACTGACCACCGCCCCGCGCAGCCCCGCCGCACACCGCGGCAAGGGCTGGGAGGAGGTCACCGAGCAGGCGATCCGGGCGCTGGCGGCGCGCGGCAAGCCGCTGGTGTCCATCCTGTGGGGCCGCGACGCCCGCAACCTGCGCCCGCTGCTCGGCCGCCTGCCGGCCGTGGAGTCCGCGCACCCCTCGCCGATGTCGGCCGACCGCGGGTTCTTCGGCTCGCGTCCGTTCAGCCGGGCCAACGACCTGCTGACGCAGCAGGGCGGACAGCCGGTGGACTGGCGCCTGCCGTGAGCGAGCCCGGCCCCGACGGGTACCTCGCCGTCGACTCGGGTGGCTCCGGCCTCCGGGTGGTGGTCGGCGTCCCGGGCCGGGAGCCCTCGGCGCCGCGGGAGACCCGGGAGCCGGTCCGCACCGGCGCCCGGGGCATCGACCCCGGCCACCTGCTGGCACAACTCCTGCCGCTGGCCCGCTCGCTGGCGGCCGAGGCGGGTCTCGCGCGACTGGACACCGCGGTCGTCGGCGCCGCCGGTTTCGCCACCCTGGGCGAGGCCCTGCGCGCCGAGCTGCCCGGCGCTCTCGCGGACGGCCTCGGCGTGCGCAGGGTGGCGCTCGCCGCGGACGCCGTCACCGCCTACGCCGGCGCCCTCGGCCCGCGTCCGGGCGCGGTGGTCGCCGCCGGTACCGGACTGATCGCGATCGGCACCGACCTGCGGACCTGGCGGCGGGCCGACGGCTGGGGCCATCTGCTGGGCGACTGCGGCGGCGGCGCCTGGATCGGCCGGGCCGGGCTGGAGGCGGCGCTGCGCGCGTACGACGGCCGGGACGGCGGCTCGGCGGCGCTGCGAGCCCGCGCGGAGGAGCGGTTCGGCGCGCTCCCCGGACTGCCGGGACAGCTGTACCCGCGCCCGGACCGGCCCGCCGTCCTCGCCTCCTTCGCCCCCGAGGTGGCCGGCTGCGCGGCGCACGACCCGGTGGCCGCGGGCATCCTGCGCACGGCGGCCCGGCACCTGGCCGAGTCGGCCGCAGCGGTGTGCCCGGCCGGGGGCGAGCCGGAAGTGGCGCTCACCGGCGGCCTGTGCCACCTCGGCGATCCCCTCCTGCTGCCGCTGGAGGAGGAGTTCGGGCGGCTGCTGCCGCGCGCCCGCCGGGTGCCGGCCGAGGGCGACCCGCTGCACGGCTCGGTCCGGATCGCCACCGCGCTCGCCGCCGACCGGCTCACCCTGCCGGGTGAAGCGACGATGCTGCACGTCACCTCGTGCCGGTGACCAGGACGTCCGTGAAGGGCGATTGACCCCGGGGGCGCCCCATGCGTCCGGCACGTGCCAGAAGCAGGTGCGCACCACCCGCAACTCATCAGACAAAACCGGACGGATACCGCTCACCTGCACCCTCCCCGAACAGGGGAGCACCGGAAGCCAGTAACATGCGGCGCCATGAGCTCCCCCACTGGACCCGCGTCCGGCCTGCCAGTACGAATGCCGCGACCCCGCCAGCCCGGACGGCACCGCCGCCCGGAACCGCTGGTGGCCCCCGAGGGCGCGCCCGCGCTCGTCCTCGCGGTGCCCGGTGCGCCCAGCGCCGCCACGCGCGGCCTCGCCGAGGAGGTCGTGAGCATCGCCCGCTCCGAGCTGCCCGGCCTGGACGCCCGGATCGGGTACCTGGACGGGGACGACAGCGAGTTCCCCACCCTGACGTCCGTGCTCGCGCACACCGCCGCCCAGCGCGCCGCCCGTTATGAGCAGGCCGTCGCCGTCGGCATCGAGGGGATCAAGGAGCCCGACGGCCCGGTCGCCGTGGTGGTGCCGCTGCTGGCCGGTCCGGACAGTGCGCTGCTGCGCCGGATCCGCCAGTCCGTGATGGACAGCCGGGTCGCCGCCGAGCTGACCGACGCCCTCGGCCCGCACCCGCTGCTCGCCGAGGCGCTGCACGTGCGCCTGTCCGAGGCGGGCCTGGCGCGTGCCGACCGCGCCCGTCTCTTCACGGTGGCCACCGCCGCCGACGGCATCATCCTGGCCTCCGTGGGCGGTGACGAGGCCGTGCAGGCGGCCGGGATCACCGGCATGCTGCTCGCCGCGCGTCTGGCCGTGCCGGTGATCGCCGCGGCCCTGGACCAGGAGGGCTCCATCGCCTCCGTCGCCGAGCAGTTGCGCTCCTCCGGCTCGCAGCAGCTGGCCCTCGCGCCGTACCTGATCGGCCCGGAGATCGACGCCGGTCTGCCGGCCGCCGCCGCCGAGGAGGCGGGCTGCGCCACGGCCGAGCCGCTGGGCGCCTACCCGGCGATCGGCAAGCTGGCGCTCGCCAAGTACACGACGGCGCTGGGCATCTCCCCGCAGCAGCCGCAGGGCGCCCCGGTCCGCTGACCGCGCGCTCCCGCACCGGTACGACACAGGGCCCGCTCCGTCCCCGGAGCGGGCCCTTCGCCGCTGTCGGCCATGCCGCCCTCGGACTCGGCCCCAGACCCAGACCCGGACTCGGGCTCGGGCTCAGCCGAAGACGACGCAGGAGGCGGCCGTGACCGGTACGGAGCCGTCGTACCGGGGCAGCCCGGTGCGCTCGTCCAGGGCGAACCAGCTCACGTCCCCGGAGCGTTCGTTGGCGGCGTAGAGGAAACCGGCGTGTTCGGCGAGGGCGCGCGGCCAGTGCCCGCCGCAGGGGACCGTGCCGACGAGCCGGAGCCCGTCCCCCTCGACGGCGAGGACCGACAGGACGTCCTCGCCGCGGGTGGCGGTCCACACGAAGCGGCCGTCGGGCGCGACCACGATGCCCGAGGGATAGGCGTCGCCGGCCGGGGCGCCCGGCAGCAGCGGGACCTCGGCCAGCGGCTTCAGGGCGCCCTCCGCCGGGTCCCAGCGGCACACGGTCACCGTCGGGGTGAGTTCGTTGACGACGTAGGCATGCTCGCCGTCCGGGTGGAAGGCCAGATGGCGCGGTCCCGAGCCGGGGCGCAGGGCGAACTCGCGGTACACGACGGGGGTGCCCTGGTCGAGGGCGCACACCCGCACCGAGTCGGTGCCGAGGTCGACGCTGACGGCCCACCGCCCGCCGGGGTCGGGCAGCACCTGGTGGACGTGCGGGCCGCGCTGGCGCCGGTCGTGCGGGCCCGATCCGGTGTGCTGGAGCTGGCCGGAGGGCTTGGCGGCGAGGGTGCCGTCCGGGCGCACGGGCACGGCGGTGACGCTGCCGGAACCGTAGTTGGCGGTCAGCACGTGGCCGTCGTACAGGCTGAGGTGGGTGGGGCCGCTGCCGTCCACCGGTACGGGCGGCCCGGCGAGTTCCGGCCGCTCGCCGCGCAGCCGGTACGCGGCGACGGCTCCCTCGGCGGTCTCGCTGACCGCGTAGAGCGTGCCGCCGCCCGGCGCCAGGGCCAGGTAGGACGGATCGGGTACGTCCTTCACGGCGGCGACCAGGGTGAGGGCGCCGCCGTCCGGCGCGACCCGCGCGGTCACCAGCCCGGGACCGCCCGCCGCGGTGAACGATCCGATGTACGCCCGGCGCCCGTCCGCGCCGCCGTGCTGTGCCACCGCTGTCCCCTCTCGGTAGAACCGCTCGCGGCCGACGGTAGCAGCCGCCCGTGCGCGGTCTAGACCAAGGGCGGGACAGCGGGCGGGTCTTTACGGACGCTGGGCAGGCCTCACAGGCCCCGGAAGACCCCTCGGACCCTGGGAGACCCCTCGGACCGGCCCGCAGGAGGTCCTCAGGCGTCCACCAGCCGTGAGCCCGCGGGCGTCCGCAGCGGCTCCGCCAGGTCGGCGAGGGCGCGCTCCAGCCCGTGCAGGTGGGCCAGGGCAGGTTCGACCGGTGTCTCGGCGGCCTCGGCCGGAGTGTGCGGGCCGCCCGCCGTCAGTGCCTCGACCGCGGTCTCCACGCGCCAGCAGGCGGCGGCCAGCCGGTCGTCGTGCGAGGCCTCCGGGTCGGCGGCGATCGCGACCAGGCCCCGGATCTCGCGGGCGCAGTCGTCCAGCAGCGCCAGCACCCGGTGGGCGCGCCGCTTGCGGGCCGGCATCAGGTGCAGCGGGTGCACCAGCGGCGCCACCGAGAGCCGTACCCGGCCGAGCAGGTGCTCCAGCTCGGCGACGAGCGGCGCCGGGTCGGCCCCGGGGGAGCCGCCGAGCCGGGCGGCGGCCTCGGCGGTGCAGGCGTGGACGCAGCGCAGGGCGCGCTGTATCCAGGCGTCGGTGGTGGCGTGCGTGGTGACCGGCAGCAGGAGCAGCACGGCCAGCGCGGCGCCGAGCGCGCCCACGGCGGTCTCCGTGACGCGCAGGGCGAGCAGGTCCGGGGTGAGGACGCCGAGCAGGCCGTACAGCATCTCGGCGAGCACGGTCACCCAGAGCATCATCCAGGTGTAGGAGACGGCGGCCGTGTAGAAGATGCCGAAGACGGCGACGGCCACGGCCACGGCGGTCGGGACCGGCGCCCCGTGCACCGGTACGGCGACGAGGAAGCCGAGGCCGATGCCGATCACCGTGCCGAGGACCCGGCGGAAGCCGCGCACCAGCGTCTCACCGCGCGAGGCGGTGTTGACGAAGACCCACCAGGTGGCGCCGACGGCCCAGTACCAGCGCTGGCCGGACACCAGTTGCCCGACGACCAGCGCGAACCCGGCGCCGGCGGTGGCCTGGAGCGCCTGCCGCGTGGTGACCCTGGCGAGGCCGGTGCCGCCGGGCGGCGGGGCGGGGACGAGGGCCGGGGGCAGCCGGCGTTCGTAGCACCAGCCACCGAAGCGGACCAGGGCGGCGCTGAGCAGGGAGAGCAGGACGGACGCGGAGAGCTCGGGCAGCCGGTCCGGGGTGGCGTGCAGGAACTGGGCGACGAAGAAGGTCATGAAGGCGAACACGCCGAGGCTGTGGCCGCGCGGGCCCCAGCGGCGGGCGTAGACCCCGGCGCCGACGACGGCCAGGAAGACCAGGTCGCGGGCGACGGGCACGGCGTGCAGCCCGGCCGCGGCGGCGAGCACCGGCAGGCCGACCGCGGGCAGCAGCGCCGTGGTGACCGCCTGCCCGCGCACGGTCGGGTCGGCGACGGTGAACAGCGCGAGTAGCGCGGCGAGGCCGCCGGTGACGGCTCCCACCAGCGAGTGTCCGACCGCCAGACAGACCACGACGGCCAGGCCGATGCCGAGGACGGCCCGGGCGGCGAAGCGCAGGCGCGCCCGCCCCGGGTCCGGGGCCACGAACATCCTCTTCAGCACTGCTGTCCTCCCCTGGGAACCACCGGCATGGAAAAGGCGCCGCGGAGGTCCGCAGCGCCATCGACACGCCCATGAGAGCACCACAGGGCTCACTGGCTCAAGTGTTTCCCGGATCACTGGGCCATTGGCGCAGCATCCGCCTGCGGTCTGAGCCGGGCGGAATGCCAACGGTCCAGGTCGGGTGGGTTCCTCGCGGGGCGGGTGGCTGGGCCATTGGTACAGTCGGGGATCATGGCCGTGGACGAGCTCGACACCCGTATCCTCCGGCTGCTCCTGGAGCAGCCGCGCACCAGCGTGCGCGAGTACGCGCGCGTCCTCGGCATCGCCCGCGGCACGCTCCAGGCCCGGCTCGACCGCCTGGAGCGGGACGGCGTGATCACCGGCACCGGCCCGACGCTCTCCCCCGGCGCCCTGGGCCATCCGGTGCTGGCGTTCGTGCACATCGAGGTCACCCAGGGGCATCTGGACGACGTGGGCGACGCCCTGGCCGCCGTACCGGAGATCGTGGAGGCCTTCTCGATCACCGGCGGCGGCGACCTGCTGGCCCGCGTGGTGGGCCGGGACAACGCCCATCTCGAAGACGTCATCCAGAAGCTGATCAGCCTCCCGGGCGTGGTGCGCACCCGCACCGAGGTGGCGCTGCGCGAGCGCGTCCCGTACCGGCTGCTGCCGCTGGTGGAGTCCGTCGGCCGGGCGGCCCGCGCCTGACGCCCGGCTCGCCCGCCCCTTGGCATTCTGTCCCGCATGAGCGATCTCGGTGCCCTTTCGGTCATCTTCGATCTGGACGGCACGCTGGTGGACAGCGAACCGAACTATTTCGAGGCGAGCCGGCGGACCCTGGCCGAGCACGGCGTCCCGGATTTCACCTGGACGGACCATGAGGGCTACGTCGGTATCAGCACCCGGGAGACGGTGGTGCTGTGGCGGGAGCGCTACGCCCTGAGCGCCCCGCCCGAGGAACTGCTGGCCGCACTGGAGCGGCGCTATCTGGCCCTCGCCCGCATCCGTACCCGGGTCTATCCGCAGATGCGCGCGTTCGTCGAATTGCTGGCCGCGGAAGCGGTGCCCATGGCGGTCGCCTCGGGCTCCTCCCCCGAGGCCATCGCCGCGATCCTGGCCGGCACCGGCCTGGGCGCGCACCTGCGTACGGCGGTCTCGGCCGACGAGGTCCCGCACGGCAAGCCCGCCCCCGACGTCTTCCTGGAGGCGGCCCGGCGTCTGGGCGCTGACCCCGCCGACTGTGTCGTCCTGGAGGACGCCGCACTCGGCGCGGCAGCCGCCCACGCGGCCGGGATGCGCTGCCTCGCGCTCCCCTACGTGGCCGCTCAGGCGCACGACCCCGGCTTCGCCGACGCGAGCCTGCTGCTGCCCGGCGGCCAGGAGGATTTCACGGCCCGGTCGGCGTACGCGTGGCTGCGGGAGACGGCCGGCGCGCGCCGGCACCGGGAGCGGCGGCCGGGGTGATGCCGGCGGTGGTTCTGCGTGCGCGCCGGGCCGGGGCTGCTTAGCGTGATCGCATGACCACACCACAGGCCCCGCCCGCGCCCGCCCCCGACGACCGGCGGTGGAAGGCGCTCGGGGTCTGTCTGACGGCGGGTTTCATCTCGCTGCTCGACACCTCGATCGTGAACGTGGCCCTGCCCTCCATGGAGCACGGCCTCGGGGCTTCCGAGGCCGCCCAGTCCTGGGTGGTCTCCGGGTACGCCCTCACCTTCGGGCTCGCGCTGGTGCCGGCGGGCCGGCTGGGCGACATGCGCGGCCGGCGGCAGGCCTTCCTGTTCGGGCTCGCGCTGTTCACGGTGGCCTCGGCGGCGTGCGGACTCGCCCCCGGCGCGACCTGGCTGGTGCTGTTCCGGCTGATCCAGGGCACCGCCGCCGGCATGGTCGCGCCGCAGACCTCCGGGCTGATCCAGCAGATGTTCCAGGGCGCCGAACGGGCCAAGGCCTTCGGCCTGCTCGGCAGCGTCATCGGGGTGTCGACGGCCGTGGGTCCACTGGCGGGCGGTCTGCTGATCAACGCGGTCGGCACCGATGACGGCTGGCGCTGGGTGTTCTTCGTGAACCTGCCGATCGGCATCGCCGCCTTCGTCGCGGGCCTGCGGCTGCTGCCGCGCTACCCCGTGGCGGCCGGCAAGCGGGAGACGTTCGACCTGTTCGGGGTGCTGCTGCTCGGCTCCGGTGTGCTCGCGCTGATGCTGCCCCTGGTGCAGGAGCAGCAGTGGCAGGGGCGGGAGAAGTGGGCGCTGTTCCCGGTGGCCGCGGTGCTGCTGGGCGCCTTCTGGGCGTGGGAGAAGCGGCAGGGCCGGCTCGGCCGGGCCCCGCTGGTCGACCTGGGATTGTTCTCGCTGCGCTCGTTCACGCTGGGCGCGCTGATCAGCCTGTCCTACTTCGCCGGGTTCACGACCGTCTTCTTCGTCATCACGCTCTACCTCCAGAACACCGTCGGCTACAGCGCGCTGGCCGCGGGCGTGACGGTGCTGCCCTTCGCGGCGGCCTCGGCCGTCGGCGCGGCCCTCGGCGGACGGCTGGTCGTGCGGCACGGCCGCAGGCTGGTCGTCATCGGGCTGAGCGGGGTGGCGCTGGGGCTGCTCGGGGTGGTCGCGGCGGTGCAGCTGGTGCCGGGGGACGGCGTCGGCTGGGCTACGGCGCTGCCGATGGTCGTCGGCGGGATCGGCTCCGGGCTCACCGTGTCGCCCAACACGACCCTCACCCTCACCCTCGTGCCCGTGCGCCGCGCCGGTGCGGCCGGCGGGGTGCTCCAGACCGGCCAGCGGGTCGGCTCCGCGGCCGGCATCGCCGTGGTGGGCGCGGTGTACTTCGCGCATCTCGCCAGCCACGGCCGTACGACCACGGCGATCCAGCTCGGACTGCTCACCGCGGTCGGCATCATCCTGATCGCCCTGCTGCTGGCGGTCGCGGACATGCGGGAGCGCCGGACGCGCACCGAGCCGGTGAGGCCTGGAGAGGCGGCACGGCCGGGTTCGGACGGAGACGGGGAGGGAGACGGGGTCGGGGAGAAGGTGGGCCGGGGCGTGTGAGGGGCGTGCCGGGCCCCGCCGTCACGATCTGCGGCGCGGCTTTCCTCGCTGCTTCGCCGGCTTGGCTCCGCCGCCACCGGTACGGCCGCGTGCCGTGCGCCCGGCCGACTTGGCCCCGCCCGACTTGACCCCGGCCGACTTCGCTCCGGCCGACTTCGCGGGTCCGGGCTTCTTCTGCCCCGCGCGCTGCCCCTTCCCCTCCTGCCCGGCGTCCGCATGCGCCGGCGTACGGCCGCGGGTGCTGTTGACCGTGCGGCCCCGGACGATGCCGATGAAGTCCTCCACCAGGTCGGTGGTGGCCTCCTGCGGCCAGGACAGCGCGACGCCCGACTGAGGGGCGTCCACGACCGGGCGGTAGGTCAGATCGCGGCGGTGGTGGAGGCGGGCCAGCGACTGCGGGACGACGAGCAGGCCGACGCCCGCCGCCACCAGCTCGATCGCGTCCTCGGTCGTCGCGGGCCGCTCGAAGGCCGGCTCACCGGGCGGCGCGGGCCAGTCGAAGACGTCGTCGCGGGGGTGGAACAGCACCTCGTCGGCGAGGTCGGCGAGCGTGACCTCGTCCACCGCGGTGATCAGGTGGTCCTTGGGGACGACCACCACCGAGGTCTCGGTGTACAGCGGGATCGCGCTGAGGACGTCCCGGTCCACGGGCAGCCGCACGAGGCCCGCGTCGGCCTCCCCGGCGCGCAGCAGCTCGGGCGCCTCGGCGGCGGACGCCTGGACGAGGACGAGCGGGATGTCCGGCAGCCGCTCGTTCCAGATCCTCACCCACTTGGCGGGCGTCACTCCGGGAACGTACGCGAGCCGGAACGACGGTGATTCCTCCGAGCCTGTCACCAGGCCAGGTTACCGGCCGTGGTCGGGATGCCCGCACCCGGCCGATACCCTTGACCTCATGAGTTCGCAGCAGAGCACCCAGACGATGAAGCCCGCGACCGCGGCGAAGAAGCTGGGTGTGTACCTCCCCGCCACTCCCGCCTCCTTCCAGGAGGGCGTGGTCTCGCGCGCCGAGCTGAACGAGTTGCAGACGAATCCGCCGGAATGGCTGCGCGAGCTGCGGCAGAACGGCCCCCACCCGCGTCCCGTGGTCGCGGCGAAGCTGGGCGTGTCCATCGCCGGTCTCGCGCGCGGCGGTGTCACCGAGGCGCTGACCACCGACCAGATCGAGGCGCTCAAGCAGGAGCGGCCCGAGTGGCTGGAGAAGGAGCGGGCCACGCAGGCGGAGGTCCGCAAGGAGGCCGCGCGCATCAAGCGCAAGAACGCCGAGCAGGCCGAGCAGGACTGACCTCGCGTCCCGCTTCCCGGCCGACGGCTCGGCCTGATCCCGGCCCCCGACCCACCGCTTCGAGGAACCCGGAACCGGCGGGAACGAGCAGCGACGTTTTCACATCTCCTCAACTGCACGTTCGCAAGCTGCACTTCTGCACATGCGCAACCTTGAAGGAGACTCGATGAATCGCGCGATCAAGCGGATCGGACTCACCGTCGCCGCCACGGCCGCCCTGTCCGTGCTCATCCCGGTGAGCACGGCTTCCGCGCTCAACCGCACGGACTGCGGCGGCCGGAAGGACCTCCTCAAGGTCACGAACTACGGCGGTTCGGGAACGCTCTGCTTCGCCAACGCGGGCTCCCAGAACGTCCACATCTACAACGTGAACAAGGTGGAGGCGGGGAACAACCGGGTCCTGGTCACGCTCGGCGGCCGCAACTACACCATCGAGAGGAACCACTCGATCGTGGACGTCGAGGGCCTCGACCAGGAACTGACCTACATCAAGATCTACTAGGGCTCCCGCCGCCACGGCCCGTGGCGGTAGGCCCGTTCCCACTCGTCTTCTCGCGAGAAGGGGCCCCACCGGCAAGGCCGGTGGGGCCCCTTCCATGTCGATCGACCCCACTCGTGCGATCTCGCTCAGGCGAGAAAGCTCAGCCGCACCCGGCGGCTCTCGTTGTCCTTGTTGGTGTCCACGAGACACACGGACTGCCAGGTGCCCAGTTCCAGACGGCCGTCGATCACCGGGAGGGTGGCGTGCGGAGGTACGAGGGCCGGCAGGACATGGTCGCGGCCGTGGCCGGGGCTGCCGTGGCGGTGCTGCCAGCGGTCGTCGGCGGGGAGCAGGGTGTGCAGGGCGGCGAGGAGATCGTCGTCGCTGCCGGCGCCCGTCTCGATGACGGCGATACCCGCGGTCGCGTGCGGGACGAAGACGTTGAGGAGGCCGTCGCGGCCGGCCGCCGCCTCCCGCAGGAACTCCTCGCAGTCCCGGGTGAGGTCGACGACGCGTTCCCGGGAGCCGGTGGAGACGCTCAGCGTTCGGGTGGTGAAGGCATCTGACATGACCCCATCCTGACCCATACGCCAGGTTTCACACCCCCGGACGTGACCAGCTCGCGATACCGGGGTCCACAGAGCGAGACATCGTTGACCCTGCGGTGCTCATCTGGCTACGTTCACCCGCATGTTGCGTTCAGCCCTGCTCACCACGCGCGGTCACATCGACCTGCTGCGGGTGGCCTCCGCCGCGTGTCGCCGCGGCCGCTGACGCCCTTCTCTCCTCCTTCTCCGTCTTCGCCTCGCCGACGTTTCGGCGGGCCGCCCCGTCGTACCCGTACGCCGCTCCCGGCCTGGATGGCCTGATCCGGTCGTGCCGTAGCGGCGGCGACTGCTGACGCGCCTCCGTTCTCCCGTCCGCTCTCTCCTCGTGGAGCGTCCATGAGCATCAGCCATGCCCCGCCCGGGTCGCCCTCACCGGACATATCCGGTATATCTAAGTCTTTTGCCCCGAATGCCGAGGGCGTTTCCGGCCCCGACCTCCAGCCCGTCGTCCCCGTCTCCTCCCGGCGTGCCCGCGTACCGCGCTGGCTGCGCCGTACCTCCGGTCCGCTGCTGCTGCTCGTCCTGTGGCAACTCCTCAGCGCCACGGGGGTACTGACGGCCGATGTGCTCGCTTCCCCGGAGCGGATCGCGCAGGTCGGCCGGGATCTGATCAGCGACGGCTCGCTGCCGTCGGCGATGGGCACCTCACTGCGGCGCGTCGCTTTCGGCCTGCTGTTCGGCACCGTCATCGGGACCGGACTCGCGCTGGTCTCGGGGCTGTTCCGGATCGGCGAGGACCTGGTGGACGCGCCGGTGCAGATGCTGCGCACGGTGCCGTTCGTCGGTCTCATCCCGCTGTTCATCATCTGGTTCGGCATCGGCGAGGCCCCGAAGACCGCCATCATCACCCTCGGTGTGACGTTCCCGCTCTACCTCAACGTGTACGCCGGCATCCGCGGCGTGGACACCCAGCTCATCGAGGCGGGCGAATCGCTGGGGCTGTCCCGGTGGGGGCTGGTGCGGCACGTGGTGCTGCCGGGCGCCCTGCCCGGCGCGCTGACCGGGCTGCGCTACTCGCTCGGCGTCGCCTGGCTCGCGCTGGTCTTCGCCGAGCAGGTCAATGCCGACTCCGGCATCGGGTTCCTGAGGGTGCAGGCGCGGGAGTTCCTGCGGACCGACGTGATCGTGGTCTGCCTGATCGTCTACGCCTTCCTCGGTCTGCTCGCCGACTTCATCGTCCGCTCCCTCGAAAGGCTGCTGCTGCAATGGCGACCGACGTTCACCGGCCGGTGACGCCCACGGTGACCCAGGCGGTGCGCGTGGAGGGGCTGTCCCGCACCTTCGACGGCCGCGCGGTCATCGACGACCTCCGGCTCGACATCGCACCGGGCGAGTTCGTCGCCCTGCTCGGCCGCAGCGGCTGCGGCAAGTCGACACTGCTGCGGATCCTCGCGGGCCTGGACCGCGACATCAAGGGCACCGCGCTGGTCCCGCGCCGCAGGGCCGTGGCCTTCCAGGCACCCCGGCTGATGCCGTGGAAGAAGGTGTGGCGCAACGTGCTGCTGGGCCTGCCCGGCAAGCCCGAACGGGCCCGTGCCGAACGGACGCTGGACGAGGTGGGCCTCGGTCATCGGGCCGGCGCCTGGCCCAAGACCCTCTCCGGCGGCGAAGCCCAGCGCGCCTCCCTCGCCCGGGCGCTGGTGCGCGAGCCCGACCTGCTGCTGCTGGACGAGCCGTTCGGCGCGCTCGACGCGCTCACCCGGATCAAGGCCCAGCACCTGGTCGCGGAGGTGTGGCAGCGCCGCGGCTGCGCCGTGCTGCTTGTCACGCACGACGTCGAGGAGGCCGTCCTGCTCGCCGACCGGGTCCTGGTCATGGACGACGGCCGGATCGCCCACGAGCAGCACGTCGGCCTGGACCGGCCGCGTGACATCACCGATCCCCGGTTCGCCGAACTCCGCGCCGGCCTGCTGCGACGACTCGGCGTCGACACCGCCTGACCCCCTCTCCTGATTCTCCCCCTCTCTTTTCCGCGCACATGAACGGAACCGTCATGCGACAACGCCTCCTGCCCGCCGCGCTGCTCCTGCCCCTCGCCCTGCTGCTCACCGCCTGCGGCGGCGACTCGTCCGCCGACACCGGCGGCGACGTCGACGGAAAGGGCTCGGTCACGCTCAACGTCGGTGACCAGAAGGGCGGTTCGGAGGCCATCCTGCGCGCCGCCGGTGAGCTGAAGAACCTCGACTACAAGATCAAGTGGTCGACCTTCACCTCCGGTCCGCCACTGCTGGAGGCCGTCAACGCCAAGGCCGTCGACATCGGCGGAGTCGGCAACACCCCGCCGGTCGTCGCGGCGGGCTCGGATTCGAAGATCAGCGTCGTGGCCGCCTGGCACGGCACCTCCAAGAGCGACGCCATCCTCGTACCGAACAGCTCCAAGCTGACCGCGCCGAACCAGCTCAAGGGCAGGTCCGTCGCGGTCGCGCAGGGTTCGTCGGCACACTTCCAGCTGGTCGCCTCGCTCCAGGCCGCCGGGCTGAGCCTGGACGACGTCAAGGTCAAGTACCTCCAGCCCGCCGACGCGCTCGCCGCCTTCACCTCCGGCAAGGTCGACGCCTGGGCGGTCTGGGACCCGTACACCTCCCAGGTGCTCCAGGCCAAGCAGGGGCGCGTGCTCACCACCGGCGAAGGCATCACCAACGGGCTCACCTTCCAGGTGGCCGCGCCCTCCGCGCTGGCGGACCCGAAGAAGGCCGCCGCCGTCAAGGACTACCTGACACGGTTGCGCCGGGCGCAGGACTGGGTCCACGGCCATCAGGAGGAGTGGGCCAGGGAATGGGCGAAGGACACCGGGCTGCCCTATGAAACGGCGCTGGGCGCGGTGCGGCGAAGCGTTTCCACGCGGGTCGCGGTCGCCGTCGACAAACCGCTGATCGCCTCCGAGCAGCAGCTCGCCGACACCTTCACCAATTTGCAGCTCATCCCGAAGAAGGTGCGCTTCGCCGACTTCGTGGACGACCGGTTCAACGGTGACCTGCCCCCGTCCACGACCGCTCCCAAGAACTGAGAGACGAGAGGAGATTGGCGATGGCCGTACGACTGCACTGGTTCCTGCCGACGGGCGGCGACGGGCGCACCCTGGTGGACCGGCACGCCTACGGCCCGAACGACGGCCGCAGGACCGCCGGGGTACGCGCCCCGGACATCGAGTATCTGACGCAGATCGCCAAGGCGGCCGAGCAGCTCGGCTTCGAGGCGGTGCTGACGCCGACCGGCACCTGGTGCGAGGACGCCTGGCTGACCACGGCCGCCCTCGCGCAGCACACCGAACGGCTGAAGTTTCTGGTGGCGTTCCGGCCGGGACTGCTGTCGCCGACGCTGGCCGCGCAGATGGCGTCGACCTACCAGCGGGTGACCCGGGGCCGGCTGCTGCTGAACGTGGTGACCGGCGGCGACTCGGTCGAACAGCGCCGCTTCGGCGACCATCTGGACCACGACAGGCGCTACGAGCGCACGGACGAGTTCCTGTCGGTGGTGCGCGGGGTGTGGCGGGGGCAGCCGTTCGACTTCCACGGCGCCCACTACCAGGTGGAGGGCGGGCTGACCGCGCTGGCGCCCGACCCGGTGCCGCAGGTGTTCTTCGGCGGCTCCTCCGCCGCGGCCGGACCGGTGGCGGCCCGGCACGCCGACGTGTATCTGACGTGGGGCGAGCCGCCGGCGCAGGTGAAGGAGAAGACGGACTGGATCCGTTCGCTGGCCGAACGGGAAGGCCGTACCGTGCGCTTCGGCATCCGGCTGCACACCATCTCCCGGGACTCCTCGGCGGAGGCGTGGGCCACGGCGAACCGGCTGCTCGACGACCTCGACGCCGATACCGTCGCCGCGGCCCAGGCCGCGCTCGGGCGCAGCGAGTCGGTGGGCCAGCGCCGGATGCTGGAGCTGCACGGCGGCTCACGGGACCGGCTGGAGATCCACCCGAACCTGTGGGCGGGGATCGGGCTGGTCCGGGGTGGCGCGGGTACGGCGCTGGTCGGCAGCCACGCCGAGGTCGCCGACCTGATCGAGGAGTACCACGCGCTCGGCATCGAGCACTTCGTCCTCTCCGGCTATCCGCATCTGGAGGAGGCGTACTGGTTCGGTGAGGGGGTGATCCCGGAACTCGCCGCACGGGGCCTGTCGGCGGGCACGGCCGCCGGGGACGGGGCGCCGCTGCTGGTGGCCGGCGGGCGCTGAACGGCCGGGAAGATCCGCGCGCGGCTCCCTGTTGGGGGAAGCGTGAACGCACTCCACGAGGTTCAGGTAGTCGTCATAGGCGCTGGTCAGGCCGGTCTGGCTGGCGCCTATCACCTGCGGCGCACCGGGTTGGAGCCGGAGCGTGACTTCGTGGTGCTGGACCACTCCCCCGCGCCGGGCGGCGCCTGGCAGTTCCGCTGGCCCTCGCTGACGTACGGCAAGGTGCACGGGATGCACGCGCTGCCCGGCATGGAGCTGACGGGCGCCGATCCCGCGCGGCCGTCGGCGGAGGTCATCGGCGAGTACTTCGACCGGTACGAGCGCGCCTTCGGCCTGCGGGTGCGGCGGCCGGTGGACGTGCGCGCGGTCCGGGCGGGCGAGGGCGGGCGACTGCTGGTGGAGACCTCGCGGGGCGCTTGGTCGACACGCGCGCTGATCAACGCGACCGGAACCTGGGACCGGCCCTTCGTGCCGCGCTATCCGGGCCAGGAGGCCTTCCGGGGCCGGCAGTCGCACACCGCGCGGTACACCGGGCCCGAGGAGTTCGCGGGGCTGCGGGTGGTGGTCGTGGGCGGTGGCGCCTCGGGCACCCAGCACCTGCTGGAGCTGGCCCCGTACGCCGCCGCCACCACCTGGGTGACCCGGCGGCCCCCGGTGTTCCGCGAGGGGCCCTTCGACCAGGAGGCGGGCCGGGCAGCGGTCGCGCTGGTGGCGGAACGGGTGCGCCAGGGGCTGCCGCCGCGCAGCGTGGTGTCGGTCACCGGGCTGCCGCTCAACGACGCGATCCGGCGGGGTCTCGCGGACGGGGTGCTGGACCGGAAGCCGATGTTCGACCGGATCACTCCGGACGGCGTGGCCTGGGACGACGGCCGGCGGGTGGCGGCCGACGTGATCCTGTGGGCGACCGGTTTCCGGGCCGCGCTCGACCACCTGGCCCCGCTCCGGCTGCGTGAGCCCGGCGGCGGCATCCGGCTGGACGGTACCCGCGCGGTGGCCGACCCGCGGGTGCACCTCGTGGGGTACGGTCCCTCGGCGAGCACCATCGGCGCGAACCGGGCGGGCCGCGCGGCCGTCCGGGACATCGGACGGCTGCTGGCCGGCCAGGACACGGCGGCCGCGTGACGTCCCGTCAGCTCGGACGTCCCGCCGGCCCGGACATCCCGTCGGTTCAGCGGGTGGCCGGTGCCGAGGACGCCGGTGACTGCCGAGGGCCCGGGGTTCCTGCCGCGGCGCTCTGGTGGCGGGCGTTGAATTCCGCCACATTGCGCATGTGCGTGGTGTAGTCCGCGGTGAAGCGAGTGTCCCCGGGCTTGACGGTGACGAAGTACAGCCAGTCACCCGGTGTCGCGTTGAGCGCCGCTCGCATCGCGTCCTCGCCGGGGTTGTCGATCGGAGTCGGCGGCAGACCCATGCGCTGGTAGGAGTTGTAGGGGCTCTCGATCCGGGTGTCGTCCTCGGTGGTGCTCAGGGTGGTGCGGTTCAGCCCGTAGTTGAGGGTCGAGTCCATCTGGAGCGGCATGCCGCGCTCCAGCCGGTTGAGGACGACCCGGGCGACCTTGCCCATGTCCGCCTTCGTCCCGGCCTCGGCCTGCACGATGCTGGCGATGGTGATGGCCTGGTAGAGGTTCATGGCGTTGCGCTGCGCCCCGGCCGCGACCGGCGCCGCGTCGAACTTCCGCTCGGCGGTGGTGACCATGTCCCGCAGCAGGGACTCGGGCGTCGCCCCCTGCCGCACCGGGTAGGTCGCCGGGAACAGATAGCCCTCGGGGTTGCCCTCGGCCTCACCGGGGAGCTTGAGACCGGCCTTGCCGACGGACTTGCGGGTGCTGCCGGAGGGCAGCTTCAGCACCTTGTCGATCGCGTCGTACACCTGGCCGGCGCGCCGGCCCTCCGGGATGACCAGGGTGACGGGCTTCGGCTCCGGGCGGCCGGGCTCGTCGCCGCCCACCACCAGCAGCGGCACCGCCACGGCGGTGCCGGCCACGACGGCGCCTGCCGCGACCAGGGCGAGTCGGCCTCGGCGGGTCAGTCGGAACGTGCTCCGCAGCGGAGTTTTCGTCTGCATGCGGGCACGGTAGTACGCATATCGCCACAAACCCGGCAAATATTCAGTTTGTCTACCGCTGCGTCAGGCGACGGGTTCCAGCTGTGCGTCCCGGCGCACCAGGGCCGCGTAACGCCCGTCCAGCTCCAGCAATTCGTCGTGGCTGCCGCGCTCCACGACCCGGCCCGCGTCCAGGACCACGATCTGGTCGGCGTCGCGGACCGTGGACAGGCGGTGGGCGATGGTGACGGTCGTGCGGTTGGCGGACAGGGCGTCGATGGCCTTCTGGACGGCCGCTTCCGTGCGGGTGTCGAGCGCGCTGGTCGCCTCGTCGAGGATGAGCACCGGCGGATCGCGCAGGATGGTGCGGGCTATCGCGAGGCGCTGCTTCTCGCCTCCGGAGAAGCGGTGGCCGCGCTCGCCGACGACCGTGTCGTATCCATCGGGCAGGGCGGCGATGTGGTCGTGGATCTGCGCCGCCCGGGCCGCCGCGTGCAGTTCCTCGTCGGTGGCGTCCGGCTTGGCGAAACGGAGGTTGTCGGCGACCGTCGCGTGGAAGAGGTACGTCTCCTGCGAGACGACGCCGACCGCGCGGGCGAGGGTGTCGAAGTCCAGGTCGCGGACGTCGATGCCGTCCAGGGTGACGCGGCCGCCGGTGACGTCGTAGAGGCGCGGCACCAGGTAGCCCAGCGTGGACTTGCCCGCGCCGGTCGGGCCGACGACGGCGAGGCTGCCGCCGGCGGGCACGGTGACGTCGATGCCGTCGAGCACCGGGCCGCCCTTGCCGTCGTACCGGAACTCCACCTCCTCGAAACGGACCTCGCCTTTGACCCGGTCGAGGTGGACGGGCTGTTCGCGCTCGGTGATGTCGACGGGCAGGTCCAGATACTCGAAGATGCGCTGGAAGAGCGCGAGCGAGGTCTGGATCTGGACGCCGGTGGCGAGCAGGCTCACGGCGGGGCGGAACAGGCCCTGCTGGAGGGAGACGAAGGCGACGATGGTGCCGAGGGAGACCTCGGGACCGCCGAACCGGAGGGCGAGGCCCGCGGTCCAGTAGATGACGGCCGGCATCGCGGCCATGACGACGGTGATCACGGCCATGCGCCAGCGACCGGCCATGTTCGATCTGACCTCCAGATCGACCAGGCGCTCGGACTCGTCGGCGAAGGACGCGGTGAGCGAGCCGGAGCGGCCCATCGTGCGGCCGAGCAGGATGCCGCTGACGGAGAGCGACTCGGTGACGGTCGCGGCCATGGCGGCCATCTGCTTCTGCCGCTGGGTGGTGATCCTCTTGCGTTCGTCGCCGACTCTTCTGCTGATCCACACGAACACCGGAAGCAGGAGCAACGAGACGACGGTGAGCCGCCAGTCGAGGGCGACCATGGCGACGATCGTGGCGACCACGCTGGTGACGTTCGAGACCAGGGAGGTGGCGGTGGAGGTGACGGTGGCCTGCATACCGCCGATGTCGTTGGCGATGCGGGACTGCACCTCACCGGTGCGGGTGCGGGTGAAGAAGGCGAGGGACATGCGCTGGAGCCGGCCGTAGACGGCGGTGCGCAGGTCGTGCATGACGCGCTGGCCGACCGTCGTCGAGATCAGTGTCTGCAGTACGCCGAAGACGCTGGACAGGAGGGCGCTGAAGATCATGCCGAGCGCGAGCAGGCTCAGCAGGCCGGTGCGCCCCTGGGGGAGCGCGACGTCGAGGATCTCCCTGAGCAGGAAGGGCGTGGCCACCGAGACCAGGGAGGAGGCGCCTACCAGCAGGCCGACGATCGCGAGCCGGCCGCGGTAGGGGCGGAAGAGGCCGAGGATGCGGCGCACCTGCCGGGGCTGTTCGCCCGCGTCGGCGGGTGGGGTCCAGGAGGTTTCACGTTCGGGGTTCATGGGCTCCTACGGAGGTGAACGGGCGCCGGCCGAGGACGGCCGGCGAGGACTGAATGGAGCATAGCTCATTGTTACCTATACTCACAATGAACGGCGTCCTGATATTGTTCCCGCATGACCATCCCAGATCCCGACGGACTCCTCGCCGAGCAGTTGCTGCGGCTGACCCGCCGGGTGCACCGCATCCAGAAACGTCATCTGGAGGAGCGTGACCTGGGCGTCACACCGGCCCAGTCCCGGCTGCTGCGCACGCTCGCGCACTACTCCTCGCCGCCCCGCATGGCCGACCTCGCCGCGCGCCTGGAGGTCGTGCCCCGAGCGGTGACGACGCTGGTCGACGGGCTGGAGGCGAGCGGCAAGGTGCGCCGGGCACCCGATCCGGCGAACCGGCGCGTGACCCGGATCGAGCTGACCGACGAGGGCCGGGCGACCCTGGACAAGCTGCGCGGCGCCCGCCGCTCGGCCGCCGAGGAGATACTCGCTCCGCTCACCGAGAAGGAGCGCCAGGTGCTCGGCGTCCTGCTGGACACCCTGGTCGACGGAGACGCCGTCAAGCCCTGCTGACAGCGGCACGGCCCCCGCTCGGGAGAGGGGGCCGCTGCCGCCTGACTCGCTCCGCTGCCGCCTGACTCGCTCCGTCAGGGCCTCCGGTTCAGCACCGGTCGCGGTCCTCGGTCAGCACGCCCTGCGCGGTGGCCAGCGAGCGGTCGTAGCAGCCGTCGGAGCCGTGGAGCCGGTAGCGCTCGCTCGACGTGCCCACCGCGTGCCGCTGTTCCCGCGGGACGTTCAGGGTGTAGGCGGCGTCGCCGCTGTAGGTGTCGTCGAGCCGGGACCAGGCGGTGCGCCGGCCGGCCCGTCGCTCCACGATGTCGGCGCGGTCGCCGAGGGTCAGTTCGGTGCGCAGCCGGTCGTCCGGCCCGGTCGTCGTGGCGCCGTTCATCGTGTACGTCCGACGGGTGTGAGTCGTCCGCGCGGGGCCGTACCCGGCGACGGTGACGGTCTCGTCGTCGGTCCAGGCCGCGTCGAGTCCGTCGGTGGTCTCGCCCTCGGTCCAGCGGTGCGCGGAGGTGTGGGCGAGGACGCGGCTGACGGTGGTGGTCACCCGGCCGTGCGAGGTGTCGAGGTAGCCGGAAACGGTCAGCCGGTGCCCGGCATCCGTGTCCACGCGGTTCTCCGCACCGGGCGTGTACGTCGACGTGTTCACGGGATCGGTGTCCTTGCCCACGGTCAGCGCGCCGGTGACGTGTGCCCGGTGCGCGTCGCGCCAGACCAGGACGTTCACCGGAGTGCTCCACCCCGACTGGCCCTCCGGGACGCCGGCGACGGAGACCTCGACGCGGTGCGGCCGCCCGTCGTTGAGCAGACCGGCGAACGGTGTCAGGTCGTACTCGACGGGCCGGACGTCGAAGGCGCGGGGGGCCGGGAGGACGTACCAGAGGAAGGGGTTGGACCAGCCGCCGGTCCAGACGTTCGGGAACGGCGCGGCGATGCCCGCGAGCCGGCCGTCGACCCGGATCCGCACCTCGCGGTAGGGCCCGTGATCGGCCTTGCAGGAGTACGACGCGGGATCGGCCACGGTCAGGTACCAGAACTCCTCGCAACCGCCTCCCGACCCGGTCGCGTACACCTCGGCGACGATCCGCTCGCTGTTGCGCGGCGTGGTCAGAGTGGTGCCGTCGGGCGTGTCGGCGAGGGTGAGGACACGGTCCGGTGCGGGGGTCTCGGGGCGGCCGGCGTAGAAGGTGAGGGTGACGTGGACGTCGATGACGCCGGTGTAGGTGTCGTCCACGACATTGCCGATGAGCATCTCGACGTCGTGCGCCCCGCGGAAGGTGTCGCTGTAGCGGGTGACGTCCTTCTCGACGTGCCACGCGATGCCGTCGGGCGAGGGCTCGGGGGTGGAGGTGCGCAGGATCTCGACACCGCCGACGTGCAGATAGCCGAGCCGGTCGTACTGACGCCCCTTCACCTTGCCGTCGAGGCGCAGGACGACCTTGCTCCAGCGGTCGCCGCAGCCCTCGGGCGGGGTATACGCGCCCCGGTAGGGGGTGTAGTCGCGGAACTGGGTGTCCGCCAGGGTGACCTGGCAGGACCTGGTGTGCGGCCGGTCGGGCGGCGGTGCCGCGGTCACCGGGTCGTGCCAGTCGGTGCCGAACTCGGCGGGGACGTCCGCCGGGCGGGCGGTGGCGGCTCCGGCACCGAAGAACGTGCTCACCAGAAGGGTCGCTCCGGCGAGCATGGACATGACTATCCGTCTGCTCATGGCCGCTGTTCTACGGCGTGTTCGCCTCCGGCCGCAATGAGATCTCCGGACATACGGAGGCCTCGCCCCCGCTCCCCGCACGGCACCTGCGGCATGACAGAGAGGCGTTCGGTGATATAAGCGGATCTTACTGACATAGTGCCGTCATGGAGATCGTGAAGGGGTCCCCCACGGGGCCGGAATCCACCCATCGGCAGGCCCGACGGGAGCGTTCCCGGTCTTCCCCGCACATCCGTCGCGCGGTCCTGACGCTCGCCGGTGCCGGTGTCCTCGCCGGTGCCGTCGCCCTCACCGGCCTGCTCCCCCACGGCATCCACGGCTCACCCGCACCGGGCCCGGCCGCCTCGCCGGACCGGACCGCCCCGTCCGGCCCCGCCCCCTCCTCCGGCGCCCGGGGCATCGGCGACCCGCTGATGCCGCTGGCCGGCAACGGCGGCTACACCGTCCGCCGCTACACGCTCGACTTCGACTGGCGGGCGCCCCGGACGCCCTTTCCCGCCGGCGCCGCCATCAGCGCCACCGCCACCCAGGCCCTGTCCCGCTTCGACCTGGACTTCGCGGGCAACACCCTGCGCGAGGTCACGGTCGACGGCGCCCCCGCCACCGCCGTGCGCGACGGCGACGAACTCGTCGTCACCCCCGCCCGGCCCATCCAACGCGGTGCCACCTTCACCGTCCGCGTCCGCTACACCGCCGACCCGACCCTGCAACGCCACCGCGACGACGCGATCCAGGACTACGGCTGGGTACCCACCGCGGACGGCACCCTGGTCTACGCGCAGCCCGACGGTGCGAAACTGGTCTTCCCGGCGAACGACCACCCCAGCCTGCGCGCCCCGGTCACCTTCCACATCACCACCCCCACCGGCCTCAGCGCCGTGGCCAACGGCCGGCTCGTCGAGCGGACCCGGCAGGCGGACGGCCGCACCCGGTGGACGTACGACTCCGAGCAGCCGATCGCGGCCCAACTGGTCCAACTGGCGATCGGGAAGTTCACCTTCGTGGACACCACCGGCCCGCACGGACTGCCCGTCCGGGACGTGGTCCCCGAGCACCTGACCGGCGACACGGAGCCGTACCGCTCACTGACCCCTGATCACCTCGCCTGGCTGGAGCAGCGGCTCGGCCCGTACCCGTTCAGCCGCTACGGCGTGCTCGTCGGGGACACCGACCAGTCCGTGGCGCTGGAGACGCAGTCGCTCTCCGTCGTACCGAAGGACGACCTGCTCGGCGACCGGGTCGACGCCGAACGCGACCTCGTCCACGAACTGACCCACCACTGGACGGGCGACAGCGTCGCGCTGCGGCGCTGGTCCGACCTCTGGCTGAGCGAGGGTCACGCCCGGTTCTACGAACGCCTGTACTCCGAGGAGCACGGCGGCGCGAGCCTGGAGGACACGATGCGAGCCGCCTACGAACAGCACGACCAGTGGCGGCACGACGACGGAGCGCCCGCCGAGCCCACCGGGCCCACGCTGTTCAAGCTGATGCGCTACGACGGCTCCGCCCTGGTGCTCTACGCCCTGCGGGAGAAGGTCGGCGCCGGCATCTTCGAGCGGATCGAGCGCTCCTGGGTGACGACGTTCCGGGGCCGGGCGGCCGGAACCCGGGACTTCGTCACCCTCGCGTCCAGGGTGGCCGGCGAGGACCTGACGCCCTTTCTGACGGCCTGGCTGTACGGCCCGCACACCCCGCCGATGCCGGGTCATCCCGACTGGCGGACGGACCCGGTCGAGGACTGATCCGCACGCCGCCGACCGAGTGGCCTGTGCCCGGCCGCTCGGCCACCCCGGTGACGGTTGGCGCGACGTGGCGCCGAAGGCACGGAAACGTACCAGGGGTGGCGAACAGGACAACTCCTTCGTCCTGGTGTGTCGAGCATGTCTGGAGACCGTGCAATGAGAAGACCGGCCGCCCCACGCGTTCCCAACGCCCTCCGCGGGTACCGCCGAACGGCCTGCGTGATCGCGTCGGCGGCAGTGCTGGCACCGCTGCTGCTCATCCCGCTGTCCGGCGAGGAGGGCTCCTCGGACCGCCGTCTCCAGGACGCCTTCGAGGACGCCGCCCGCGAGTACCACGTGCCGCGCAGTGTGGTCATGAGCGTGTCCTATGTGCAGTCGCGCTGGGACGCGCACCCCGGCTCCCCCAGCGTCGCCGGCGGCTACGGCCCGATGCACCTGCTCGACACGGCCCTGCCCACGTCCCCGGCTGCGGCGGCCGGCGGCCAGGCGCAGGACGACACCGCCGTCCGGCCGCCCGTGGGCAAGTCGGCGGCGAGCCCCGCGGCATCCGGTTCTCCGAAGAACGACCACACGGTGCGGCCGGCGGACCTGGAGCAGGCGGCGCGCCTGATCGACGCCCCGGCGGAGCGGCTGCGCACGGACGCCGTCGCCAACATCCGGGGCGGCGCGGCCCTCCTCGCGGCCACCCAGCACAAACTCGGCAAGCCCCTCAGCGACAACCCGGCCGACTGGTGGGAGACGGTCGAGCGCTACCCGGGCACCCGCGACCTGACCTCGGCGGCCGAGTACGCCAACGACGTCTTCGACGTGATCCGCAAGGGCGCGCGCCGCACCACCGCCGAAGGGCAGGTCGTCACCCTCGCCGCCAGCCCCGGCGTCCGCCCCCGCGCCGCCCAGACCCAGACCCCGAAACGGGCCAAGGAGGTGGAGTGCCCGGCAGGGGTGTCCTGCGACTGGCTCAGCGCGCCGTACGAGCAGATCGACGACGACGGCGCCTACGGCAACCACGACGTCGCCGACCGGCCCCGGGACCAGAAGATCGAGTACATCGTCATCCACGACACCGAGGCCAGCCTGCGCAGCATGCTCCAGACCGTCCAGGATCCGACCGAGGCCTCCTGGCACTACTCGATCCGCTCCAGCGACGGCCACATCACCCAGCACGTCAGGACCAAGGACGAGGCCTGGCACTCCGGCAGCCAGTTCGTGAACTCGCACTCGATCGGCATCGAGCACGAGGGGTTCCTGACCCAGCCCGGCACCTGGTACACGGAGCGGATGTACCAGTCCTCGGCCCGGCTGGTGCGCTTCCTGGCGAAGAAGTACGGCGTCCCGCTCGACCGGCAGCACATCTTCGGCCACGACAACGTGCCCTCGCCGACCGCCGAGTCCATCCCGGACATGCACGACGACCCCGGCCCCTTCTGGGACTGGCGGCACTACTTCGACCTGCTGGGCGCCCCGCTGAAGGCCACGGCCGGACCGGACAGCGGCATGGTGATGATCCTCCCGGACTACGCCAGGCACAAGCCGTCGTTCACGGGGTGCGGCGGCCCCGGCGTGCCGTGCCCGCCGCACGGCTCCAGCGCCGTCCGGCTGCACACGGAGCCCTCCGACGACGCCCCGCTGATCCAGGACCCCGGCCGCAAACCGGACGGCGACCCGTCCACGGAGGACGTCAACGACCTCGGCTCGCGTGCCTCGGCGGGGCAGACCTTCGCCGTCACCGAGCGCAGCGGCGACTGGACGGCGATCTGGTTCCAGGGCCACAAGGCGTGGTTCCGGAACCCGACGAAGCAGCCGACGGCGGTCGGAGCGGCCGGCCGGATGGTGACGCCGAAGGAGGGCCTGGACGACATCCCTGTCTACGGCCGTGCCCTGCCGGAGTCGGACGCCTACCCCGAGGACGTCGAGGAGCCGGCCGAGTCGCCGCTGCCGTACCGCTTCAAGGCCGGCCAGCGGTACGTGACCCAGGACCGCATCGGCAGCTCCTACGTCGACCGGTCGTCCTTCGCCGACACCCCCGAGCCGGTCATCAAGGGCCACGAGGGTTACTACGAGATCCAGTTCGGCCACCGGCTCGCCTACGTCCGGGCGAGCGACGTCGACGTACTGGCCGCCCCTGCCACGGCGGGGTCGTCGTCCACTGCCGGGTCCTCGGCCGGTGCCGGGCCGTCGGCCGCTGCCGGGCCGTCGGCCGGGCGCAAGAGCGGGCCGGCCGGGCATTAGACGGTCGGGCGACCGGCGGACAGTGCGGCGCGGTCCCCCATCACGATCACGGGATGGCGGGACGGGTCGAGCGTACGCAGCAGGAACTCCATGGCCTTCTCGGAGACGCTGACGCACGCCGAGGTGCCGCTGTGGTGGTCCAGGTGCAGCCAGATGCCGCCGCCCTTGGCCTCCCCCTGGGGACGGGTCGGGTCCAGGGGCGAGGTGCCGCGGATCCGGTTGTAGTCGATGGCGATGACGTAGTCGAAGTCGTGCTGGTGCGCCGCGTCCCATTCGGCCGGGGGCGCGTAGGCCGGATCCTGGCGGTACGGCAGCCGGGCACCCGGATCCCGCAGCCGTCCGCCCGCGTCGGACAGGGTGAAGACCCCGACCGGGCTGCGTCCGTCGTCCACGTGGTGGTGGGTGGTCCAGCCGTGCCGGCCGTTGTGGGCGGGCCAGCCGGCGACACGGTGCCAGTCGGTGCCGGTACGGGTGTACAGCACCACGGTCGAGTCGGAGGAGTTCTTCCCCTCCCCGTACACGGCCACCACCTGGCGAGAACTCGCCGGGATCCGCCGGAGCAGGCGGTCGCCGACACCCGGGACCCGGGTGGGATCCGCGGTGGACGGTCCAGGAGCCGGGTGCGCGGTGTGGCGCCGGCCGTCCGCTCCCGGCGCGTCGTCGGTTCCGGTGGAGCCGGCCGAGCCGGTGGAGCCGCCGCCACCGCAGGCCGTCAAGGCCGCCAGAAGGGTTGCCAGAGTTGCCACGGCGACCGCCGCGCGCCGCACGCTGTCGTTGCACACCGGTCCATGGTGGCATCACACATCGCTCGATCATGCGATCTACCCGGACCTCCCCTGTTCCTGGCGGTTTGTCACCCGATCGGGCCCGCCCGGCCGGAAGCCGTCGTCGCCTCCATGGTGGGTCCGTACCTGCACGGCGACCTGGCGGAACGGGTGTCGGCGGACGCGCGGGGAGCTTCATCTCGGCCTGACGGCGGGCCTGTTCGTGCTCGCGCTCGGCGTGCAGGCCGTGTTCGTCCAGCAGGTGCGGCTGCGCGGCGCGATGCCGGGCGAGCGGATGCTCGCCGACCTGCGCGAGGACTTCCTCGTCCGGTCGGTCGGGCTGCCGCCCGGTGTCCTGGAGCGGGCGGGCACCGGCGATCTGCTGTCCCGCATCACCACCGGCATCGACCGCCTCGCCAACGCCATGCGCGAGGCCGTGCCGCAACTGGCCATCGGTGTGGTGTGGGCCCTGCTGCTGCTCGGCGGGCTGGTCGTGACGGCCCCGGCGCTCGCGGCGGCCGTGCTGGTCGTGGTCTGCCGGTGGTACTTCCGGCGGGCGCCCTCGGCCTACCGCTCCGAATCCGCCGGCTACGCCGCCGCGGCCCTCGCCGAGACGGTGGACGCGGGCCGCACCGTCGAGACCCACCGCCTCGGCGCCCGCCGCGTCGCGCTGCCGGAACTGCGGATCAAGCGCTGGGCGGCCTGGGAGCGCTACACGCTCTGGCTGCGCTCGGTGCTCCTTCCCGCGATCAACGCCGTCCACCTCATCGTGCTCGGCTCGGTCCTGATGGCCGGAGGCGTGTTCGTGCTCCACGGCTGGATCGGGGTGGGCCGGCTCATCACGGGCGCCCTCATCGCACAGATGCTCGGCGACCCCGTGAACCTGATCCTGTGCTGGTACGACGAGGTACAGGTGGCGCAGGTCTCGCCGACCCGCCTGGTCGGAGTGCGGGAGGTCGAGCCGGCCGCCGGCGACGGCTCGCCGCACCCGGACGGACGGGACGTGCGCGCCGACCGGGTGCACTTCGGCTACCACGAGGGCGTCGACGTGCTGCGCGGGATCTCCCTGGACGTCGCGCCGGGCACCCCGCCGGCCCTGGTCGGCCCGTCGGGCGCCGGCAAGTCCACCCTCGGCAGGCTGCTCGCCGGGATCTACGCTCCCCGCGCCGGGCGGATCACCCTCGGCGGGGCGGAGCTGTCCCGGATGCCCGCCGAGCGGATCCGCTCGCATGTCGCCCTCGTCAACCAGGAACATCACGTGTTCGTGGGGACCCTGCGCGACAACCTGCTGCTCGCCCGCACCGACGCGACGGACGCCGAGCCATGGGCGGCGCTGGGCGCGGCCGACGCCGACGCCTGGGCGCGAGCGCTGAACGGCGGCCCGGACGCCGAGGTCGGCTCGGGCGGGCTCGCGCTGACTCCGGCCCAGGTCCAGCAGATCGCGCTGGCCCGACTGATCCTGGCGGCCCCGCACACGCTGGTCCTGGACGGGGCGACCTCGCTGCTCGACCCACGGACGGCGCAGCACCTTGAGCGCTCCCTCGCCCGTGTCCTGGACGGGCGCACCGTGGTGGCCCTCGCCCGCCGGCTGCACACCGCCCACGACGCCGACGTGATCGCCGTCGTCGAGAACGGCCGCATCAGCGAGCTGGGCGGACATGACGACCTGGTGGCGGCTCAGGGGGCCTACGCGGCGCTGTGGCGGTCCTGGCACGGCTGACGGCCAAGCGCCGTCGGGCCGGGTGGCGCGGTCATGCGCGGGAGTGTGACCGGGCGACGGCTCGGCAGGCGCCGGTACGGCCCCCAGGCCGGCGGTGCCACCCGGTCGCGCCCAGGCACCCGGCCGGTTTCCGCCGGGCGGCTCGCCGAGAGCCTGGAGCCCTGTGCCGCCCAGGCCCCGCTTCGTTCCCATCCGTCCGCAATGCGCCGACGCGGTGCCCGGCCGGTGCCCGTGCCGTTGCGCGGTGCCGAGGCGGGGTGGAAGTCTGGGAAGCGGCACCGGTACGGAATCCGTCCGGGAACCGAACGGCTCGCGTGGTGTGCCCGCGCCGCCCGTGCCGACGGCCCGTGACCCGTCCGGGCACCCCGCGGCCGCCCTCACCACCTGGAGGTACTCGTGGACACCGACGGTTGGGGGGACGACGTCTACCAGCCCGATCCCTCGGAGATCCTGGAGGACACGGGGGTGCTCGACGTCGAGGACACCCTGGACTCCGACGGCGTCGCCGAACCCCTCGACCGAGGCTGGTCCCCTCCCGAGCGGCCATGGGCGGTGAACCACCTCGGGGTGACGGCCGCCGAACGTCAGGCGGGCGAGACCCTCGATCAGCGCCTCGCGGAGGAACTCCCGGAATCGGCCGCGCCGGACGGCGACGGCATCGGTGACTGTGACGGCAGCGACGGGGAACTCCTCGACAACGAGGTCGGCAACTTCCGCTCCGGCCGTCTGGTCGCCCCCGACGAGGGCGCGCACGAGGACGAGGAGGCCGCGCTCGTCGCCACCGATATCGGCATCGACGGTGCCGCCGCCTCCGCCGAGGAGGCCGCGATGCACGTCGTCGACGAGGACACCCTTCCGGGCTGACCCGCACGCCCCCTGCCCGACCGCCCCGCACCTGGAGCCGCCATGCAGCAGGACAAGCACCCCGACTACCACCCCGTGGTCTTCCGTGACCGCGCCGCGGGGTACGCCTTCCTGACCCGGTCCACCGCGCGGAGCGAGCAGACCATCGAGTGGGACGACGGCCAGAGCTACCCGGTGGTCGACGTGGAGATCTCCTCCGAGAGCCACCCCTTCTACACGGGCAAGGCCCGCACCGTGGACACCGAGGGCCGCATCGCCCGCTTCGAGCGCCGCTACGGCGGCCCGGACGCCGGCGTGACGAGCTGACGGCCTGGCCCCCGCCAAAGCGGCGGTGGCTCAGATCAGGTTGAGGGCCGCCGCGCAGCCCGCTCCCCCGAGCAGCATGAACGCGGGCATCAGCACCTTGAGCTCCACCCAGCTGCCGGCCCGGAACCGCATCGGCTTCGGCGGGCCCAGGGGGTACCAGCGCTTGCGGCCGATCGGGATCGGCCACAGGACGGGGCAGCCCGAGACGGTCAGCGCGTCCCCGAGGTCGTGGACCAGGGCGCCGAGCACGATCGGCAGGCCCAGCCACAGGTACTCCTGTCCGGGGTCCGTGAACAGCCAGTCCGAGCCGTTGCCCGGCTTGTCCAGGATGCCCGCGAGGATCCAGGCACTGGTCGCTGCCAGCAGCCAGACCAGCACATCGCTGCTGGAACCGCGCGCCGCCCGCCACAGCAGCCCCTCGATGGCCAGCACCATGTGCACGAAGAGGATCGCCAGCACCGCCCAGCGGCCGCCGAAGATCGCCGCGGCGGAACTGCCGGCGCCGATCAGGACCGCCCACAGCCAGGTGTGCGTCAGTGTGCGGTGGCCGCCGGAGCGGCGCGGGTCCCCCTTCATCCTGGTCGCCTTGTAGACGGCGTAGGACAGCTTGTCGACTATCTCGCAGATCCAGCGGGAGACCGGCCCGAAGGCGCGGGAGATGGTGGCGGCCTTGTGGTCGAGGTCCGGGGCGAGGGCGGCACCGGCGCAGATCAGGGCACCGACCAGCAGCACGGGCCAGGGCATCGGGTGCCCGGCCGCGGCGGCGGCCGCTCCTACGCCGAGCCAGGCCGCGGCCCCCGACAGTGAGTGTGCTGGTCCCATCATGGCCGCTGCCCGCCCCATTCCTCATGTGCGGCTGTCCAGTTGGCCTGGTGCGCTGACGCCGCGTCGGCCACACAGCGTAGCGGTCATGATCTTCGGGCCCGCAGCCGATTCCCCCCTCGGCCCGAAGGCCAGGCAAGATGGGGGTGTGACCCTCATCGATCAGTTGCCGCCGACCGCCGATCCCGACGCCCTCTACGAAGCCTTCGAGTCGTGGGCGCAGGAGCGCGGTCTCACCCTCTATCCCCACCAGGAGGAGGCGCTGATCGAGGCGGTATCCGGGGCGAACGTGATCGTCTCGACGCCCACCGGGTCCGGCAAGAGCATGATCGCCGCGGGCGCGCACTTCGCGGCACTGGCCCGGGACGAGGTCACCTTCTACACGGCGCCGATCAAGGCACTGGTGTCGGAGAAGTTCTTCGAGCTGTGCAAGCTCTTCGGCACCGAGAACGTCGGCATGCTCACCGGCGACGCCTCGGTGAACGCCGACGCTCCGGTGATCTGCTGCACCGCCGAGGTGCTGGCGTCGATCGCGCTGCGTGACGGCAGGAACGCCGACGTCGGCCAGGTCGTCATGGACGAGTTCCATTTCTACGCGGAAGGCGACCGCGGCTGGGCCTGGCAGATCCCGCTGCTGGAGCTGCCTCAGGCGCAGTTCATCCTGATGTCGGCCACGTTGGGCGACGTGTCGTTCTTCGAGAAGGACCTGACACGGCGTACCGGCCGCCCCACCTCGGTGGTGCGCTCCGCGACCCGCCCGGTTCCGCTCTCCTACGAGTACCAGCTCACCCCGCTCACCGAGACGCTCACCGACCTGCTGGAGACGAAGCAGGCCCCCGTCTACATCGTGCACTTCACGCAGGCACAGGCCGTGGAGCGGGCGCAGGCGCTGATGAGCATCAACATGTGCTCGCGCGAGGAGAAGGACCGGATCGCCGAGCTGATCGGCAACTTCCGCTTCACCACGAAGTTCGGCCGCAACCTGTCGCGGTACGTCCGGCACGGCATCGGCGTCCACCACGCCGGCATGCTGCCCAAGTACCGGCGCCTGGTGGAGAAGCTCGCCCAGGCCGGTCTGCTGAAGGTCATCTGCGGCACGGACACCCTCGGCGTCGGCGTCAACGTGCCCATCCGCACCGTGCTGTTCACGGCCCTGACCAAGTACGACGGCAGCCGGGTGCGCACGCTGCGCGCCCGGGAGTTCCACCAGATCGCGGGCCGGGCCGGCCGGGCCGGGTTCGACACGGCCGGACTCGTCGTGGCGCAGGCGCCCGAGCACGTCATCGAGAACGAGAAGGCCCTGGCGAAGGCGGGCGACGACCCGAAGAAGCGGCGCAAGGTGGTGCGCAAGAAGGCGCCGGAGGGCTTTGTCGCCTGGACGGAGAACACCTTCCAGAAGCTGATCGAGTCGGACCCGGAGCCGCTGACCTCGCGTTTCCGGGTGACGCACACGATGCTGCTGTCGGTGATCGCCCGTCCGGGCAACGCCTTCGAGGCGATGCGCCACCTGCTGGAGGACAACCACGAGCCGCGCCGGCAGCAGTTGCGGCACATCCGGCGGGCCATCGCGATCTACCGCTCGCTGCTCGACGGCGGGATCGTGGAGAAGCTCGACCAGCCGGACGCCGAGGGCCGCATCGTCCGCCTCACGGTCGACCTCCAGCAGGACTTCGCGCTCAACCAGCCGCTGTCCACCTTCGCGCTCGCGGCGTTCGAACTCCTCGACCCGGAATCGCCGTCGTACGCCCTGGACATGGTGTCGGTCGTCGAGTCCACCCTGGACGACCCGCGGCAGATCCTGGTCGCCCAGCAGAACAAGGCGCGCGGCGAGGCCGTCGCGGCGATGAAGGCGGACGGTGTCGAGTACGAGGAGCGCATGGAGCGCCTCCAGGACGTCACCTACCCGAAGCCGCTGGAAGAGCTGCTCTTTCACGCCTACAACACCTACCGCAAGAGCCATCCGTGGGTCGGCGACCACCCGCTGTCGCCGAAGTCGGTCGTCCGGGACATGTACGAACGGGCCATGTCCTTCACGGAGCTGGTGTCCTTCTACGAGCTGGCCCGCACCGAGGGCATCGTGCTGCGCTACCTCGCCAGCGCGTACAAGACCCTCGACCACACCATCCCGGACGATCTGAAGTCCGAGGATCTGCAGGACCTGATCGAGTGGCTCGGCGAGATGGTCCGCCAGGTCGACTCCAGCCTGCTCGACGAGTGGGAGCAGTTGGCCAATCCGGAGGAGATGACCGCCGAGGAGGCCCAGGAGAAGGCCGACGAGGTGAAGCCGGTCACCACCAACGCCCGCGCCTTCCGGGTCCTGGTCCGCAACGCGATGTTCCGCCGGGTCGAGCTGGCGGCGCTGGACCAGGTGGACGCACTCGGCGAGCTGGACGCCGAGTCGGGCTGGGACGCCGATGCGTGGGGCGAGGCGATGGACAAGTACTGGGACGAGTACGAGGACCTGGGCACCGGCCCGGACGCCCGCGGCCCCAAGCTGCTGGTCATCAAGGAGGAGCCGGAGAACAGTCTCTGGCGCGTCCGCCAGATCTTCGACGACCCGAGCGGCGACCACGACTGGGGCATCAGCGCGGAGGTCGACCTCACGGCCTCGGACGCCGAGGGCCGTGCGGTCGTCCGTGTCACCGATGTCGGCCAGCTGTGAGCCAAGGAGGGTCGCGCCGATGACGAATCCGGCCGAGCGCCTGGTCGATCTGCTCGACTTGGAGCGGATCGAGGTCGACATCTTCCGTGGCCGAAGCCCGCAGGAGTCCCTGCAACGGGTCTTCGGCGGCCAGGTGGCGGGCCAGGCGCTGGTGGCCGCCGGCCGCACCACGGAGGGCGACCGGCCCGTGCACTCGCTGCACGCGTACTTCCTGCGCCCGGGCCGCCCGGGTGTGCCGATCGTGTACCAGGTGGAGCGGGTCCGCGACGGCAGGTCGTTCACGACCCGCAGGGTCACGGCCGTGCAGCAGGGCCGCACGATCTTCAATTTGACCGCCTCCTTTCATCAGGCTGAGGAAGGACCGTTCGAGCACCAGCTGCCGCCGGCCCGCGAGGTGCCGGACCCGGAGTCGCTGCCGACGGTGACCGAGGAGATCCGCAAGCATCTGGGCACGCTGCCGGAGCAGTGGGAGCGCATGGCGCGCCGCCAGCCCTTCGACATCCGCTATGTGGACCGGCTGCGCTGGCACCCGGACGAGATCGACGGAGCCGAGCCGCGCAGCGCGGTGTGGATGCGGGCGGTCGGACCGCTCGGTGACGACCCGCTGGTCCACACCTGCGCGCTGACCTACGCCAGCGACATGACCCTGCTGGACGCGGTCCGTCTGCCGGTCGAACCGCTGTGGGGGCCGCGCAACTTCGACATGGCCTCGCTGGATCACGCCATGTGGTTCCACCGGCCGTTCCGCGCGGACGAGTGGTTCCTGTACGACCAGGAGTCGCCGATCGCCACCGGCGGGCGCGGTCTGGCCCGTGGGCGCATCTACGACCTGCGGGGGCGTCTACTCGTCTCGGTCGTCCAGGAGGGCCTCTTCCGGGCCCTGTAGCGGGCTGCCCGTGCCGGCGCTCGGGTGTGGGCGCGCGGTGCGGGCAGGCGGGTTCCGCCGGGCTGTCAGGCCTGTACCGGTCGCGGGTTTCTCCGGCGCAGCCACGCTCGCGGGCCCCTTGCGGGCCGGGACTGACGCGGTCCCGGATCGTCGCGCCTCTGCGGGGCGGGGAGTGCCGGCCTGTGCACCGGGGTGGCCGGCCGTGTGACCGTCGGTGCCATGGGCGGGATCGGCCGTGCCGCTGCCCGCAGCGCAGGCGCCTTGCGGGGGGCGGGACGCGGGGCGGGCACGAGGGTACGCGCCTCGTCCAGCACCTGGTCCAACTCGGCGCGCAGCCAGGCGATCTCGTCCGTGTCCTGTGCGGTCATGAGCCGCTCGGCAAGGTGCGCGGAGGCTGATCCCGGAGCCGCCTGGCCGGGCGGGGCCGGCCGCAGTCCGTTGATGTGAGCGCGTTCGTACGGATCTTTGACGACTTCGGCGACCTCGATCGCCGGCAGGAAGGCGGCGAGGGCCCCGGCTCGGGCCCAGGGCTCCTCGGCCTGCCGCAGCAGGAATCCGAGGTGCCGACCTCGCCAGTTGCGGGCTCGCAGGTCCACCCCCGCCTCCAGCTGTGCGCGCAGGGTTTCGGGTGTGCGCCCCTTGAGCAGACGCGTGTTCTCGGGGGCCGTCTTGAACTGGCGCAGTTCTTCCGCCAGGTAGAGCCAGACCACGGCTCGGTACCGGTTGGAATAGAACCGCACCGGCAGAAGCAGGCCCAGGCGCGCGAGGCGGGTGAACCGGCCGGCCGGGATCTCCATCAAGGCCGCGCCTTCCGCGGTCCCGACGGCTCGGACCCGTTCGAGCAGGGTCCCGGGAAAGCCGTCCTGGGCGCGGAGGCGGTCGATCTCCGGGTGCTCCACTCGCCGGGCCCCTCCCCCGCCCTCGTCGGGCACGGTACGGATACGGCCGAGTTGTACGGCGAGATCCAATTCAGCGCGTTTGAGGCCAAGTTCGCGAGCGGCGTGGCTCATGGTGCAGGTGGCGGGGCCGGACGGGCCGAAGGCTTGGGTCGACATGACGGTGCTCCCCCGGGAGTCGAGCGGCCGACGCCCATCGCGCAGGCCGTGCACACACCGTAACCAAAAAGCCGTTTCTCGTGACGGGCCTGTGGATAACTCCGAAGAGTCCGGGAAACCGCTGGTCAGAGGTCCGTGGTGGGAGCGCGCTCGGGTTGCCGGGCGTCTACACCGAGGTGTTCGCCGACACGGTTGACCAGCAGGGTCATCTCGTAGGCGATGTGCCCGATGTCGACCTCGGCACCGCTCAGCACGCACAGGCAGCTACCGGAGCCGGCCGCGGTCACGAACAGCACGGCATCGTCGTACTCGATCATGGTCTGGCGTACCCGGCCCGCGCCGAAGTGACGTCCCGAGCCCTTGGCCAGGCTGTGCAGCCCGGATGCCACGGCGGCGAGATGCTCGGCGTCCTCGCGCCGCAGGCCCGTGCTCGCCTCGGTGACCAGTCCGTCGTTCGACAGGACCAGGGCGTGCCGCACATGGTCCACCCGCTCGGTCAGATCGTCCAGGAGCCACCCGAGTCCCTGGTTCTGCGCCATGTCCCTCTCCCCGTGTGACGTCTCCCCCTGACAGGAGGAACTCCCCCCGCCAGCCTTCCCCACGACCGGCGCGCGGGCAAGGAGGATGGGGGCATGGCAGAGAAGATGACCGACGAGGAGTGGCGGGCGTTCGTCTCGGAGGGCACCCGCACCGGCAAGCTGTCCACCGTTCGCGCCGATGGCAGCCCGCATGTGGCGCCGATCTGGTTCCTGATGGACGGGGACGAACTGGTGTTCAACACGGGCGCGGACACCGTGAAGGGGCGCAATCTGGCCCGTGACAGCCGCGTCGCGTTGTGCGTGGACGACGACCGGCCCCCGTTCCACTTCGTGGTGCTGACCGGCCGTGCCCGCCTGTCAGACGACCTGGACGACGTACGGCAATGGGCCACCCGGATCGCCGCCCGGTACATGGGCGACGACCGGGCCGAGGAGTACGGCGCCCGCAACGGTGTTCCGGGAGAGCTGCTGGTCCGCATGACCGTCGACAAGGTCGCCGCCGTGAAGAACCTGGCGGCCTGAGCCCCATTCAGCCCACCGAGTCCAGGAGCCGGGCGGTGTGCATCCGCCCGGCGTACTCGACGAGCCGGACCAGGACCTCCTTGCCGGAGTCCCGGTCCCGCGCGTCGCACAGGACGACGGGAGTGCCCTGGTCCAGGTCGAGGGCCCGCGAGACGTCGTGGGCGCCGTAGGCGCGGGTTCCCGCGAAGCAGTTGACGGCCACCACGAACGGGATGCGCCGGTACTCGAAGAAGTCGACGGCGGGGAAGCAGTCCTCCAGGCGCCTGGTGTCCGCGAGTACCACAGCACCGAGTGCCCCCTCGGCCAATTCGTTCCACAGGAACCAGAAGCGGTCCTGCCCCGGTGTCCCGAACAGGTAGAGGGAGAGGCCCGAGTGGATGGTGATGCGTCCGAAGTCCATGGCCACGGTCGTGGTCACCTTCCGGGCCACCCCGTCGGTGTCGTCCACCAGCCGGCCGGCCTCGCTGAGCCGTTCCTCGGTGCGCAGCGGCCGGATCTCGCTGACGGCGCTCACCAGCGTCGTCTTGCCGACTCCGAATCCGCCCGCGACCAGTATCTTCAGCGTCAGGGCGTCGGTGTCGCGGACGGCGTCGGCGTGCTCGGAGGTCATGATCACTTCTCTCGGAAGGGCCGGCTGGGACGGACGTCCGCGTACTCCGGAGGCGAAGTCAGCATCATGACAATCCGGCCACCCTTTCGGGTGATTGGACCGGAACGCACCACATGTGACCGAGTTCCGTCCGGTCGGGGGCGTAACCCGCACGGTCCCGGACGCCGCAGGGCGGCTTGCGATCGGTCGCCTACAGCGCCCGCAGTCCCGCGATGACCTCACGCACGACGCGGTCGTCGGTCAGCCGTACCGGGAGCGCGGGAGGACTCAGTGTGACGCAGCCGAGTCGCAGGAGATCGCCGAGGAGCACCCTGACGACGCCGACGGGCAGGCCCGATTCCGTCGCGAGTTCCGCGACCGACTGGTTCCTTGTCCGGCACAGCCTGAGCAGGCCGCGGTGCTCGGGGCCGAGAGCGATGTCACCCGGCCGGGACCCGGCGGGATCGAGGGTCACGAGCGCGAGCAGGTCGATGCGCGCGCCGGCAGTCACCGGCCGGAGACGGCCGTCCGTCGCGGCGTACGGGCGGACCAGGGGGCCGGCCTCACCGTCGTACCACTCGCTGCCCGTGCCCCCTGGCCCGCCACGCCTGTTCTCGGTCATCGGTCCGGGACGCTAGCCGGAGCAGGCGCGCGCCAGGAGCACACATTTCTGAACGTGCTGGGATCCGACGTAGAAAGACAACCCAGGGACTGTTTCATGTCCGGGCTTGAGCACCCGCACGTTCCGCGCGACAGTGCGGGATCATTTCGGACATGAGCCTCGACCACACACACGTCCAGGAGTTCTTCGGCGCCCGCGCCGCCGACTGGGACAGCAGGTTCCCCGACGACGCTCCCGCTTTCGCCGCCGCCGTCGCCGACCTCGGGCTGCGGACCGGTGACCGGGTACTGGACGCGGGCTGCGGCACGGGGCGCGCCCTTCCGTCACTGCGTGCGGCCGTGGGCGCCTCGGGGGTGGTGCTCGGCGCCGACCTGACGCCGGCAATGCTGAAGGCGGCCGTGCGGGCGGGCCGGGGCCGGGAGGGACGCCTGATACTGGCTGACGTGTCCGCGCTGCCGCTGCGGTCGGGGGCCCTGGACGCCGTGTTCGCCGCCGGCCTGATCGCCCACCTGCCGCACCCGGCGGAGAATCTGCGGGAACTGGCGCGCACGGTACGGGCGGGCGGCACACTCGCACTCTTCCATCCCATCGGCCGAGCCGCCCTCGCGGCGCGCCAGGGCCGGCAGATCACCCCGGACGATCTGCGAGCCGAGGCGAATCTGGGCCCCCTCCTGACTCGTTCCGGATGGCATATGACGTCCTACACCGACGAGGCCAACCGCTTCCTGGCTCTCGCGGTGCGCGCGGACTGAGGCCGACGTGCGTCAGCCGGCTCCGACGACGGCTGCCACACAGGCGTCGAGGATGGGGGAGCCCACAGCGGGCCGACGGCTTCCAGCACGCGCGCATATCCTCCGCGTCGAGGACGACGGCGACCGCGTCCGCGCCCGAACTGGCCTGGCGACGACCCGCCGGCATCACTCGACCGGGTCGGCCGCTGAGGCGTCCCGCCGTCGGACGGGGCAGCCGCCCAGTCCCGGAACCGGGTGAGTACCCAGGTCAGTCACCCGATAGCCGTTCGGGTAGCCCTTGATCTCCCGGTTCTGGCGGGCGAAGTGCGGGGTGCTCCGGGGTGGCAGCAGGCGTACGAGCCGGCCTCGGGTGCGGACCGCGCGGCGGACGAGCGCCGTGGTGTTCGCGCCGGGTGGGCGGTAGCGGAAGGCACGCAGCAGGGGCTCGTCGAGCAGGGCGAGGGTCGCGGTGCGCAGCAGCGGTGCCAGGGGGCGCGGATACCAGGACGCCATCAGGGTGAGGGTCGCGTCGGAGACCTGCCGGGCCTTCTCGTCCCAGCCGAAGTGGGCCTCCTCGTAGGAATCCAGGAGTGCCTCGAACTCCTCGTAGGTCTCGGGGATGTCCGGGATGCCCAGGTGCCGGCCGAGGGTGCGGTAGTACTCGGCGGAGGCGACGACCTCATGCCGGGACAGGCGCCGCCAGCCGTAGGCGTCGATCCAGCGCCTGGGTACCACGACGAACGTGCTGAGGACATAGCGCATGTCGTCGTCGCCGATGTCGTAGCTGCGGTGCATCTGGTTGATGCGACGGATCGCGGTACGCCCTTCGTCCGAGGCGAAACCGTGTTCCACGACGGTGTCGAGGAGCAGGGAGGTGTCGTCGTACCGCTTCTGCGTGCGCTCGGTGAGTTCCGCCGTCCGTGCGAGGAGACGTCCGATGCTCGGCACCGCGTAGGTGCGGTACAGGGCCAGTTCCAGGGCGCGCGTGTAGTCCCAGGGAAATTCGAACGCCGTACTGAGACGGTAGATCTCGTGCGCGTCCGCCACCGGGTCAAGCCGGCGGATGTGCCCGAGCCGCTCGAAACGCTTCACCGCGTCGCCCCCTTCTGCCGTCGGAACGTCAACCCTACGGTGAGGGACAGCAGATGAGCGATCGGTGACGACCCGGTCCAGGGAAAGGTGGCACGCGTGTTCGGGATGATCCGTAAGTACGCCGCCAGGTTTCGCAGCCCCGCACGCGTGCGGCCGGATCCCGCCGGACAGCGGCGTGCACACAACCTGTTCGAAGCGGCGGCCGTCTATGTCGCGGCCCGCACGGCGGACGACCAGCCTCGGATCGACGAGGCGGCGGGCCGGGTGTCGCCGGAGGCACTGTCCTTCGGTGTGAGCGAGCCGGCGTGCCGGGGGGTCGCCGTCCTGGCGCGGGAGCGCGACGAGTCGCCCGACGCCGTGGCCCGCGCCCTCCTCGGGCTGCCCGCCGCCTGACGGACGGCATCTGCCCGCCATGGTCGTTTCGCCCCTCTCCAGGTGGAAAACTGCAGCTCCGCACGGTGTCCGGAGTCGTGACAAGGGCCGTCCCCGGGCATTAAGGTGCGCGCCGTTGGACCAACCACTCGGGAGGCTGGGATGGCCGAAACGGACCGTGAGGCCGTCGCCGCCGCGGACGATGCGTTGTACGTGCTGACGGCGGTGCTGCTCACGCCGGCGCAGTTTCCGAGCGTGCTGGGCGACGACTATCCGGAGGCGTGCGCGGCGCTGGGGCTAGCGCCCCGTGCCGATGGTTACGGTCTGGTGCTCGGCCAGGACGGCGAGGGCGCCCGTTGGACGGTCGTCGTCGACGATGTCTCCCTGGTGGCCGTGGCCATCGCGTCATGGGACTGCGGCATGGAGTACGACCTGTCGCCGGACGAGCGCTCGGTCGTGTCCGCGCTGCCGGGCTGGCCGCTGGCGGTCGCCGTGGCGGCGCCCGGCGTCCCCGCCCCGCACGATCCCCCGCCCGAGGTCACCGACCGGCCTCCGCTCACCCCTGCGGACACCGCCTCCTGGGGCTCCGCCCAACGGAGGTTGGGTGCCGACGAGATAGCGCTGCGCTGGTCCGCGTGGCGCGATCAGCTGAACGGCGACGACTTCGCCGCGCCGGGCGAGCAGGCTCCGTCCACGCCACCGGCCGAGACAGCGCCTGAGTCCGCGCCGCCGGCCGGAGACACACCTCCGAAGGGCGGCCACCCTGGTGTCCGGCGAGTCCTCGCGGAGGCGCGCGCGTACATCACCTCGCCGCCGCCGCTCGGCCGGATCCGCTCGTCGTTCGCGCCCGGCGATGCGCGGACGCTGCGCGCCGACGGACCGGGCTGGTCGATCGTCGCCCGCACCGACGACATCGCGTTCGTGCTGCTCGACGAGGAGCCGCGCGAGGTCCGTCCGATCGGCCGGGGCCCCGAGCTGCCGGGTCTGCTGGAAGCGCTGGACAAGCTGGCCGTACGCCCCGTGTGAGGTGGGTACGCCTGCGACCGGGGTGCGGGCGTTTCGGCAGGGGCGAGGTGGGCCGAGGGTGCCGGCTGTCCGGTCAGCGGCCCAGTTCCTTGCGGCTGATCCTGCGCAGCCTGCGGCGCTGCGAGGGGTCCAGCGCCAGGTAGGCCGCCACCGGGACGCCCACCACGATCAGGAACGCCACCCACCAGGGCAGCCATATCAGCAGGATGAGTCCGACCGCCACACCGCCGACGGCGACCTTCGCGTTGTTGGACATGCGTGTCCCTCCTTCACGGCTGTTGCCGCTTCCTGCTGTGAGAACGCCTCCCCCGCTTCCACGGTTCCGCACCGCGCCCCTGAGACATCCCCGAGCCCGTCCCTTAGTGGGCGCCCCGGGGCAGAGCTGCACAGGGGACTCGGTGTCGCGCGTCCCTACGCCCGGCCCTCCTCCCGCCCGCCCCGGTGTCGCGCTGGGCGCCGCCGTCAGCCGCGTGCCCCGAGCAGATGGTCCATGGCCAGCTGGTCGAGCCGTTCGAAGGCCATCCCGCGCGCGGCGGCCGTTTCCACGTCGAAGTCCTCGTAGGAGGCGCGATCGGCGAGAAGGGAGCGAAGGCCGTCGGCGGTGGTCGGCTGGGCCAGTTCGTCCAGCCGGGAGGCGCGCAGTGCCTCCCGCACCTCGGGGTCGGCGCGGAACGCGGCGGCGCGCTCCTTGAGGATCAGGTAGTTGCGCATGCAGCCGGCCGCCGATGCCCACACGCCGTCGAAGTCCTCGGTGCGCGGCGGCTTGAAGTCGAAGTGGCGAGGTCCCTCGTAGCCGGCACTTTCCAGGAGGTCCACGAGCCAGAAAGCGGCCCGCAGGTCGCCGGCCCCGAAGCGCAGGTCCTGGTCGTACTTGATGCCGGACTGGCCGTTGAGGTCGATGTGGAAGAGCTTGCCGGCCCACAGGGCCTGCGCGATGCCGTGCGGGAAGTTCAGGCCGGCCATCTGCTCGTGGCCCACCTCGGGGTTGACGCCGTACAGCTCCGGACGCTCCAGGCGCTCGATGAACGCCAGCGCGTGGCCGACGGTCGGCAGCAGGATGTCGCCGCGCGGCTCGTTCGGCTTCGGCTCGATGGCGAAGCGCAGCTCGTATCCCTGCTCGGTGACGTACTCGCCGAGCAGGTCGAAGGCCTCCTTCATGCGGTCCAGAGCCGCGCGGACATCCTTGGCGGCACCGGACTCGGCGCCCTCACGGCCACCCCAGGCCACGTACGTCCCGGCGCCCAGCTCGGCCGCCAGGTCGATGTTGCGGATCGTCTTGCGCAGTGCGTAGCGGCGCACGTCGCGGTCGTTGGCGGTGAAGGCGCCGTCCTTGAAGACCGGGTGGGTGAAGAGGTTGGTGGTGGCCATGGGGACGGTCATGCCGGTCGCGTCCAGGGCCTGGCGGAACCGCTTGACGTGCGATTCGCGCTCGGTGTCCGAGGACCCGAAGGGGATCAGGTCGTCGTCGTGGAAGGTCACTCCATGGGCGCCCAGCTCGGCCAGGCGCCGCACCGACTCGACCGGGTCCAGGGCGGGGCGGGTGGCGTCGCCGAACGGGTCCCGTCCCTGCCAGCCGACGGTCCACAGGCCGAACGTGAACCGGTCCTCGGGGGTGGGCTGGTAGCTCATAGTGCGGCTCCTCGCTGCGTACGCCTATTCGTCATGGCCGTTGACAAATTAATATGCGGGCGCACGTCTGGGAAGAGACAAGATGTCCTCGTTCCCGAAGAGACGCGGAAAGGGAGAGCCCGATGTCAGCAGCCGAGGGTCCGCTCGTCGTCGGCGTGGACACGTCCACCCAGTCCACGAAAGCGCTGGTCGTCGACGCGGCCACCGGTCAGGTGGTGGCGCGCGGCCAGGCGCCGCACAGCGTGTCCGCGGGCGCGGGCCGCGAGAGTGATCCCCGTCAGTGGTGGGACGCCCTGCGCGCGGCCCTGGCGCAGTGCGGTGACGCGGCCCGCGAGGCGGCGGCGGTGTCGATCGGAGGCCAGCAGCACGGCCTGGTCACGCTGGACGAGCGCGGCGAACCGGTGCGTCCGGCGCTGCTGTGGAACGACGTGCGCTCGGCGCCCCAGGCCCGCCGGCTGGTGGCGGAACGGGGCGGCCCGAAGGCCTGGGCGGAACGCACCGGCAGCGTGCCGGGAGCGTCGTTCACGGTGGCCAAGTGGGCCTGGCTGGCCGAGCACGAACCGGACGCCGCGCGCGCGACCCGGGCGGTACGGCTCCCCCACGACTACCTCACCGAGCGCCTCACCGGCCAGGGCACGACCGACCGGGGCGACGCCTCGGGAACCGGCTGGTGGGGTTCGGCGACGGAGGCGTACGACGAGGAGACGCTGGCGCACGTCGGTCTCGACCCCGCGCGGCTGCCCCGCGTGGTGCGTCCGGGCGAGGTGGCCGGAACCGTCCGCGACAGCCACGACCTGCCGTTCTCCAAGGGCACCCTGGTGGCGCCGGGCACCGGGGACAACGCGGCGGCGGCCCTGGGGCTCGGTCTGCGGCCCGGCACCCCGGTGCTCAGCCTCGGCACCTCCGGCACCGTGTACGCCGTCTCCGAACACCGGCCGGCCGATCCGACCGGCACGGTGGCGGGGTTCGCCGACGCCCGCGGGGACTGGCTGCCGCTGGCCTGCACACTGAACTGCACGCTCGCCGTGGATCGCGTGGCCACGCTGCTGGGCCGCGACCGGGAGGCCGTCGAGCCGGGCGGCTCGGTGACGCTGCTGCCCTACCTGGACGGCGAGCGCACCCCTAACCTGCCGAACGCCTCGGGCCTGCTGCACGGGTTGCGGCACGACACGACCCCGGGTCAGCTGCTCCAAGCCGCGTACGACGGCGCGGTGCACGCGCTGCTCGGTGCCCTCGACCTGGTCCTGGACGAGGACGCCGACCGGAGCACGCCGCTGGTGCTGATCGGCGGCGGCGCCCGGGGCACGGCCTGGCAGCAGACCGTGCGGCGCCTGTCCGGGCGGCCCGTGCGGGTACCCGAGGCCGGCGAACTGGTGGCCCTGGGCGCGGCGGCCCAGGCGGCCGGCCTGCTGACCGGCGAGGACCCGGCGGCCGTGGCCCGCCGCTGGAAGACGGCCGCGGGCCCGGTGCTGGAGGCCGTGCAGCGGGACGGGGCGACGCTGGACCGGATCACCGGGGTACTCTCCGACGCGGCCCCGCTGCTCGAACAGGGGATCGAGACCCAGCCGCGCGCGCAGAGCTGAGCGCCGACCACGAGGATCGACGGAGGCATGACCGCACCGCCGCACGAGACCCGCCCGAGGAACACCGGGCGCGCCCTGCCGGACACCCAGCAGGGCATGCGCCGGCGCAACCTCGCCCGGGTGCTGCACTCCGTCAGCGCCGAGGGGCCGCTGTCACGGGCCGGGGTCGCCGCACGGATCGGTCTGACGCGGGCGGCGGTGTCGACGCTGGTGGACGAGCTGATCCGGGCGGGCCTGTTGGAGGAGCTGGGCCCGGAGCGGCCGGCCCGGGTGGGGCGTCCCGGCTCGGCCCTGACGGTGAGCGACCGCGGTCCGGCCGGCATCGGGGCGGAGATCGGGGTCGATCACCTCGCCGTGTGCGCGGTCGACCTGCGCGGGGCGGTCCGGGCACGGGCCGTACGGCACGGCGGCAACCGGGGCCGGGCACCGGGGCCGGTGCTGGAGGATCTGACAGCGTTGATCCACCGGGTCGTCGCGGAGGCCGAGCGGGCCGAACTGTGGCCCGCGGGACTCGCCGTGGCCGTGCCCGGCCTGGTGGCCGGCGACGGGCGGACCGTCGTCCGCGCCCCGAACCTCGACTGGCTCGACACCGATCTGGGCGGCCTGCTGCCCGCCGACTGGCCGCTGACCGTGGACAACGAGGCCAACTTCGGTGCCCTCGCCGAACTCTGGCTCGTCGACGGCACACCGCGCGACTTCCTGCACGTGTCGGCCGAGATCGGCATCGGCGCCGCGATCGTCGTGGACGGCGATCTGCTGCGCGGCGCCCGCGGTTTCGCGGGCGAGCTGGGCCATGTGCCCGTACGGCCGGACGGGCCGGCCTGCGCCTGTGGAGGCCGCGGCTGCCTGGAGCGGTACGCGGGCGAGGAAGCGGTGTCGCGTGCGGCGGGTGTGGAGCCCCGCGGCGACACCGTGCGGTTGCTGCAGGAGCGGGCCGAAGGGGGCGACGAAGGGGTACGGGCCGCTCTTCGGGACGCCGGTACGGCACTCGGCATCGCCCTGACCGGGGCGGTGAACCTGCTCGATCCCGAGACGGTGGTGCTGGGCGGTGCCCTGGCCGGGCTCTCACCTTGGCTGCTGCCATCGCTGGAGGCGGAGCTGACCGGTCGCACGACAGGCCCCGCCTGCCCGGTGACGGTGTCCGGGCTGGGCTCGGAAGGGCCACTGCTGGGGGCCGCGCATTCGGTCGTGCGGGCCGTACTGGACGACCCGGCGTCTGTGGCGGGACGTTCCTGACGTTCGGGGAGCGGCCCTCGCGGCGGTCCTGTCCCTTCCCGCACGGGACGACCGGCGGGGCCTGATGCCTGGGCCCCGGCGTCACCTCAGCACGGTGACACCGAGTCATGCCTGTTCTCCCACAACCTGCTTCGCCCGAACGGGTGGCCGAGTTGTCCACAAGAGGCGAGTTGCCCACCGAACCGTGGCGTGGCCTTCTGCCCAACCGGCCCGAGCCGTACCGTGATTCGCGTGAGGCACTCCCGCCAGGCCCGGCGCGGCCGGCGAGCGCTAGCCGTACGAAGGCGATCCACACGCAACGAGACACACCGGGCCGACACGGATCGGGGGGGCACATGCACGCCGATCCCGACCTACGGCCGTCCGCGCCCCCACCCCCTCCAGCACTCCCCCACACCCCCGGACAGCTCCGCCGGTCTCGATGGTCCCGTCCCCCACTCCTCGAAAGGGGCCCCACGATGGACACGCACCGCTCGAAGCCGCTGCTCAGCAGGCGCCGGCTCCTGCAAGGCGCGGCACTGGCCGCGGTCCCCTGCGCGCTGCTTTCCGACCCGCTCGCCACCGCCCAGACCTCCGCAGTCGACTACCCGTCAGCCGAGTGGCAGCCGGCGAGCAGCTCCAACTACACCTCCTCGGACCGCCCACTCGGTTACGGCGTCGACCGGGTGATCATCCATGTCACACAGGAGACGTACGCCGACACACTGGCCATCTTCAAGGACCCGGCGAAGAAGGTGTCGGCGCACTATCTGGTCCGCTCGGCCGACGGGCACATCGCGCAGTGCGTCCACGAGGCCGACGTGGCCTGGCACGCGGGCAACTGGGACTACAACACCCGCAGCGTCGGCATCGAGCACGAGGGATGGGTGGACCAGCCGGCCTACTTCACCAACGCGCTGTACGAGCAGTCGGCGAAGCTCACGGCGGCGGTCTGCGCCAGATACGGCATCCCGAGAGACCGGGAGCACATCATCGGCCACTACCAGGTGCCGGGCACCGATCACACCGACCCGGGAGCGTACTGGGACTGGGTCCGTTACATCCGGCTCGTCAACTTCGCCTAGCAGGTGGCCACCGGCACCGGAGGCGGCGCGCGCAGGACCGGAGAAGGGAGCGGACTTCCCATGCCGCGCAGGAACCGGTGCACGACCGGTTGTCCGTGCGAACACGGCGCGTGACGATGGCTCCGAGCCGCATCACCGCCTTCGATCCGCCAGGGAGGCAGAGTTGACCGATCAGTGGGTGGCCCTGGAACCGGGGGCCGATCCCGCCGAGCGCGCCCGGATGCTGCGCCGGGCGCACGAGACGTTCACCTCGGTGGGCACGGTGCCGCGGCCGGTGCGGCCGGTGGTGGCGGACTCCTGGTGGCGCAGCGCCCGGGCCGGCGTCGGCCCGGACGGCACGGCCAGCGTGGAGCTGACCGACGGCGACCTCGGCACCTATCGCGCACAGCATCCGCTGGCCCGGGTGATGCCGCTGTTCCGTGAGCTGCTGGGCACGTTCGCGGCCGACGGCGAGCATCTGCTGGCGGTGTGCGACGCGCACGGCCGGCTGCTGTGGGTGGAGGGGCATCCGGCTACGCTGCGCCGGGCGGACGGCATGAACTTCGTGCCCGGCGCGCGCTGGTCGGAGACCGCGGTGGGCACCAACGCGCCCGGTACGGCGGTCGCCGTGGACCGTCCGGTGCAGGTGTTCGCGGCGGAGCACTTCATACGGCGGGTGCAGCCGTGGACGTGCGCGGCGGCGCCGGTGCACGATCCGCGTACCGGGCGGGTGCTGGGGGCCGTGGACATCACGGGCGGGGACGAGCTGGCACACCCGCACAGCCTCGGCTTCGTGCAGGCGGTGGCGCGGGCGGCGGAGGCACAGCTCGCCCTGCTCGCTCCACCGTCCCGGGCCCCGGACACACCCCTGCTGCGGGCGCTGGGCCGGGACGAGGCGGAGCTGCTCCTCGACGGGCGCCGGCTGCGGCTGAGCCGGCGGCACAGCGAGATCCTGGTCCTGCTGTCGCGCCATCCGGAGGGCCTGACCGGTGACGCGCTCCTGTGCGCGCTGTACGCGGACGAGTCGGTGACCCCGGTGACGCTGCGTGCGGAACTCGCCCGGCTACGGCGGCTGTTGGGACCAGGACTGCTCGCCTCGCGGCCGTACCAGCTCACGGTGGTGGTCGAATCTGATGCCACCACGGTGGAGCGGCGGCTGGAGGCGGGTGCGGTCACGGCGGCGGCGCAGGGCTACTCCGGGCCGCTGCTGCCGGGGTCACAGGCACCGGCGATCGTACGGATGCGGGACCGGCTGGCCGATGGGCTTCGTTCGGCGCTGATCGCGCACCGCGATCCGGATCTGCTGGCGGACTGGGCGCGGGCGGGGTGGGGCGAGGACGACCTCGCGGTGTGGCGGGCGCTGGCGGCGGTGCGTCCGACGGCTCCGGTCCGGGCCCGGCTCGCCGCGCTGGAGGCCGAACTGGCCGCTCCGGCCGGCCGCGCGACGGGGCGGGCCCGCGGCGCAACGTACTTGCAACGTCCGCCGGTCTAACCTCGCGCCGAGAGCTGCCCAACGACGGGCAGTGCCGCACCGGGAGGCACACCAGCATGACTCGTTACGCGGCGCCGGGCACCGATGGCGCGATCGTCTCCTACCAGGCGCGCTACGACCACTTCATCGGTGGGGAGTACGTGCCGCCGGTGCGCGGGCAGTACTTCGAGAACCCGTCGCCGGTCAACGGGCAGCCGTTCACCGAGGTCGCGCGTGGCACCGCCGAGGACGTCGAGCGGGCGCTGGACGCGGCGCACGAGGCCGCGCCGGGGTGGGGGCGTACGTCGGTAACGGAGCGTTCCGACATCCTGCTGAAGATCGCCGACCGGATGGAGGCAAGCCTGGAGCAGCTGGCCGTTGCCGAGAGCTGGGAGAACGGGAAGCCGGTGCGGGAGACGCTGGCCGCCGACATTCCGCTCGCGATCGACCACTTCCGCTACTTCGCGGGCGCGATCCGCTCGCAGGAGGGCTCGCTCGGCGAGGTCGACGACGACACGGTGGCCTACCACTTCCATGAGCCGCTGGGTGTGGTCGCGCAGATCATTCCGTGGAACTTCCCGATCCTGATGGCGACGTGGAAGCTGGCGCCGGCGCTGGCCGCGGGCAACGCGGTGGTCCTCAAGCCCGCCGAGCAGACCCCGGCGTCCATCCACTACTGGGTGGGCCTGATCGCGGACCTGCTGCCGCCGGGCGTGCTGAACATCGTCAACGGGTTCGGGGTGGAGGCGGGCAAGCCGCTGGCGTCCAGCCCCAGGGTGGCGAAGGTCGCGTTCACCGGGGAGACCACGACGGGGCGGCTGATCATGCAGTACGCCTCGGAGAACATCAAGCCGGTCACCCTGGAGCTCGGCGGCAAGTCGCCGAACATCTTCTTCGACGACGTATGGGCGCGGGACGACGACTTCCGGGACAAGGCACTGGAAGGCTTCACGATGTTCGCTCTCAACCAGGGCGAGGTCTGCACCTGCCCGTCCCGGGCGCTGATCCAGCGCGGCCACTACGCGGAGTTCCTGGAGGCGGCGGTCGAGCGCACCCGTCGCATCACGCCGGGGCACCCTCTCGACACGGACACGATGATCGGCGCCCAGGCGTCCAACGACCAGCTGGAGAAGATCCTCTCCTACCTGGATATCGGCCGCCAGGAGGGCGCGAGGGTCCTGACGGGTGGGGAACGCGTCGAATATGACGGCGAGTTGAAGGGCGGCTACTACGTCCAGCCGACCATCTTCGAGGGCGACAACCGCATGCGGATCTTCCAGGAGGAGATCTTCGGACCGGTCGTGTCGGTGACGTCCTTCGACGACTTCGACGACGCGATCAAGATCGCCAACGACACGCTGTACGGGCTGGGCGCGGGCGTGTGGACCCGCGACATCAACACCGCCTACCGCGCGGGCAGGGCGATCCAGGCCGGCCGCGTGTGGACCAACTGCTACCACGCCTACCCCGCGCACGCGGCGTTCGGCGGCTACAAGCAGTCCGGGATCGGCCGCGAGACCCACAAGATGATGCTGGAGCACTATCAGCAGACCAAGAATCTTCTGGTGTCGTACTCGCCGAAGAAGCTGGGCTTCTTCTAGAGCATGCGAAAGGGCGCCCGACCTGGTGTGCCACCCATTTGACTGATCCCAGAGCAGAAGAACGGCAAGACCGCCCGCCTGCGCCGGGGGTCATGTGGCGGACGACCCCCGGCTTCGACAAGGATCGGTACAGAGATCGCAACATCCCCGGGCTTCTGTTCGCACAGCTGCCAGTTCGACTCGATGAGCACCTGGCGGCTGTCGCTGGACGCGTTGTTCACGGTGATCGACGTGCCGCTGTCGAGCGCGGCGCACCGGCCCGCTTCGCGCCGCCGCCACCCGCTTGGGCCGCGCCTGGTTCGCTGCGCAGGTCCTCGGCATGGGCGACTCACATCCGACAGAGCCGCTACCACAGTGCGGGCTCGACGGGTTGCTTCCACGGCTCGACCGTGAGGTCGGCGGCACGGGCCTGGTCGTCCCGGTCGGCGGCGGCGCCAGATGATCGCAGGCGATGGCCAGTCGTCTACATCCTGTGGGGCGCCGTCTCGTGCCACAGGGTGTCCGTGGGCAGCATGTTGATGTTTTCGTGGGTCACCACGCGTTCGCGCTGCAGGAACCGACGACGCCTGCCTTGATCCGGAGTTCCCGGACGAGTTCAACTTCGGCACCTTCCTGAGCACCCATCCCGGACGCCTGGACATCACGAGCGCCGGCCATACCCACACCGCCTCTCTCACGGCCGAGGTGTGGGACAGGCCCGCGCCTGTGCAAGACGCCGCAGCGTAAGAAGAGCAGGCGGAGGCGGACTTCGAATCGGTCAGCGACCAGGTCGCGGTGTGGTCAATGAGCCTGGGTCGACTCAATGACCTGATCACGCTGGCGGACTCGGGCGGGTCGTGGCGTGTGCGTATCAGTTCCGCGGGCCGAGCTGAAGTCAAGTCCTTGGCCGAGAGCGAGGAGAGCATCAAAGGAGTCGAGCGCTACCTCGTGCAGTTCTGGCCTGCCGGTTCGTAGCCGCCGTACCGCCTCGGGAGCGGGCCGTCGCTTCCGACGCGAGACACTTCGGCCGATGATCCGGACGGTGCAGCGGATGCGTGAACGCCGCCTTGATGTGCTGGGCTTCGCGCGTTCCTCCCCTCCCGGCTTCGCACTCGGAGTCAGCGACGCGTAGTAGGCGAAGCGTGCCGCGCCCTTCTTGGCCGGATCTCCGCCGCCGGTGGACTAGTCGGTGGTGCGACTGTTCTCCGCGATGGTTCCGACAACATTCCTGTACGGACGGGGCGCCGTCACACACGGCGAACCGCGACCTGACTGAGATGGGGTCGTCGGAACGCAAGCCCTTGCGCGCTCGTCGAGCGTCATCCTCGTCGACGGTTCCAGTGTCGTGGCGGCGCGCTATCGTGGAGGTTCGGTCGGGGGGTCTGCAAGGTGGGGCGGGCGGTCCACACCTCACCCCGGCCGGGTCATGTGCTTCCGGCGGCTCGGGTCATCGAACGGTCGTGGTCGTGTGCCATGCCGTGGAGCCGGTCGGCCCGTGCTTCGCGTCGGGCGGTCCGCTCCGGTCCCGGTATGCCGTGCGGCCACGGGCATCTCGCCGCACGCCATGCCCGACGACCACAGGAAGGCCCTCCCGTGCACGTGCCCGCCCCCGAGGAGACCGCCGCCCCCGCCACCCGGCCGGCCGCCCGCTCCCGCGCCCTGTCCTGGCTTCCCGGCCTGCTGTACGACACCGCGTTCCGCCGCTACTGGACGGCGCAGACGGTGTCGTACCTGGGTGACCAGGTGTCGGCGCTCGCCATCCCCCTCATCTCCGTCACCGTCGTACACGCCGACGCGGCCCAGATGGGGTATCTCGGTGCCGCGGTGTGGCTGCCGCACCTGCTGTTCGGGCCCTATGCCGGGCTCTGGGCGGACCGGCGCCGGCACCGTCGTCGGGTCATGATCGCCGCGGACCTGGGCCGTTTCACGCTGCTGCTGACCCTGCCCGTGGCGTACGCCCTCGACATGCTGACGTTCTCCGTCCTGTTCACGGTGGCGTTCGGCGTCGGCCTGCTGTCCGTGCTGTTCGAGGTGTGCAACTCGCCGCTGTTCAAGGCGTTGGTGCCGCCGGGCGGTTATGTGCAGGGCAACGCGTTGGGCAGTGGCAGCCGGGCCATGGCGAAGGTCGTCGGGCCCGGTGTCGCCGGCTTCCTGGTCCAGTTGTTCTCCGCGCCCGTCGCCCTGCTGGTGGACGCGTTGTCGTATCTCGTCTCGGCCGTGCAGCTGGCGCGGATCGCGCCGCAGGAGGCACCGCCGTCGCGGGATCGCGCCCAACTGCGGGCGGCCGGCCGGTTCATCGTCCGGTCCCGGACCGTCCGGGCGGCGCTGGCCGCCACCGCGACGGTCAACTTCTTCTGCTTCGTGACCACCACCCTCTTCGTCCTGTACGCCACCACCACCCTCGGCCTGAGCGCGGGCCTGCTCGGCACGGTGCTGAGTGCCGGAGCCGTCGGTGCGGTGGTGGGCGCGGTCTCGGCGACCGCGCTGACCCGGCGGCTCGGAGTGGGCCGTACCTTCCTGCTCGGCTGCCTGGTGACCCCCGCCCCGCTGCTGCTGATCCCGGCGGCCCACGGCTCCGGGACGATGACTCTGCTGATGCTGGTCGGCGCTCAGTTCGGCTCGGCGACGGGTGTCATATGGATCGACATCACGGCGGCGACCTTGTTGACCTCGCAGGTCCCGGACGCCGTGCGGTCCAGCGTGTTCGGCGCCTACCAGGGGGTGAACCTCGGCGTGCGGCCGCTCGCCTCGCTGCTCGCGGGTGCCGTCGCCGGTCCGCTGGGGTTGCGGGCCACGCTGTGGGCCGCCGCGGCCGGGGCGCTCACCGCCTGCCTGTGGGCCCTGCCCTCGCCGTTGGCCCGCAGGACCCCGCCCGAGGCCGTCCGGGAGGCGTGAGCGGCACGACCGGCACTTTGAAGTGCCGCTCCAAGGGCCCCTGACAGTGCCGTTCCGGCCGTCGTGGCGCGGTTAGCGTGGCTGCACCGATCGATGATCGCCGTCGCAAGCAGCACACAAGCACCCCTCGTTTCCCGGACGTCCGCCCGCGTCTGCCCGTAACCGCCGAAGCAGGGCGAGCCGGGCGGCGGGGCGCACCGCGGCCGGCCCCCGGGCCGGCGCGGCCGCCCCCGTCCCCCGGTCGTCGCCCGTCCGCCACAGCCCCTCATGGAGACCTCCGTGACCTCAGCAGATTCCGGACTCTTCCTCGACAATTTCATCCGGCAAGCAGCAGCAACCCCCGACCAGCCCGCGGCAGAGTTCGGCGACCGGCAGCTGACGTACGCCGAACTCGACGCCCGCGCCGCCGCCTCGGCCGCCCGTCTGCGGTCCCTCGGCGTCGGTCCCGGCGCGACGGTCGGCGTGTTCCTGGAGCCGTCGCTCGACCTGGTGGCCTCGGTGCTCGCCGTGGCCCGCGCGGGCGCCGCCTGGCTGCCGCTGGACCCCTCGTACCCGGCCGACCGGCTGTCGTACATGATCCGTGACTCGGGCGCCGCGCTGGTCGTCGCCGACGCGTCCGCACCCGAGTGGCTGCGCGGTCTCGGCGTCCCGCTCGCGGACCCGGCCGACGACACCGCGCCCGTCGAACCGCTCCCGCTGCCCCGCTCGCACCCGGATTCCGCGGCGTACGTCATCTACACCTCCGGGTCCACGGGCCGGCCCAAGGGTGTGACGCTCACCCAGCGCGGGCTCGCCAACCTGGCCGACGCCCAGCGCAGCACGTTCACGGTGCGCCCGGGCCACCGGGTCCTCCAGTTCGCCTCCCCCAGCTTCGACGCGTCCGTCTTCGAACTGGCCATGGCGCTGTGCTCGGGCGCCACCCTGGTCCTGCCTCCGCGCCGTGACGTCCTGTACGGGCCCGGCCTGGGCGACTTCCTCGCCGACACCCGGATCAGCCACATCACCCTGCCTCCGAGCGTGCTCGCGATGGTGCCGGAGCGGGAACTGCCGTACCTGGAGACGATCGTGTGCGCCGGGGAGGCCCTTCCCCAGCAGCTGGTCGACCGGTGGGCGCCGGGCCGGGCCATGTTCAACGCGTACGGCCCGACGGAGACCACCGTGTGGGCCTCGGTGTCCCGGACCCGGGAGGGCGGCGGCAAGCCGGTCATCGGCCGGGCCATCGACGGCGTCCGCCTGTACGTGCTGGACGAGTCGCTGCGCCCCGTGCCGGCCGGTGAGCCGGGTGAACTGGTCGTCGGCGGCGCGGGGGTGGCCCGCGGGTACATCGGCCGGCCGGTTCTGACCGCCGAGCGCTTCGTGGCCGACCCCGACGCCCCCGGCGAGCGGGCCTACCGCACCGGTGACCTGGTGCGGATGACGCCGGACGGCGAGCTGGACTTCCTCGGTCGCATCGACCAGCAGGTCAAGCTGAACGGCTTCCGGATCGAGCCCGACGAGATCGCCGGGGTGCTGCGCGAGCATCCCGCCGTGCGGGACGTCGCGGTGGTCGTGGCCCGGGTCGGTGACGAGGACCGGCTGGTCGGCTATGTCGTGGCACCGTCCGCGGAGCCGCTGGAGCTGCGCGAGTTCGCCGCCGGGCGGCTGCCGCACTTCATGGTGCCGTCCGTCGCGCTGATCGACCGGCTGCCGCTGCTGCCCAACGGCAAGCTGGACCGGGCCGCGCTGCCCGCCCTGGACCGCGCTTCGCTGGGTCTGGGCGGCGGCGGGACCGGGGCCCGCACCGAGACCGAGCGGCGGCTGGCGGAGATCGTCGCCGGGTTCCTCGGCATCGACGGTGTCGGCGTCGACGACGACTTCTTCCTGCTGGGCGGGCACTCGCTGCTCGCGGGCCGTCTCGCGGCGCGGGTGCGTTCGGAGTTCCGCACCGAGCTGCCGATATCGAGCATCTACGAGCAGCGCACGGTGGCCCGGATGGCCGCCGAGCTGGACCGGCGGGACCGCGCCGCGCCGCCGCTGCCGCCGGTGGTCCGGGTGGACCGGGACCGTCCGCTGCCGCTGTCGTTCCCGCAGGAGCGGATCTGGTTCCTGGAGCAGCTCTCCCCGGGCAACCTGGCCTACAACGCCCAGGCCACCATCCGGCTGCGCGGTCCGCTCGACGCGGAGGCGCTGGGCGCGACGATCACCGAGGTGGTCCGCCGGCACGAGATCTTCCGTACGGCGTTCACCACGGTCGACGGCGTGCCGATGCAGGAGGTCCGTCCGCCGATGACGGTCCGGCTGCCCGTGGTCGACCTTGAGGACGTGCCGGAGGCGGACCGGGAGCGGCGTACCGAGGACGTCGTACGGGAGACGATCCGTCGTCCGTTCGAGCTGACCGATCCGCCGCTGGCCCGCTGGCTGCTGATCCGGCACGCCGCCGACGACCACACCCTCGTCCAGGTGGAGCACCACTTCGTGCACGACGGCTGGTCGTTCGGTGTGCTCCTCGACGAGATCCGCGCGATCTACCCGGAGCTGGCGGCCGGCCGGCCGTCACCGCTGCCCGAACCGCCCGTCCAGTACGCCGACTTCGCCGCCTGGCAGCGTGCCTGGATGCGGGACGAGGTGCTGGAACGTCATCTCGACTACTGGAAGGGGCATTTGAAGGACGCTCCGCTCGTCCTCGACCTGCCGACGGACCGTCCCCGGCCGCGTGTCCCGTCGTTCCACGGCGCGGCGTTGCGGGTGGAGCTGCCGGCCGAACTGAGCCGTGCTCTGCGGGAGTCCAGCGAGCGGTCGGGGGTGACGCTGTTCGCGTCGATGCTCTCGGGCTTCGCCGCCCTGCTGAGCCGCTACTCGGGCCAGAGCGACCTGGTGGTGGGCACGGGCGCCGCCAACCGCCGGCTGGCGGAGACGGAGCGCATGCTGGGCATGGTGGTGAACACCCTGCCGCTGCGGTTGGACACCTCGGGTTCGCCGGGCTTCGACGGCCTGCGGCGCCGGGTGAACGACGTGCTCGTGGAGACCTCGGACTGGCAGGATGTGCCGCTGGACCGGCTGGTGGAGGCCGTGGCGCCGCCGCGGGTGCCGTCCATCAACCCGCTGTTCCAGGTGATGTTCAGCTTCCACAACGCCATCGTCCCGGACCTGGAGTTCGGGGGCGTGCGAGGCACCGTCCTGGAGCGGCACAACGGCTCGTCCAAGATGGACATGAACATCGTGGTGGTCCCCCGGGCCCAGCAGGGCGCGCATGAGGACCACCCGGACCGCGACCGGATCACGCTGATCTGGGAGTACGCCTCCTCGCTGTTCGACGAGGACACCATGCGGCGGATGGTGGACCAGTACCTCACGCTGCTGCGGTCGGCGGTCGCCGATCCGGGACGGCCGATGGACCGGATCGAGCTGGCGGCCGGTGCCGACGCGGACGACGCGCGTGCGCCGCTCGGTGGCGGGCTGGGTGAGCGGGTGGAGTTCTCCGGTGGTCTGCTGACCGATCTGGTGGACGCCGTGGCGGCGGCCTCCCCGCACGCCCCCGCCGTCACCGACGCCGACACCACCCTCACCTACGCCGAACTCACCGGCCGCGCCAACCACCTCGCCACACGCCTGCGCACCATGGGCATCACCGCGGACACCCCCGTCGGCCTCTGGATGGACCGCTCCGCCGAGATGACCGTCACCCTCCTGGCCATCCTCAAAGCCGGCGGCGCCTTCCTCCCCCTGGACCCCGACCTCCCCGTCGGCCGCGTCACCACCCTCCTCACCGACGCCGGCGCACCCCTCATCTGCACAGACACCCAACACGCCACCGCACTCGGAACCGGTACGGCCGACACGTTCACCATCCTGGACTGCGGACCCGGCACCCTCACCGACACCTCACCCACACCCCCCGACAACGACATCACCGGCGACAACCTCATCTCCCTCTACTACACCTCCGGCTCCACCGGCACCCCCAAAGGCGTGGCCTCCACCCACACCGGCTGGACCAACCGCATGCAGTGGATGCAAGCCCACTACCCCCTCACCCCCGGCGACACCGTCCTGCACAAAACCGTCCTCAGCTTCGACGACTCCGCCGTAGAAATCCTCTGGCCCCTCATCGCCGGCGCCACCGTCGTCATCCTCCCCCCAGGCCTGCACCGCGACCCCCGCGCCATCGCCGACTGGACCACCGACCACCACATCACCGCCCTCCACTTCGTCCCCTCCATGCTCACCCTCTTCCTCGACGAGATCACCCCCACCCGGCCACCCCTCACCCACCTCCGCCACGTCATCTCCAGCGGCGAAGCCCTCCGCCCCGACCTCGTCACCAAATTCCACGACCGCCTCACCCACACCCCCGCCCAACTCCACAACCAATGGGGCGCCACCGAAGTCTCCATCGACTCCACCAGCCACACCTGCCTCCCCGAAGACGCGTGGGCGGCGGACGTGCCCCTCGGTGAGGCCATCGCCAACAACCAGGTCCTGGTCCTGGACGAGCACCTCAACCCGGTACCCGACGGTGTCCCCGGTGAGCTCTACCTGGGCGGTGCGGGCCTGGCCCGAGGCTATCTCGGCGACGCCCGCAAGACCGCCGCGGCCTTCCTCCCCCATCCGTTCGCGGAGGGTGAGCGGCTCTACCGGACCGGCGACCGCGGCGTACGACGCCCGGACGGCAGGTTGACCTTCCTGGGGCGTGCGGACAGCCAGGTCAAGATCCGCGGCATCCGCATCGAACCCGCCGAGATCGAACACACCCTGCGCCGCCACCCTCACGTCCGCGACGCCGTCGTCACCAAATGGGAACCCACCCCCGGCGACCACCGACTCGCCGCCTACCTCACCACCGACCACACCGGCACCGAAGACGCCTTCCTCACCGACCTCAACACCCACCTCAGCGACCAGCTCCCCCTCTACATGATCCCCTCCAGCATCACCCTCCTCGACCACATCCCCGTCAACGCCAACGGCAAGACCGACCACCGAGCCCTCCCCGCACCGCGCTTCGAGGCGGACGCGGTCGCGGTGCGGCCGGCCACCGAGGCCGAGCAGCTGATCGACGCCATCTGGGCGGAGGTGCTGGACCTCTCCGAGCTGGACATCCACGCCAACTTCTTCGCCCTAGGCGGACATTCGCTGCTCGCCACCCGGATCGTCTCCCGGCTGCGCACCGCCCTGTCGGTCGACATCCCGCTGGCGCTGATCTTCGATAACCCGACCATCCACACCATGGCGACCGCCTTGGAGAACCTGCTGCTGGACGCGGTCGGCGACCCGGAGCCGGGCCTGGCCGGGGACGCGTCCGCCGAGAGGACCCGCTCATGACCACGACCGGGACACCCCAGGCGGATTCGCGGGAGGCGCGGCGCGCGCAGGTCAGGTCGCTGCTCCTGGGAGCCCGTACCGCCCAGCGCGCCGACGCGGCGGCGACGGCCATCCCGGCGGCCGCGCCGGACGCGCGGGTGGCGTCGTACGCACAGGAGCGGATGTGGCTCCTGGAGCAGATGATGCCGGGCTACAACACGTCCACCGTGATCAGGGTCCGGGGCGCACTCGACGCCGATGTGCTGGCCCGGAGCTTCACCGTGGTGGCCGGCCGGCACGAGGTGCTGCGGACGGTCTTCGACGAGCGGGACGGCGCCCCCGTCCCCCGGGTGCTGCCGGCCGCACCGGTCCCGGTGCTGGTCCACGATGTCGTCGCAGACAGCTCGGACACCGTCGGAGACAGCGCGGATGCCGTCGGAGACAGCGGGGGCGAACGGTACGCGGCGGGCGTGGAGTTCGCCCGTGGGCTGATGCGCGAGCCGTTCTCGCTGGCCACCGGGCCGGTCTTCCGGGTCGCCGTGGTGCGGCTGGCCGAAGACGACGCGCTGCTGGTGCTGGTGGTCCACCACATCGCCATCGACGGCACGTCGATGCGGGTGCTGTGGTCGGAGCTGTCCCGGGCCTACGAGGCCCTGGCGGCCGGCCGCGAGCCGGAACTGCCGCCGCTGCCCCTCCAGTACGGGGACTACGCGGCGTGGAGCCGGGACCACCAGACGCCGGAGCGGTTGCGGCACCAGTTGGAGCACTGGCGGGAGCGGCTGGCGGGGGCGAGCGGCGACGAACTGCCGACGGACCGGCCCCGGCCGGCCGTGCGCACCGGGAACGGCGCGCAGTTCTCCTTCGCCGTCGACGGCGAGCTGGGAGCGGCGGCCAACCGCTTCTCCCGGGAGCACAACGCGACCGCGTTCATGACGCTGACCGCCGCGTTCAGCGTGGTCCTGGCCCGGCATTCGGCGACCCGGGACGTCACCCTGGGCACGCCGATCGCCGGGCGGGTGCGCCCCGAACTGGACGGTCTCGTCGGCTACTTCGTGAACACCCTGCTGATCCGCACCGAGTTGGCCGACGACCCGTCGTTCGAGGAGTTGCTGGCCCGGACCCGGGCGAACACGCTCGCCTCCTACGAGCACCAGGAACTCCCCTTCGAGGCGCTGCTCGAAGAGCTGCAGCCGGAGCGGGACCCGAGCCGCAACCCGCTGTTCCAGGTCCTGTTCGCGCTGGGTGACGAGGAGACCGACGATCTGGTGCTGCCAGGTCTGACGACCGAGCGGGTGGAGTTGGTCGACGGCAAGTCGCGGTTCGACCTGAACGTGGCCCTCACCCGGTCCGGTGACACCTTCTCGGGTATCGCCTACTACGAGTCGGATCTCTTCGAGCCCGCGACGATCAGCAGGCTGATGCGGCACTTCGTCAGCTTCCTGCGCAACGCGCTGGCCGAACCCGGCCGTCCCGTCTCCGCCGTCGGCATGGTCGACACGGACGAACGCGCCCGGCTGCTGGCCGCGGGGGCGGGTGAGCGGGTGGAGTTCTCCGGTGGTCTGCTGACCGATCTGGTGGACGCCGTCGCGGCGGCCTCCCCGCACGCCCCCGCCATCACCGACGCCGACACCACCCTCACCTACGCCGAACTCACCGGCCGCGCCAACCACCTCGCCACACGCCTGCGCACCATGGGCATCACCGCGGACACCCCCGTCGGCCTCTGGATGGACCGCTCCGCCGAGATGACCATCACCCTCCTGGCCATCCTCAAAGCCGGCGGCGCCTTCCTCCCCCTGGACCCCGACCTCCCCGTCGGCCGCGTCACCACCCTCCTCACCGACGCCGGCGCACCCCTCATCTGCACAGACACCCAACACGCCACCGCACTCGGAACCGGTACGGCCGACACGTTCACCATCCTGGACTGCGGACCCGGCACCCTCACCGACACCTCACCCACACCCCCCGACAACGACATCACCGGCGACAACCTCATCTCCCTCTACTACACCTCCGGCTCCACCGGCACCCCCAAAGGCGTGGCCTCCACCCACACCGGCTGGACCAACCGCATGCAGTGGATGCAAGCCCACTACCCCCTCACCCCCGGCGACACCGTCCTGCACAAAACCGTCCTCAGCTTCGACGACTCCGCCGTAGAAATCCTCTGGCCCCTCATCGCCGGCGCCACCGTCGTCATCCTCCCCCCAGGCCTGCACCGCGACCCCCGCGCCATCGCCGACTGGACCACCGACCACCACATCACCGCCCTCCACTTCGTCCCCTCCATGCTCACCCTCTTCCTCGACGAGATCACCCCCACCCGGCCACCCCTCACCCACCTCCGCCACGTCATCTCCAGCGGCGAAGCCCTCCGCCCCGACCTCGTCACCAAATTCCACAACCGCCTCACCCACACCCCCGCCCGACTCCACAACCAATGGGGCGCCACCGAAGTCTCCATCGACTCCACCAGCCACACCTGCCTCCCGGAGGATGGCGAAGCGGACGTCCCGCTGGGCCGTGCCATCGCCAACAACGAGGTGCTGCTCCTGGACGAGCACCTCAATCCGGTGCCGGATGGTGTCCCCGGCGAGTTGTACCTGGGCGGCGCCGGCCTGGCCCGCGGCTATCTCGGTGACGCCCGCAAGACCGCCGCGGCGTTCCTGCCGCACCCCGAGGTGCCGGGCGTACGGCTCTACCGGACGGGTGACCGGGGCATCCGGCGGTCCGACGGGTCCCTGGTCTTCCTGGGGCGTGCGGACAGTCAGGTCAAGATCCGGGGCATCCGCATCGAACCCGCCGAGATCGAACACACCCTGCGCCGCCACCCCCACGTCCGCGACGCCGTCGTCACCAAATGGGAACCCACTCCCGGCGACCACCGACTCGCCGCCTACCTCACCACCGACCACACCGGCCCCGAAGACGCCTTCCTCACCGACCTCAACACCCACCTCAGCGACCAGCTCCCCCTCTACATGATCCCCTCCAGCATCACCCTCCTCGACCGCATCCCCGTCAACGCCAACGGCAAGACCGACCACCGAGCCCTCCCCGCACCGAAGGCCCCCGCCGAGGAGACGGCCACCCGGGCGAGCGGGGCGGCCGAGGAGCTGGTCGCCGGGATCTGGGCGGAGGTGCTGGGCCGGCCGGACCTGGACGTGCACGCCAACTTCTTCGCCCTAGGCGGGCATTCGCTGCTCGCCACCCGGATCGTCTCCCGGCTGCGCACCGCCCTCTCCCCGGACATCCCGCTGGCGCTGATCTTCGACAACCCCACCATCCACACCATGGCCGAAGCGGTCGGGCACCTCCTGCCCGCTTCCGGTACGCCCGAAGGGAGGACGCGATGACGACCAGTCCGATCGTGGACCGCACGGTGGAGGCCGTGCGGCGGGAAGCGGGCTCCGGTCCCGTCCCGGACGCGCCTCTGTCGGCGGCGCAACGACGGGTGTGGCTCCTGGAGCACCTGCGGCCCGAACTCGTCGAGTACAACATGGCGCAGGTCTTCGAACTGGCCGGGACGCTCGACGCGGACGCCCTCGCGGACGCGCTGCGGTGGGTCGTGGAGCGGCACACCATCCTGCGCTCCCGTGTGGTGACGGACCCGGCGGGCGGCCCGCGGCTGCGGGTGGGACCGGCATCGGCGGTCCGGCTCCAGCGCACCGATCTGCGGTACCTGTCCGTCGGGCCCGCGTACGAGGAGGCGTACCGGCTGCGGGACGCGGACGTCAGCGGCCGGTTCGACCTCGCCACCGGTCCCTGGTTGCGCGCCCGGCTGACCGAACTGCCCGAGCAGCGCTATCTGTTCACCGTGGTCGTGCACCACATCGCCGTGGACGCGGCGTCCATGCAGATCCTCTGGCGGGAACTGTCCCAGGCCTACGCCGCGTTCACCGCGGGTGCCCGTCCACAGCTGCCGGAGCTGCCGATCCAGTACGCGGACTACGCGGAGCGGGCGGCCCGCGAGCTGGAGACGCCGGAGGCGGCCGCCGAGGTCGAGCACTGGAAGCGGACCATGGCCGGGGCGACCCCGACCGAGCTGCGCGGCGACCGGGCCCGGCCCGCGGTGCGCAGCGGCGCCGGCGCGCGGGTCTCCCATGTGATCGACCCGGGCGTCGCCGACGGGGTGCGGGGCCTGGCCCAGAAGTACCATGTGTCGCCGTTCATGGTGCTGTTCGCCGCGTTCGCCGCCCTGGTGTCGCGGCACTCGGGCAGCCGGGACGTCACCGTCGGCGTCCCGATGTCCGGCCGTACGCTCCAGGAGACCGAGGGTCTGATCGGGTTCTTCGTGAACACGGTGCTGCTCCGTACCGACCTGGAGGGCAACCCGACCTTCGCCGAGCTGCTGTCCCGGGTCCGGGGCACCACCCTGGAGGCGTACGAGCACCAGGGCGTGCCGTTCGACGTGCTCGTCGACGAGCTGCGGCCGGAGCGCGACCTGAGCCGCAACCCGCTGTTCCAGCTGCTGTTCAACCTGGTCGAGGAGCAGGCCTCGGGGCTGCGGCTGCCCAGGGTGTCGGCCAGGTCGCTGCCGGTCGAGGCGGACACCGCGCGCTTCGACCTGGACGTCACCGTGGTGACCCGGGGCCCGCGGATGGAGGTGCTGATCTCCTACGCGACGGAGCTGTTCGAGGCCGGGACCGTGGCCCGGTTCGCCGAGCACTACCGAAGGATGCTGGCGCACGCCGTCGAGCGGCCGGAGACCCGGATCGGCGATCTCGGCCTGCTGGGGCCCGACGAGGAGCGGCTGCTGCTCTCGGACTGGAACGACACGGCGAGCCCCGAGTCGCCGCTGCTGGTGCCCGCCCTCGTGGACCGGCAGGCCGAGCTGACCCCGGACGCGGTGGCCGTGCGGGGCGTCGACGGCGAGGGGCTCACCTACGCCGAACTGGTGCGGCGGGCCTCGGAGCTGGCGGCCGTGCTGCGGGCGGAGGGCGCGAACCAGGACGCCCCGGTGGGCGTGATGACCGAGCGTTCCCCCGATCTGCTGGTCGCGCTGCTGGCCGTCCTCAAGTCCGGTGCGGCCTATCTGCCGCTGGAGTCCGACTATCCGCCGGAGCGGCTGGCGTACGTGCTGGCCGACAGCGGGGCCCGGCTGGTGCTGGGCCGCCCGGAGCTGATGGCAGGGCTGGGCCTGGACACGGACGTGCGGGTCATCGATGTCGGACGGCCTCCGGCAGCGCCGGTGGAGACCGGGCCGGCCGCGCCGATCCGGCCGGACGACCTGGCGTACGTGATCTACACGTCCGGTTCGACCGGGCGTCCCAAGGGCGTGATGGTCCCGCACCGCGGGCTGGTGAACTTCGTCGCGGACATCGGCCGTACTCTCGGCCTGTCCGGTGACGACGTGCTGTGCGCGGTGACCACGGTGGCGTTCGACGCCTCGGTGCTGGAGCTGTTCGCGCCGCTCGCCCACGGCGCCCGGGTGGTGCTGGTGGACCGGGAGACCTCGGCGGACGGCGCCGCGCTGGCCCGGATCGTGTCGGAGTCGGGGACGACGGTGATGGCGGCGACGCCGGCCACCTGGCACCTGCTGCTGCTCAGCGGCTGGCGGGGCGGGGACCTGCAGGCGGTCTCCGGCGGCGAGGCGCTCTCCGCGCAGCTGGCCGAGGAGCTGGCGCCTCGGGTGTCCAGGCTGTGGAACGTGTACGGCCCCACCGAGACGAGCGTCTACTCGACCGTGCAGCTGATCGGCCCGGAGGGTCCCGGCGGGACGGTGCCGATCGGCCTGCCCTTCGCCAACACCCAGGTGCACGTGGTGGACGACCGGATGCGGCTGGTGCCGATCGGCGCCGTCGGCGAACTGGTCATCGGCGGCGCGGGGGTCACCCGCGGCTACGCCGGGCGGCCGGGTCTCACCGCCGAGCGGTTCGTCCCGGACCCGTTCGGGACCGGCGGCCGGCTCTACCGCACCGGTGACCTGGCCCGCCGACGGCCCGACGGCAGGCTGGAGTTCATCGGCCGGGAGGACACCCAGGTCAAGATCCGCGGCCACCGCATCGAGCTGGGCGAGATCGAGTCGGTGCTGCAGCGGCACCCCGCGGTGGACCGGGCCGCGGTCGTCACGGCGGGCGAGGACATGGCCCGGCGGATCGTCGGCTACGTCTCCTGGCGTGAGGCGTCCGACGAGCCCGGGCTGCGCACCTTCCTGCGGGAGCACCTGCCGCCCTACATGGTGCCGGCCCTGCTGGTGGGCCTGGAGCGGATGCCGCTGACGCCGAACGGCAAGGTGGACCGCAAGCGGCTGCCCGAGCCTGCCGCGGAGCCGGGCGCCGAGCCCGTGGCCCCGCGGGACTCGCTGGAGCTGCGGGTCACCTCGCTCTGCGAGCGGGTCCTCGGCCGGTCCCCGGTGGGCGTGCGGGACGACTTCTTCGCCGTCGGCGGCAACTCGCTCAGCGCCTTCGAACTGGTCGAGGCGGTACGGCGGGAGCTCGGTGTGAGCGTGCCGCTCAGCACGTTCTTCCGGACGCCCACCGTCGAGGCGCTGTGCGCCGCGCTCCCCCGGCTGTCGGCGGTCTCCGAGCAACTGCTCGTGCCCCTGTCGGCGGCCTCGCCCGCCAGCCGTTCCCCGCTGTTCCTGGTCCATCCGCACGGTGGCGGTGTCAGCTCCTACATGGGCCTGGCCCGCGAGCTGGAGGGCGGTGTCGACCTGTACGGGATCGAGGCGGTCGGCTACAACACGGACGCGGCCCCGCTGCGTACCGTCGAGGAGATCGCCGAGCGCTATCTCGCCGCGATCGCCGAACTCGCCCCCGAGGGGCCGGTGCTGCTCGGCGGCTGGTCGTTCGGCGGGGTCGTGGCCTTCGAGATGGCGGTGCGTCTGGAGCGGGCGGGCCGTGAGGTCGGCGCGCTGGTGCTGCTGGACTCCCCGGTGCCCGGGTCCGCGGATCTCGTCGGTGACGAGGACGTGCTCTCCCGGTTCGGGGCCGACGCCGGGCTGTCGTCCGACGAGATGGACGAGCTGGACGACAACGCGCTCATCGCCGCCCTGGTCCGCCAGTCCCACCAGGACGGCCGGCTGCCCGACCGGATCGAGTCGACGGCCGTGCGCCGCATGGTGGAGGTGGCCCGTGCCAACGGGGAGGCCGCCGGACGCTACCGGCCCGGGGCGGTCGTCGCCGCGGACGTCCATCTGCTCACCGTCTCCGAGTCCCACCCGACCCTCAAGAGCCCCGACGTCGACCCGGACGCCTGGCAGGCGCTGACCCGTGGCCGGGTCGGCACGGTCCCGGTGCCGGGCAACCACCACGACATGGTGCACCCGCCGCACGTCGCCGAACTGGCCGCGCGGATCGCGGGGATCGTCCGCCCGCACCAGACCGCGGGCGGTCCCGCCCGTCCTAAGGACGCCTGACAAGGAACGAAGCCGGCCGGACGCGGGGCGCGCGCGCCCCGCTCCGCCGGCCCCCGCCGCCGCGCGCGGCGGAACGCGTGACCTCCATTCCCGACCCGACGTCCGAGGAGGCGTAGGTGAAGATCGGCGTGCAGAGCCAGGACGTGCTGTCCGCGCAGGACCCGCACGGCCAGGCCCACATGGAGCCGGTGCCCCCCAACCTGGAGCACGGTGTGCTCCTGGGCACCGGAACGGCCCCCAGCCACCACGGTGAACTGCTCCAGGGGGTGTTCGAGGACGACGGCGGGCTGCGCCGGGGTCTGGTGACGCTGCCCTGTGCCCTGTTCGCCAGCAACGCGACGGTGCGGCTGACCCGGTGGGAGCCGGAGCTGACGGTCACCCCGTCGTGGAAGACGAAGGCCCTCACCGCCGCGCGCACCACTTTGGAGGTGCTCGGCATGGGTGCCTACGGCGGCCGGCTGGAGCTGCGTGGTGACGTCGCCGTCGGCCGCGGCCTGGGATCGTCGACCAGCGATGTGACGGCGGCGATCCTGGCGGTGCTGGCCGCGGCCGGCCGCAATCTCGCGCCGGAGCGGATCGCCCGGATCGCGGTCGCCGCCGAGGCGGCCACCGACCCCCTGATCTACTTCGACCGGATGCTGCTGTTCGCGCACCGCGAGGGCGCGGTCATCGAGGACTTCCACCGGCCGGTGCCGCCGCTCGCGGTGGTCGGCTTCTCCTCGACGGAGCAGGAGATCGACACCCTGGCGCTGCCGCGGGCGCGGTACAACGCCTGGGAGATCGGGTGCTTCCGGGCGCTGCGCGGCCTGATGCGCCGGGCCGTGGCCCGCGGTGACCAGCGGGAGCTGGGCCGGATCTCCACCGCGAGCGCCCGCATCAACCAGCGGTTCCTGCCGATGCCCCGCTTCGACCGGGTGCTGGAGATCGCCGAGGAGACCGAGGCGCTGGGCGTGCAGGTGGCGCACAGCGGCACGGTCGCCGGGCTGCTCTTCGCGCCCCACCAGGCGGGGCTGGAGCGGCGCACGGCGCTGGCCGCCCGTCGGCTCGCCGAACTGCGCATCACCGACCATTGGCGCTACACAGCCGGGAGCGAGACTCATGTCCCGTACGCACACCAGTCGTAGGGCCTTCACGAGCGTGGTCGACGGCCACGTCCTGCCGAAGGTCATCCAGGTCGGGCCCAACGTGTACGGGGCCGCCTTCCATCTGATGAAGCTGCTGCCCGCGCAGTTCATCCTGACCAGTGCCATGGAGACCGGTGAACTCACCGAGGGCACCACGGTCGTGGAGACCACGTCCGGCACCTTCGGGCTCGGGCTGGCGATGGTGTGCCGGCTCAAGGGCATCCCGCTGGTCCTCGTCGGGGACCCGGCGATCGAGCCGCCGCTGCGCCGCCGGCTGGAGGCGCTCGGTGCCCGGGTGAGCATCGTGTCGGGTCCCGAGCTGCGCACCCGCGGAGTCCAGCAGGCCCGGCTGGACCGGGTGGCCCGCATCCAGGCCCGGCTGGGCTCGTACTACACCCCCGGCCAGTACGACAATCCGCTCAACCCGGTGTCCTATGGTGCGGTCGCCGAGCTGCTGCTGGAGAGCATGGGCACGTTCGACGCGCTGGTCTGCCCGGTCGGCTCGGGCGGTTCGTCGTCCGGGATCGGCTCGTTCCTGCGGGCGCTGAACCCGCGGCTGAAGCTGATCGGTGTGGACACCCCGGGCAGCGTGCTGTTCGGCGCCCCGGCCGGCCCCCGCCAACTGCGCGGACTGGGCAACGGCCTGGTGCCGCCGGTCCTGGAGCACACGTTGTTCGACGAGATCCACTGGCTGGACGCGGGGACCGCGTTCACCGCGACCCGGCGGCTGCACTCCGAGCACGCCGTGTACATGGGGCCCACCAGCGGCGCCGCGCACCACGTGGCCCGGTGGTACGCCGAGCAGCACCCGGAGCTGCGGGTGATGGCGCTCTTCCCCGACGAGGGGCACCGCTACACCAACACCGTGCACAACGACGCGTGGCTGCGCCGCAACGGCTTCCTGACCCCGCCGCCGGCGGCGCCGAGCACGCTGGACCATCCCGTCCAGGCCGCCGGCAGCTGGTCCCGCTTCTCCTGGCAGCGGCGTACCCGTGACGAGGTCGTCGCCCTCGCGGAAGGAGTGACCGTATGACCCGGGACGTGTTCGTCCTCGTCGAGAGCAACACCACCGGGACGGGCCGGCTGTTCCCCGTGGCGGCCCGCGCGCTCGGTCTGCACCCGGTGCTGCTGGCCGCCGACCCGTCCCGGTACGCCTCGGTGGGCGGCGCCGAGGTGGTCCGCACGGACACCGACAGCGTGGCGGCGGTGGTCGACGCCTGCCGGCGCCTGGCCGTCGGGCGGCGCGTCGCGGGTGTCGCGACCAGCTCCGACTACTACGTGGAGACGGCGGCCGCCGCGGCCGTGGCGCTCGGGCTGCCGGCGAACTCCCCCGCCGACCTCGCCGCGATCCGCGACAAGGGCACGCAGCGGGCCCGGCTCGCGGCGGCCGGGGTGCGGGTGCCCCGGTTCACGGTGGCCGGCACGGTCGACGAGGTCCTGGCCGCCGCGGCGGCGACCGGCTATCCGGTGGTCGTCAAGCCGGTCACCGGCAGTGGCAGTCTCGGGGTGCTGCTGTGCGCGGACGCCGAGCGGGCGGCCGGACACGCCCGCGCCCTGCTGTCCCGCGAGAACGACGAGCGCGGCCGGCCGGTGCCGCACCGGGTCACGGTCGAGGAGTTCGTGAGCGGCCCGGAGTACTCGGCGGAGGTGCTCGACGGCACGGTGGCCGGGATCACCGCCAAACACCTCGGCGCCCCGCCCCTGTTCGTGGAGACCGGGCACGACTTCCCCGCCGATCTGGCGCCGGCCGTGCGCGAGGCGGTCACCGAGGCCGCGGAGGCGGCCGTACGGGCCCTCGGCATCGCTCTCGGCCCGGCCCATGTGGAACTGCGTCTCGGCCCCGCCGGGCCGGTCCTGATCGAGGTCAACCCGCGTCTCGCGGGCGGCTGGATACCCCGGCTGGTGCGGGAGGCGACCGGGGCCGACCTCATCCTGGGCACGGTCGCCGCCTTCAGCGGCCGGCCGGCCCCGGTGGCCGCGACCGCGGCCCGGGGCGCGGCGATCCGGTTCGTGATGGCCGCCGGCGACGGCCGGCTGCGCGGCATCGACGGGGTGGCACGGGCCTGTGCCGTCCCCGGCGTGGTCGACGTGGAGACCTACCGGGAACCGGGCGCGGAGATCGTCGTGGGCGGCGACTTCCGGGACCGGATCGGGCACGTGCTGGCCCGGGGCGCGACCGCCGCCGAGGCGGCGGCCGGCGCCGAGGAGGGCGTGGGCCGCATCACCCTGTCCATGACGGTCCGTCAGGAGGTGTCGGCATGACGGACTCCGGCCGCCTGCGCAGCGCCGCCTCGCCCGAGATCCGCCGGATGCTCCTGGAGCGGCGGGACCCGCCGAGGGCCGCCTGGAAGACGGAGCTCGACCGGATCACCCATGTCGACCTCGCCCATGTCGTCATGCTCGCCGAGCGCCGTATCGTCGGCGCCCGGACCGCTTCCACCCTGCTCGCGGCCATCACGGACCTGCGCGAGCGGGACTACGGTCCGCTGGAGAGCGTGCCCGCCCCGCGCGGCCTCTACCTGGCCTACGAGTCCCATCTGATCGAGACGCTCGGCGACGAGACCGGCGGCGTCCTGCAGACCGGCCGCTCCCGCAACGACCTCGGGGTCACCTGCCTCCAGCTGGCGTTGCGCGAACCGTACCGGCGGCTGTCGGAGGAACTGGCCGAGCTGGGCCGGGTGTTGCTGGAACGCGCCCATGAGCACCGCGAGGTGCTGATGCCCGCCTACACGCACTTCCAGGCGGCCGTGCCGGTCACCTACGGGCACTATCTGCTCGGGCTGGCGCAGACCTTCGAGCGGGACGCCCGGGCCCTGGCCCAGGCCGGTGAGCTGCTGGAGCGGTGCCCGCTGGGCGCCGGGTCGATCGGCGGGACCACCGTCCCGATCAACCCGGGGCGCACGGCCGAACTCCTCGGTTTCGGCGAGCCGGTGCGCAACTCGGTGGATGCCATCGCCACCCGGGACACCGCGCTGCGGCTGCTGTCGGCGGCCGTGGTGCTCGGGGTCACCCTGGACCGGGCCGCCCTCGACCTGCTGATGTGGTCGAGCGCCGAGTTCGGGCTGGTGACGATCCCCGACGGGCTGGTCGGGTCCAGCTCGATGATGCCGCAGAAGCGCAACGCGTTCGTCCTGGAGCACGTGCAGGGCAAGTCGGCCGCCGCTCTCGGCGGGCTGACCGCGGCGGCGGCCTCGATGCGGGGCACCCCGTTCACCAACTCCATCGCGGTCGGCACCGAGGCGATGACCCATGTGATGCCGGCCCTGGACGCGACGATCGACGCGGTGAAGATCCTGCGGCTGACCTACGACGGGGCCCGGCCGGTGCCCCGCGCCATGGCGGACCGGGCGACCGCGGGGCTGACCCACGCGACCGGCACCGCCGAGTGGCTGGTGCGCCGGGGGGTGCCGTTCCGGCGGGCCCACCACCAGGTCGGTGAGGCCGCGCTGGCCGTCGTGGAGGGACGGGCCGGCTCACTCGGCGCGGCCCTGGACGCGCACGGTCACACACCGGCCGGCGAGTCCGCACAGCTGCGGCCGGAGGCCGTGTGGTCGGCGGCCGAGTTCGGCGGCGGTCCCGGCCCGGCCTCGTTCCGCCGCTGCCACGAACTGCTCACCCCGCGCTGGGACGGACACCGTGCCCGGCTGGCCAAGGAGACCGCCCGCTGGCTCGACGCCGAGGAGCGTCTGCGGGACGCCGTGGCACTGGTGCACGGCAGGACGCGGAACACCACCCGGGCCGCCGGCCCCGAATCCGAGGAGGACTTCCATGACGAGCACTGAGCACGGCACGTTCGCGGCCCGCGTGGTCGAGCTGCGCAGCGACACCTTCACCCTGCCGACGCCCCGGATGCTGGCGGAGATGACGAGGGCGCCGCTCGGCGACGACGTCTACGGCGAGGATCCCACCGCCCGGGAACTGGAGGAACTGGCCGCCCGGCTGCTGGGCATGGAGGACGCCTGCTTCATGCCCAGCGGCACCATGGGCAACCTGGCGGCCCTGCTCGCCCACTGCCCGCGCGGCACCAAGGCCCTCGCGGGGGCCGAGTCCGACATCTACGTCTACGAGGCCGGCGGGGCCTCCTACTGCGGCGGTGTGATCGTGGAGCCGGTGGCCAACCGGGCCGACGGCACGATGGCGCTCGCCGACATCGAGGCCGCCTTCCCGGAGGACCCCGAGGACCCGCAGTTCGCGCTGCCCGCCCTGCTGTGCGTGGAGAACCCGCAGAACCGCTGCGGCGGCCGGGTGCTCCCGCTGGAGTACCTGGCCGAGGTCCGGGCGCTGGCCCGCTCCCGGGGGGTGGCGGTCCACCTGGACGGGGCCCGCCTCTTCAACGCCGCGCACGTCCTCGGCGTACCGGTGCGCGTCATCGCCGGATACGCGGACTCGGTGCAGTTCTGTCTGTCGAAGGGACTGTCCGCGCCGGTCGGTTCGATGGTCGCCGGCAGCGCCGAGTTCGTCCGGTCGGTGCGCCGCGTCCGCAAGATGCTGGGCGGCGGCATGCGGCAGGCCGGGGTGCTGGCCGCGGCCGGGCTGGTCGCGCTGCGGGAGATGACGGCCCGGCTCGGCGACGACCACGCGACGGCGCGCCGGCTGGCCGCGGGCCTGGCCGAGCTGCCCGGGGTCGTGGTGGAGCCGGTCGAGACCAACATGGTCTTCTTCCGGGTCGACGCGCCCGGCCTGCCCCAGGCCCGGTTCATCGAGCGGGCGTGGCAGGAGGGCGTGCGCCTGGCCGAGCTGGGCCGCGGCCGGATCCGGGCGGTCACCCACGCCGGGGTGGACGACGCCGACGTGGACCGTGCCCTGGCGGTCTTCCGGGAACTCCTGGTGCCGCAGACCGCCGCCGCCTGATCCCGGCCGCCGGTTTCCCGGGCCCCTTTCACCACCTCGTCCGCACCTCGGGAACCACTCGCTCCACCCATACGAAACCCATCCGGAAACAGCTCCACCACACGATCGGAGAATCGTCATGCAGCAGAACACCCAGCAGTGGCTCGTCGTCGTCAACGGCGAGGAGCAGTACTCGGTCTGGGCCGCCGACCGTGACGTCCCGCAGGGCTGGCGCGCGATCGGTGTCAGCGGTGCGAAGGAGGACTGCCTCGACCACATCGAGCGCGTCTGGACCGACATGCGCCCGCTCAGCCTGCGCACCGCCACCGCCGCCTGACACCGCACGCGGGGGTGCCGGCTGACCCCGGTTCGCCGGCACTCCCGTACCGCACCCGACCACCAGGACCAGGGCGCAGGCCCGGAACAGAGGACTCAGCGGATGACGACGCTCCAGCCGCCCCTGCCGCTCACGCCCCGCACGGCCGACGCGTGGGGGCAGCTTCTGCTCGACTGCCAGACCGCGGGGCTGCCGCGGGACACGTACTTCGAGATCTGTGAGCGCGACGACGGATACATCAGCGGCTACGACGCCGTGGGCTTCTTCACGGGCCCCGACTCCTGGCCAGAGCTGGACAACTGGGCCTTCGCCCGCTTCCACGGCCGGGTGCTGGACATCGGGGTGGGCGCCGGCCGGTTCGCGGTGCCCTTCCAGGAGCGCGGTGGCGAGGTCGTGGGCCTCGACGTGTCGGCCGACGCACTCGACGTGTGCCGGCGCCGCGGGCTGGCTCGGACGTTCCTCGGCACGGTCGACGACCTGCCCGAGAACCAGCGCTTCGACACCTTCCTGCTGCTGGGCCGCAATCTCGGCTTGCTGGAGAGCCGTGAGCGCGGCTCGCGGCTGCTGAGCGCGCTGGCCCGGCTGGCCCGCCCCGGGGCCCGGATCGTCGGGACGGGGATGGACCCCTACCTGCTCGACGGGGCCCAGCACGCCGAGTACCTCGCGGCGAACCGGCGGCGGGGCCGGATGAGCGGTCAGATGCGGCTGCGGCTGCGGCACCGGCTGCTGGTGACGGACTGGTTCGACTACTTGTTCGCCTCGCTGCCGGAGCTGGAGTCGCTGACCGAGGGCACCGGCTGGCGGATCGCCGAGGTCGAACGGCGCGGCCCGGACTACGGCGTCGTCCTCACCCTCGCCTGACGCCGGTCCGGACCGCCGAACGCCTCGGACGGCGACTGCCGTCCGAGGCGAGGCGTACGGGGGTGGAGCCGGCGGCGCGACCTGGCTAGCGGACGCGGTCCCCGGTCCCGGTGCCGCGGGTGAGCGACACGGTCCGCAGCCGGGGTTCGCGGCGGGTCTCGGCGTACAGGTGGCGGACGTGGTTGAGGACCGAGAAGCGGGGTTCCTCACCACCGGTGCCCTCCGGTCGTACCAGACCGTAGGTCACCAGGGTGAAGACGATGACGGCGACGTCGGCCCCGGACGTGCCGACGGCCGTCGCCGCTTCGGCGACCGACCAGCTGCGGTGGTCGCGGGCGACGGCGGCGAGGAAGGACACTCCGGCCGGGCTGACCCGGCTCAGGGTGCGGCGCAACCGGACCCTCAGGTCGCGCGAGGTGTCCGCGGTCATGGGCGGCGCGGTCAGGTCGAACGGGCTGCGCTCCACCTCGGCCAGCAGCTCCGGCAGGCCGCGTACGAGGGTCCAGCGGCCGGCGAACTCCAGGGCCCGCGGCAGTCCGTCGAGACGCCGGCACAGGTCGGCGACGACCGCCGCGTCGGCGTCGTCCAGCCGGAACAGGGGGTTGCCGGCCCGGATGTGGGCGCACAGCAGCCGTACGGACGGCACCTGGCCGAGCGACTCCGGGTGCGACTCGGCGCCGGGGTCGGGCACCGGCAGCGGGGCGAGGCGCAGGAGCTGCTCGCCGGGGACGCCGGCCGGCCCGCACGCGGTGAGCAGGACCCGCAGCAGGGGGTGGGCGCGCATCAGCGCGGCCAGCCGGTCCGGGTCGACCGCGGGCTCGGCGTCGTCCAGCACCAGGACGGTCCGCTCCCCGGCCGCGCGGTCGGCGACCTCGGCGAAGGGGATCTCCTCGCCGCGGGTCCGCCACAGCACCCGGGTGCCGTCGGCGGCGGCCCGGCTCACGGCCTCGGCCGCCAGGTGCGTCTTCCCCACCCCTGAGATGCCGACGACGGACACCAGGCGTCCGCCCGGCCGTCGCAACAGGTCGGTGAGGGCGGCCGCTTCGGTCTCCCTGCCGATCAGCGGGCCCCGGACGAGCCACGGAGCGGGGCCGCGGTCGTCGTCCGCCGGGCGGCCCGCGAAGCCCGGGCGGCGGCGCGCCGCGTCCAGCAGGGTGTCGCGCTGGGCGGGGGCGAGCCGCAGTCCGTCCGCGAGCAGCCGGACCGTGTCCGGCCGCGGGGACAGGACCTTGCCCAGCTCCAGGTTGCGTATGGCGCGCACGCTCACGGTGGTGAGGTCCGCGAGGTGCCGCTGGGTGAGTCCGGCGCGCCGGCGGTGGTTCCTCAGCAGGGCGCCGAGGTCCGGCTGGGTTCGGGTGTCGTTCATGACCTGCTCCGGTGGGCTGTTCCGGTGTGCTGGTGGAACCGTGGGGGCGGGACGCGGTCCGAGTGGTTCACCCGGTGCCGTCCCGGTCGGCGCGTCGTCAGCTCCAGGGGTTGGTGTTGTCCGTGGAGCTGTCGCCGGCCTGCACGGTGGCCGTCCGCTGTCCGTGCGCCTCGGTCTCGACCGCCACCGCGCCCAGCAGGGCGGCGACCGCGGCGGTGACGACGGCGGTGGCCCTCATGTGCCTCACGACCAGTGCGAAAGTCCTGTTCATGGTGGCTTCCTCTCTCTCCCTCGGCCCGCTGCCGGGCTTGTGGAAGGAAAGTTAGGAGTCGCGGTAATCACTCCGCTTTGACGCCGCTATCCCCCGTGGATAGCCGTCCTGGCCTGCGGTTTCTCCCTCTCACGGCTACCAGGCGGAGGTTCCCCGCGCGGCGTTCGCCGCCTCCTGCTCCCACAGGTGCCAGCACACCCGTTCCAGACCGCGTTTGAGATAGCGGCGGTAGGTGCTGAAGGACAGCGCGAGTTCCCGGGCCACCGCCTGCTGGGTGCTGCCGCCCTCGACGTACGTCGCCCAGACCGCGGCCCGTTGTCCCTTCGCCCTGGGGTCCTGGTCGATGGACTCGATGGCCCGGACGACGAGCCGGCGCAGGTTCTGCTCCGGGTCGCCGGAGTGCCGGGCGACGAACGCGGCGTGCAGCAGCGGGTTCTGGGCCAGCCGCTCACGCTGGTGCCAGTCGCGCAGCAGGTCGTGGACGGCCCGGTCGAAGGCCGCCCGGGACAGCGCCGCCGTGCGGGGCGGTCCGGTGCCGCCGGGTGTGCGCAGTCCGAAGAGCATGCGGTCGTCGAGCAGATCACACCACGCGTTCATTCCCGTGGTCCCCCAGTCGTGTCCGAACAGCGTGACGTTCTGTGCGGCGAGTCGCGGGCCGCCGGGCAGGCGGCGGAAGTCGGCGTACTCCAGCAGGCCGTCGGGACCGTCGCCGTTCTGGGCATGGAAGGTCCAGGCGAGCCGGTCCTGGACGTGCAGTTCCCGGGTGACGCGCACGAGCATGGCCGCGGAGGCGGCCGCGAGGTCGTGCGGGCGGCGGCGCAGCAGGGCGAAGCGCACCAGGTTCACCCGCTCTCCGGGGCCCGGTTCACGGTGCGACTCGACGTGCTCGCGGACGACGGCGACCACCGGGTCGATGGCGGTCTCCACGGCGTCCCAGCGGTCGAAGGTCAGCAGACCCAGCACGCCGACGATCTCGCCGGTGCGGGCAGCGCGGTAGAGGTGGAAGCCGTGCGGCCTGCGGTGCAGCCAGAAATCGACGGCCGCGACGCCCTCCGGGCCGAGGCGTTCGTGCGCGAGGTCGCGTACGGCGGGCAGGTCCTCGGCGTCGCAGGGGGTCTCGTACACCGGGTCGCATCCTGCCTCGGCGTGTACGTCCCGGCCGGGTCCGGACAGGCGCCGGCCCCGGGTCTGGATGTGGTGGAAGGCGCCGGCGGCGGACAGCGAGACGGGCTCGGGGCGGGTGCGGATCAGCGTCTGGAGGTGGGTGCGCAGGGCCTTGTGCAGGGACAGGTAGGCGTCGGGCGCGCGCCACCCGAGGTCACGGTCCAGGGCCTCGGCCACCACGGGCAGCAGCCGCAGCCCGGCGCGGCCGCTGATGGCGTAGGGGCGGCGGCGCAGCCAGTCGAAGATCTCGTGGGCCTGGTCCGGCAGGAAGGCGCGCAGCAGGTCCTCGGTGGTCTCGGGGACGTGTGCGCAGATCTCCAGCGCCTGCCGGTGCAGGGGCGAGGGGACCGGGCCGACCACGCGGTCCATCAGTTCGGCGACGGTCTCGGGCGCGGGCTGCCAGGTCTGTCCCGGCGGCGCGTCCCGGTCCCGGGCGGCGAGCCGCAGGGCGAGGGGGTGGCCGGCGGCGAAGGCGAGGCGGGCGCCGCGGGCGGTGGTCCGGCCGGGTGCGGCGTCCTGGAGCAGGCGGCCCGACTCGGCGCGGGACAGCCGGTCCAGGCGTCCGACGCGCAGGGTGTCGGCCCAGGCCGGATCGGTACGCCAGCGCAGTCCGGGCGGTTCGCGGCCGGCGAGGACGACGAGGGAGCCGGGCGGCAGGCCGGTGAGGTAGCGGTCCCTGAACCAGTCCTCCAGCGGGCCGAGCCGGTCGGCGTTGTCCACGAGGAGCACCGGCCGGCCGGTGCCGGGGACGTCCGCCGCGGCGGCGAACGCCTCCTCGGTGGGGCCGGTGCGCCCGGCGTCCGCCGCGACGACGTGCCGCCCGCGCCGCCGGGCCTCCACGGCGAACCGGCGCAGCAGCTGGGTCTTGCCGATGCCGCCGGGCCCGTGCAGCGCCAGCACGGTGACCGTGCCGGGCGATTCGTCCAGCGCCGCGCGGAACCGGGCCAGTTCGGTCTCCCGGCCGACGAAGCGGCGCAGAAACGTCTCTTCTCGATCGTGGACGGAGGCGTCGGGGGCCGGCCGCCGGGGCGCCGGAGCGCTGTGCGGGTTCATGGGGGGACGGATACCTCGGGTCGGGGTCGGCTCGTCGGCACGTGCACGGCTGCGGTGTCGGCGTCACCGGTCCTCGGTGGTGCTGTCGGCAGTCACCCGGGTGAGCAGCCCGGCGGCCCGCTCCTCCTCCTCGGCCATGCCCAGCCGGCCGAACACCTCCAGGGCGTCGGTGAGCAGCCCGCCGGCCTTCGCGCTGTCGCCGGCGCGCAGGGACAGGTCGGCGAGGTCGACCCGGACAGAGGCGGCCCCGGCCTGGTCGAGGATGTCCTCGCGCACCGAGAGCGCCCTGGCGAAGTACGCGCCCGCCTCGGTCAGTTCGCCGAGCCGGGCGTGGACCTGGCCGAGGTCGTGGAGGATGTACCCCTCGCCGATCACGTCGCCCTCGTCCCGGACCATGCCGAGGCCCTCGGACAGCGCCGTGCGGGCCTCGTCGAGCTGCCCGCGGTGCAGGTGCAGCTGGCCCGCGCGCTGGAGTACCCGGGCCTGGCCGCCGAGGCAGCCGAGGTCGCGCCAGATCTCCAGCGCCTCGGCGAGTTCCGCCTCCACCCGGCGGAAGTCGCCGCGCCGCAGCAGGATGACCGCGCGCTGGACGAGGACGGAGGCGCGGGCCCACGGGTCGCCGTCGCCGAAGTCCCGCTCCGCCCGGGCGAACAGGTCCATCGCGGCGGTGTCATGGCCGGCGAACCGTTCCAGCAGGCCGAGGTCGCGATGGCACAGCCCGAGCCCTTTGGTGTGGCCGGACTCCTCGAAGAGACCGGCGGCGGTGGTCAGCGCGCGGCGGGCCTCGGGCAGGTTGCGGCGGTTGAGGTGCAGCGAGCCGAGGGAGGCGAGCAGGGCGGCCTGGCCCAGCCGGTTGCCGCTGCGGCGCACGGCGGTCAGTGCCTTGCGGTGGGTGCGGGCCCAGTGGTCGAGGTAGCCCCGGGCCTCGTAGAACGGGGCGAGACTGACGGCGAGTTCCCAGGCGTAGCCGTCCTCGCCCTCCTGGGCGAGGCTCTCCACGGTCAGGCTCAGGTTCTCGCGTTCGGTGTCCAGCCATTCCAGGGGCCGGGCCAGGATGGTCCTGACGTGGTCTGCGGGCGGGTTCCAGCGGACGGCGGGGCCGCCGATGTAGTGGGTGCCGAAGACCCGCCGCTGGGCCTCGCCGATCAGGGCGAGCCAGGCGCCGCCCACCCGGCGGAGCGCGGCCCGCCGTTCGCTCTCGTCGGACTCGGCGGCCAGCCGGTCCCGGGCGAACAGCCGGATGATGTCGTGGAAGCCGTAGCGCAGCTCCCCGGTGGCGTCGACCCCCGCGACGTCCAGCATCTGCACGTCGACCAGGGGTTCCATGAGGTCGGACGGGTACGGGTAGGCGTCCGGGGCGTCGAGGAGGGCGCCGCCGATCCAGCTGGGGAAGGTGGAGCCCTTGGTGAGGCTGAGCAGCCGCAGCAGGGTGCGGTCGGTCTCGGCCAGTCCGTCGTAGGTGAGGGAGAGACTGGCCCGTACGGTCATCTCGCCGTGGGTCAGTTCGTCGAGGCGGCGGCGCTCGTCGGCGAGCCGCTGCACCATGTACGCGAGCGGCCAGAGCGGGCGGGCGGCCAGCCGGGCGGCGACGATGCGCAGGGCGAGCGGCAGCCCGCCGACGGCGGCGGCCAGTGCCCTGGCGGCCTCCGGTTCGCCGTGGACCCGGTCGGCGCCGATGACGTTGCCGAACAGTTCCAGTGAACTCCGCTCGTCGAGGATGTCCAGCGTGACCCGGTGGGCTCCGGGGAGGGCGGTGAGCCGTGCCCTGCTGGTGACGAGGACCCCGCAGGAGCGGCCGCCGGGCAGCAGCGGGAAGATCTGCTCCTCGCCCACGGCGTCGTCGAGGACGACCAGGATGCGGCGGTCGGCGAGCATGCTGCGGTAGATCGCGCCCCGCTCCTCCAGGGAGTCGGGGATGGCGGGCCCCGGCAGGCCCAGGGCGCGCAGGAACCGGCCGAGGACCTCGCGGGGGTCGACGGGGTCGGCCCGGCCGCCGCGCAGCTGGCAGTAGAGCTGGCCGTCGGGGAAGTGGGACTCGGCGAGCCGGTGCGCGACCCGGGCGGCGAAGGTGCTCTTGCCGATGCCGGAGCGGCCGGTGACGACGACGATGCCCGGGGCCCGGTCCGGCGAGGTGTTCGTCAGGACGCCCTCAGCCTCGGCGACGAGCCGCTGGTGCCCGACGAAGTCCCCGGTGTCCACCGGGAGTTGCCGGGGGACGGCGGCGCGGGCCGCGGTGCGGCCGTCCTCGGCGGCGGCCGGTTCCGGTTCCGGTCCGGCGGGTGCGCCGGGCATCTGCTCGGTGCCGCGCAGTGCGGTGCCGGCCGGACGCTCCAGCCGCAGGCAGGCGTCCTCGGTCAGGATGGCCCGCTCCAGCAGGCGCAGATCCTCACCGGGCTGGAGGCCGAGTTCGTCCATGAGCAGGGTGCGGCCCTGCCGGTAGACCTCCAGGGCCTCGGCCTGTCTGCCGGAGCGGTGCAGGGCGAGCATCAACTGTCCGCGAAAACGTTCCCGCAGGGGGTTCTCGACCACCAGCCGGGCTGTTTCGGCGATCAGTTGGTGATGGCGGCCGAGCGCGAGTTCCAGCTCGACGAACGACTCCGTCGCCGCGAGGCGTTCCTCGTCGATGTGCTCGGCGACCCGGACCAGCGCGTCACTGGGAACGCCGTTCAGACAGGGGCCGTGCCACAGGCCGACCGCCGTGCGCAGCAGGGCGGCGGCCTCGGCGGTGCGTCCCTCGCCGCCGAGCGCGGCGGCGTCGGCGACACCGCGCCGGAAGACGTTCAGGTCGAGCGCCGTGTCGTCGATCTGGAGCACGTAGCCAGGAGGGCGGGTCTCGATGACGGCCTTGACGGCGGCGGCGGCCAGGGTCTTGCGCATCCGCGACACACAGATCTGCACCTGGGTCCGGGCGGTCTCGGGCGGGGTCTCGGCCCACAGCAGCCGGATGAGGTGGTCGCAGTTCTGGAGCCGTCCGCTCTCCAGGAGCAGGGCGGCGAGGACGACCTGCTGTCTGCCCGCGGTGACCGGCACGGCGCCCTGGTCGCCGAACACCTTCAGCTCGCCGAGCACCTGGAACGTGAATCCCGCTGACCGGTCACGCGATTCGAGGTGCACTCCGGTCATGAGCCCTCCCCTCCCCCTCACACACAGCAGGTCACAGCGTGTGTCCGGCCGCCAAGTCTAGGGCCCGGACACCCCTGCCCACCGGCCTGAACACCAGCTGGACAGCGGTGAGCAGCGGGTGGACCAGGGACGTGGCCGGGGCCGTGACGTGACCCGCACGCCACCGCCCGGTCCGCCGCCCCGAAGGCGCCCGGCCGCGCCGGGTGGTCAGGGGTGACCAGGATCCGAGCAACGGGTGACCAGGTCACGAGGGCGCGATGGCGCGGTGATAGCGGCGGGACAGCGACCGGCCGGAGGATCGCCCGGTGGGAGCCGTCGGCTCCGCGGCACCCGGGCACCGAGAGCGAGAGGCCGGTCATCCAGTCATGAACACCGACAACTCCCCTTTTCCGCAAGCCGGTTCGAAGGTGACGGCGGCCGGCGTGAAACATGTGATGCTCACCTACCACTACTTGGACATCGGGGACATCGACGGGTACGCCTCGCTCACCGAGCAGGACGTGCGGCTGGACCATCCCGGTGCCCCGCCGCTCCGGGGCCGTGACGCGGTGCTCAGCGCGCACGCGGCGCAGGCCACCCTGCTCAGGCGGCACGAGGTGGACACCGTCGTCGCCGACGAGGGACGGGTGGTGGTGCTCGGCCGGGTGGTGCGCCAGCCGCGCGGGGCGGGGCACCAGGCACCCTACGGCGTGGACTTCGCGGACGTGTTCACCCTGTCCGGACAGACGCTGGTCCGGTCGTGCCGACGCTACTACCACGCACCCCTGCCGGGCGGAGCGCCGTCGCACACCGAGGGCTCCACGGCGGAGTGAGATGATCAGCGCCGTTTCAGGGGACCTCGCCACGGCTGCCACGCATCGCCGCCGGATGCCGCCGCCTCCGGCAGCCGCGCGGAACGGGACCGCCGGGGCGCGGGGCGCCGGTTCGCGCGGTGGCCGGAACCAGGCCGCGAAGGAGTCCGCCGTCCGCGCCGTATGGCGGAGGACTCCCCATGCCGCGCCCCTTCGTGGGTCCCGTGTTCCGCTGTCACCAGAGGCGTTCACCGCCGGCGGTCTTCCTTCCGCTGCTCAGTGTGGGCTCGGACCCGCTCGAAAGACAGTCACGCGAACGCGCCACACACGGCCTCCGAGCGGCACTCGCCCGCCCGCGGACCGGCTTCGGACCCGTGTGCGGAAGGTCACGCGGCGTTGGAGAACACCACGTCGGATCGCCTATGGATTGTTCATCTGCTATGCAAATACTGAACGAATGAATGAGCAGCGAACGTCACCCGGCTCCCCGCCCATCGACGAGGACGACATCCTCGTCTACGGGTGGATTGTCGACGGGGGCAGCGGCCGGCCCGAACAGGCGGCCGCGGAGCTCGGACTCCCTCGGGGGAGAGCCGAGTCGGCGCTGAAGCGGCTGGGCGCGCTCGGCCTCGTCAGACCCGTCCGCGACTCCCCCGGCGAGGTCGTGGTCGTGGACCCGGACGCGGTGGCCCCCACCCTGACGGCGCCGCTGCGCGCTGCCATCCGCCATCACGAGGAGCAACTCGACCTGGTGCACGGCAAGATCAACCGTTTACGCGATCACTTCTTCGCCGGCCGCGCCTCCAACCGGGACTTCACCGTGGAGGTGATCCCGACGCTCGAGGAGGTCAGGGCCGCGCTGAACCGGGCGTCGGCCGAGTGCCAGGAGGAAGTGGTCAGCAGCCAGCCCGGTGGCAGCGGGCGGGTTCCGGAGGCGATGGAGGAGGCCCTGGGCCGGGATCACGCCCTGCTCTCCCGGAACGTGCGCATGCGCACCCTCTACCACCACACGGCCCGCTTCAACGGCCCCAGCCAGGCCTACGTCGCGGCGGCGACGGCGCTCGGCGCCGAGTACCGGACCTCGCACGAACTCTTCGGAAGGGTCATCATCTACGACAAGAGCCTCGCCTTCCTTCCCGACCGGACGGACAGCTGGGGCGCGGTCGCGGTGCGCGAGCCCACCATCGTGGGCTACTTCCATGACATCTTCGAGCAGTACTGGATCCGGGCGACCCCCTTCTCCGACGCCGCCCAGGACGGTCTGGAGCGGGTGGCCAAGGAGATCCACCAGACCATCGTGGACCTGCTCGCCGCCGGGCTGAAGGACGAGTCGATAGCCCGCCGACTCGGCATGTCGCTGCGCACCGCCCGCCGGCACATCGCCGACATCATGGAGACCCTCGGCGCGGACAGCCGCTTCCAGGCCGGGGTGCTGGCCGCCCAGGCGCAGCTGACGGGACGTCCGCCGGTCGGCAGTGGCGCGGAATCGTGACTTGCGCGCCCCGGCACGGTAGGACACGGTCACGAACGTGGCAGGCGTCGGCGCCGACGCGACGGCACCGACGCCTGCCGGTCCCCGCCGGGACCCGCGTCGTGTGCCGCCGCTCGGCCCGCGCCCCTACCGCGAACACCCGGAACACGACCCGCACACCGGATCCGGGGCCGCACCACGTCGGCGAAGCGCCGTGCCGCGGGGATCGCCCGCGGTCTCTCCGTGCGCCCCGGACCGAACGAGGAGATGTGCATTGGACGCAGCATCGGTTCTCCAGGCCGACCTTGAGACCTTCCTCACCGACATGGTGTGGACGTTCTCCACCCATGGCGGACGCAGCGCCGCGGTGGTGTGGCCGCGCGGCGAGGACACCGTCGTGCCCGCCCTGGCCGCCGCCCACGGGCAGGACGGCGACGCGCCGTGGCACCCCGCCCTCGACTTCGCCGAACGCCTCGGCGCACTCGTGGACCACGAGACCCGCGCCGCCTACCACACGGTCCCGGCCGGGGACGCCACCGAGGAGACGCCGGTCGCGGCCGACACCTTCCTGCTGCCCCTGCTCGGAGCCGTCGAGGCACGGCTCACGCCGCTCGGGACGGACTGGCCCGACGGAGTCGGCTGGCTGCGCCACCGGCTCCGGGCGGGCGAGGTCCTCTACCTCCCGGCCGGGTTCAGCCGGGCGCTGTCCGCGCGCAGTCAGGCGCTCGTGCTGGAGCTGACCCTCTCGGTCCGGTGAGAGCCGGCCCGGGTGGCGACGAACCGCAGCTCGCTGGTGTAGCGGGCGCCGGCCGCGTCCGGCAGCCAGAGCCTGTCGGGCCCCGGATACATCTCCGTCAGGGTGACGGTGGCGTCCGGACCGTCCGGCACCGCACGGACCGTCCTGGCCATCAGGTTCACCAACGCCAGACTGCCGAAGTCCCCCGCCATCGGTTTGAGTTCGTGCGGGACCCGGTAGAACACCCGCTCCGGAAGGCCCAGTTCGGCCCGCCACCGACGGGCGGCGGCGAACCGGGCGGCCTCGTCGGTCTCGCGGACCCAGCCCAGCGCGGCCACCGGCACCGACCACGACTCCCGCGCCACCACCAGCCGGCCGACGGTCACCCGGGGCCGGTGCGGAGCCCGCGCGAAGGGGCTGAACGCGCCGGCCACCGCCGCGCTCAGGAACTCGCCGACCGCCTCCAGCAGCGGGACGCGGGTCCCGTCGTCGGCGCGGACCACCAGCCCGCCGTCCTCCCGGCACACCCGCAGCCCGCCCGCCGGCAGCGGCGTCCCCGGCACCTCGGCCGAGTCCTGCCCCTCCGCCCACGACCAGTAACGGTACGCCGGTGACAGCAGCGCCGACGGAGGCGCCAGCCGTGAGCTGACGAACAGCGAGTCCTTCGGCGGTACGGCGTACACCCGGCGGCCCGCGTAGTCGGCCTCGGCCGCCCGCAGCAGCCGCTCCGGGTCGGGGTGCCGGTCGACGAAGGCGCGGCCTTCCAGGGTGTTGGTGGCCACGTGGAGTTCGCCGAGCACGCCCTCCCAGTCGCCGTCGGCCACCGCCTGCGGTCCCGTCGCCGCGATCATCAGGTCCGGGCAGTGGTGGGTCGCGGCGGCCCAGGGCAGCGGCCCCGCCGGGAACTCGCGTGCCACGCCCTCGGCGAGGGCGGCGGCGGTCACCGTGTGGCGCGCGGTGCCGGGCAGCGGCAGCACCCGCCGCCAGCGGTCCTGGAACTCCGTGACGGCCCGCTCGACCGGCGGGGGCACGCTGCGGTGGCCGGTGGACAGCTGGTCGGCCGCCAGCGCCACCAGCCACGCCAGCGGGACGCCCGGCTCGCCGGTGCGCCGGGTCTCACGGTCGTACAGGGCGTCGAAGAGGTCCCGGTAGCCGTCGGCGACCCGCCGTACCAGCCAGTCGGCGCTGTCCAGGAGCAGTCCGAGGGGCGCGGCCAGCTCCGAGATGAGCGGGGTGCCCAGGCCGACCTGGACGTCCCGGGCGGTGTCCTCGTAGACGAGGGTGCGGCCGGCGTAGTCGGCGCCCGCCCTGCGGGTCGCGTCGCGGGCGGTGATGTCCTCGAACGCGCCGCGCAGCGCGGTCAGCGCCGGGTCCAGCCGGTCCGGGTCGCCGGCCGCGGCGGCGACGTCCTCCCGCAGCCGCACCAGCCGGTCCACGGGGGCGAGGGCGCGGGCCCGCACCTCGGGGTCGCCGATCCGGGCCAGCGCGCGACGCAGGGTGTGTTCCGGCCGGGCCTCGACGGGGCCGGTGAGGTCGAGGCGGACGATGCCCTCCTCGTGCAGCCGTACCAGGACCGGCAGGGCGGCTCGCGGGCCGCCGGGAGCGGCTGCGGTCACCTCGGCGGTGGTCCGCCGCCCGTCGCACAGCTCCAGCAGCGCGAGTTCGTCGTCGGTGAGTTCGCGCGAGGGGCGGCGGGGGCGCAGCAGCGTGTGTCCGCGCCGGGCGTGCGAGGCGACCGGGCGCGGCACCAGCCAGGGCAGTACGCCGGGTGTCCGGGCGACCGTGGCGGCCAGGGCGTCCACCGCCCAGTTCTCGAAGAACGTGTGCCGTTCGGCGGTCAGCGCCGGGCCCGGACGTACCGTCAGCGGGCCGTCGGCGTCGGTGCAGCGGGCCCAGCCGACGGGCCCGAACCACCCGATGGTGTCGTTCTTCAGGGTGTACCGCTGGAGGTAGGAGGCGATGACGAGTTCGTTGCGGCGGCCTTGTGCGTTGCGCGGGCCGCCCGCGGCCGCCTTGTGCAGGTGGTGGTGGACCACGGCCTGGTTCTGCCAGAGCACGGCCTCCCGGAAGGCAGTCGCGCCGGCCGTGCGGCCCACCGCGGCCCGCAGGTCGTCGACGGCCCGGTCGTAGGCGTGCTTGTAGTCGGCCGCGGCCGTGGGATCGCCGTCGGCCGCGAGGTCGGCCGCCGCGGCGAGAGCGGGGCTGGCCAGGGCCGTGAGGTCGGAGGCGGGGAAGCCGGCGCCGCGCAGCATCACGTCCCGCCACACGGACCAGCCGGTCGTCCCCAGCGGGGCGAGGTGCGCGGGGTGCGCGGGCGGGGGTTCTCCGGCCCGCGACGCCAGCTCGGTGCGCTCCAGCCCGGTGGCGGCCGACCGCAGCCGGGCCTCGAACACCCAGTCCGTGACGGGGTTGCCGCGGCTCCACAGCAGGCGCCCGCCGAGCAGGGCGTCGCCCCGCCCGGCAAGGCCGGCGTGCCAGTCGCGGAACTCGGGCGACCGCCACAGGGCGAGCGGGACATGCCGGTCGGCGCCCTCGCGACGCGCACCCGGGCCGGCCAGGGCGAGGGCCGCCGTGACCGCGCCGGGCAGGTCGTGGGCGACTGGTACGGCGAGCAGCTCCGCGAAGTGCAGCAGGTACTCGTTGCGCTGGGCGCCCGGCGGGGAGCCGAGCACCGCGCGCCCGCAGTCGTGCCAGGCGCCCCACTTCACGTTGGTGACCAGGCCGGGCAGGGTGGCCAGGTCGCGGGGGACGTAGAAGAGGATGGCGTCGGCCGCGTGCATCGCCGCCTCCTCCCAGGCGACCTGCTGCGGGTAGGGCGGTTCGGACTGCCCGTCGGGGGCCTCGGGCAGGAAGACGGCGAGCCGGCCCTCGCCGCTCCAGTGCTCGCGCAGCAGGTGTTCGGCGTGCGGGCGCCAGGAGTCCAGGGCGGGGTCGCGGGGTGTGGGGCCGCACAGGTAGACGGACGTGGACCAGTGCTCGGGCCAGGGCTCGCCTACGTGGACCACGGTGACGTCGCCGGACACGGGCGCTCCTCTCGGATAACAGGGGCGGGGGAAGGGGGAAGGGAACCGGGCGGCGTGGTGCGCGCGCCGCCCGGGCCGGTCAGCCGGGGCCTGGGCCAGGGGCGGCCTGGTCGGCGAGGGCGCGCATGTCGGGCAGGTCGAGGACGTCCTCCACCTCAAGGTGGAAGCCCTCGGCCCGGACGAGCGCGGTCAACCGGAGCGCGGTGAGGGAGTTGCCGCCCAGGTCGAAGAAGTTCTCGTGGTCGCCGACCGCCCGGTGGAAGATCTTCTCGGCGGCGGCGAGCACCGCGCCCAGTGCCGGGTCCGGCGCCTCGCCCGTGGCACCGGAGCCGGGCGCCCCCGACGTGCCGGGAAGCGCGGGGCGGGACGCGGCGTCGAGGGGGCCGGGGCCGAGCCCCGCCGTGCCGGTACCGGCCGCGGCCGCTTCGCAGGCGGCCCGTACGGCGAGCCGGTCCGCCTTGCCGTTGGTCAGCCGTGGCAGGGCGTCCAGGACGACGAGTTCGGCGGGCAGCATCGCCTCCGGGACCTCCGCCGCGAGCAGCCGTCGTGCCTGCGCCGGGTCGAAGGACGCGGGGTCGGCCACCGTGACGGCGGCGGCCAGCCGGATGCGTTCGGGGTCGCCGGCGTCCAGCACCACGGCGACGGCCTCGCGGACGCCCGGCAGGACCAGCAGCCGTTGTTCCAGTTCGCCGGGTTCCACGCGGTGGCCCCGGATCTTCACCTGGTCGTCGTCGCGCCCGCGGAAGTACAGGCGCCCGTCCGGGCCCGCGCACACCAGGTCCCCGGTGCGGTAGGCGCGCGTCCCGCCGGCCGTGGCCACCGTGGTGAACCGCCGCCGGGTCGCGTCCGGGCGGTTCAGGTACCCGGAGGCCACCGAGTCGCCGATGACGAGGAGTTCGCCGACGACGCCCTCGGGCACGTCGTGTCCGTGCGGGTCCGTCACCAGCACCCCGCTGTTGGGCAGCGGCCGGCCCAGGGGCACGTCGGCGCCCTCGTCGCCGCGGACCACGTGGTAGGTCGCCCACACCGTCGCCTCGGTGGGGCCGTACATGTTCACGAAGACGGTGTCGGGGTAGGCCGCGCGCAGCCGCTCCAGGAGCGCGCCGGGCAGCCGTTCGCCGCCCAGCAGCCAGTAGCGCGGCGCGACGTCCCACCGGCCCAGCGGGTGGCCCAGTTCCCGTGCGGTGAGCAGTTGGCCGGCCCGCGCGGGCGTGCACTGGCGGTGCGCGAACGGCCGCCCGTCGCCGGGGTCCTCGCGGGCGTCGGGCGAGCGCAGCTGGACATGCCGGCCGTGGGTCAGCGGCCAGAACATCTCGACGTAGGAGATGTCGAACGACGGCGAGGTCTCGGCCAGCCAGTCGCCCTCCGCCGCTCCCGGCAGGGCCAGGGTCATCGCCCGGAGGAACCCGGCCAGGTTGTGGTGGGTGACCGTCACCCCCTTGGGGCGGCCCGTGGTGCCCGAGGTGTACATGAGGTAGGCGGGCTCGTCCGGTTCCGGGCGGCCGGCGGCGGGTGCGGTGCCGTCGGCCGGTTCCGGGGGCAGCGCGTCGGTGGTGACGACGTCCCGCTCGGGCGTCCCGGCGAGGAAGGAGGCGTCGGACGCGCCGGGGGCGCACACCACCAGCGCGGCTTTGGAGTCGGCGAGCACGAACCGGTTGCGTTCGGCGGGGCCCCGAGGGTCCACCGGCACGTAGCACAGGCCCTCCTGCCAGACCGCCAGCGCGGTGGCCACCTGCCAGGCGTCCAGGCCGCAGGCGACCGCGACCCGCGCGCCGCGCGGCAGTTCCCGGGACCGCAGCACGGCCCGCACCCGGCGCACGGCCGCCGCCAACTCGTCGTAGGTCCAGGTGCGTTCGGCGTCGCTGAGGGCCGGCGCGTCGGGAGCGCGGGCGGCGGCGCGCTCGACGAGTTCGACGACGGAGGGCGCCGGGGCGCCGGCCGTCGGCGGCTGGCCGCCGAGGTGCCGCCGTACCTCGGCGGTGCTCCCGGCGTCCAGCAGGGCGAACTCCCCCACCCGCCCATCGGGCCGGGCGGGCAGCTCGGTGAGGGCCTGGACGACGGCCGAGGCGAGCTGTGCGGCGGGCGGCCAGGGCACGAGCCCGCTGCGCCAGTCGAAGAGGATCAGCCCGTGCTCGGGACCGAGCACCACCTCGACGTTGAGCGGGGCGCCGGGTTCCGCGGTCCGCCGGGCAGCCGCGGCGCGCTCGTCGGTGCCGGGCGGCAGGGAGCCGTCGCGGAAGGCGAGCACCAGGTCGGCGTAGGCGCGGTTGCCGGGCCGGGCGACGCCGTCCGCCGCGGCGAGGTCGCCGACGGACGCGAACTTGCGCCCGTGCAGGGCCAGCGACTCGGCGCGGACCCGCTCGACTAGGTCGCCGAAGGTGTCGTTTTCGGAGCAGGGGATCGTGGTGGGCACGACGTTGAGGTAGAGGCCGACGGCGTCGAAGCCGACGGCCCGCAGGTCGCGCAGGGTCATCGGCACGCCGACGACGGGGGTGCGGTCGGGGACCAGCCGGTGCAGCGCGGCCAGGACGGCCGCGTGCGCCACGGAGACGGCGGAGGCCCGGGCCTGCCGGGCCGCCCGCCGTAGCGCCTTGACCGTTTCGGGGGCGAGCCGCACCACGTGGTGCGCGCGCTCGCGGGGGTCCGTGCCCGGACGGCTCAGCAGCGGCGCGGCCGGCCCGCCGGGGTCGGCCGGGCGGCGCGGTGCCTCGCCCCCGGGACGCGGGGCCGGCGGCCGGCGGGACGCCTCCAGCAGGGCATCCTGGGCCCGCCGGTAGTGGTCGCCGTCGTCCTCGGGGAGGGCGTCGGGGTGGGCGAGGAAGTGCCGCAGCGCCCGGCCGAGGAGCAGCACGGAGTGCTCGTCCACGAGCGCGTGGTGCACGCGCACCGCCAGCACCGGGCCGCTGCCGCGCAGGTCCAGCCGGGCCGTCAGCAGCACGGGCCCGAACGGCGCGAGACCGTCCGCGTCGGGGTCGTCGTCGCCGAGGGTCACCCGGACGGTGTCCTCGGGCAGGCCGTCGTACCCGCGCGGTTCCTGGACGAGCCCGTCGGGGGTGTCGTGGAAGCGGACGCGCAGGGCCGTCGTCGAGCGCAGCAGTGCGGTCCAGGCGCGCTGCGCCTCGGGGAGGCCGACCACGGCGCCCGCTCCCTGGGCGTCCGGCCCGTCCAGCGGGATGCGGACGGGCAGGGTGCCGACCCGGTGCCGGTCGGACAGCAGCGAGGCCATCAGCTGGGACGCCTGGTACGGGGTCGCTTCCAGCGTGGGTGCCGGAGGCGGGGCGGAGTTCATCGGGTCTCCTCGTGGGCCGTGGTGCCGTCGAGCACGGAGCCGATCAGCCGGTGCGCCAGGTCCAGCCGCTCCCGCCGGGACAACGGCGCGAGGGCGGGCCACAGCACCTCCAGCGCGGCACTGTGGCCGGGGGTGCGGCCGGTGGCGTCCGCGGGCGCGGGCCCGGTCGGCACGGGCGCCGTGGTCCCGGCCTCCCGTCCCTGTGCCGCCAGTTCCGTCAGGCGCCGCTGGTCCACCTTGCCGCTGGCGTTGTACGGCAGGGCGTCCGGGTGGTGGATCGTCAGGTGCCGCAGCTGCGCGGGCAGGGCGGCGCGGATCGCCTCGTCGGTCGCGTCCGGGTCCGTGCCCGCGGCGAGGGTGACGAAGAGGTGCAGCCGGGGACCGGCGGCCGACCCCGCCGTCAGCGCCACGGCCTGCTCGACGCCGGGCCTGCGCAGCGCGACCGCCTCGGTCTCGCCGAGTTCGAAGCGCACCCCGGCCAGCTTGAACTGCCGGTCCCGGCGCCCCGAGTAGTGCAGCCGGCCGCCGCTGTCGAGCCGGACGAGGTCACCGGTGCGGTACACGAGCGCGCCGTCCTCGGCGTGCGGGTCGGCGACGAAGCGGGCGGCGGTCTGCCGGGGCGCGTTCGCGTACCCGGTGGCCACCCCGTCCCCGCCGACCCAGAGTTCGCCCTGCTCGCCCGGTGCGGCGAGGGCGCCGTCGGGGGTGACCAAGCGTGTGTAGCCGTAGGGCAGGGCGCGGCCGATCGGGGGCAGTCCGGTGCCGCCGGGGTCGACCCAGCCGGCCGTGGCCACCACGGTCGTCTCGGTCGGGCCGTACATGTTGAGCACCTCGAACGGCGTGTCCTCGGGGAGCGCGTGCAGCCGGTCGCCGCCGGTGGAGACGCGGTCGAGCCGGCTGCCGGCCGGCTTCGGCACCCGGGCGAGGAGTTCGGCGATGGGGGTGGAGACGAAGGCGTACTCGACGCCCGTCTCGGCGAACCAGTCCGCGAGGCGCTGCGGGTCGGCGCGGAGTCCGGCGGGCGCGAACCGGATGCGGGCGCCGGCGTACAGCCCGGACCACACCTCGAACGCGGAGGCGTCGAAGGCGGCGTTGGCGAGCTGTCCTACGGCGGTGTCGGGGCCGATCCGCAGTTCGCGCACCGCCCAGTCGGCGAGCCGGTCCAGGGCGGACCGGGGCACCATGACGCCCTTGGGCTCGCCGGTGCTGCCGGAGGTGAACATGACGTAGGCGGGGACGGCGCTGCCGGTGTCCGGCGCGGTGTCCGAGGCGGGGGCGGCGGGCCACGCGTCGATGAGTGCGGCCCAGTCCACCTGGCGCGCCGCGGTGCCGGGTCCGTCGAGCGCGGCGGCCCGGCCGGCGGGGACGCCGGGCAGCCGGACGACGGTGGTGCAGCGGGCCTGGGCGACCATGGAGGCCAGTCGTTCGTCGGGCTGTCCCGCCTCCAGCGGGACGTAGGTGCCGCCGGCGTGCAGGACGGCGTAGGCGCAGGCGAAGAAGTCGGGGGAGGCCGTCCCCAGGATGCCGACCACCTCGCCGGGCCGGTCGAGCAGCTGCCGGGCCCCTTCGCCCCAGGCCGTCAACTCGCCGTAGGTGAGGCGGCGTTCGCCGTCATCGAGGGCCACCGCGTCCGGGTCGGCGGCGGCGCGCTCGGTCACCCGGGTGACGAGGGTGGCGGGGGACGGGGTGCGCCGCTCGGGCAGCAGCTGGACCCAGGTGCGCAGCCATTCCACGGTTCCGGTCCACAGCGCCCACAGGTCGTCGCGGTCGACGGCGCCGTCCTGGGCCTCCATCAGCAGTTCGACGCGGGTGTCGTCGCCGGTCCCGGAGGTGACGGCGATGACGTTGACGGGGAACTTGGCGGCTCCGTTGAACACGCCGAGCTGGACCCGGGCGGTGGCGCCGGCCAGTTCGATCTCGTGCTCGACCTGCTGGTGCATGCTGAACGCGGCCCGGACCACGGCGGTGTCGCCGCGGCCGTCGGTGCCGCCGACGGCCTGGACGACGTCGGCGAGCGGAACGGCGGAGCGGTCCATCGCCTCGCGCAGCGCGCCCCGGGTGCGGCGCAGGGTGGCCTCGGGCAGCTCGCCGGGGCGCCGTTCGACGACCACGGGGACGGTGGAGACGAACATGCCGACGGTGTCCTCGTGGCCGGGCGGCCGGTTCTCCACCGCGCTGCCGAGGACGGCGGCGCCGACCCCCTCGTACTGGGTGAGCGCCTGGGAGAACGCCGTGAACAGGGCGGTGAACAGGGACACCGACGCCCGGCGGGCGCCCTCCCGGACCTCGCGCAGCAGCGCGGGGGGCACGGGCAGCCGCAGGAAGGTGTCCCGGCCGGTGGCGGCGTGACCGCCGTCCAGGACGCGGCCGGCGGCCTTCGCGGCGCGTTCGGCGACCTCGCGGACCTCTGCGGGGTCGGCGGGCGTCTGGGCGGCGGCGTAGCCGAAGTAGCGGGTGTCGGGCGTGTCGGTGTCGTCGTGGAGGCTGCCGAGCAGGGCGACGAAGGACTTGCCGTCGTGGATGAGGTGGTGCTCGGTGTGCACCAATACCGCGCGGCCGTCGGGGAGCCGGACCAGCACCCAGCGCAGCAGCGGGCCGGTCCGCAGGTCGAAGGGGCGGTCGGCGCCGCTGAGTCGGACGAGTTCCTCCGGGGACGCCGTCGCCTCGGGGAGGTCCACGACGGTGAGGTCGGTCTCGGCGTCGGTGACGTCGGCGGCGGGCACCACCTGCCAGGGTTCGCCGTCGTCGAAGACCAGCCGGGTGCGCAGCACCGGGTGGCGGCGCAGCATCCGGCGGAGCAGTACGCGCAGGGCGGCGGGGCGGGGCGCCTCGGCGAAGTGGAACAGGGCGTGGAAGACGTAGCGGGAGGAGTCCGGATCGAGCAGGGACTGGTACCAGATCACCCGCTGCTGCCAGGTCAGTGGCGCGCGGTCGAGGGGCGCGGGGTCCGCGGCGCCGGCGGCCGAGGCGGTGCGGGGGCGGGCGGCGAGGTCGTCCAGGAGGTGCCGCACGCTGACCGCGTTGAGGAGTTCGTGGGCGCCGACGTCGAGGCCGTGGACGCGGCGCATCCGGAGGGTGAGCTGGGCGGCGTCCAGGGAGCTGCCGCCCAGGGCCGCGAACGAGGGGTCGAGCGGTTCCCCGGGGGTGAGGCCGAGGGCCTGCCGTACGTCGTCGGCCAGGCTCTCCACGACGGCGTCGGCCGTGTGCGTTGTCATGCTTCGCTCTCCTTCATGAGTGGCGTTCGACGGCGTCGGCCCGTGCGGGACGCGGGGAGTCGTCGGGCGGTGGCGGGGTGTGGTGCGCGGGGGCCGGTCGCAGGGCCAGCCGCACGGCCAGCAGCAGTACCGGTACGGCGGTGAGGGCGACCAGCACGGCCGCGGAGGCCCAGCGGGCCGCGAGGCCGAGGGTCAGGAAGACGGCGAGGGCGACGGCCTGGGCGCCGAGACCGGCGACCGAGGTGACCGTGGCCCGGGCCGGCCCGGAGATGGCGTGCTGGAGCCGGGTGTCGGCGACGACCTGGGCCAGCCGCAGCACCCAGTAGAACGCGGCGATGCCGAGGAACCCGGCCGGGCGGGCGGTGAGCGCTCCGGCGGCCAGCGCCGCACCGCCCGCGCCGAGCAGCACCGCCAGCAGGCGGTCGCCGGCGCCGGCCATGCGTCCGCCTGCGAAGCCGCCCGCCGCCATCGCCGCCCAGGGCAGCAGCAGGAGCAGCGGCACGGCGGCGGCGGGCGTGCCGGCCTCGCGGGCCAGCACCGGGAGGTACTCGTCCACCACGGCGAGGCCGGTGAGGGCGGCGGCCAGCAGGGCGGCGGAGCGCACCCGCGGGGTGGTGCGGGCCTCGGCGAGCCCGGCGCGCAGCACGGCGAGATAGCCCTCGGGGTGCGCGCCGGGGTCGGGACGCGGGTCCGGCTCCCGGCCCGACTCCGTGTCCGGCTCCGGCGCGGCGGCCGGAACCGGGCCGGGGGCCCGGCGGCCGAGGCCGAGGGCGGTGGGGACGGCGAGCAGGGTGAACAGGACGGACACCCAGCCGGCGGCGGGATAGCCGCCGAACAGGACCAGCGGGGTGGCGGCCAGTGAGCTGGCCGCCACCGAGCACGCCTGGACGGCGGCCACCCGGCTGCTGACATGGGCGTACCGGCCGGCTCTGCCCTCGGCGGCGAGGCCGTCGTAGACCAGGGACTGGAGCGTCCCGGAGGTGAGGGCGGTGCCCGCACCCCACAGGACGAATCCGGCCGCGAACGAGCCGAGCGAGGGCAGCGCGGTCCACAGGGCGAACCCGGTGCATTGCGCGAGCGCCGCGGCGGCGAGCACGCGGTGGCGGGGGAAGCGGTCGGCCAGGGCCCCGGAAGGGACCTCGCAGACGAAGGTGGTCACCGTCCACACCGCGAAGAGAACCGACAGTTCTCCGGTGGAGACCCCGTGCGAGGTCATCGACAGGGCGTAGACGGCGTGCAGCGGGAGGAGTTCGGTCAGGCCGGTGTACAGGTACACGAGGCCGACGCGGAAGGGGCCGGAGGACGGCGGCTGGGGCATGCGGACCTAATAAGGCATGGGAGGACGCTAGCACGGGGGCGTCCGGCGGACAGGGCGGTCTGGGGTGCGGCGGGCGGCGTCAGTCGGTGCGGCGGATCAGGAACGGGCCCAGCGCCAGGGCGTCCAGGGGGCTGCGGGCGAAGGTGGCGAGGGCGTCGGCGGGGGTCCACACGACCGGCTCGTCACGGCCGTTGAACGACGTGTTGAGGACGACCGCGTGGCCGGTGTGCTCGGCGACTTGGCCCAGCAGCCGGTGGTAGAGCGGGTCGTCCTCGGCGGTGACCGTCTGCGGGCGGGTGGTGCCGTCGACGTGGATCACCGCGGGCATCGCGTCCCGCCCGGCGTCGGGCACGGGGGTGGTGACGATCATGTAGGGCAGCGGGGTGTCGTCGCCGAGCAGGGTGCCGGCCTCCTCCAGGCGCATGCTGGGCGCGAACGGCCGCCACCATTCCCGGTCCTTGACCGTGAGGTTGATGCGGTCGCGCTTGGCCACCGGGAACGGCGCGGTCACGATGGAGCGGTGGCCCAGGGCACGGGGGCCGCCCTCGCCGCGTCCCTGGTGCCAGCCGACGATCTGGCCGCGGCCCAGCAGCCCGGCCACCGCGTCGGCTATGTCCTCGTGCTCGGCGTGGCGGACGCCCTGCTTGTGCAGCACCCGGCGGACGGCGTCGGCGTCCCACTGCTCGCCGTACGCGAGCGAGCCGGTCATCGGCGTGATGGTCTCGCCGTGCTGGGCGGCCACCCAGCCCGCCGCGCCGAGGCTGACGCCCTGGTCGCCGGCGAGAGGCTGCACGAACAGGTCGCGGACCTCGGGGAGTCGGGCGAGCTTGCCGTTGAGGGTCGCGTTGAAGCCGACACCGCCGGCCAGCAGCAGGGTGTCCTGGCCGGTCTCGCGCAGCAGCCGCCGGGCCATCGCGACGACCGAGCGCTCCAGTGCCTCCTGAGCGGTGGCCGCGAGGTCCCGGTACTCGTAGGGGTCGCGTTCGGTGCGCCGGACGAAGCGGCCGCGCTCGCGGTCGTAGTGGCGGCTGGTGCGGTTGGGCGGCAGCGCGCTGGTCTTCTCCAGGTGGGCGAGCCACAGCCGCAGGGTGTCCGCCTCCTCGTCGGTGCTGCCGGTGGACAGCAGGGAGCGCGGCACCGGTCCGACGGTGTAGCCGTCGTCGTGGAAGCCGAGGCCGCCGCCGAAGGTCAGGTCTCCGGGCGTGCCGTAGGGGGCGAGCCCCATGGCCTTGCCGGCGGCGTCGGCGCCGAGGCCCGCGTACTCGCAGACGGCGGCGTAGAAGTAGCCGAGGGACCAGCCGGGCGGGACGGCCTCCAGCACCTTCAGCTCGCCGCCGACGGCGGAGGCGAGCGTGGCGCTCTCGCACTCCCCCTGGCCGTCGAGGACCAGGACGGCGCCCTGCTCGCGGCCGGAGAAGTAGTAGGCGCTGGCCGCGTGGGCGGTGTGGTGCGGGACGAAGACCAGCTGCGGGTCGCGGCTGCGCGGGTAGAACTCCCGGGGGAACAGGAAGTCCAGGGCGGTGGCGCTGTCGGGGAACCAGTCCAGGCCCCGCCGGGTGAGCAGCGAGGGCATGTCCCAGCCGTGCGCGACGACGTCGATGTCCTCCAGCGTCAGGCCGCCCTCCCGGAGGCAGAACGCGGCGGCGTGCAGCGGTGCCTCGCCGTAGCCGTGCTTGTGCCGGGTGAAGCGTTCCTCCTCGGCGAACGCCACCACCTTCCCGTCGACCAGGAGGCAGGCGGACCCGTCGTGGCTCGCGCCCGGCCAGCCATTCACACCGAGAATTCGCATGGCAAGTCATTCCCTTCGAACGGGCCGTGGGCCCGGTAATTGACGGACGACGACCGGTGCGCTAGAAATTAGCAGCGATACCGCGCCGAAGAAATAGGCGCCGGCCTCTTTCCTTCTCCGAGACCGCACCGGGCGGAAACCCGCCGGGCGGTTCGGTCACCTCTTCGCACTTTCTCGTTCTGCCGCATGCCGAGAAACCCGCTGGACACGTCCAATTTCCCGCGCGAGAAACCAGAAGAAAGGTCACACCGTGCTTCGTCCGATCATGCATTCGGAAGACACCGCCGACGTTCCCGACGAGGCGGACGTCCCCGCGGAGGACTTCCACCAGAGCGCCGGCCGGTTCCGGCTGCTGGCGGGGCGCGGCGATCCGGTGCGGCTGCTGCGCGCGGACTCCCCCGGCGGCCGGAGCGCCGCCGCGCTGCTGGAGGACGGCGGTGACGACGGCTGGTTCCTGTGGAAGGGACCGGCCGGACACCCGGACCCGGAGCTGCTGTCCGCCCTGCTCAGCGGGGTTTCCCGGCTCGGCTCCGCCACGCTGGTGCTGCTTCCGGAGTGGGACTTCCCCGAGGTGCTGGCAGCCGCCGGGTACCGGCCCGCCCCGCCCTACGCCACCGGACTCGTGCCCACCGGTGGCGGTGCCGAGGCGATCCTCGCCCGGATGCGCCCGAGCACCCGCGGCCGGGTGCGCCGGGCACTGCGCAGCGGTCTGGAATTCTCCGACGACCCCGGCCGGATCGAAGAGTTCTACGACTTCTACGCACCGGCGATGGTCCGCGCGGATTCACCCGACCTCGCCCCCCTCGATCTGCTGCACGATCTGCTGGAGCATCCGTCGGTCCGGCTTTTCACCGCTGTGCACGAGGGGCGGGTGGCGGCCGGTTCCATATGCTTCCGGAACCGGAATTCCCTGGAGGCGCGTTTTGTGGCCACGCATCCGGATCACCGCGTCGACGGCTCGATGAACTTCGTGCATTTCGAGACCATCAGGCGGGCGGCGGCCGAGGGGCTGGACCATTTCGACCTGAGCGGTATATCCACCGGCGAGGTGACGGGGAAGACGGCCGGGATCAACCGGTTCAAGCTCGGGTTCGGCGGCTCGGTCCTGCGCTACCCCACCTACACGCGGTCCGCCGGCTGAGAGGGGACGCTCGTGCGACTGGTGATCGACCGGGACGTACCCGTCCCCATGCGTGACGGTGTGGTGCTGCGGGCGGACGTGTACCGCCCGGACACCTCCCGCCCCCTGCCGGCCCTCCTCCAGCGGACCCCGTACGACAAGGGGTCGTCGGCGGGGGGCCGTTCGCTGAACTGGATGCGGCTGGTCGAGGCCGGGTACTGCCTCGTGGTGCAGGACGTGCGCGGCCGGTACGCGTCCGGCGGGGTCTTCCGGCCGTTCGCGGACGACGCCCGCGACGGCCGGGACACCGTGGAGTGGGCCGCCCGCCAGAGCTGGTGCGACGGGGCCATCGGCATGATCGGGCGGTCCTACGAGGGTGCCGCGCAGTGGCACGCGGCGGCCGCCGCGCCGGCGGCGCTGCGGGCCGTCGCCCCGCATGTCGCCGCCGCCGACCCCTACGAGGGCTGGACGTATCTGGGCGGTGCCTTCCAGCTCGGATTCTGTCTGCACTGGGTGCTGGGCGACCTGCTGCACGGACAGGTCGAGCGCGCCGGGGGCGACGCGGCGGACGTCCGCGCGGTGGCGGAGGCGCTGGACGGCATCGACCAGCTCTACCGGGCGCCGTGGCGGGCGCTGCCGCTGCTGGACCGGCTCGCCCCCTACTACCGCGAGTGGCTTGAGCACCCGGAGCCGGACGCCCACTGGCGCGGGCTGGCCGCCGCCCCGCGGGGGCCCCGGCCGCCGGCGCTGGTCGTCGGAGGCTGGTACGACGTCTTCCTGCCGGGCACCCTGCGCGGGCCGTCGCCCCGGCCCGGCGACCAGCTGCTGATCGGCCCGTGGTCGCACTGCGTGACCGGAGGCGTCTTTCCCGAGCGGCGCTACGGACTCCGCGCCGACGAGGCGGAGTTCGACATGACGGCGGCCCATCTCGCCTTCTTCGACCGGCATGTGAAGGGGATGGCCGGCGAGGCCGGGCCGCCGGTGCGGGTGTTCGCGAGCGGGGCGGACCGCTGGGTCCGCCCCGCCGGACCGCCCGGCGCCGACAGTTCCCCGCTCGCGCTGCACCTCGGCGGCGACGGCGACGCCCGCACCCGGCACGGCTCGGGCGTGCTGCGCTTGGAGCCGCCCCGCCGGGAGGGCACGGACGTCTACCGCTACGACCCCCGTGACCCCGTCCCGACCGCCGGTGGGGCGACCTGTATGACGGGCATGCTCGTCGGCGCCGACTGCGGCCCCCTCGACCAGCGCGCGGTGGAGGACCGCTCCGACGTGCTCTGCTACACCGGTCCCCCGCTGGACGCGCCGCTCGTGGTGTCCGGGCGCGTCGTCGCCGAGCTGTACGTCTCCTCGTCCGCGCCCGACACCGACTTCACGGCCAAGCTGGTCGACGTGTACCCGGACGGCCGCGCGGAGATCCTCTGCGACGGCGTCGTCCGGATCGGACACCGGGCCCGGCTGGACGGGGTGCGTCCGCCGGCCCCGGACACGGTCCACGCGCTGGCGGTGGCGGCCGGGACCGTCGTGCACGTCTTCCGGCCCGGCCACCGGGTCCGGCTGGAGGTGTCCAGCAGCAACTTCCCGCGTTTCGACCCCAATCCGAACACCGGCGGCACCCCGCTGACCCTGGCGGACGCCCCCGTCGTCACGGCCGTCAACCGGGTCCACCACGGACCCGGCCGACCCTCGCGACTGCTGCTCCCGCTCTCCCCCGGCCTGCCGGACGCTCACGACGCCGCCTGAGGCGACGGTTCGGGCTTCGGCCCGGCGTCGTGCCGGAACACGGTGAGGTCCGTGAGCGGCACGATCCGCCGCCCGGCCCGCAGGTGCGCCCGGCGCAGCCGCTCCCGCTGGGCGGGCGTCAGCTCGGTGCAGTGCTGCGGGATCGCCCGGAGCATCCGGGCCCGGGCGGCGGTCGCCGGATACCGGGGCCGCACCCCGTAGGGGTCGCGCACCAGGTGGTAGAGGGTGCCGGTGTGGAACGCCGCCTTGAGCAGGGCGTAGTAGGCGGCGGCACCGACGCCCTTGTGCCGGGCGCACCCGGCGAGGGTCCGGCTCGCCTCGTACAGCCGCCACAGCACGGGCACGGCGGGGGTGGTGAAGACGCCGGTCTCCTGGGCGATGCCCTCGCCGACGCCGTAGCGGAAGTAGCTGCGCATGTTCTGGAGGCCGACCTGGGCGTCGTGGAAGATCCGGGCCTCGGGGACGTGCCGTACGGGGATGCCGGCCAGTTGGAGCCGGAAGTCGAACTCCCGGTCCTCGCACCAGTGGATCAGGCCGTCGAAGTGGTAGCCGCCGATGTGCTCGACGATCGCCCGGTCGTAGATGAGCGGCGGGGACAGGGCGCTGACGTACTCGCCCTCGTCGTACTCGCGCACGCGGGCGGTGAGCCGGCTCATCAGGCTGCCGGACTCGCCGTAGACGACCTGGCCCTTGACCACCGGGTCGTCCGCGACGGCCGCGGCCATCATGCGGACCACGCCGGGGGCGAAGGTGCAGTCCGAGTCCATCAGCAGCAGATAGCGTCCGGTCGCCGCCTCGGCGCCCGCGTTGTAGGCGGCGCCGAGGTTGCCCGCGTCGGGGATCTCGGTGACGGTCAGCGGTCTCGGGTGTTCGCGCAGCAGGCGGCGGATCTCGTCGGTGGCGCCGTTGAGCGCGAGCACGATCTCCACGTCTTCGTCGATCGAGTCGACGCAGTCCAGGATGCGCACGTCGTCACGGAGCGCGATGACCACGCTGGTGCTCGCCAGTACCCGTTCGGTGCGCTCGTCGGCCGCGGCGGCCCCGGCGGCGGTCATGCCCGCTCCCCGGTGGCCGGGGCACCCTGCTCGTCCTTGCGCAGGAGGTAGAGGTGCGTGGTGTGGCCGGGGGTGAAGCCGTCGCCGTCGATGTCGCGGACCCGGACCGTGCGCAGGCCGGCCGTCCGGCCGAGTTCCTCCATGGTGAACGGGTCGACGACGTACTGCAGATGGGTCTCGCGCCAGCGCAGGCCGTCCGCGCCGTACAGGGAGAGGACCGAGCGGCTGCGGGCCAGTACGGGGTCCCAGCGGTGCGTGCGGTGCAGGCGGACGCCCTCGCGGGTCTCCTCGTGCTCCAGGTTCCGCCAGTCCTCCTGGAGGACCTTGCGGGAGGAGTAGTCGAAGATCAGGTGGCCGCCGGGGCGCAGGGCGGCGGCCGCGTTGCCCAGGCACTCGGCGAGGTCGGCGGGGGTCAGGTAGTTGAGGGCGTCGAACCCGGACACCACGAAGTCGAAGGAGTCGGGTGCGACGGTGAAGCGTGCCATGTCGCCGACGACGCGCAGCTCGGGCGGTATGCCGCCGTGCTCCAGCATGGCCGCCGAGCGGTCCAGCGAGGTCACCTCGCCCTGCGGGACGAGACCGGCGAGCACCCGGCTGCCCATGCCGGTGCCGGCGCCGAGGTCGAGGATGCGGACGGGGCCGGGGGCGGCCAGCTTGGCCAGTTCGGCCCCGATGCCCAGGCGCCAGGTGTCCTCGGCCATGGCGCCTTCGAACAACTCGTAGGTGTCGGACCAGTGGTCGTACGCGGTGGTGGTCATCGGTGTTCCCTTGTCGGAGGGTGGGGCGCGGGGTGGGCGTGTGGTGCGCGGTCGTGGTCAGGGGGCCGGTTCGGGCGGGGCCGGCCGCGTTCCGGGGCGGTCGGTGAGGTGGAGCGGCAGCCGGGACAGCACGTCGAGGGCGAGGGCTTCGGCGGCGGCGGCGTCCGGGCCGGTGGTGATCGCGCCGGCCAGCACCTCGTCACCGCCGCGGTAGTGCGGCAGGACGGTGCCCGGGGCGAGGTCCAGGCCCCAGAAGACGTCGTGGACACCGGGGGTACGGGCGAGTTCGGCCAGGTCACCGACCCGTCCGACGGTGCCTCCGTCGGCGGGCAGATAGCGCTGGACGACCGCGCGGTCACGGGTCCGGCGCAGTTCCTCCTCGACCAGGGGGCGGCCCAGGGCGAGACGGACGGCGTTGGGCAGCGGGTCGATTCCGGTGGCGAGCGGCATGACCTCGGTGGCGATGCGGGCGCCGGTCAGCCGGCAGGTGATCTCCAGCAGGTACACCCGCCCGTCGGGGGTGCGCAGGATGTCGGTGTTGACGACGGCGGTGGTCAGCCCGAGCGCGTCGACGCCCCGCTGGACCGTCCGCACCACCTCGGCGCGCTGCTCCGCGTCCAGCACGGAGGGCAGGGTGTCGCCGCCCTCGAAGAAGTGCGGGAAGAAGCGTTCCTTCTCGCCGTACTCCCGGTCGGCGAACCCGGTGACCCGCAGGACGCCGTCGAGGGCGAACCCGGCCACGGTGTGCTCGGTGCCGGACAGGTACTCCTCCACGACGACCCGGCCGGTCGGGCTCAGGGCGAGGGCCTGCTCGACGGGCCCCCGCGCCGTGTCCCGGCCGTCCAGCTTGGCGACGCCCAGGGAGCCGGTGCGGTCGCTGGGCTTGACGACGGCGGGCAGCCCGATCCGGTCCAGCGCGGCGAGGGCCGCGTCGGCGGTGGTGGCCACGGCGAACCGGGGCACGGGCAGCCCGGCCCGGTCCAGCGCGGCGATCCGGCGGTCCTTCAGGGTGCACAGGTCGGCCACCTCGACGGGCACGCCGGGGCAGCCCAGCTCGGCGGCCAGCCGAGCCACGACCGGCGGATTGTCGTAGCCCAGTGACATGACCCCGGATATTCTCCCGGGCCGCTCCGCACGAATTGCCGAGAGTACGGCGCCGAAGTCGTCCGGGTCGGCTTCCAGGAGAATATCGGCGCCTTTTTCGACGCGTTCGGTGATCCGGTCCGTGACGACCAGTGTCCGCACGCCCATTTCTTGCACACGGGCGAGCGACCTGTCCATTCCGGAGCCTATCCCGGGGATCAGGAGGGTGTCGGTCACCTGGCCACGTACCAGACACGGCGGGTGTCCTCGCGTACCGGCTCACGGTCGAGTCCGGCGTACGTGTCCACGCTGGAGAAGCCAGCCGCGAGCAGGGCGGCGGTGATCGCGGCAGGGTCGTGGCCGCGCTGCGGATGGGTCTCGTGGACGCGGTGCCAGCCGCCCTCGGGGGTCCGGCGCACGACGGTGACCGTGGTGTCCACGCGGCCGGTGGCGGCGTCGTACGGGTTCTCCCAGACCTCCAGGACGTCCTCGGTGTTCTGCTCCACGAACACCTGCCCGGCCCAGCCCCGTTCGACGAACCAGACCGGGTGCGCGTCGAGCACGGCGAGGCCGCCGTCCTCGGTGGCGGCCCGCAGGGTGCGGGCGGCGCGCTCCAGGTCGCCCTCGTCGACCATGTAGTTGACCGTGTTGTAGGTGCAGGTGACCACGGAGTGGCGCCGCTCGCCCCGGTAGTCGCGCAGGTCCCCGCGGACGAGGTCGACGCGCACCCCGGCCCGCTCGGCGGCCGCCCCGGCGTGCCGCAGCATGTCCGGCGACTGGTCGACGCCGGTCAGCCGGTCGAAGCGGCCGGCCAGCGCGACCAGCAGCGTGCCCGTGCCGCAGCCCAGGTCGAGCAACGAGCCGGTACCGGCCCGGTAATGGGAAATAAGCTCGGGGAGTTTCTTGGAAACTTCCTCGGTGAAATCATTGTAGGGTGCCCCGGCATAAATGTCGGCATACTCGCCGAAGAAATCTGTGCGTGCTTCGTATTGCGTCATGACCGCCCCATTCAGTAGTGTCGATTTCCGCGCCGGGCACTTCGCGGCCCGCCATTTCCTTTTCGATCCCAGAAGGAGAATTCGCATGCACACCGCGAACGAGGGAAGCCTTTCCGCAGATCTTCCGCTGCTGTCCGACCAGATAGACCGCCTGGCGATCCAGGAGTGGGTCGAGCAGCGCGGCCTCGGGGTGGAGGTCCGCATGTTCGGCCGGGGCTTCCGGCTGACCGGCCCCCTCGACACGGACGCCCTGGGCGCCGCGCTGACCACGCTCGTCGCCCGGCACGAGGCGCTGCGCGCGGCCTTCCCCGACCGGGGCCGGGCCGGGCGCCAGGAGATCCGTCCCGCCCGGCCCTTCACGCCCGTCCACGAGGACCTCACCGCGCTGCCCGAGGACGAGCGGGCGGACGAGGCGCTGCGCCGGGCCGGCGCCTTCCTGAGCCAGAACCTCGACCTGGACGGCGGACTGCTCATGAGCGGGGTCGTCTACCGCCTGGGCGAGGAGGACCATCTGCTGGGCCTCGCGGTCGACCACCTCGTGGTGGACGGCCAGTCGTTCGAGATCCTGGTGAACGAGCTGTGGGAGCTGTACGCCGCGGCCGTCGAGCATCGCGAGGCCAAGCTGCCCGAACAGCGCTTCACCTACGCGGACTTCGTCCGCTGGGAGGCGGAGTGGCTGGGCCGCGACCCGAGCCCCCGCCAGATGATCGCCCGCTTCGCGGAACTGCTGGACGGCATCGGCACCAACGCGCCCGTGTACCTGCCCGGGATGCTGCGCGAGACCAACGACCGGTACGCGGTGGGCACGTTCGACGGCTCGTTGCCGCCGGAGACCGCCGCGCTGCTCGCGGAGTACTGCCGCTCCTCCCGCACCACCCCGTTCGTCGTGCTGTTCACCGCCTACCTGTGCGCGTTGCACGCCCGCAGCGGGCGCAGCGACCTCGCGGCGCTGATCCCGGTGACCCGGCGCACCGAGGAGCACCTGCTGGACCTGGTGGCGTTCCTGTCCACCTACGCCACGGTCCGGGTGCGGATCGACTCGTCCCTGACGTTCAAGGAGCTGAGCCGCACGGTCCGTTCGGCCGTGCTGGAGACGCAGCGGCTGGGCCAGGTGCCGGCGCCGGAGGTCACCTCCTCGCTCGCCCCGCACCACCTCGGCCGGCTGCTGGAGCGGCCGTGCACCTTCTTCGACGTGGCGCCCGGCGGCTGGAGCGGCGGTGGCCGCGAGACCGGCGGTCTGTCGGTGGAGCCGACCGAGGTGCCCGGCGACCAGCACCAGATCGAGAGCCTGGAGCTGTTCGCCTCGGTCGACGACAGCGGTGTGGACTTCACCGTGCTCTTCCCCGCCGATGTCTTCGGCGAGGAGAGCGTGCGAGAGCTCGCTCATGAGTTCACCTCCTTGGTGCACAGGTTCCTGACTGCTCCGGACACGGCGATCGAGGACGTGCTGCGGGCCGGCTGAGCCGGCCCGCTCGGACCGGGAGCCGCACGGCCGGCCCCCGGTCCGGACCGGTTCAGGACGGCGCGCCGGCCATCCGGATCACCTCGAAGGCCTCGCTGTGGCCGTGGCCCGCGCTGGTGACGGCCCGGTAGGACGCCAGCCCGCGCACCGCCTCGTCCCAGGCCGCGTGCCGCAGCTGGGAGCGGTAGCAGCGCATGGCCGCCACCTTCAGCTCGATCTGGTCGGTGACGTCCTCGGTGTACTGGGCCTCGCCGAGCGGGGCCCAGACCTCGTAGCCCAGCACCAGGGACGGCGGCGGCGCGGGCGGCCCGGCCTCCTCGAAGAAGTCGGACTCCGCCATCCACAGCGACTCCAGGCCGAGCCGGTGGACGGCCCGGTGCTCCATGTCCCCGTCGTCGCGGTGCGGCAGGTACACCCGGTCGGGGCGGACCTCGCGCAGCACCTTGACGACGGCGAGGTGCAGCCGCCGGTCGGCGGCGAAGTCACGGGACGGCTCGTCCAGCGTGATGCACCGCTTGACGCCGAGCACCCGGCAGGCGTCCGTGGTCTCCGCCGAGAACTCCTCGTCCCCGACCCCGTGGTCGGCGAGTCCGCGCTCACGGCGGATCACGATGACGACGGTGACCTCCGCGCCGGACTGGGCGAGTTTGGCGATGGAGCCGCCGCAGCCGATGACCTCGTCGTCGGGGTGCGGGGCGATCACGAGGACCCGGGTCACCGGCTCGCTCCGCCCGGCGCTCCGTACCCGGCCCAGCGCGCCCACTCGGCCGTGCGCGCCATGCCGTCGTCCAGGGTGGTCCGGGGCGCGGTCAGGACGCGCGCGGCGAGGGCGGCGTCCACCCGGGCGGGGCTGGCGTAGAGGGCCTGCTCCCAGTCGGGCACGGCCCCGCGGGCGGCGGTGCCGGCCGGGGCGGTCAGACCGCGGATCTCGCGCAGCCGGTCGAAGAACTCGCCCCAGCCGGGCTCGTCGGGCCCGCCCACGAGGAACTTCCGCCCCGCCGCCGCGGGTTCGGCGAGGGCGGCCAGCACGGCGTCCACGACGTCGTCGACGTAGACCGCGTTGCAGGCGCCGCCGGCACCCGTCACCGCCAGCTCCTCGAACTCCTCCGCCGGGCGGGTCAGCTGGGCGACGGTCCACTGTCCGCCCCAGGGTCCGTAGACCACGCCGGGCTGCAGGACGACGGTCTCGGGTCCGTCGCCGTGCGCGGCCAGCACCAGCCGTTCGGCGGCGGCCTTCTGCTGCTCGTACTCGCGGTCGTCGGCGTTCTCCGGGAGCGGCGGGGCCGTCTCGTCGAAACGGGTCAGGCCGGTCGTGTCGTACACGTCGACGGTGCTCAGGTGCACCAGCCTGTCCGCGCCGGCGAGCTTGGCCGCGGCGAGCAGGTTCGCGGTCCCCTCGACGGTGGTGCGCCAGCGGTCCGCCACCTCGCCCTGGGACCCGAACGCGCAGTGCACGACCAGGTCGCCGCCGTGCAGGGCCTTGCGCAGGCTCCGCGGGTCGTCCAGGTCAACGGTCTGGAAGGTGAGCCGCTCCTGCGGCAGCACGGAGAGCCGGGCGGCCCGGCCGTAGCCGCGCACCAGCGCGCGGACCTCGGCACCGGTGTCCAGCACCAGCCGCTCCACCACGCGGGCGCCGATGAACCCGCTGGCGCCGGTGACGACGATGCGCCTGCCCGCGAAGTCGTTCATGCCACGCTCCTCGAAGTCGTCCCGGTCAGCCAGGGCTGGGCCAGCGGGCGCCGCGCGGGCCCCGTGTAGCACTGCTCGATCAGCCGGGCGACGCGCAGTCCGTCCTCGGCGGTGGCGTGCGGCGCCACGTCCGCGCCGGAGCACACGTCGGCGAAGTTGCGGAGCTGCTCGACGAACAGGTCGTCCCACTCGTCCTGGGCGGGCGGTACGGCCCGGACGTCGCCTCGGTGCAGTTCCTCGCCGGAGGCGGTGACCAGCGTGCACTCGCCGGCCGGGAAGTCGGTGCCGACGCTGACCTCGGCGGCGGTACCGGTGACGACGCAGTTGATGCCGAGCGCGCGGACCCTGCTGAGTTCCAGCACGGTCTCCACGCCCCCGACGCGCAGGGTGACGACGGCGTCGGCCTCGACGCCGCCGAGGCTGTCGTCGACGTAGTCGACCACCTCGACGTCCGGGCCGAGCCACCACAGCAGGATGTCGAAGACGTGGGAGGCCGTGTCGGTGAGGACACCGCCGCCCGCGAGAGCCCGGTCGAACATCGACCAGGAGACCGGCTCCCAGCTGTACGGGTGCCCCTCGGTCCACTTGACCCGGGTCACGGTGCCCAGCTCGCCGTCCTGGATGAGGCCGCGTACCCAGGCGTTGGCGGGGAACAGCCGCCGCGGGTGGGCCATCAGCAGGTGGGTGTCCGGGGCGGCGGCCGCGGCGGCGGCGAGGGCCTCGGCGTCCGCGGCGGAGGTCGCCATCGGCTTCTCCAGCAGCACGTGCTTGCCCCGGGCCAGCAGGTCCCCGGCGACGGCGGCGTGCAGGGTGTGCGGTACGGCGACCACGGCGGCGTCGAAGGCGTCGGCGGCCTCCTCCACCGAGCGGGCGATCAGCACGTCATCGGCGCTGCCGCCCTGTTCCGTGTACCAGTCGAGGGCGGCTCGGGCCTGCTCGGGGTCCGGGTCGATCAGGGCGGTGAGCCGGATCTGCGGGACGTGGGGCAGCGCGGTCAGGTGACAGGACCGGGCGGCGGCTCCGCAGCCGACGACGGCCAGTCGCAGCGGGGGCATGGGCGACTCCTCGGGTGTGGTGTGCGGGGGGGGGATGGGAGGGGCGGGTCAGGTGGCCGGGTGGAACACCCAGAAGTTGGGCTCCGCGTAGACGCCTTCGCCGTCCGCCGAGACCTCCAGCGGGGCGAGGGCGCCGGGTACGAGATGGCGCGCGGGGCCGGGCAGCGGGTGTCCGGCGATCTCCTCCCAGCGGGAGGCGGGCTGGCTGATCACCAGCGAGCGGTCGCAGGGGCCGAGCAGTTCGGCGCCCAGCGCGGCGTGGGTGGCCAGCCAGGGATCGAACGGTGTGCCGTCCGGCCGCCGCCAGCGCGCGTAGTCGGCCATCGGGACGAGCGGGTAGCGGGCCTTGCGGGTGGGGCGGACCGGGATGAGGACCCCGCGCAGGCCCGCGGCGCGCGCCGCGTCCCCGGCCCGGGTCAGCAGCCGTTCGGCGAGGCCGCTGCCGCGCAGCCGGGCGGAGACGCTGACGGAGAGCATGCACAGCGTGTCCGGACGGGCGGCGGGTCCGTCGAACGCGGAGACGAGTACGTCGTCGGAGCCCCCCGGCAGGCCGGCGGTCGTGCCGTCCCAGCCGATCGGCAGGCCGTTGGCGGCGGCCACCAGCCGGCCCTCCTCGTCCAGGACGCAGATCTGGTGGGCCGGGTGGGTGTCGTAGAGCCGGTGCCAGCGCCAGTTGCCGGGCGATTCCCAGCTCATGAACGCGGGCATGTTGCCGGTGATCAGTTCGTCGACGGCCGGCTCCAGCTCGGGCGCCCGCTCCAGGCTGGTGACCGTGAGGGCCGACAGGTCCGCCACGGCCGCCTCAGCCGATCAGGCGGTTGCCGGCGCTCGCCCGCATGGTGCGGGAGCGGCGCAGGTCGTGGGTGACGTTGATGCGCTTGAGCCAGCGGTCGGTGCCGTCGTAGCGGGCGGTGAAGGGCAGCCGGCCGTGGACCACGCGGTGGTTGTTGACGAACAGGCAGTCGCCCTGCTCCAGGGCGACCTCGCGCAGCCCGGCGTCGACGACCGCGATCAGGTTGTCGAGGGCGCGGCGGGCCTCCGGGTCGTCCTCGGGGACCTCCATGAAGTACGGGTCCAGCCGCAGGTACGGCTCCTGGCGCGGGCCGAACAGGGCGGCCACCGGGCGGCGTTCGTGGATCAGCCGCTCGATGGTGGCGAACCGCTCGGAGTCGCCGTCGGTGCGGACGGAGTTGTTCTTGGGCAGGTGCGACTCGTCGGGCGCGATGTGGAAGCGCTCCGCGAAGAGCACCTCCAGGTCGTCCTCGGAGAGCGCTCCGTGGGCGTAGCAGCCGACGGTGGTGGCGACCTTGTCGGGGTTGCGCAGGGAGGCCAGGACCAGGTAGTCGCCGCGGTGCGGGTGGAAGGCGTCCTCGGTGTGCCAGGTCAGCAGTTCCTTGCTGCCGAGGCCGAGTTGGTCGTTCTCGTGGCTGCGGATGGGGAAGATGTCGTGCACCAGCCGGCCGTCCTGCTGGGTGGTCCAGCCGAACGGCTCGCCGAGCAGCGCCGCGTACAGCAGGACGAGGATCTCCTCGGGGAACTCCCGGTTGGGGCGGGGCCGGCCGCGCCAGTGCTCCGGGGTGGGGCCGATGCGGTCCTGGTCGAAGAGGTGTCCGCTGATCACGCAGTGGCCGGTGGGTTCGTCGATGGCGAAGGTGCGCAGGAACCGCTGGGTGCGCACCGGGAGGTCCGCGGCGAGCCGGGGCAGGTCGAGCAGGAGTGCCGGGTCGTCGTCGCCGGTGTAGCGCCGCGCGGCGTCGATCGTCAGCTCGGCCGTCTGCCGCGCCTCGTCCGGGGTCAGGAGCAGAACGTGCTCCTCGGCGGGGGTGTCCATGGCAGTTCAGTCCTTACGTATGACAGGTGGGAACGGTGCCGGCACCGGGCGGGTCCGCGCCGTGGCGAGCCACTGCGCGAGGCGGCGGGGTGTCGGGTGGTCGAAGACGGTCGTGGCCCGCAGTCCGACGGTGCCGGGGAAGTCGGCGCGGAGTTCCGTGACCAGGCGCATGGCGAGGATCGACTGGCCGCCGCTGGCGAAGAAGTCCGCGTCGCTCTCCAGCCCGGGGTCCGCCAGCAGCTCCCGGAAGCGTCGCAGGACGACGTCGAGCGGGTCGTTCGCACCGCTCGCCGCGCCCGGGACCGGGGCGCCCGGGGTCCCGGCCGTGCCACTGTCGCCGTCCGGGCCGGTGGCGGTGTCGCCGTCCGGGCCGGTGGCGGTCAGGAGCGCGGTGAGGGCGTGGCGGTCCACCTTGCCGTGGGCGTTCTTCGGCAGGGCGCCGGTCCAGAAGAACTGCTGGGGCGCGGCCCAGCCGGGCAGTTCGGCGGTGAGTCCGGCGAGGAGCCGCGCGCGCTGCTCGGCGGTGACCGGCGTCACGCCGTCCGCCGCCGTGACCGGTCCGGCCGGGACGAGGCAGGCCAGCAGGGTGCCGCGGGTCCGGGTGTCCGGGAGGACGACGGCCTGGGCGACCGCCGGATCGGCCGTCAGCAGGCGTTCCACCGAGGCCGGTTCGAGCCGGTGACCGCGGATCTTGATCTGGTCGTCCACCCGGCCGTGGAACTCCACGTCGCCGCCGGGCAGGACGCGGCCGAGGTCGCCGGTGGCGTACAGCCGTCCGCCGCCGGGCTCCGCGCCGGTGACGAACCGCCGCGCGGTCTGCTCCGGGTCGCCGAGGTAGCCGGGGGCCAGTGAGGGGCCGCCGATGTGGATCTCCCCGACGGTGCCGGGCGGCACCGGCCGCCGTTCGGCGTCGCGCACGCTGACGTCGGCGTTGGCGAGCGGGGTGCCGATCGGGACTTCCGTGGCGTCGTCCGGCAGCGGTCCCTCGTACATGGTGGAGGTGACGGTGCACTCGGTCAGCCCGTAGACGTGTACGAGCCCGGCGTGTCCGGCGCGCTCCCAGCGCCGCCAGTCCCCGGGGTCCATGCGTTCGCCGCCGACCAGCACCCGGCGCAGCGCGGCCGGGGTGGTCGCGCCCCGGACGTCCAGCCAGTGCGCGTACTCGCGCCAGTACTGGGTGGACAGTTCCACGGTGGTCACGCGCTGATCGCCGAGCAGGGCGTGCAGTTCCTCCGGGTCCGGTACGGCGGTGTCCGGGCGGCAGACGACGGTCCCGCCGCGGGTGAGCACGGGGAAGACCTCCTCCACGACCACGTCGAACCCGAGGGAGGCCAGTTGCAGCCACCGGTCCCCGGGGCCGAGGCCGAGCCGGGCGGCGGCCGCCAGGGCGAACCCGTGCAGCGCGTCCCGCCCGATGCCGACGGCCTTGGGCTCGCCGGTGGACCCGGAGGTGAACATGGCGTACGCGGGACCGCCGGGCGTGCTCGCGCCGTCACCGGGGACGGACGCCGGGTCCGCCCCGGTACCGTCCAGCTGGGGGCCGAGGTCCACCCAGGGCAGGGCCGCCCCACGGGGCGCGGGGCCGCGCCCGACGAGCAGGGCGGCGTCGACGCGGGCGCAGCGGGCGGCGCGGGCGGCCTCGGGGAGGCCGTCCTCCAGGACGGCGAAGGCGGCACCCGCGGCCAGTGTGCCCAGCATGGTCAGGACGGCGTCCAGCGGGGCCGCCGCGTGCAGCATCACGTACCGGCCGGGACCGGCGCCCGCGGCGGCCAGCCGGCCGGCCACGGACCGTGCGGCGGCGTGCGCCTGACGGTACGTCAGGGTGCGGTGCCCGTCGGTGAGCGCGGGGCGGTCGCCGTGCGCGGCCACCACCTCGTGCCAGAGCCGGGACAGGGCGTCGGCCCCGCCCGTCGTCGGGGAAGCGGTCATCAGCGGCCGTCCCGGGCCCGCAGGAAGGCGGAGAGCGTGTCCAGCCCGTCGGTGAACTCCTTCTCGGTACCGCCGAATCCGAGGCGTACGGCGCCCTCGCGGCCGAAGGCGGTGCCGGGGACGAGCAAGGTGCCGTACGTCTCCAGGAGTTCGGCGCAGAAACGCTCGGAGTCGGTGACGCCGGGCAGCTCCAGCAGGCAGCAGACCCCGCCGCGCGGGGGTGTCCAGGCGACCAGGCCCGCGTGGTCGGCGACCCACTTCTCCAGCACGGTCAGGTTGGCGCGGGCCTCGGCCCGGCGGGGCGCGATCAGGGCGTCCGCGGCGCGCATCGCGGCGGTGGCCAGCGTCTCCACCAGCGGGGAGAGGAACAGGGTGGTGCGGTCGCGCACGGTGAAGCTGCGTTCGATCAGCTCCTCGGGCGCCGCGCACCAGCCGACGCGGAGACCGGGCAGCCCGAACGCCTTGGAGAAGGTGCCGTAGCTGACGGTGCGCGCATACCGGGTGCCGGGGTCGGGCAGCGGTGGCCCGTACCAGCTCATCTCGGCCGTCGCCGCGTCCCAGACCAGGACCGCGCCGATCTCCTCGACCCGGTCGAGCAGTCCCCGGTACGCGGTGTCGGTGAGGGTGGCGCCCGTCGGGTTGTGCGGGAAGTTGACGATCACCGCCCGGGTGTCCGCGGGAATCGCCCGCTCCAGGGCTCGCGGGTCGGTGTCGGCGGCGGTGAACACGTCCAGCGGCACGGGGTGCAGGACACAGCCGGCCGCCCGCGGATAGTGCACGAGCGAGTGGTACAGCATGTCCGGCAGGACCACCCGGTCGCCCGGCGAGAGCAGGGTCTCCAGGGTCAGGGCGATCGCCTCGCTGGAGCCGTGGGTGACCATGACGCGGTCGGCCCGGCCGGGGAGATAGCGGTCGGCGATGGCCCGGCGCAGCTCGGGCGAGCCCTGTGAGGTGCTGTCGTCGACGAGGATGCCGTCGAGGTCGGTTGCCTGGAGGCCGGTCAGCTCGCGCAGTTCGGCGTAGGTGTAGGGGTGCACTCCGCTGGAGCTGATGTCCCGCTCCGCCTGGTCGAGCCTGCGCCGGTACCACTCCTCCAGTACCGGAGGCTCCGCATGGCGCGATGCATTGAATTCCATTCGAGTCCGTGACACGAAGAAAACCTCATCGGATAAGGGCTCAGAAAAATCGGTGGACAATGCGTCCGGGCACTCACCATGCGCCTCGACTCGGCGGGGGAAATCGGTGCCGACTGCCCTGATTAAATCAAGGGGTTCGTCACGGTTACAAGTAACGTGAGTACGTGACAGGGCACCCGCCCTCGCCCCCACACGGCGGAATCATTCCGTCCGGTTCGCCATCTCCGCAGGCAGGAGCGGCGATATCGGTCGGCCGGCAAGGGCCCGGGCCCGCTGGAACAGCGCCGCTCGGGCCACTCGCCGATGTACTGGTGGACGCACTAGTGACCTGTCGAGTTTCCCATGGCACTATTACCGCCATGCGTCCAAAAATTCCGGCCGACAGCATTCTGCGGCTGGGCGATTTCCGTCAGATATTCCTCGCGGACGGCATCAGTCAGTTCGGCACACAGATCCTGACACTGGCCCTGCCGCTGGTGGCCGTGGTCAGTCTGGACGCCTCCCCGCTGGAGGTGGGAGCCCTGTCGGCCGCCGAGTCGCTGCCCTACCTGCTGGCGAGCGTCCCGGCCGGTGTGTGGGCGGACCGGGTGCGCAAGCGCCCGCTGCTGCTGGCCACGGACGCCGCCCGCGCCGTACTGCTGCTGTGGATCCCGGTCGCCTGGTGGGCCGGTGTCCTCACGGCGGCCCAACTCATCGCTGTGGCTTTCGTGTTCGGGCTGCTCACCGTCTTCTTCGAGGTGGGGTACGCGAGTTACGTGCCCTCGCTGGTGCCCCGGGACCGGCTGATCGACGCGAACACCCGACTCCAGGTGGTCCAGTCGGTGGCCCAGGCCGCCGGCCCGGGTCTCGGTGGCGTGCTGGTGCAGGCGCTGGCCGCGCCGGTGGCCGTCCTGGTGTCGGTCGGCGGCTACCTGTGGTCGGCGGGCTGTGTACTGCTGGTGCGGGGGCGTGAACCGCTGCCCGAGCACGCCGACGGGAAACCCGGCTCGTGGCGGAAGGACGCGGCCGAGGGGCTGCGCGCGGTCCTGGGCGACGTCCTGCTGCGGCGCACGTCCCTCAGCACCGCGTGCTTCAACCTCTTCTGGAGCGTGGGCACTCCGATGATCCCGGTGCTGCTCGCCCGTGACCTGGACCTCGGCGGGGGTGTCATCGGTCTGCTGCTGACCTTCGAGGGCGTCGGCGGCCTGCTCGGCGGCGTGCTGGCCGCGAAGGTGGCACGGCGGCTGGGGCACGGGCCGGCCATCTGGACGGCCACCCTGGTGGCCGGCGCCGGCTTCACGCTGGTGCCCCTGGTGGACACCGGGTGGCGGCTCTCCCTGGTCAGCCTGGGCCTGTTCGTCTCCTCGGCGGGCATGGTCGTCTACAACGTCATCGTCGTCACCTTCCGGCAGTCCATCACCCCGGACCGGCTGCTCGGCCGGGTCAGCGCCTTCAACCGGCTGCTGGTGTGGAGCACCCTGCCGCTGGGCGCGGTGCTCGGCGGCCTCCTCGGCCAACTCCTGGGCGCCCGGACCACCTTGTGGATCGCGGGCATCGCGACGACCCTGTCCTTCCTGTGGATCTACTACTCACCGCTGCGCACCCTCCGCGACATCCCCGAGGACTACGTCCTGGGCGGCTCGCTGACGGGCACGGCACCGCGGCCCGCGGACGGCTCCGGCGAGAGCGCGCCCGTCCCGGACACCGGCGCCGCCGTGGACCGGACGGAGTCCTCATGACCGCCCCCGACCCGCGTGAAGTCCTCACCGGCGCCCTGGAGTCGGCCGCCTCCCGCGGGCTGTCCCTGCGTCCGGCGACGGCAGTCCTCGACGACACGGGCTGGGACTTCCGGGTGGTCATGGTCCAGGACACCGAGGGCGCCGACTGGATCCTGCGGCTGCCCCGCCGCAGCCGCAGCGCCGACCGTATCGCCGCGGAGGCGGCCGTGCTCGCCGCGGTCCGGCCCGTGCTGCCGGTGGCCGTGCCCCGCTGGGAGCACGCCGACCGCGCGTTCATCGCCTACCGCAGGCTCGGCGGCGTCCCCGCCGGCGCCGAGGACCCGGCCGGTCTGCGCTACGAGTGGCATCCGGCCGCCGGGTGCGGCCGGCCCGGCACCGGGTACGTGACCTCTCTCGGGTCGGCCCTCGCCGCCCTGCACCGGATGCCGGTGGAGGAAGCCGTGGACGCGGGGATCCCGCCGCGCGAACCGGGCCTGGTGCGCGAGGAACTGGCCCGGACGCTGGCCGACGCCCGGACCGCCGTACCGCTGCCCGAGCCCTGGTACGCGCACTGGCGGGCCTGGCTGGACGACGAGCGGCACTGGACCCACCAGGCCCGGCTCACGCACGGCGACATGCATCCGGGGCACACCCTGGTCGGTCCGGGGTCGGAGGCGGTGACCGGCGTCCTGGACTGGACGAACGCCGCCTTCGACGATCCGGCGGCGGACTTCGTCGACCAGTACCTGGCGGGCGGCGGCCCGTTGCTCGACCGGCTGCTGTCGGCGTACCGGCGCGGCGGCGGCACGGTCCAGCCGGGCCTGCGCGAACGCGTGTTGCTGCGGGCGTCGTTCCGCTGGGCCCATGTGGGGCTGCTGGGCGCGCGCACCGGCCGTCCGGCGTTCACCGCCGTGGCCCGCGACCGGCTCGCCGCCCCGCCCCCGGAACCCGGCGCCCCGCCGGAACCCGCCACCCACCCGGCCCCGGACCCGCACGCCACCCCCTGACCCGGGCCGCCCGACCGACCTCCCCCTCCCTGACGACCGCCCATCCGCCCCGCACACCGGTTCCACCCAGCCCGAGAAGGAGAACGAAGCGATGACCCTGACGGACGAAACCCGCGCCCAGGCCCTGAAGCTGGCCCGCACCTACCTTGGCCAGGAGGACCTGGACGGCGGCTGGTTCGAGCTGGGCGGCTCCTCGCTGGACGCGGCCCGCCTGGTCAGCTCCCTGGAGCACGACCACGGCTGGGAGATCGCCCTCCAGGACCTGCTGACCGCCCCGTCGGTCGCCGACCTGCTCGCGGCCCCGGCCACGCCCGCCGCGCCCGAGACGCCCGGCGCGGGGTCCGCCGCCGTACCGGACGCCCCGGCGCGGACCCCCGAGCGGGCCGCCGCCCCGGCGGGCGGCGTGGACGTGCTGTGGCCGGCGCTGGCACGGCTGTCGGCCGACGAGCGGCTGGCCCTCGCCCACCGGCTGCTCGGGGACGTGCTGGGCGAGTCCGCCCGGGAGCACTGACCCGTACCGCCCGGGTCAGGCCGCGGTGGTGAGGAACTCCAGCAGCGCGGCGTTCACCTCGGCGGGCCGCTCCAGATATCCGTAGTGCCCGCACTCCGCGAGTTCGGCGTACCGTCCACGGGGCAGTGCCCCGGCGACCTCGCGGCACAGCCACGGGGGCACGATCAGGTCGTGCTCGAAGCCCAGCACGAGGACCGGGACGGACACCCGGCCGAGCGCGGCGAGCCGGTCCGCCGGCTCGCCGCCGGCCGGGACCGGCACCGGGGCGGTCCCGGCGCGCTCGGCCGCCTCGAACAGGTCGAGCCAGTCGAGCAGTTCGTCCTCGCGCCGCCAGGTGGCGGGCGACAGATTGAGCACGGCGCGCTGCCAGGCCGCGTAGCGCGGCGGCAGCCGCACCCCGGCGGCGGCCAGCTCCCGCTCCGCGTCGGCCATCGTTCTGCCGGACAGGTCGCCGCGACCGCGCGTGGCCATCAGTACGGCCCGCGTCACCAGCTCCGGCCGGCTGAGCATCAGCTCCTGTACGACCTCGCCCCCGAAGGAAGCGCCGACGGCCCGGCACCCGGGTAGGCCCAACTCGGCCAGCACGTGCGATAGTTCTGCGGCGAGGGCACGCGGGTCCGGCGGGGAGGACGTCTCCTGGAGCGGTCGTCGGTCGAAGGTCAGGACCCGGAAGCCCGCCGCGCGCAGGGCGGGCACCTGGTGCAGGTCCCAGACCCGGCCGGCGGCTCCGCTGCCCGCCACGAGCAGTACGGGCTCCCCGTCGCCCTCGTCCCGTACGTCGAACTCGGCGCCCGCCACCCGCAGTGTGCGCACGTCCCCTCCTCGCGGTCGGTCCCGGCGTGGGCGACCGGAGCACCGGGCCGCCACACAGCCGCCATGCTAGGGCGGCGCAGGTCAGCGGCCAGGGGTCGGACTCCCGCAGGAGCACCGCTTCGCACTTTTGTCCCCCTCTGCCCCCTCCTCCTCTTCTTGCACGACAGCTTGATGAGCGGGCTTCCCGCCCCACTGGACCCGCTCCCGGGCCAGGATTTCTCCCGAAGGGCCCGGCCCGCCGGGCACGGCCCTCCAGGCACCACTCAGACCCCCTTCACGACCAGGAGGGCCGCAAGCGAATGGACAACACTGTCATCACCCCGGCCGCGCCGCTGAGCCGGCGGGAGCGACAGGTGCTGGTGCACATGGCGGACGGGCTGACGTACGACGCGATAGCCCAGCGCATGGCTCTCAGCCGCCACACCGTGGACACTTACATCCGCCGCATCCGGGCGAAGACCGGCGCACGCAACCGCATGCAGCTACTGATGTGCGCCATGCCCCTGATGGCCGGCTCGCTCGGTGCGGCACCCGAGCCGGCCCTCGGCGACTGAACAGCGCGGGAAGCACGATGAACGGGCAACAAGGCACAAGTACAGGAGACTTGATAATGACGCGTCTGATCTGCGCACTGCGTGTCCGGTTCTGTGTAGCGATCACCGCTCTCGTGGCGTGCGGGTTCGTGGGGGCCGCCCAACACGCGGAGTCCGTGCGGACGACCTCCGTCACCACGTCCGTCACGGCGGCCGACTGCATGCCGCATTTCCGCTGCGACGACACGTCCTGGGGCGGCTGAGTCCGCCGGGGGCGGCTCACCGGCCCGGTCACGCCACGGGGACGCGTTGACGCGCCTACGGGTTCGCCTGGCGCTCCCCCGCCTCGGACGGAGCGCTCGGCACCGCCCCCGCGGAACCCCGGGGGCCACCACGCGCGTCGACGCCGAGTGCACCCGGGCCGACGAGGGCGTGCGCCCAGCGGGCTCACAGCCGGGTGGGCTCACAGCCGGGTCGCTGTACGGATCAGGTCGGCGAGGGGGCGGGAGCGGCTGTGGGACGGCCAGGCGATGTGGGTGGTGACGGGGGGCGCGTCGGTGAGGGGGACGGCGGTGTGGGCGGTCCACAGCCAGGCGCGGGCGGAGGCGGGGATGACGGCCAGGGTGCGTCCGAGGGCGATCAGCTGGGCGAGCTGCGACAGGTCGTGGATCTCGGGGCCGGGGCCGGGCGGGTAGGTGCCGTCGTGGCGGGGCCAGCGGGCGGCCGGCAGATCGGGGACGCCGGCGACGTCGGCCATGGCGAGGGAGGGCCGCGCGGCCAGAGGATGTCCGGCGGGCAGGACGGCGACCTGACCCTCGGTCAGCAGTTCCTCGCTGTCGAACCCGGCGAGGGAACTGTAGAGAGGGTGCAGCAGGGCGACGTCGGCGCGGCCGTCGCGTAGCAGGCGTTCCTCCTCGCCGATTCCGCACAGCACCACCTCCACCTCGGCCGCGTCGGGTTCGGCGGCGTAGGTGTCGAGCAGCTTCCGCAGGAGTTCGTGGGAGCCGGTGGCCTTGGTCACCAGCACCAGACGGCTGTGGGGCGCGGCCGCGCGCCGGGTCCGACGAGCGGCGGCGGTGGCGGCGTCGAGGGTCGCGCGGGCCTCGTCCAGCAGGACCTCACCCGCGGCGGTGAGCGCGACGCCGCGCCGGTCGCGTTCCAGCAGCCGGACGCCCAGACGCCGTTCCAGACGCTGGATCGCCCGTGACAACGGCGGCTGGGCCATGCCGAGGCGCTCGGCGGCGCGGCCGAAGTGCAGTTCTTCGGCGACCGCCGTGAAGTACCTCAGCTCCCGGGTTTCGAGGGCGTCCACCACTCCAGTGTAGTGCGGTGATACCCGGAGGGTATGACAGGAGAGCCGATCGGTGTTGGCGAGCCGCACGGCCCACGGGACAGCATCGACGGTATGAGCGAGCAGAAGACCGCGCTGGTGACCGGCGCGAACAAGGGGATCGGATACGAGATCGCGGCCGGGCTGGGGGCCCTCGGCTACCTGGTGGGGATCGGCGCCCGCGACCGGGCCCGGCGCGCGGCCGCGGTCGAGAAGCTAAGTGCCGCCGGGGCGGACGCGTTCGGCGTGCCGCTGGACGTCACCGACGACCGGAGCGTCAAGGAGGCCGCCGAGCTGGTCGAGCGGCGGGCCGGGCACCTGGACGCGCTGGTCAACAACGCCGGTATCGCCGGAGAGCTGGGGCCGGACTGGACCCAGGACCCGACCTCGGCCGACTTCGACGACCTCCGCGCGGTCGTGGAGACCAACGTCATCGGTGTCATGCGGGTGACCAACGCGATGCTGCCGCTCCTGCGGCGCTCCGCGTCGCCACGCGTCGTCAACGCCTCCAGCAGCGTCGGCTCGCTGACCCGGCAGGCCGATCCCGGCGTCGACGTCGGTCCGGTGATGGCGGTGTACGCCCCGTCGAAGTCGTTCCTCAACGCCGTCACCGTGCAGTACGCCCGGCGGCTGGCCGGCACGGGCATCCTCGTCAACGCCGCCTGCCCGGGCTTCGTGGCCACCGACTTCAACGGCTTCCACGGGCCCCGTACGCCCGAGCAGGGCGCGGCCACCGCGATCCGTCTCGCCACGCTGGCCGACGGCGGTCCGACCGGGGGGTTCTTCGAGGACGACGGCGTCATCCCCTGGTGACCGGCAGGGACCGGGAAGCCATCAACGGGGACGGTGGGGGTACGCGGGAGTACCCCAGCCGTTCGCACGAAAGTGGTGCCACCTCATGGCCGAGACAGCCGAGACACAGGACGTCGTCGAACTCATCCTCCAGGACCACCGGCGCATGGAGGACCTGTTCCGTCTGATGCGCAGCGTCGAGGCCGACCGGGGTGCCGCGCTCCGGGAGTTCTCGGAGCTGCTGGTCGCCCACGCGCTGGCCGAGGAGGCCAAGGTCTACCCGGCCCTGAAGAGGTACAAGGACATCGACGACGAAGAGGTCGAGCACGGCGAGCACGAGCACGACGAGGGCAACCAGGCCCTCCTCGGCCTCCTGGAGGTGGCGGAGGTCGGCTCCGAGGAGTGGGACAGCAGGCTGGAGGAGCTGGTGGAGGCCGTCGCCCACCACACCGACGAGGAGGAGCGCACCATCCTCAACGGCGCGCGCGAGAACGTGGCGATGCAGCGGCGCGAGGAGCTGGGAGCGGCGTTCTGGGAGGAGCGCGGGCGTCAGCTGAAGGCCGGCTGCGGCTCGGTCGACAACGTACGCCGCATCGTCAAGTCGTCGTGAGACGCACCGCCCCGGGGCCGAGCCCCGGGGCGGGACCCGCCGCCGTCATCACGGGTCCGGGCCGTCACCATGGGCCCGGACTGCCACGCCGTGGGTCCGGTCGTCACCGTGGGTCCGGATGGTTCCCGGGGCCGTCGCCCGGGCCGGCCAGCGGGGTCGGGGACAGGGCCGTGGGTGCCTCGCCCGGCTCCAGCAGGGTGTCCGCCGCGCCGACGATCAGCGGGTCGGGCTTGCCCACCGCCTCCGGGTCCTTGGCCGGGTAGTCGAAACGGCTCAGAAGGCTGCGCATCGCCTCCAGCCGGCCACGCCGCTTGTCGTTGTTCTTCACGACCGTCCAGGGCGCGTGCACGGTGTCGGTCGCCCGGAACATGTCGACCTTGGCCGTGGTGTAGTCGTCCCAGCGGTCGAGCGAGGACAGATCGGTGGGCGACAGCTTCCAGCGGCGGACGGGGTCGACCTGCCGTATCGCGAACCGGGTGCGCTGCTCGGCGCGCGACACCGAGAACCAGAGCTTCACCAGCAGGATGCCGTCGTCGGTGAGCAACCGTTCGAACAGCGGGGCCTGGTGGAGGAACTGCCGGTACTCGTCGTCCGTGCAGAATCCCATGACCCGTTCGACTCCCGCCCGGTTGTACCAGGACCGGTCGAAGAAGACGATCTCGCCGCGAGCCGGCAGGTGGGTCACATAGCGCTGGAAGTACCACTGCCCCGCCTCCCGCTCGGTCGGCTTGTCCAGTGCCACCACCCGGGCCCCGCGGGGGTTGAGCCGCTCGGTGAACCGCTTGATGGTGCCGCCCTTGCCGGCCGCGTCGCGGCCCTCGCAGACCACGACGATCCGCTGTCCCGTCTCCTTCGCCCAGCGCTGAAACTTGAGCAGCTCGATCTGCAGGATCCGCTTGGACCGGTCGTAGTCCCGCCGCCCGACCCGGTGGTCGTACGGGTGGTTCTCCCGCCAGGTCTCGATCGGCCGGCCGTCGGCGTCCAGGAGCACCGGCCGCTCCGGATGCCGATCGTCCACCGCGAGTCCGCGCAGCAGCTCGTCCTCGCGCTCGGTGTTCCCGGTCCCCGGTGCCTGCGGCACCTGATCCTGCTCGGCCACGACGTCGCCTCCGCCCCTCGCCACTCACGTCACTGCACCTCCTCCACGTGCCCAGACAAGCGGTGTCCAGACACGCCGCCGGAGAGGGCCTCCTGGTGGCCGGCGGTGTGAAGGCGCCCGCCCGGTCACGTGCCCGCGCGAGGACACGTGATCGTCGCGGCCGCGTCAGATCATCGCTGCCGCGTCGCCGACAGGGACTCCGACGGCCGCGGCACGGCGGCGGTGCCGGATACGGCCCGGGTCGTGCCGCCGCCGGTGGCCCGGGGGCGCAGGAGGACGAAGGCGAGGACGGCGGCCAGGAAGGTCAGGCCGGCCGAGACGGCCAGGCACAGGCGCATGCCGTCGAGGAAGGACTCGCCGACCGCGCCCCAGACCTGCCCGGTGCGGGCGCCGAGCGGCACCGAGCCGACCGCGCCGAGACCGCCGTCACGGACCGCGTCGGTGAGCCGCTCGGCGAGGGTGCCGTGGACGCCCGCGTCGGCGAGGTGACCGGGCAGCGCGGAGACGGCGCGGCTGGTGAGGAGGGCACCGAGCACGGCGGGGCCGAGGGCGCCGCCGACCTGGCGGAAGGCGTTGTTGCCGGCGGCCGCCATGCCGGCGAGCGGGTGCGGCACGGAGGCGACGGCGGTGGCCGTCATCGGGGTCGTCACGAGCCCCATGCCCAGGCCCAGCACGACCAGACGCCAGCCGAGCGAGCCGAAGGAGGTGTCGGCGCCGGCGTTCAGCAGCGTCAGGAGTGCGGCGGTCACCATGAGCAGGCCCGTGGTGATCATGAGGCGGGGTGAGACCTTGTGCATCAGGCGTCCGGCGATGCCGCTGACGACCAGCGCGGCCCCGGTGACCAGGAGCAGCCGCCAGGCGGTGCCGAGGGTGTCGAGGTGCTGGACCATGCCGAAGTAGAGGCTCAGCACGAAGAAGAAGCCGATCATGCCGAGGAACATGACCATGGCGACCAGGGTCGTCGCGGTGAAGCCGGGGCTGCGGAAGAGCGCGAGGTCCAGCATCGGGTGCGTGGAGCGCCGTTCGGCCAGGACGAAGAGGGCTCCGCTGAGGACGGCGACGACGAGCGCGACGACGACCTCGGTGTCGCCGAAGGACCCGGCACCGCCCTGGATGACGCCGTAGACGAGCGCGGTGATGGCGAGCGCGGCGGTGATCTGGCCGGGCCAGTCGAGCCGGCCGGCGCGCGGTGCGCGGGACTCGGGCAGCAGCCACAGGGACAGGACGAAGGCGAGCAGCGCGACGGGTATCGGCACGAGGAAGATCCAGCGCCATGCGGTGTGGCTGAGGACCGCCCCGGCGATCATGCCGCCGACGGCGAGCGCCCCGAGCAGGCACATCGCCCAGAAGCCGATGAACTTGCCGCGTTCGCGGTGGTCCGGCACGGCGTGGCTGATGAGCGCGAGCGTGGTGGGCAGCAGCGCGGCGGCGCCGAGCCCGGAGAGGGCCTGGCCGGTCCACAGCCGGCCGACCGAGTCCGCGGTGAGCGAGGTGGCGGCGCCGGCGGCGCAGAGCAGCAGCCCGGCGAGGTAGACCTTCTTGCGGCCGTGGACGTCGCCGAAGACGCCGGCGGTGAGGATGAAGGCGGCCATCGGCAGCACGAAGGCGTCGGAGACCCAGGACAGCTGGGAGGTCGTCGTGGAGAGCGCCGACTGGATGGCGGTGAGGCTCACCGAGACGCTGGTCACCGGCAGGTAGGCGACGAAGACGCCGAGGCAGGCCATGAGGAGCGTCGCCCCGCGACGGGGCTCGGCTGCGGGCGGTGAGTGGGACAAGACGACTCCTTCGGAGCGCACCGGGCTCCGGCGCGGGGGCTGCTGAGGGCGTGGGGGCGGTACGACGGACGCGGCCGTACGGCACCGATGCGGGCGGCCGTCGTACGCGCCGGGGTGCGCGGTGCCTCCGGAGCGGGTCCGGGAGCACACGCCGAAGAACCGTCGGCCATCCTCCAGAAGTCTGGTTCAGGGCCGGTGGAATTCCCAAACCCCTGCCGGTTGGCCGTCCGAAACCGCCACCCATAAGCTCAGGGTGCGATGCTTGCTCCATGCTCGACGTCCTGGACAGTCATATCCTCCACGCGCTGCACGTGGCGCCGCGCGCGCCGTTCCGCCTGGTCGGACAGGTGGTGGGGGCCTCGGAGCAGACCGTGGCGCGACGGTACCGGGCGATGCGGCGCGGGGGCATGGTGCGGGTCGTGGGGCTTGTCAACCCGGCCGTGCAGGGAGCCATGACGAGCGTCGTGCGGATCTCGCTGCGTCCCGACCGGATCGACGCGCTCGCCGAGGCGGTGAGCCGGCTGCCCGAGATCTCCTTCGCGAGCGTCTCCTTCGGCGGCTCGGAGATCGTCTGCTCGATGGAGGCGCCCCACGACGGGCGGGTTCCGGACGTGCTGCGCCAACTCGCCCACTCCCCCGGCGTGCTGGGGCTCGACACGCGCATGATGCTGCACACCTACTCCCCGCCCGGCGCCGACTGGGCGCGGCTCGGCCCCTCGCTTCCGGAGGAGGCGGTGGCGCTGCTGCGCACGCGGCTGCCCCGCCCGGAACCGCAGGGCGCGCCGACCGGGTTGCGCGAGGAGGACGGCGCGCTGCTCGCGGCGCTCGCCGAGGACGGCCGGGCGAGCCAGGCCGCGCTCGCCGAGCGCACCGGCTGGACCACCGGCCGCGTCGGGCGCCGGATGGAGGTCCTGGAGGGCTCGGGCACGCTCTTCTACGACGTGGACATCGTCCCGGAGCGGCTGGGCTACCCCTTCAGCGCGGCGCTGTGGCTGCGCACCTCCCCGGAGCGGCTGCACGAGACCGGCACGGCGGTCGCCGCGCTCCCCCGCGTCGTCTTCGCCTCGGCCACGACCGGTGCGGAGAACCTGATGGCGATCGTCATGTGCACGGACGTCACCGGTTTCTACGACTGGCTCAGCCGGAGTCTCGCGAGCGTCCCCGGCATCACCGGTTACACCGTGAGCGTCCGGCTGCGCCCCCTCAAGCAGGCCGCGTCCCTGGTGTTCCGGGGACGGCTGGTCGCCCCGGCCCCGCGGCGGTGAGGGCACCGCGATGTCTCAGCGGGCCTGCCAGGAGGCCGGATCCCAGACTCCCGAGCGGCGCAGGGACTGGGGGCAGTGCAGGTAGACCTCGTCTATCTCCAGGACCAGGGCGAGTGCGGGGCGGCGGTCGCCCTCCGCCATGGCGTCGAAGAACGGGGCGTCGGTGAGGATGCGGGCCCGGCCGTTGACGCGCAGCACCTCCTTGCCGCCGGGGATCAGGTACAGCAGACCGGCGTGCGGGTTGTCGAGGATGTTGTGGAAGCTGTCACCGCGCCGGTTGCCCGGCCGGTCGGGCAGCGCGAGCGTGCCGGCGTCGACGACGTGGGTGAACCCCGGGGCGTCCCCGCGCGGGGAGACGTCGCAGTTGCCCCGGGAGTCCGAGGTGGCCAGCAGGCAGAGCGGGGAACGGGCCAGGATGTCCAGGTCCTGGTCGGTGAGCCGGTCGTGCACCTTCTCGATCACCACGGGCCAGGGCTCCCCGAGGAGTGCGCGCAGTTCGGCTGGCGAGGTCAGCTCGGCCCAGCCGTCCTCGGCCAGGGCGCCCGGCCCGCTTCCGGGTGTGTCGGTCGTCTGCGGCAAGGCCGGCTCCCTGGTGTGCGCGTCCCACGGGTAGTTGCGCACAAAACTTTATCGGATATGAGGGTCGCCTTACTTACGCACCTCCCGGTTCCGCCCGGCGGGTGGCGAGGAGCGGACGCAGGTGGGCGTGGGCCCAGGCGGACAGGGTGGTGGGGGTGGTGGTGACCACGTCCCGTGGCTGCTCGGGGACGAGGGCGCGGGTGCCCGCGGTCATGCCGACGATGCCCTCGACCGCGCCCGGTGGCAGGCCGGCCGCGGCGAGGGTCCGGCGGACGTCGTCGTCCGAGACCACCCGCAGCCGGACATCCCTGCCGAGCGCGGCCGTCAGGATCTCCGCGACCCGGCGCCACGACAGGTCCTCGGGACCGTGGACGCCCTGGACCGTCCGGCCGTGCCAGGTGTCGTTCAGCAGGCGGGCGGCGGCGATGTCGCCGATGTCGCGCGGATCGGTCCACGGCAGGGTCCGGTCCGGGTCGTCGGAGGTGGTCAGCCGGCCGGCGGCCAGGTCGTCGAGGGCGAGGAGCAGGTTGGTGAAGAAGTAGCCGCAGCGCAGGTGCAGGACGTCGGCGCCGGTGGCGTCGAGCTGTTCCTCGACGGCGGCCAGTCCGTCGAGGTGCCCGGCGCCGTCCCGCAGTTCCGCCCCGACACTGCTGAGGAACACCACGCGCCGCACCCCGGCCTCGCGTACGGCCGCGGCCAGACCGGCTCCGGTGCGGCGGGAGGCGCCCACCGGGTCCGCGACGGTGTGCGGTGTCGGGTCCACCAGGAAGGCCGCGCCGGCACCCGCCATCGCCTCACTGACGTACCCGCCGTCGGTGAGGTCGCCGGTGCGGACGTCCACCCGCGCCCGGACGTCCGGTTCCAGGCGGCTCGGATCGCGCAGCAGGACGCGGGGACGGACGCCGGCCTGGAGCAGCAGCCGGACCACCCGCGAGCCGACGTGGCCGGTGGGGGTGGTGACGACGACGGTCATGGGGGTCTCCTCCGGGTCGTGGACCTGTGTGCGGCACCGTAGCGGCCGGTACGAGGTCCTGCGCGGGGCCGCGGCCGTGCGGTGGGCGGTGACGCGGCCGGGGTGCGGCCCGTCAACACCTCGAACACCCGGTCGAATTGCGGCTGTACGGCGTCGGCCGCGCGGCATCAGTCGGTGTAGACCTCCGCCCGGTCCACGCTCACGAACGCCGCCGTGGAGGAGGCGTTGCGCTCCCCGGTCACCCGGACGCGCAGGGTGTGCGGGCCGGAGGGCAGGCGCGGGCTGAGGTACTGGAGCGTCTCACCGGTCCGGATCGCGCCGTAGAAGTCGACGCGCTGCTCGGCACCGCCGTCCACGCTGATCGCGGCGATGCCGTTGCCGGTGTCCCGCACCGAGAGCAGGGCGATCCTGGTGCCGGTGAACCGGAACGTCGCGGTGTTGCCCGCCCGGTCGCTCCAGTGGTCGTCGCCCCAGAAGCACTGCGCGGCGCACCCCGTGCCGGAGTTCCAGGAACCCGTGTAGGCCAGCGTGCCGTTGCCGCTGGAGCGCCCGTCGTCGTTGATCCAGTGGTTGCCGGATCCCGGGTCGCCGGACGGCAGGTTCTGGGTGGCGCCCAGGGCGAGCGGGGCGCCGAGGTCGGGGCTGCCGTCGGCGCGCCAGCCGATCTTCTGGGCGCGGGTGGTGCGGTTGGCGTAGGTGAAGTCGGCCGTGGTCTTGGCGTGGTAGACGATCCAGTCCTCCTTTCCGTCGGGGGAGCGGAAGAAGGCGTGGTGGCCCGGCCCGAAGACGCCCCGGGCGTCGGCGCGGGAGAAGACGGCCCCGTTCGCCTGCGTCCAGTTGCCGGGCACCAGCGGGTCGGCGCCGTCGGGCAGGGACATCATCCAGAGCTGGTAGTCGGGCTTGCCCGTGTCGCAGGTCGAGTACGTCATCCAGGTCCGGCCGTTGCGGTTGAGGAACTCGGGGCCCTCGCGGACCTCGGGGCAGCCGCCGGCGCCGTTCAGCGCGACCGCGTCGCCGGACACGGTCCAGGGGTTGGACAGCGGCGCGATGTTCAGCCCGTTGTGCTGATAGGCGTTGATGCCGCTGTAGGCGAGGTAGAGCCGGCCGTTGTGCTGGAGGATGCCGGGGTCGATGGCGAAGTCGTTCGTGTGGTTGGGCGGGGTGAGCTTGGCCTTGAAGTGGTACGGGCCGGCCGGGTCGTCGGCGTCCGACTCCAGGACGTAGAGGCGGTGGTGGTCGTCCACGCCGTCGTCGGCCGTGTAGTACATGTACCAGCGGTTGCCGAAGCGGTAGAACTCGGCGGCCCAGATGTGCTGGTTGCGGGAGGCGTCGGTGTCCCGCCATACGGTGATCGGCTCGGCGTCGAGCAGGGTGCTCAGCGAGGGCGAGCGCCACATCTTGATGCTGTCGCCCTGCGTGGTGGTCAGGTGGTAGGCACCGTTCGCGTAGGTCATGAACGGATCGGGGCCGGTGTTCAGCGGGTTGCGGAAGGTTCCGGCGGTCGCGGTGGTGCTCACCGGCCCCGCGGTGGCCCCCGGGGCCGAGACCGCCGAGGCCAGCGTGACGAGCAGGGCGAACAGCAGGGTGATCAGCGTGGTGCGGGAGCGGGCTTTCATCGGCGGCTCCTGGTGTCTGCGCGCGGGTCGTGAACTACGCCCCGAACTACGCATGGTGACGACTGTTCAGGGCGGCTCAGGGCATGCCACCACAGCCATTACATCGATGTAAAGACGCCCTTGCCGGGTCTCTCGCGACTTCTGCCCGCGCCGGTCCGGTACCGCGTGCTCAGAGACGGGTGTACGTCTCGATGTCCTCGGAGAACTCCTCGATCGCGCGGGCCGTGAGGGTGGGGCGGGTGTCGGCTATCGCGGCCATGTAGTCGTCGGTGGTGGCCCGCAGCCCCTGGTGGTGGGTCACCTCGCGTTCGAAGGCCGCCTGTGCCCCCTTGCGGGCCGCGAACTCGATGTCGGCCGGGGTGAACAGCTCGGTCGCCGCGACCAGTTCGGGTACGTCGATCGTGCCGGTGGCGGCCCGCAGATAGCGGGACCAGATCGCCGCGCGGGCGGTCGGGTCGGGAGGGCCGATGGGGATGACGTAGTCGAACCGGCCCGGCCGCAGGAACGCCGCGTCCAGCGAGCGCACCGAGTTGGTCGAGCAGGCCAGCAGGCGGGCGTCCTGCTCGCGGAAGACGGGGATCAGCTTGAGCAGTTCGTTGGTGACACCGTGGCCCGGATCGACCGCCCTCCCGGACCTGGCGCCGGCGATCTCCTCCACCTCGTCGATGAACAGCAGCACCGAGTCCAGTTCCGCGAGTTCCGCGAACGCCTCCCGCAGCGCGGCGGCCAGTCCCTCGCTCGTGTCGGCGGCCAGCCGGGACGGGAACAGCTCCACGAAGGGCCAGCCGAGCCGCGAGGCGACCGCCTTGGCGAAGCTCGTCTTGCCGGTGCCGGGCGGTCCGAACAGGATGACCGCCTTGGGCGGGACCACGCCGTACCGGTCCGCCAGCGCCGGTTCCTGGAGCGGCAGGACGACACGGCGCTCGACCACCTGCTTCTCCCGCTCCATCCCGGCCATCGCCTCCCAGAGGCCGCCGGGCAGCATGCGTCCGCCCAGCGCGGCGAGGACGTCCGCGTTCGCGGCGCCGAGCGGTTCGACCTTCTCGTAGTAGGTCAGGTCGGCGCGGTGGCGGTAGCCGGAGTTCTCCAGCGCCTTGGTGCCGGCGGCGCCCTCGGGCAGCAGGGCGCTGATGTGGCGCACGCCCAGCGCGCGCAGCCGTCGTTCCAGTTCGGCGAGGAGGGCGCTGCCGATGCCGCGCTCGCGCCAGCGGGAGGCCAGGGCGATCAGCAGGATCCAGCCCCGGCCGCCGTGCGCCTCGGCCACGCCCATGCCGACCAGTTCCTCGCCGACCACGGCGACCACGGCCGGCTGCCCGGCCTTGGCGGCGGCGATCACCTCGGAGACGGGGAAGACCGGGTCCAGACCGGCCTGCCGGCTCTGGTCCCAGGCCTGGATCGCCTGGTCGAGATCGTCGTCGTGGTAGTCGCGCAGATGCCATGCGGGCATCGGCATCACCTCATCCGGCCCGGAGGTGCCATTGTGCCCCGGTGGGGGGTGGGGTGCGATGTGTGGGGGGTGCGGTGGGAGGGGCGGCCCTTGGCAGGAGGAAGCCGCGACAAGAGAGCCCCCAGCGACAGAACAGGCAGCGACGCGCAGGGGCGCCTACGGCAGGGGCGCCCCTTTCGGAAAGGAGGCCCCTGGCGCAAGGGCGGACCCCGGGAGAACGGGGCACGCCCGCAAGGGCAGGCAGCGGCCGTGCCGGGGGATCGCCACCGCCGGCGCCGTCCGGCACGGCGACCACCATCGGCCGCGCCGGGATACGCGCCGGCGAGGGCTGAGACAGCACCCGCCGGACAGCCGCCCGCCCGGAGAGGCGCAGCGCGCCGGCCTCTCACCGGCGGGACGGCAGCCGCCCCGCCCGGGGGCGCACCGGCGTGTCACCCCCGGATCGGAGGGCGCCCCCTCCCTCCACAGGCCCTCGACCACTGCGAGACGCGGCAGCGAGGAGGCCTGGAATCGCACGTACCCAGGGAGGCGCCCAGCGCTCCGGGGGTCACGCCCCCGGGGAGGACGGCGAGCCCTTTCCGGCCGACGCCCGACCGCCCCGTCGACTGACACCGGCCACGCCGGGCAGCGGTCACACCCGCGCAGACGGACGGCGCGCCGGGACTTCCGCCCGCCGGAACGAGCAGCGACCGCCCTCGTCGCCGTGGGCCCTCGGCAGCCGAGGCCTCCCATGCGGAAGACCGGGAACGGTATCGCGACCGGCCGCTCCACCCGTCCCCGTCCCCGTCCCCCCGGCCGGACCGTAACGCCTTGTGCGGCGGCCCAGTTGTCGTGGCAGCCGTGCCGTCATCCTGGTTCCGGAGGGACCGTGCACCGTGCACCCCGGAGGGCGGCGACGCGGCGGTTCCGTGACGAGAAAGGGCGACCCGTTGACCGACCCCGTGACCGCTCCCCCGGCCAAGCCGACGGCCTGTGCGTTGCCGGCCCCGCGCCGGGCCACTCCCGACGACGCCGAGGGCATCAGCCGCCTCCGCTCCGAGCTGATCCTCTCCCGTCCGCTCGACGCCGCGTGGCTGGCCGTCTGCCGGGAGCAGCTGGCGGGGCGGCTGCGGCCCGGCGGTGACGCGCGCGCCTATGTCGTGGACGCGCCCGGCGGACGGCTCGCCGGCTGCGCGCTGGCCCTGGTCAGCCCGGTGCTTCCGGCACCCCGGTACCCGAGCGGGCTGGCCGCGCGGGTCCAGGCCGTCGCCACGCGGCCCGACCACCGGCGCCACGGCCATGCCCGGGCCGCCCTCACCGCCCTCCTGCACGACCTGGAGCGGGACGGCGTCACCCTCTTCGAACTGCACGCGAGCCCCGAGTCACGAGCCCTGTACGAAGGCCTCGGGTTCCGCGGCGACCCCGCCCTCATGCGGCGGACCCGGCTGCTGCCCGAGCAGCACGCGCAGGACGCGCGGCCCGCGCCGCCCGCCACCGCTCCGGACCCGTGGGCCACGGTCCAGCGCCTCGCCGAGCTGTTCGGCAGGCTGGACACCGGCAACGGGCTGCGGCCGGAGGAGCAGTGGTCGCTCCAGGTGCTGAAGCTCGCTGAGGAGGTGGGCGAGGCGGCGCAGGCCGTCATCGGCGCCCGGGGCACCAATCCCCGGAAGGGGCGCAGCCACGCGTGGACCGATGTGCAGGACGAGGTGGCCGACGTCGTCATCACGGGCCTGGTCTCCCTCGCCCGGATGCGGCCGGACGCCCCCGCGTACTTCGCCTCCGTGCTGGCCCGCAAGGCCGAGAAGTTCCTGTCGCCCAAGGGCCCGGAGTCCGCCTCGCCGGCACCCTGACCGGGCGGTCGGGCAGGATGGGGCCGTGCCGAACGAACCAGGGACCATCGAGCTGAGCGAGGCCGAACTGCGGGAGGTCACCCGCTTCGCCGCCGGCTGTGCGCGCAGGGTGCTGCCGGTCTTCGAGCAGAGCCTGCCCGACGACCTCCGGCCACGTGAAGCCGTCGACGCGGCGGACGCCTTCGCCGCGGGCGGCCGGCGCACCGGCGCGCTGCGGCAGAGCGCCTGGGCGGCGTTCCGGGCGGCGCGGGAGGCGGCGGTACCGGCCGCCGCCGACGCGGCACGGGCGGCGAGCCACGCGGCCGGCGCCGCGTTCCTCCACCCCCGGGCCAGCGCCCACCAGGTGCGGCACGTGCTGGGCGCGGCGGCGCACGCGGCACGGGCGGCGGAACTCGCCGCCGACGGCCGGCCCGGTGTCGCCGAGGAGGTCCTGGTGTGGGCCCGGCGGCAGGCGCCGACGGCGGTCGCCGCAGTGCTCGGCCGGCTGCCGGCCGCGCCGCCCGGTGGCGGACGGGTGGGGGGCCTCATGCGCGACCTGGACACGGCGCTACGCGCTGTACGAGGCGCCTGACCTAGACTGGACCGGTCGGTCCATTGCTGGGAGGCGGTCATGCGAGGCGGGTCATGCCGGAGAAGCTGACGGCGAAGGGGCGCGCCACCCGGCGCCGGATCGTGGAGGGCGCCTCGGCGGTGCTGCGCGAGCGGGGCGTGGCCACGGCGACGCTGGACGACGTCATGGCACGGACCCGCAGCAGCAAGAGCCAGCTGTTCCACTACTTCCCCGGCGGCAAGGACGAACTGCTCCTCGCCGTGGCCCGGTTCGAGGCGGACCAGGTCCTGGAGGACCAGCAGCCCTACCTCGGCTCCCTGGACTCCTGGGAGGCGTGGGAGCGTTGGCGGGACGTGGTGGTGGAGCGGTACGAGGCCCAGGGCGACGAGTGTCCGCTCGGGGCGCTGTTCCTCCAGGTCGGGCGTTCGACCCCGGGGGCGCGGGCGATCGTGGTCGAGATGCTGAACCGCTGGCAGGAGAGCCTGGCCGCCGGCATCCGGGCCCTGCGGGCGGCCGGTGAACTGCCTCCGGACATCGACGTCGACACCCGGGCCGCCGCCCTGCTCGCGGCGATCCAGGGCGGTGTGTCGATCCTGCTCTCGACGGGACGGTCCACGCACCTGCGCGCCGCGCTGGACCAGGGGATCGCGGATCTACGGAGCACGGGCCGCGCCCCCGCGTGACCCGACGCCACCCGCACCCCCGCGTGACCCGACGCCACCCGCTCCAACGGAGAACCGGCACCGCCCACTCCCCCGGAGAACCGGCCCGCGACGACCGACGCTCAGCCCGCGATGACGGCGACGGTGGTACGCCCGCCGTCGACGTCGAGCACGGTGCCGTGCACGAAGGAGGACTCGTCCGCGGCCAGGTACACGGCGGCGTTCGCGATGGCGTCCGGGGTGCCCATGCGGTTCGCTGGGGTGCCTTTCATCATGGCCTCGGCGGGGTGCTCCGTACCGGCGGCGGCCGGGAGCACCACCCCCGGGGAGATGGCGTTGACGCGCACCCCCTGGGGCCCGAACTCGGCCGCCCAGGCCCGGGTCAGCGTTTCCATGGCGCCCTTGGTGGAGCTGTAGAGGGCGCCGACGGGGATGCCCAGGCGGGCGATCCAGGAGCCCAGGTTGACGATCGCTCCCCCGCCGGCCCGCGCCATCGCGGGCGCGATCGCCGCGGTCAGGAAGAACGGGGCCTTCACGTTCACGGCGTAGACCCGGTCGAAGGTCTGCTCGTCGGTGGCCAAGGTCGTGTCCCCGGGGTAGACGCCCGCGTTGTTGACCAGGATGTCGACACGGCCGCCGAGGACCCGCGTCGCCTCCTCGGCGAGCGCCCTGGACGCGGCGGCGCTGCCGTCCAGATCGGCCCGGACGAAGTCGGCGCGGCCACCGCGCGCGCTGACGGCGTCGACCACCTCCCTGCCGCGTTCGGCGCTGCGGCCGGAGACGACGACGCGCGCCCCCTCGGCGGCGAAGGCCTCAGCGATCGCCCGTCCGATGTTGCTGGTGGCCCCCGTGACCAGTGCGGTCCTGCCTTCGAGACGCATCGGCATGGTCCTCTCCCCTGCTCGTTTCCCGCGTGTGGAGCCGCCCGGAGGGGTGCGGGCGCATGCCGCCCCCGGCCGGTCGGGGCCCTGGTCGGCCAGGGCGCAGGGCCACTGTGCGACGCGACGATTGGACCAGCAAGTCCAGAATCTGGCGCCGCCGGACGTGTGGCTCCCGGGCCGGACGGCTACCGTGGGAGCGCTGGCGATCGTCGTGTCGTCACCCGCCCGCAGCGAGGGAGTTCCGTGATGAGCGAGGGACCGGTCCTGGTGCTCGCGGCGACCGGCGGGCAGGGCCGGGCCGTGACGGACGCGCTGCTGGCCCGCGGAGCGCCGGTGCGGGCGCTGGTGCGCGACCCCGGGCGGGACTCCGCGCGGGCGCTGACCGCGCGGGGCGTGGAGGTGGTGGCGGGGTCGCTGAGCGACCGTGACTCCCTGGCCGCGGCGATGGGCGGCGTGGCCGGGGTCTTCGCGTACACCACGCCCTTCGAGGCGGGTCTGGAGGCCGAGGTCGAACAGGGCCGGGCCGTTCTCGCGGCGGCGGCCCGGCAGCGGGTGCCGCACCTCGTGTTCAGCTCGGTGGCCGGTGCCGACCGCGACAGCGGGGTGCCGCACTTCGAGAGCAAGGCGCGGATCGAGGCGGAGCTGACCGGCGGGGACGTGCCGTACACGGTCCTCGGGCCGACGTACTTCTTCGACAACACGCTCGGGGGTGCGCGGCGCGTCCTCGACGGTGTCCTCGATCTGCCGCTGCCTCCCGACCGGCCGTTGCAGCAGCTCGCCCGGCCCGATCTGGGCGCGTTCGCGGCGGAGGTGCTGCTCGCTCCCGCCGGGTACGCCGGCCGGCGCATCGAGCTGGCCGGGGACGCGCCGACGCCGGCGCGGATGGCGGACGAGCTCGGCGGGGCGCTGGGGCGAAAGGTGCGGTTCGAGCGGACGCCGCTGTCCGCGATCGACGATCCCGACATGCGCGCGATGTGGACGTTCCTGAACGGGCCCGGGTACCGCGTGGACATCCCCGCGCTGCGGGCCGCCCACCCGGAGATCCGCTGGACCGGGTTCGCCGACTGGGCGCGGGACACCTGGCCGGCCATCCGCTGAACGGCTGCGGCCGGACCAGGTCCGCGCACTCCTCCCCGGCACCGGCCGCGTGCACGGTTCCGCACCGCGGCCTTCGACGTACCGCCAGGGACCCTACGGCGCGATCCCCACCCCCGGCACCCGGCTCCAGGTCTTCTCCCGCGCCGCCGTCATGGCCAGCCAACGCGAGCCTCCGGGGCGGGAGTTGACGCGGGTGGCGTAGGGGGCCGGGCGGAAGGCGGCGTCGTAGAAGCAGCCGGTGGCGTAGACGCGGTCGAAGGCGGGGCAGGAGGCCGCGACCGTCGACGGTGAGGGTTTGCGGCCGGTGCGGACCCAGGTGTCCAGCGCCGTGATCGAGGTGGCGTACTCGGCGTCGCTCAGCCGGCTGTGCTCGTGCTCCCCCGTGAACGTCTGCACCAGGTACGTGTCGCGGTGGCCTCCCTTGAGGGTGGCGCGGTAGGCGGCCTCGTGCTCCACGAACGCGGTGGGGTCGTCGATGGCGTGCAGGGTGAGCACCGGGATGGCGACCTTGCCGGTGAGGTCGCTGTCGTAGGACAGGTCGCGTACGGCGGTGGGGTCGGCGGTGAAGCGCTCCACGCCCGCGTTGAGCGCCTTGTCGCGGTGGGGCGAGGCAGGTTGGCGCAGTAGTACTGGTAGACGACGCGCAGGTCCACGCGGTAGTCGTAGCCGCGGGAGCCTCCGGCGAGCACTCCGTCGGTCAACAGGGCGCCGTCGTAAGGTCCGTTGGGCCTGCCGTACAGCTCCACCGCCTTGGCGGCCACGTCGCCGCCCCAGGACTGGCCGTGCAGATAGGTCCGCCGGGGCATGCCGAAGGCGGACACGAACAGTTCGCGTACGTGCTCGGTGTCGGCGGCGGCCATGCGGGTGCCGTAGCCGCCGCGGCGGTAGGCGGAGCCGGCCCAGGCGTAGCCCTGGTCCACCATCACCGACCAGCGGGCGAGGTCGTCGGTGCCGCGCGCGGGGTCGGAGGCCTCGCCGAGGTCGGGGCCGCCGTGCGCGTGCACGACGAGGGAGCCGTTCCCGTGCTTCGGTACGGCCATGGCGTAGTACGCCCCGTGCGCGTCCTGCCCGGTGTAGCACGTGGCCTTGTCCGTCAGGGCGGCCGGACACGCCGTGACGGCCGGGCGCCCGGTGTCCGCGCGGGCGGCGGGTGCGCCGAGCAGGGAGCCGGCGGCCAGGGCGGCGAGGGCCCGTGCCGACGCGGCACGGGGGCGGGGTCGTCGGGCCCGGCGTGCGGACGGGCGGGTGCGGTCCATGGTGCGGCTCCTCGGTCGTTCGCCGTGCCCCTCACGGCGGCGCGAGGCGTGATGCTACGAAGCGGGCCGGAGCGGGCCGGAGCGGAGCCATGATTCGGACCGATGCGTTCACAGTGTTCGCACGCTCACTCGGGCGCGAAGGAGAAGCTGCGCCACAGGCCGTTCGCCCTGACGACCTCGTTCGACGTCTGGATGTCCACGTAGATGCTCGGCCCGGTGCAGTCGGGCGTCGGGTACATCTGGAGGTTGCTCTGCGTGTAGTTCTCGACGTTGGTCACGCCCTCGGGAAAGCGGTGGCAGCCGTCGACCGACGGGTTGGAGAGCGTCTCCACCACCCTGGCCCCGTTCCGGACCACGATCTGACCGGACGCCTGGTCCTGGCACGCGGTCAGTGCGATGGCGAGTACGGCGATGCCGGTGAGCGCGGCCATGGACCGTGGAGCGGGCATCGGGCCTCCTGTGCGGGGGGCAGTGAGCTGCCGAAACGTGGTCCCGACGGGCCGCCGGGACTTGGTCCCGCCACCCACTATCCGGCACACCAGGCGGACCCGCCCGACGGAACCGTCCGTTCCGGGCTGCGACCGGGTGGCTGCCATGGTGGCTGCCATGGGGTGGGCCGCGGTGACGACTACCGCGCCGTCTTCCTCGCCTGGCCGGGCGGGGGCGAAGGGGGTCGCGCCCCTGTTCTCACCCCGGACGTCGTCCCGTCCCGATCACGGCCATCGCACCAGGTCACCGCAGGGCCGCGCGGCGACGCTCCGGGCCCGGTGGCGGGGCGCGGACGCACGACTTCCACTGAGAGGAGCGGTTCGTCGCCGAGGACGCGGGAGGCACACCATGGCAGCGCAGTGGACACGGAACGTGCTGGGCGCGGTGCTGGTGGCGGTCGCGGTGGCCGGGTGCTCCGACACCTCCCGGAGCCCGTCGGGCGCCGCGAGCAAGGCGGCCTCGGCCGCGTCCTCGCTCGCCTCGCGGGGCGGTGACGCGCTGTCCTCGGCCACGGCGGAGGCCAGGCGCCGGCTCGACGAGGCCAAGGGCGGGGTGAACGCGAAGGACCAGGTCACGCTGGGCTCCGTGGCCACGGGCGGTGACGACCGGGCCACCGTCGAGGTGACCGCGAGGAACACCGCCGGGTCGGCCAAGTCCTTCGCCGTCCAGGTCGATTTCCGAGACAAGGGCGGCAACCTGCTGGACGTCGTCGTGGTGACCCTCAAGGGCGTGGCCGCCGATGCCTCCCAGCACGCCACCGCCCGCAGCAACCGCGCGCTGGGCGGCGAGGTCCGTGCGGACGTCGGCTCGGCCCTGCGCTACTGAGCCCGCCGGGGTGCCGAGGGCCGTCCGGCGGCGCGGACAAACCGCCGTTCGGGTGATCCCCCGGGACGGCCCCGGGCGGCACGGAAGGCCAGGAATTCGGACCCGGCGAGCCTTTCCCCGCACTTTCGGCCATCTGTCCTAAGTGGCAGCCCTCTGTGGGCCTGGCCAGACTGAAGCAGGCGGTTCGTGATCAGCACGGAACTCGTTTCGAGCCCTCGATCCACAACGTCATCCAGGAGATCGCATGGTGGAGCAGTCCTCCGAGGTCCATATATCCGGGCCGGACGAACCTGCCGTCACCATGAACGGCGACGGCCCGGCTCCGACGGAGACCGAGCGGAAGCTCGCCGCGGCCCTGGCCGGCGTCATCGAGGCGGAGCGGGTTCCGGTCGACGGCAACTTCTTCGACGACCTCGGCGCCAACTCCCTGGTGATGGCGCAGTTCTGCGCGCGGGTGCGGAAGGCCCCGGACCTGCCGTCCCCTTCCATCAGGGACATCTACCGGCACCCCACCATCCGCGGCCTCGCCACGGCGCTCGCGGAGTCCGCCCCCGCCACCCCCGCTCCCCCGCCCGGCCCGCCGGCGCCCACGACACCGGTGCGCCGTGTCGGACAGCTCCGGTACGCCCTGTGCGGGACGGCCCAGCTGCTGGTCTTCCTGTGCTATTCCCTGGTCTCCGGATTCGTCACCGCGGCCGGCTACGAATGGATCGCCGCCGGTTCCGGACTGCTCGACATCTATCTGCGGTCGCTGGTCTTCGGCAGCGGCGGATTCCTCGCCCTGTGCCTGTTCCCGGTCGTCGCGAAATGGGTCCTCGTGGGCCGCTGGAAACCGGGGGAATTCCCGCTCTGGGGAATGGCGTACCTGCGTTTCTGGCTCGTCAGGGTGCTGCTGCACGCGAACCCGATGGTGTTCCTCGTGGGAACCCCGCTGTACCCGCTGTACCTGCGGGCTCTGGGCGCGCGGATCGGCAAGGGGGTCACGATCCTCTCCCGTACGGTCCCGGTCTGCACCGACCTGCTGACGATCGGCGCCGGCAGCGTGATCCGCAAGGAGTCGTACCTGCTCGGCTACCGGGCCCACGAAGGCCGGATCCAGACCGGGCGGATCACCCTCGGCCGCGAGGTGTTCGTCGGCGAGAAGACGGTCCTGGACATCGACACGGCGATGGGCGACGGCGCCCAGCTCGGCCACACGTCCTCGCTGCACCCCGGCATGTCGGTGCCGGCCGGCGAGCGCTGGCACGGCTCCCCCGCCGAGCCGACCCGCGTCGACTACGTACGGGTCCCGCCGGCCAGGTGCGGGACCCCGCGCCGGACCTGGTTCGGCTGCGGCACGCTGCTGCAGCTGCTCCTCCTGTACGTCCCGCTCGCCGTCGGCGGTGTCTACATGCTGTTCACCGAGGTACCGGCGATCGGCGAGCGCCTGGACCCCCAGACCGCCGCGCTGAGCCGGCCGGAACTGGTGTCGGACGCGCTGGTGCTCTCGCTCGGCCTGTTCCTCGGCTTCGTGGCGCTGGGTCTGCTCGCCCTGTTCTCCGTGCCGCGTCTGCTGCGGCTGGTGGTCAGGCCGGAGCGGGTCTATCCGCTCTACGGCCTCCACTACACCCTGCACCGGTTGACCGCCCGGCTGACGAACGTGAAGTTCTTCGCCTGGCTGTGCGGCGACAGCTCGTACATCGTGCCGTACCTGCGCGGTCTCGGGTACGACCTCTCCCGGGTCGAGCAGACCGGTTCGAACTTCGGCACCGAGGTGCAGCAGGAGACGCCGTTCCTGGTGTCCGTCGGCACGGGCACGATGGTCGCGGACGGGCTGTCCGTGGTCAACGCGGAGTACTCCGGCACGTCGTTCCGCCTCTCGAAGGCGTCGATCGGGCCGCGCAACTTCCTGGGCAACAACATCGCCTACCCGGCGGGCGGCAGGACCGGCGACAACTGCCTCCTCGCGACGAAGGTGATGGTGCCCCTGGACGGGGAGGTCCGGGAGGGCGTGGGACTGCTGGGCTCGCCCTGCTTCGAGATCCCGCGCTCGGTGGAGCGGGACGCGCGCTTCGACCACCTGAGGTCCCCCGACGTCCTGCGCCGCCACCTCGCCGCCAAGAACCGCTACAACCTGCGCTCGATGACCCTGATGCTGTCCGTGCGCTGGCTGCACGTCTTCGGCCTCACGCTGCTCGCGCTCACCTCGGTCGACCTGTACGGCGTCCTGGGGCACGTGGTGATCGGCGCGTACCTGGCCGGGACGCTGCTGCTGTCCACCGCCTACTACGTCCTGGTGGAGCGCTGCCTCACCTCCTTCCGAAGGCTGAACCCGCTGCTGTGCTCCATCTACGACCGGAAGTTCTGGCTGCACGAGCGGCTGTGGAAGATCCCGGACCGCTACCTGAACATCTACAACGGCACGCCGTTCAAGCCCCTCGTCTGGCGCCTGCTGGGCATGCGCGTCGGCCGCCGGGTGTACGACGACGGGCTCTCGGTGACCGAGCGGACCCTCGCCGCCGTCGGCGACGAGTGCACCCTGAACCCCGGCAGCAGGATCCAGTGCCACTCGCAGGAGGACGGCACCTTCAAGTCCGACCGGACCGCGCTCGGCGCCGGCTGCACGCTGGGCGTCGGCTCGCATGTGCACTACGGCGTGACCATGGGCGACGGCGCGGTGCTGGCGGCCGACTCCTTCCTCATGAAGGGCGAGGAGATCCCGCCGTACGCCCGCTGGGGCGGCAACCCCGCCACCGAACAGCCGGAGACCGCCGGACCGGACCGCGGGCCCGTCCGGGCGGCGCCCCCGTTCTCCGCCGACGCCACCGCGGCGACCGCGAGTTGAGGAAGGACTGGCGATGGGAACACACGTGGAAGCGGACCCGGCCCGGGAGTTCTGGAGCCGTGTGCTGACCGCCGGTGGCGTCACCGCCGTACCGCGCTGGGCCGAGCGGCCGGTGCCGGGCACGGCCGAGCAGGAGATGTCCGTCCCGGACGACGTGACGGACGCGGTGCACGGGCTGGTGCGGCGCTGGGGGGTGCCGGTCAGCGGGCTGCTGCTGGCCGCGCACGCCAAGGTGCTGGCGGCGCTGTCCGGCGAGCGCGAGGTGGTGACGGGATATACGACCGGGGTGCGGGGCGAGCCGCTGCCGTGCCGGCTGACCGTCCCCGACGGCTCCTGGCAGGCGCTGGTGACGGCCGCCGAGCACGCCGAGGCGGAGGTGCTGGCACACCGGGAGTACCCGGTGGAGCGGCTGCGGCGGGAGCTGGCGGTGACCGGGCCGTCGTACGAGGTGGTGTTCGGCCCGCTGGGCGAGGACGAGTCGCACGCCGACGACGGTGTGCTGCACGTGCGCTGGTCCGAGCGCGGCGGCCGGGTGAAGCTGCGGCTGCGCTACCGCACGGACGTGCTGGACGCCGCCGCCGCGGCCCGGATCGGCGGCTACCACCTGACCGCGCTGCGGCTGATGGCGGCGGCACCGGACGCCGACCACACCGGGCAGAGCCTGCTGTCGGCCGATGAGGTGCGCGAGCAGCTCGACGGCTTCGACGGACCGCGCCGGCCGCTGCCCGACGCGCGGGCGCACGAGCTGTTCGCCCGGCGGGTGCGGGCGCATCCGGACGCGGTCGCGGCCGTGCACGGCGAGCGGGAGTGGACGTACGCCGAACTCGACGCGCGCGCCAACCGGCTGGCGCGGGCGCTGCTGGCGCGCGGCCTGGGCCGGGAGGACGTGGTGGCCGTCGTCACCGAGCGCAACCTGGACTGGCTCGCGGCGACGCTCGCGGTGTTCAAGGCGGGCGGCGTCTACCTCCCGATCGAGCCGCACTTCCCGGCCGGCCGGATCGCGGCCACGCTGTCACGCGCCGGGTGCCGGCTGGTGCTGACCGAGCCCGGCGGCACCGCCACCCTGGACGAGGCGCTGGGCGGGCTCTCCGGCATCGAGAAGCTGACGGTCGAGGCGGCGTACGCGGAGGACCACGACGACACCGACCCCGGGATCCGGGTGGAGCCGGGCCAACTGGCCTACATCTACTTCACCTCGGGCTCCACCGGGGAGCCGAAGGGCGCGATGTGCGAGCACGCGGGGCTGGTCAACCACCTCTTCGCGAAGATCGACGACCTGGGCATCGGCGAGGGCACGGTGGTGGCGCAGACGGCACCGCAGTGCTTCGACATCTCGCTGTGGCAGCTGCTGGCGGCGCTGCTGGTCGGCGGGCGGACGCTGGTGATCGGCCAGGACGTGGTCGTGGACGTGGAGCGGTTCGTGGAGACGCTGGCGCGCGGCCGGGTCGGGGTGGCCCAGGTGGTGCCCTCCTATCTGGAGGTCGTGGCCTCCTGCCTGGAGCAGCGGCCCCGGGACCTGCCCGACCTGCGCTGTGTGTCGGTGACCGGCGAGGCGCTGAAACCGGAGCTGGCGCAGCGCTGGTTCGCGATCCGGCCCGGCATCAAACTGCTCAACGCCTACGGCCTGACGGAGACGTCGGACGACACCAACCACGAGCTGCTGGACCGGGCGCCCGAACGGGTGCTGCTGGGCCGCGCGGTGAACAACGTGCACGTCTATGTCGTGGACGAGCGGCTGGCGTTGGTGCCGCTGGGCGCGCCGGGGCTGATCGCGTTCTCGGGCGTCTGTGTGGGCCGCGGGTACGTCAACGACCCCGAGCGCACCCGCGAGGCGTACCGCACGGACCCGTTCCGGCCCGGTGAGCGGCTCTACCTGGGCGGTGACTGGGGCCGCTGGCACCCGGGCGGCCGGCTGGAGTTCCTGGGCCGCCGGGACAACCAGGTCAAGATCCGGGGCTTCCGCATCGAGATCGGCGAGATCGAGAACTCCCTGCTGCGGGTGGACGGGGTGCGCGACGGCGCGGTGGTCGTCGCCGAACTGGCCGGCGGCAACAAGCATCTGATCGCCTTCTACTCCGGCAGGCGGCACGAGCCGGAGGTGCTGCGCGAGGCGCTGGCCGCGCGGCTGCCCGCCTACATGGTGCCCTCGGCCTTCCACTGGCAGGAGGCGCTGCCGCTGACCGGCAACGGCAAGACCGACCGCAAGGCGCTGACCGCGCTGGCCGAGCGGACGGCCACCGCCGACGCGGGCCCGGACCGGGAGGCGGCCGTGCCGCTGAGCCCGGCCGAGCGGCGGGTGGCGGCGGCCTGGGCCGGGGTGCTGGGCGTGCCCGAGCACCAGGTCGGCCCGTCGGACCACTTCTTCGACGCCGGGGGCACCTCGCTGACCGCGGTCAAGCTCAGCCTGGCCCTCGACCGCGCCGTGTCCCTGAAGGACATCACCCGGAACCCGGTCCTCGCCGATCTCGCGGCCCTCCTCGACGGCGCGAGCGGCCGGCACCCGGGGCTGCTCCAGCCGCTGTCGGAGGCGGCCGGTGCGGCCGGTCCCGCGCTGGTGTGCTTCCCCTACGCGGGCGGCAACGCGGTCAACTACCAGCCGCTGGCGAGCGCGCTCGCGGGCAGCGGGGTGGCCGTGCTCGCCGTGGACCTGCCGGGTCACGACCTGGCCGCGCCCCGGGAGCCGCTCGCGTCGATCGAGGAGGTGGCCGAGCGGGCCGCCGAGGAAATCGCCGCGCGGGGCCTCACCCGGGTGATGCTGTGGGGCCACTCCTCGGGTGCCGCGCCGGCCGTGGAGACGGCCCGCCGGCTCCGGGAGCGCGGGGTGGGCGTGACGCGGCTGTTCCTCGGCGCGCAACTGCTCGGCACCGCCGCCGAACGGAGCACCGCCATCGAGGAGTTGACCGCGCTGAGCGACGCCGAGGTGGCGTCCCGGCTCATCGCGGGCGGCGGCTACGGCGAACTCACCGAGCTGGACGCCCCGCACGCCGAGCATGTCGGCGCCGCCTACCGGCACGACTGCGTCGCCGCGCACCGCTACTTCGGCGCCCTGCTGGACGCGCCGCCGCCGGCCCGGCTGGCGGTGCCGGTCACGGTCGTGGTCGCCGCCGACGACCCGTTCACCGCGGGCCACGCCGACCGGCACCGGGACTGGCTGCTGCTGGCCGAGCAGGTCGATCTCCACGAACTGGCCGACGGGGGCCACTACTTCCCGCGCACCCGGCCGGCCGACGCCGCCCGGGCGGTGCTGCGGGCCGCCGTACCGCTGGCGTCCTCCTGAGAGCCGTAGACCCGCCAGACGGGCGACCGAAAGGAAACCGAGATGTCCTTCTCCTCACTGGCCCCGCCGCTCGACGTGGAGCAGGCGCCGGACCGGCCCGCGCTGGTGCGGGTCGATCCTCCGGGTGACGCGGCGAGCTGGGCGGCCGAGTACCGCGAGGCGGTGTGCGCCCAGGTCACCGAGCACGGGGCGCTGCTGGTGCGCGGGCTCGGGCTGCGGGACGCCACGCAGGCGGAAGCCGTGTTCACGCGGCTGGCCGGTCCGCTCATGACGGAGCGGGAGGCCTTCGCGCCCCGCGAGGTCAAGGGGCCGGGGGTGTACGCCTCGACGCCGTGGCCGGCGAACCAGCCGATGTGCATGCACCACGAGCTGAGCTACACGCTGGAAGTTCCGGGTCTGATGCTGTTCGCCTGCCCGACCGCGCCCGAGCAGGGCGGCGCGACGGCGGTGGCCGACGCCGAGGAGGTGCTGCGGGCGCTGCCCACCGCGCTGGCCGAGCGGTTCGAGCGCGAGGGCTGGCTGCTGACCCGCAGCTACAACGACGAGATCGGCGCCTCCCTGGCCGAGTCCTTCGGCACCGACGACCGCGCCGAGATCGAGCGCTATTGCCGGGCGAGCGCCATCGACTTCACCTGGCGGGCGGACGGTTCCCTGCGCACCGAGCAACAGCGCGCCGCGGTGGTGCGGCACCCGGTCACCGGCCGGCGCTGCTGGTTCAACCAGATCGCGTTCCTCAACGAGTGGACGCTCGCCCCCGAGGTGCGCGAGTACCTGGTGGACGAGTACGGCGCGGACGGCCTGCCGTTCAACACCCGCTTCGGCGACGGCTCCCCGATCGGCGAGGACGTGGTCGAGCTGCTCAACTCCACCTACGAGGCGCACACCCGGCGCGAGCCGTGGCAGTCCGGTGACCTGCTGCTGGTGGACAACATCCGTACGGCGCACAGCCGGGAGCCGTACACCGGTGACCGCGAGGTGCTGGTGGGCATGGCCGAGCCCCGCCGCCTGGCCGACGGCCGCCCGACCCCGGAGGCGAGCGAGCGATGACCGATCTGCTGTCCACGGCCGCGGAAGCGGCCGGATCCGGCCGGCCCGCGGTGCCGACGTTCGCGGTGATCTCCGGCGAGCAGGTGCAGAAGGCGCTGAGCGGGTCCGAGAAGCAGCTCGTGGAGCTGGTCGAGGCGACCTACAAACTGCACGGCGCCGGAGACTCGGTGAACCCGCCGTCGTACTTCCTGCGCTTCCCCGACCGGCCCTCGGCGCGGATCATCGCGCTCCCGGCCTCCGTCGGCGGTTCCGTCCGCGTGGACGGCATGAAGTGGATCTCCAGCTTCCCGGAGAACGTGCGGGAGGGGCTGCCGCGGGCGTCCGCGGTGCTGATCCTCAACGACCACGACACCGGCTACCCGTTCGCCTGCCTGGAGAGTTCCATCATCAGCGCGACCCGGACCGCCGCGTCCGCCGCGCTGGCGGCCGACTGGCTCAGCCGGAACCGGCCCCGCCCCACCCGGGTCGGATTCGTCGGCACCGGCCTGATCGCCCGGTACATCCACACCTTCCTGGCCCGGACCGGCTGGTCCTTCGAGGCGATCGGCGTGCACGACCTGTCCGCCGAGAGCGCCGAGGGCTTCTGCGGCTATCTGCGCGAGAGCGGCGCGACCGAGCCGGTCGCCGTCCACGACAGCGCCGAGGCCCTGATCCGCTCCAGCGACCTGGTGGTCTTCGCGACCGTCGCCGGCCGGCCCCATGTCACGGCGCCGGCCTGGTTCGCCCACAACCCGCTGGTCCTGCACGTGTCCCTGCGGGACCTCGCCCCCGAAGTCCTGCTCGCCTCGGCCAACTTCGTGGACGACGTCGAGCACTGCCTGAAGGCCGACACCTCCCCGCACCTGGTCGAACAGCTCACCGGCGACCGCGACTTCCTGAACGGCACGCTGAACGACGTGATGCTGGGCCGGGCCGCGCCGCCGACCGACCGGCCGGTGGTCTTCTCACCCTTCGGACTCGGCGTCCTCGATCTGGCCGTCGGCAAGTACGTGTACGACGAAGTGGCCCGGGCGGGACAGCTCCGCCTGATCGACGACTTCTTCCACGATCTGCGCCGGCACGGCTGACGCCGTTCCCCTCTGCCTGGCTCCAGGAGGTCCGCCGTGCCCGTCATATCGGCTCCCTACGCCTTCAACGAAGGCGAACTCTTCGTCGACCTAGAGACGATCTGCGGTTGCCCGCTGTACCTGAAGTGCGAAGGCTTCAACTTCGCCGGCTCCATCAAGCTGAAGGCCGCGAACGAGATGGTGGAGACGGCCGAGCGTGAGGGGGTCCTGACCCCGGACTCCGTCCTCGTGGAGTCCTCGTCCGGGAACCTGGGCGTGGCGCTCAGCATGATCGCCGCGAGCAAGGGCTACCGGTTCCTGTGTGTGACGGACTCCCGTTGCAACCTGTCGACCAGGCTCCTGATGGAGGCGCTCGGCAGCGAGGTCCACGTCGTCGCCGACCAGGACTCCAACGGCGGCTTCCTGGGCATGCGGATCGACTACGTCCGGTCGCTGTGCGCGTCCGACGAGCGGTACGTGTGGCTCAGCCAGTACACCAACGCGGGCAACTGGCGTGCGCACTACCGCACGACGGCACCGGAGATCGCGGAGAAGTTCCCCGAACTCGACGTGCTGTTCGTCGGCGCCGGCACGACCGGGACCCTGATGGGCTGCGCCCGCTACTTCCGGCAGTGGCACCGGCCGGTGCGCATCGTGGCGGTGGACAGCGTGGGGTCGGTCGCCTTCGGGGGCGAGCCCGGCCGGCGGATGATCCCCGGCCTCGGCATGAGCATGCGCCCGCCGCTGCTGGACGAGTCCTACGTGGACGAGGTGATCCGGGTGGAGGAGGCGGACACCATCCGCATGTGCCACCGGATGGCCCGCCGCGGCTTCCTGTTCGGCGGCTCCACCGGCACGGTGGTCAGCGGGGCCAGCGACTGGCTGGCGGCCGAGGACGCCCGGCGCCGGCTGACCGCGGTGGCCATCGCGCCGGACCTCGGCGAGCGCTACCTGGACACCGTGTACCAGACCAACTGGCTCCAAGACCTCTACGGCGACCACATCTTCGACGCCGAGGAACAGCTGCGTACCGTGGCGGACCTGGAGACCGGGGGCCGCGCGGACGCCCCGCCGGTCGAGGAGGTGGGCGGCACACCGCGGAAGCCGAAGTCCGCGTCCCGGGCACCGGGCCGGCGGCGCAGGCCGTAGTGCCCCGCAGGCCGACTCGACCCATACTGGTGGCTCGTCGAGGAGGCCCGTCGAAACAGCCCCTCGCGGAGGCCAGGAGGCTCGGCCGGTGATCGCCGTCAATCCGCTGGACAGCGCGTCGGTGCTGGCCGCCTTCGGCGCGCTGGGCGTCCTGGCGGTGATCTTCGCGGAGTCGGGTCTGCTGGTCGTCGGCTTCTTCCTGCCCGGGGACACGCTGCTGTTCCCGGCCGGGGTGCTGTGCGCGGGCACCGCCCAGCAGCCGCCCCGGCTGGCACTGTGGCAGGTGCTGCTGTGCGCGGCCGTCGGTGCCGTGGCCGGCGGGCAGGTCGGCTATCTGATCGGGCGGCACGGCGGCCGGACCCTGCTGACGCGCACCTCACACCCACGGGTGAAGGCCGCGGCGGCGCGCGCGGAACAGCTGCTGGCCCGGTACGGCTACGGCAAGGCGCTGGTGATCGGCCGGTTCGTGCCCGTACTGCGGACGGTCCTGCACCCCGTGGCCGGCGCCCTCGGCGTGCCCGCCCGGACCTTCACCCTCTGGCAGACCGTGGGCGGCGTCCTGTGGTCGCAGTTCCTGGTCCTCGCCGGATACACCCTCGGCGCCTCGGTCCCCCACGTGGACGACTACCTGCTGCCGCTGGTCGCCCTGGTCGTCGTCCTGTCGGCACTCCCCCTGCTCTTCGAGGCCCTGCGCGCACGACGACAGCGCCGCCGGTCCTCCGAGTAGCCGGCACCGGCGTCAGCGAGGCTTGCGGCGTTTGCGGTTGGGGCGGCGGGGGCGGTGGATCGTGTCCAGTTCACCCACGGCGGCGCGGGTGTGCGCCGGGTCGGCCGGACGGGACGTACCGGCACACCACCAGGACGCCCGGCCGCCGTCCTCGGCGACGTGCATGCCCAGCCCGTGCAGGGTGCACACCGGCCAGACCTGCCACAGCATCTCCATGACGGTGTCCTGGGCGGCCTCGGCGACGACCGCGAGCGCCCCGTCGGGGGTGGTCTCCGGTCCCAGGAAGTTCCCGTGCGACTCCCCGCTGTGCAGCGCCACGTACAGCAGCTCCTCGTCGTCCTCCCATCCCGGGCAGGCGACCAGGCGCAGCGGCTCCTGGTCCGGCAGGGTCACCGCCAGGTCCCGGTTGACGGTGGCCAAGGCCGCGTCCCACAGCGGGTGTTCGCCCTCGGCGACGAACTTCGGCTCGGACGGATCGGGAAACGTGTGCATGATCCCATTCTTCCAGCCGCCCGCCGGGCTACCCTGACGGGTCGTACCCGAGCCGACGACCAGGGGAGCCGCGTGATGCAGGTACGCCGTGTCGTGCCCAACGTCCAGTCGACCGCACTGCCGCGGAGCGCGGAGTTCTACGGCGTCCTGGGCCTGGAGGAGGTCATGGACCACGGCTGGATCAGGACGCTCGCCCCTGCGGGCAACCCGACCGCCCAGCTGAGCCTGATGAGCGAGGACGCCACCGCCCCCGTCGCCCCGGACCTGAGCATCGAGGTGGACGACGTCGATGCGGCGTACGCGGCGATGCGGGCGCGCGGCGCGGAGATCGTGCACCCGTTGACCGACGAGGAGTGGGGCGTGCGGCGGTTCTTCGTCCGGGACCCGGACGGCACCGTCGTCAACGTGCTCGGCCATCGCTGATCCGCCCCGGCCGGCCTGCGCGGCGTTCTGGACGGGACCCTGACGAGGCGTGAGACTTGACCGGGTCCGACGACGCTCCCGGCTGCCCAGGACGGTGCCATGGAAGAGGAAGTCCCCCGCGTCGAACTCACCCCGCGCGCCCAGGAACTGGTGCGCCGGCTGCACGCGACGCACGGTCCGCTGATGTTCCACCAGTCCGGCGGCTGCTGCGACGGCAGCGCGCCCATGTGCTACCCGGACGGCGAGTTCCGCACCGGCGGCTCGGACGTGCTGCTGGCGGAGCTGTCGGTGCCGGGTGTCGCCGAGCCGGTCACCTTCTGGATCTCCCGGAGTCAGTACGAGGCCTGGCGGCACACCCGGCTGATCGTGGACGTCGTGCCCGGCCGGGGCAGCGGCTTCTCCCTGGAGGCACCCGAGGGGGTACGTTTTCTCACCCGTTCTCGCGTAGTAGACGTCCAGTAGGCCCGCCGACCGCCGCCGTCTGGTGCACTGCCCCTTGTGTCAGGGACAGTTGACGAGACATCAGGAGGCACGGTGACCAGACGTCGCGGACGTGGGGCAGCGGGCAGAGCGGTTCTCACGGTCGTCACGGCATGGGGTCTCCTCGCCGGTGCGGCCCTCACGGGAGCGGCACCGGCCGGGGCGGCACCGGCAATCCGGCGGATCGCGCCGGGCGTCGGCTACCGGCAGTTCGACATCGCCGGGGCCGCGGGCACCGCGCACGCGCATCTGCTCACGGTCGACCTCGGCAATCCGCGGGTGCGGGTGGGCCTGCTCCACCCCGGCGCGGTGGGGGCCCGGGCCACCGTGTCCCGGCTGGCGGACGCGGCCGGCGCGATCGCGGGGGTCAACGGCGACTTCTTCGACATCACCGAGACCCAGCACCCGGGCGTGCCGGCCACCGGGGCGCCGGTCGGGCCGGCCGTCGCCGACGGGCGGGTGCTCAAGGCCGCGGTGCCGCGCGGCCAGCGGTTCGGGCCCGCGCTGCCGCCCGGCACCGACACCCGGGACGTGTTCGGCGTGGGCACCGACCGGCGGGCCCGACTGGACCGCCTCTCCCTGTCCGGCACCGTCAAGACCCCCAAGGCGCGGCTGCGGTTGAGGGGCCTCAACCAGTACGCCCTGCCGCAGAACTCCGTCGGCGCCTTCACCGCCGCGTGGGGCGACGTCTCCCGTGAACGCGCCGTGTGCGGCACCGACACCGAGCGCGCTGCGCCGTGCAGCACCGACACCTACGAGGTGCGGCTGCGCGGCGGCCGGGTGGTGTCCGCCGCCGGCTCCCCCGGCAGCGGCGCGATCCCCGCGGACACCACGGTCCTGGTCGGCCGCGAGGAGGGCGCCCGGCAGTTGCGCGAACTCGCGGTCGGGGACCGGGTGACCGTCACCCACACGCTGGTGGCGGCCGGTTCCGGGGTGCCGTACGCGTTCGCGATCGGCGGCTTTCCCGTGCTGCGCCACGGTCGCCCGCTGACCGGACTGGACGACGGCACCTCGGCGGTGCGCACGGTCGTCGGATTCAAGGGCGGCGGCGAGCAGTTGCTGATCCTCGCGCTGGACGGGGCGGCGGCCTACCGGACCGGCCTGACCGTCGCCGAGGAGGCCGGCACCATGCGGTCACTGGGCGCGTCCGACGCGTTCAACCTCGACGGCGGCGGTTCGACGGAGATGGTCACCCGGGACGCCGGCGCCGGTGCCGTGACGGTCCGCAACCATCCGAGCGGTGGCGCCGAACGACCGGTGCCGAACGGCGTCGGGGTCCTCCCGGCCGGCTGACGGACCTCGTGGACGGGCTCACGGCCGCAGACCGCTCACCAGGTCGGCGGTCGCGCTGAACCCGTTGTGGATGGTGGGCGCCATGCTCGTGCTCGCCAGGTAGAAGCCGAGCAGCATGCAGACCAGGGCATGGGAGACCTTGAGCGAGCCGTTGCGCATGAAGAACACGGCAAGGATCAGGAGCAACAGCACCACAGAGATGGAAATGGCCATCGGAAAACCTCCTCCGCCACGCCCGGTGTGCGGCGTTCGGCCGCAAGTGTGGCGTAGCGGAGGGTTCCTCCGGGCGGCTGACGTGTCCTCCGATCGAGTGGTGTCCCCGGGAACAGGGTGGCGGTCAGGGCGCCTGGAGGTCGACCAGGCCGGCCAGCGCCTCGCGGTGGGCGCCCGCCGTGCCGTAGGCGATCGAGTCCGCCTTGGCCCGTTTCAGGTACAGGTGGACCGGGTGCTCCCAGGTCATGCCGAGGCCGCCGTGCAGTTGCAGCGCCTCCTCGGCGGCGTGGACGGCGACGGGTGCCGCGTAGGCCTGGGCGACGGCGACCGCCACGTCCGGGTCCGTGCCGGTGGCCAGCGCGTCGGCGGCGGCGCGGGCGGCGGCCCGGAGGTTGACGACCTCCAGCCACAGCTGGGCGAGCCGGTGCTTGAGCGCCTGGAAACCGCCGACCGGCCGGTTGAACTGCTTGCGCTCCTTCAGATAGCGCACGGTCTCCGTCAACGCCCAGTCGGCCAAGCCCAGTTGCTCGGAGGCCAGCAGTCCGGCGGCGGCGCGCAGGGCCCGGCGTACGGCGGGCTCGGCCGCTCCGAGGCGGCGGCCGGCGGCGCCGTCGAGGGTGACGGTGGCGAGCGGGCGGGTCGGGTCCAGGGCGGTCGCCGGGGTGAGCGTGACGGCGTCGGCGGCCACCGCGTACAGACCGCCGTCGTCGGCCGGGACGAGCAGCACGTCGGCGCCGACGGCGTCCGCGATGCCCGTCAACTCACCACGCAGGAACCCTCCTTCGAGGCGTACGGCGGGGTGGTGGGCGTCCGGGCCGTGGTGCAGCGCGACCGCGAGCGCGCCGATGGTCCGCCCGGCGGCGAGCTGCCCGAGCAATTCCTCGTCGGCGCAGGCGAGCAGGGCCTCGGTGGCCACGACCGCGCTGGTGAGGTACGGCACGGGGGCGACGGCACGCCCCAACTCCTCCAGCACGACGGCGACTTCCCGGTGGCCGGCGCCCTGACCGCCGTACTCCTCGGGGACGAGCAGTCCGGCCAGGCCCATGCCCTCGGCGAGGGACTTCCACAGGGCGCGGTCGTGCGGGGTGTCCGACTCGGTGCGGGCGATGACGTCCGCGGCGGCGCAGTGGTCCGTGAGCAGGTCGCGGACGGCGGCGCGCAGGTCCTCTTCCTCCTCGGAGTAGAGCAGGTCCGGCTGTGTGCTCATCGGGCGAGGTCCTTCCACGCGACGTCCTTGTCGGTGCGCGGTTCGGCGGGCAGGCCGAGGACCCGCTCGGCGACGATGTTGAGCAGGACCTCGCTGGTCCCGCCCTCGATGCTGTTGCCCTTGGCGCGCAGATAGCGGTAGCCGGCGTCGCGGCCGGTGAAGTCGACCAGTTCGGGCCGGCGCATGGTCCAGTCGTCGTACAACAGGCCCTCCGCGCCGCGCAGTTCCACCTCCAGGCCGCTGATCTCCTGGTTGAGGCGGGCGAAGGCGAGCTTCATGCCGGAGCCCTCGTAGCCGGGCTGGCCGGCGGCGAGCTGCTGGCGCAGGCGCTCGGCGGTGAGGCGGGAGACCTCGGACTCGACCCACAGCTTCAGCAGGCGCTGGTGGAGGTCGTGAGTGCGCAGGTCGGGGCGGTCCCGCCAGGTGCGGGCGAGCGGGCCGATCATGCCGCCCTCGCGGGGTAGCCGCATACCCCCTATCGAGACGCGCTCGTTCATCAGCGTGGTCTGGGCGACCCGCCAGCCGTCGCCGACCTCGCCGAGGCGGTCGGAGTCGGGGATGCGGACGCCGGTCAGGAAGACCTCGTTGAACTCGGCCTCGCCGGTGATCTGCCGCAGCGGGCGGACCTCGACACCGGGGTCGGTCATGTCGCAGACGAAGTAGGTGATGCCCTGGTGCTTGGGCAGGCCCGGGTCGGTGCGGGCGATGAGGATGGCCCAGCGCGCGAGGTGCGCGCTCGACGTCCACACCTTCTGCCCGTCGACCACCCAGCCGTCGCCCTCGCGCACCGCGCGGGTGCCGAGCGCGGCCAGGTCGGAGCCGGCGCCGGGCTCGCTGAAGAGCTGGCACCAGACCTCCTCGCCGGTCCACAGGGGCCGCAGGAAGCGCCGCTTCTGCTCGTCGGTGCCGTAGCGCAGCACGGTCGGGGCGGCCATGCCGAGGCCGATGCCGATGCGCCGGGGGTCGTTGTCGGGGGCGCCGGCCGCCTCCAGCTCGGCGTCCACGACGGCCTGCAGGGCGCGCGGTGCGCCCAGGCCGCCGAGCCCCTCCGGGTAGTGCACCCAGGCGAGGCCGGCGTCGAAGCGGGCCCGCAGGAACTCCAGCCGGCCGGTGCCGGCGGGCGGGTGCGCGGCCAGGAACTCCCGGGTACGGGCGCGCAGTTCGTCTTCGCCGGTCATACGGCCGCCTCCGTCACCACGGCGATCCGGCCGGTGGAGCGGCCGTCCGCGACCTTCCGCACGGCGGTCGCGGCCTCGCCCAGCGGCACCCGCTCGCTCACCAGCGGCCTGACCACGCCCCGGGCGGCCAGCTCGGTGAGCTGTTCGTGGCACTGGAGCACCAGTCCGGGGTTCTTGGTGTGGTAGAGGCCCCAGTGCAGGCCGACGATCGAGTAGTTCTTCACCAGGGCGTGGTTGAGCGCCGGACTCGGGATGGTGCCACTGGCGAAACCGACGACGACGATCCGGCCCTCGAAGGCGACCAGCTTGGCGGACTGGGCGTAGGCGGCGCCGCCGACCGAGTCGTAGACCACGTCGGCGCCCCGGCCGCCGGTGGCCTCCTTGACGGCCGCGACGACGTCCTCGGCGCGGCGGTCCACCACCGCGTCGCAGCCCAGCTCCCGGGCGACGGCGGCCTTGTCGGCGCCGCCGACGACGCCGATGACCCGGGCGCCGGCCGCCTTGCCGAGCTGGACGGCCGCGCTGCCGACCCCGCCGGCGGCGGCGTGCACCAGCAGGGTCTCCCCCGCCTCCAGGCGGGCCCGGCGGTGCAGGCCGAACCAGCCGGTCTGGTAGCCGATGTGCAGGGCGGCGGCCTCGGCGTCGTCCAGCGCCTCGGGGGCGGGCAGCAGGGCGCGGGCGTCGGCGAGCGCGTACTCGGCGAAACCGCCGTGCGGCAGGGCCGGGTTGGCGATCACCCGGCGGCCGTCCTCGGTCTCGCCGCAGATCTCCAGGCCCGGGGTGAAGGGCAGCGGCGGCCGGATCTGGTACTCGCCCCGGCACAGCAGCGCGTCCGGGAAGTTGACGTTGGCGGCCCGCACGCGCAGCAGCACCTGACCGTCACCGGGGACGGGCCGGTCCACCTCCGCCAGCCGCATCACCTCGTCCGGCTCGCCGTTCTCGTGCACTTGCCATGCCTGCATGCGGGGCCTCCACGGGACTGCTTCGTCTGACCGGGTCCGCCCGCATACTAAGCGGTCGCTTGCCCATCAGGGAACAGCCGGCGGAACCTTCTCGGTCACTTCCCCGGTCACTTCCCGGCGGCCGGGCGGGCCCGTACGTGCATCCGCTCGCCCTGCGGCCCGAACAGGCTCAGGAACTCGACCGGTCCCTCGCCGGCCGAGCCGAACCAGTGCGGTACCCGGGTGTCGAACTCGGCCGCCTCACCGGCCGCGAGCACGACATCGTGCTCGCCGAGGACGAGCCGGAGCCGCCCGGACAGCACGTACAGCCACTCGTAGCCCTCGTGGGTGCGCGGGTCCGGCTCCGCCGCCCGCCGGGGTTCGAGCACCTTGAAGGCCTGGAGCCCGCCGGGCTGGCGGGTCAGCGGCCAGAAGGTGCGGCCGTGCCGCGTCAGTGGCCTGGCCCGCACCCGGGGGTCGTCGACCGGCGGCGCGCCGACCAGCTCGTCCAGCGGGACCTGGTGGGCCTGCGCGATGGGCAGCAGCAGCTCCAGACTGGGCCGGCGCAGGCCGGACTCCAGCCGGGACAGGGTGCTGACGGAGATGCCCGTGCGCTCGGACAGCGCCGCCAGCGTCACCTCACGCTCCTTGCGGATCCGCCGCAGCCGGGGGCCCACCTCGGCGAGGACGTCGTCGGTACTCATACCTGACATTGCAGGTTCGGCAAACACGTTTGTCAATACGGCAGGGTCCGGGCGACCGTCGGGGCGGAGGTGGTCACATGACCGAGAACTACGAGGTGATCGTCGCCGGTGGCGGCGCGGCCGGCCTGTCCGCCGGGCTGGTGCTGGGCCGGGCCCGGCGCCGGACACTGGTGGTCGACGCGGGCGAACCGCGCAACGCGCCGTCCGCGCACCTGCATGGCTATCTGGGCCGGGACGGCATGTCCCCGGCGGAGTTCCTGGCCGTCGGCCGGGAGGAGATCGCCCGGTACGGCGTGCGGGTGGTCCGGGACCGGGTCGTGGACGCGAGCCGGGAGGGGGCGGGCTTCGCGGTGCGGGTGGCGGGTGGCCGGACCGTGCGGGCCCGGCACCTCGTGATCGCCACCGGCCTGCGCGACGAACTGCCGCCGGTGCCGGGGCTGGCCGAGCGCTTCGGCCGCGACGTGCTGCACTGCCCGTACTGCCACGGCTGGGAGGCGCGCGACCTGCCCACCGGGGTGCTGGCCACCTCGCCGCTCAGCGCGCACCAGGCGCTCATGGTCACCCGGTGGTCCGAGGACGTACGGCTGTTCCTGCACGAGGTGGACGAGTCGGAGCTGTCCGGCGACGACCTGCGACGGCTGGCCACCGCCGGGGTCGCCCTCGTACCCGGCCGGGTCGCGGAACTCGTCGTCACCGACGACCGGCTCACCGGCGTCCGCCTCGCGGACGGCACGGTCCACGCCCGCGAGGTCCTGTACGCCGCCCCACGCGCCGTCCCGAACAACGCCCTGCTCTCCCGGCTGGGCGCCGAACTCCACGACACCCCGTTCGGCGCGTACCCGGTGATCGACGAACGCGGCCGGACCAGCGTCCCGGGCCTGTGGGCGGCGGGCAACGCGAGCGGCTTCGCCGAACAGGTGGTGAACGCGGCCAGCCGTGGCTACCGGGCGGGCGCCGCGATCAACGGCGAACTGCTCTTCGCCGACCTGGACACGGGGGTCCGGCGCTAGCGGCGCGGGCCGTCCGGGCGGGGGGGCACGGGGATAGCGGTTCGCGCCGTCCGGGCGAGACGGCTGCCGGTGCCGGCTCGCGCCGTCCGGGCGGGCGGCTGCGGGTGTAGCGGCTCGCGCGGTCCGGGCGGGACAGCCACGCGGACACCGGCTCGCACCGCACGGCCGCGACAGCCGCAGACACCGGCACACGCCATCCGGGCAGGACAGCCACGCGGACACCGGCTCGCACCGCACGGCCGCGACAGCCGCAGACACCGGCACACGCCATCCGGGCAGGACACCGGCTCGCACCGCACGGCCGCGACAGCCACGGACACCGGCACACGCCATCCGGGCAGGACACCGGCTCGCACCGCACGGCCGCGACAGCCACGGACACCGGCACACGCCATCCGGGCAAGACAGCCACACGGACACCGGCTCGCACCGCACGGCCGGGACAGCCGTCGGTACCGGCTAACGCGGGGCACCACTCGGGCCGCTTCTCACAGCGCACGCGTCACACGGCCCGCGCGCCATCCTGCCGACCCGCCCCCGCCCGACCCGACCCCACCCGTCCCGCCCCCGCCCGACCCGGGACCGCCCCACCCCGGACCGGGCCGCGCACGGACCAGTGCCGCCCTCCCCCAGTGGGCGGTACCCCGGCCCCGTAAAGCCCCTCTCCCTCACCCGCCGGACGGCACGGCGCAGGTGTGGGCCCCGCCTCCGCGGTGCACCCTGAGGGCATGTTGTTGAGCCGGCTCGCACAGGTGTCGCGGGAGGTGGCCGCCACGGCGGCGCGGTCCCGGAAGGTCGCGTTGCTCGCGGAGCTGTTCCGGGAGGCGGAGGCGGAGGACGTGCCGATCGTGATCCCGTATCTGGCGGGACGGCTGCCGCAGGGGCGGATCGGGGTCGGCTGGAAGGTGCTCGGCCGCGCGGTGGCGCCGGCGGAGGAGCCGTCGCTGAGCGTGCGCGAGGTGGACGCCCGGTTCGGGGAGCTGGGCACGGTGGCCGGGGCCGGTTCACAGGCGGAGCGGGCCCGGATCGTCGGCGAGCTGATGGGCGCGGCCACCGAGGACGAGCAGCGCTTCCTGCGCGGCCTGCTGACCGGCGAGGTCCGGCAGGGCGCGCTGGACGCGCTCGCCGTGGAGGGGCTGGCCCTGGCGACCGGCGTGGAGCCGGCGGACGCCCGGCGGGCGGTGATGCTGGCCGGCTCGCTCCAGACGGTGGCCGAGGCGCTGCTCGCCGAGGGGCCCGGCGCGCTGGAGCGGTTCCGGCTCACCGTGGGCCGGCCGGTGCAGCCGATGCTGGCGCACAGTGCCTCCTCGGTCGCCGAGGCGGCGGCGAAGCTGGGCGCCTGCGCGGTGGAGGAGAAGCTGGACGGCATCCGGGTCCAGGTGCACCGCGACGGCGACACGGTCCGCGTGCACACCCGCACCCTGGACGACATCACCGGCCGGCTGCCCGAAGTGACGGCCGCCGCGCTGGCGTTGCGTGGCGAGCGGTTCATCCTGGACGGCGAGGTGATCTCCTTCGACGCGGCCGGGCGGCCCCGGTCCTTCCAGGAGACGGCGGGCCGGGTCGGCTCCCGCACGGACGTGGCCCGGGCGGCCGGCGAGGTCCCGGTCTCCCCCGTCTTCTTCGACGCGCTCTCCGTCGACGGCCGCGACCTGCTCGACCTGCCCTTCGCCGAGCGGCACGCGGAGCTGGCCCGGCTGGTGCCCGAGCCGATGCGGGTGCGCCGTACCGTGGCGGGCGGCCCGGACGACGTCCCCGAGGCGGAGCGGTTCCTCGCCGACACCCTGGCGCGCGGCCACGAGGGCGTGGTGGTCAAGGCGCTGGACGCGCCGTACAGCGCGGGCCGGCGCGGCGCGTCCTGGCTGAAGGTCAAGCCGGTGCACACCCTCGACCTGGTGGTGCTGGCCGCCGAGTGGGGCCACGGCCGGCGCACCGGCAAGCTGTCCAACCTGCACCTCGGCGCCCGCGCCGCCGACGGCACGTTCGCGATGCTCGGCAAGACCTTCAAGGGCATGACCGACGCCATGCTCGCCTGGCAGACCGAGCGGCTGGGCGAGCTGGCGGTGGGGGACGACGGCTGGGTGGTCCGGGTCCGCCCCGAGCTGGTGGTCGAGATCGCCTACGACGGACTCCAGCGCTCCACCCGCTACCCGGCCGGCGTCACCCTGCGCTTCGCGCGCGTGGTCCGCTACCGCGAGGACAAGCGCCCCGAGGAGGCCGATACCGTGGAGGCCCTGCTCGCGGCCCACCCGGAGGTCACCCCCTGATGACGCGTGCGACGAAGCGCAGCGCGGGTCTGCTGCTTTTCCGGCACACCGGCGAGGGCATCGAAGTGCTGCTGGGGCACATGGGCGGCCCCTTCTACGCGAAGAAGGACGCGGGCGCCTGGACGGTGCCGAAGGGCGAGTACCAGCCGGACGAGCCGGCCTGGGAGGCGGCCCGCCGGGAGTTCCGGGAGGAGCTGGGCCTTGCGCCGCCCGACGGGGAGGCCGTACCGCTCGGCGAGGTCAGGCAGGCGGGCGGCAAGGTCGTCACGGCGTGGGCCGTCGAGGCGGACCTCGACCCGGAGGCGATCGTGCCGGGCACCTTCACCATGGAGTGGCCGCCGCGCTCGGGCCGGGTCCAGGAGTTCCCGGAGCTGGACCGGGTGGCGTGGCTCGGCCTCGACCGGGCCCGTGCGGTGATCGTCACGGCGCAGGCCGCGTTTCTGGACCGGCTGACGGAGCACTCGGGCTGAGACAGGCGGCCTTGCGTTGCGGCCGGCCCGGCCGCGCGCGAAGGTCGAGACACAGCCCGCTCCCAGGGGAGGTCAGCCATGCCCATCGCGACGGTGAATCCGGCGAACGGCGAGACGCTCAAGACGTACGAGGCCATGGGCGAGGAGGAGCTGGAGCGCCGGCTCCAGCTCGCCGAGGCCACGTTCCGCACCTACCGGACGACCGCGTTCGCCGAGCGCGCCCGCCTGCTGAACCGGGCCGCTGACCTGCTGGACGAGGACCAGCGGGAGATCGCCCGGGTCATGACGACCGAGATGGGCAAGCCGGTGCGGCAGGCCCGCGCGGAGGCCGCCAAGTGCGCCAAGGCGATGCGCTGGTACGCCGAGCGCGCCGAGGCACTGCTGGCCGACGAGGAGCCGACCGAGGCGGACGTGCGGGACTCCGGGGCCTCCCGGGCGGTGGTCCGCTACCGCCCGCTCGGCCCGGTGCTCGCCGTGATGCCGTGGAACTTCCCGCTGTGGCAGGTGGTGCGGTTCGCCGCGCCCGCGCTGATGGCGGGCAACGTGGGCCTGCTCAAGCACGCGTCCAACGTGCCGCAGACCGCCCTCTACCTGGAGGACCTGTTCCACCGGGCGGGCTTCCCGGAGGGCTGTTTCCAGACGCTGCTGATCGGCTCGGGCGCGGTGGACGAGATCCTGCGCGACGAGCGGGTCAAGGCGGCCACCCTCACCGGCAGCGAGCCCGCGGGCCGGGCGGTCGCCGCCACCGCCGGCGAGATGATCAAGAAGACGGTGCTGGAGCTGGGCGGCAGCGACCCGTTCATCGTGATGCCCTCCGCCGACCTGGACCGGGCGGCACAGGTCGCGGTGACCGCGCGGGTGCAGAACAACGGCCAGTCCTGCATCGCCGCCAAGCGCTTCATCGTGCACACCGACGTCTACGACGCCTTCGCCGAGAAGTTCGCCGCGGGCATGCGGGCCCTCCAGGTCGGCGACCCGCTGGAGGAGGACACCGAGGTCGGGCCGCTCGCCAGCGAGCAGGGCCGCGCCGACCTGGAGGAGCTGGTCGACGACGCCCGGCGCGGCGGTGCCGAGGTGCTGTGCGGCGGCGAGCGCCCCGACGGACCCGGCTGGTACTACCCGCCGACCGTGCTGGCCGACATCACCCGGGAGATGCGCGTCCATCGCGAGGAGGCCTTCGGACCGGTCGCCACGCTGTACCGGGCCGGCGACCTGGACGAGGCGCTGCTGATCGCCAACGACTCGCTGTTCGGCCTGAGTTCGAACGTGTGGACCCGGGACGAGGCCGAGGTCGAGCGGTTCGCGCGGGACCTGGAGGCGGGCGGCGTGTTCTTCAACGGCATGACCGCCTCGCACCCCGCGCTGCCCTTCGGCGGCGTGAAGCGCTCCGGGTACGGGCGTGAGCTGTCCGGGCACGGAATCCGCGAGTTCTGCAACATCACCACGGTTTGGCAGGGTGCCTGACCGCCACGCGGCTACCATCCCCTTTTGTGAACCGCGAAGTGACCCTGCCTCTGATCGTCGACGACCGCGGCAATCTGCAGGTCGCGGCGTCCGACGTGAGCAAACTGCTGCGCACCGTGGGCGGGCGCTGGCTGCGCCTGGTGGAGACCGGGGAACAGGAGCTGGACGAGGACACGGTGGCCGCGCTGACCATCGAGCTGGCCAAGCTCGCGGACCGTATCGACGTGGCGTGCATCGCCCACAGCAGCGGCGCACCGTAGTCCTAACGCCTATCAGCGCGTTTTCCCTCCTACGGCGGCATGAATTCGCCCTGGTCGCCGGGTTCCGGGTCCCCGATTCGGAGTAACCCAACGCGAGATGTTCGTCCCGTCGGGTGACGGTGGGTGGAGCACCCACAGAGGTGAACCACCTTCTGGACGGTGGGTGAAGGCCCACCGGTCGACGGAAAGCAGGGACGGTTCATGGCGACTTTGTGCAGGCCCTCGGTGTCGGTCCCGGAGCACGTGATCACGATGGAGGAGACGCTGGAGCTGGCGCGCTCGCACCACGCGGACCACCCTCAACTGCCCCTCGCGCTGCGGCTGATCGAGAACACGGGCGTCAAGACCCGGCACATCGTGCAGCCCATCGAGGAGACCCTCAAGCACCCGGGGTTCGAGGACCGCAACAAGCTCTACGAGGCCGAGGCCAAGGCCCGGGTCCCGGCGGTGATCCAGCGCGCGCTCGACGACGCCGAGCTGCTGACCAGCGACATCGACGTGATCATCTACGTGTCGTGCACGGGCTTCATGATGCCCTCGCTGACCGCGTGGCTGATCAACGAGATGGACTTCGACAGCACCACCCGCCAGCTCCCGATAGCCCAGCTGGGCTGCGCGGCGGGCGGCGCGGCGATCAACCGGGCGCACGACTTCTGCTCGGCCTACCCGAACGCCAACGCGCTCATCGTGGCCTGCGAGTTCTGCTCGCTGTGCTACCAGCCCACCGACCTCGGCATCGGTTCACTGCTCTCCAACGGCCTGTTTGGCGACGGCATCGCCGCGGCCGTGGTGCGCGGCAGCGGCGGCACCGGCGTCCAGCTGGAGCGCAACGGCTCGTACCTGATCCCGAAGACGGAGGACTGGATCGCCTACGACGTCCGGGCCACCGGCTTCCACTTCCTGCTGGACAAGCGGGTGCCGACGACCATGGAGCCGCTCGCGCCCGCGCTCAAGGACCTGGCGGGCACACACGGCTGGGACGCCTCCGACCTGGACTTCTACATCATCCACGCCGGCGGTCCGCGCATCCTCGACGACCTCAGCAAGTTCCTGGAGGTCGACCCGCACGCCTTCCGCTTCAGCCGGTCCACGCTGACCGAGTACGGCAACATAGCCAGCGCCGTCGTCCTGGACGCGCTGCGCCGGCTGTTCGACGAGGGCGGCGCCGAGGAGCGGGCCCGCGGTCTGCTCGCCGGGTTCGGCCCCGGCATCACCGCCGAGATGACGGTGGGCCGCTGGGTCGGCGACGGGAACGGGGCCTCCCGATGACCGAGGAGACGACGCTCACCGAGGCGATGCCCCCGGTCCGGCAGTGGCCGGCGTTCGACCTGTCCGGGACGGACTTCGATCCGGTGCTGGCCGAGCTGATGAGCGAGGGCCCGGTCACCCGCATCCAGCTCCCCAACGGCGAGGGCTGGGCGTGGCTGGTCACCCGGTACGAGGACGTGCGGATGGTGGCCAACGACCCGCGGTTCAGCCGGGAGGCGGTGATGGAGCAGCCGGTGACCCGGCTCGCCCCGCACTTCATCCCGGACCGGGGCGCGGTCGGCTTCCTCGACCCGCCCGACCACAACCGGCTGCGCCGCTCGGTCGCCGCCGCCTTCACGGCCAAGGGCGTGGCGCGGGTCCGCGAGCAGGCCCGCGGCATGCTGGACGAGTTGGTGGACGGACTCCTGCGGGACGGCCCGCCGGCCGACCTGACGGCGACGGTCCTCAGCCCCTTCCCGATCGCGGTGATCTGCGAGCTGATGGGCGTCCCGGCCGGGGACCGGCACCGGATGCACGAGTGGACGCAGCTGATCCTGTCCTCCGCGCACGGCAAGGAGGTCAGCGAGCGGGCGAAACGCGAGATGAGCGCCTACTTCGCCGACCTGATCGGGCTGCGCGAGAACAGCACGGCCGAGGACGTCACCTCGCTGCTCGGCGCCGCCGTGGGCCGCGACGAGGTGACGCTGGAGGAGGCCGTCGGTCTGGCGGTGCTGCTCCAGATCGGCGGCGAGGCGGTCACCAACAACAGCGGTCAGCTGTTCTACGTGCTGCTGACCCGCCCGGACCTGGCGCGCAAGCTGCGCGAGGAGCCGGGGATCCGCCCGAAGGCGATCGACGAACTCCTGCGCTACATCCCGCACCGCAACGCGGTCGGCCTGTCCCGGATCGCGTTGGAGGACGTGGAGATCAGGGGCGTGCTGATCCGGGCCGGGGACCCGATCTACGTCTCCTACCTGGCCGCCAACCGCGACCCGGAGGTCTTCCCGGACCCGGAGACCATCGACTTCTCGCGCAGCCCCAACCCCCATGTGGCGTTCGGTTTCGGCCCGCACTACTGCCCCGGCGGCATGCTGGCCCGGCTGGAGGAGGAGCTGCTGGTGGACGCGCTGCTGGACCGGCTGCCGGGGCTGCGGCTGGCGGTGCCGGCGGATGAGGTGCCGTTCCGCAAGGGCGCGCTGATCCGGGGGCCCGAGGCGCTTCCGGTGACGTGGTGACGGCCGCATGACGACCGAGGGACTGCTCGTACCGCCGGGCGAGGGCCGCGTGATGGCGACGCCCGCCCAGCGGGTGACGTTCAAGGTCACCGGCACCCACTCACGGATGGCCTCCACCTTCGAGGTGGAGGTCCCGCCGGGGTTCGACGTCGGCGCCCATGTGCACACGCGCAGCGAGGAGTTGTTCTACGTGCTGGAGGGCGAGCTGGACGTGCTCGCCTTCGAGCCCCGTATCCGTACCCCCGACAACTGGCGGCACTGGGAGTCCCGTTCGGGCAGCCGCGTGGTGCGCGCGACGCCGGGCACGGTCATCGTCGTACCCCCGGGCTGCCCGCACGCGTTCGCGAACCCGACGGACACGCCGGCGAAGATGTTCTTCCAGGCGAGCCCGCCCCCGGACCACGAACGCTACTTCGAGGAACTGCTGGAGATCCTCAGGGACGGCGGTCCGCCCGACCAGGAGGCCATCGAGGCTCTGCGGGAGAAGTACGACATCCAGCAGCTGACACCGCTCAGGCACCGGTGAGCGCACCCGGACGCGGGGCACGGCGGCGCATACCGTGCCCCGCTCCGGACTACCGGATCGGCATGCCTGACAGGGTGCGGGCGATGACGAGGCGCTGGATCTCGCTCGTCCCCTCGAAGATGGTGTAGATGGCGCTGTCGCGGTGCATCCGCTCGACCGGGTACTCCCGGGTGTAGCCGTTGCCGCCGAGGATCTGGACGGCCTGCGCGGTCACCTTCTTCGCCGTCTCGCTGGCGAACAGCTTGGACATCGAGCCCTCGGCCGCCGTGAAGGGCTTGCCGTTGACCGCCATCCACGAGGCCCGCCACACCAGCAGCCGCGCCGCGTCGATCCGGGTGCGCATGTCGGCGAGCTGGAAGGCGACGCCCTGATTGTCGATGATCGGGCGCCCGAACTGCTCCCGGGTCTTCGCGTAGTCGAGGGCGACCTCGTAGGCGGCGCGCGCGGTGCCGACGGCCATCGCGCCGACGGCCGGACGGGACGCCTCGAAGGTGGCCATCGCCGCGTTCTTCACCCGCTCGCCGCCGCTCGCCTTGGCCTTCTCGCGGGCCCGGGCCAGCCGCTGGTCCAGCTTCTCCTTGCCGCCGAGCAGGCAGGAGCCGGGGACGCGGACGTGGTCCAGGACGACCTCGGCCGTGTGCGAGGCGCGGATGCCGTGCTTCTTGAACTTCTGGCCCTGGGAGAGGCCGGGGGTGCCCGGCGGGACGATGAAGGAGGCGTGGCCCTTGGAGCCCAGCTCCGGGTCCACCACGGCGACGACGACGTGGACGTTGGCTATGCCGCCGTTGGTCGCCCAGGTCTTCGTGCCGTTGATCACCCACTCGTCCTTGGCCTCGTCGTAGACGGCGCGGGTGCGCAGGGAGGCCACGTCGGAGCCGGCGTCGGGCTCGGAGGAGCAGAAGGCGGCGACCTTGACGTCGTTCTGGTCGCCGTACATCTGCGGGATCCAGGTGCCGATCTGTTCCTCGGTGCCGTTGGCGAGCACGCCCACGGCGGCGAGGCCGGTGCCGACGATGGACAGGGCGATGCCCGCGTCGCCCCAGAACAGTTCCTCCATGGCCATCGGGATGCCGAGGCCGGTGGGGTCGAAGTACTGCTGCGCGTAGAAGTCGAGGGAGTAGATGCCGACCTTCGCGGCCTCCTGGATGACGGGCCAGGGCGTCTCCTCGCGCTCGTCCCACTCGGCGGCCGCGGGGCGGATGACGTCGGCGGCGAAGCCATGGAGCCAGTCCCGGACTTCCCTCTGCTCGTCGTTCAGCTCCATGGTGAACTCGGCCATGACCCCTCCAGCGGCGGTACGGTGTTACTAGCGGTAACCGCAGTCTGTTACCGACGGGTAGAGAAAGTCAACCGGGACCGCCCCCCGGGCTCCCGTTCGATGTCAGGGCCCCGGTCAGTGTTAGTTTTCGCAAGCGTCACCGAATCAGCACGGGTGGGGAGAGCACATGGACACCACACAGCGGACCGATCAGCAGCGGTCCGCCGACCGCCGCCGGCGCGAGCTGCTGGAGGCCGCGGACCGGGTGGTGCTGCGCGACGGCCCGCAGGCGTCGATGAACGCGATCGCGGCGGAGGCGGGTATCACGAAACCGATCCTCTACCGGCACTTCGGCGACAAGGGCGGTCTTTACGCGGCCTTGGCCAAGCGGCACACGGACGCCCTGCTCGCCTCGCTGCGGGCCGCCCTCGACGCGCCGGCCGAGCGGCGCGAGCGGGTCGAGTCGACGCTGGAGACCTATCTGGCGGCGATCGAGGCCCGCCCCCAGGTGTATCGGTTCCTCATGCACCCGGCGGAGGGCAGCACCGGCGGCGACCAGGGCTTCGACGTCGGCAAGCACAGCGCCCCGCTGCTCAGGCGGATGGGCGAGGAGCTGGCCCAGGTGATCGAGGAGCGGGTGGACCTCGGCCCGGAGAGCCAGCAGCTCGCCCGGGTCTGGGGCCACGGCATCGTCGGCATGATGCACGCGGCCGGCGACTGGTGGCTCGGCGAACGCCCCTGCTCCCGGGCCGTGTTGGTACGCTCCCTCGCCGACCTCCTCTGGGGCCGCCTCGCGGCGGCGGGCGACCGGGTGGGCGGCCCGGGGTTCTAGCTACCCCCTGTCACGGCCGGCGGCTCCAACGGCCCCCCGTCACCCCCGTACCACGAGGCGCGCCGGACCTGTCCGGCCAGCCTCCGCCGCCGCCAGCCCGTGACACGGTCCGCGTACACACGCCCCTCCAGGTGGTCGCACTCGTGCTGGAGGCAGCGGGCGAAGAAGCCCGTGCCGTGGACCGTGACCGGCTCCCCCGTCATGGTCACGCCCTCGACCACCGCGTGGTCGTACCGCTCGGTCCCGGCCTCCAGACCGGGCAGGGACAGACAGCCCTCCGGGCCCCGGAGCACGATCCCGTCCGCCGTCACCAGGCGCGGGTTCACCACATGCCCGAGATGCCGGACATCGTCGTCGTCCGGGCAGTCGTACACGAACACCCGCAGCGGCACCCCGATCTGATTCGCGGCCAGGCCCACCCCCTGGGCCGCGTACATCGTGGCGAAGAGGTCCTCCACGAGGGCCGCCAGCTCGCCGCCGAAGCCGGTGACGTCCCGGCATCGTTCGCCGAGGGCGGCGTCGCCGAGCAGGGTGAGGGGCCGGACGCGCCCGTGGGCGCCCGGAATGGAACCGTGTCGCATGGCGGCAAGGGTACGGTTCGTTCATGCTCATGCCCGCCGCACTGGCGGTGGACCGGGATTCGGGTGTGCGAACGGATCTCGATAGGCTGAGGTCCACACCACGCTGCCGGATGGCCCCAGGCGCGGCGCGTACGCAAGGAGGATCGAGAACTGATGGCAGGCAACTCGGACCCGCTCTCGCCGCGGGCCAAGCTGGCCGTGACCGCGGGCAAGGCGGTCGCCGCGGCATCGCGCGCCGCGGGACGCGGCAGCGGTTCGGTGATCGGCGGCCGGGTCGCGCTGAAACTCGACCCCGATCTGCTCGGGCGGCTCGCGCAGAACCTGGACGTCGTCCTGGTGTCCGCCACCAACGGCAAGACCACGACGACCCGGCTGATCGCGGAGGCGCTGCGCGCCGCCGGCCCGGTCGTGTCGAACGCGCTCGGCGCCAACATGCCGGCCGGCATCACGTCGGCGCTCGCGGGCGGCTCGGAGTCCAAGTTCGGCGTCATCGAGGTCGACGAGAAGTACCTGGCCGGTGTCGCCCGTGACACCAGCCCGAAGTGCATCGCCCTGCTGAACCTCTCCCGGGACCAGTTGGACCGCGCCGCCGAGACCCGCATGCTCGCGGAGAACTGGCGCGAGGGCCTGGCCGGCTCGAAGGCCGTCATCGTGGCCAACTGCGACGACCCGCTGGTGGTCTGGGCCGCCTCCTCCTCCCCGAACGTGATGTGGGTCGCGGCCGGGCAGATGTGGAAGGACGACGCCTGGTCCTGCCCGTCGTGCGGCGGCGTGATGCAGCGCCCCGGCGACGACTGGTTCTGCGGCGAGTGCGGCTTCCGCCGGCCCACGCCCACCTGGGCGCTGTCCGGGGACCACGTCCTCGACCCGCACGGCTCCGCCTGGCCGATCCACCTCCAGCTGCCGGGCCGCGCCAACAAGGCCAACGCGGCCAGCTCCGCGGCCGTCGCCGCCGTGTTCGGGGTCCCGCCGCAGGTCGCCCTGGAGCGGATGTACGCGGTGCAGGCCGTCGCCGGCCGGTACGACGTCGTCCAGTTCCAGAACCGCGACCTCCGGCTGCTGCTGGCGAAGAACCCGGCCGGCTGGCTGGAGACGTTCTCCCTGATCGACCCGCCGCCCGCCCCGGTGATCCTCTCGGTGAACGCGCGCGGGGCCGACGGCACCGACACCTCCTGGCTGTGGGACGTCGACTACACGCGGCTGACCGGCCACCCGATCTTCGTCGTCGGTGACCGCAAGCTCGACCTCGCCGTGCGCCTGGAGGTCGCGAACCAGCACTTCCAGGTCTGCGAGGACCTCGACCAGGCCGTGGGGATGTGCCCGCCGGGCCGGATCGAGGTCATCGCGAACTACACCGCGTTCCAGGACCTGCGCCGCCGCGTCGGCAACTGATCGTCGAAGGGGATCACTCATGAGCGACAACCAACTGCGGCTGGTGTGGATCTACCCGGACCTGCTGAGCACCTACGGCGACCAGGGCAACGCGCTCGTCGTGGAGCGCCGGGCGCGTCAGCGCGGCCTGGACGTGGCCCGCCTCGACGTGCGCAGCGACCAGCCGATCCCGACCTCCGGCGACATCTACCTGATCGGCGGCGGCGAGGACCGCCCGCAGCGGCTCGCGGCCGAGCGGCTGCGCCGGGACGGACATCTGCACCGGGCGGTGGAGAACGGCGCGATCGTCTTCTCCGTGTGCGCCGGCTACCAGATCCTCGGCCACGAGTTCATCAACGACCTCGGCCAGCGCGAGCCGGGTCTCGGCCTGCTCGACGTGGTGTCCGTGCGCGGCGAGGGCGAGCGGTGCGTCGGTGACGTGCTCGGCGACATCGACCCGCAGCTCGGGCTGCCGCCGCTGACCGGCTTTGAGAACCACCAGGGCGTCACCCACCTCGGCGCCACCGCCCGCCCGTTCGCCCGGACCCGGATCGGCAAGGGCAACGGCACCGGGGACGGCACGGAGGGCGCGTACAACGGCACGGTGTTCGGCACGTACATGCACGGGCCGGTGCTGGCCCGCAACCCGCTGATCGCCGACCTGCTGCTGAAGCTGGCGCTCGACGTCAACGCGCTGCCGCCGATCGACGACCACTGGTACGAGGCGCTCCGCACCGAGCGCATCGCCGCCGCTCAGCAGCCCGCGTAGGCACCCGGCGGGTGACCGCCTGACGGGCGCCGCGCTCACATGTGCGGGCGCGTCCAGCAGGCGGACGCCCGCTACGGACGGACCCGGTCACGCCGGTAGGCTGACCGGGAATCCGCCGGACAACGTGGTCCGGTCCCTGGCCCACGTCGAGAAGGTAATCGGGCTATGCGCATTGGTGTCCTCACGTCCGGCGGCGACTGCCCCGGCCTGAACGCCGTCATCCGGTCCGTCGTGCACCGCGCCGTCGTCGACCACGGCGACGAGGTCATCGGTTTCCGGGACGGCTGGAAAGGCCTCCTGGAGTGCGACTACCTCAAGCTCGACCTCGACGCCGTGGGCGGCATCCTGGCCCGCGGCGGCACCATCCTCGGTTCCTCCCGGGTCCGGCCCGAGCATCTGCGCGACGGGGTGGAGCGGGCCCGGGGCCATGTCGCGGAGCTGGGCCTCGACGCGATCATCCCGATCGGCGGCGAGGGCACGCTGAAGGCGGCCCGGCTGCTGTCCGACAACGGGCTGCCGATCGTCGGCGTCCCCAAGACCATCGACAACGACATCGCTGTCACGGACGTGACCTTCGGCTTCGACACCGCCGTCACCGTGGCCACGGAGGCGCTGGACCGGCTGAAGACCACCGCCGAGTCGCACCAGCGGGTGCTGATCGTGGAGGTCATGGGCCGGCACACCGGCTGGATCGCGCTGCACTCCGGCATGGCGGCCGGCGCCCACGCCGTCGTCGTCCCGGAACGGCCCTTCGACATCGAGGAGTTGACCCGCAAGGTCGGCGAGCGGTTCGAGGCGGGCAAGCGGTTCGCCATCGTGGTCGCCGCGGAGGGCGCCAAACCCCGGCCCGGTTCCATGGAGTTCGACGAGGGCGGCAAGGACGTCTACGGCCACGAGCGCTTCGCGGGCATCGCGCGGCAGCTCTCGGTCGAGCTGGAGCACCGGCTCGGCAAGGAAGCCCGCCCGGTGATCCTCGGGCACGTGCAGCGCGGCGGCACACCGACGGCGTACGACCGGGTGCTCGCCACCCGGTTCGGCTGGCACGCGGTGGAGGCCGTGCACCGGGGCGAGTTCGGCCGGATGACCGCGCTGCGCGGCACCGACATCGTCATGGTGTCGCTGGCCGAGGCCGTGGAGACGCTCAAGACGGTGCCCGCGGAGCGGTACGACGAGGCGGAGTGCGTGCTGTAGTCCCCGACCCACTGGTCCATACGTGAACAACCCGCCCCCGGTCACCGGCGTGACCGGGGGCGGTCCTACTCTGGTGGGCGGACAGAATCGCACAACCCCCACGAATCAGGAGCCGGCGGATGGATCACAGCGGGCACGGCATGACGATGGATCTGCCGCCGTTCACGCTGGGGCGGGGGCTCCAGTGGTCGGCCGACCCCTTCTTCCTCGTCGCCTGCCTGCTCGGGCTCGCCCTGTACGGCTGGGGGGTCGTGCGGCTGCGCCGGCGCGGTGACGCCTGGCCGGTGTCGCGGACGGTGTCGTACGTGGTGGGCGTGCTGACCATCGTGCTGGTGATGTGCACCAGGCTGAACGACTACGGGATGGTCATGTTCAGCGTGCACATGGTGCAGCACATGATCATCAGCATGCTGTCGCCGATCCTGATCCTGCTCGGCGCGCCGGTGACGCTGGCGCTGCGCGCGCTGCCGACCGCCGGGAGAGGCCGCAGGGGGCCGCGCGAACTGCTGCTGGCCCTGCTGCACAGCCGGTACATGCGGGTCGTCACGCACCCGGCGTTCACGATCCCGATGTTCATCGCGAGCCTGTACGCGCTCTACTTCACCCCGCTGTTCGACTTCCTGATGGGCTCGAAGGCCGGGCACATCGCGATGATGGTGCACTTCCTCGCGGTCGGCGTGGTCTTCTTCTGGCCGATCATCGGCTTGGACCCGGGCCCGCACCGGCCGGGCCACCTGATGCGGATGCTGGAGCTGTTCGCGGGCATGCCGTTCCACGCGTTCTTCGGTATCGCGCTGATGATGGCGTCGACGCCGATGGTGGAGACGTTCCGGAACCCGCCCGGCTCGCTCGGCATCGACGCGCTGTCCGACCAGAACGCGGCCGGCGGCATCGCCTGGGCGTTCAGCGAGGTGCCGTCCGTGCTGGTGCTGATCGCGCTGCTGTTCCAGTGGTACGGCTCCGAGAAACGGCAGGCCAAGCGCATGGACCGGGCCGCCGACCGGGACGGTGACAAGGAGCTGGAGGCGTACAACGCCTATCTCGCCTCGCTGAGCGCCCGCGAGGGCCGGGCCTGACACGGACAACCGTCACCGGCCGGCCCGGTGTCGGCGGAGCCATCCCCTCCGGGCCGGAACCGGGGCACCATGGGGGGACGGACCACGAGGAGGGTGTCGCGATGCCCAGATCCACGAACGGCTCCACGAACGGCTCCATGCCCGGTTCCACGAACGGCTCCGCCAAGGCGATGGGGGCACTCACGGTCGGCGGGCTCGTCGTGGTGACCGCCTACACGGTCGCGCTCGGCAGCAACGGCTGGCTGTGGTTCGGCTGGGTCGTACTGGGTCTGCTGACCCTCGCCATGGTCGTCACGCAGTCCTGAGACGCCGGGCGGACCGGCGCTGACTACAGTGCCCGCATGAACAGCAGGACGCCCTCGTTCGACGAGTTGGACCGCCGTATCGTCACCGCGCTGATGGCGAACGCCCGCACCAGTTTCGCCGAGATCGGCGCCGCGATCGGGCTGTCCGCGACCGCGGTGAAGCGGCGGGTGGACCGGCTGCGGGAGACCGGGGTGATCACCGGGTTCACGGCGACCGTACGGCCCTCCGCGCTGGGCTGGCGCACCGAGGCGTACGTCGAGGTGTACTGCGAGGGCGCGGCCCCGCCCCGGCGGCTGGCCGAGGTCGTCCGCAACCATCCGGAGATCGCGGCGGCCATGACGGTGACCGGCGGCGCGGACGCCCTGCTGCACCTGCGGGCGCGGGATGTGGAGCACTTCGAGGAGGTGCTGGAGCGCATCCGTGCAGAACCGTTTATTCGCAAGACGATCAGCGTGATGGTGCTGTCCCACCTGCTGCCCGAGAGCCCGGAGGCCGGCGCGACCCAGCCCGCGCCGGAATGAGCGCCGCCATGCGCAGCACTCCTGCGTGTGCTCCCCGGAAGACGCAGTAATACTGCACATGCACGCACCTGATCGTTCTTGTCCGACGCGTGCACTGCTTTCTACCGTGGAGTCACCGCTCAGTGACACACAGGAAAGCGGAGGGAACCCTCTGTGTCCGAACACCGTGTGCCGCGCTCTCGGCGATTCCTCGTCTGCGAACCCAGGCACTTCGCCGTGCAGTACGCGATCAATCCCTGGATGCGCCCCGACCAGCCGGTCGACGCGGATCTCGCCCGCGAACAGTGGCAGGGCCTGCTCCGCGCCTACCGGGCGCATGGTCATACCGTCGAGTCCGTCGAGCCGGTGCCCGGCCTGCCGGACATGGTCTTCGCCGCCAACGCGGCGTTCGTGGTCGGCGGCCGGGTCTTCGGCTCGTTCTTCCACGCGCCCGAGCGGCGTCCGGAGTCGACGCACTACGACACCTGGTTCAAGGCGGCCGGGTACGACGTGCACCGCCCGCTGTCGGTCTCCGAGGGCGAGGGCGACCTGGTGTGGACGGGCCGCTACGTGCTCGCGGGCACCGGGTTCCGCACCACCCGCGAGGCGCACCGCGAGGCGCAGGAGTTCCTCGGTCACCCGGTGATCGGCCTGACCCTGGTGGACCCGTACTTCTACCACCTGGACACCGCGCTGTTCGTGCTGGACGACGACAACGTCTGCTACTACCCGGAGGCCTTCTCGGCGGGCAGCCGGGAGGTGCTGCGGCGGCTGTACCCGGACGCGGTGCTCGCCGGCCGGGAGGACGCGCTGGCGTTCGGCCTGAACTCGGTGTCCGACGGCCGGCACGTCTTCATCGCGCCGCGCGCCGAGGCGCTGGCCGAGCGCCTGGCCGACCACGGTTACGACCCCGTCCCCGTCGACCTCTCGGAGTTCCACAAGGCCGGCGGCGGCATCAAGTGCTGCACTCAGGAGATCCGCTCATGACCGCACCCGCCCGCACGCGTACGTCCGCCGACCTGATCCGGGCGGAGGAGCCCGTCCTGGCGCACAACTACCACCCGCTGCCGGTGGTGGTGGCCCGCGCGGAGGGCACCTGGGTGGAGGACGTCGAGGGCAACCGCTACCTCGACATGCTGGCCGGCTACTCCGCGCTCAACTTCGGCCACCGGCACCCGGCACTGGTCGAGGCCGCGCACCGCCAGCTCGACCAGCTCACGCTGACCTCCCGGGCCTTCCACCACGACCGGCTCGCCGGGTTCGCGGCGCGGCTCGCCGCGCTGACCGGCCAGGACATGGTGCTGCCGATGAACACCGGCGCCGAGGCGGTGGAGAGCGGCATCAAGGTGGCCCGCAAGTGGGCGTACGACGTCAAGGGCGTGCCGGCCGACCGGGCGACGATCGTGGTCGCGGCGGAGAACTTCCACGGCCGTACGACGACGATCGTCGGCTTCTCCACCGACGAGACGGCACGGGCGGGCTTCGGCCCCTTCACCCCGGGGTTCAGGGTGGTGCCGTACAACGACCTGGCCGCGCTGGAGGCGGCGGTCGACGAGACGACGGCCGCGGTGCTGATCGAGCCGATCCAGGGCGAGGCCGGGGTGATCATCCCGGACGAGGGCTATCTGACCGGGGTCCGGGAGCTGACCCGCCGTGCGGGCTGTCTGTTCGTCGCGGACGAGATCCAGTCGGGCCTCGGGCGCACCGGCCGTACCCTCGCCGTCGAGCACGAGGGCGTCGTCCCGGACGTGCTGCTGCTCGGCAAGGCGCTCGGCGGCGGCATCGTGCCGGTGTCGGCGGTGGTGGGACGACGTGAGGTGCTGGGCGTGCTGCACCCGGGTGAGCACGGCTCGACGTTCGGCGGCAACCCGCTCGCGGCGGCGGTCGGCACGGCCGTGGTCGAGCTGCTGGAGACCGGTGAGTTCCAGCGGCGGGCCGCCGAGCTGGGCGTGATCCTGCGGGACGGGCTGACCGAGCTGGTCGGCAAGGGTGTGCTCGGCTTCCGCGCGCGGGGTCTGTGGGCGGGCGTCGACGTCGATCCGGCGATCGGCAGCGGCCGGGAGATCAGCGAACGGCTGATGCGCGAGGGCGTCCTGGCCAAGGACACCCACGGCTCCACGATCCGGCTGGCGCCGCCGCTGACCATCACGGCGCAGGAGCTGCGCTCCGCCCTGGCCGCGCTGGAGAAGGTGCTGGTCTGAGCCGCGACGGGCGGGGGCCGGTGCGCCGGCCCCCGCCCCGGTGCTCAGCTCGTGCCGAGGAGCTGCCGCATCTCCTTGATCTCGGCACTCTGGCCGGTGATGACGGCGTCGGCCGTGCGCTCGGCGGGCCCGTAGGCGCCCTTGGCCTTCTCGGTGCCGGCCATCTCGACGGCGCCCTGGTGGTGCCGGACCATCAGGGACAGGAACCGGGTGTCGAAGTCCTTGCCCCGCGCCTTCTTCAGGGCGGCCATGTCGTCGTCGCCCATCATCCCGGACATGCCGGTCATGCCGCCGTGGGACGAGTGGTCCATGCCGGCCGTCGGGACCTGCTCGCCCCAGGCCTTGAGCCAGCCGGTCATCGTGCGGATCTCGGGGCCCTGCGCCTTCTCGATGCGGTCGGCGAGATCCCTCACCCGGTCCGATGAGGCGCGGCCGTCGGCCAGCTTCGCCATCTCCAGGGCCTGCTGGTGGTGCGGGATCATGCCCTGGGCGAAGGCCACGTCCTGGGCGTTGTGAGCGGCGGCCGTGGCACCGGGGGCGGCGTGGCCGCCGTGTCCGGCCTTGTCCTTGTCGCCGCCGTCCCCGCCGCAGGCGGCGAGGGTGAGCGCGGCGGTGGCGGCGACCGCGACGAGGGCGGCACGGCGCGTCAGAGTACGGGGGGTCATGCGGGAACTCCTGCTGTGTGAAGGGGGTTCTTCGGGCCCACGTGCGCCGGGCAGACGTGTTCCGGGCACGGGTCGGCGGACGGCCGCGGCAGTGTGCGGTCGCCGGGTGCCTCTAGATCCGCAGGAGTTGGAGTTCGGCCAGGGAGGGCGGCGCGCGGGCGCCGTCGGGGGTGGCGGCCGTACGGGGGCACAGGGTGCCCGCCGACGGCGGCGCGGTGACCCGGTCGGGGGTGAGGGCGGGCAGCTCGGGCCCGCCGTTCACGGCGCCCGAGGCGCAGGTCGGGTCGGCGTGGTGCATCCGGTTCCCGCCGCAGTGGCCGTCCCCGCCGGGGCAGTCGTCCATGGCGTCGAACGCCACGGTCGCGTGGGCGTTCCGGACGTGTGTCGTGTGCTCCGCCGCGCCGCCGGGGGCGAGGCCGTGCATCCCGAGCAGGCCGACCAGCAACACGAGCACGGACAGCGCCCGGTACCGCCCGCCGGGCGGTCGCTGAGGGTGCTGTCCGGTGCTGCGCATCGGGGTCATCGTACGGGGGCGGGCGAGGGCGGACGGCCGGGGCCCGCCGTCGCGCCGCTCAGTGGGCGAGTCGGCCGGCCCTGTCGGCCTGCCCGAGGCGGAGCGCGGAGACCAGGAAGAAGACACCGCCCAGGAAGGCGTAGCCCGCCAGGGTGCTCAAGGACGCGTCACCCTTTCCTGCCTGGACGATGAAGGAGGTTCCCGCGAGGGTGGAGAGGGCGCCGCCGGCGATCACCGGCCACTGGCCTGCCATCCCGCGCCGCAGGACGCCGACGATCAGTTGGACGAGTCCCGCGGTGACGGCCCAAGCGCCCCAGACCCTGAGGACGGCCGGGATGCCCGAGGTGGCGGCGGCGACGAGACCCGCGGCGGTGAGGGTACTGAGCACGATGTTCGTGTAGAGGCCGCGCACGGGTCCGCGGTTCGCCCTGGCGGTCCGGATGTCGACGACCGCGCACGCCACGTCGAACGCGGGATAGACCACCAGCAGTGTGCCGCTCAGGGGGCCCAGGGTGTCAGCGGAGGCGAACAGGAGGACGGCCCACACCGCGGCGAACGCGAAGCGCAGGAGGTACAGACGGCGCAGCGCCGCCGTGTCGGCCACGGCGCGGGCCGGAGCGGCGATGGAGGAGTTCATGGGAAGTCCTTTCGGCGGGGGTGTGGCGGGAAGCGGGAGCGAGGAGGGAGAACGTTCGGTCTACCTCCCACACTAAAGAGCCACCCGTCCGCGCTGTCAAGACCGAACGTTCTCCCTCACCGCTGATACCGTGGACGCATGACTACGGGCACAGACGGCACGAGCACGTCCGAGGCACGGGCGCGGCTGCTCGACACGGCGACCCGGATCTTCTACGCCGAGGGGATCCACTCGGTCGGGGTGGACCGGATCATCGCGGAGGCCCAGGTCACGCGCGCCACCCTGTACCGGCATTTCAAGGGAAAGGAGGAGCTGATCCTTTCCTATCTCCAGCAGGCCGATCACGGCATCCGGGGGCAGGTGGCCGCCGTCCGGGCACAGGGCCTGTCGGCGGCCGACACGGTCCGGGCCGTGAGCCGGGGCATCGCCGAGGGGATCCAGTCCTCCGGGTTCCGCGGCTGCGCCTTCCTGAACGCGGCGGCCGAATACCCCGATCCGGCACACCCGGTGCACCAGGCCGTGCTGGCCCATCGGCAGTGGTTCCTGGAAACCGCCACACGGCTGTTGGAAGACGCCGGCTGTGCTCCCGCCGACGCCGCGGGCCGGCACTTCGTCATGCTCCGGGACGGGGCCATGGCGGCCGGCTGCCTTTTCGACCCGACGCTGATCTGCGAGACGTTCCTGCGGGGCGTGGAAGGCCTCTTGAACACGGGCACCGCAGCGGCGCCGGAACCGGACTCCCCCGTCGTCCCGCCCGCATGACACCACTCGAACATGGCTACAGATGACGGCAGGAGCACATCGGCACCGTGCCCGTGATCCCTGGAACGCCCCGGGAAGACACCGGTTCCACGCGGAGCTGTCAGACTGAGGAGTGAGCCGTGTTCTACCACCTGCTCAAGTACGTGTTGCTGGGCCCCCTGCTGAGACTGTTCTTCCGGCCGCGGATCGAGGGGCGGGGGAACGTCCCCGCCGACGGTCCCGCGATCGTCGCCGGCAACCACCTCTCCTTCTCCGACCACTTCCTGATGCCGGCGATCCTGAAGCGCCGTATCACCTTCCTCGCCAAGGCCGAGTACTTCACCGGGCCCGGCGTCAAGGGCCGGCTGACCGCCTTCTTCTTCCGCAGCGCCGGGCAGATCCCGGTGGACCGCTCGGGCCGGGAGGCCGGGCAGGCCGCGGTCCGCGAGGGGCTCGGGGTGCTGGCCAGGGGCGAACTGCTCGGCATCTACCCCGAGGGCACCCGGTCGCACGACGGCCGGCTCTACAAGGGCAAGGTCGGCGTCGCCGTGATGGCGCTGAAGGCGGGCGTCCCGGTGGTGCCCTGCGCGATGATCGGCACCTTCGAGGCGCAGCCTCCCGGCCGGAGGCTCCCGCGCGTCCGGCCGGTCACCATCCGCTTCGGCAAAGCGCTCGACTTCTCCCGCTTCGCCGGCCTGGAGGACGAGAAGGCGGTCCTGCGGGCGGTCACCGACGAGATCATGTACGCGATCCTGACCCTCTCCGAGCAGGAGTACGTCGACGAGTACGCGGCCGTCGTCAAGGAGCGCCGGGCGGCGGAGACGGGCGCGAAGGAGCGCAGATTCCCGCGAGCGCCGATCGGCTGACGCCCCTCTGCCGTCGGCAGAACGGCGTGGCGGGGCGCGCGCGGGCGGTCGTACGGTCGCGGCATGGGACAGGCTGTGGTGATCGGGGCGACGGGACAGATCGGGCGGCCGGCGGTGGCCGCGCTGGCGCGGGACGGCTGGCAGGTGACAGCCGCCTCGCAGAGCGGCGGCCGGGCGGAGGAGTGGCCCGGGGAGGTGCGGGCGGTACGGCTGGACCGGGCCGACGGGGCGGCGCTGGCGGAGGTGGTCGGCGAAGGCTGTGACGTGCTGGTGGACATCGTGGCCTACGACGCCTCGCACGCCCGGCAGTTGACCTCGCTGGCGGACCGGATCGGTTCGGCCGTGGTGGTCTCCAGTGTGTCGGTGTACGAGGACGCGCGGGGCTGCGGCTTCGACACCCAGGACCGGCCGGACGGCTTCCCCGTCTACCCGGTGCCGCTGCCGGAGACCCAGCGGACGGTGGCGCCCGGCGAGCGCACGTACAGCACCCGCAAGGCCGCGCTGGAGCGTGAACTCCTCGCGGCGGGCGAGCGGTTGCCGGCCACGCTGCTGCGGGCGGGCGCGGTCCACGGGCCGCACAGCCGGGTGCCGCGGGAGCTGTACTTCGTCAAGCGGAACCTGGACCGGCGCGGCCGGCGGGTGCTGGCGTACGGCGGTGCGAGCCGGTTCCATCCGGCGAGCGCGCACAACCTCGCGGAGCTGATCCGGCTGGCGGCGGCGCGGCCCGGCTCGCGGGTCCTGAACGCCTGCGACGCCGAGGCGCCCACGGTCGCCGGGATCGGCGCGGCGATCGACGCCGTGATGGGCGCCGAGAACGAGACGGTCCTGGTGGACGGGCCGCCCCCGGCACCGGGCGTGGGCGACAGCCCGTGGGCGGTGCCGCACTCGGTGGTGGCCGACATGACGGCGGCGGAGCGCGAGTTGGGGTACCGGCCGGTGGTCGGGTACGCGGAGTCGCTGCCTGAGACGGTGGCCGGGATCGAACGGCGGCTGGCCGGACGGGACTGGCGTGCCGCCTACCCGAAGGTCGCCCAGGCCTACGGCGATCTCTTCGACTACGCGGCGGAGGACGCCTGGCCGGGGGCATGAGTGAGGGGCGGCCGGGAGAACCGGCCGCCCCTCACTCGCCGTCAGGCGGTGACTACGGCTTGGGCGTGGCGTGCGGCGCGCAGGTCACGTCCTTGGCGTCGACCGTGCCCTTGAGCAGGTAGGCGTCGACGCGCTGGTTGATGCACGGGTTCACCAGGCCGGTGACGCCGTGCGAGCCCGCGCCCTTCTCGGTGATCAGGCGGGAACCCTTGAAGCGCTGGTGCAGTTCGACGGCACCGGGGTACGGGGTGGCGGCGTCGTTGGTGGACTGCACGATCAGGACCTTCGGGAGCCCCTGGTGCGTCTTGACCTCGATCGGGCGCTGCTGCTTGGCCGGCCAGGTGGCGCAGGGCAGGTTCATCCAGGCGTTGGCCCAGGTCATGAACGGGTACTTCTTGTTGAGCCGGGTGTTGTCCCGGTCCCACTTCCGCCAGCTGGTGGGCCACTTGGCGTCGGCGCACTCGACGGCCGTGTAGACCGCGTTGCTGTTCTCCGCGGCTATGTTGCCCGCGGTGTCCGACAGGTCCGGGGCGGCGGCGTCGATCAGCGCCTGGGTGTCACCGGCGACGTACTTGCTGAACGCGGTGGCGACCGGCACCCACGAGGAGTCGTAGTACGGCGCGTTCTGGAAGAAGGAGATCAGCTCGGCCGGGCCGACGACCCCGCCGAGCGGGCTCTTCTTCGCGGTGGCGCGCAGCTTCAGCCACTTGGCCTGGACGGCGTCGCGGGTGGTGCCGAGGTGGAAGGCGGCGTCGTTGGCGGCGACCCAGTCCTCCCAGTCCTTCCAGCGGCCCTCGAAGGCGATGTCCTGGTTGAGGTTGGCCTCGTACCAGATGTTCTCGCGGGACGGGTCGACGACGCTGTCCACGATCATGCGGCGCAGGTGCCCCGGGAAGAGGGTGCCGTAGACCGCGCCGAGGTAGGTGCCGTAGGAGACACCGAGGTAGTTGAGCTTCTTCTCGCCCAGCGCGGCCCGGATGACGTCCAGGTCGCGGGCGGTGTTCGGCGTGGTCAGGTGCGGCAGCATGGCGCCGCTGCGCTCGCCGCAGCCCTCGGCGTACTCGCGGGCCAGCTTGCGCTGGGCGCGCTTGTCGGTCTCGGAATCCGGCACCGGGTCGGCCTTGGGCGCCTTGACGAACTCCTGCGGGTCGACACAGGAGATCGGCGCCGAGTGGCCGACGCCGCGCGGGTCGAAGCCGACGAAGTCGTAGGCCTTGGAGACGTTCGTCCACAGCGGGTTCTTGTTGGTGACCCGGGTGGGGAAGCGCAGTCCGGAGCCGCCGGGGCCGCCGGGGTTGTACACGAGCGCGCCCTGGCGCTCTTCCTTGGTGCCGGTGCTGCCGATGCGGTCCACGGCGAGCTTGATCTGCTTGCCGTAGGGGTGCGCGTAGTCGAGCGGCACGCTGACCCAGCCGCACTGGATGGGCTTGGCGAGCCCCCAGTCGGCCGGGCAGTCCTGCCAGTCGATCCCGGCCTTGGCGGCGCGGGCGGCGGCGATCGCGGCGCCGTGAGCCTCTCGGTCCTGGCCGGGCCGGGACGCGGCACCGGCGGTGGGCGCGGTCACGACCCCGGCGACCAGGGTGGCGGTGACGAGTGCTCCGGCCGAACCGAGCGCCAGCAGACGGCTCTTCGGTCTGTTCTCCCTCAAGGGGGCCCCTCCCCGTACTTCGCTGCGAGTGGTCAGACGGGGATCCTCTCGGCTGTGAGCCTCCTGAGAACAGGGGCAGCCACCCTTCTTTACCAATCCGATAACCGGATGATCACGTCCCGCTGAGCGGGGCGGTCCTCAGCGGGCGAGCAACGCCGCCGCCTCGTCCAGCAGCCGGCGCAGTCGCAGCGCGTCCGGAGCGACCGCGCTGACCAGGACGGCGGGCCCGGCGAGCGGCACCAGCGCGGCGCACTCCCCCAGCATCCGCGCGTCGGCCGGCCGGTCGGCGAACTCGGGTCCTGCGAGGACGAGTTGGCCGACGGCTCGGTGCCCGGCGAGTACGGCGGGCCCGTCCCAGCCGCCCGGTGCTCCGGGCCCGCAGGAGACCTGCTGGTCCAGCACGGCGCGGCCGGCGATCCGTACGGTCAACCGGCTGACGAGCCGCCCCGGTTCCTCCCCGGCCCGCCCGAGCACCTGCTCCTCGCGCAGCACCAGCCGTGCCCCGGCGCCGAGTTCGGCCCGCGTGCTGACACGCAGGTCGCTGCCGTTCGCCGAGATGAGCTGTTCGGGCAGCCAGTGCAGCTCGCCGCCGTCGGCGACGTCGAGCCGCACGTCGTAGTGGGCCTCGGCCTTGGTCTGGCCCGGCAGGGCGAGGGTGGCGGCGGCCGAACCGACGTGCAGCCGGGCACCCTCCTCCACCCGCGCGCTCAGCGTGAGGTGGTCGCCGCCGAGCGGGGCGCTCATCGCGCCGACCACCATGACCCGCGCCTCCGTGCCCTGTGCCCGGGTGCGGCGCAGGGCGAGCGGGCCCTCACCGTCCAGCACCGGCAGGGCGGTGCCGCCCCGGCCGTCGGCGCGGGCGACGATCCGGGCCTCGGCGCGGACCCGGGTGCCGGTCACGCCGTCCACGCGGCGAGCCGCTCCCGGACCCAGGCGGCCACGTCGGCGACCCCGGTCTCGCCGCGCAACGACTGGAAGACCACCGGGAGTTCGGCCCGCTGCGCCTTGGCGTCGGCGGCCATCCGGGCGAGGTCGGAGCCGACGTACGGGGCGAGGTCGGTCTTGTTGACGACGAGCAGGTCGGCGGTGGTGACGCCGGGGCCGCCCTTGCGCGGGATGTCGTCGCCGCCGGCCACGTCGATCACGAAGACCTGCGCGTCCACCAGCCCCTTGGAGAAGGTCGCGGTCAGGTTGTCACCGCCGGACTCGACCAGGATCAGATCCAGCGGGCCGACCGCGTCCTCCAGGTCCTCGACGGCCTCCAGGTTGGCGGAGATGTCGTCGCGGATCGCGGTGTGCGGGCAGGCGCCGGTCTCCACGGCGGTGATCCGCTCGGGCGGCAGCACGGCCTCCCGCAGCAGGAACTCGGCGTCCTCGCGGGTGTAGATGTCGTTGGTGACGACCGCCAGCGACAACTCCTGCCGCAGTTGCCGGCACAGCGCGGCGACGGTGGCGGTCTTACCGGATCCGACGGGCCCGCCGAGCCCGATCCGCAGGGCGCGGCGGGTGCCGTCGGGCCGGTGCGCGTCGGCGCCGACGGCGGGAGCGTGGTGGCTGTGGTCGAGATGCATGGACGGCTCCTGTGGTTCGAGAGACCGGATCGGTTGTCGAGGGGGTTCGGGGTGGCGAGGCCCCCGGGACGGGGTGTCAGGACGCGAAGAGCCGTACCGGCCAGGCGGCGTGCCACTCGGCGCCGACCTCCAGCAGCGGTCCCGACGCGGCGGGCAGCGCGTCGACGCCCTCGGTGACGGCCCGGCGCGCCGCCTCCACCGCCGAGTCCGCGACGCGGTCCAGCTCCGGTGCCAGCCGCGCCAGTACGCCGGTCGCGTCGAACGGGTCGAGGCTGAGCAGCCGTACGGTCGCCGTCGCCGGCCCGCTCACGCTCTCGTACGCCGCGCAGTAGGCCGCGTCCTCGGGCCCCAGGCCGGCCGCGCGGGCGGCGAGTCCGAGCACCACGGGCTGGTGCGCCCCCTTGGGGAACGCGCCTGCCAGGGCGTCGAGTTCGTCCGAGGGCCAGCTCGCCCGCGCGGCCCGCAGCAGTTGCCGCCCGAGCCGCCGCGCGGCGGCCCGCAGCGCCGGCGAGGGGGTGCGCGCGTCGGCCGCCGCGTCCAACTCCGCCGCGTCCATGCCGAGTACGGCGGCTGCCGCGAGCGCGCCCGCGACCAGCCCGGCGGTGTGCGCCCGCCCCCGGCAGAAGTCCTCCAGGCTCGCGGCGCAGGTGACGCGGCCGGCCTTGACCGCGGCCTCGGCCCCGCCGGAGTGCGCGTGCCCCCCGGCCGGGAAGCGGCCGTCGGCCAGGACGAGGAGTGCCGCCCGTGACATAGAGCCGCCCCTCAGAAGAGGAAGTAGCGCTGGGCCATGGGCAGTTCGGCCGCCGGAGTGGCCTCGACCAGTTCGCCGTCGATGTGCACGGCGAAGCTGTCGGGGTCGATCCGGACGTCCGGCAGGGCGTCGTTCTCCCGCATGTCGGCCTTGGTGACCGCGCGCGTGGAGTCGATCGCCGTGAAACGCTTGCCGAGCCGCAGCCGTTCCGGCAGCCCGTCCTCGATCGCCAGGGCGGAGACGAAGTTGACGGAGTTGGCGGCCGGGGCCCGGCCGATGGCGCCGTACATCGGGCGCGGCAGGATCGGCTGCGGGGTGGGGATGGAGGCGTTGGCGTCGCCCATCTGCGCGTAGGCGATCTGGCCGCCCTTGATCACGAGCAGCGGCTTGACCCCGAAGAACGCGGGCTCCCACAGCACGAGGTCGGCGAGCTTGCCGGTCTCGACGGAGCCGATCTCGGTCGCGAGACCCTGGGCGAGCGCCGGGTTGATCGTGTACTTGGCGACATAGCGGCGCACCCGGTGGTTGTCGGCGCGTCCGTCGCCCGGCAGGGCGCCCCGGCGGCCCTTCATCACATGGGCGGTCTGCCAGGTGCGCAGGATCACCTCGCCGACGCGGCCCATGGCCTGGGAGTCGGAGGAGATGATCGAGATGGCGCCGAGATCGTGGAGGATGTCCTCCGCGCCGATGGTGGAGGGCCGGATCCGGGACTCGGCGAACGCGAGGTCCTCGGGGACGGCCGCGTTGAGGTGGTGGCACACCATCAGCATGTCGAGGTGTTCCTCGGCGGTGTTGACGGTGAACGGCCGGGTCGGGTTGGTGGAGCTGGGCAGCACGTTCGGCCGGGAGACCACGGTCATGATGTCCGGCGCGTGCCCGCCGCCGGCACCCTCGGTGTGGTACGAGTGGATGCCCCGGCCGCCGATCGCGGCGAGGGTGTCGCCGACGAATCCGGCCTCGTTGAGGGTGTCGGTGTGGATGGCGACCTGGATGCCGGTGCGGTCGGCGACGGTGAGCGCGGCGTCGATGACGGCCGGGGTGGAGCCCCAGTCCTCGTGCAGCTTCAGGCCGACGGCGCCGCCCCGGATCTGGGAGAGCATCGCCTCGTGGCTGACAGTGTTGCCCTTGCCGAGGAAGCCGACGTTGACCGGGTAGGCCTCCATCGCCTCCAGCATGCGGGCCAGGTGCCAGGGGCCGGGCGTCACGGTGGTCGCCTTGGAGCCCTCGGCGGGGCCGGTGCCGCCGCCGACCAGGGTGGTGATGCCGGACGCGAGCGCCTCGTCGGCGACCTGGGGGCAGATGAAGTGGACGTGCGCGTCGATGGCGCCGGCGGTCAGGATGCGTCCGTTGCCGGCGATGATCTCGGTCTCGGGACCGATGACCAGGTCCGGGTGGACGCCGTCCATGGTGTCGGGGTTGCCGGCCTTGCCGAGCGCGGTGATCCGGCCGTCGCGGATGCCGACGTCGGCCTTGATCACACCCCAGTGGTCGACGACGACGGCACCGGTGATCACGGTGTCCGGGGTGCCCTCGGCGCGGGTGGCCCGGGACTGGCCCATGGACTCGCGGATGACCTTGCCGCCGCCGAAGACCGCCTCGTCCCCGGCGTTTCCGGGGCCGCCGCAGCGGTCCTCCTCGATCTCGATCAGCAGCTCGGTGTCGGCGAGCCGGATCCGGTCGCCGGTGGTGGGGCCGAACAGGTCGGCGTAGGCGGCGCGGGAGATCTCAGGCATCGAGGGCGCCTCCGGTCTCCCCGCGCAGCCCCGGCACGATCCGGGCGCCGGTCAGCGGCACCAGTTCGACCTCGACGGGGATGCCGGGCTCGAAGCGCACGGCGGTGCCGGCGGCGACGTTCAGCCGGGTGCCGCGGGCGGCGGCGCGGTCGAACTCCAGGCCGGGGTTGGCCTCGGCGAAGTGGTAGTGGGAGCCGACCTGGACGGGCCGGTCGGCGGCGTTGAGGACGGTGAGGCGGACGGTCTCGCGGCCCTCGTTGACGCGGACGGGGTCGTCCGCGAGCAGGATCTCTCCGGGAATCATCGCGGGCCCCCTCAGATGATCGGCTCGTGGACGGTGACGAGCTTGGTGCCGTCCGGGAAGGTGGCCTCCACCTGGACGTCGTGGATCATCTCCGGGACGCCGTCCATGACCTCGTCCCGGCTGAGGAGTTTGCGGCCGGAGGACATCAGCTCGGCGACCGTGCGGCCGTCCCGGGCGCCCTCCAGGATGTGCGAGGTGATGAGGGCGACCGCTTCGGGGTGGTTGAGTCTGAGACCGCGGGCCCGGCGCTTCTCGGCCACGTCGGCTGCCACGTGGATGAGCAGCCTCTCTTGTTCGTGCGGGGTCAGTTGCACGTCCCACCTCACCGTCCTCGCTCCGGACCGTGCGGGGTCCGGCTGCCGCAGCCACCGCGACGGGGACAGGTGTAACACACAGACAAATCCCCGGATCGACGTCAATCCGGGCAGAGAAACCCCTGGTGGCGTGGATCGGCAGGCTAGAACGCCGGAGTTTCAACGACGTTAACCAGACCTTGGGCCCGCCATGACCACGGCATGGCGAGCCGCATACCGGCGCGGCTCAGTCGGCGCCCGGCCGCCGGTGCTCGGCGGCGATGCCGAACCGCTGCCGCTCGGACCCGGCCGGCCGGACCTCGCGGACGCCCGAGACGGTGCTGACGACCTGCCCCTCCGCCGCCGCGTCGAGCGCGTCGAGGCGCTCCAGGTCGGCGGCGGAGACCAGGGCGGCCAGCGGCTTGCCGTGCCGGGTGACGACGACGCGCTCGCCGCCGTACACCACCCGGTTGATGAGGTCGGCCAGCTCGGCCCTGGCTCGCGTCACCGGAATCTCGTAGGCCATGGCCCCATCATAACGTCAGGTACGTCCTGTACATTCTGTACAGAAGCCGAGCCCAGTCAGGGCCGCACGAGGAGTAAGGGGTGTGCCCATGTCCCGACCGTCCCGGCCGTCCGCCCGCCATGTCCTGCCCGAGTTCACCGACCGCTCCGGGCCGGTGCCGCGCACGCTCGACCCGTACGGGAAGCTCTTCGAGGACCGGATCGTCTTCCTCGGGACCCCGGTGGACGAGGCCGCGGCGAGCGACCTGGCGGCGCAGTTCATGTACCTGGAGCACGCGGCCCCGGACCGGGACATCACGCTGTACGTCAACTCGCCGGGCGGCTCCGTCGACGCCATGACCGCGGTCTACGACACGATGCGGTACGTCAGCTGCGATGTGGCGACCTACTGCCTGGGCCAGGCCGTCTCCGTCGCCGCGGTGCTCCTCGCGGCCGGCGCCCCGGGCAAGCGGTTCGCCCTGCCGGGCGCCCGTGTGGTGCTCCGTCAGCCGGCCCTGCCCGAGGCGGTGCGCGGCACGCCGAGCGACCTGGAGATCGAGGCCCGGGAGCTGGCCCGCACCCGTGACCTCATGGAGCGGATGCTCGCCCGGCACACGGGGCGCGCAGTGGAGCGGGTGGGCCGGGACCTGGAGCGTGACCTGGCGCTGGACGCCCCGGCCGCCCTGGCCTACGGGCTGGTGGACGGTGTGGTGCCGAGCCGCCGGGGCACGCCCGGCGCGGCGAGGTGAGCGGGGCGTGGTGCCGGAACTGCCGCCGCTGCCCGCGCTGACCCGCGCCGAGGGCGAGCTGATCGACCGTTACCTGGAGGCGGTCGACCTGCTCGGCCGGGTCAATCCGGCCCGGGACGGGGACACCTACCGCGGGCTGCGGGCGGCACAGGCCCTGGTGCGCAAGGCCGCGCAGCTGCGGGACGCGCTCGCGCTGATGCACGGCCGGGGTGAGACGGAGCTGCACGGGGACACGCTGGCACGGGCGTTGCGGGTGCTGGACGGCGAGCGCCGCACCGCGCGCGTCGCGCTCCCGCCGGACACCGTCGGCTGAACCGGACGGCCCGAACGGGCGGCGGGGGCCCGGGTGTCGGCATGTCGCTCGGACCGGATCCCAAACGGCCCGAACGACGTACCGCCGATCGAGGTACTTCCGTCTCCCGTTCCGGAACTTTCGCCTTGCGCCGGCGCCTGTCCGGTTTGGCGGGCGGGAGTGCTCCACCGCAGGTCGGAGGCTACGCAGGGTTTCTGACGGTGTCTCGAACAGAGCACAGTCCACCCGAACGGGTGAGTGGTGAGTAACCCCACAAACCCTCGTTTCCGTTGGGATTTTCAGACAGTTGTGAGTGAAGATCCCTGTCTGACGACAAGCCCCCGCCACCGCGGCGGGGCGGTCCGGGCGGACGCCGAGTCCTGCCGCCGCCTGGATGACCGGTCGACAGGAGTGGATCGGCAGGAGTGGAGGACCCGAGCAAGGCGGGTCGCCGGAACGGATGTCCGTCCGCACGTCGCGGACGGCCAAAGGTTCCGAGCAGCCCTTGGGGTGAAGCCGTGGTAACGCGGCCGGGCTACTTCGCCAGCCCGAATCCGACAGGTCATCCTTCACAGGCGGCTGACGAAGGGTTGCGCATGACTGCGCTCAATCGTGTCCCGTCGCTGATGGCCCGGGCCGGCACGGCCTCGGCACTCACTCTCGCCGCCGTGGGCGGCTCGATCGTGGTCCCGGGCCTCGCGTCCGACGCCTCGGCCGCGACCATGGCGACGAAGGCACTGAAGGTGGCGGCCTCCAAGAAGGGCGCCCCCTACCGGTGGGGAGCCGTCGGACCGCGCCGGTTCGACTGCTCCGGGCTGACGCTGTACTCGTTCAAGAAGGCGGGCAAGAAGCTCCCGCGCACCGCCGCGCAGCAGTACAACAGGACCCACCACATCTCCGCGCGGAGCCGCAAGGCGGGCGACCTGGTCTTCTTCCACTCGGGTTCCAGCGTCTACCACGTCGGCATCTACGCCGGCCACGGCAGGATCTGGCACGCGCCCAAGACCGGTGACGTGGTGCGGCTGCAGAAGATCTGGACCAGGAGCGTCTGGTACGGCCGGGTGAGCTGACCCGCCGACGGGACACGGGCGGCCTCCGGCAGCGGGGCCGCTTCCGGCGCCGTCAGCGCCCGCCTGAGGCCGCGCGCGGCCCCCGGGGCGGTACGACACGCCTCCCGGCCGGTCTACGGGTCCTGGCTGCCCGCCGTCGTGACCGGCTCGGCCGGGGTGGTCCAGGGCAGTTCGATGAAGACGGTCTTGCCGCCCTCCCGGGTGGGGCGGACCCGGAGCTTGCCGCCGCACTCGGCGGTGAGCCAGCGGATGATGACCATGCCGCGGCCGTTGTCCTGCTGGACGGCGGCGGGCAGCCTCTTGGGGAAGCGGGGGTGACTGTCCGTGACCCCGATGCGCAGGTGCTCGTCACGGTCCAGCGCGATGTCCACCGTGAAGGTCGGGGACTGCCCGAAGGTGTGCTGCACGGCGTTGGTGGCGAGTTCGGAGACGATGAGCCGTACGGTGTCCGCCACCTCGGCCTCCGGCGGCAGACCCCACTCCGCGAGGGTCCCCACCACGTAGGTACGGGCGGCGGAGACCGAGGCGGGATCGCTCGGCAGAGTGACGGATGCTTCCAGATGGTCTGCCATGGCGACGTCGTCCTTTTCCCATGGGACCGGAGTCCGGCATGGAGCGGATGGTTCGAGTACGGTCCCGGACTGGTGCTTCGCCGCCAGACTGCCACCACCGGGCCGGTCACGGGGAGCGATCCACCGAGATCTGCATATATCTGTCGCTCGAAGCGGTGAACTCTGCGACGCGAGACCGTATATGGGCCGCCCGCGGGGAGTAAGGAGGAACCCATGCAGAACGGGCCGGCCGTACGCCGTCGCAAGCTGGGGGCGGAACTGCGTGCGCTGCGCACCGGCGCGGGAATCACGAGTGGGGAGGCGGCGCGGCTGGTCGGCTGGCACCAGTCGAAGGTGAGCCGTATCGAGACGGGCGCGAGCGGCGTGAAAGCAACGGATCTACGGGCCCTGCTGGACGCGTACGACGTGCGGGACGCCCAGTTACGCGAGCTGCTGCTGGTGCTGGCGGGCTCCGAGGACACCGGCGGCAACGACCGCTGGTGGCACGCCTATCGCGGGGTGCTGCCGCCGACGTACCGGGATTTCATCAGCCTGGAGTCGCAGGCGAGCGCGATGCGCACCCTGGAGACCACGGTGGTGCCCGGGCTGTTGCAGACCCCGGAGTACGCCCGCGCGGTGACCCGGGCGGCCGTGAAGGACCTGGCCGAGGACCGTCTCGACACGCTGGTGGCGGTCCGGCTGGCCCGGCAGGACGTGCTGCGTTCGGCGTCGCCGCTGCGGCTGAGCGCCGTACTGGACGAGGCGGTGCTGCGCCGCGAGGTCGGCGGTCCGGAGGTGATGGCCCGGCAGCTGGAACGGCTGGCGGAGGACGCCCGACTGCCCCAGGTCCGGCTCCAGGTGCTGCCGTTCCGCGCGGGAGCACATGTCGGCCTCACCGGGCCTTTCGTTGTCTTCTCATTTCCGAGCACTTCTGATCTGGACGTGGTTGTTGTCGACCAGTTGACGAGTAGCCTCTACCTCGAACGGAAAGAAGACCTGGAGGCCTACTCGGAGGCCTTCAACTCCCTTCAGATGCACGCCCTTTCGCCCGAGGACTCATTGGACTACATCGCCGCGATAGGTGACGGCGCGTAAGGAGGCACCATGTCCGCACCGCCTCGGAACGTCCCTGCCAGTACCGATCTGCACGACGTGCGCTGGCTGCGCAGCAGCTACAGCACGGGCGCCAACAACTGCGTGGAGACCGCCCGGCCGGGCACCGGCCCCTGGGCCGGGCTGCTCGCCGTGCGCGACTCCAAGGCCCCGGCCGGACCCGCGCTGCTCTTCTCCCCCGGGAGCTGGGCGGGGTTCCTGACCGCGCTGCGGTGACCGGGCACCCCCGGCCGGCCGTTCCCCGCTGACCGCGTCCGGCCCTTCCGTCAACTCTCTTTTCCGGCCCACCCCTTCGAGCGAAGCACGGCCGTGTCACGCCGACTCATGGTCGCGTCTCGCCGATCACCCGTACAGCGCGTTCGATCTCCGCCCCGGACAGGTCCGCCCGGGCGGTCAGCCTCAGCCGTGAGACGCCGTCGGGCACGGACGGGGGGCGGAAGCAGCCCACCGCCAGGCCCGCCGCACGGCAGTCGGCCGCCCAGCGCACCGCCTGCTCCGGGGACGGAGCCCGCACGGAGACCACCGCGGCGTCGGGACGCACCGCCTCCAGTCCCGCGGCGGTCAGCCGTGTGTGCAGGTCCGCGGCGACCTCGCGGGCCCGGGCCGCGCGCTCCGGCTCGCGCACCAGCAGCCGCAGCGCCGCCAGCGCCGCGCCGGCCGCCGCCGGGGCCAGGCCGGTGTCGAAGATGAACGTGCGGGCCGCGTTGACCAGATGGCCGATCACCCGGGCCGGACCGAGCACCACGCCGCCCTGGCTGCCCAGCGACTTCGACAGGGTGGCGGTGACGACCACGTCCTCGGCGCCCGCGAGCCCGGCCGCCCGCGCCGCGCCCCGCCCGCCGTCGCCCAGCACGCCGAGCCCGTGGGCGTCGTCCACGACGAGCCCCGCGCCGCGCTCCCGGCACGCCCGCGCCAGCTCGGCCAGCGGCGCGCGGTCCCCGTCCACCGAGAACACCGTGTCGGAGACGACGATCGCCGCGCCCGCGTGTGTGGCCAGCGCCTTGCGCACCGCCTCCGGGTCGGCGTGCCCGACGACCTGCGTGGTGCCCCGGGCCAGCCGGCAGCCGTCGATGAGGGAGGCGTGGTTGCCCGCGTCGGAGACGATCAGCGAGCCGTGCGGGCCGAGCGCGGTCACGGCGGCCAGGTTGGCGGCGTAGCCGGAGGAGAAGACCAGCGCGGCCTCGAAGCCGCAGAACGCGGCCAGCTCGCCCTCCAACTCGGTGTGGAGTTCGGTGGTGCCGGTGACCAGCCGGGAGCCGGTGGCACCGCCGCCCCAGGTCCGGGCGGCCCGGGCGGCGCCCTCGGTGACCTCCGGGTGGCGGGCGAGTCCGAGGTAGTCGTTGCTCGCGAGGTCCAGCAGCGGCGAGTCGGCGGGGCGCGGACGCAGAGTGCGGACGAGACCGGCGCGGCGGCGTGCCTCGGCCTGTTCGTCGATCCAGCCGAACGCCATGTGTCCTCCGGGGCTTTTGTAGGTAGCGGACAGACACTAGCGGTACGTCCCGCCGCCCAGGGTGTGGCGATACCCACACGGTGAACCGCTCGCGTTGTCCGTTCTCTCCTTGGCCAGGGGCGGTTCCGTAGGACAGGATCGGACCTCATGGACCTGCTGAACACGCTGGTGGACAAGGGGCTTCGGCGCGAGCTGCCGACCCGCGAGGAAGCGCTCGCCGTGCTGGCCACCTCCGACGACGACCTGCTCGATGTGGTGGCCGCGGCCGGGAAGGTGCGCCGGCACTGGTTCGGGCGGCGGGTGAAACTCAACTACCTGGTCAACCTCAAGTCCGGGCTGTGCCCCGAGGACTGCTCCTACTGCTCCCAGCGGCTCGGCTCCCAGGCCGGCATCCTGAAGTACACCTGGCTCAAGCCCGACGAGGCCTCCGAGGCGGCGGCGGCCGGACTGGCCGGCGGCGCCAAGCGGGTCTGCCTGGTGGCCAGCGGCCGCGGCCCGACCGACCGGGACGTGGACCGGGTCTCGGACACCATCAAGGCGATCAAGGAACAGAACGAGGGCGTCGAGGTGTGCGCCTGTCTCGGCCTGCTCTCCGACGGCCAGGCCGAGCGGCTGCGCGCGGCCGGCGCGGACGCCTACAACCACAACCTGAACACCTCGGAGTCGACGTACGGGGAGATCACGACGACCCACACGTACGCCGATCGGGTGGACACGGTGCAGAGGGCGCACGCGGCCGGTCTGTCGGCGTGCTCGGGTCTGATCGCGGGCATGGGCGAGTCCGACGCGGACCTGGTCGACGTCGTCTACTCGCTGCGTGAACTGGACCCGGACTCGGTGCCGGTGAACTTCCTGATCCCGTTCGAGGGCACCCCGCTGGCCAAGGAGTGGAACCTCACCCCGCAGCGCTGCCTGCGCATCCTCGCGATGGTCCGCTTCGTCTGCCCGGACGTGGAGGTACGCATCGCGGGCGGCCGTGAGGTCCATCTGCGCACGATGCAGCCGCTCGCGCTGCACCTGGCCAACTCCGTCTTCCTCGGTGACTACCTGACCAGCGAGGGCCAGGCGGGCAAGGCCGACCTGGAGATGATCGCGGACGCGGGCTTCGAGGTGGAGGGGGCCGGCGAGGTGACACTGCCGGAGCACCGGGTCACGGCCGGCGCGGGCGGCGGCTGCGGGTCGCACGAGGGTGCCGGGTGCGGGTCGCACGCGGAGGGCGGCTGCGGCTCGGCGGCCGGGGCGGGGTGCGGGTCGCACGCCGGTGGCGGGGTCTGCGGTACGGCGCCCGAGCCGGCCGTCGCCGAGCAGCGCACCGAACCGCATACCGAGCCGCACACCGGGCCGCGCACCGATCTGGTCGCCGTCCGCCGCCGGGGTGCCGGAACGGATCTCGCGCCCAATGCCTGACCTGTCCCGCCCGGACGTGTCCGCCCTGCTGGAGCTGGACCGGCGGCACGTCTGGCATCCGTACGGCCCGATGCCCGGCCGGGTCGCCCCGCTCGTCGTGGAGTCGGCGAGCGGGGTCCGGCTGCGGCTCGCGGACGGCTCGGGCGAGCTGGTCGACGGCATGTCGTCGTGGTGGTCGGCCATCCACGGCTACCGCCACCCCGTCCTCGACGAGGCCGCGCACCGGCAGCTCGGCCGGATGAGCCACGTCATGTTCGGCGGGCTCACGCACGAGCCCGCCGTAGAGCTGGTGAAGCGACTTGTCGACATGTCACCGGAAGGGCTCGAACACGTCTTCCTGGCCGACTCGGGATCGGTCTCGGTCGAGGTGGCCGTCAAGATGTGCCTCCAGTACTGGCGCTCGCTCGGCCGGCCCGGCAAGCGTCGGCTCCTGACCTGGCGCGGCGGCTACCACGGGGACACCTGGCAGCCGATGTCGGTGTGCGACCCCGAGGGCGGGATGCACGAGCTGTGGTCCGGGGTGCTGCCGCGCCAGGTCTTCGCGGACGCGCCGCCGACGGAATACGAGGAGTCGTACGCCGAGCAGCTGCGGGAGCTGATCGCCCGGCACGCGGACGAACTGGCCGCGGTGATCGTGGAGCCGGTGGTGCAGGGCGCGGGCGGGATGCGTTTCCACTCCCCCGCGTATCTGCGGGTGCTGCGGGAAGCGTGCGACGCGCATGACGTGCTGCTGGTGTTCGACGAGATCGCGACCGGGTTCGGCCGTACCGGCGCGCTGTTCGCTGCGGACCACGCGGCCGTCTCCCCCGACGTGATGTGTGTGGGCAAGGCGCTGACGGGCGGCTATCTGACGATGGCGGCCACGCTGTGCTCCGCGCGGGTCGCCGACGGCATCTCGCGCGGCGAGGTGCCGGTGCTCGCGCACGGGCCGACCTTCATGGGCAACCCGCTGGCGGCGGCCGTGGCCTGCGCCTCCCTGGACCTGCTGCTCGGCCAGGACTGGGCGGCCGAGGTCAAGCGGATCGAGACGGGCCTGCGCGAGGGGCTGGCGCCGGCCGCGGTCCTGCCCGGTGTGCGGGACGTGCGGGTGCTGGGCGCGATCGGGGTCGTCCAGCTGGACCACGAGGTGGACATGGCCGCGGCCACCGCGGCCGCCGTACGGGAGGGCGTATGGCTGCGTCCCTTCCGGGATCTGGTGTACACGATGCCGCCGTACGTCACCTCGGACGAGGACGTGGCACGGATCGCGCGCGCGGTGTGCGCGGCGGCGCGGGAGGGTTGAGATGCCGGTACTGGTGATCACGGGCACGGGCACGGAGGTCGGCAAGACCGTCACCACCGCCGCCGTCGCCGCCGCCGCGCTCGCGGCCGGACGGTCGGTGGCGGTGCTCAAGGCCGCCCAGACGGGGCTACGGCCGGACGAGCGCGGGGACGCCGACGAGGTCGCGCGGCTCGCGGGCGCGGTGACGGCCACCGAACTGGCCCGCTTTCCGGAGCCGTTGGCACCGGAGACGGCGGCCAGACGGGCGGGACTGACACCGGTGCGCCCTCGTGAGGTCGCCGAGGCCGCCGCCAAGCTCGCCACCGAGCACGACCTGGTGCTGGTCGAGGGGGCGGGCGGGCTGCTGGTCCGGTTCGACCCGGAGGGCGGCACCCTGGCCGACGCCGCCGCGCTGCTGGACGCGCCGGTACTGGTCGTGGCCCCGGCCGGCCTGGGCACCCTGAACGCCACGGAACTGACGGCCCGCGAGCTACGGCACCGGGGGCTGGACCTGGCCGGCGTGGTCATCGGCAGCTGGCCCTCGGACCCCGACCTGGCCGCCCGCTGCAACCTGGCCGACCTCCCCCAGGTCTCCGACGCCCCCCTCCTCGGCGCCCTGCCCTCGGGCGCGGCGGCCCTCTCCCCGGCCGGCTTCCGCACGACGGCCCCTTCCTGGCTCGCGCCCCGCCTGGACGGAACGTGGGACGCGGCGGCGTTCGGGGCACGGGAGGGCGCGGCGGCGTTCGGGTAGGGGACGGGCTCGGAGCAGGCAGGAGGCGAGTCTGGTCAGCCGTTCCAGCGGCGCAGTTCCGCCGCGATGTCGTCCACGCTCGCCGTGCCGTCCTTGACCAGCCGGGCGAGATCGCGGACCTGCTCCGGCGTGGTGACGACCTTGGTGCCGCTCGCCACCAGGTAGGCGTAGGCGACGGCCGAGGCGAACAGCGCGTTGGAGCGCTCCAGCGCCGGTACGTGGATGAGCAGTTGGAGCAGGGCCGCCGCGCGGGCGTGCGGACTGTTGTAGACGGGGACGCCGAAGATCTCCGCCCGGTGCCGGGCCACCGCGGCGACGAGCGCGCCCCAGTCGGTGACCTGCGGGTCGCCGGGCGTGCGCTGCTCGGCGAGCATGAGCAGCCAGGCGAGGTCGACGGTGAGATCGTTCAAGGGATCAGCCGCGGCGGTCGGCCAGTTCCTCGGTGAACACGGATTCGTACCGCTCCATGAAGTCGGCGGCGGCCTCGACGAACGTGCCGCCCGTCTCCCCGGCGTCCTGCCGGACCAGTTCCTCGATGTAGCGGTTGACGCTGATCCCCCGGGCCAGGGCGCGTTCGCGGGCCGCGCGGGCGGTGCCCTCGTCCACGCGCACGTTCAGCTGGGTCTTCGCCATGCTTCGACGCTAGCGCGGGGGTGCTAGGCCCTGTCGTCAAACTCCCGCCTGCTCCGCGACGCCATGCACGCACTCTCGCCGCACCGGGCCCTGACCCAAGTACGTCCAGTACGAGGATCAGGGCCCGGCACGCCGAGAGCACGCACCTGACGCCGCGAAGCCCGCCCTCCGGGCGAACGGCGGGAGTTTGACGACAGGACCTAGCGGCGGCAAGCGGTCCCGGCACGCGACGCGTGTCCCGTGCCTGACGCGGATTATTCGTGTGGTTGGGGTCACACTGGGCTCAGTCCCGGACCAAGAGACCGGGACATCGAGCGACCGGGAGGCGGTCTTGTCCACACCTGCTGCGGAGCACGCCCCGGGCCGCGCTCCGGACACCGCCGTCGCGGCCCGCGCCCGGGGGCTGACCAAGGCCTACGGGTCAGGCGAGACGGCCGTCCTGGCCCTGGACGCGGTCGACGTGGACATCACCCGGGGGTGTTTCACGGCCGTGATGGGCCCCTCGGGCTCCGGGAAGTCCACCCTGATGCACTGTCTGGCAGGCCTGGACACCGTGTCGGCCGGCCGGGTGTGGCTCGGCGACACCGAGGTCACGGGGCTGCGGGACCGGGAGCTGACCCGGCTCAGGCGGGACCGCGTCGGGTTCATGTTCCAGTCGTTCAATCTGATCCCGACCCTGACCGCCGCCGAGAACATCACCCTGCCGATGGACATCGCGGGCCGCCGCCCCGACCAGGAATGGCTGGACCGGGTCATCGACGCCCTCGGCCTGCGCGCGCGGCTGTCGCACCGGCCGGCCCAGCTCTCCGGCGGTCAGCAGCAGCGCGTCGCCTGTGCGCGGGCGCTGGCCGCACGCCCGGAGCTGATCTTCGCCGACGAGCCGACCGGCAACCTCGACTCGCGGGCCGGTGCGGAGGTGCTGGGCTTCCTGCGCGGCGCGGTGGACGACCTCGGCCAGACCGTCGTCATGGTCACCCACGACCCGGGCGCCGCCGCCCACTCCGACCTGGTGCTCTTCCTCGCCGACGGACGGATCGTGGACGAGACGCGGCACCCCACGGCGGACGCGGTCCTGGAACGCATGCGCGACCTGCCCGGCACCGGCCCGCTGGCCGCCGGCGCCGTCACCGTCCAGGAGGACTGACCCGGTGCTCAAGGCGACCCTGAGGAGTTTCCTCGCGCACAAGGGACGGCTCGCGCTGTCCGCGCTGGCCGTGGTCCTGTCCGTGGCGTTCGTCGCGGGCAGCCTGATCTTCTCCGACACCGTCACCCGTACCTTCGACCGGCTCTTCGCCTCCACGGCGGCCGATGTGACGGTGCTGCCGAAGGACGACCCGAGGTCGGCGCGGCTGAGCGGCGCGGTGCCGACGCTGCCGGCCGCCCTGCGGGACCGGGTGGCCCGGGTGGACGGGGTCGCGGCGGCCCGCGCGGAGGTGTCGGTGCAGAACGTGGTCGTGGTGGACGGCCGTGACAGGTCCGTCGGGCCGACGACCGGCGCCCCGACCATCGCCACGGCCTGGTACGCCACCCCGCGCAGCGCGGTACGGCTCACCTCGGGGCACGCCCCGCACGGCGCGGGGGAGGTCCTGCTGGACGCGGACACGGCCGGCCGCGCGCACGTCCGGATCGGCGACCCGCTGACCGTGCAGGCGCAGCCGGGCGCGTTGCGGGTACGGGTGGCCGGCATCGCCACGTTCACCACCACCAACCCCGGCTCGGCGCTGGTCTACCTGGACCCGGCGGTGGCGGGCCGGGAACTGCTCGGGTCGGCGGCGAAGGCCACCGGCATCGCGGTGGACGCGGCACCCGGTGTGCCGGACGCGCGGCTCAAGCAGCGGATCGGTGCCGCGCTCGGCACCGGCACCTACAGCCTGCGGACGGCGGACGAGCAGGCCAAGTCGGCGGCGGCCGGCCTCGGCACCTTCCTCGACGTGATCAAGTACGTGATGCTCGGCTTCGCCGGTGTGGCGCTGCTCGTCGGTGTGTTCCTGATCGTCAACACCTTTTCCATGCTGATCGCCCAGCGCACCCGGGAGCTGGGGCTGCTGCGGGCGCTGGGCGCGGACCGGCGGCAGGTGCGGCGGTCGGTGCTCACGGAGGCGCTGCTGCTCGGCCTGGTGGGCGCGACGCTGGGCCTCGCGGCCGGGATCGGGCTGGCCCTGGGGCTGATCCGGCTGGTCAGCGCGTTCGGGCCGAACCTGCGCACGACACGGATGGTCATCGGCTGGGGCACCCCCGTCGCGGCGTACGTCGTCGGGCTCGGCGTCACCTTCGTGGCCGCCTATCTGCCCGCGCGGCGTGCGGCGGCGGTCTCCCCGATGGCCGCGCTCACGGACGCCGAAGTGGGCGGAGCGGGAAGGCCGTTGCGAACGCGCGCGATCGTGGGCGCGGTGCTCGGGGCCGTCGGCGCTGCGGCGCTGGCCGGGTGCGCGGCGGCCACCCGGACCGGACCGGCGGCCGGGCTGCTGGCGGCCGGCGTGGCGCTGACGCTGGTCGCGACCGTGGTCGCCGGGCCGCTGCTGGTGCGGCCGGTGATCCGGGTGCTGGGCGGCGCCTTCCCGGTGCTGTTCGGCCCGGTCGGCCGGATGAGCCAGCGCAACGCGCTGCGCAATCCGCGCCGTACCGGGGCGACGGCCGCCGCGCTGATGGTGGGGCTGGCCCTGGTGGGCGGGATGTCGGTGGCGAGCGCGTCCATGTCCGCGTCGTTCGACCGGCAGATCGACCGGACGCTGGGCGCCGACCTCATCGTGCAGGGCGCCAACTTCACCTCGTTCAACGGGCGGGTGCGTGACGCCGTGGCCGGGACGCGCGGCGTCGGGCTCGTCGTGGCGCAGCGGCAGACCCCGCTGAGCGTGCGGATGCCGGACGGGCGGGAGGTGCGCACGAACGCCACCGGGTACGGCGACCGGGTCGACGCCGTCGTGCACATCCCCTACACGCGGGGTAGTGCCCGGGACGCGCTGGCGGCCGGGCACCTCGCCATGGACGCCGGTTTCGCCGCCGACCACGGTGCGCGGGTCGGCAGTGTGCTGCCGGTCGAGTTCCCGGGCGGGCGCCGCGCCGAGCTGGCGGTCGGCGCCCTCACCCGGCAGGAGTCGGCCCAGGGCTTCGGCTCCGAGGGCAACCTGTTCATGGGCCTTGCCACCCTGCGGAGGTACGTGCCGGGCGGGCAGGACTCCGCGCTGTACGTCGACGCGGCCCCGGGCACGAAGGCGGCGGACCTGCGGCCCCGGCTGGAGCGGGCGCTCGCGCCGTACCCGCAGGTGCAGGTGCGGGACCAGACCGACTACAAGAAGCTGGTGCACGACCAGATCTCGGTGCTGCTGTACCTGGTGTACGCGCTGCTGGGCCTCGCGATCGTCATCGCCGTGCTCGGCGTGGTCAACACGCTGGCGCTGTCGGTGGTGGAGCGCACCCGGGAGATCGGGCTGCTGCGGGCGATCGGGCTCGGGCGGCGGCAGTTGCGGCGGATGATCCGGCTGGAGTCGGTGGTGATCGCGGTGTTCGGCGCGGTGCTCGGGCTGGGGCTCGGGCTGGTGTGGGGCGTGTGCATGCAGCAGGTGCTCGCGCTGCGCGGGCTGACCGCGTTCGCCGTCCCCTGGGGCACGATCGTCGCGGTGGTGGCCGGCTCGGCGGTGGTGGGGGTGGCGGCGGCGCTGCTGCCGGCGCTGCGGGCGTCGCGGATGAACGTCCTGGCGGCGATCGCCCACGAGTGACACCCGCTGCCACACCTGGGCCGGGATGTGGGAGTGGTACGGAGTCCGCATGACGGAATCCCGGGAGCCGGCGCCCCGCACGGTGCTCTGATGACCGTATGAGCGACCTGCGGATACGCCCTGCCGTCCCCGACGACCTCGACACCGTCCTCGCCTTCTGGAAGACGGCCGCCGAGGGCACCAGCATCAGCGACGACCGCGCCGGTGTCGAGCGGCTGGTCGCCCGTGACCCGGGGGCGCTGCTCCTCGCGGAGTCGGCGGGCGAGCTGGTCGGCACGGTGATCGCGGGCTTCGACGGGTGGCGGTGCCATTTGTACCGGCTCGCGGTGTGTCCGAAGCGGCGGCGCCGGGGCATCGGCTCGGCGCTGCTGACCGCCGCCGAGGAGCGGTTCGCGCGGCTCGGCGGGCGGCGCGCGGACGCGATGGTGCTGGTCCGCAACGAGCGGGCGCGGCACGCCTGGCGGGCCGCCGGCTACGAGCCCGAGGAGCAGTGGCGGCGTTGGGTGAAGCCGCTCACGGACTGATATCCACAGGCATTTTTGCCCATCCTTTACTCTTGTGGGAGCACTCGGCTCTCTATGAAAGGTTGTGAGCGTCCGCCCATGGGCGAGCCTCCCAGTCCGCGACACCGCGCGTCCCGCCCCGCCCTGTCCGATCATGGGAGGGGGTGACCCGATGACCGAAGTACTCCTCCTTCTGGCGGCGATCCTGCTGTCACTCGCCTGCGGCGCCTTCGTGGCGGCGGAGTTCTCGCTGACCACGGTCGGGCGCGGCGAGCTGGAGCGGGCCGCCGAGCGTGGCGAGCGCGGGGCCTCCGGCGCCCTGAAAGCCGTACGGAACCTGACCTTCCAGCTGTCCGGCGCCCAGCTCGGCATCACCGTCACGAACCTGGTGGTCGGCATGCTCGCCGAGCCGTCGATCGCCAGACTGCTCGCCGGTCCGTTCCGGGCGATGGGCCTGTCGGGGTCGGCGGCGGGTACGGCCGCGCTGGTGCTGGGCACCGCGCTGTCCACGGTGTTCCTGATGGTCGTCGGCGAGCTGGTGCCGAAGAACTGGGCGATCTCCTCGCCGCTGGCCGTGGCCAAGCGGGTGGGCAACGCCCAGCGCTGGTTCAGCGCCGCCTTCCGGCCCTTCATCACCCACCTGAACAACACGGCCAACCACGTCGTACGACGGTTCGGCATCGAGCCCGCCGAGGAGCTGGCCTCGGCGCGCGGGCCGCAGGAGCTGGCCGCGCTGGCCCGGCACTCCGCCAAGGCGGGCGCGCTGGAGGCGGACACCGCCGAGCTGTTCGTGCGCACGCTGAACCTGGCCGACCTGACCGCCGAGAACGTGATGACCCCGCGCGTCCAGGTCGTCGCTCTGGACACCCAGGCCACCTGCGAGGACGTGGCCAACGCCACCCGGGCCACCGGCCTGTCCCGGTTCCCGGTCTACCGGGGCAGCCTGGACGCGGTGGTGGGCACCGCGCACATCAAGGACGTGCTCGCCGTGCCCGCCGGCGAGCGCCGGCACCGCACGGTCGCCCAGGTGATGCGCGAACCCCTGCTGGTGCCCGAGTCGCTGACCGTGGACCGGCTGCTCGACCGGCTCGGCGGCCGGCGCACCATGGCCGTCGTCATCGACGAGTACGGCGGCACGGCCGGTGTGGCCACACTGGAGGACATCGTCGAGGAGGTCGTCGGCGAGGTGCGCGACGAGCACGACCCGCACGAGACGCCCGACCTCGCCCCGGCGGGCGCCGACGGCGACGGCCGGGCGCTGTACTCGGCCGACGGCGCGGCCCGCACCGACCAGCTCGCCCGCGTCGGCCTGCGCGCGCCCGAGGGTCCCTACGAGACGCTGGCCGGCCTGGTCGCCACCGAGCTGGGCCGGATACCCGAGACCGGTGACACCGTCCAGGTGGCCGGCTGGCGGCTGGACGTCGTGGACGCCTCCGGGCGCCGGGCGGCCCGGGTGCTGCTGCACGCGCCGCTGGACGACGAGCGTGCCGACGAGAGGCCCGAGACTCCGGAGGGGGCGCGATGACCGCCGTACAGCTGCTGATCGGTCTGGCGACCCTGGTCGTCAACGCCTTCTTCGTGGGCGCCGAGTTCGCGCTGATCTCGGTGCGCCGCTCGCAGGTCGAGCCCCTCGCCCAGGAGGGCGACCGGCGGGCCAGGAGCGTGCTGTGGGGTCTTGAGCACGTGTCGGCGCTGCTGGCCGCCGCCCAGCTCGGCATCACGCTGTGCACCCTGGTCCTCGGCGTGGTCGCCGAGCCGGCCATCGCACATCTGCTGGAGCCGGTGTTCCACGCGCTGGGCGTGCCCTCGGGCGCGGGGCACGCGGTGTCCTTCGTGATCGCCCTGACCCTGGCGACCTATCTGCACATGCTGCTGGGCGAGATGGTCCCGAAGAACATCTCCCTCGCGGAGCCGGTGCGCAGCGCGCTGCTGCTCGGGCCGCCGCTGGTCGCCCTGTCCCGGGCGCTGCGTCCGGTGATCTTCACGGTGAACGCGTTCGCGAACGGGCTGCTGAAGCTGCTGCGCGTGGAGGCGAAGGACGAGGTGGCGGCGACGTTCACGGACACCGAACTGGCCGAGATCGTCAAGGACGCCAGCGAGGCCGGGCTGATCGACGACCGGGCCCAGGAGCGGCTGCACGACGCCCTGGAGCTGGGCAGCCGGCCGGTGCGGGACGTGGTGGTGCCGCTGGAGCGGGTGGTCTACGCGCGAGTGGGCGTCACCCCGGAACAGTTGGAGGGGCTGTCGGCCGAGTCGGGTTTCTCCCGGTTCCCGGTGGTCGACTCCGGCCGCCGGATCGCGGGCTACCTGCACATCAAGGACGCGCTGGACGCCTCCCCGCACGACGTGCCGTTCCGGCTCCGGGACATGCGGCCGATCCCCCGGGTGCGCGAGCAGACCCCGCTGGACGACGTGCTCACCGCGATGCGGGGCAGCCGTACGCATGTGGCGGCGGTCCTCGGCGGGGACGGCCGGCTGGCGGGCCTGGTGACGATGGAGGACGTGCTGCGGGAGCTGTTCGGGCAGCGGACCCCGAACTGACGCCGAGCCAGGCCACGGGCTGACACCGAGCCGGCCACGGGCTGCTTGTGCCGGGCGGACCGGGGCGACCGACCGGCGGGTATGTGGCCGGGATACCATCGCTGTCGCCATGCAGACGAATCCCGCACCTCCCCCGTACGCCAGCCTGGTCGCGGTCGGCGACTCCTTCACCGAGGGCATGTCGGACCTGCTGCCCGACGGTTCCTACCGGGGCTGGGCCGACCTGCTCGCCACCCGGATGGCGGCCCGCTCGCCCGGCTTCCGGTACGCCAACCTCGCCGTGCGCGGGAAGCTGATCGGGCAGATCGTCGAGGAGCAGGTGGGCGTCGCGGCGGCCCTGAAAGCCGACGTCGTGACCCTGGTCGGCGGCCTCAACGACACCCTCCGCCCCAAGTGCGACATGGGGCGGGTCAAGGGCCTGCTGACCGAGGCGGTGGAACGGCTCACCCCCTCCTGCGGGCAGCTCGTGCTCATGCGCAGCCCCGGCCGGCAGGGCCCGGTGCTGGAGCGGTTCCGGCCGCGCATGGAGGAGCTGTTCGCCCACGTGGACGAGCTGGCCGCCCGGCACGGCGCCCTCGTCGTCGACCTGTACGGGGCGCCCGCGCTGGCCGACCCCCGGATGTGGGACGTGGACCGGCTGCACCTGACGGCGGAGGGCCACCGACGGGTGGCCGAGGCGGTGTGGCAGACACTCGGCCACGCGGCCGAGGACAGCGACTGGCACGTCCCGATGCCGGCCACGCTCCCGCCGGGCTGGCTGACCCGCCGGGTCGCCGACGCGCGCTTCGCCCGCCAGTACCTCCTCCCCTGGATAGGCCGGCGTCTCACCGGCCGCTCCTCCGGGGACGGCCGGACCGGCGCCCAGTTCAGCCCTGAGCTGGGCGAAGCCTTCTGGGTCACCCCTACGGACCACACGATCCCCGGCCCCGTCACGGACTGGCGGCGGGTGGGGCCCTGACCCAGGACCCTCACCTCGTGACCCGCGGAGCGGACCAAGGCGGAGTAGCCACCGGTCTCAACGGCCTGCGGTGATGAAGTCGGTCAGTGCGGCGGCGACGGCACCGGGCTGTTCGTCGGGGATGAAGTGTCCGGTGTCCGGCACGACGATCCCGGTGGCGTGGTCGGCCCACGGGCTGAGGGAAGCCGCCATGTCGGGGATGGAGCCGTGGCTGCCGGAGATCCCGAGAACCGGGAGCGTCAGGCGCTGGTGGTCCAGCGCTTCGTGGTTCTTCCGCGCCGACTCGGCCGCGTGCCGGTAGTAGGCCAGGGAGGCGCGGAGACCGCCGTCGGCGGCCACGGACGCGGCGTACCGGTCGACCTCGGCGTCGTCGAAGGTGCCGACGGAGAAGGTCTTGGCCCTCAGGAACCAGCCCGACGTACTCCCGTTCGCGGCCGGCGAGCAGTGCCTCGGGCAGGTCGGGCACGAGGTGAAAGGCGAAGTGCCAGGTCTTCCAGGCCTGTTCGGGGTCGGTCGGAATGGCGTCGGGGAGGGTGATGCCCGGGATGCCGGCGTCGAGCAGTGCCAGGCCGCGCAACCGGTTCCGGTACTTCAGGGCGAGAGAGAAGGCGACCCACGCGCCGATGTCGTGGGCGACCAGCCAGTATGCCGAGACTCCGAGCGCCTCGACCGCGGCATGGACATGCGCGGCGACCGTGTGCGTGTCATAGCTGATGTCCGGGCGTTCGGAGTGGCCCTGGCCCGGCAGGTCGAGCGCGATGACATGGCATCGGTCGGCCAGGTACGGCATCACCTTGCGCCATGCCCACCAGGTCTGCGGGAACCCGGCGAGCAGCACGACGGCCCAACCGTCCCTCCGGCCGCCCTCGACCGCGTGCAGGCGGACGCCGCCCGCGTCGACCCAACGGTGGGTGAAGCCGGCCAGGTCGGGCAGCGGCAGGCCGCGGACCGGGTTGCCGGGGACGTGGGGGCCGCTCGCGGGGTCGTTCATGACTCTCCTCCACTGGTGTGAGGTGTGCCGGCGGTCTGCTCTCGCTTTCACCCTAGCCCATCTTGAACTGATTGGTTCAAGATGGGAAAATGGCCTCCACCAGGGAGGATGGCCTCCACCACGAAGGCGGAGCAGGAGGGATGCGCGGCATGGCGGGCAGGAAGCAGTTCGACATCGCCACGGCGCTCGACGCCGCGATGACCCAGTTCTGGCGGGCCGGCTACGCGGACACGTCGCTGGACGACCTGTCCCGGGCGACCGGGCTCAACCGCAGCTCGATCTACTCCTCCCTCGGCGACAAGGACACGCTCTTCCTGCGCTGCCTGGAGCGCTACACCGCGCGGTACGGAGACAAGTACGACGCCGCGTTGTCCTGCGCCGCCGACCGGCCCCTGGCGGCCGCGCGGGCGTTCTTCGACGTCACGCTGGAACGCATCGCGGACCCCGAGCTGCCCGACGGATGCCTGGTGGCCCAGACCGTCATGGCGACCCCGGTGCTGAGCGCGAGCGTCGCGGCGCGCGCACGGGAGGCGATCGGCCTCCAGCACACCCGGCTGCGCACCGCGCTGAAGGCGGGCCGGCTGCACGACGAGGCGGCCGAGTCCTTCGCGGCCCACCTTGCGGCCGTGAACCAGTCCCTCGCCGTCATGAGCAGAGCCGGAACGAGCACGGAGCAGCTGCGCGCCATCGTCGACGTGACCCTCGACGCGCTCGCGCGGGTTCTCGGCCCGAGCGACTGAGACGGAGCGGCACGTCTGCCCCGTCCCACCCGGCCGGGCCTACCGGCTCGCCGCGCCGAGGAACCGCTGGGCGAGTGAGCGGAGGTCGAGCGAGGCCGTGCCGCGGCCGCTGAGGACGGCGAAGAACAGGGGCCCAACCAGCTCGGCACTCGCCTGCTCAAGGCCGATCACGGGTGATCGGACCGTTCGCTCGATGACGGTTTTCGCGCTCTCGTTCACGACGTCCCTGGAAGCGATCAGGTTCGCCACCTCCCTGTCGTGCTGAGCCTCGCCGAGCAGCGCCCGGTACGCCGCCCCGGCAGGAGACTCGGTCAGGAACTCCGCGAGGGCCTGGAGGTAGGACACCAGCTCGTCGAGAGCGGTCTCCGCGGGGGGCACCGCCAGCTCCTGCACCGCGTCGAGGACGCTGGCCTCGAACAGGATCTCAGCCTTGGTGGACCACCACCGGTACACGGTCTGCCGCGAGACGCCGGCTCGTGCCGCGATGCCCTTCATGCTCATCGCGGCGTACCCCTCCTCGATGAGCAGGTCGTCAACGGCGTGGAGCACGGATGCTCGCGCGGCTTCGCTCCGCGGCCTGCCGACGCGGGTCTCATTCTCGTTCATTGCACCGACTCTACCTTTGCTGGACACCGTGCACCGTTACTGTTAACTTTACGGTGCACGGTGTCCAGTAATTGTGCTGTCCGCAGACGGACGACCCGTGCTCAGGGATTCCGTGCGATCAGTGCCCCACGGGGCTGGGAGGAATGGCAGACATGCGCGTCTTTGTCACTGGAGCGACCGGGTGGATCGGTTCCGCCACCGTCGGCGAACTGCTGTCAGCCGGCCACAAGGTGGTGGGACTGGCCCGCTCGCAGGCCGCGGCCGACGAGCTGACCGCCAAGGGAGCCACCGCACTGCGTGGCGATCTCGACGACCTCGACTCGCTGCGCGCGGGTGCACGCGAGGCCGATGCCGTCGTACACCTGGCCAACAAGCACGACTGGGGCAACCCGGAGGAGAACGACCGCACCGAGCGGGCAGCCGTCGAGGCGATGCTGGAGGTGCTCGCGGGTACGGGGAAGGCGTTCTCGATCGCGAACGGCCTTTCCGGCATCGTCAAGGAGCGTTCGGTGCTGGAGACCGACGCCTCTCCGGAGGTCGGTCCGGGATCGGACCGCGGGGGCAGCGAGAACCTCGCTCTGGACCACGCCGAGCGCGGGGTGCGCGCCATCGTGACCAGGTTCGCCCCTTCGGTCCACGGGCGGGGCGACTGGGGCTTCGTGAACTGGCTGGTCGCGGCGGCACGCAAGCAGGCCGTCTCCGGCTATGTCGGCGAGGGCACCGCCGCGTGGTCCGCCGTCCATCGCACCGACACCGCCCGGCTCATCCGGCTCGGCATCGAGGGCGCTCCCGCCGGAACCCGGCTGCACGCGGTGGCCGAGGAGTCGATCACGACGCGGGCCATCGCGGAGGCCATCGGTACGGCCCTGGAGATCCCGGTGGTCTCGGTCGCCCCGGAGCGGGCGCGCGAGCACTTCGGCGTGGTGGGCCACTTCTTCGGCCAGAGCATGACCGGATCGAACGACCTGACCCGCGCCACGCTGAACTGGGAACCGACCGGACCCACCCTGACCGAGGACATTCTGTCGGGCGCCTACACCGACGGGGCCACCAAGTGACCGGCCCGCAGGTCTCTCCCCTGCCCACCCGCCCCGGGTCAGGCGGCTGACCGTCGAGTGCCGCGATCCATCGACGACGACACGGCGGATCGCGCTCACGGGCGACGGCTCGACACCTCCTTGCCACGGCGCCGGCGGCGCCGCCCCAAGCCGCCGCACCGCCGGCGACCAAGACTCCCCAGAACGGATCACACGATGAGCAGTACCCGTGCCGTGCCCGCCTCCATGGACGGCAGCCACGAGATCGACACACCTGCCAGGCATCCCGGCTGGGTGCTGGCCTGCGTCTCGGTGTGCACGATCCTGGTGGTCGGATTCGTGGCCTCGATCAACCTCGCGGTACCGAAACTGGCCGCGAGCGGGCTGCACCCGAGTGCCTCGCAGCTGCTGTGGATCGTGGACGCCTACGTCGTCCTCTTCGCCAGCCTGGTCATCCCGGCCGGAGCGGTCGGTGACAGGTTCGGCCGCAAAGGCGCGCTGATCGCCGGGTTGGTGATCTTCGCCCTCGGCTCCGTCGTCTCCGCGGCGGCGGGCGCCGTACCCGTCATGCTCATCGGCCGTGCCGTCACCGGCATCGGCGCGGCCTGCGTGCTTCCCAACGCCCTGGCCGTGCTGATCCACGCCACCGAGCCCGCCCGCCGCCCCCGCGCCATCGCGATCTGGGCGGGGATGACCGGCATCGGCGGCGTCATCGGCAACGTCGGCGGCGGAGCGGTCCTGTCAGCGGGCTCCTGGCGCTGGCTCTTCATCGCCGTCGCACCCATCGCGGCCGGCTGCGCGCTGTGGGTCGCGCTCGGTGCCCCCCGGAGCTCCCGCCATGACCGCCCCCTCGACCTCCCCGCCGCGGTGGTCCTGACGCTCGCGATCCTCGCACTTCTCCTCGGCATCACCCAGGGCCCCGAACGCGGCTGGGCCGGCGCCTTCGTGATCGGCTCCTTCGCCGCGGCGGTCGTACTCTTCGGTGCCTGGACCGTCATGGAACTGAGGGTCGCCCACCCCTTGCTCGACCCTCGGCTGTTCAAGATCCCCGAGCTGCGGGCCGCGAGTCTGGGGATGCTGATCGTCTTCTTCGGCATGTTCGGGTTCTTCTACCTCAACGCCTCCCTCATGCAGTACGGCCGCGGGTTCACCGTCCTGCAAGCCGGGCTCGGGGTCGTGCCCATGACGATCCCCGTCGTGGCGCTCGCCCGGTTCGTGCCGGATCTCGTGCGCCGATACGGTCAGCGCACTGTCATCGGTGTCGCCTTCGTCGTCATCGCCTGCGGCATCTACGGCCTGGCCACCGCGCTGCACCACGGCTACCTCGTCTACGCCTGCTGGCTGGTCGTCGTCGGCACCGGCACCGCCCTCTCGGTCCCCGCCCTGACCGCGGCGATATCCGGCGCTCTTCCCCCTCGGCAGGCAGGAGTCGCCGGCGGTCTGCAGTCCACGACACGCGAGTTCGGCAGCGCACTCGGCGTCGCCGTCATCGGCACCCTGCTGACCGCCCGGTTCACGCGTCACCTCAGCGAGGTCACCCCGGATGTGACGAGCGGTGGCAGGACACCCGGCACCGTCGCCGAAGCCCTCGCGGCCGCGCCGGGCCGACACGACGCCGTCATCGCCGCCTACACCGCCAGTGCCGGGACCGCGCTGAAGGTCGTCGCTGCCCTGGTACTGGTCGTGGCCGTCCTGATCCTGGCCGAGATGACCTGGGCGGCCCACCGCACCCGGCGATCCGGGGACTGAGAGGGAGGTACCGCGTCATGAGACGACTCCTCGACCCGCTCCTCGACTGCATCCTCGCCTCGGCCACCGTCGGCAGCGTCGGCGTGGCCCGTGGCCGCGTGCTGGCGATCACCCTGACCGGCGACGACATCGCCGGACTTGAGGTCACCCCGGGCCAGCAGATCCGCATCCAGGTGAACGCGGACAACCGCGTCGTCGACCGGCTCGCCGGCGCCCTGCGCACCTACTCGTCTGGGCCTACGACGGGCAGCGCCTCGAACTACGGGTGTTCGACCACGCCGGCGCGCACGGCGACGGCCCGGGAGCCCGGTGGGCACGGAACGTGCGGGAGGGTGACGCGGTCCACCTGCTCAAGCCGCGGGGCACCTTCGTGACCCGGCCCAGTTCGTACCATCTGTTCGTCGGCGACGAGACCGCGCAGGTCGCTTTCGGCGCCATGATCCGCGGACTCGGGAACACCCGGGACACGCCGGTCCACTCGGTGATCGAGGTCGACACCCCCGAGGATCGGCTCGACATCCCAGGCACCCCCACATGGCTGCACCGCCACGGCCGGCCGGCAGCGAACTCGGCCCCTCTCGTCGCCGGCGTCGCGGCCCTCTCCCTCCCGAGCACACCGGGCACGGCCTACCTCGCGGGCGAGGCCCGCACCATCCAGCTCGTGCGCGCCCACCTGGTCCGCGACCGTGGCTGGAACCACCGCGACATCATCACCAAGCCGTTCTGGACCCCCGGCAAGACCGGTATGGAGTAGCGACCGATGACCATCCTGAACCAAGATGCCTCACCGCCCGGGGCCGGGACTCCGCGCCTGGCGGCACTGGCCCACGCCTTCGCCGACACGCTGAGCCACGCACAGCGGAAGGACCTGTTCCAGACGCGGACGCTGCGCAACGCCGCGAACTGGTCCAACTTCCCCGAGTACCACCTGAACCGAGGCCGCGTCGGCGTACGCACCGGCACACTGTCCTCCCCTCAGTGGACGGCCCTCAACGCCCTGCTCGCCATGGCCCTGTGCTCGTCGCCGGGCTTGGGATACGACAGGATCCGACAGCACCTCGACGCGGACGAGTACCTTCACCGGCACGGCGGTGGCGACGCGTACGGGCGCGGCAACTTCTTCGTCGCCTTCCTCGGCACACCCACCGACACCGGGATCTGGCAACTGCAGTTCGGCGGCCATCACCTCGCGGTCGCCAACACCTACGCCGACGGACGCCTGATCGGTGCCACACCCGCCTTCCGCGGCATCGAGCCGTTCCGGTCCTTCACCCGGCACGGCATGCCCGACCAGCCCGAACGAGCGGAACAGCAGGCCCTCTCCGCCCTGCTCCAGTCCCTCGACGCCCCGCAGGCGGCGACGGCCGGACTCAGGGGGCGGCACGACGACCTTCTGCTCGGCCCGCACCGGGACTGGAGGTTTCCCCGGAGGTCCGAAGGCATCGCCGCCCGCGATCTGACAGCCGCGCAACGTGACCTGCTCGTCGCCGCCATCGTCCGCTACGTCGGCGACCTGCCCGAAGCGGACGCCCGCAGGTTCCTCGACCGCTACCGGGCCGAACTTCCCGACACCCACGTCGGCTTCACCGGATCGACACTGCTGACCGATCCCGGTGACTACGTCCGCATAGACGGCCCGTCGGTGTGGATCGAGTTCTCCATGCACGACGGCATCGTCCTCACCGATCCCCATCCCCACGCCGTCTGGCGCGACAAGCACACCGACTACGGCGGACTCAGGTCCTGAGCCGAACCACGACGGCGGAGGGCGCCGGGGCCGTTGATTCGCCGTGTCCCATGAGCTGCGGCGCGCCCTCTGGAAGGCGTTGAGCGGCGCCTTCCAGTCGGACGCTCGGTGCCTGGAGCAGGCGCACCCCACACGGTGCTCCTATCGCTCCGGTCGCTCCGGTCACGGCCTCCGGCGGGAACCGGCCAGGAAGCCGCACTGCGCGGTCAGCTCGTCGGGCCCTTCGGGTATGAGCTCGGCCGGCCGGGCCAGCACGGCGGACGCCCGCGCCCAGGGGAACAGGATGCGGCCGGACAGCAGCGCAGGCGTCCGGTGGAGCTGGACGCGCCGTGCGGTGACCACGCCGAAATCGCCGCCCGTAGCCGCCGCCGAGGCTCAGGCCTGCCATGCCGACCGAGCCGACGGTGCCGGTCGCCGCGGTGGGGCCGAAGGGCCGGGCGGCGCGGGCGAGGTCGGCGTTGGTCACGCCTCCCGCCACCTCGGCCACCGTGGTGTCCGGATCCACCCGCACGTGACGCAGACCGGACAGGTCGAGGGTGAGGCCGCCATCGGTCGGCGGCCGGCCGGTCCAGTCGTGTCCGCCGCCGCGCACCGAGTGGGGGACACCCTGCTCCCGGGCGGCGTGGATCGTGCGGCGAAGGGCGGCGCTCAGACAGTGGGGTCGGCCTCCCGGGCCGGTGCCGTACGGCCGGAGTAACCTCGCCGGTATGCGGACTCGTGTGGTCAATGTCCGGGGCCGGATCCATGAACTCGGCCCCCGGCTGGAGCACGCCCCGGCCGGCCTCGTCTATGTGGGCCGGCGCTGGACCATGGGCGGCTGGGACCTGCCCCGGCATCCGCTGTACAACCCCTTCGCCTACGACACCCCGAAGAAGAAGCGGGACGGCACCCGGTCCGAGGTGATGGCGATGTACCGGGCGCGGCTGCTGGAGCGTCCGGAGCTGTTGGAGCTGGTCGCGGAGCTGCGCGGCAGGACGCTGGCCTGCTGGTGCGCGCCCGAGCGGTGCCACGCTGACGTGCTGGCTGAGCTGGCGGACGCCGCCCGGTGACCAGGCTCTCGTAGCTTCCGCCGAACCACCCCATGGCGCTGGCCTGCACGAATCGCCAGTAGACTCTGGACACGTGACTTCTGCGCCCGCCAAGCCCCGCATCCCGAACGTCCTCGCCGGACGCTACGCCTCCGCCCAGCTCGCCACGCTCTGGTCGCCCGAGCAGAAGGTGAAGCTGGAGCGGCAGCTCTGGCTCGCCGTGCTGCGCGCCCAGAAGGACCTCGGCATCGAGGTGCCGGACGAGGCGATCGCCGACTACGAGCGTGTCCTCGACACCGTCGACCTGGCCTCGATCGCCGAGCGCGAGAAGGTCACGCGGCACGACGTGAAGGCCCGCATCGAGGAGTTCAACGACCTCGCCGGGCACGAGCACGTGCACAAGGGCATGACCTCGCGCGACCTCACCGAGAACGTCGAGCAGTTGCAGATCCGGCTGTCGCTGGAGCTGATGCGCGACCGTACGGTGGCCGTGCTGGCCCGCCTCGGCAAGCTGGCCGGCGAGTACGCGGAGCTGGTCATGGCCGGCCGCTCGCACAACGTCGCCGCGCAGGCCACCACCCTCGGCAAGCGTTTCGCGACGGCGGCCGACGAGCTGCTGGTGGCGTACGGCCGCGTCGAGGAGCTGCTCGGCCGCTACCCGCTGCGCGGCATCAAGGGCCCGGTCGGTACCGCGCAGGACATGCTGGACCTGCTGGGCGGCGACGCGGCGAAGCTCGCCGAGCTGGAGCACCGGATCGCCGGCCACCTGGGCTTCGCGCAGGCGTTCACCTCGGTCGGCCAGGTCTACCCGCGCTCGCTGGACTACGAGGTCGTCACCGCGCTGGTGCAGCTGGCGGCGGCGCCGTCCTCGCTGGCCAAGACGGTCCGGCTGATGGCCGGGCACGAGCTGGTCACCGAGGGCTTCAAGCCCGGTCAGGTCGGCTCCTCGGCGATGCCGCACAAGATGAACACCCGCTCCTGCGAGCGCGTCAACGGCCTCATGGTCATCCTGCGCGGCTACGCCTCGATGACCGGCGAGCTGGCCGGCGACCAGTGGAACGAGGGCGACGTGTCCTGCTCGGTGGTGCGCCGGGTGGCGCTGCCCGACGCGTTCTTCGCCCTGGACGGCCTGCTGGAGACCTTCCTGACCGTCCTCGACGAGTTCGGCGCGTTCCCGGCCGTCGTCGCCCGTGAGCTGGACCGCTATCTGCCGTTCCTCGCCACCACCAAGGTGCTGATGGGTGCCGTGCGGGCCGGCGTCGGCCGCGAGGTCGCGCACGAGGCGATCAAGGAGAACGCCGTGGCGACCGCGCTCGCCATGCGCGAGCAGGGTGCCGAGCGCAACGACCTGCTGGACAAGCTCGCCGCCGATGAGCGCCTGCCGCTCGACCGTGAGCGACTGGCCGCGCTGATGGCCGACAAGCTGTCCTTCACCGGTGCCGCCGCCGACCAGGTCCGGGTGGTCGTCGGCCGCGTCGAGGAGATCGTCGAGCGGCACCCGGAGGCCGCCGGCTACACCCCCGGAGCGATCCTCTGACTCCCCCGCCCCGCCTCACCAGGGCCGACCTGGAGGCCGCCCGCGACCGTCTCGTACCGGACGTGGTCGCGGACGGCCTGCGGGTGCTGTTCTGCGGTATCAACCCCGGGCTGATGTCGGCGGCGACGGGCCGGCACTTCGCCCGCCCGGGCAACCGGTTCTGGCCTGCGCTGCACCTGTCCGGCTTCACGCCGAGGCTGCTCAGGCCGGCCGAGCAGGGCGAGCTGCTGTCGTACGGGCTGGGCATCACCAACGTGGTGGCGCGGGCCACCGCGCGGGCGGACGAGCTGAGCGCCGAGGAGTACGCCGAGGGCGGCCGGCTGCTGTCCGACAAGGTGACGCGGTGCAAGCCGAGGTGGCTGGCCGTGGTCGGGGTGACCGCGTACCGGGCCGCCTTCGCGGACCGCACCGCCAAGGTCGGACCGCAGGAGCGGGTCATCGGGGACACCCGGGTGTGGGTGCTGCCCAACCCCAGCGGCCTGAACGCCCATTGGACCGTGGCGACGATGGCGGAGGAGTTCGCCCGGCTGCGGGTGGCGGCGGACGGCTGAGCGGCCGCCTCCCTCGCCGCGGCGTCGCTCAGACCGGGTCCGTCTCCGTCACCACAGCCAGCAGCCGGTACGGCGGCTCCCCGCCCCACCGTGACACGCCGAGGGCGAACCAGCGGCCGGCCCCGGGTATGTGCCAGAGCTGGACGTCCGGGACGTGTCCGCTCAGGGTGCCCCACGGCTCCGCCACGACCGCGTCGCCCACCGTCAACCGCTCCAGCACGCTGTACAGGCTGAAGTGCTGGGGTGGCCCCCAGCGCTCGCTGAGCCGCTCCGCGAGCGCGTCACGGTCGGCCTCGTACTGCGCCTCGGTCTCCTCCCGGTCCGCGGCGTCGGCCTCGCCGGGGTCTCCGCTGTGGAGTAACTCGGCCGTCAGATACCCCGGGCCGCCCGTGCCCACGTCCGTCCTGCCGCGCTCGGCCGGGAACTCCCGGGCGCACAGCCGGTCGATCAGGGCCAGCTGGTTCGCGATGTCCATGCGAACCAGTAAAGCGGGCACCACTGACAATTGGCGGGCCGTCAGGCGTCCCGGCGCCGCACGCACCAGGCGCCCGCGAACAGTGCCGCGCCCGTCCACAGCGCGCTGACCGCGAGCCCGCCCCACGGCCCGAGGGTCCCGTCCCCATCGCTGTGCAGGGCGACTTGGCCCGCCCGGTCGGGCAGGAAGTCGGCCACTCCGCCGGACAGGTCGCCGACCACGAAGGACACGATCAGCAGGAACGGGATCAGGACCGACAGGGTGGCCGTCCCGCTGCGCAGCACGGCCGCGAGTCCGGCGGCGAACAGGGCCATCAGCGTCAGGTGCAGCCCGCAGCCGACCGCGCCGCGCAGTCCCTGCCCCCAGGACGGCCCGGAGTCCCCGAGGACCGCCTTGCCGACCAGCAGGGTCGCCAGGCCGGTGAGCAGGCCGACCCCGAGCGTGGGCAGCGCGATCGCCGTGGCCTTCGCCGCGAACCAGCGCAGCCGGTCGGGCAGCGCCGCCAGCGTCACCCCGAGCGCCCCGTTCCGGAACTCGGCCGACACCGCCGTGGTGCCGAAGGCGATCGCGGCGATCTGTCCGAAGCTGATGCCGAAGAACACCGAGAACAGCGGGTCGGCGTCACCCCCGTCGGCCTCGGCCGTCGCGAGCGCGGCGAAGGCGGCCGTGGCGAGCAGCATCGCCGCGAGGGCGGACAGCAGCGAGCGCAGGGTGCGGATCTTGATCCACTCGGCGTGCAGCGCGGGCGCGAAGGGCATGGTCAGGCCTCCTGGGACAGTGCGGTGAACTCGGCTTCGGACGCGGTCAGATCGAGGTAGGCCTGTTCCAGGGTGGCCTCCTGGGCGGCGAGTTCCAGTACGGGGATGTTCGCCTCCGCCAGCAGCGGGCCGAGCTCGTCCACGCGCGCGTGCCGCACGGTCCAGGTGCCGTCGGCCGCGCGGGAGGCGTCGTAGCCATGCCGGGTGAGGAGGTCGCCGAGCGCGCCGGGCTCGGTGGTGCGGACGCGGACGTCGGGCCGTACGCGCGCGTGGATGAAGTCCTTGACCGGGGTGTCGGCGAGGAGCCGGCCGCGGCCGAGGACGACCAGGTGGTCGGCGAACGCGGCGGTCTCGTTCATCAGATGGCTGGAGACCAGCACCGCCCGGCCCTGGGCGGCGAGCCGGCGCAGCAGCGTCCGGATCCAGACGATGCCCTCGGGATCCAGGCCGTTGGCGGGCTCGTCGAGCAGGACGACCTCGGGCTCGCCGAGCAACGCGGCGGCGATGCCGAGCCGTTGGCGCATGCCGAGCGAGAACGTCCGCACCCGGCGTCCTGCCACCCCGGCCAGCCCGGTCTCCGCCAGGACGGCGTCGACCCGGCGGACGGGGATGCGGTTGCTCGCGGCCAGGATGCGCAGATGGTCGCGGGCGGTGCGCGAGCCGTGCGCGGCGCCCGCGTCCAGCAGGGCGCCCACGTGCCGCAGGGGTGTGTGGAGCGCGCCATAGGGGCGCCCGCCGATGGTGGCGGTGCCGGAAGTGGGCCGGTCGAGGCCGAGGACGAGCCGCATGGTGGTGGACTTCCCGGCGCCGTTGGGACCGAGGAAGCCGGTGACGCGGCCGGGCGGGACGCTGAAGGTGAGCCCGTCCACGGCCCGCCGGGCGCCGTACTCCTTGGTGAGGTCGCGTACGTCGATGCTGGTCATGGCAGCAGCCTGGCCGGGCGTCGGCTTCCGGTCGTCCCCCGCCGGTGGGGATCGTCTCCCCCGCGCGAGGGAGGCGGGTTGTCAGTGGTGGCTGCGAGGATGACCGCATGGCCCGCTTCCTGCGCCCGCTGCTGCGCGGGACGACGTACACGCGCCTGCTCCATCTGTGGGTGCCGATGCTGGCGCAGAGCGTGTGGATGTTCGTCGACATGTCGAGACCCTGGGTGCCGGCGCTCGTGCTCGTGCCGGTCGGGCTGCTGCCCGCCGTGCGGGTGGGCGAAGGAGTGCAGGCCCGGATGCTGCTGACGCCCGGTCAGGGGGACCCGGACATCTCCGTGACGCCGTCGGCGAGCGCCCGGGACCGGGTGCGCACGGTGCTGTGGCTGGAGCTGCGGATGGTCCTGGGCGGCGTGACCGCCTGCGCGTCGGTGTGGCTGCCGGTCATGGCCGTCGAACTGGCGCGGTGCGGCTGGGGGCGGGCGCCGTCCGGTGTCCCCGTGCTGGACCGGCTCGGACCGCACCCGGCGTACGCCCTGCTGGCCCCGGTGCCGCTGCTCGCCCTGTACGGCGCCGTGGTGGGGCTCGGTGAGCTGGTCACGGGGTGCGCGCGCCGGCTGCTGGGTCCGTCCGCGGCCGAGCGGCTGGCCGCCCTGGAGGAGCGCACCGAGCAGCTGCTGGAGCGCACGCGTATCGCGCGCGAGTTGCACGACTCCATCGGGCACGCCCTGACCGTGGCGGTGGTGCAGGCGGGCGCGGCGCGCGCGGCGGGCGATCCGGCGTTCACCGACCGCGCGCTGGAGGCCGTGGAGGAGACCGGGCGAGCCGCGCTGGCCGACCTGGAGCGGGTGCTCGGGGTGCTGCGTGAGTCCGAGCACCCGGCGAGCGCCCGGCCCACGCTGGCCGACGCCGAACGGCTGCTGGAGTCGGCCCGCGCCTCGGGCGCCGAGGTCGACGCGCGGGTCACCGGACCGGTGGCGGAGGTGGCCGGCCCGGTCTCGCGCGAGGGGTACCGCATCCTCCAGGAGGCGCTCACCAACGTGCTGCGGCACGCCGGTGCCGTCCCGGTGCGGGTGCGGGTGGCCGTCGCCGCGGACGCCCTCCGCCTGGAGGTGCGCAACCCGTTGCCGGCCGGGGCGCCCGGGGCCACGCGGGGCAGCGGGCTGCGCGGTATACGGGAGCGTGCCGCCCTGCTCGGGGGCAGCGCGCGCACCGGTCCGGACGGGGGTGAGTGGCAGGTGCGGGCGGAGCTGCCACTCGGCTGATCTAGGGTGGCCGGATGCCGGTCAGCGTACTTCTGGTGGACGACGAGCCCCTGGTCCGCGCGGGTCTGCGCGCCGTGCTTGAGGCGCAGCCCGACATCGAGGTGGTGGGCGAGGCGGCCAACGGGGCGGCGGTCATCCCGCTGGTGCGCCGGCTGCGCCCCGACGTCGTCGCGATGGACGTCCGGATGCCGCTCATGGACGGGATCGAGGCCACGCGCGCGGTGCTGCGGACGGTCGACGCGCCGCCGAAGATCCTGGTGGTGACCACGTTCGAGGACGACGAGCTCGTGTACGAGGCGCTGCGCGCGGGCGCCGACGGCTTCCTGCTGAAACGGGCCCGGCCCGCCGAGATCGTGCACGCGGTACGGCTGGTCGCGGAGGGCGAGTCGCTGCTGTTCCCGGCCTCCGTACGCCGCCTCGCCGCCCGGTACGGCGACGGCGCCGCCGCTCGCCCGGCCCGCGCGGTGCCGGCGCGGGCGCGGCTGACGGAGCGGGAGGCGGAGGTGCTGCGGCTGATGGCGCGCGGGCTGTCGAACGCGGAGATCGCCGAGCGGCTGGTGGTGGGGACCGAGACGGTGAAGTCGCATGTGAGCGGTGTACTGGCCAAGCTCGGGGCGCGCGACCGGACGCAGGCGGTGATCGCCGCGTACGAGTCGAGGTTCGTGGAGCCGCGCTGACGGGCCGCGCGGAGCCCGGCTCTCGCCGGGGTGCGCCGGGCCGAGTACGATCCGGCCAACACGGCCGCGAGCTGGGAGGACGGACGGTGGGGCAGCTGACCGGTGGCGATCCCTCGCTGCTGCGAAGGATCAATTCCGCGGTGGTGCTGCACGCGCTGCGTGCCACGGACTGCGCGACCCTCACCGAGGTCACCCGGGTCACGGGGCTGTCCCGGCCGACCGTCGAGGGCGTCGTCGAGGGGCTCATCGAGGCCGGTCTGGTCGTGGAGACGGTGGCCGAGGGGAGCGCCACGCGGCGCCAGGGGCGGCCCGCCCGCCGGTTCCGGTTCCGCGCCGAGGCGGGGCATCTGCTGGGCCTGGAGATCGGTCCGCACCGCGTCGCCGCGCTCCTGTCCGACCTGGACGGACGGGTGTTGGGCGCGCAGGCCAAGGAGGTCGACGTGAGCGCGTCGGCCGACGACCGGCTGGACCGGCTGCGCGGCGCCGTCGCCGAGCTGCTGCGCCGGGCCGGGGTCGCGCGCGGTTCGCTGCGGGCGGTCGGCGTGGGCACGCCGGGCATCGTGGAGGCGGGCGGCACGGTACGGCTGAGCACGGCCCTGCCCCAGTGGACGGGCCTGAGCCTCGGCGACCGGCTCAGCCGCTCCTTCAAGTGCCCGGTGTTGGTGGAGAACGACGCCAACGCGGCGGCCGTCGCCGAGCACTGGAAGGGTGCGGCCAGGGAGACGGACGACGTGGTGTTCGTGCTGGCCGGGCTGAGCCCGGGGGCGGGTTCGCTGATCGGCGGACGCCTGCACCGCGGGTACGGCGGGGCCGCCGGGGAGATCGGCGCCCTGCACCTGCTGGGCCGGGAGGCGACCCCGGAGACGCTGCTGTCGACCACCGACGAACCGCTGCACCCGCTGGACGAGCAGGCGGTGGCCCAGGTGTTCGCGCTGGCCCGCGAGGGCGACCAGCGGGCACGGGCGGCCGTCGAACGGTTCATCCGGCGCCTCGTGCACGATGTGGCGGCGCTGGTGCTGGCGCTCGACCCCGAGCTGGTGGTGATCGGCGGCTGGGCGGCGGGCCTGGACGGCGTCCTGGAGCCCCTGCGCCGCGAACTGGCCCGTTACTGCCTGCGTCCGCCCCGGGTGGCCCTGTCCCTGCTGGGCGAGGCGGCCGTGGCCACGGGCGCCCTACGACTGGCCCTGGACCATGTCGAGGAACAGCTCTTCGCGGTCGAGAGCACGGTGACGGCCCGCCGGTGAGAGGTGGCGCGGTACGTCTGCCGACGGCTTGGATCACCGCTGCGACGGACATCGGCACCCCGGGGTCGGAACCGGTCCGGTCCCCGGGGTGACTCCAGAGCGCGGGTACAGCGGAGCTGACCCGGCCCGGGTCAGGAGGCCCGCTGTTCGGGGGTGTGGTGTATCTCCACGCCGGGTGAGTCGCCGAAGGTGAGCCGGCAGGTGTCGGCGCGGTAGGTGGCCACGGAGAGGGCGGCGGTGCGGCCCTGGGCGAAGAAGCGGGTGGTGACGACGAGGACGGGCGAGCCGGGGAGCCGGTCGAGGTCCCTGGCGTCGTCCGCGCGCGCGGAGCCCAGTTCCACGGCGCGGTCCTGCCCCTCCAGCGGAAGGTGCTGCACCTCGCGCAGCACCGCACGCGCGCGGGCCGCGCCGGACGGGGCGTCGATCGCGGTCAGGTCGGGCACCGAGGCGGCGGGGATGTAGAGCAGTTCCGTGGCGACGAGCTGGCCGTGGGACGTGCGGGAGCGGCGGACCGTGTGCACGGTGTCGTCCGAGCCGGTCTCCAGGGCGGCGGCGACGGCCGCCGGCGGGACCTCCATGGCGCTGTCGACGGGCTGCCAGGCGTCTTCCGGGGCGCCCGGCCAGGCGTGCTGCTCGGTGCCGACGGCCACTCCCACGCGCGGGGGCGCGACGGTCGTACCGACACCGCGGCGGCGTTGGAGCCGGCCCTCCAGCTCCAGTTGCTCCAGGGCCTGGCGGAGCGTGGCGCGGGCCACCCCGAAGCGGGCCGCGAGGTCCCGCTCGTTGGGCAGGATCTCACCGACCGAGAACTCCGAGTCCAGTGCCTCACTGAGCACGGTCCTGAGATGCCAGTACTTCGGTTCCGGCACCGATTCCAGCTGCGTGGTCCCCACCCTGTCCTCCGCAAGAGCCGTGGTCCGGCAGTTTTTAGCGCCCTTGTTTATTAAAGGTTGTTGCACTTATCTGTGACGATAGGGCCGCCGCCACCCTTGGTCAAGACCAATCGTCGGCCCCTCGGTCCCCGCACAGGCGACCCGGCGCGGAGCGTTCACGAGGCGTTCGTACGCGCGGTCGTGTGTGACATCGCGGCAAAGCTCCCGTCGCAGAGCCCGGCCCCAAGGGGCTACCCGTCGGTAGCAATTGCTGACAAGCTGTCTCACGCCGTCCGCCGGCAGCCCGGACCGTCAGCAGCCAGACCGTCAGCAGCCAGACGAGGAGCAGTCATGTCCGCCACCGCCTCCTTCGCAGTCCCCACCGCGCACGGCCCGAAGGACGTGACCGTGTCCTACGCGCGCGTGGGACGGGGCGATCCGCTGGTCCTGCTGCACGGCATCGGACACCACCGGCAGGCCTGGGACCCGGTCGTGGACATCCTGGCCACCGAGCGCGAGGTGATCACCGTCGACCTTCCCGGCTTCGGCGCCTCCCCCGCCCTGCCGGACGACCTCGCCTACGACCTGCCGACGACCAACTCGGTGCTGGGCGCGCTGTTCGAGGCCCTGGAACTGGACCGCCCGCACATCGCCGGCAACTCGTTGGGCGGCCTGCTCGCCCTGGAGCTGGGCCGGGAGAAACTCGTACGGACCGTCACCGCCCTGTCCCCCGCCGGGTTCTGGACGGAGGCCGAGCGCCGGTACGCCTTCACGCTGCTGCTCGCCATGCGGGGCATCGCCCAGCGGATGCCGGTGCCGCTGGTGGAGCGGCTGAGCCGTACGGCGGCCGGACGCACCGCGCTGACCAGCACGATCTACAGCCGTCCTGGGCGCCGTGCGCCGGAGGCCGTGGTCGCCGAGACGCGCGCGCTCGCGAGTGCCGTCGGCTTCGAGGCCACCCTGCGCGCGGGCGCCACCGTACGGTTCACCGACGGCCTGCCGGGCCTGCCGGTGACGGTGGCCTGGGGCACCCAGGACCGCATCCTGGTGCGGCGTCAGGGCGTCCGCGCCAAGCGGCTCATCCCGCACGCGCGCCTGGTACGGCTGCCCGGCTGCGGCCACTGCCCCATGAACGACGACCCGGCGCTGGTCGCCCGGGTCATCCTGGACGGCAGCCGCTGACCGGTCGTCGGCGCCTTCCGGCCCGTACGGGTGCCGGCCGCCCCGACTCCCGCGCGCGCGGGTCTCGTTGTTCACCTCCGGTTCGCGTGCGCGCCGTGGCGGGTCAGTAGGTGTGGCTGCGCACACCGGCCTGATCCCGTGCCTGGAGGCGCAGCCATGTCACACCGTCCGTCCCCCGGCCGCCGCAGTGTCCTGCGCGGCTCGCTGGCCGCGTCGGCGGCCCTGACCCTGCCCGTGGGCCTCGGCGCGGCCCCGGCCTTCGCCCGGTCCGGGCGCCCCCGGGCGGACTGGGGTGTGCAGACGGGCGATGTCACCGCCGACTCCGGTCTGGTCTGGGTGCGGTCGGACCGGCCGGCCCGGATGATCGTGGAGACGGCGGCCACCGAGTCGTTCCGCCATCCGCTCCGCCGGCACGGCCCGCTGCTGGGCGCCGGCACGGACTTCACCGGCACCACCCGGCTGCACGGCCTGCCCTCGGGCGAGCAGATCCACTACCGGGTGCTGCTGGCCGACCCGGACGACCCGCGCCGCACCGGCGAACCGGTGACCGGCACCTTCCGCACCGTCTCCCGGCGCCGCCGCGAGGGTGTCCGGTTCCTGTGGTCGGGCGACCTGGCCGGGCAGGGCTGGGGGATCAACCCCGAACTGGGCGGCTATCGCATCTACGACGCGATGGCACGGCTCGACCCGGACTTCTTCCTGTGCAGCGGCGACAACATCTACGCCGACGGCCCCCTCACCGCCACCCAGGCCCTGCCCGACGGCGGCACCTGGCGGAACGTCACCACCGAGGAGAAGTCGAAGGTCGCCGAGACCCTCGCGGAGTTCCGGGGCAACTTCCGCTACAACCTGCTGGACGCGAACCTGCGCCGGTTCAACGCCCAAGTGCCCTCGATCATCCAGTGGGACGACCACGAGGTCCGCAACAACTGGTACCCGGGCGAGGTGATCGCCACCACGGACACCCGGTACACCGAGAAGAGCGTCGACGTCCTCGCCGCGCGCGCCCGGCGGGCCTTCGGCGAGTACTTCCCGGTCTCGACGCTGCGTCCCGGCGCCCGGGAGGGCCGGGTCAACCGGGTGCTGCGGCAGGGCCCGCTGCTGGACGTGTTCGTGCTGGACATGCGGACGTACCGCAACGCCAACTCCCCGGACGACCAGACCACCGACCCGCAGGGGATCATGGGGCGGGAGCAACTGGAGTGGCTGAAGCGGGAGCTGGCCCGTTCCCGTGCGGTGTGGAAGGTGCTCGCCGCCGACATGCCGCTCGGTCTGGTCGTGCCCGACACCACCGAGAACCGGCCGAACTTCGAGGCGGTGGCGCAGGGCGACCCGGGCGCGCCGCTCGGCCGTGAGCTGCAGATCGCCGAACTGCTGCGGTTCGTCAAGCACCGGCGGATCACCGGCACGGTGTGGCTGACGGCGGACGTCCACCACACTTCCGCCCAGCACTACCAGCCCTCGCGGGCGGTGTTCACCGACTTCGAGCCGTTCTGGGAGTTCGTGTCCGGGCCGCTGAACGCCGGTGCCTTCCCGGCCAGCGAACTGGACGGCACGTTCGGTCCGGAGCGGGTGTTCGTGAAGGCACCGACCGCGTCGAACGTGTCGCCGGCGGGCGGCTACCAGTTCTTCGGCGAGGTCGACATCGACGGCGGCAGCGGCGAACTGACGGTCCGGCTGCGCGAGCAGGACGGCACCGTGCTCTTCTCGCGGACGCTCCAGCCGGGGCGCGTCGGCCAGTAATCACCGGGCGGGGCCGGCCGGTCCCGTACGCTGCGCAGCGTGTCGCGCGCCGGCGTCATCCCCCGGCGCGCGGCACGGCAACTCCCCTGCCGGACGGGGTGTTTCCGCAGGTCAAGGTCATTGTCAGTGGTCGCCTCTACGGTTTTTCCATGACGCGATCACTGCAGGCCGTGGCCTATCGCCGGTCCTCCACGCTGGAGTCCGCCGCGGACGGGCGCCGGCTCGGGCTGGAAACCTCCCGAGGGGCGACACCCACCGGGGTCCAGGACCATCCGCGTTTCTTCGCGGGCTTCCTGACCTCGCCCCGGACGGCCGCCGCCGGGCTGCTCGCGGTGGCCGACGTGGCCGCGGCACGCTACTACCAGCCGCGGCTGCGCGCCTCGCTCGACCCGGTGGTGACGGGCAACGGCGACCGGCTGCGCTTCGAGTCCTTCTCCGGCTGCGGCGGGGTGTACGCGCGCCTTGACGTGCTGACGCAGGGCCTCGACGGCGGCGAGGTGGGGCACGGCACGACGAACGTCGACGTCAACAACCCGCTGCGGGAGGCGCTGTCCCGGCTCGGCGGCGACGATCCGCTGCATCTGCGGGTCGGCCCGGAGGAGCTGGCGGTCACCACACTGGACGGTCCCGTGGTGGAGAAGAAGGTCCCGCTGCCCGACCGCTGGCTGCGGGGCTTCGCCGAGGCCCAGGTGGTCGCGGCCGGCTTCGACCTGCGGGCGGCGCTGCCGGCCGACGAGGCGGTGCGGTTCCTGCGCGGACTGCCCCGGGCGGACGCGGCGCGGCGGGCCCCGGCCGGCCCGCGCTGGGTGGTGCCGGTGGGCCGCGGCCTGCGGCCGACGACCCGGGCGGTGCCGGGCGCGGTCTGCCTGCCGGGCCCGGAGCGGCTGGCCGCGCTCCAGCGGGTGCTGCGGTACGCGACGGCCCTACGGGTGTACGGCCCGGCGGCCACCGGTGCCGCCCCGGCCGCCGCGGCCTGGGAGGTCGTCCTGCCCGGCATGCGGCTCACCTTGACGCTGTCACCGGACGCCTCGCGCGGCTTCTCCGGGGAGGGCGGCGTGCTGGAGGCGCTGGCCGCCGAGGAGACCGCGGCGGACGCCGAGCTGGTCTCGGTGCTGCTGGCCTGGGAGCCCCGCGTGGACGTCGCGGACCTCGCCGCCGCCTCCGGCCTGACCCCGGAGCGGGTCCGCGCCGCCCTGGTCCGGCTCGGCACCTCGGGCCAGGTCGGCTACGACACGGCGGAGGCGGCCTACTTCCACCGCGAGCTGCCCTACGACGCCGGGCGCGCCGAGCGGCACAACCCGCGGCTGCGCTCCGCCCGGGCCCTGGTGGCGGCCGGCGCGGTGGCACTGGACGGCGCCCTGGCCACGGTGACGGCGGAGGACGGGCATGCGCACCGGGTGCGGGACGAGGCGGGGACGCTCAGTTGCAGTTGCCTGTGGTGGGCGCGGTACCGGGGCGGGCGCGGGCCGTGCAAGCACGCGCTGGCGGTGCGGCTGGTGCGCCGCGGAGCCGTCGTGGAGGCGGCGGGCACCTCGGTGGCCGCAGGGGTGTGCGATGAGTGAGCTGATGGAGGCGGTGCGAGCGGGCCGCACGACGTACACGCTCCTGCTGCTGACCGCCCTCTCGGACAGCGAACGGCGCTCGTACGTACCGGAGTTGAAGGAGCTCCGCAAGGAGCTGCGGACCACGCGAAGTGGGGACTACGAGTCCGCGCGGATCCAGCCGGCGCTGTATCTGGCCGGGGCCGCCTGTCACTCGGGGGCGGCGGCGGTGGCGGGCTGGCTCGCGGCGGCGGACATGCGCTGGGGCCGGGCACCTACCGCGTCCGTCCTTCGGGTACTGGAGCACCGGGACGCCGACTGGCTCGCCGACCTCGCGCACCGGCTCGCGGCTCGGCCGGTGGCCGCGGAGGTGCCGTACCCGCTCATGGCCGAACTGGTGCGCCGCGCGGAGTGCGAGGTGCCGCTCACCGACGCCTATGTCATCGGCTGGATCCAGCACGTCAGCGAGGGCGGGGACCGGTCCGGCCTGCTCGACCGGCTGCGCGGCGAGCCGCATCTCGCGGTGCTGGTCTCCGGGATGTTCACGCTCACCGATCTGCGCGAGGTCCGGTGGCTGCCGGCGGACGGTCCCGGGGCGTGGCAGAGCGCCCTCGCGGAGCTGGCCGGCGCGGGCACCCTGGACCGCTCAGTCCTGCTCGACGGCTGCGTGGCCCGGCTGCTGCGCGGCGGCGGCCCCACGGACCACCGGGTCTTCCTGCCGCTGCTGACCCGGCTGGAGCCGGACCCGCGGGAGGAGCGGGCGCGGATCGCCGACTGGGCGGCTCTGGCCCGGGACGCGGTCTCGCCCGTCGCCGCCCACGCCCAGTCGGTGCTCACGGCGCTGACCCTGGCCGGCGAGCTGACGACCCGGCAGCTGGCCGAGGTCTCGGAGGGGCTGTTGTTCCGCGTCGAGAAGAAGCTGGTGCGGGCGCAGTTGGTGCTGCTCGGCAAGGTGCTCGCCCGTGACCCGGGCGCGGCGGCGGAGCTGCTGCCGGTGGTGGCCCAGGCGTTCGGGCACGAGGACAGCCAGGTGCGGGAGCGCGCGCTGAAGCTGGTCGAGCGGTATGCCTCCCGGCTGGACTCGGTCGAGGAACTCGCCTGGGCAGCCGACCAGTTGAGCCCGGCGCTGCGGCACCGGGCGGCGGCACTGCTCGGGCTCGCCGAGGCGCCCCCGGAGGTGTACGAGGAGGTGCTGCCGCCGGTTCCCGAGCCGGTCCGGCTGCCGCCGGCGCCGAAGACGGCGGTGGAGGTGGCCGAAGAAGCCGGCGCGCTGCTGGCCTCCGGCGGTGCCGACGTGGCCGCGTACGAGCGGACGCTGGACGGACTGGTGCGCCATGCCCACCGGGACCCGGCGGCCCTGCGTGAGGCGCTCGCGCCGGTCGTCGCCGGCCGTTGGTGGACCGGCTCGCACGCCGCCCGCTGGGCGCCTTCCTCCGACCCCTTCGGCAACTCCCGCTACGGCACGCTCGCCGCCGGCGAGGGGATCGACCTGCTCCTGGCGACCCTGCACGGCAAGGTGGGCACGGACACGCTGCACGCTGCCGTGCGGCGCGGTCCGCAGGAGCACCCGTGCCCGCACAGCGCGCTCAGCCGGGTGTTCGACGCCCGGCTGCGCGAGGTGGCGTACCGCATACGGACCGAGCCGCTGCCGCTGCTGCTGGCCACGCCCACCTGGGGCACCGGCCTGCTGGATCCGGCGGACCTGGTGGCCCGGCTCGCCGAGTACCGGCGGCTGGACGCGCGGGTCGGTGAGGCCGACTTCGCCCAGGCCCTGCTGCGGCTGCGCACGGACGACCGGGCGGCGGTGCGGGAGGCGGCGGTGCGGGCGCGGGCGCTCGGCACCCGGGAGGGCGAGCGGCTGGCCCGGCTGCTGAGCGGCGACACCGTGCCGACCGGCGGCAGGCTCGCCCGCTGGCTGCGCGGCGGCTCCCGCGCCTGTGCCGGCGAGCCGGTCCGGCGCCGGACCAAGGGCGAGCGGATCCTCGTGGAGCTGGGCGAGGTCCCGGAGTTGCGGGAGGGGTTCCCGAAGGCGTTCCGGGGGCTGGGCCTGCCGGTGTCCGCCTTCGGTGACCGTACGCGGTGCCACCACTGGGACGACGCGCGCCGTCCGCACTGGACGGCCGTCCTGCCCGGGCGGCGGGAACTGACGGCGGCCCGGCTGCTGCCCGACCTCGCGGACACGGCCATGGACCACGACCGGGGCACCGCCGTACTCCCCTTGCTCGCCGAGGCCGGCGGGGAGGCGGGCGACGCCGTGCACCTGTGCGTGGCGTACGGGCTCGGTGCGCGCCGCGCCGAGGGCCGGCTGGCCGCGGTGGACGCGCTGCTGGTGCTGGCGGCGCGGGGCCAGTTGGACGCGGCCCGGCTGGGCTCGGACCTGGGCCGGCTGGTGAGCGGCGGCGCGGTGAAGGCGCAGCGGCTGGCGGACGCGTTGCGGACGGCGGCGGGCACCGGTGCCCACGCGACGACATGGAGCGTGCTGCGGCACACCCTGCCCGTCCTCCTGACCGATCTCGCGACCGCGTCGGCGGCGAACACCGCGCTGGTCAGAGGAGTCGGTGAGCTGCTGGCCGCCGCCGCGGACTGTGCCGAGCGCTGCGGGGCGCACGGGGAGCTGCCGCACCTCGCGGACGCCGCCGGCCGCAAGGGCGGCTCCCGCATGGTCACCGAGGCACGGCGGCTGCGGGCCGCGCTGACCCCGCGGGAGGTGGCCGCCTGAGTCGCCGGTCCGGGCCCGCCCCGGTGCTGTGGAAAAGGCAACAAACGGGGCGGAGCATGCTTTACCCATCGGTCACAATCAGTTCGTGATCACGCAACACCCTTCCTTCACAGTGGTTGCATGACTCCAGATATGTCTGATGTGACCCGGACGAAGCACGGGCGGCCCGTGCACCACTGGCGGCGGGACGTCGTCGAGCTGGCCGCGCTGTTCACCGCCGTCGCCGTGGCCGACGCGGTGGCGAACCTGATCGGTCACGGGCCCGACGGCCCGGCCCTGCTGATGATCTCCGCGATGGTCCTGGCGGCGACGGCGGGCTTCCATGTGTGGTGGGCGAGGCGCCACGGCCACGCACCGCCGGCCGGTGATACCGGCGCCCGGCCGGCCGTGGGGATACGGCCGGCCGGGCCCGTCGAGCGGAGCACCGCCGGGGAACCGGGCGCCGGCACGGACGACGGGCCCGGGCCCGGCGCGCTGTGGCGGATGCGCACCACGGTGAAGGACGAGCCCGGTTCGCTGGCCGCGTTGTGCGCCGCGCTGGCCGGGCGCCGGGTGGACATCCTGAGTCTCCAGACGCACCCGCTGGCCGACGGCACGGTGGACGAGTTCCTGCTGCGGGCGCCCGGTGAGCTGTCGGCGGCGGAGATCACCCGGGGCGTGTCGCTGTCCGGGGGCCGGGACACCTGGATCGAGCGGGCCGACGCTCACGATCTGGTGGACGCCCCCACCCGGGTGCTCGGCCTCGCGGCGCGTACCGCGCTGGACGCCGCCGAACTGCCGCTGGCACTGCGGCAGTTGCTGGGCCGCTGCACGATCCGTTCGCTGCCCGGCTCCCCCGTCGGCGGCGGCCGGGGTGCCGAGCCGGTGCCGGTCGAGGGAGTGCTGGAGGACACGGTGATGCGGCTGCGGGCCCCGGAGGGCGGGGTGCTGACCGTGGAGCGGCCGTATCTCCCCTTCACGCCGACCGAGTTCGCGCGGGCCCGGGCGCTGGTGGAGCTGGACGGCCGGCTCGGCCCGCGTATCCCGCGCGGCCACGACGTGCTGACGCTCGCGGAGGGCGACGACATCACCGTGCGCCGGGTCGACACCGGGGATCTGGTGGCGGCCAGGGAGATGCACGAGCGGTGCTCGGCGCGGACGCTGGAGCTGCGCTACCACGGCCCGGTCCGGGACGCGGACCGCTACCTCAACCACCTGCTCAGCCCGCGCTTCGGGCGGACGCTGGCCGCGCAGACCTCCTCGGGGCGCGTCGTCGGGCTCGGGCATCTGCTGTGGGACGGTGACGAGACCGAGGTCGCGCTGCTGGTCGAGGACGAGTGGCAGCGGCGCGGGATCGGTGCCGAACTCCTCGGTCGGCTGGTGGCGTTGGCCGTGGAGGCCGGCTGCGAGAGCGGGTACGCGGTGACCCGGGCGTCCAACACCGGCATGGTCGCCGCGATGCGCGGCCTCGGGCTGCCGCTGGACTACCAGGTGGAGGAGGGCACGCTGGTGATCACGGCCCGCCTGACCCCGTCGTCGCCGGCCGCGCGCCCGCCCTACGATCCCGCCCAGCGCCACCTCGGCACCCCGGCCCACCGCGACTGACCGGCCCACCACGGGCAGGGGGTGCCCCAGCACACCCCCGACCCGCCGTCCCGGTGCCCCCTCACCAGGTATGTCGGCCCCTGTCGTAGCCGGGTGCGCCGGACATCGATCCCCGCGACCGCCGGGATGCGCCGGACGGCCGGTCACGTCACCCGGAACCCGGCGGTGGGGTGCCGGCCGCGCTGCGCGTTCCGATGACGCGGCCGTGAACGACTGGCCGACCGGCTGGGTGAACGTGGGCGAGGTCGGGGTGGGATGCCGCCCCACTCGGTGGGATCGAGTGCCGGTCTGGCGTTCGGGCGCGTCGAGAGAACCCGGCGGTCGCGGCAGCGGCACGCGACCGCTCCGCGCACCGCTGCTCTTGCCGGCCCCGGTCCCCCAGGCGCGCCCCGAGGTGTGCGCGGCACCGCCGCACCTGATCAGCGGCGCCCGCGCCCGGCCGGCCGCACACGGCCGCCCCTGCCGGCCGTCCCCATGTCGGCGCTGGACCCCAGCCGTGCCCCGACCACGCGCGGCACCGCCGCACATGATCCCCGCGCATGATCGGCGATGCCCCGGCCCGGCCCCTCGGCCGTCAGGCCGCAGCCGTCCGCCCCGCGCTCCCCCGCGACAGTGCCCAGCATCACCTTGCCCGATCTGCGCCCCGGTCGCGGCCGCCCGGACCTCAGTGGCTCCGGCTCGCCGTGACGGCGTTCGCCCTCGTCCCCTCCATCCCGGCCGGGTGTCCCGGGGAGCCCCCGAGGGCCTGGTCCAGGTCGGCCCACAGGTCGTCGGCGTCCTCCAGGCCGACCGAGAGGCGGAGGAGTTTGTCGCTGACGCCGGAACCGCGGCGGTCGTCGGCGTCGACGATGCGGTGGCTGATGGACGCCGGGTGCTGGATGAGGGTGTCGACGCTGCCCAGGCTGACCGCTGGGGTGACGAGCCGTACCCGGGAGATGACCTCGTGGGGGTCGCCGTACACCTCGAAGGCGATCATCGCGCCGCCGAGCCGGGGATAGCACACCCGGGCCACGCGCGGGTCGGCGCCGAGCCGGCGGGCCAGTTCGGCGGCGTTCGCGGAGGCGGCCCGGACCCGCACCGGGAGCGTGGACAGGCCGCGCAGCAGCAGGTAGCCGGCCAGCGGGTGCAGGACACCGCCGGTGGCGAACCGGATCTGCCGCAGCCGCCCCGCCAGTTCCTCGTCGCACGCCACCACGCCGGCCAGTACGTCCCCGTGGCCGCCGAGGTACTTGGTGGCGCTGTGCAGCACCAGCCGGGCGCCCTGCTCGGCCGGGCGTTGCAGCACCGGGGTGGCGAAGGTGTTGTCGGCGAGCAGCGGCACGGAACCGCAGGCGTGCGCGACGGCGCGCAGGTCCAGTTCGGCGAGGGTCGGATTGGCCGGGGACTCCACCATCACCAGGCCGGTGTCCGGACGCAGCGCGTCGGTGATGCCGGCCGGGTCGGTCCAGGTGACCTCGGTGCCGAGGAGCCCGGCGGTCAGCAGGTGGTCGCTGCATCCGTACAGCGGCCGTACCGCGACGACGTGGCGCAGGCCCATGGCGGAGCGGGCGAGCAGGACGGCGCTGAGGGCGGCCATGCCGCTGGCGAAGGCGACCGCCGACTCGGTGCCCTCCAGGCGGGCCAGGGCGGTTTCGAAGCGGGCGACGGTCGGGTTGCCGAGGCGGCCGTAGACGGGCGGGCCGACCGGGTCGGCGCCGTCGCCGGCGAAGGCGTCGATGCGGGCGGCCTCGGCGCGGCTGTCGTAGGAGGGGTAGGTGGTGGACAGGTCGATCGGCGGGGCGTGCAGGCCCTGGCCGGCGAGGTCGTCGCGGCCGGCGTGCACGGCCTCGGTGGCCAGGGCTCTCGGTGCGGTGCGTACGTCGCCGTAGGCACCGGTGCTCGCTGTGTCCATGCGCGGAAGGGTGAACATCGAACGGTTCTCCTGAGCGAGACGCCGTGCTACGTTCGGCATATGGCCGAATCTGTCGTACTGGATCCGGTGGATCTCCATCTTCTGCGGCTGTTGCAGAACGACGCCCGGACCACGTACCGCGACCTCGCCGCGCAGGTGGGGGTGGCGCCGTCGACGTGTCTGGACCGGGTGGCCCGGCTGCGCCGCTCGGGGGTGATCCTGGGGCACCGGCTGCAACTCGATCCGGCCAGACTCGGCCGTGGCCTCCAGGCGTTGCTGTCGGTGCAGGTGCGTCCGCACCGCAGGGAGTTGGTCGGGCCGTTCGTGGAGCGCATCCGGGCACTGCCGGAGGCGTGCACGGTGTTCCATCTGACCGGGCCGGACGACTACCTGGTGCATGTGGCCGTCGCGGACATGGCGGACCTCCAGCGGCTGGTGCTGGACGAGTTCACGGCGCGGCGGGAGGTCACCCGGGTGGAGACGCGGTTGATCTTCCAGCAGTGGGAGTGCGGGCCGCTGTTGCCTCCCGGCCACGCCGAGAGCTGAATCCCCGGTTACCCGGGTGACGCGGTGATCCTCTCCGTACGAGGATGGGCCGCATGTCTGAGACCCAGAGCCCGCTGCCCCGTCAGGTCGCCGACGCGTACGTGGACGACCTGATCGCCCTCGACCCGGTCACCGGTACCTACCTCGGTGTGAAGGAGAGTTCGAGCCGCCTGCCCGACTACTCGCCGGCGGGCCGGGAAGCGCTGGCCGAGCTGGCGCGGACGACCCTCGCGCGGCTGGACGAGGCGGAGCGGCGGCCCGGCGCGGACAGCGACGCCGAGCGGCGCTGCGGGCGGCTGCTGCGGGAGCGGCTGACGGCGGAACTCGCCGTGCACGAGGCGGACGAGCACCTGCGCGCGATCGGCAACATGGCCACGCCCGGCCACGCGGTGCGGGAGATCTTCACGGTCACCCCGGCGCAGACGGACGAGGACTGGGCCGCGATCGCCGAGCGGCTGCGGGCCGTGCCCGGCGCGTACGCGGGCTACCGCGAGTCGCTGCGACTCGGCCTGGAGCGCAAGCTCTTCGCGGCTCCCCGGCCGACCGGGACGTTCATCGGGCAGCTCACCGAGTGGGCCGGCACGGACGGTTCGGGCCGGGGCTGGTTCGAGGACTTCGCCGCCGCCGGCCCGGAGGCGCTGCGCGCGGAACTGGACGCGGCGGCGCGTGCGGCGACCGTCGCGGTGGTGGAACTGCGGGACTGGCTGCGGGACGTGTACGCGCCGGCCGCCGAGGGCGCGCCGAACACGGTCGGCCGGGAGCGCTACGCTCGCTGGGCCCGCTACTTCAACGGCACCGACCTGGACCTGGACGAGGCGTACGCGTACGGCTGGGCGGAGTTCCACCGGATCCTCGCGGAGATGCGGCGGGAGGCGGAGAAGATCCTGCCCGGCGCCGCGACCCCGTGGGTGGCGCTCGCGCACCTCGACGAGCACGGCCGGCACATCGAGGGCGTGGAGGAGGTGCGCGTGTGGTTGCAGGACCTGATGGACAAGGCCATCGAGGACCTGGACGGCACGCACTTCGAACTGGCCGAGCGGGTGCGGAAGGTGGAGTCGCGGATCGCCCCGCCCGGCAGTGCGGCGGCGCCGTACTACACGGCTCCGACCGAGGACTTCTCCCGGCCGGGCCGCACCTGGCTGCCGACGATGGGACTGACCCGGTTCCCGGTCTACGACCTCGTGTCCACCTGGTACCACGAGGGGGTGCCCGGCCATCACCTCCAGCTCGCGCAGTGGGCGCACGTGGCAGAGCACCTCTCGCGCTACCAGGCCACGGTCGGCGGGGTCAGCGCCAACGCGGAGGGCTGGGCGCTGTACGCGGAGCGGCTGATGGACGAACTGGGCTATCTGACCGACCCGGAGGAGCGGCTCGGCTATCTGGACGGGCAGATGATGCGGGCGGTGCGGGTGATCATGGACATCGGCATGCACCTGGAGCTGGAGATCCCGGCGGACTCGCCGTTCCATCCCGGTGAGCGGTGGACGCCGGAGCTGGCCGAGGAGTTCTTCGGCGCGCACAGCAGTCGGCCGGCGGACTTCGTGGAGAGCGAGCTGACCCGCTACCTGACCATCCCGGGGCAGGCGATCGGCTACAAACTCGGCGAGCGGGCCTGGCTGCTGGGCCGGGAGAAGGCGCGGGCACGGCACGGGGAGGCGTTCGACCTGAAGGCCTGGCACATGGCGGCGCTGTCCCAGGGCTCGCTGGGCCTGGACGACCTGGTGGACGAGCTGGCCCGGCTGTAACGGGCGGGGACGGACGCGGGCCGCCCGGATGTGACGGACACGGCCCGGCGGCCACGGACGCGTCCCGGCTCGCGGCTCGCGGCTCCCGGCTCGCGGCTCGCGGCTTCGGCTCCCGGCTCCCGGCTCCCGGCTGTGAGGGCCGTACTCCGGCGGCCACGAGCGCGGCGACGCGGCCGGTTCGGCGGGCGGGCTGTCGGCCGTACGGCCCTGTTCCGCTGGCGCCCGCGAGCGCCGCACCGCTAGCTGGGGGCGGGAGCCGAGCGGTGGAGGTGGCCGGTATGCGGGAGAAGGGGCCGGGGCAGGAGGCGCTGGAGACGCCGCGGGCCGCCGCGCTGGCCGGGGTGGTGTTCGCCCTGCTGCTGGCCGCCGTGATCGTGCTGGTGCGGCTGGGACTGCCGGAAGGCGCGGACGCCGCCACGGCGCAGTGGTTCACGGACTCCGGGCAGCGCGACGCCTTGCGGACCGCGCTGGCGCTGGTGCCGTTCGCCGGCATCTTCTTCCTATGGTTCGTCGGCGCCGTCCGGGCGCACGTCGGCGCGGGCGAGGACAAGTTCCTCGCCACGGTCCTGCTGGGCAGCGGCCTGGTGTTCACGGCGACCTTGTTCGGGGCCGCCGCCGCGGCCGATGCCGTACTCGACGTGGGCCACTCCGGCGGAGCGGCGCCCGTGCCGGAGACCTGGGGCTTCGGCCGGGACTTCGCGTACACGCTGATGACCGGGTACGCCATGCGGATGGCGGCCGTCTTCGTCTGCTCCATGTCGGTCATCGGGCACCGGCTCGGTGTCCTGCCGCGCTGGCTGACGGTGCTCGGCTTCCTGACCGCGCTGACACTGCTGTTCCTGTCCTCCAACGTCCCCTGGGCGGAGCTGGTCTTCCCCGGCTGGTCGCTGGTGCTCAGCGGCTACATGCTGGCCGTGGCCCGCCGCACCCGGCCGGCCGGGGCCTGACCTCGGCGAGGCGCCTGACCTCGGCGGGGCCCGGGTGAGCCGGTCACCCGAACGGCGCGCCCGGCGCGCGGCGCCCCCGGCCCGGCTCCCATGCTGGCGTGCGGGACAAGACCGCCGTCCGGAGACGCTCGCACGCCACGGGCGGCGCCCTCCGGGCCTGGCCACCGGAAAGGGCGGAGCGTCGATGAGGCTCGTCGTCGATCTCAACAAGTGCCAGGGATACGCGCAGTGCGCGTTCCTCGCCCCCGACGTCTTCGCCATGCACGGCGAGGAGTCGCTGATCTACGACCCGCGCGCGCGGGAGGAGCAGCGGGAGCGGCTGGCCCGCGCCGTCGCCGCGTGCCCGGTGCAGGCGATCACCGCCGACGGCCTGGAGGGGGCGGCCGGGGCGGAGGCGAGCGCCGGTATGGGCGCCGGGGATGCCTCCGATGCCCGCTGACCACCTGGACTGGTTGCGGCGGGAGGGCCGGATCGTCGTCGTCGGCGCGTCGCTGGCCGGTCTGCGGGCCGCCGAGACGCTGCGCGCGGAGGGCTTCACCGGTTCGCTCACCATGATCGGGGACGAGCCGTACGAGCCGTACGACCGGCCCCCGCTGTCGAAGGGCGTGCTGCTGGGCAAGGCGTCCCCGCTGCACACCGAGCTGCCGCACCGCCGCGAGATCGACGCCAAGTGGCGGCTGGGGGTCCCGGCGACCGGGCTCGACCTGTCGGCGAAGCGGGTACGGCTGGCCGACGGCGACGAGGTGGAGTACGACCGGCTGCTCATCGCGACGGGAGTGCGGGCGCGGCCGTGGCCGAAGGAGGACGAGGCCCGGCTGGACGGGGTGTGTGTGCTGCGCACCCGGGAGGACGCGGCCGACCTGTACCGGCGGCTGAAGGCGGGGCCGCGCCGGGTGTTCGTCATCGGTGCCGGGTTCGCCGGTTCCGAGGTCGCCTCGGCCTGCCGGGAGATGGGCATCGAGGTGACCGTGGCGGAGCGGGCCGGTGGCCCGCTGGTGGGCGCGCTCGGCGGGGTGGTCGGCGCGGTCGCCGCCGACCTCGCGGTCGAGAACGGCGTGGACCTGCGCACCCGGGTCACGGTGACCTCGCTGGAGGGGGACCAGGCGGGCCGGGTGCGGGCCGTGCACCTGTCCGACGAGAGCACCGTCGAGGCGGACGTGGTGGTCGTCTCGCTGGGCTCGGTGCGCAACACCGACTGGCTCGCCGGGTCCGGGCTCGGCGCGGGGCCCCGGGGCATCGCCTGCGACGCGGGGTGCCGGGCCTTCGACTTCCGGGGCATCGTCACCGACGACGTGTTCGTGGCCGGTGACGTGGCCCGCTCCCCGCACGCCCTGTTCGGCTACCAGTTCCTGTCGCTGGAGCACTGGGGCAACGCCGTCGCGCAGGCGGAGACCGCCGCGCACAACATGATCTGCCACGGCGCCGACCGCCGGCCGCACCTGTGGATGCCGGCGTTCTGGTCCTCGATGTTCAAGGTGAACATCAAGTCGGTCGGGGTGCCGCCCATGGGCGAGCAGATCATGATCGCGCAGGGTTCCCTGGCCGAGCGGCGGTTCGTCGGGGTGTACGGGCACAAGGGCCGGATCGTGGCCGCCGTCAGCTTCGACAACACGCGGTGGCTGGAGTTCTACCAGCGGCAGATCGAGCGGGGGGCGCCGTTCCCGGTGGAGTACCCGACGGTGGACCGGCGCCCCGAGGGCCGGCAGCCGGTGGACGCCCAGTTCCCCGACCCGTCGCTGCCGACCCACGGCCCGATGGTGACCATGAGCGGTTACTCGCCGGCCGACCAGCAACTGGTCTTCCACCCCGCCCGCCACTGACCGACCGACGCCCCGAGGAACTGCCATGCCACAGCCCACGCTGCTGAGCCGGATCACCGACTTCGCCAACCGCGCGAACCCGTACCCCCTCTACGAGGAACTGCGCGCGGCGCCGGTGCTGCACGAGGAGGAGGACGGGCCGTACGTCCTCAGCTCGTACTTCGACATCGAGGCGCTGCTCCACGATCCGCGGATCAGCTCCGACGCCCGCAACCTGGCCGCCGCCGGGGACGACGAGCTGGCCGGGGACGAGACGGGCGGGCTGCCGCCGTCGTTCCTGCGGCTCGACCCGCCCGAGCACGACCGGCTGCGGCGGATCGCCAACAGCGCGTTCGGGCCGCCGCACCGGCCGCGGCGGATCGAGAACCTGCGCGGGGACATGCGGCAGACCGTCAAGGAGCTGATCGACGGCTTCGGGGACGAGCGCCGGATCGACCTGGTCGACCAGTTCGCCTATCCCTTCCCGGTCACGGTGATCTGCCGGCTGCTCGGGGTGCCCCGGGAGGACGAGCCGAAGTTCCGCGGCTGGGTCGATCCGCTGGTGGCGAGCCTCGACCCGGCGGCGGGGCAGGACACCGGCGGCGAGTTCCAGAAGTCGGCGCAGGAAGCGCGGATGCAGCTCGGCATGTATCTGGCCGGACTGGCCGAGCAGCGGGCCAAGGAGCCGCGCGACGACCTGCTGTCCGACCTGGTGAACAGCGAGGGCCCGGACGGCGCCATGACGATGATGGAGGTGCTCAGCACCTCGGTGCTGCTGCTGATCGCCGGGCACGAGACGACGGTCAACCTGATCACCAACGGCATGCTGACGCTGCTGCGCCACCCCGAGGTGCTGGCCCGGCTGCGGGAGGACCCGGGCCTGTCGGTGCGGATCGTGGAGGAACTGCTGCGCTACGAGCCGCCGGTGCAGCTCGTGCCGCAACGCACCTGCATCGCCGACGTCGAGGTGCGCGGGGTCACCATCCCGAAGGGCTCGCGGATCTGGCTGGTCCTGGCGGCCGGCAACCGGGACCCGGAGCGGTTCAAGGACCCGCAGCGCTTCGACCCGGACCGCGAGGACATCCAGCACCTCGGGTTCGGCAGCGGCATCCACAGCTGCTTCGGCGCGCCGCTGGCCCGGCTGGAGACCCAGATCGCCCTCTCCGAGCTGGCCCGGCGGCTGGAGAACCCACGGCTGGTCGAGGACCCGCCGCCGTACCGCCAGAACGCCGTACTGCGCGGCCCACGGCACCTGAACATCGAGTTCGACGGACTGCGCGACTGACCGAGCCGGCGGGGGCCGGGTCACCACCGCACCGACGCGTGCACGGCTGACCGGCCGGGCAGGCCCGGGTCACCACCGCGTCGACGGTGCCCGCGGCTGACGGGGCGCCCGGCGCGGGTCAGTCGCGGGTCAGTCGGGTCTGTCCCCAGTCCGCCGAAGCCGCTGCCCCGCCCGAGCCACGTCTCGGGACCCGGCACGACCCGGCCCGGCCCACGCACACCGCGTATCGGCCCGGCGCCAGCGGGACGCGGAGACGGTCGGCCGGGGCCGGGTCGCCGCCGGGCGGCACGGAGTCGAAGAGGTCGACCGGGCCCGGGACGGTCCAGTGGATCTCCTCGTTCCATTCCACTCGGCCTCCGCCGGCGCGGTGGGGACGGCGGCGAGGAGTTCGGCCTCGGAGCCGACGGCGGACCGGCGGACGAAGGTGCCGTGTTCGGGCAGGTACGGCGTGGCGTCCGGTTCCTCGCCGAGGACGAGGGCGGCGCTGTCACCGACCGGCAGGACGCCGACCGGTCCAGGGGCCTCGCACGCCCGGTCGTAGTCGGTGTCGAGGTCCTCGGTGTCGGCGCCCGCCCAGAACGGCAGCATCGCCTCCGGGACGGCGATCAGCGAGCCACCTCCCGACTCCACCCACTCCAGCACGCCTTGGTCCGCGTATCGAGCCACGGACAGGCAACCCGCCCGGGCCGCTCTCAGCAGCCGCAGGCGCCCGCCACCGGAGCGGTCAGCGGATCGGCGGCGCGGTGGGCGGTCCCCTGCCAGGTCTCGTAACCGAGGCCCTCTCGCGCCCAGTACTCGAAGCCGCCGAGCAACTCCTTGACCTGGTAACCGAGTTCGGCGAGGGCGAGGGCCGCACGGGCGGCGCCGTTGCAGCCCGGCCCCCAGCAGTACGTCACCACCGGCATGCTTCGGTCGAGGAGTTGGCCGGCCTGTTCGGGGATCAGGGCGGTCGGCAGGTGGCGGGCGCCCGGGATGTGGCCCTGCTCCCAGGACTCGGCGGACCGGCTGTCGACGAGCGTGAAACCGGGGTCGCCGCCGGAGGCGAGGGCGGCGGCCACGTCGGAGACGTCGGTGTGGAAGGCGAGGCTCGCGCGGAAATGGGCGGCGGCCTCGGCGGGGGCGGCCGGGGGGACGCTCAGCACGGGGTGGCCGGAGGTGGTGTGGGTCATGTCCGGAAATCTACGGGCGGTGTCCGGCTTCCTGAACCGAGGATCCCCGGTGCTCCCCTTGCCCGGCCGCTGTTTTCCCTGCTGTTCCTCGCGGATGACCGTGTATTCCCCGGACGCCACCGACTGGCGCATCCTCGAAGTCCTCCAGCGCGCGGGGCGGGCCGGCTACACCGAACTGGCCCGCGAGGTCTCGATGTCCCCGAGCGCCGTCACCGAGCGGGTCCGGCGTCTGGAGGAGGCGGGGGTGATCCAGGGCTACGCGGCGGTGGTCGACCCCGCGCGTCTCGGCCTGCCGATCCTGGCGTTCGTGCGGCTGCGCTACCCCAACGGCCACTACAAGCCCTTCCACGACCTGGTGGCGGTGACGCCCGAGATCCTGGAGGCGCACCACGTCACGGGCGACGACTGCTTCGTCATCAAGGTGGCCGCCCGCTCCATGCCCCACCTGGAGGAGATCGCCGGGAAGATCGGCGCCCTGGGCTCGGTGACCACCAGCGTGGTGTACTCCTCGCCGCTGCCCCGCCGCCCGCTGGGGCGATGACTCACGCCCGCTGCCGCAGCACCGACCCCGATCTCCCCTTGACGACCTCCAGTTGGGCATGGACGCGGCGGCGCAGGTCGGCGACGTGGCTGACGATGCCGACGCTGCGGTCGCGTTCGCGCAGGGAGTCGAGGACGTCGAGGACCTCGTCGAGGGTCTGGTCGTCGAGGCTGCCGAAGCCCTCGTCGATGAAGAGGGTGTCCAGGCGGACCCCGCCGGCCTCGTCGGTGACGACGTCGGCGAGGCCGAGCGCGAGGGCGAGGGAGGCGAAGAAGGTCTCGCCGCCGGACAGGGTGGCCGTGTCCCGCTCCCGGCCGGTCCAGGCGTCGACCACGTGCAGCCCGAGCCCGCTGCGCCCGCGTCCGCTGCGGTCGTCGGAGTGCACGAGGGTGTAGCGGCCGGAGGACATGCGCTGGAGGCGGGCGGTCGCGGCGGCGGCGACCTGCTCCAGGCGGGCCGCGAGCACATAGGACTCCAGGCGCATCTTGCGCTCGTTGTCGGCGGCGGTGCCGGCGGTGAGGGCGGCGAGCCGGGCGACCCGGTCGTACTCGTCGCGGAGTGGGGCGAGGTCGCGTACGGCCCGGGTGGCGCGCGCGGAGAGGCCGTCCAGTTCGGTGCGGCAGCGGGCGGCGGCGTCCCGGGCGGAGGCGGCGGTGCGCAGCCGCTGTTCCGCCGTCGCTGCGGTGCGCTCGGCCGCGGCCGGGTCGGCGGCCGGCCGCCGGGCGGCCTCGGCGGTGTCGGGCTCGGCGAGGACGGCCCGCACGGCGGCCTCCTCGTGCTGCCAGGCGTCCAGGCGGTGCTGGAGTTCGCGGTGGGCGGCGGTGTCCAGCAGGGCGGCGGTCGCGGCCTCGGGGGTGTCGAAGCCGGCTCGGTAGGCGGCGTCGGCGAGGCGGGCGTCGGCATCCTTGAGGCGCTGGGCGGCCTCCTCGGCGGCGCGGACGGCGTCGGCGGCCCGGGTGAGCAGCGCGGCCCGCCGCTCCAGGTGCGCGGCGCGGGCGGCCACGCTCTCGGCCGCGCCGCGCGCCTGCGTCAACTCCGCTTGCAGCGAAGCCTGTTCGCGCTCCAGTCCGTCGCGCCGGGTGAGCCGGGAGGCGACCCGTACGGCGGCCTGCTGGCGGTCCGCGAGCCGCTGTTCGCGCTCGCGCTCGGCGTGCCGCAGTTCCTCGTGGGCGGCGTGCAGGGCGGAGGCGTCGTCCCGGGCGCGGACGTATTGCCGTGCCAATTCATCCGTCTCGGCGGCCAGTTGTCCGGTGGGAATGTCGCCGGCCTCGGCGGTGGCGGCGGCGAGGGTTTCGCGCAGGACGCCGAGGCGCCGCTCGTCCTCGGCACGCTGTTCGTCGGCGCGCTGGTGGGCGGCCAGGGCGCGGTCCTCGGCCTCCCGGTCGACGTGTCCGGCGACCTTGCGGGCCGGTGCCGGGTGCTCGGTGGCACCGCAGACGGCGCAGGGTTCGCCCGCGGTGAGGTGCGCGGCGAGTTCGGCGGCGATGCCGGTGAGCCGCTGCTCCTTGAGGTCGAGCCAGTGCGCGCGGGCGTCGAGGGCGCGCTGTCCGGCGGCGCGGGCCCGGTCCTGCGCGTCCGCCAGGTCGGCGGTGAGGGCGTCCCGGGTGCGGGCGGCGGTGAGCCGCCGCTCCATCGGCTCACGGCGGACGGCGAGCTGCTCGGCGCGGGTGGCGGCATCCTGGGCGGCGTCGACGCGGGCCTGGAGGGCGGCGCGGGTGGTATCCCAGTCGGCGAGCCAGGCGTCGGCCTCGCGCAGGACGTCCTCGTCGGCGCGCTCCTGCCGGTCGAGTCCGGTGCGCTCCTCGACCAGCTCGGCGAGCCGCCGCTCGGCGCGCCGGGCGGCGTCCAGGCCGCCGAGTTCCTCGGCGGTGCGGCGGGCGGCGGCGGCGAGTGCGCTCGCGCCGGCCTCGGTGTCGGCGGCGGGCAGCGGGTCGAGCGCCCGCGCCTTCGCCCAGGCGGCCCGGCGGTGCTCGCGCTCGGCCTCCTCGCGCAGGTCCAGCGCGGGCGTGACGGCCTCCGCCTTGCGGGCCCGCTCCATCCGGTCCAGCGCCTCCCGGTGGGCGCCGGCCCGCTCCCGGAGCCGTTCGGCACGCTCCTGGGCCGCGGCGAACCTGCCCTGCAGCCGGGCCAGTTCGCGTACGTCGGCGAGGGCCCGCTGTGCTTCCGCGTGGGCGGACTCGGCGGCGCCCAAGCGCAGGTGGGCGTGGGTGAGGCGCTCGCGGACGGTGCTGCGGGCGATGGCGGCGGCACCGAGGACGGCCTCGGCGAGTCCCGGGTCGCCGGGGGCCAGCTCGGGCAGCTCCATGACGGCCCCGGCGGCCTGCTGCATGCGGTGGGCGTCGGCGAGCAGGGCCGTGTCGCCCTCGCGCACGCGTGCCTCGGTGGTGCGGCGGCGCTCGGCGAGGCGCTTCTCCGCATCGGCGAAGCGGCGGGTGTCGAAGAGCCGGCCGAGCAGCCGGCCGCGCGCCTCGGCGTCGGCGCGCAGGAACCGCGCGAAGTCGCCCTGGGGCAGCAGGACGACCTGGCAGAACTGCTCGCGGCTCATGCCGAGCAGCTGGGTGACCTCCTCGCCGATCTCCTGGTGGGAGCGGCTGCGGTCCTTCCAGGCGCGGGCGGTGGTGTCGTACTCGCGCAGCCAGGTCTGGGCCTTGTCGACGGTGGTGCCGGTGCCGCGCAGCTTGGGGCGTTCCCAGGGCGGCTGCCGGGTGATCTCCAGGCGGCGTCCGGCGACGGTCAGTTCGAGGCGGACCTCGGTGCGGGTGCCGGGGCCGGCGTGGTCGCTGCGCAGGTTCATGCCCTGGCCGCTCTGGCGGGCGCCGGGGACGGTGCCGTAGAGGGCGTAGCAGACGGCGTCGAGGACGGAGGTCTTGCCGGCGCCGGTCGGGCCGTGCAGCAGGAAGAGGCCGGCGGCGCCGAGCGCGTCGAAGTCGACGTGCTGCGCGCCGCCGAACGGCCCGAAGGCGGTGATGTCCAGCCGGTGCAGCCTCACCGGGCGACCTCCCGGGCGGCGTCGTCGGCGCGCACCGCGTCCAGGGCGTCGCGCAGCACGGCCGTCTCCCGGGCGTCGGGTCCGGCGCCGCGCACGTGGGCGACGAAGTCCTGGGCGATCTGCTGGTCGGTGCGGCCGGCGAGGCGCCGGGCGTAGGACACCCGGGGGTCGTCCGGGTCCCGGTCGGGGGCGAAGACCAGGCTGAGGGTGTGCGGGAAGCGCTCGGTGAGCCGGGCCATCGGGTCGGCCGGGCGGACGGTGTCGGTGAGGGTGGCCTCGACCCACGCCTCCTCGTGCCGGGTCAGCTCCGGGTCGGCGAGCAGGTCCTCCAGGGTGCCGCGCAGGCGGGCGAGCGGGCGCGGCACCGGGCAGTCGAGGCGTTCGGCGGCCACCGAGCCGTCGGCGCCGAGGTCGATCAGCCAGGTGCTCTTGCGGTGGTCGGCCTCGGAGAAGGAGTAGGCGAGCGGGGAGCCGGAGTAGCGCACGCGCTCGGTGAGGATCTGGCAGCCGTGCAGGTGCCCGAGCGCCACGTAGTCGACGCCGTCGAAGACACCGGCCGGTACGGCGGCCACTCCCCCGACGGTGATGTCCCGCTCGCTGTCGCTGGCCCGGCCGCCGGTGACGAAGGCGTGGGCGAGGACGACGGAGCGGGTGCCGGTCGGGCGGCCGGCGAGGTCGGCGCGCACCCGGTCCATGGCGGCGCCGAGGACAGCCTCGTGACCGGCCCGCTCGACCCCGAACTCATCCTTGACCAGGGCGGGTTCGAGGTACGGCAGCCCGTAGAACGCCACGTCCCCGTGGGCGTCCGGGAGCAGGACCGGGGTGCCGACGGCGGCGGGTTCGGTACGCAGGTGGACGCCGGCCCGGCCGATGAGTCCGGCGCCGACGCCGAGGCGGCGGGCCGAGTCGTGGTTGCCGGAGATCATCACCGTGGGCACACCGAGGCCGGCGAGCCGGTGCAGGGCGTCGTCGAACAGCTCGACCGCGGCGAGCGGGGGCACCGCGCGGTCGTACACGTCACCGGACACGACCACCGCGTCGACCTCGCGCTCGCGCGCGGTGCCGACGAGGTGACCGATGAACTCGGCCTGGGCCCCGAGCATGTTCACCCGGTGGAAGGCCCGGCCGAGATGCCAGTCGGACGTGTGCAGGAATCTCATGATTCACGAGACTAACGGCAGGGTCGGACATCACGGACGCGCCCGCAGATCGTCGCGGCTGTCCTCGGCCGGCTACAGGGGCCTGGACGGCGTCGCCACCGGAAAGGTTCGGCGATTTCCGGCCAATGTGAGAAGAAGCACCCCTGGTGTCCTCTCCCTCCTCTAGATTGACTGCCCTGTTCGAGCGGTACTTCGGGGGGAACAGCTATGGATCCGGTGACGGCTGTGGCGGCGGCGGGGGTCGCGCTCGTGGTCAAGGGAGCGCTGGAGTCGGCGGGTCAGGAGGCCGGTCGCTCTGGCTGGGCCGGCGGCGCCCGCCTGATCGAGCGGCTCCGCGTCCGGTTCCGGGGCGACACCACGGCGGAGCACGCCCTGGAGCGGGTCGCCGGCACCCCGGACGACGAGGCCGCCCAGCAGGCCCTGCAACGGCAGCTCGCCGCGCACATGCTCCTCGACCCGGACTTCGAGACGGAGATGCGGCGCCTGGTCGACGAGGCCGTGGCCGCCCAGGGCCGGTCCGGCGCCCAGATCAGCGCGGCGCTCGTCAAGAACGCCCAGGTGTTCAACGGCAAGGTCGAGGTCCAGGGGAACTGGACCACGTCGTAGCGCCCGTCGGCGCGCCGCCGACGGGCTTTCGCACCGACGGCGGCTGCGCCTCCTTCGTCACACCCGTGCGCGTGCGGGGCGCCCGCACGGCGCGCCCCGTGCCGCGTCCCCCGCCGGCGACCGCCGACCGCACCACAGATCCGAAGGCCGAAGAAGACCGCACATGAGCGAGGACAGCTCCACCGAGAGCCGCCGGCCCACCGCCGGCGCCCCGGACCGCACCGACGATCCGCCCCGGCACCGGGAGAAGGAACCCGCCGGACGCGACCCGGGCACCGACCGGGACGGCACCGAACCCGCCGAGCGCGACCGCGCCAAGGAGACGCCGGCCCCGCGCTCGGACGCCGAGGAGCGGGACGGCCCGATCAGCGAGAAGGACGCCCTGCGCTCCCTGGCCGAGGGCAGCGGGCCCGACGACGCCGAGCGGTCCGAGGCGCTGCGCGCCGGGGCCATCGCCGACGAGATCGCCCGGCGGCTGAGCGCCGACGCCGCCGGGACCCGCATCGGCACCCTCGCCCTGTTCAACGCGGATGTGAGCTTCGGCGGCGGCTTCCACACCGGTGGTGCGCGCACCGGCGGCCCCCGGCCGCCCGGCGTGTCCGTGCTCGCGCTGGACGCAGCCGACATCGGCGGCCACACCGAGCTGTTCGTCACGCCCGAGGGGTACGCCGAGGCGCTGGACGCCCTGTGCGAGCAGCGGGTGCTGGTCCTCACCGGGGCGCCGGGCAGCGGCCGGGAGGCGGCGGCCGTGAATCTGCTCGGGGAGGCCCTGGCGATGGACGGTGGCGGCGCCGGCTGCCACCGGCTGCTGACCCCCGCCACTGTGCTCGGCGCCGGCTGGGAACCGCCCGTCAAGAACTCCGGCTACCTGGCCGCCCTGGACGACGGACCGGCCGTCGACGGGGAGTTCGCCGCCGCCTTCCTCGACGGGCACGGCACCGCCCGGTGGTCGGCGGTCGTCGCCGCCCTGCGCGCCCACGGCTGCTTCCTGGTCCTGACCGGCGGCCACGATCTGGACGCGCTCGCCGCCGGGCCGGCCGGCGACCGGCTGGCCCGGCATCCGCTCGCCCCGGTCGACCCGCTGGCCATCGTCGAACGCCGGGTGCTCGGTCACGGCGGCGGCAGCGACGCCGAGTCCGAGCTGCACCGGCTGCTGGAACGCACCGGGGCCGCTACGGCGCTGCGCGAGCAGCCCACGGCTCGCAACGCGGCACGGCTCGCCTCGGTGATCCGCGCCGACGGCGACGTGGCCGCCGTGGTGGCCCAGTTACGCGACCCGAGCGAACAGGTCCGCGCCTGGTTCGGCCGGCACCGCACACCGGACGCGGTCTCCTTCGCGCTGGCGGCGGCCGTGCTGGAGGAGTGCGGCTACCTCACCGTCGCGGACGCCGCGGTGCGGCTGCGCGCCGCCCTGGTCGGACCCGAGACCGCCCCGCCCGACCTCCGGTTCGCGGACCGGCTCGGCCATGAACAGCAGTGGATCCGGCTCGACGCCTCCCCCGAGGGCGGTTTCGCCCCGCCCCGGGTACGGTTCCGCAACGCGCTGCTCGGGCAGGTCATCCTCGGCCACGCCTGGACACTCCTCGACGGCCGTCGCGAGGCGCTGCTCGACTGGCTGCGCGGCCTGCTGAACCACCGTGACTTGGAGGTGCGGGCCCGGGCCGCGGTCGCCGCCGGCGTGGTGGCGCTGGCCGACCCGCACCACGCCGTGCACCGCTTCCTCACGACCTGGGCGGGCAGTACGTCCTGGCCGCTGCGCCAGGCCGCCGCCACCGCCCTCGGCGTCGCGGGCAGCCGACCGGAGACGGCGGAGGGGGTGTGGGAGCTGCTGCACCGGTGGGCGCGCGGTGACGCCTCCGCCCAGCAGCGCCGCCTCGCGGGCACGGCGGCGAACGCCGTGGGCGGCCTGCTCGGCCGTACGGCCCCGGAGCGGGCCGTCGCCGTCCTGCGCGACGCGCTGGACCGGAAGGACGACTGGGGCACGCTGCCGTCCGTGGCGTGGGGCGGCGTCCACCTGATCCACCAGGGGCAGAGCGCGGCGGTCCTGGACGCCTACCTGACCTGGTCCGAGCCGCAGGACCTGTCCCCGATGGTCGTGAAGTCGCTGTCCGCGTTCGTGTTCGCCGTGACGCGGCCGTACGAGGAGCCGGTCGTCCCCGCCGTCGACAGCCGCCGCGGCACACCGGTGCCCGGCGTCCCCGTACTCCTCGGCGACCTGCCGCGGCACCACGACCGGCTCGCCGAGCTGTGGGCCCGGGCGCTGGCCCGACGGCCCGTCCAGGACTCCGCGCTGGAGGCGCTGCGCCTGTGGGTGAACGAGTACGCGGACAGGAGCCCCGGTTCCCTGGACGCCCTCGCCGCGTTGCTGGTGTCCGTCGCCGCCCGGCCCGGACGCCACCGGGAACGGCTGGCCTGGTGGCTGGAGAAGTGGGCCCGTGACCGCGAGCGCCCGTCGGCCAACGCCGCCCGCCTGCTCCGGGCTCTCGACCGCGCCCGTTGAGGCGCACCGCCTCGACGGCACCGACAACAGCACCCGCAAGGAAAGGGGGAGACATGGAGGAGCAGACCTACGACCCGGTCCTGGGCAGCGAGGACGTGCCCAAGTGGCGGCTGGTGAACCCCTTGCGGCCACCGGCTCCCGGCCGGGCCCTGGTCCTCGTCAGGGACAGCGGCCCTTCGTTGACCATCCGCAGCGGCGAGGAGATCCCCTCGTCCCGGTTCGGGTCGTACCGCCGAGTGTTCACCGTCGACATGACCGAGCACCGGCTCGTCCTGGACATCCCGCTGCTCAGCCGGGACCCCACGTTCTCCTTCCGCAGCCGCGTCGACCTGGTGTGCCGGGTCGCGGACCCTGCCGAGGTGGTCGCGCGCGGCATCCGCGACATGAGCGGCGCGCTCTACGGCTATCTGCGCCGCACGCTCCAGTCGGTGGCCCGGAACCATGACATCGCCGAGTTCCACGACACGGAGATCGCGCTCAACGCGGCTCTCGTGGGGTTCGGCGGCGACGACGCGATCCGACTGCGCAACATCCAGGTCGAGTTGCTCGTCGACGAGGAGGAGATCGCCACCAGCGGGCGCGAGTACCGGGACGTGGTGCGCGAGACCCGCCTGGAGGGCATGCGGCGCAGACGGCACCTGGACATGGTCCGCGAGGAGGGTGTGGACGGACTGATCGCCGCGATCATGGAGAAGGAGGGCCCGCGTGCCGCCCTCGCCTGGATCGAGAAGGGCGAGGCGGAGAAGCGCGAGGTACGGCGCGAGGTCATGCGCATGGTCCTGGAACGCGGTGACGCGGACCGGGAGCCCTTCGAGCAGGCGGAGTTGGAGCGCGCCGTGCTGGACGAGGTGCTGCGCGACGGCGACGGCCTGTTCGAGACGGCCACCCGGCGCGGACGGCTGCGTGGAAGCCTCGCCCGCGCCCTGGAACCGGGCACCGAGGGCGACGACCACACCGTTGACGAGGACTCGGGCGGGCCCGCGCCACTCAAGGGGGAGGTGCTGCGGGAACCGTACGCGGACGACACCGGGCGCGGACCGGGCGCCGGGGATCCGGGTGCCGGGGACGGCGGGCGTGACCGGGACGCGGGCCGTGCCCCGCGCTCCCGGCTGTCCGGCACCGGGGGCCGTCGCTCCGGCCCGGCCGCCACCGCGGGCCCGCCCGCGGACGAACCGCTGCCCGGCGTCGGCGGCGGACGGGACGGGACGGGTCGTCTCACCAAGCGCGACGAGTACGACAGCGGGAGCCGTTCCGGCGAGCGTGCCGGGGCCGGCGGGCTGGCCGACGGTGGAACGGCGACCTTCACCGGCGCCGGGTACGACGCGGCTGACCGGGCGGCCGATGACCGCGCCGCTTCCCGCGACGGCGGTCTCACCGGACCGGGCGGTGGCGGCAGCGGCGGGCCCAGGGTGAGCCGCGTGCGCGGCACCGCCAAGAGGCGCCTCGGCGCCTCCGGAAGCGACGAGGAGCGGCGATGACCGGCCATCAGGACCACAGGGAAGCACCCACGGCGCCGGCCGGCATGCTGTCGCCGTACCCGGCCGCTCCACCGTCCGTCCCGACGCCCTGCCCGGCCGGCCCCCCGGACCCCGCGTCCCGCGCCCCCGTCCAGCCCCCGCCCCCGCCGACCCCTGCCTCCTACCAGCCCGATCCGGCGCCGCCGGACGCCCGGCCGACCGGTACGGCGGACCGGCCGCCGGTGCCGCAGCGGCTCTGGTGCGCCGACGAGGAGGGGCTGCTGGCGCTGTCCGTGTGGACCGAGCGGGTCGCCGGGCGGGGCGAGGACGCCGAGCCGTTCGTCGCCCATCACCGGGCCGGCCTGCAGGGGATGCTTGCGGTCTTCGACGGGTCGGGCGGCGCCGGTGCGGCCCCCGTGTGGCAGGCGTCCGACGGTGCGAGCCGTACCGGCGCCTGGGTGGGCGCCCGGGTGGCGCGGCTGGCCACGGACGTCTGGTTCCACGACGTCACGGTGGAGGGTGAAGAGGCCACGCCGAAGACCCTGCGGGAGTACCTCCGGTTCTTCCTCGGCTACGCGCCACAGCGGCGCAGCAAGATCAGCGGCACCATGCGGCGCCAGCTGCCGACCACGCTGGCGGGCGTGCACTACCGCGTGGCCGGCAACGGGTACGAGCCGCAGGTGGAGCTGCAACCGCTGTGGGCCGGTGACTCGCGTGCGTACGTGCTGCGTCCGCGCACCGGGCTGCGGGTGCTCACCCGGGACCACACCCGGGAGAGCGACGCCCTGGAACTGCTGCGCACCGATCCGCCGATGACCAACCTGGTGTGCGCGGACCGGGAGTTCGAGATCGCCGGCCGGCGGCTGGCCTATCCACTGCCCTGCGTGCTGGTGGCCGCGACCGACGGGTTCTTCGGGTATGTGCACACCCCGGCCGACTTCGAGACGCTGCTGCTGCGCACCCTGCGCGACGCCGGCACCGTCGAGGAGTGGGCCGACCTCGTCCGGCGGGAGGTGCAGGGCTACACGGCGGACGACGCCTCGCTCGCCCTCGTGGCCCTCGGCTACCACGGCTTCCCGGACCTGCGCGCCCAGTTCGCCTCGCGTCATGAGGAGTTGACCGTCCGCTACGTCCGCACTCGGCCCCGTGGCCTGGACCGCCCCTCCCTCGCCGCCGACGGGACGGGGGGCCGGGTGACCGGAACGGAGGACGCCGCCGGACTGCCCGCGCGGGTCCGCCTCTGGCAGGACGACACCTGGCGCGCCTACCGCGCCGGCTACGAGACCGATCTGCCGCCGGCACCTGAGGAGCACGCATGAAGAAGGGCGACCTCATCGGGGGTTACCGCATCGTCAGCGAGCCCACGAACGCCAACGGCGGTAAATGCATCTGGGCGTTCGCCGAGAAGGGCGGCGGCCAGTACTTCGTCAAGCGGTTCCTGGAGCCCAAGCGGCCCCGCGACGACGCGGCGGACTCGCGGAGCGTACGCATCCGGCGGCAGCTGGCCCGCGAGTTCGAGGACCGGCACCGCACGATCATGGAACGGCTGCGTCCGGACGCGCGCGGCGGCGGCAACCTGGTGCTGGCCACCGACTTCTTCCACGAGGGCAGCACCTACTACAAGGTCACGGAGCGCATCGACACCTCCAGCCTGGAGAAGCCACAGACCCTGGAGCCGCGCAACAAGATGGTGCTGCTCAAGACCCTCGGCAACAGTCTGCAGCAGTTGCACGACATCGACGTCGTACACGGCGACCTGAAGCCGCTGAACGTCCTGGTGCAGAGGCGGGACGGTGCCGCGTTCCACACGGCGAAGCTCATCGACTTCGACGACTCCTACGTCTCCGGCCGGCCGCCGGAGCCCGACGACATCGCAGGCGACTCGGTGTACGGCGCGCCCGAGTGGCGCCGTTTCATGCAGCGCGACGAGTCGGTCGGTCCCGAGCATCTGACGTGCGCCGTGGACGTGTTCGCGCTCGGGCTGATGACCCATCTGTACCTGACGGGCGACCTGCCGCACCACGACGGCCGGTACGGCTCACCGGCCGACGCCGTCAACGCCGGTGAACTCCTCGACCTGGACACGCGGCTGTCGGACGAGATGCTGGGCCTGCTGCGGGCCATGACCACCCGTGCCCCGGGCGGCCGTCCGCGCGTCGCGGCCTTTCTGAAGGCGCTGTCCGACCCGAAGGTGTGCGCGCTGCGGCACCGGCGGCCCGGCAGCAGCAGAACCAAGGCACCGGCGGACGAGACGGCGGCGGCCACGGCAGCGGAGACCACGAAATCGTCCGGCCCGGGTGTGCGCACCAGCAGGATCAAGGCGAAGAACCTCGCCTCGGCACCGCGTCCGCGTACCGCGACACCGCCGCCCGGCTCCACGGGCACCGAGAGCCCCCGGGATGCCGGGGACACCGGGAGCCCCGCTGCCCCCGCCGCGCAGCCGGCCGCCGAGACGCCGGTGGAGCGCACCTCCCGCGTGCGCATCAACCTCGGTGACCGGCATCGCCGGCCCGGCTCGTCCTGAGAGCCGGACCCATCGACCGACGCATCCCGCCCGCACCGCCCAGGAGACATGGAATGAGCAACATCGAGCAGTACCAGGGGAACCTTCAGTACGCCGTCGACATCGTGCTGTGCATCGACGCGACCGGCAGCATGTTCCCGGTGCTGGACAGCGTGAAGTCGAGCGCGCTGCAGTTCCACGACCGGCTCAACGACGAGATGGCGAAGAAGGGCAAGGCGATCAGCCAGCTGCGGCTGAAGGTCATCGCCTTCCGCGACTTCGGCGACGACCCCTCGACCGCCATCCAGCAGACCGGGTTCCTCCGGCTTCCGGACCAGTCGAAGGACTTCGAGGGGTTCGTCCGCGGGATCGACGCCTCGGGGGGCGGGGACATCCCCGAGTCCGGTCTCGAAGCGCTCGCGCTGGCCATCAACTCGCCCTGGGAACAGGGGCTCGACCGCAGACGGCACGTCATCGTCATGTTCACCGACGCCCCGGCCCACCCGCTGGGCACGCACGCGTCCGCGCCCTCCTACCCGGCCGGAATTCCGGGCAGCCTGGACGACCTGTTCGAGCAGTGGGGGTACGCCCGCAGCCAGACGTCGGTGATGGAGCAGTCGGCCAAGCGGCTGGTGCTGTTCGCACCGGATCAGGCGCCGTGGTCCGACCCCATCGCCGAGGAATGGGACCTCACCCTGCACTTCGCCTCCAAGGCCGGCGAGGGCCTGGAGGAGTTCGAGATGGACGAGATCATCGAGACGATCGCGAACAGCCTGTGAGGTTGGACTGGCCAGGCTTCGAGCTGCGGTGCCATGAGGACGGCCGGCTGGCCTTCTACTGGCACCGCTACAGCGTCATCGAGTCGAACGTACGGCACTGCTCGCAGGTGCGGTTGCTGCCCCAGGGCTCGGACGGACTGTCCCAGTGGGTCTTCCATCTGCGCTTCCCCGAGGGACCGACGCCCGGACTGCTCGTGGTCCGGGTGGACGTGCCGGCGGACCGGCAGGAGGAGGCGGCGGACTACACCGACGTGCTGCGGCGCCACTTCGGCATCCCCGAGCAGGTGGACGACGCCGAGGACGAGTCGGAGCTGCGGCGGGTGCCTCTGAACACGCCCCACTGGGTGGCCGCGCCCGTGTCCGCCGACTCGGAGGAGCTGTTCGCCGCGGTGATGGCCCGCGTCGAGGGCGACGCGGGCTGACCGGGCGGCCGTAGGTCGACGAGACGGACACGAGAAGGAGGAGCTGCACGAGGTGGCGGCATCGACCAACTGGCGCTGCGTGGACTGCGACACGTTCAACGAGCCCGCGGACACGTCCTGCGCGGTCTGCGGCGGCGGTCGGCGTGGCACCGCCCCGCCCCGGCCGCCGGCCACGCCGAAACCGGCCGCGAAGACGGGCACGACCACGAAGGCGGGAACCGGCGCGAAAGCGGGCACGGCCACGAAGGCGGGAACCGGCGCGAAGCCCAAACCGGTCGAGAAGCCGAAACCGAAGCCGGCCGCCGCATCGGGGGCGAAGGAGGGAAGCTCCGGCGGCGGTGCCCGGCCGGCCGCCAAGCGGCCCGGTGGGGCCGCCCGCCCGCCCGGCCCCTGGCGCTGCGCCGAGTGCGACACGAACAACGGGCGGACGGACACGTCCTGCATCGCGTGCGGCACTTCGTACAAGGCCGCGAGGAAGCGTACGGCGAAACCGTCCGCCTCCTCAGAGCCGGCAGCGAAGAAGAGCACGCCGCGCAGGACGACACCCCGCAGCACGTCCTCCGCACCGTCCGCGACGCCCCGGGCCACCCCGCGCAGCCGGCCCGTCACGCCCAGGACCACGCCACCCAAGTACACGGCACCGGCCACCGGGGAAGGCGTCTTCTTCCCGCACGCCACGACGACGGGCTACCGGCCGCCGACGACCCCCGCCCCGAGCGTCGCGCCCCCGCGTCCGAGGCCGATCTACACGCCCTCCCCCAGGCCGACCCGGAGCCCCCGGAGCCCCCGGAGCAGCGGCTGTCTGAGCGGCTGTTTCGGGGTGGCCCTCCTCTTCGGCCTGTTCGCCCTGGTGGCACAAGGCTGCGACGACTCGTCGGGCTCCGGCGGCTCCAGCTCCGACAGCACCTCGGCCACCTGCCCCGACCGGATCGCGGCCGAACTGCCCGGTGGGCACGGCGCCGAGCTGGTCCAGGCGTTCCGCACGAAGAACAAGCAGATCACCCTGTGCCGTACGACGCCGGGGACGCTGTACTACTACGGCGAGTTCAGCGACGGCCGGGAGCCGGGCATCGCGATGAAGGCGAGGACGACGAGCAAGGGCTACGAGGCCCGCAACGGCGAGTACCGCTATGTCGTGCACGGAGGAGTCGTGACGGTGTACCAGTCCGGCCGGCGGATCGGGGAAGAGGATCTCACCCCCGATCCGTCACCGACCTGAACCGCCCGTTCCCGGCACGCACTCGCCCGGCACACACGCCCCTGCCTCACACGTCCCCGTAAGCCTCCCCGCCCAGCGCCAACCCGGCCGTGCCCGCCGTCGCGTCGGCGAGCCAGGCGCGGAAGGCGTCCACGTCGGCGTCGGGCAGGCCGATCTCGATGGTGACGGCCTCGGCGTAGTGGACGTCGCGGACCTCGCGGCCGGCGGCGCGCAGGTCGTTCTGGAGCTTGCCGGCGCGCTGGTGGTCGACGGTGACGGTGGCCAGCCGGAAGCGGCGGCGGGTGAGAGTGCCGAGCGCGTCCAGGGCCTCACCGACGGCTCCGCCGTACGCGCGGATGAGGCCGCCGGCGCCGAGCTTGACGCCGCCGTAGTAGCGGGTGACGACGGCGACCACGTACCGCGTGTCGCGGCGCAGGAGCATCTGGAGCATCGGGAGGCCGGCGGTGCCGCCCGGTTCGCCGTCGTCGCTCGCCTTCTGTACGGAGGCGTCGGCGCCGATGACGTACGCCCAGCAGTTGTGGGTGGCGTCGGCGTGCTCCTTGCGGACGGCCGCGATGAAGTCCTGGGCCTCCCGCTCGGTGCCGGCCGGGGCGAGGGCGCACAGGAAGCGGGAACGGTTGATCTCGGTCTCGTGCACGCCCGCGCGGGCGACTGTGCGGTACTCGTCCTGCATCCCGTCACCCTATGCGAGGGTGCCCGGGGACCTCAGTGCGGCTTCTTCGCTCCCCGGGGCACGGTGAGCGAGGTCAGCAGGGCGGTGCCGGGCGCGAGGTCGGACCAGCGGGTGCCGCGCCAGGTCAGGACGGCGATGGCGGAGGTCGGGAACTTCGTCCGCAGCCGGTCGAGGGTGTCGTCGAGGCCGTCGCCGGCCAGTTCCAGGGCGAGGTCCGCGAGGCCCGGGTTGTGCCCGACGAGCAGCAGTGTCTCGACGCGGCCGGGCACCTCGTGGACGACGGCCAGCAGGTCCGCCGCGTCGGCCGCGTACAGGCGCCGGTCGTGGCGGACCGGGGGCGGCGTGCCCCACTGGGCGGAGGCCAGCTCCCAGGTGCGGCGGGCGCGCTCGGCGGTGGAGCACAGGGCGAGGTCGGGCAGGCCGCCGGACTCGGCGAGGGCGCGGCCGGCGGCGGGGGCGTCCCGCAGCCCGCGCGCCGCGAGCGGCCGGCCGTGGTCCTCGGTGCCCTCGGGATAGGCGGACTTGGCATGGCGGAGCAGGACCAGCCGGCGCAGCGGGCCGGCGCCCGCCCGCTCGATCACGCGAACCTGCCGAGGTCGCGGGGCAGGTCGAGGGCGAGCAGCCGGTCGGCGTGGGCGTACGTCTCGAAGCGGGCGCCGTCGGGCAGGCCGGGGTCCTGTGCCACGTCCCGCAGTACCGCCAGCACGCCGGGCAGGTCGAGGTCGTCCTCCCTGGCGTCCCGGAGCCGTGCCCGCACCTCGTCGGGCACCGGGCGCGAGGGCTGCCGGGCCCATTCGGCGACGGCCCGCCGCCACCGGTCGAGCGTCGCGGCGGCCTCCGCCAGCACGGTGGCGTCCAGGCGTACGGGCTCCCCGCGGGGGACGCGGAGCAGGGTGAGCCGCAGGGCTGCCGGGTCGGCGAGGAGAGCGGGGAAGGGAGCCTCGGCGCCCTCCCAGTGGACGGGGGCCACGGCCACCAGGGGCCCCCGGGCGGGGGCGTCCGGCGCGGGTGCGTCCGGCCGCTCGGCCCGCCGCACCCGGATCACCTGGGCGGCACCGAGGCCGGCGGTGCCGTCGTGGGCGCTCTCGAAGGGGCGGATGGACAGGGCGGTCGCGGCGGCCGTGAGTCCGGGGTCGGGCTCCGGATCGCTGAGACTCGCCCAGACGGGCGTGTCGTCCAGTTCCAGGGTGCGGACCAGCAGGTCGGCGGTGAGCAGCACCCGCAGGCTGGTCGGGTCGAGGCCGGGGGCGTGGGCCTCGATCCGGGTCAGGCCGCGCCGGGAGGGCGCGGCGTCGGCGGGCTGACCGGTTCGGGAGTCGAGGATGCGCAGCACGGGGCGAGCGTAGGCGCGCGGACCGCCGTGCGGGGACACCGCGCGCCGATTCCGGCGGCCGTGGCGCGGTACGGGGCGGGAATCAGCCCGCCCGGGGCGCTGTTGCCGCCGGTGCCGAACACCCCTGTCCACCAGCAGTCACCGCCCGAGGAGGCGCCCATGTACGGCGACCAGGCCACCGTCCGCAGGATTCTCACCGAACTCGGCGACACCTGGGCCGTGGTCGGCCTCTCGGCCAACCGGAGCCGGGCCGCGTTCGGTGTGGCGCAGGTGTTGCAGCGGTTCGGCAAGCGGATCGTGCCGGTCCACCCGAAGGCGGAGACGGTGCACGGCGAGCGGGGCTACGCCTGTCTCGCGGACATCCCGTTCGAGGTGGACGTGGTGGACGTCTTCGTCAACAGCGACCTGGCGGGTGCGGTGGCCGACGAGGCGGTGGCGAAGGGGGCGCGGGCCGTGTGGTTCCAGCTGGGTGTGGTGGACGAGGCCGCCTACGAACGGACCCGGGCCGCGGGACTCGCCATGGTGATGGACCGGTGCCCGGCGATCGAAATTCCCCGTCTGAGGTGACCTGTCTCTCTTTTGCCTCGCCCGTGTCTCTCCTTCTTCTCACAATTCGGCGCTGAATATTGACATTCCAAGTCCGTGTCTGACCTGTGCGAAGCCTGTCCTCGCCGTCGCTCCAAGACAGCGAAGATCCCGGGTCAAGTTTTCGGAAACTGTCTTTTGTAACTCCGGAAAGTGTTCCTAGCCTGTGGCCTCCTTCCCCGTTAATTCCGCGTTCACGAACTGAGAGGCCACTTGACATGGCGAAAGTCGACGCCCTGCCACAGGCCAGGACCGACTCCGACGGGCTGCGCCGAGATGTCGGTCTGATCGGCCTGATGTGGGCCTCGGTCGGCTCGATCATCGGATCGGGCTGGCTGTACGGCGCCGAGAAGGCCGTCGTCGTGGCCGGACCGGCGGCGATCATCTCGTGGGTGATCGGCGCCGTCGCGATCGTCCTGCTGGCGCTCGTCCACGCCGAGCTGGGCGGCATGTTCCCGGTGGCCGGCGGCACCGCCCGCTACCCGCACTACGCCTTCGGCGGTCTGGCCGGCATGTCCTTCGGCTGGTTCGCCTGGCTGCAGGCGGCGACCGTGGCCCCGATCGAGGTCGAAGCGATGATCGGCTACGCCGGTCACTGGAAGTTCGCCCAGGGGCTGCAGCACGCCGACGAGACGCTCACCACGAGCGGTTTCCTCACGGCCGTCGTCCTGATGGCGGTGTTCGTCGGGGTCAACTTCTTCGGCGTCCGGGCCCTCGCGCACACCAACAGCGCGGCCACCTGGTGGAAGATCGCCGTCCCGCTCGCGGCGATCTTCATCATGGCGATAGGCAACTTCCACACGAGCAACTTCACCTCGGAGGGCTTCGCGCCGTTCGGCGCGAAGGGCATCCTCGGCGCGATCAGCTCCAGCGGCATCATCTTCGCGCTGCTCGGCTTCGAGCAGGCGATCCAGCTGGCGGGCGAGAGCCGCAACCCCAAGCGCGACCTGCCGCGCGCGACCCTCGGCTCGGTGGCGATCGGCGCGGTGATCTACATCCTGCTCCAGGTCGTGTTCATCGCCGCGCTGCCGCACACCGCCTTCGCGCACGGCTGGGCCCACCTGAACTACCCCGGCATCAGCGGTCCGTGGGCGGGCCTCGCCACCGTGGTGGGCCTGGGCTGGCTCGCCTGGGTGCTCTACGTGGACGCGATCATCTCCCCGGCCGGCACCGGCCTGATCTACACCACCGCCACCTCGCGCCTCTCCTTCGGCCTGGCCAAGAACGGCTACCTGCCCAAGGCGTTCGCCCGTACCGACAAGCGCGGCGTGCCGTGGTTCGGCCTCGTCATGTCCTTCGTCACCGGCGTGGTCTGCTTCCTGCCGTTCCCGAGCTGGCAGGAACTGGTCGGCTTCATCACCTCGGCGAGCGTGCTGATGTACGCCGGTGCGCCGCTGGCCTACGGCGTCTTCGCCGACCGGCTGCCGCACCACGAGCGCCCCTACCGGCTGCCCGGCGGCCGGTTCCTGTCGCCGGCGTCGTTCGTGGTCGCCAACCTGATCATCTACTGGGCCGGCTGGGACACCCTGTGGCGGCTGGGCTTCGCGATCCTGCTCGGCTACGTCCTGCTGGGCTCCTACGCCTGGTACGCCACCCGCAAGCGGCTGCCGGACGCACCCCGGCTGGACTTCCGGGCCGCGCAGTGGCTGCCCGCTTACCTGATCGGCCTGGGCGTCATCTCCTGGCTCGGCGGCTTCGGCGGCCGGGGCACCATCCCGCTGTGGTGGGACATCGTGGTCGTCGCGGCCTTCTCCCTGGTCATCTACTACTGGGCCAAGGCCACCGCGTCCGCCCCGGAGGCGATCGAGCGCAGCATCGACGAGGTCGTGGTCACGGACGCGCCCGCGCACTGACCCGCTCCGCCCTCCCCGCACGGTGGCCCGTCGGCTCTGCTGACGGGCCACCGTCATAATGCTCGCGTGATCTCACCTTCCCCCCACCCCGATTCCCCTGCCCCGGAGAGCTTTCCGGTCGTCGTCGTGGGCGCCGGACCGGCCGGCCTGACCGTCGGCAACATCCTGCGGGCCGCCGGTGTCGACTGCCTGGTCCTGGAGGCCGAGAGCCGGGACGTCGTCGAAGAGCGGCCCCGTGCCGGCGTCATGGAGGAGTGGGCCGTACGCGGCCTGGAGCGGCGCGGGCTCGCCGGCCGCCTGCTGGAGCGGGCCGAGCGGCAGTCCGCGTGCGAGTTCCGCTTCGACGGCCAGGGCTACCGCTTCCCGTACACCGAGCTGACGGGACGTCACCACTGGATCTATCCGCAGCCGATGCTCGTGACCGACCTGGTGCGCGAGTACGCCGAAGTGCGCGGCGGCGCGATCCGCTTCGGCGTGCGCGACGTCCGCCTGCACGACCTGGACTCGGACCGCCCCACCGTGTCCTACACCGACCCCGGCAGCGGTGAACGGCGCCTGGTCCGCTGCGCGTTCGTGGCCGGCTGCGACGGAGCGCGCGGGGCGAGCCGGGCCGCGCTGCCGACGGGGACCCGGGTCGCCCGGCACGACTACGGCATCGGCTGGCTGGCGCTGCTCGCCGAGGCGCCGCCGTCCTCGGACCGCGTGCTGTTCGGCATGCACGCGAACGGGTTCGCCGGGCACATGCCGCGCAGCGCGGAGACGACCCGGTACTACCTCCAGTGCCCGCCCGGCGACGACCCGGCCGACTGGCCGCACGACCGGGTCTGGGAGGAACTGGGACGCCGGCTGCACGCGGCGGACCGGCCGCCGCTGACCGAGGGGCGGCTGGTCGAGAAACGGGTCCTGGACATGCACAACTACGTGGTGGAGCCGATGGTGTCCGGCCGCCTCCTGCTCGCCGGCGACGCCGCGCACCTCGTCGCGCCGATCGCCGCGAAGGGCATGAACCTGGCCCTGCACGACGCGTTCCTGCTCGGGGACGGGCTCGCGGCGTACCTGGTCAAGGGCGAGTCGGCCGGCCTGGACGGGTACTCGGAGGCCTGTCTGCGGCGGGTGTGGGACTACCAGGAGTTCTCGCAGTGGCTCGCGGAGATCTACCACGGCACGTCCTCCGGCGACCCCTACCGCGCCGGCACCGCCCTGGCCCGGCTGCGCCGGCTGTTCACCTCGCCGGCCGCGGCGGCGGCGTTCGCGGAGCAGTACCTCGGGACGGCCGAGGCGTACTGAGCCCGGGGCCGGTCAACCGCCGGGCTTCTCGGCGATGCGATGGCCGGCCGTCCGCAGCGCCTCCTCGACCAGCCGGCGCACCTGCCCGTGCCGCAGGGCGTAGACGACCCGGCGCCCCTCCTTGCGCGTGTGCACCAGCCCCGCGAGCCGCAGCCGGGCCAGGTGCTGGCTGACGGCGGGGCGGGCGGCGCCGCACGCCTCGGTGAGGGTGGTGACGTCCGCCTCCCCGGCCGTGAGGGTGTGCAGCAGGGTGAGCCGGGTGCGGTCGCCGAGCAGGGCGAGGAGTTCGGCGGCGAGCGCGAACTGCTCCTCGCCCGGGCTGCGCGGGTGCGCAGAGTGCGCAGGTGACAGGTGCATGCGTGCGCTCATACGCACATACTGGCTCCGTGGGCGCCGCGCGTCCACTCCCGCTTCCGCGCACGGGAAGGACGATCCAGGTGAGCGACCACCACGATCACGGCAGGCACGAGCATCACCACCACCCCGGCGCCCCCGGCCCCCGGCACCGCCTGGCGCATCTGCTCACCCCGCACTCGCACGAGAGCGCCGACAAGCTGGACGCCGCGCTGGAGTCGTCGGCGCGCGGTATGCGGGCGCTGTGGGTGTCGCTGGGCGTGCTGGGCGCGACGGCCCTGGCACAGGCGGCCGTGGTCGCGGTCTCCGGGTCGGTGGCGCTGCTCGGCGACACGGTGCACAACGCGGCCGACGCGCTGACCGCCGTACCGCTCGGCATCGCCTTCCTGCTGGGGCGGCGGGCGGCGACGCGCCGGTTCACCTACGGCTACGGGCGTGCCGAGGACCTGGCGGGACTGGTGATCGTGCTGACGGTCGCGGCCTCCGCCGCCTTCGCCGCGTGGACGTCCGTCGGGCGGCTGCTCGATCCGCGCCCGGTCGCGCAGGTGCCGGCGGTCGCGGTGGCGGCGGTGCTGGGCTTCGCCGGCAACGAGTGGGTGGCCCGGTACCGGATCCGGGTGGGCCGGGAGATCGGCTCGGCCGCGCTGGTGGCCGACGGGCTGCACGCGCACACCGACGGGTTCACCTCGCTGGCCGTGCTGGTGGGCGCGGGCGGCTCGGCGCTCGGCTGGCACCTGGCGGATCCGGTCGTAGGGCTCGCGATCACGGCCGCGATCGCGCTGGTGCTGCGGGACGCGGCGCGCGAGGTGTTCCGGCGAGTGCTGGACGCGGTCGATCCGGCGTTGGTGGACCGGGCCGAGCGGGCGGTGCGCGAGGTGCCGGGCGTGCGGGAGGTGGGCGAGCTGCGGCTGCGCTGGATCGGGCACCGGCTGCGGGCCGAGGTGGCGGTCGTGGTCGACGGCGAGGCGACGGTACGGCAGGCCCACGCGATCGCCGTCGAGGCCGAACACGCCCTGCTGCACGCCGTACCGCGGCTGACCGCCGCCCTGGTGCACGCCGACCCGGCGCCGGTGCCGGGCGAAGCGGACCCGCACCAGGCGCTGGCCCACCATCCGACGGCCTGAGGCACCTCGCCGACGGGACTCAGGCGACTCCGAGCCCCTCCAGCACCACAGCGCCCGGGAGTTCCGCGAGCGCCTCGCCGGGGACCAGGAGTTTGCCGCGCCGGCGCCCGCTGCCGACCAGGACGTACGGGAGGGCGGCCACGGCCGCGTCCACGAACACCGGCCAGCCGGTGGGCAGTCCGATCGGGGTGATGCCGCCGTACTCCATGCCGGTCTCGCCGGTCGCCGTCTCCATGGAGGCGAACGAGGCCTTGCGCGCGCCGAGTTGGCGGCGCACCACGCCGTTGACGTCGACCCGCGTGGTGGAGAGCACCACGCACGCGGCGAGGGAGGTCACGCCGCCTCGTTTCCCCGCGACGACCACGCAGTTCGCCGACCGCACCAGCAGGTCGCGGCCGTAGTGCTCGACGAAGACGGCGGTGTCGGCCCAGCGCGGGTCGGTGTCGACGTGGACGATACGGTCGGCGGGCACCGTGCCCCGCCAGTCGCGTACGGCGTCGGCGACCGGGGCGGTCAGCTCGTCCAGGCGGTCCGGGGCGGGGGCGGCGGTGTCGAAGTCGCCGATGGGTGCGCGCATGGCCGCACGGTAACAACCCGCGCCCGGCCGCCGTACCGGTGTCTCAGTGCACGGGCGGCACGGAGACGGCCATGACGAGGCGCATCGGGGCCTCGCCTCGGTTGGCGTAGACGTGCGGGCTGCCGGCCTCGAAGGAGGCGCTCGCGCCGGCCGGCACCCGGTGGTCCTCGCCGTCCACGGTCAGCGTCAGCTCGCCCTCGGTGACGTGCACCAGCTCGACCGTGCCCGCCGGGTGCGGTTCGGAGGGGCTGGACTCGCCCGGCATCAGCCGCCAGTCCCACATCTCCAGCGGGCCGGGGGCCTCGGTGCCGGCCAGCAGCCGGTTGTAGCTGCCGGCCTCGGTGTGCCAGAGCCGGACCGCGCGCTCGGCCGGGACGATACGGACCCGGGGTCCTCGCTCGTAGTCGAGCAGGGTGGTGACGCTGATGCCGAGCGCGTCGCCGATCTTGACGACGGTGCCGATGCTCGGGTTGGTGCGGGCCTGCTCGATCTGGATGAGCATGCCCCGACTGACGCCGGACCGGGCGGCGAGCACGTCGAGGGTGAAACCGCGCACCGAGCGCCAGTGCCGCACGTTGCGCGCGAGGGACTGGGTCAGCGTTTCCAGGTCCGACACATTCCGTCCAAATTCCGGGGACTACGACAGAGAGCACCCGCTCGTGCGACGAACTGTACTGCGAGGCATCGCCACCACCCCGGCGGGTGCCGGGCCGGTCAGCTCTCCGGCTCCAGCTCGGCGAGCCGGGCCACCGCGTCCTCGTCCAGGTCCGCGAGCGCCCGCAGCTCGCCCGGGGTGGTCCCGGCCGGGATGGGGACCGGGGCCGGGGTGCGCAGCGGTGGCTGCCAGCCCTCCTCGGCGGTCCAGCGCCGCACGACCCGGGCGGGCGCCCCCGCTACCACGGCGTGGTCGGGCACCGTGCCCCGGACGACCGCGCCGGCGGCCACGACCACGTTCCGGCCGATCCGGGCGCCGGGCAGGATCACCGCGCCGGTGCCGATCCAGCAGCCCGGGCCTATCTCGACGGGCTCCATGCGGGGCCACTGCCGGCCGATGGGCTGGTCAGGGTCGTCGTAGGAGTGGTTGGTGGAGGTGACGTAGACGTAGGGCCCGAAGTAGCAGTCGCTGCCGATGGTGACCGTGGTGTCGGCGATGACGTGGCTGCCCCGGCCGAGGACCACGCCGTCGCCGATGCGCAGGATCGGGTCGGGGCCGAGGTCCAGGTCGGGCATCAACCCGGCGGTCAGGGTCACCTGTTCGGCGATGATGCAGTGGGAGCCGACGTGGATCCAGGGCTCGCCGAAGACCGTGCCGAGCGGGAAGGCGAGCCGGGTCGCCGGGCCGAGCGCGCCGAAGCGGTACTTGGCCGGGTGCTCGGCCGTCACCGAACCGGCCCGCTGCGCCCAGGCCCATGCCGCGTGGACCGCGCGCTGGGTCAGGCGGCGGCGCCAGGACGGGAACGTGTTCTTGCGCTTCGGCACCCGCTCACGTTACTCACGGGTCGCCTCCGGGAAGAGGGTGGCCCGCTGTGATCTTCGCCCCACGGTCTGTCGTACGGTTCACCGGACACCAGGACGTCGACGGGTACGAGGAGCCGTGATGACGCAGCAGGCGCTGATCGTGGGCATCGGTGGCAAGGAACCGCAGGTCGATCCGGGGGCGTTCGTCGCGCCGACGGCCTCGGTGATCGGTGACGTGACCGTGCGGGCCGGGGCGAGCGTCTGGTACGGGGCCGTGCTGCGCGGCGATGTGGAGCGCATCACCGTGGGCGCCGACGCGAACGTCCAGGACAACGTGACGCTGCACGCCGACCCCGGTTTCCCGGTGACGGTCGGGGAGCGGGTGTCCATCGGGCACAACGCGGTGGTGCACGGCGCGACCGTCGAGGACGACTGCCTGATCGGCATGGGCGCGACCGTGCTGAACGGCGCGGTGATCGGCGCGGGATCGCTGGTCGCGGCGCAGGCGCTGGTGCCGCAGGGCATGGTGGTGCCGGCCGGGTCGCTGGTGGCGGGCGTGCCGGCGAAGGTGAAGCGGGAGCTGACCGAGGAGGAGCGGCAGGGCGTGACCCTCAACGGCACCCTGTACGCGGAGCTGGGCAAGGCGCACAAGGACGTGCACGCGTAGCTCACTCGCCGGCGCTGACGGGCTCCGGTTCGGGCGCGGGCCGCTGCTGGGCCTTCTTCGCCTTGCGCTTGACGACCAGCATGGAGGCCACGCCGATCACGACGGCGGCGGCGAGGCCCACGTACGAGAACCGCTTCAGCCAGTCCTCGGCGACCGTGCCGACGTAGTAGACGACGGCCGTGGTGCCGCCCGCCCAGCAGATGCCGCCGAGGACGTTGGCGATCAGGAACTTCCAGTACGGCATGTGCAGGACGCCGGCGAGCGGGCCGGCGAAGATGCGCAGCAGAGCGACGAACCGGCCGAAGAAGACGGCCCACATGCCCCACTTCTCGAACGACCGCTCGGCGGTGGCCACATGGCCCTCGCCGAAGTGCCGCGGAAACTTCCGGCCGAGCCAGGCCAGCAGCGGGCGGCCGCCCTTGCGGCCGATCGCGTAGCCGATGGAGTCGCCGATCACGGCACCGGCCGTGGCGCAGGCGCCGAGCACGAACGGGTTGATGTCCGCGTGCTGCGAGGACATCAGCGCCGCCGAGACCAGCACGATCTCGCCGGGCAGCGGGATGCCGAGGCTCTCCAGACCGATCACCAGGGCCACCAGGCCGTAGACGGCGACCGCGGGCACCGAGTCGAGCCATTCCTGGACGTGCACCGCCGGTTCCTCCCCTGTTCACTGTCCCTGCCCGGGGCACCACCGGCCGTCGCACACGGCCCACGCATGCAAAGGGCGCCCCAAGGGAAGGCTACCTGGTCGGCGGTGAACGGCCGCCCGCGCGCACCCGCCGGGCGGCACCGTCCCGCCCACGCCCCTTGGGTTTCCGGCCACCCCGGCGTCACGCGGGAGGGGAAGGTTCCCCCATGTCCGCCCGACCCGCCTCCCCCGGCCCCCGCCCGGGGCCCGCGGCGGAAGGACGACGTCCCCGTGCCCCCGCTGTCCCCGCTCGGTTCGACCGTCGCCGCTCCGCGCCCGGACCGGGGCGGCTCTCCCGGACCGACGGCCCCGGCCGAGCCCGCGAGACCCGGCCCGGGGTCACGGGCGCCGGTCCGGCCGGCGCCCGCGCTGTCGGCCCGGACCGTGCGGCTCGCCCTGTGCCTGGCCCCGGCGCTGCTCGCCGCCGGCTGGGCCGTCACCCATCGGGCCGTGCTGGACGAGGGGGTGCGGCGGCTGGTCGCCGCCGATCCGCGCCGGCTGCCGGCCTGCACTGTCTGAGCTGGGTGGCTGCCGCGTCTGTCCGGCAGGGCGCGCTGCCCAACCGGCCGCCGCCGGGGTCACTGCCGGCCTCGCGGTTCGCCGCCGGTGCCGCCAACCACGCGCTGCCCGGCGGCCTCGGCGCGCGCGGTCACGCTGCGCTTCCTGCGGGCGGGGGGCCGCCGCGTCGATCGGGCTGTACTCCACCGCGAAGACACTGGTGCTGCTCGGCTTCCTCGCGGCCTCCCCGGCTCGTGGGGCCTCGGGGACCTGGTGCCGGACGTACGGCTGCCGCTGTCGGCAACGGGCGGGGTGCTGGCGGTGGCGGGGGTGGTGCTGACGATCGTACGGCCCTGGCGGCGGCCGGTGACCCGGCTGGTCCGGGCGGCGCCGGCCGATGCCCGGGCGGTGCGCGCGGCCGTGCCGGGTGCTCGCGCTGTGGGGCGGGGCGCTCGCGTGCCGCTGTTGCAGTGCGCCGGGGCCGCGCTGGGCCTGGGGCTGCCGTGGGCGCAGGTGGCGCTCGGCTACCTCGCGGCCGGGACGGCGGTCGGCACGGTGCCGGGGCCGGGCGGCCTCGCCGTGGACGCGGCCGTGGTGCGGACGCCGGTCGCCTTCGGCGCCCCCCGGCAGCGGCCGCGGCCACCGTGATCGGGTACCGGGTCCTGACCGACCGGCTTCCGCTGCTGCCGGGCGCCCTGGTGCGGTCGGCGCTGATCCGCGCGAAGGCGCTGTGAACGCGGCACCGGTGCGGGTCTCAGTCCCGGCGGGCCACCAGGCGGTAGGCGTTGGACAGGTGCAGGCGGTGGGAGAGCGGGCGGACGGCCAGGCGGTCCAGGAGGGGCGCGGCGGCGAGGGCGGGGATACCGGCCAGGACGAGGGCGGTGCGCAGGGCGCGGCGGAGCGGGCCGGGGCGGCTCGGCAGCCAGGGGGCGTCCTCGCGAGGCGCGAGGTGGTCGAGGGCCAGCCAGACCGCGGCGAGCAGGTCGACCGGGTCGTGGGGTTCGGCGTGCTGCTCGGCGAGCACCGTGAAGCCCAGCTCGGTCAGGCGCCGCCGCAGGTTGGCGACCGGCATGAGGTGCAGGTGCTGCGGCTGGAGCCAGGGCAGCCACCAGCGGCCCAGCAGGCGCGCGTAGCGGCTCTCCGGGTCGGGGACCTCGATGACGAGGTGGCCGCCGGGCCGGACGGCCTCGTGCGCGGCGCGCAGTTCGCGGTCGGGGTCGGTGCTGTGCTCCAGGTAGTGGAACATGCTCACCACGTCGTAGCGGGCGGCCAGTTCGGGGGCGAGGTCGGGGAAGGCGCCCCGGTGGGCGTGGGCCACCCGGCCCTCGCGGGCGGCGAGTTCGACGCCCTCGGTGAAGTCGAGCCCGTCGAACACGGTGTCCGGCAGGACCTCGCGGGCGACGGCGCAGAAGTGGCCGTGCCCGGTGCCGACGTCCAGCCAGGACTTCGGGGCGGCGTCGTGCGGCAGCAGTGCCTCGGCGCGCCCCCGGTACATGGCGCTCCGGCCGCCGAAGGTGCCGCTCATCCGCTGCTCGCCGAGGCCGTCGTAGAAGTCCCGGTAATAGAACTCCAGTCCCGCTTCCGTCAGTCGCGGGTTCTGGAAGACGTGTCCGCAGTCGGCGCAGCGGTCGAGGGTGAAGCGGCCAGGTTTGTGCTGGAGGAGGTCGGTGGTGGCGAGCCGGGCGGTCAGCCGGCCGGAGCCGCACCAGGGGCAGCTGGTGCGCGGGGCCGCGAGGAAGCGGTCCGGGCCGGAGGCGAGGTCGGACTGGTAGGCGGGGCGCAGGGCGGCGATCCGGGCCGTCCGGTCGCTGTGGTCGCTCATCGGCTCTCCGCTGCGAGTCGTTCGAGGTGGTCCGCCGCGGCCCGGGTGCCGCCTGCCGCGCGGAACGCGGTGCGGACGCGGGCGGCGGCTGCCCTCGGGGCGGGGTCGTACAGGACGGTGTCGAGGGCCGCGCCGAGGCGGGCGGCGGTGACGCGGCCGAAGCGGACCCGGACACCCGCGCCGCGGTCGGTGACCTGTCCGGCGACCACCGGCTGGTCGTCGCGGATCGGTGCGACGACCAGCGGGACGCCGTGCCACAGGGCCTCGCACACGGTGTTGTGCCCGGCATGGCAGACGACCGCGTCCGCGCCGTCCAGCAGCCGGAGTTGGGGCACGGACGGCAGGACCAGGACGTCCTTGTCGCCGGTCCCCGGGGGCAGCGTCCCGCCCGGGTCGGCGACCACGCCCTGCACCCGGTCGGCGCGTGCGCGCAGCGCGGCGACGCACGCGGCGAGGAAGCGTCCGCCGGTGTCGGAGTTGGCCGTGCCGAGGGTGACCAGGACCCGGGACCGGCCGGGGTCGAGCCGTTCCCAGGGGAAGCCGGGGCCGGCCGGGCGGTCGGCGACCGAGGGGCCGACGTACCGGATGTGCGGGGCCGAGGGCGCCTGGGGGCCGATGAGTTCGGGGGTGCTGAACACCAGTTGGAGGTGGGGCGAGAAGCGCGGGTCGGTGGTGCCGGACGGGGCGCCGATCCGGTCGCGCAGCTCGGCCAGGCGCCGCTCCAGCCAGGCGGCGACCTTGGGCAAGTCGTCGTAAGTTCCAGCCAGTTCGGCGGTGGTGGTCGCGGAGCCGGCCCAGACGAGCCCGAGCCGCTCGGCCACCAGCGGCCCGGCGAAGGCCTGCTGGTCGGCGACCACCACGTCCGGGCGGAACGCGGCGACGGCCGCGTGGACGCCCGGGGCCATCGCTTCGGCGAGCGGGAGCAGGTAGCCCTCCCACAGGAACTTCAGCGCCTCCGCGCCCCGCAGGTCTGGCGGCCGTACGACGCCGTCGGCGCCCGGCACCGGGCCCGCGCACCCGAACACCTCGGCGCCCGGGCCGGCGAGCCGCCGGACCAGTGCCGGGTCGGCGCAGGCCCAGGCGACCCGGTGGCCGTGCGCGGCGAGCCGGGCGGCGACGCCGACGGCCGGGTTGACGTGCCCGGTCAGGGGCGGGACCACGAAGAGGAAGCCGCTCACCGGACGCCCGCCCCCGCTCCGAGGAGGTCGAGGATGTGCCCGCCGACCGTGCCGGGCGCCTCGACCAGGACCGAGTGCTCGTGCCCGGGCAGCACGACCGCCCGGAAGTCGCCGAGCAGCCCCCGCTTCAGGGGCACCAGGTCCACCAGGTCCGAGTCACCGCCGTACACGCCGAGCACCGGGCAGCGTACGGCGCTGATCTGCGCCTCGGTCAGCACGCGGCTCGCCGGGATGTCCCGGCCGAGGGTGGTCTCGCGGGCGAGGCGGGCCGCGCCCTTGGCGAGCCGGGCGGTGTTGTGGCCGCGGTGGGCGGTGATCCAGGCCAGGGCGGCGGCCTCGTCGCCGGCGAGCTGGGTGGTGACCCGGTGCAGGATGCGGCCCAGTTTCGCCGCCCAGCTCGCCGTCGCGGGCTCGGACTCGATCAGGGCCAGGGTGGCGACGCGGCCGGGGTGGCGGGCGGTGAAGCCGAAGGCGATGGTGCCGCCGTAGGAGTTGCCGACCAGGTGCAGCGGCCCGGTGACGTCCAAGCGGTCGAGCAGTGCGGTGAGGTCGTCGATGTTGTGGTCCAGGGTGTAGCCCTCGGGCGGGCGCTCGCTGCGGCCGTGCCCGCGCAGGTCGTACATGACGACGTCGAGCCCGGCCGCCGCGAAGGCGGGGGCGACGGTGAAGTAGTAGCTGGCCAGGCTGTCGGTGAGCAGTCCGTGCACCAGGACCACCGTGGCGTGCGGGACCCGGCCGGCGGGCGGCCCCAGGCGCTGGACGTGCAGCCGGACCCCGCCGGCGTCGACCATGGCCACGGCTCAGCCCGCCTGCGTGGACTTCAGGCTCCACACCACGTACTCCACGAGCCGGCCGACCGTCAGTTCGATGATCTCGTCGAAGTCCATGCCGGCCAGGAACTCGGCGAGGTTGACCCGGCCCCCGTACCGCTCCTCCATGAGACCGGCCAGGGTGACGAGGTCGATGCTCTCCAGTTCCAGGTCGCGGTTGAAGGTGGTGGACATGCCGATCACCACGTCGTCGTCGCCGTACTCCGCCAGCACCTCACGGAGCATGCCGGCGAGATCGGCGAGCACGGTGTCGGCGGTGGGGTGCGCCGGGGCCGGCGGGGTGGGGTTCATCGGGGGGTCTCCTCGGCTGCTGCGGGGGCGTCGGGGTGGCCGTCGTGGGCTGCGGGACCGCTGGTCCAGGCCACCACGTAGGAACGGTCGGACAGGGGGGGCGGGTTGGTCACCTGGGCGCAGTGCACGGTCCAGGCGGCTTCGGTGCGGCCGGTCACCAGCAGGCGGCTGCCGTCGTCGGTGGTCTCCCGGACGGTGAAGTCCCGTGGCCGGCCGCCGAATCCGGTGCCCTCGGCCTTGGCGACGGCCTCCTTGGCGGCCCAGAAGCGGGTGAACCACAGGGCGCGCGACGCGGGTTCGGCGGCCGACCGGGTGTGCAGCAGCCGGAGTTCGTCCGGCCCGAGCGCGGTGGCGTGGGTGGCCGGGTCGCGCTCGGCGATCTCCTCGACGTCGATACCGGGCCCGGGACCCCCGGTGCGCGGCCGGACGATGGCCACGCCCGCCTCGGCCCGGTGGGCGAGGGAGACGTCCAGCGGGGGCAGGGTGCGGCCGTGCGCGCCGGTGACGTACGGGCGGCCGGAGGCGTCGTTGCGGACCCGGATCTCGGCCGGGAAGACCGGCCCCTCGCCGTGCCGCCACAGCCACTGCCGTACCGCGTCCTTGACCGCGATCCGGCCGAGCAGCCACTGCCGGCGTCCGCGCGGCGGGTGTGCGGCGTACTCGGCGCGTTCCGCCCGGCCCAGCGCGTTGCGCATGATGAGTTCCCGTGAGGCGAGGTCGGGCCAGCGCTCGTGGACCAGCGTCCAGCCGCCGGGCCGGGCGGCGGACAGGGTGTGGCGGTCGGGGAAGCGCTCGACGGGCCGGGTCGTCGGGTCGTTGTCGAAGCGCCGGTCCTGCCAGCCGGTGAGCACGGCCCACACCCGCCCGGCGACGGTGAGTTCCGCGTCCGCCTCCAGGACGGTGTCCGTGAGCGCGGTGATCCGCAGGACGCAGTGGACCTCCGTGCCCGGCGCCGGGTGCGGGCCGTGGAACCGCATGGACCGCAGCTGCACCGGGAAGACGACGGTCCGCTCGGTGCGGGTCGCCATGATCCAGTAGCCGAGCAACTGGCCCACGTTGTCGAGCAGGGCGCCGGGGGCAGCGGGCGCGGTGACGACGCCGCGTACGTGCCGTTCGCCGATCGCGGTCAGCTCGGTCAGGCCCTGGAAGGCCGGGCCGTGGAACATCCAGCGGTCGCGGTAGATCTCGGACGCGGTGTGGTCGGGGGTGCGCTCGGGGGTGTCCGGGAGAGGGCCGGGCGGGGGCGGTGCCGGGTGGTGCGGGGCCAGTTCGACGTCGGCGCGTGCCGTGGGGCCGAAGGTGACGGTGACGCGGCCGGGCCCGCCGCCTGCGGCCGGGGTGACGGTGACCGGGACGTCGACGGGGGGTGTGGCGGTGAGCCACTTGTCGAACCTCGCGCCGTGCACCGCGACCGCGCGCAGTCCGGGCGCCGCCCGCTCCGCCGCGTCCATCATGTGCCGGACGATCGTGGTGGCGGGCACCACCGGCCAGCGGTCCTCCAGCTCCGGCCAGCCGGGGCGCTGCGGGAAGAAGCAGTGGTCGAGGAGGTGGGGCATGGTGGCCGGGGAGATGTGCAGGGTGGTGGTGACGGGTGCGGCCGCTTCAGCGGGGGCCGGGGTGCGTGCCGGGCGGTGAGCGCCTGCCGTGATCAGCTCGGCCGCCGTGTCCGCCGTCTCCCGCAGCAGGGCGGTGAGTTCGGCGGCGGCCGGGAAGCGGGCGGTGAGGCCGTCCAGCGGGGTCGGTGCGCCCGGGGCACGCGGCCGTAGCTCGGCACGCAGCGCGTCGCGGGCCGACGGGGCGAGGGAGACCAGCGAACCGCCGAGGTCGAGCGGGACGGGCGGGCGGCGGTCGCCCGACCGGTCTGTTGCCCTCGGGGGGCGCAGACTCGGGGCCACCGCCGCGCCCGCCGTCCACAACGCGGTCGCCACGCGCCGCAGTTGGGCCATGCCCTCGTGGTAGGGCGAGTTGGCGGCGACGGTGAGGTGGTCGCGGTCGCCGAGGGTGTCGCCGATGAGGGAGGTCAGCCGGCCGGGCCCGAGCTGGATGAAGACGCGGTGCCCGGCGGCGTACAGCGCCTCGGTCAGCTCGCGGAACCGGACCGGCTCCAGCAGATGCCGTACGAACAGCTCGCGTACCTCCGCCTCCCCCGCCGGGAAGGGTGCGGCGGTGGTGCCGGACCAGAGCGGCACGGTGGGCGGGTGCAGCCGGAAACGGTCGGCGGCCGCCTTGATGGGGCCGAGGTACGGCGCCAGCATCGGTGTGTGGAAGCCGGACCGGAAGGGCAGCACCTGGCAGATCACACCCCGGGCCCGGAAGGCGCGCACGAACTCCTCGACCGCCGCGTCCGGGCCGCAGACCATGGACTGGCGGGGCGCGTTGTCGTGGGAGAGGACGATCCCGGAGTCCGCCGGGGCGTCGGCGAGCGCGGCGCGCACGTCCCCGGCGGGGGCGGCCAGGGCGGCGAAGGCGAGGCCGGGCACGGACAGGGCGTCGGGGTCGAACTCGGCGAGAAACGTGTCCACTTGGTCCGCCGAGTACAGTCCGGCGGCCACCATCGCCGTCCACTCCCCGACGCTGTGCCCGGCGACCGCGTCCGGTACGACGCCGGTCCGGCGCAGTGCCCGGTCCAGCAGCCGGCCGACGCCGACCATGCCGACGCCGTGCCGGCCGACGTCCCCCACGCGCGCGTCGGTGCCGCTGACCGGCGGGAGGCCGAAGTGGGCGGCGATGTCGTCGGTGCGCGGGCTGAAGTCGCCCTCCAGACCGGGGAAGACGAACGCGAGCCTGCCGCTGTCCAGCAGGGGGCCGGGCCGGAACCACACGTCGTTGCGGCCCTGCCAGGCCCGGCCCTTGGCGACCGCGCGGCGCGCGAGGGCGAGCCGTCTGGCGGTCGGGTCCACGATCCCGAGCCGGGCGGGTCCGGCCGCCGGGTGCGGCCGGTCGGGGTCGAGTCCGGCGGCGAGTACGGCGGTGTCGTCGGCATCGAGCAGCGCGGCGAGGCCGTCCGGGCTCGGGGCGGCGAGCAGCAGGACGCGTTCGGGCTCGGCGACCTGGGCGGCGGCCGCCGCGACGGGGAGCGCGGCGGCGGACGGGGCTGGGCGGCGCGGGGCCTCCTCCAGCACCACGTGGGCGTTGATGCCGCCGAAGCCGAAGGCGTTGACGGCGGCCCGCCGGACCGGCTGTTCCGGGTCGGCGGCCCAGGGCCGGGCCCGGTCGAGGGTGCGGAAACGGGTGGCGGCGAGGGCGGGGTGCGGGTCGTCGCAGTGCAGGGTGGGCAGCAGGGTGCGGTGGTGCAGGGCGAGCGCGGCCTTGACCAGTCCGGCCACGCCGGCGGCCGGCATGGTGTGTCCGATCATCGACTTCACCGAGCCGATCACGGCACGGTCCGCCTCGGCTGACGGCAGCCCGAACACCTCGGCGAGCGTGGCGAGTTCGGCGGCGTCTCCGGCGGGTGTGGCGGTGCCGTGGGCTTCGAGCAGGCCGAGCGATCCGGGTGCGGCGGGGTCGAGTCCGGCGGCTTCCCAGGCCTGCCGGACGGCGCGGGCCTGGCCGCCGGGGTCGGGGTTGACCAGCCCGGCGGCCCGGCCGTCGCCGGCCACGCCGGTGCCCCGGATCACCGCGTACACGCGGTCGCCGTCCCGCTCGGCGTCCGCGAGGCGCTTGAGGACGACGACGCCGGTGCCCTCGCCGATGAGGATGCCGTCGGCGTCGCGGTGGAAGGGTCGGCTGCGCTGGCTCGGTGACAGGGCGCGCAGTTGGGAGAAGACGCTCCACAGGGTGATGTCGTGGCAGTGGTGCACTCCCCCGGCCAGCATCAGGTCGCAGCGGCCGGTGCCGAGTTCGGTGACGGCCTGGTCGACGGCTACCAGGGAGGAGGCGCAGGCGGCGTCCACGGTGTAGGCGGGGCCGCGCAGGTCGAGCCGGTTGGCGATGCGGGAGGCGGCGAGGTTGGGGACGAGGCCGATCGCGGAGTCCGGGCTGTCCGGGCCGAGCCGCTCGGTGAACGCCTCCCGTACCCGGTCGAGTTGGGCCGTGGACAGGCCGGGCAGCAACTCCCCCAGGGTGCGCACCAGTTGGCGGGTGGTGCGGACCCGCTGGTCGAGCCGGGCGAGTCCGGGGGTGAGGTAGCCGCCCCGGCCCAGGGTCACGCCGACCCGGTGCCGTGCGGGCAGCCGTGCCTCGCCGCCCGCGTCGGCGAGCGCGGCGGCGGCCACGTCGAGGGCGATGAGCTGGTCGGGCTCGGTGCCGGGGACGGCGGCGGGCATGATGCCGTACCGGGTGACGTCCACCTCGGCCAGGCCGTCCACGAAGCCGCCGCGCCGGCAGTACACCTGGTCGGGCGCGACGGGTCCGGGTGCAGGACCGGGACGGTAGTAGTCGGCGTCCCAGCGGCCCTCGGGGACGTCCTGGATGGCGTCGACGCCGTCGCGCAGGTTGCGCCAGTAGGCGTCCAGGCCGGGCGCGCCGGGCAGCAGCACCGCCATCCCGACGATGGCGACGGGCAGGGCTCCGGGTGTCATGTCACCAGCCCGACGTGGTGTGGACGACGGCCCGCGTCGCCGGGTCGCCCCAGGCGAGTTCGCGCAGCAGGGCGGCGGTGCCCTCGTCGGGGTCGATGAGGCTCACCCCGCGACGGGCGTACGCGCGGCCGAGTTCCGCGCCGACCATCCCGGTGTGCGCGCCGGACGGCGCCCAGGGCCCCCAGTGGACGGTGAGCGCGCGTCCGCCGGTGCGGGCCGCCCAGTCCGCGCCGAGGGTCGCCATGGCGTCGTTGGCCGCCGCGTAGTCGGACTGTCCGCGGTTGCCGAGGACGGCGGCGATGCTGCCGAACAGGACGGTGAACGCGGGTGCGGCGGGCAGGTCGTCCAGGGCGGCGAGCAGCGCGGCGGCGCCGGCCGTCTTCGTGCCGTACACCCGCTGGAAGGACTCCGGGGTCTTGTCGGCGATGAGCCGGTCCTCGATCACCCCGGCCGCGAAGACGACTCCGTCGAGGCGGCCGTGCTCGGCGTGGATCTCCTTGACCGCGCGCAGGACGGCGTCCCGCTCGCGGAAGTCGACGCTGCGGTAGCGGGCCGCGCTGCCGAGGGCGGTGAGTTCGGCGAGGGTGGTGCGGATCTCCCGTTGAACCAGCAGCAGTTCGGCGGTCCGGTTGATCTCGGCGGGCCTCGGCGCTCCGGGTTCGGCGGCGAGGGTGGCGCGCAGTTCGGCGAGGGTCTGCGCGGCGGCGGTCCGCGCGGCTTCCGGGCCGGTGGGCGCGGGGGTGCGGCCGAGGAGTTCCACCCGGCACCCGCAGGCGCCGGCCAGGGTGGCCGCGAACCGCGCGGTGATGCCCCGGGCGCCGCCGGCCAGGAGCACCACGGAGTCCCGGCCGAGGCCGAGCGCGGCGGCCTCGGCGGCACCGTCCCCGGCTGGTCCGGCACCGGTGCTGCCGAGCAGGCCCAGCGGGGCGGGGACCAGGTCGAGCCCCTGCCGGACGCCGGGTGCCGGACGCAGCACGACGGGGGCCGGTGCCGGGGCGAGCAGCTCGGCGAGTACGGCGTCGGTCACGGCGGACGGGCTGGTGTCGGCGACGGCCACGACCCGGGCGAGCAGGTCGGGGTACTCCCGGGCGACGGTACGGAACAGGCCGTCCAGTCCGGCCGCGCGCACCGCCCCGGCCGGGTCCGAGGACCGTACGGCCAGCAGCCGGCGCGGCCCCTGGGCGAGCGCCGCGCGCAGCACCGGGAAGGCGGCCGGCAGTACGGGGCCGGCCAGGGGGTCCGGGTCGAGCGCGCCCAGGTACAGCACGCCGTCGAAGGTGCCGTCGGCGGGAGCGAGGAGGTGGGTGGGGGCGAGGGTGACGGTGTCGGCGCCGTGGGCGGCGAGCCGCGCGGCGAGGTCGGCGGCCGGCTGCCGGGTCCGGGGATCGCCGTCGCCGAGTATCGCGAACCGTTGGCCGGACAGGGTCGCGGCGGTGTCGGGGTCCGGGTCGGGAAGCGGGACGGGGAGCAGTTCGTAGCGCCGGGGCGCGGCCACATCCGGCATGTCGCCCGGGCCGTGGGGCGCCGGGTCCTCCGCGGTGCCGGGACCGAAGGCCGGGACCGGTGGCCGCGCGCTGTCCTCGTCAGCGCCCCTCCCGGCTCCGGTCCGTGCCGTCAGCCACGCCGTCACCGCCGCCGCCGTACGCGCCTTGGCCAGTTCCTCCAGCTCGGCGTCGTCCAGCAGCTCGGCCCCGCCCGCGATGCCGAGCCGCTTGGCGAGTTCGCCGGCGATCTCGGCCCGCTTGATGGAGTCGATGCTCAGGTCCGCCTCCAGGTCGAGGTCGGGCTCGATCATGTCGACGGGATATCCGGTGCGTTGGCTGATGATCTCCCGCACGACCCGCTCGACGTCGTCCACCGGCTGCGTCTCCGGCTCCGCAACGGTGGATTCGACAGGCGCGACGGGCGACGGGGCTTCGAGGACGGGCACGTGCACCGGCCCGGCCGGCTGCGGGGGCGGCGGTACGGCCGGTGCCGCCGAGGTGCCGAAGTAGGTCAGCAGCACGTCCCGTTGGGCGGCGATCAGCTCCCGGCTGGTACGCAGGTACTCGGAGAGCAGGGCGTCCCGGTCGGCGGGGGTGCCGGAGGGCTGGTCGGTCGTCACGGTCGGCTCCTGGACACGTCGGGCCGGTGCGAGGGCACCGGGGAGGAGGGCTCCGTCGGCGGTGCGGACGAGGTGGCCGTCGACGGTCCAGCCGGGCCGCGCGGGTGCCGGGGCGCGCAGCGCGTCCACGGCGTCGCGGCCCCGGAACAGCCACGCGGTGCGCACCGGGGCTCCGGCGACGGCGAGTTCGGCGAGCGCGCCGAGCCAGCCGGGCAGGCCGCTGTCGGCGTGCGGTTCGGGGGCGATCACGCGGTGCGGACGGCCGTCGAGGATCCGGCCGACCAGGCGGGTGAGGACCGTACCCGGGCCCGCCTCGACGAAGATCCGCGCGCCCGCCTCCCACATCGCCTCCACCTGGGCGGCGAAGGCGACCGGGGCCCCGATCTGGGCGGCGAGTTCGGCGCGCACCGCCTCCGGGTCGTGCGGGTAGGGGGCGGCGGTCCGGTTGGCCCACACAGGGAACTCGGGGGCCCGGACGGTCTTGTCGGCGAGGATCTTGCCGAATCGTTCCCCCGCGGAGGCGACCACCGGGCTGTGGAAGGCGCAGGCGACCGGGATGCGCCGCGCCCCGAGGCCGGCCGCGCGCAGCATGCCTACGGCGGCCTCGACGTCGGCCGTGGGGCCGGAGATCACGGTCTGCTCGGGCGAGTTGACGTTGGCGACGACCACGGACCCCGGGGCCCCGGCCGCGCGCAGGGCGGCTTCGACGTCGTCCGCGCCGGCCCCGACGGCGGCCATGGTGCCGGGTTCGTCGCCGGCCGCCGCCAGGATCGCGGCGGCCCGTTCGGCGCTCAGCTCCAGCAGGGTCTCCGGGTCGAGGGCGCCCGCGGCGGCCAGCGCGGCCAGTTCGCCGTAGCTGTGCCCGGCGGCGAGGTCGGGGCGTACGCCGGCCGAGGTGAGGAAGGCGTGGGCGGCCAGGCCGGTGACACCGAGGGCGGGCTGGGCGGTGCGGGTGTCGGTGAGGGCGGTGCGGCGGCGTTCGCGGGCGGTGTCGTCGAAGGCGGCCGGGGGGTGGATGACGTCGGCGTGGGCGCGCGCCAGGTGCAGGTGGTGGCGCAGCTCGGGGAGGGTGACCAGGAGGTCGGCGAGCATGCCGGTGCGCTGGCTGCCCTGGCCGGGGAAGAGGAAGGCCACCTTGCCGTCGGCCGGGTCCGCGAGGTGGATGCCGGCGGCCGGGTCGTGGTCGCCGGCGAGGACCCGCCGCAGTTGTCCGGCGAGTTCCGCCGTGTCCCGGGCCACGAGGGCGACCCGCACCGGGGAGTCGGAGGTGTCCGAGCGGCGGGCGGCTGCCAGGGCGAGGTCGCGCAGCCGCCACGGGGTGCCCTCGGTCTCGGCGGCACGCAGCAGTTCGGCCACCTCGCGGTGGGCCGCCGCCGTGTCCCGGCCCCGGAACAGCAGGAGTTCGACGGGCCAGGCGTCCAGGGCCTGCCGGGGCGCGGCGCCGCTCTCGTGGGCGGCCAGTACGGCGTGGAAATTGGTGCCGCCGAAGCCGAACGCGCTGACCCCGGCGAGGCGTTCGGCGGCCGGGGCGGTCCAGGGCCGGGCGCGGGTGTGGAAGGCGAAGGGGCTGGACTCCTCCGTCCAGGCTGGGTTGGGCCGCTCCAGGTGCAGGGTGGGCGGGGTGACCCCGGTGTGCAGGGCGAGGGCGGTCTTGATCAGACCGGCGAGTCCGGCGGCGCACTTGGTGTGCCCGATCGCCGACTTGACCGAGCCGACCGCGCAGTCCCCGGTGGCGGCGCCGGCCTCGCTGAACACCTCTTCGAGTACGGCGAGTTCGGTGCGGTCACCGACCACGGTCCCGGTGCCGTGCGCCTCGACCAGGCCGACGTCGGCGGGTGAGACACCGGCGTTGGCGTAGGCCCGCTCCAGCGCGGCCCGCTGTCCTTCGGGGCGGGGTGCGGTCAGGCCCAGGGAGCGGCCGTCGCTCGCCGAGCCGAGGCCCTTGACGACGCCGTAGACGCGGTCGCCATCGCGCTCGGCGTCGGCGAGCCGTTTCAGGACCAGGCAGGCCACGCCCTCGCCGAGGGCGATGCCGTCGGCGGAGGCGTCGAAGGCCCGGGACCGGCCGGTCGGGGAGAGGGCGTGGACGGAGGAGAACAGCACGTAGTCGTTGATGCCGTTGTGCAGGTCGGCACCGCCGCACAGCACGACGTCGCTGGTGCCGGACACCAGTTCCTTGCAGGCCACGTCGAGGGCGGCCAGGGAGGAGGCGCAGGCGGCGTCGACGGTGAAGTTGGCGCCGCCGAGGTCCAGCCGGTTGGCGATGCGGCCCGAGATGACGTTGGCGAGCATGCCGGGGAACGAGTCCTCGGTCAGCCGGGGCAGTTGCTCCTCGACGCCCTCGGGGACCTTGCCGTAGTAGGAGGGGAGGACCGCGCGCAGCGTGACGGCGTTGGACAGGTCGCTGCCCGCCTCGGCGCCGAAGACGACCGAGGTCCGCGAGCGGTCGAAGTGCCGCCCCCGCTCGCCGTACCCGGCGTCCTCCAGGGCCCGGCGGGCCGCTTCGAGGGAGAGCAGCTGCACGGGTTCGATGCTGCCGAGGGAGGCGGGCGGGATGCCGTAGCGCAGCGGGTCGAAGGGGATGCGGGGCAGGAAGCCGCCCCACTTGGATGCGGTGGCGCCGCCGGCGTGGTGCACGGCCGGGTCCCAGCGCCCGGGCGGGACCTCGGTGACGGCGTCGTGCCCGGAGACCACGTTGGCCCAGAAGGTGGCGAGGTCGGGCGCGTCCGGGAACATGCAGGCCATGCCGACGATGGCGATGTCGAGCGGTGCGGGGGCCGGCGGTTCGACGGTGGGCTCGGGACCCGTCCGGGCGGCCAGGAGGTCGGCGGCGCCGTCGCTCACCGCGTGGTGCAGGGCGGCGACGGTGGTGGTGGCCGTGCGGAGCACCGCGACCTCGCCGGCCATGAACATCCCGTCGCTGAGCTGCCGTTCCTCGCCGACCGGCCGCAGCTCGCCGCCTTCGGTCCGCTCCACGCCCTTGCTGGCGAGGCGCAGCCGGCCCACGTTCAGGCGCTCCAGCGACTCCCAGACCTCCCGGTCGGGCAGACCGCCCTCGCGCAGCGCCGCTTCCCGGTCGCGGTAGTCGCCGGTGAAAGGGCTCGGCACACAGCGGGTGGCGTGACCGGGAGCGGTCTCCAGCAGGGCGGTCGCGGTGGCGGCGAGGACCTGGCGCTGGAAGAGCGGCCGGACGGCACCGTGGGCGACGGCCTCCTCGGTGAACAGGTAGGCGGTGCCCATGAGGACGCCGACGGCGGCGCCGCGCGCGGTCAGCGGGGCGGCCAGCGCGGCGACCATCGCGGCGGACCGCTCGTCGTGAATGCCGCCCGCGAAGAACACCTCCAACTCCCGCGCCATCGCGTCGCCGTCGGCACCGGTGTCGGCCAGGAAGTCGTCCAGCACCGCGAGTTGGGCCTCCCACAGCGGGAAGGAGGCCCGGGGTCCGACGTGTCCGCCGCACTCGGACCCCTCGAAGACGAACCGGCGTGACCCGGCCTCCAGGAACTGCCGCAGCAGCCCCGGCGAGGGCACGTGCAGAAAGGTGCGGATTCCGGCCCGCTCCAGCGCCTCGGCCTGCGCGGGCCGGCCGCCGGCGATGACGGCGTGCGTCGGGCGCAGCTCTCGTACGGCTTCGAGCTGGGCGTTCTTGATGTCCTCGGGCGCGAAGCCGAGGACGCCCACGCCCCAGGGGCGTCCGTCCAGTACGGCACGGGCCTCGGTCAGCAGGGTCCGGGTGCGCTCGCCGTCGGCGAGGGCGAGGGCCAGGAACGGCAGCGCGCCCGCCTCGGCGACGGCCGCCGCGAAGCCCGCCCGGTCGCTGACCCGGGTCATCGGCCCCTGTGCGACCGGGAGCCGGGTCCCGAGCGCCCTGCTCATGGCGGAGCCGGCCCGCAACGCGTCACCGGGCCCGCTCACCTGGCCACCGTCGGGGGGCTCCGGGGACACGGCGCGTACCGCCTCCGTCATCCCCCGTACGACTCCCCGCACATCCCGCCAGCGCCCGGCGAACCGGGCGGCGAGGAAGCCGTCCTGGCCGACGGGGAGGAGCTGGGCGCGGGGGTCGTCGGTCCCCAGCAGGGCGGCGACCGCGCCGGGATCGTCGGCGGGCGGCTGCGGTCCGTCGGGGCCGCGCCTGCGCAGGACCCGGTGTCCGCCGAGTACGACGGTTTCGGAGCCGTCCAGGGTGCGCAGTACGGCCTGGACCCGCTCGGGCAGCGACGACTCGGCCAGCAGGGCGAGTTGGGTGTCCAGGACCACACCGGCCGCCCCACCGGCCACCGCGGCGGCGGCGGTCCGCGGTCCGACACCACCGCAGGCCCACACGGGCAGCCCGGTCAACTCCTCGTCGGCGAGTAGCTGTTGGAGTAGGACGAAGGTGCTCAGCTCCCCGACCCGGCCCCCGCTCTCGGCGCCCCGGGCGATGAGACCCCGAGCGCCGGCACGACGGGCGGCCCGCGCCTGCGCGAGGTCGGTGACCTCCGCCAAGCCCCTTGTGCCGGGATCGAGTTGGCCGATGGCCCAGGCGGCATCGGGTGCGAGCACCACGGTGTCGGGTACGGCACCGTCGAGGTCGCCGGGGGTCAGGGCGCAGCGCGAGGTCACCCGCACCCCGAAGGGTCCGGGTGCCGTCCGTCTGAGCCGGGACAGCGCTTCGCGGGACGTTCGGTCGCCGGTGCCCAGGTCGAGGACGCCGAGCGCGCCGGCGGCGCAGGCGGCGGCGGCCAGGACGGAGTCGGGGGCGCCGAGGGGCGAGAGGCAGAGGATCAGGTCATGGGCGCGCACAGGGGAGGTCATGAGGCTCCGGCACATAGGGCGAGACAGCACGGTGGGGGGTTTGTGCGGCGGTACGCTCTGGTGCGAGGCACCGGAACCTAGCGAGCTGTTACTGACGGGTCAATAACGCCGCGTCCTTTTCGCGCGGGGTGGCATCGATTCGGCCAGCACCCCGAATTCCCCGCAAGGAACCGGAAACCCGATCAATTGCCCTGACCGGTCAGGGGTGACGACGGCTCCACCCGAGCCGCACACCACCACAACCCCACCAAAGCGCACACGCGCTTCACCGGGCGATCACCCGGGCGCAACGCTCCATGACAGCGGGGCTTCGTCTGTAAATTCCACATGACCATCGCCCCGTGGCGCGAACCCGGCCCACCACGGCGGCGGAGGGCCCGCACGCCGGAGGCCGGCGGGGAATCCCCCGCCGGCCTCCCGTGCGCGACCGCGCCACATCACCCCGCCGAACGTCGGGGCGGGCTCGGTCCTAGCTGTTGGGACGCAGCGTCCAGACGACCGTCATCTCGCAGGTCACCGCGCCGTCCGCGCGGCAGATCTCGATCGCGACCGGGAACTCGGGGCGCTGTCCGGCGTCCAGTTCGGCGACGACGTCGGCGGCCGGACGGCCGAGGGTGGCGGTGGCGGTGACGGCGCCCATGGCGAGCTTCCGGTAGGCGATCTCGGCCCGCACGGCGAGCGGGACCGCGCGCGAGAGCTGGTCGCCGAACGCGGCCAGCACGATGGCTCCACTGGCCGACTCCCCGAGCGTGAACATGGCGCCGGCGTGCGGGCCGCCCACGTGGTTGTGGTAGTCGCCCTGGTCCGGCAGGGAGACCACGGCCCGGTCCGGGGTGGTCTCCTGGAACTGGAGGTTCAGCGTCCGGGCCATGGGCACGGTGGCGGCGAGCATCTCGCCGATCGACATCTGGTCTGCGCTCATGACCCATAGGTTACTCACGAGTAGCCGATGCTGACCAGGTGCTGTGCCGACGGTCACGGCGCATCGCTACGCGTCTGACGAGGACCGGTGACCGAAACGTGTCCCTGGCCGCACTAGGGTTGCTGGCCATGTGGCCAGATCAGCAGCCGCCAGGGGGCGCGCAGAACCCGCAGCAGGGCCCGGGACAGCAGGACCCGGGACAGCAGAACCCGGGACAGCGGAACCCGGAGCAGCCGAATCCGTACCAGCAGCCGGGTTATCAGCAGCACAACCCGTACCAGCAGCAGCCCGGGGCTTCGCAGTACCCGCAAGCCGGAGCGTACGGACAGCAGCAGCCGGGGCCGGCCCCGTACGGGCAGCAGCCCGCCCATCCCTACGGGCAGCAGCAGCCCAACCCCTACGGCCGGCAGCCGCAGTGGGGTCAGCCCCCGACCGTGTCCGTCCCGGGGCCCCCGCAGGGCGGCGGCGGCAACACCAAGCTGATCGCGATCATCGCCGCCACGGCGGTCGTCGTGGCGGCCGGCGTGACCGGCTTCCTGGTCCTCGGCGGCTCGAAGGACGACAAGGCGGACGGCGGCAAGGACGACAAGCGGGCCGGCCAGTCCCCCACCACCGAGCCCAGCCCCGACCCGGTCTCCTCGGGACCGGAGGACAATCCGCGCGGCAACGAGACGGAGAAGCCGACCGTCGCGGGCTGGAAGGTCGTGGTGAACGCCAAGTGGGGCATCGCCTTCGACGTGCCCGCGAGTTGGCAGGTGCAGTCGCCGGGTCTCTACATCGGGTTCGATTTCGAGAACCAGAAGGAGAAGGCGATCGTCATGTCCGGCACGGCGGAGTACCAGCCGAAGTGGTGCACCTCCGACGACGACAAGGACGGCCGCACCGAGGACACCCCGCTGGCCGTGGTGGGCACCAAGGGGGCGGGCACCGCGAAGAACACCGACCAGATCGCGCTCGCGAACCCGCCCTGGTGGGTGTTCGGCGGCTACACCGACCCGGACAAGAAGAGCCTCTCCTGGGACAAGAAGGCCACCCCGTTCACCACTGCCTCGGGCATCAAGGGCAGCTATGCCTGGGCCCGGTCGACGAACACCCCGCGCAAGGGCAAGTGTGTCACCGACGGCAAGGCGCTCACCTTCGGCTTCCGCAACTCCACGCAGAACTTCGTCTCCTTCAACTTCTTCGGGGCCAAGGGCATCAAGGAGGAGGTCTCCCAGCAGACCATCCTCAAGATCCTCGGCACCGTACGGCTGCACGGGACGCCGACGAACGAGTGACCGGCCGCCACGAAGGACGGGGCAGCCGGCTCAGCCGATGCCGAACGCGCCGTCGGGAGGCTCGGGTGACGGCACCGCGTCCGCGTCCTCGACCGGCCGGGCCTGCCCGCTGAACTCCCGTACGGCCGCCCCGTGTTCGACCCGTGCCGGGAACGCGTCCGCGGCGGTGCGGCGGGCCAGCGCGGCGAAGTCGAGGGGCCGGTGCGCGGCGAGGAGCACGGCGTTGCCGAACCGCCGGCCGCGCAGCACCCCCGGTTCGGCGATCAGCGCGAGCTCGGCGAACACCGCGCCGAACGTGGCCAGTTGGGAGCGCAGGAAGCCGAACGGCGCCGCGTCCGCGAGGTTGGCCAGATAGACCCCGCCGGGCCGCAGCACCCGCTCGGCCTCCCGCGCGTAGGCCAGGCTGGTCAGGTGCGCGGGCACCCGGGACCCGCCGAAGACGTCCGCGACCAGCACGTCGGCGTGGTCGTCCGGGGCCGACTCCAGCCAGGCCCGGGCGTCGGCGGCGTGCAGGGTGACACCCGCGCCTTCCGCCAGCGGCAGGTGCTCGGCGACCAGGTCCAGCAGGCCCCGGTCCGCCTCCACGACGTCCTGCCGTGAACCGGGCCGGGTGGCCGCCGCGTACCGGGGCAGCGTCAGCGCGCCGCCCCCGAGGTGCACCAGGTCCAGCGCCCGCCCCGGCCCGGCCACGACGTCCAGCACATGCCCGAGCCGCCGCGCGTACTCGAACTCCAGATGCTCAGGGTCGTCCAGGTCGACGTACGACTGCGGCGCCCCGTCGACCGTGAGCAGCCAGGCCCGCGGGCGGTCGACGTCGGGCATGAGCTTGGCGGTGCCGTGGTCGGTGACGCGCTGGACGGGTATCGATTCGTTCACCCGCCCATTGTCGGCGACCACGGGACCAGGTGGCGCGGGGTGGGCGGGGTGCGCGGGGTGCCGCGCCCGGACGCGGCACCCGGGCCCGCCCCGGCCGTCCCCAGCCGGTCACGGAGACGACCGCCCCCGCCCACCCCGGCCGGCCCTAACCGGTCACGGAGATGACCGTCCCCGCGCCCACGGTCCGGCCGCCCTCGCGCACGGCGAACCCGAGCCCCGTCTCCAGGGGGACCTCCCGCCCCAGCTCGACGGTCATCTCCACCGTCTCCCCGGGCCGGGCGACCGCCGCCGCGCCGAGGTCGACGTCGCCGACCACGTCCGCGGTGCGGAGGTAGAACTGCGGCCGGTACCCCGTGGTGATCGGCGTCGTACGGCCGCCCTCGCGCCCGGACAGGACGTGGACACGCGCCGTGAACCGCCGGGCGGGCAGCACGCTGCCGGGCGCCGCGACCACGTGCCCGCGCCGGACGGCGTCCCGTGGCACGCCCCGCAGCAGCAGGGCCACGTTGTCGCCGGCCCGCGCCTCCGTCATGGGCTTGCCGAAGGTCTCCAGGCCGGTGACCACGCTCTCCACGTCCGCGCCGAGCACCGCCACCCGGTCGCCCAGGCGGAGCGTCCCGCGCTCCACGGCACCGGTGACGACCGTGCCGCGCCCGGTGATGGTGAGCACGTTCTCCACTGGCAACAGGAACGGCGCGTCCAGGTACCGCTCGGGCATCGGCACGTACGTGTCGACCGCGTCCAGCAGCGCCTCGACGGACGCCGTCCACCGCGGGTCGCCCGCCAGCGCCCGCAGCCCGGAGACCCGTACGACGGGTACCGCGTCGCCCGGGTAGCCCTGGGCGGTGAGCAGGTCGCGGACCTCCAGTTCGACCAGGTCGGTCAGTTCCTCGTCGCCCGCGTCGGCCTTGTTGAGGGCGACGACGATGTGGTCGACGCCCACCTGCCGGGCGAGCAGCACATGCTCCGCGGTCTGCGGCATGATCCCGTCGAGCGCGGAGACGACGAGGATCGCCCCGTCGAGCTGCGCGGCGCCGGTGACCATGTTCTTGACGTAGTCGGCGTGGCCCGGCATGTCGACATGGGCGTAGTGCCGGGTGTCGGTCTCGTACTCGACGTGCGCGATGTTGATGGTGATGCCGCGGGCGGCCTCCTCCGGGGCGCGGTCGATGCGGGCGAAGGGGACGAAGGTGCCGGTGCCGCGCTCGGCGAGCACCTTGGTGATGGCGGCGGTCAGGGTGGTCTTGCCGTGGTCGACATGACCCATGGTGCCGATGTTCAGGTGCGGCTTGGTGCGCACGTAGGCCGTCTTGGACATGGGTGTACCTCGGAGCCTCTCCGGTCGTACGGGAATACGGGACCCCGGTGAGTGGCCGACCCTCCCCCTGCGGGGTCGCCGGACGATCCGGAGAGGGTCAGCTTCGGGCGCCGTCGACGGCGGCCACGAGGAACGGGACGGCAGCCTTCGGCGCATCCGCGACGGCGGATGCTGCGAGGAGGAAGGCGTACCGGAACATGCGTCGAGTCTCGCCGACGGCGCGTCCGGCGTCGAACGAATTACCAGGAAAGCGGACGTCAGACGGGCCCGGCCCCGATGTTCTTCAGCGCCTCGCGCACGGTCAGCGGGGCGAACCGGCCCCGCTCCCGGTCCAGGAAGGCCCGTACGGCGCCGGGGTCGGTCCTGGCGTACTCGCGCAGCGCCCAGCCGATGGCCTTGCGGACGAAGAAGTCGGGATGGCCGGACTGGAGCAGGCAGTACGCGAACAGCCGCTCGGTGTCGGTGTGTTCCTTGTACCGCAGCTGGTGGAGCAGGGCGGTGCGGGCCACCCACAGGTCGTCGGCGGCGATCCAGCGGTCCATGTCGGCGGTCAGCGCCGGGTCGGCGGCGACCAGCGCGCCGACGACGTGCGCGGCGAGCAGGTCGACGGTGTCCCACCAGGGCACGGTGGTGACCAGGTGCCGGGCCACCGGCAGGAATCCGGAGGAGCAACGGCCCGCGTACCGGCGCAGATAGTCGACGGCGAAGTAGTGGTACTCCCGCTCGGGCAACTCCCAGCAGCGCAGGGCGAGCGCGGTGCAGTCGGTCTCGTCGGGGCGCGGCGTGCCGGCCTGCGCGGTCCGGGACAGGGCGCGGCGGGCCGGGGTGGGAATGCCGAGGAAGGGGGCGACGTCCTTCATGTACGCCCGCATGGCGGCGGCGCGTTCGGGGTCGGCCGCGGTCCGGTAGGCGCCGGTCAACCGCTCCAGCAGGGTGTCGGCGAGGGCGCTCGGCGGCACGTCCGGCGGGGCCGCGCCTGTGACGGTCATGACACGAACCATACGGCGATCACACACGTTCTTCGGTTAGGGTCGCCGAATGCTCGCTGCCAACCGCTCTGGCACCGCCACGGCCGCTCCCCCGGCCGCCGCCACGGAGCTGACCCTCCCCGTGCCGCCCCTTCCGGTGCCCGCCCTCCCCCGCGCCCTGCACACCAGAGTGCTGCTGTCCCCGTACACCCGGCTCTCGTTGCTGGTCGCGCTGCTCGCCGCCGGCGTCGCCGGGGTGCTGGCCTTCGAGCCGCAGCGGCTGCTGACCCAGGGCTGGCCGGCGGGGCTCGGCGGGGCCGCCGCGTCCCTGATTTTCGCGGTGGCGTACGGCCTGTGCACCGTGGCGTTCGTGCCGCGCCCCCTGCTGAACCTGGCGGCGGGCGCGCTGTTCGGCTCCCAGTTCGGGCTGGCGTCCGCGCTGGCCGGCACGGTGCTCGGGGCCGGGGTGGCGTTCGGACTCGGCCGGCTCCTCGGGCAGGACGCGCTGCGCCCGCTGCTGCGGGGCCGCTGGCTGAAGGCGGCCGACGGGCAGCTCAGCCGGCACGGGTTCCGGTCGATGCTGGCCGCCCGGCTCTTCCCCGGGGTGCCGTTCTGGGCGGCCAACTACTGCGCGGCCGTCTCCCGGATGGGCTGGCTGCCGTTCCTGCTGGCGACGGCCGTCGGCTCGGTCCCGAACACGGCGGCCTACGCCGTCGCCGGTGCCCGTGCCTCCTCCCCGACGTCCCCGGCCTTCCTGATCGCGATGGCCGCCATCGCCGTACCGGCGCTGGCGGGCACGCTGGTGGCTTGGCGCAAGCGGCACCACCTGCGCGCCCGCTGATCCGTCAGACGCTCTCCAGGATCATCGCGTTGGCCAGGCCGCCCGCCTCGCACATGGTCTGGAGGCCGTAGCGGGCGCCGCGTTCGCGCATCGCGTGGACCAGGGTGGTGGTCAGCCGGGTACCGCTGGCGCCGAGCGGGTGGCCGAGGGCGATGGCGCCGCCGCGCACGTTGACCCGGGCGAGGTCGGCGCCGGTCTCCTGCTGCCAGGCCAGGACCACGCTGGCGAACGCCTCGTTGACCTCGAACAGGTCGATGTCCGAGAGCCGCAGTCCGGCCCGGTGCAGCACCTTCTCGGTGGCCGGCACGACACCGGTCAGCATCAGCAGCGGGTCGGAGCCGGTGACGGCGAAGCTGTGCAGCCGGGCCAGCGGGCGCAGGCCGAGCCGGGCCGCCATCTCGCCGGAGGTGATCAGCACGGCCGAGGCGCCGTCGTTGACGGGGCTGGTGTTGCCGGCGGTGACGTTCCACTCGATCCCCGGGAAGCGTTCGGCGAAGGCGGCGTCGTAATAGGCGGGCTTGAGCCCGGCCAGGACCTCCGGGGTGCTGCCGGGTCGTACGCTCTCGTCGCGGCCGACGCCCTCCAGCGGCGCGACCTCGGCGTCGAACAGGCCGCCCTCCCACGCGGCGGCCGCCCTGCCGTGCGAGGAGACGGCGAACTCGTCCATCCGCGCCCGGGACAGCGACCACTTGGCGGCGATCAGCTCGGCGCTGATGCCCTGCGGGACCAGCCCCTCCGGGTAGCGCTCGGCGACCCCGGGCCCGAACGGGTCGGCGCCGGCGGGCACGTTGGACCACATCGGCACCCGGCTCATCGACTCCACCCCGCACGCCACGACCAGGTCGTAGGCGCCGGCCATGACGCCCTGCGCGGCGAAGTGCACGGCCTGCTGGGAGGAGCCGCACTGGCGGTCCACGGTGGTCGCCGGGACCGTCTCGGGCAGCCCGGCGGCGAGGGCGGCGTACCGGGTGGTGTTCATGGCCTGCTCGCCGACCTGGTCGACGGTGCCGCCGATGACGTCGTCGATCAGCGCCGGGTCGACACCGGACCGCTCGACCAGGGTGCGCAGGGTGTGGGCGAGGAGCTGTACGGGGTGGACGTGGGCGAGGGCGCCGGTCGGCCTGCCCTTGCCGATGGGGGTGCGTACGGCTTCGACGATGACTGCGTCTCGCATGGTGCGGGCCTCCTTGACCGCCGGCCGCGGCCGGCGCGCGTCGACCGGCCGCCGGGAACCCTGGCGATTACCGGTGAGTAGGAAATCTGGACTCACCATAACCCGGTCGGTTGGGAATTCAAACCCATCCCGTCGCGCCCCGGCCTCCGGGCCCTACACTGGCCCGCATGGCCGTCCGGAAAGACCCGCGCCCCTGCTCCATCGCCGACGCCCTCGCGGTGGTCGGTGAGAAGTACTCCCTGCTGGTCCTGCGGGAGGCGTGTCTCGGCAACGGCCGTTTCGACCAGCTCGTCCGCAACATCGGCGCCCCCCGCGACATCCTGGCCACCCGGCTGCGCCGGCTCGTGGACGCCGGGATCCTCACCAAGCACGCGTACAGCGAGCGCCCGCCGCGCTTCGAGTACCGGCCGACCGAGGCGGGCCTCGAACTGGAGCCGGTCCTGATGGCCCTCAAGGACTGGGGCGACCGGCACGTCCGCGGGGGCGCCGACCTGCCGATGACGGTGCGGCACTCCTGCGGCAGCGAACTGGTGCCGCGGGTCACCTGCCAGGCCTGCGGTGAACCCGTGCGCCACGAGGACCTGACGGCGCACGCCGAGGCACCGGGCTGGACGGTCGCGGGCCCGACGGCGGCCTGAACTCACGCCCGCGCCAAGCTTGTACGACCCCGCCAACCCCTGTGTCCGCGCCGGCACCGGGGCCCGCTACCCTGCCTTCGTCACATGATCACCACTTCCTCCCCCAGCGCTTGGACGCCCTACCTCCATGTCTTGGTTTGAATCCCTCGTCCTCGGACTCGTCCAGGGGCTGACCGAGTTCCTGCCCGTCTCCTCCAGCGCGCACCTGCGGCTGACCGCGGCGTTCTCGGGCTGGAAGGACCCCGGCGCGGCCTTCACGGCGATCACGCAGATCGGCACGGAGACCGCGGTCCTGATCTACTTCCGCAAGGACATCGGCCGGATCGTCTCCGCCTGGGCCCGTTCCCTGTTCGACAAGGCGATGCGGCGGGACCACGACGCCCAGATGGGCTGGCTGGTGATCGTGGGCTCGATCCCGATCGGTGTGCTGGGCGTGACGCTGAAGGACCAGATCGAGGGGCCGTTCCGGGATCTGCGGATCACCGCCACCATGCTCATCGTGGTCGGCGTGGTCATCGGCATCGCCGACCGGCTGGCGGCACGCGACGAGACCGGCGGCCGGCACCGGGCGCCCAAGCAGCGCAAGTCCCTGGAGAACCTGGGCGTCAAGGACGGCCTGATCTTCGGCCTGTGCCAGGCCTGCGCCCTGATCCCGGGCGTCTCGCGCTCCGGCGCGACCATCAGCGGCGGCCTGTTCATGGGCTACCGGCGCGAGGCCGCCGCCCGCTACTCCTTCCTGCTGGCCATCCCGGCGGTACTCGCCTCCGGCGCCTTCGAGGTGAAGGACTCGCTGGAGGAGGGCCATGTGGACTGGCCGCCCACCCTGTTCGCGACGGTCATCGCGTTCGTGTCCGGGTACGCGGTGATCGCATGGTTCATGAAATGGATTTCCCACAAGAGCTTCATGCCGTTCGTCTGGTACCGCGTGGCCCTCGGCATCGCCATCATCGCGCTGGTCACGGCGGGTGTCCTGAGCCCGCACGCGGCCGAGTCCGCCGGCTGATCCCAGGGAGCCCCGCCGTTTCGGCCAACTACGGCGTCCCGCGCCCGGACCGGCATATGCCGCCTGGGCTGGGCGTACCGGAGGTCCCACCCGGCGGGGTCCGGCCCGACGGTGACCAACCGCATACCTTCTGGGTAGCGATGCGGTAGCGCAGTGTCAGTGCTTGCCCCTACGCTGGTCCGCATGTCCCCCGATTCCCCGATCCCTGGTTCCGCGCGCTCCGCCGCCGAGGTGAACGAGCAGATCCGGGCCCTGTGGCTGCGCGCGGGCGGCAAGCTGTCGGCCGAGGAACGCGCGGAGTACGAGCAGTTGGTGATCGAGTGGGCCGCGGCGATCCGCATCGCGGTCATCGAGGCGGCCTGATCCTGCCCGTTTCCGCAGGGCCGTGACAGGCGGCACTCACCTTTTCAGCCGATGGGCAATCCGCTTCCCCCTGCCTGATCTGTGAGCGCGTCAGCGAGGGATCTCGCGCGCACCAGGCATGACCGGTAGCGGTCGTCACCATCGGAGCCCACGCATGAATGACCACCGGAATTCCCCCGGAATCCCTCGCCGTCATTTCGTCGCCCTTTCCGGCGCGGCCACGGCACCCGCGACGCCCGCCCCGACCCGTGCCCCGGCTCCCCTCCGCCCCCGGGGTCCGGTGCCGCCCCCTGCCCCCCGGCCCAGCAGCAGGGCCTCTGCGGCAGCCCCACCGACAACGAACCGCTGTGGAACGACGTCCGGTACTGCACGCAGGGGATCGCCCCACCGTCGGGGCAGAAACCCGACTGTCTGAAGGTGACCCCGGATTACGTCGTCCTGCACGGCACAGAACCTCTTCAGGCTGCTGTACGTCAACGTGGTGCGGCCGGCCGGACCGAGCATGGCGAACCAGACCCTGATCGTGGTGCCGAAGGCGAACACCCCCGGCTTCATCGGGCCCTTCTACGTCCTCAACAGCGACACCTCGCTGCACGACGGGACGAGCACCTGCGACTACCTGCTAAGTACTGACGCCGGCCCGCCCCTAGGCACACAGGTGCGCGAGCGCCCCGTCCGCCACCGGGTACGGCCGCTCCTCGGGCAGCAGCGCTCGCGCCCGGTCCGCCTCGCCGGCCCTTACCCGGGCGTGGATCTCCGTGGCGAGCGGCGTGACGTCCGTGATGCCGACGAGCCACTCGTCGGCGTACCGCGCCGCCGCCTCCCCGGCGAGGCCGAGCTGCAACGAGCGGTGCGGCAGCGGGTTGTGGTGCAGGTCGCGTTCGGGGTCCCACTGCACCCGGGCCGGCGACTGCCGCAGCCGGCGTTTCCAGGCCGCCTCGTCCCCGTGCAGGGCGGGCACGTGGTGCGACAGGCAGGCGTTGCGCAGGGCCCACTCGAAGCCCGCGCGGTCGATCTCCACGGCGAGCACGGTCTCCTGGCTCTCCTTGGTGCCCCAGCCGCAGCGGTACATCATCCACAGGAACGACGGCTTGATCCAGGTCATCCGGTCCCGCTTCCAGGCGGCCGGGAAGCGTCCGGTGCGGGCCGCCGCCCGGCCGATCTCCGGGCGGTAGGCCTGATAGACGGTGACCGTGGTGTCCGTGTACCGGGCCCGGACACGGAAGCGGGGCTCGTCGGGGACGGCTTGTTCGTTCATGAGGACAGATTCGGCCGCCGACCCCACCCGGCACCACCGAATATCCGGCAACCACGCACACTGGAGGCATCGCTGGGTACGGAGGGTCCATATGAGGACGATCAACCACTGGCTCACCTCCCCCTGGCGCCGCTCGGCCGTCGCGGTCCTGGCCGGAGCCCTGCCCGTACTCGCCTTCCCGGCCCCCGCCCTGTGGTGGTTCGCCTACGTCGCCCTGGTCCCCTGGATCCTGCTGGCCCGCGCCGCGCCCACGGGGCGGCGCGCGGCGTACGACGGCTGGTGCGGCGGGTTCGGCTACCTGATCGCCGTGCACCACTGGCTGCTGCCCAGCCTGCACGTGTTCATCTTCCTGATAGCCGCGCTGATGGGCGCGCTGTGGGCACCCTGGGGCTGGCTGGTGCGCCGCTTCCTCGGGGAGACGCCGACGCCGGGCCGGGGCGCCGCCGCACTGCTGGTGCTGCCGTCGGCGTGGCTGGCGGTGGAGCTGGTGCGGTCCTGGCAGGGACTCGGCGGCCCGTGGGGCATGCTGGGCTCCAGCCAGTGGCAGGTCACTCCGGCGCTGCGGCTGGCCTCGGTCGGCGGGGTGTGGCTGCTGAGCTTCCTGGTGGTGGCCGTCAACGTGGCGGCGGCCGTGCTGGTCGCCGTGCGGGAGGCCCGGATACCGGCCGTGGCCTCGCTGGTCGCCACGGCGGCGGCGACCTCGGCCGCGTGGGCGTGGGCGCCACGTCCCGACGTCGACGGGCGGGTGCGGATCGCGGTCGTGCAGCCGGGCATCGTGGCCGGTGACGACAGCGGCGACCGCCGGTTCGACCGCGAGGAGCGGCTGACCCGGCGGCTCGCCGGGCAGGGCGTCGGCCTGGTCGTCTGGGGCGAGTCAAGCGTCGGCTTCGACCTGGACGACCGGCCCGACCTGGCCCGGCGGCTCGCCGCGCTGTCCCGGGAGACCGGAGCCGACGTCCTGGTGAACGTGGACGCCCGCCGCTCCGACCGGCCCGGCATCTACAAGAGCTCGGTACTGGTCGGCCCGTCCGGCCCGACCGGCGACCGGTACGACAAGATGCGGCTGGTCCCCTTCGGCGAGTACATCCCGGCCCGCTCCCTGCTCGGCTGGGTCACCTCGGTCGGCAAGGCGGCCGGCGAGGACCGCAGGCGCGGCAGCGAGCAGGTGGTGATGAACGTCGGGCACGGGCTGCGGATCGGACCGCTGGTGTGCTTCGAGACCGCGTTCCCGGACATGAGCCGGCACCTCGCCGAGGACGGCGCGGACGTCCTGCTCGGGCAGTCGTCCACCTCGTCCTTCCAGCACAGCTGGGCCCCGGAGCAGCACGCCTCGCTGGCCGCGCTGCGCGCCGCCGAGACCGGCCGCCCGATGGTGCACGCCACGCTGACCGGCGTCTCGGCCGTGTACGGCCCGGACGGGCGGCGCCTCGGACCGTGGCTCGGCACCGGGTCCAGCTCCGCGCACGTGTACGACGTACCGCTCGCGCACGGTGTCACGCCGTACGTCCGCTACGGCGACTGGCCGGTGCACGGCGCGCTGCTGGTGCTGGCGCTGCTGTGCGCGTCCGAGGGCGCCCGGGCGCTCAGGCTGCGCCGGACTGCTCCCGCACCGCTCGTACCACGCGCTCGCACAGTTCGTGAGTCGCCAGTGCGTCCCGGGCGCTGAGCCGCCGGCCGTCGCGGACCGCGTCGAGGAAGGCGAGGACGGCCTGCTCGATACCGCGCTGGCGGGAGACGGACACCCAGTCACCGCGGCGACGGGAGGTCGGCTGGCCCTTGTGGTCGATCACCTCGGCGAGGTTGATCACCTGGCGCTTGGTGTCCTGTCCGGAGACCTCCAGGATCTCCTCCGCCGAGCCGTTGAGCCGGTTCATCACACCGAGCGCGGTGAAGCCGTCCCCGCCGAGCTGGAGCACCAGGTGGTGGACCCGCCCGTCCCGGACCAGCGAGCGGACGGCGACGTCGTCCACCGGGCCCGGCACCAGGAAGCGGAGGGTGTCGACGACGTGGATGAAGTCGTCCAGGATCATCGTCCGCGCCTCCTCGGGCATCCCGATCCGGTTCTTCTGCATGAGGATCAGCTCGCGCGGGTGGTCCAGGCACTGCGCGTACCCGGGGGCGTAGCGGCGGTTGAACCCGACGGCCAGCGAGACCCCGCGCCGCTCGGCGAGGTCCACCAGGCGTTCGGACTCGGCGAGTTCGTAGGCGAGCGGCTTGTCCACGTAGGTCGGCACGCCCGCGTCCAGCAGCTGGCCGACGATCTCGGGGTGGGCGGCGGTCGGCGCGTGCACGAAGGCCGCGTCGAGGCCCGCGTCCAGCAGCGAGTCCAGGGTGGTGTGCCGCCGCTCCTCGGCCACGTGCAGACTGTCGCCCATCCAGCTCAGCGTGTCGGGCGTGCGCGTCTGCAGGTGCAGGTCCACCCCCGGCTGCATGGCCAGCACCGGCAGGTAGGCCTTCTGCGCGATGTCCCCGAGTCCGATACAGCCGACCTTCACGTGCTCTCCCCTGCCGCTTGCCTGCGTGGACGTCTCCGGCAGCATACGGCGCCGGCCGGCGGTCGCCCGCCCGGTAAAACGTTGGCCTCGCCCTCCGGCGCGGGCCATGATGCGGGGATGACGATCACAAGGGAAGAGCCCGCGCTCGACGCCGGCGAACGCGCCATGCTGGAGGGCTGGCTCGACTACCACCGTCAGACGCTCGTCTGGAAGTGCGAGGGCCTGACGGACGCGCAGTTGCGCACCCGGCCGCTGCCGCCGTCCGAGCTGTCGCTGCTGGGCCTGGTCCGGCACCTCGCGGAGGTCGAGCGGTTCTGGTTCCACGAGGTGCTGCTCGGCGCGGACCCGGGCGCCCTGTACTGCACCGAGGAGGACCCGGACGGCGACTTCCATCCCACGGAGTCGGACACCTGGGACGACACCCACGCCACCTGGCAGGCCGAGGTCGAGCGGGCCCGGCGCCACACCGCCGGCCGGGATCTCGACGCCTTCTCCCGGGGCACGAGCCGGGACACCGGCGAGCCCTTCAACCTGCGCTGGATCTACACCCACATGATCGAGGAGTACGCCCGGCACAACGGCCACGCCGACCTCGTCCGGGAGCAGCTCGACGGCGCCACCGGCGACTGATCGTCACCCCGGGTACGCCGTAATCCCTCGTACCCGGGCAGCGCCTCCGAAGGGGCGCGGGAAACCGCGCGACCAGCCACGACGCACCCGCGGCCGGACGAGGCCGCCCGAAGTTGCCGCCGGCCCCGCGCAGCCCTCAGCTGGGCCGGGGCCGGGGCGGTCCCCACTGCTCGCCGCCGGCCGGCCCCCCGTCCTTCCCCAGCCGCAGTTCCAGCCGCCCGATCGCGGCCCGCACGCCGTTGCCGTACCCGTCGTCCGCCAGCGCGTCCGCGGCCGACCGGGCCCGCCGCAGGTGGCTGCGCGCCGCCTCCGCGCGCCCGAGCTTGACGTAGTCGGCGGCCAGGTTCAGATGCAGGGACGGCAGGAAGCCCCGGACACCGGTCCCCTCCCCCGACTCCTCCGACTCCCCCGACTCCCCCGGCTCCCTCGGCCTCCCCGTCTCCCCGGCCTCCTCGGCCGCCGACAACGCCCGCAGGTCCCAGGCGAGTTCGTCGGCCGGGTCGTCCTGGGTGTCGGCGAGGTAGTGCGCCAGCGTGCACCGGTGCAGCGGGTCCCCGTCCTGGCCGATCTCCGCCCACAGGTCGAGGAACCGGCTGCGGGCCTCCTCGCGGTCGCCCCCGTGGTGCAGCATGACGACCTGGCCGATCCGCGTCAGCACCGCGTCCGGCGCCGCCGCCTGTTCCCTTCGCTCCGCCACCGCGCCCTCCGGCCCCTCGTCCGCTGTCGCCCCCGACGCTAACCGCAGCCGTCGGGATTCCCGGTCAGGCGGCCCCGCACGGCACGGCGGGACCGCGTGGTCGGCGGGCCTCAGCCCAGGTTCGGGAGCCGCCAGTCGATCGGCTCGTGGCCCTGGCGGGCGATCGCCTCGTCGATCTGCGTGAAGGGGCGGGAGCCGAAGAACTTCCGCGCGGACAGCGGCGAGGGGTGCGCGCCCTTGACCACCGCGTGCCGGCTCTCGTCGATCAGCGGGAGCTTCTTCTGCGCGTAGTTGCCCCACAGCACGAACACCGCCGGGTCGGGGCGGGAGACCACCGCGCGGATCACCGCGTCCGTGAACTTCTCCCAGCCCTTGCCCTTGTGCGAGTTGGCCTCTCCGGCGCGCACGGTGAGCACCGCGTTGAGCAGCAGCACGCCCTGTTCGGCCCACGGCATCAGATAGCCGTTGTCCGGGACCGGCAGGCCCAGCTCCTCCTGCATCTCCTTGTAGATGTTCCGCAGCGAGGGCGGGGTCTTCACCCCCGGGCGCACCGAGAAGCACAGGCCGTGGCCCTGGCCCTCGCCGTGATAGGGGTCCTGGCCGAGGACGAGCACCTTGACCTTGTCGTACGGCGTCGCGTCCAGCGCCGCGAAGACCTCCTCGCGCGGCGGGTAGACGGGACCCTTCGCCCGCTCCTCCTCGACGAACTCGGTCAGCTCCTTGAAGTACGGCTGCTGCAGTTCGTCGCCCAGAACCCCGCGCCAGGACTCGGGCAGCATGGCGATGTCGGTCACGTCAACGTCCTCACGATGTGCGGTCACTTCAGGTTCCAGAACCTACAGGCGACCACTGACAACGCGTTCCGGAGGGCGGCTCACCAGCTGGTCTTGCGGTGCAGCGTCCACATCATCATGATCGTGGACGGGTCGAGGGCCTGCTCGCCGCCGGAGATGTCGTCGCTGGCCGCCACGAACTGCCGGCCCTGCCACAGGGGCAGCAGCCGGGCGTCGTCGACCATGATCTGCTGCGCGGCCTCGACGTCCTTGACCGTCTCGGCGCGGTCGCTCTCGGCACGCGAGCGAGGCAGCAGCCGGCCGGTGATCTCCTTGGCCGGGTAGGGGGTGCCGAGCGCGTTGTGCTCGCCGACGAAGGGCGCGATGAAGTTGTCCGCGTCCGGGAAGTCCGGGAACCAGCCGCGTCCGAACACCGGGTACTCGCCCTTCTGGTAGCCGACCACGTAGGTCTTCCAGGGGCGGCTCCTGAGGGTGATGGTGAACAGGCCGGAGTCCTCCAGCTGCCGCTTCAGCTCCTTGAACATGCGGGCGGTCTCGGAGCCGTAGCGGTCGGTGGTGTACCAGAGGGTGAGGGGGACCCGCTCGGTGATGCCGGCGTCGGTGAGGAACTTGCGGGCCTTGGGGACGCTCGGGTCGCCGTAGTCGTCGAAGAAGCCGGTGGCGTGGCCGGTGAGGCCCTTGGGGACCATGGAGTACAGCGGGTCGACGGTGTCCTCGTAGACCTTGTGCGCGATCGCGCCCCGGTCCACGAGCTGGGCGACGGCCTTGCGTACGGCGGCCCGCCCGGCCCACCGGTCCTTCGGGTTGAACACCAGGTAGCTGATGTCGGTGCCGGTGCCGTCGACCAGTTGCAGGTCCTCGGTGCCGTGCCGCTGGAGGGCGACGATGTCGTCGGCGCCGAGGCCGCGGTAGGTGACGTCGATCCGCTTGTCCCGCAGGGCTTCGACCATGCTCGCCGAGGTCGCGAAGTAGCGGATGGTGACCCGGTCGTTCTGCCGCTCGGCGAAGCCCTTGTAGTTCCTGTTGCCGGTCAGGACGGCCTCCCGGCCCTCGGTGTACGACCGCAGTTCGTACGGTCCCGAGCCGTGCGCCTCGTCGCCCTCGCGCAGGGAGTGCGCGGGGTAGTCCTTCGGGTCGACGATCGACAGGGCGGGGGTGGCCAGGACGAACGGGAAGGTGGCGTCGGGCTGGTTGAGGTGGAAGACCACCTCGCGGTCGCCGGAGGTCTCGACCCGGTCCAGGCTGCCGAGCAGTCCCGCGGGGCCGCCGGGGGCGTCGATGGCGCGGATGCGGTCGACGGAGTGGCGGACGGCCGCGGCGTCCAGCCGGTCGCCGTCGGCGAACTTCAGGCCCGGGCGCAGCACGCAGCGGTAGACGCGGCTGGCGGTGTCGGTGAAGGCGCAGCGCTCGGCGGCGTCGGGCTGGGGGGTGGTGGCGCCGTCGGGGTAGGCGAGCAGGGTCTGGAAGACGTTGCGGTACAGCTCCCAGGAGCCGTCGTAGGCACCGGCCGGATCCAGGGTGCTGGGGGCGCTGGTGGTGCCCACGACGATGGGACCCTCGCCGTCGGTGTCGCCGTCGGACAGCAGACCGCACCCGGCCGTCAGCGCCAGGGAGGCGATCATCGCGGCTCCGCGCAGGACTCGGTTCGGGTTGAACACGCGCACGCTCCTCGATCCGCCGTGCCAAGGGTCGGCAGACCATACCGCAGCGTCCGGGCAGCCGAACCGCCCCGAAAACAGGGGCGGTTGATCGATTGAGCTGTGACTACGTTGTCATCCGGCTGTGTGTGTCCGGGAGCGCGTCCCGGGCGCCGTTCCGCGGGGAAACGGCGCCCGAAAGCGACGATCGGCGGCCGGGATCAGCCGACGCCGGCGTTGAGGAACAGGCCGCCGTCCACCACGAGCGTCTGGCCGGTGACCCAGTCGGACTGCTCGGAGGTGAGGAACGCGGCGGCGCCGCCGATGTCGGACGGCACGCCGAGCCGGCCCAGCGGGTAGGAGGCGGCGGCCTCCTCCTCGCGGCCCTCGTACAGGGCCTGGGCGAACTTGGTCTTGACCACGGCGGGGGCGATGGCGTTGACCCGCACCCGCGGCGCGAACTCGTGCGCGAGCTGCTGGGTCAGGTTGATCATCGCGGCCTTGCTGATTCCGTAGGCGCCGATGAACGGCGAGGGCGCGAGGCCCGCGATCGAGGCGATGTTGACGATCGCGCCGCCGTTGTCCTTCTGCCAGGCGTGCCAGGTCTTCTGGGCGAGGCCGAGCGCCGAGATCACGTTGGTCTCGAAGACCTTGCGCACCACGTCCAGGTCGAGGTCGGCGATGGGGCCGAAGACCGGGTTGGTGCCCGCGTTGTTGACCAGGAAGTCGACGCGGCCGAAGGCCTCCATGGTGCGCTCGACGGCCTCGCTCTGGTGGGCGAGGTCGTGGGCCTTGCCGGCGACGCCGATGACCCGGTCGGCGCCGAGCCGGTCGACGGCCTCCTTCAGGGCGTCCTCGTTGCGGCCGGTGACGCACACCCGGTCGCCGCGCGCGACCAGCGCCTCGGCGACGCCGTAGCCGATGCCGCGGCTGGCGCCGGTGACGAGGGCGGCCCGGCCGGAGGGCTCGGGGAGTTCTGCGGAAGTCATGTACCCGTGTCCCTCTAGTTCAGCGGTCCGCCGGCGACGTACAGCACCTGGCCGGAGACGAAGCCGGCGGCCTCGCCGGTGAAGAAGGCGATGGCGTTGGCGATGTCCTCGGGCTCGCCGACACGCTGCACCGGGATCTGGGTGGCGGCGGCCTTCTTGAAGTCGTCGAAGCCCATGCCGACGCGGTCCGCGGTGGCCTTGGTCATCTCGGTGGCGATGAAGCCGGGGGCGACGGCGTTGGCGGTGATGCCGAACTTGCCGAGTTCGATGGCGAGGGTCTTGGTGAAGCCCTGGAGACCGGCCTTGGCGGCGGAGTAGTTGGCCTGGCCGCGGTTGCCGAGCGCCGAGGAGGAGGAGAGGTTGACGATCCGGCCGAAGCCCGCGTCGACCATGTGCTTCTGGACGGCCTTGGTCATCAGGAAGGAGCCGCGCAGGTGCACGTTCAGGACGGTGTCCCAGTCGGAGGCGCTCATCTTGAACAGCAGGTTGTCGCGCAGCACGCCCGCGTTGTTGACGAGGATCGTCGGGGCGCCCAGCTCCTCGACGATCCGGGCGACGGCCACCTCGACCTGGGCCTCGTCCGAGACGTCGGCGCCGACCGCGACGGCCTTGCCGCCGGCCGCGGTGATCTTCTCGACGGTGTCCTTGCAGGCGGCCTCGTCGAGGTCGATCACGGCGATCGCGTGACCCTCGGCGGCCAGCCGTACGGCGGTGGCGGCGCCGATGCCGCGCGCCGCGCCGGTGACTACCGCGACCCGCTGTTCAGTGGTGGACATTGCTGCTTCTCCTCGCCCTTGAGAGAACCTGGGGCCCTCGAACCCGTGGGGCCCTCGGAGAGAACCCCTCATGCGGTGAGCGACCGCTTAGTACCTTCAGCACCCGTGACGCTAGAAGCCCTGGCACCCGGTGTCAACGGCACATCCGGCCGGTGTGATCCATTACCTCACCAGGAGGTCGAGCAACCGCTCCGTCTCGGCGGCCGGGTCGGCGGTGAGGCCGGTGTGCACGGAGCCGGGCTGGACCACGGTCGAGCGCGGCGCGATCAGCCAGCGGAAGCGCCGCCCGGCGTCGTCCCCGGCCGCCTGTCCGGCACCGTCCCCGCCCGCGCACACCTTCTCCACGGCGCCGAGCGCGGCCCGGATCCCGGCCACGTCGGCCGCCGGGTCCAGCGCGAGCAGCCGGGCCTCGTCCAGATGGGTGCGCGCGCCGACGTATCCCCGGGCGCGCGAGTAGACGATCACGCCCGCGTTGACGCACTCCCCCCGCTCCACCCGGGGGACGACCCGGAGCAGCGCGTACTCGAACACGTCCCGGTCGCCGCCCTGTCCGGCCCGGGTGATGTGCCGCTCGGTGACGTGTCCGGCCATGTGGATGTGGGTCTCGCTCACTTCTCCCCCTCGCGGCCCGCACCGGTGCGGGCGTCGATGCCGGCGACGCGCCCGGCGATGACGGCGGCCCGGGCGAGCAGCGGCCGTGCGTAGGCGCGGCGCAGCGCGTCCGGGGTGTCGAAGCCGGGCTCGTCGGTGAGCCAGGCGTCCGGGACCTCGGCGGTGACCTCGGCGAGCAGGTCCTCGGTGACCCGGGGTGCCAGCTCGGCCGCCGCGCCGGCGACGTCCGGCGCGAACCGGGCGAGGGCGTGCTCGGAGGCGTCGTAGGGCCGGACGGCCGAGGCTTCGGCGGCGGGCCAGTTGTGCTGCCAGATCATGGTGGCGCCGTGGTCGATGAGCCACAGCTCGCCCCGGTGCACGAGGAGGTTGGGATTGCGCCAGGAGCGGTCCACGTTGTTGACCAGCGCGTCGAACCAGACGATCCGGCCGGCCTCCTCGGCGCTCACCGGGAAGGCGAGCGGGTCGTAGCCGAGGGCGCCGGAGAGGAAGTCCATGCCGAGGTTGCTGCCGCCGCTGTGCCGCAGCAGGTCCTGCACCTGCTGCTCGGGCTCACCGAGCCCGAGGACCGGGTCCAGCCCGACGGTGACCAGCCCGGGGACACGGAACCCGAGCCGGCGCGCGAGTTCGCCGCACACCACCTCGGCGACCAGCGTCTTGCGGCCCTGCCCGGCGCCGGTGAACTTCATGACATAGATCCCGAAGTCGTCGGCCTCGACGAGCCCCGGCAGCGAGCCGCCCTCACGCAGGGGGGTGATGTAGCGGGTCGCGGTGACTTCCTTGAGCATCGCCCCAGGTTACTGGCGTCACGGACGGACTCGGCCGGAACCTGTCGTTGTCTGGTGAACAGGTGTGGCGCCCGGGCCGTACCCCTGAGCGGACCAGGAGACGCGTCTCGGGAGGAAACCCACATGGCCAGCACTTCACTCCAGCCGGGGGCGGGACCGGCCCGCCGTACCGTCATGGCCGCGGCCGGGACGGCGGGGCTCGCGGCAGCGCTGAGCGCCTGCGGGGCGGGCGACGACTCGTCCGGCGCCGGGGACTCCGGGGCCGGGTCAGCCGGTTCCGCCGGTGGGGCCGGTGGCGTCGCGCTCGTGAAGACGTCCGACATCCCGGAGGGCGGCGGCAAGGTCATCAAGGGGCAGGGGGTCGTGGTCACGCAGCCGAGGGCCGGCACGTTCAAGGCGTTCTCCGCCAAGTGCACCCACCAGGGGTGCGCGGTGAGCCGGGTGGCGGACGGCGTGATCGTCTGCCCGTGTCACAACAGCCACTTCTCCGCCGAGGACGGCAGCGTGCGGCAGGGTCCGGCGACCCAGCCGCTGCCCGCGGCGAAGATCACCGTGGCCGGCGGGGAGATCAGGCTGGCCTGAGCACATTTCTTTTCCTGACGTCATGTCAGACAATCGGCGGAACAGGAGAGTTCGGCACGACGTGGGGAAGAGGGGGCCGTATGACCGTCACCGGGCAGCGCCGGGGCCGGAAGATCATGATGACGCCGGGCGAGCTGGACGCGTTCCTCACCGGTCAGCGCACCTGCCGGGTCGCGACCGTCTCGGCGGACGGCGCACCGCATGTCAGCGCGCTGTGGTTCGCCTGGGACGGCACGTCGCTGTGGCTGTACTCGGTGGTGCGCAGCAGGCGTTGGGCGCAGTTGCGCCGTGATCCTCGGGTGGCGGTCGTGGTGGACTCGGGCGAGGAGTACGACCAGTTGCGCGGGGTCGAGCTGTCCGGCCGGGTGGAATTCGTCGGCGAGGTGCCGCGCACCGGGGAGCTGTGCGCCGAACTGGACACGGCCGAGACGCTGTTCGCGCGCAAGAACTTCGGCCTGGACGAGATGCCGCACGACGGCCGGCACGCCTGGGCCCGGCTGACCCCCGAGAAGATCGTCTCCTGGGACTTCCGGAAACTGGGCGGCGTGTAGGGCCTCGGCCGGCCCGCCAAGCCGTCGCGTTCAGCCCAGCCGCCGCGCCGTCGCGCGGAGGGTGTCGACCGCCGCGTGGATCGAGGGCCGCCGGTCGGCGTCGGCCCGCCAGACGACGTACACATGGCGGCGGGCACGCTGCCGGAGCGGCACCAGGACCACGCCCGGCGGCACCGGGTGCCGTCCGAGCAGCGGCGCGATGCACACACCGAGACCCGCGGCGACCAGGCCGAGCTGGGTGTGGGTCTCACCGGCCCGGTGCCGCACGTCGGGTTCGACGCCCTTGGAGCGGAGCGTGAACAGCAGCCACTCGTGGCAGAACTCGCCCTCGCCCCAGGTGATCCACTCCTCTTCGGCCAGCTCGGCGAGGTCCACCTCCTCCCGGCCGGCCAGCCGGTGCCCGGCGGGCAGCGCCACCTCGGCGGGGTCGTCCAGCAGGGGTGCCGTGACCAGGCCGTCGGGGACGGGCAGCGGCTTGTTGTACCAGTCGAGGACCACCGCGAGGTCGAGGTCGCCGCGGACGACCCCGGCGACGGCCGGCTCCGGGTCGAGTTCGGCGGAGCGCACGCGCAGGGCCGGGTGCGCGGTGCGCAGCGCGGCGAGCGCGGCCGGGAAGAGACCCCGCGCGGCGGTCGGGAAGGCGGCCACCCGCAGCTCGCCGGCGACCTGGCCGCGCTGCGCCTCCAGGTCGGCCTCGGCGAACGCGACCTGGGAGAGGATGCGCCCGGCGTGCTCCGCCAGCAGCCGGCCGGCGTCGGTGAGCCGGACGCCCCTGCCGTTCCTGGCGAGCAGCCGCTGCCCGGTCTCCCGCTCCAGCTTGGCCAGTTGCTGGGAGACCGCGGACGTGGTCACGTGCAGAGCACCGGCGGCGGCACCGACGGAGCCGTGCCGGGCGAGGGCGTCCAGGGCGCGCAGGCGCTCCAGGTTCAGCATGGGAAGACTGTACGAGCAGGCCGGTGCGAGGCTAGGCGTAGGAGCGCCTCGGTGAGGGTCGTACCGCCGCCGCCACCGCCGCCGCCAGTGGGGTGATGTCCGCGTCGGTGAGCGGGGAGACGGTGACGCGGATGCCCGGCGCGGAGGCGATCCGGAAGCGGGCGCCGGGCGCAACGCCCCAGCCCGCCTGGAGGAGCCGGGCCACCGCGCCGGTCTCGTCCGGCACCGGGATCCAGACGTTCATGCCGCTGCGCCCGCGCGCGTCGACCCCGTGTCCGGCCAGCGCCTCGACCAGGGCGTCCCTGCGCGCCCCGTACGACCGCGCGACGGCCGCCCGGTCCACCGCGCCGTCGGCCCACAGCCGGGCCACGGTGCGCTGGAGCAGCAGGCTCACCCAGCCGGGGCCCAGGCGCTGGCGGCCACGCACCCGGTCGACGGTGGTGGCGTCCCCGGTGAGGACGGCGAGGCGCAGGTCGGGGCCGTAGGCCTTGGCGGCGGAGCGGACGAGCGCCCAGTGACCGGTGACGCCCGCGAGGGAGTGCAGCGGCTGGTCGACGATGCCGTGACCGTGGTCGTCCTCGATCAGCAAGGTCTCCGGATGCGCGCGCAGCACCGCGCGCAGGGCACGCGCGCGCGTGGCGGTCACCGAGGCGCCGGTGGGGTTCTGCGCACGGCCGGTGACGACCAGGGCGCGGGCTCCGGACTCCAGGGCGCGGCGCAGGTCGGCGACGAGCGGGCCGTCGTCGTCCACGCCGACGGGGACGGTGCGCAGTCCGAGGGCGGGCACCAGATCGAGGAGGCTGCCCCAGCCGGGATCCTCCACGGCCACCGCGTCACCGGGCCGGAGGTGGGCGGTGAGAAGGCGTTCGATCGCGTCGAGGGAGCCGGAGGTCACGGTCAGCGGGCCGGCCGGGACACCGTCGGCGTCGAGTTCGGCGCGGGCGACGCGCAGCAGGTCCGCGTCGACCGGGTCGTCGCCGTAGCGGACGGGGCGCCGGTCCCCCTGTCCGGCCGCCGCGGCGAGCGCCGGGGCCAGCCGGGGCAGCAGGTCCGGGTCGGGGTTGCCGGTGGACAGATCCCGGCCGTCGGCGGGCACCTCCACGCCCAGCTGTTCACGGCCGGTGGTGGCCGGCTTGGGGCGGATGCGGCTGCCGCGGCGGCCGGCGGTCTCGATCACACCGCGCTCCCGCAGGACGCGGTAGGCGGCGGCCACCGTGTTCGGGTTCACCCCGAGCCGGGCCGCCAACTCCCGCATCGGGGGCAGGTGTTGCCCCGGCTCCAGCTCCCCGCCGGCGACCGCGCGTTCGACGTCGGCCGCGATCTCGGCCGCACCGCGCCCCTGAATCCGATACTCTCCTAGCACAAACATCATTATGCACTAGTGCAATGACAATCGCCACTGGGACCGCCACGGAGGGAACCCATGCAGGACAGCACGACCGGGCAAGCGCCAGACACCGCTTACACGCCGACCGACCGCACCGTACCCACGCGCTCCGCGGACCGGGCGTCGTACGACAGGGAGCTGGTGCACGCGATACTCGACGAGGGGTACGTCTGCCATCTGGGCTTCGTCCGGGACGGCGCCCCGGTGGTGCTGCCCACGCTGTACGGCCGGGTCGGCGAGCGGCTCTACGTCCACGGGTCCACCGGTTCCCGCCCGCTGCGGATGACCGGCCGGGCCGACGCCGGGCTGCCGGTGTGCCTGACCGTCACCCACGTCGACGGACTGGTGCTGGCCCGCTCCGCCTTCCACCACTCGGTCAACTACCGCTCCGTCGTGGTGCACGGCGTCGCGCACGAGGTCACCGACCCCGAGGAGCGGCGGCTGGCCTTGGACGCCCTGGTGGACCACGTCGTACCGGGCCGGGCCGCCGACTCCCGGCCCGCGAACCGGAAGGAGCTGGCGGCCACCGCGGTGATCCGGCTGGACCTGGACGAGGTCTCGGCGAAGGTCCGCACCGGCGGCGCCCACGACGAGCCCGAGGACCTCACCCTGCCGCACTGGGCCGGCGTCCTCCCGCTCCGCAAGGGGTACGACACCCCCGTCGCCAACGCCGACCTGGCACCCGGCATCGGCCTGCCGGACTACCTGGCGGCGCGTTAGGACGCGCGGGCGCCGCACCCGGCACGATCGTCAGACCGGTACCGGTCCCCGCCGGCCGGCCGCGCGGGCCCCCCGAGCCTGCCGGGCCTCGCTCACCGCGAGGCCCGCGACGGAGCCGAGCATCAGCAGGGTGCCCGCCGCGGTGGTCGCGGTGAGCCGTTCGCCGAGCAGGGCGACGGCGAGCACGGCCGCGGTCACCGGCTCCAGGAGCATGATCACGGAGACGGTGGCGGACCGTACGACGGCGGCGCCCGCGAAGTACAGCGCGTAGGCGAGGGCGGTGGGCACGGCGGCGACATACACCAGCAGCACCAGCAGCCACGCCGGGTGGGCGGTGTGCGGCAGCAGGCCCTCGTGCAGCGCGAACGGGAACAGGCACAGGGTGGTCACCGCGAACGCGCCGACCGTGGTGCCCGAGGCGCCGGCGCCGCCCGCGCGGCCCCACCAGCGGGTGAGCAGGGTCATCACGCCGTAGCCCGCCGCCGAGGCCAGCGCCAGGAGCACGCCGGTCGGGCGGACGGTCGCCGCCGAACCGCCGAGGGTCAGGACACCGAGCCCCGCGAGCGCGCCGCCGACCGCCAGGACACCGCCGGCGCCGAGCCGCTCGCCGAGCAGCAGCCGGGCGCCGAGCGCGATGAGGACGGGCCCCGCGCCGAGGGTGACGACGGTGGCGACGGCGAGCCCGGTCGACCGTACGGCCGCGAAGTACGCGGTCTGGAACACGGCGAGGCCGACCCCGGTGGCCAGCGCCCGCACGGCCTTGCGGCGCAACCGCTCGCCGCCGGCCGGGCGGACCGGCGGACGCAGCCCGCGACCGGCCAGCAGGAGGACGAGACCCAGCGCGCAGCGCCAGAACGACAGGCCGAAGGCGCCGAGGTCGCTGGCCCGGTAGACCAGCGAGGCGGCGGCGCCCGCGGTGCCCCAGGCGGCGCCGGTGATGATCAGGTAGAGCAGGCCGCGCCCGACGGGGAGGCGGGTGGCGGGGGTCGACTGTGTCGACATGTCGAGTTGCCGCGACTCGTTGAGGTGGTTCGGCTGACTCGGCTGACTCGACAGCTTCGGGAGCTTGGGAAGCTTCGGGAGATTCGACAAGGGGGTTTCTCCGCAGGAACGCACCTCAGGGGTGCGGAAGTTCGAGGAGCGTCCCGCCGCAAGAGCGGGGCGCGCGGACTTCGTCTGCGGGCAGCGCCGTCGGGCCCGGCGCGGCGACGCGCGCGGGGCCGGTGTCCGGGAGGCCCGCCTCAGGCGGTCGGAGGCGGAAGGACGAGTGCGTTCGACGGCATGCGCGCAACCCTATGCGGCGGTGCCGCGGGCCGACAACTCCCGTTCCGTGCCGCCGGAGGCGACCGGTTCCGAGGAGCCCTTGGCGGGCGCGGCGGACTGGGCGATGAACGCGCCGACCAGGACGACGGCGCCACCGGTGACCTGCGGCGCCGACAGCTGCTCGCCCAGCAGCACCCAGGCCAGCACGGTCGCGATCACCGCCTCCAGACAGGCGACCACCCCGGCGACCGGCGGCGACAGGCGCCGTACGGACGTCACGCCGGTGATGTAGGCGATCATCGTGGCGACGAGCACGATCCAGGCCAGCAGGGCGGCGGCCGGGACGGCGGTGCCGTCCAGGTACGCGGGGCCGGCGAGTACGGACCAGTCCGTGCGCCAGGGCCGGGCGACGAGAGTGAGGACGGCGGTGCCGGCGAGCAGTCCGTAGGCGATGACGCCGAGCGGGTCCGGCGCCTCCTCGCCCGCGTCGCCGCCCTGGTCGGAGAGGACGAAGTAGCCGACCTGGCAGCACGCGGCGCCGAGCGCGAGCAGCAGTCCCAGCGGGTCGAAGCTCAGCCCGGACCAGACCTCCACCACACAGGCCAGGCCGGCGGCGGCGAGGACGACACCGAGGGCGGCGGCGCGGGTGACCGGCCGCCGCTGCACGAACCGCACCCAGCCGAGCACCAGCGCGGGCGCGAGGTACTCGACGAGCAGGGCCACGCCCACCGGGATGCGGGAGAGCGCGGCGAAGTAGCAGGCCTGCACGCCGGCGACCGCGAGCAGCCCGAACCCGGCGAGCAGCGCGGGCCGGTGCCTGGGCAGGGCCCGGTGCCGTACAGCGAGCGGCAGCATGACCAACGCTGCGCCGGCCACCCGCAGCCACACCACGTGCAGCGGGTCGAGTCCCGCCTCGATCAACGGCTTGGCGGCGACCCCGGACCCGCCGAAGGCCAGCGCCGAGACGAGCGCGAGTCCCAGCCCGACACCCCTGCCCCGACCGCCCTGACCGCTCTCCGACGTACGCACCGGCACATGATGGCAGGAGGCGTCAGGAGCGTCATCCCCGTTGACACCTGTCTCAGCTGGTGGACGACGGGCAGTCGGCCTCGGTGCCGGTCGCCGCCGCCTCCCTGCACTCCTCCGCGTACTCCTCGGCGGCGTCCGGTGGGCCTTCGACGGGGATGCCGACGTGCCGCAGGACCTCCGCGGCACGCGAGCGCGGATCGCCGACCAGCGCGGCGAACAGGTCGGCACCGGTGACCAGGGACGCGCCACGCCGTCGGGCCCGCTCCCGGGCCCCGGCCAGTGCGACGGCCGCCGTCGGGGACCAGCCCCCGCTCTCGCGCGCCTCGCCGCGAGCCGCCGGGACGGCGGACAGGAGGTCACCCGCGGGTACGGCGGCCGTCCCGCCGGAGTCCTCCACGCTTGCCTGCCAGCGCAGCCCGTAGCCGATGCTGCGCTGCACGAGGTACCCGAGCAGCCGGGCGAGCCGGGGCGGTGCGCCGACGGCCGCGCGGACCTCGGGATCGTGTTCCAGCAGGGAGTGCAGCAGATGCGCGGTGTCGACCTGCCGGTCCCCGTCCCGCACGGCCCGGCGGCGGGCACCGGCGAGCACCGCTGCCAGCTCGGCGCCGAGTCCGGCATCGTCGTCCAGGTGCGCGCTCGCCTCGTCGGGGGCGGTCCAGCGGGCGGTACGGGTGTGCACGTCCCCTACCTCATCAGCCGCGACGGCCGGAATCGTCCGCGAGGGGAACCATTTCCGCGTCCCACGGAGAGTGGAGGCCGCCCGCCGGCATCTCATCCTTGCGGAGGAGATCTGGAGGAGATCCGACCGAACCACCACCAGTGCGCGGGCGCGCCGGATTGCGCACCCGCACCTCGGGTATACGAAGGGCGCCCCACGCGCGTGGGGCGCCCTTCCCATTCCGGCCGCCGAGAGCCGGCCGTCAGCCTTCTGTCCTCAGTCCTCGTCGGCGAGGATGAGATACAGCTTCTTGCGGGCGTCGTTGATGACGGTCAGCGCCTTCTCGCGCTGCTCCTTGCTGCCGGTCTTCCAGACCTGGCCGAAGGCCTCCATCAAGCCGACCCCGGCCTGCCGGATCTCGTGCAGCGCCTCCCAGTCGACCCCGCGGGAGGCCTCCTCCCAGGGGGCGTCGGGCCCCTCGTCGGCGGCAGTGCGGCCGCTCTCGGTGAGCGAGAAGAGCTTCTTGCCGCCCTCGCTCTCGCTGGCGATCAGGCCCTCGTCCTCCAGCAGTTGGAGCGTGGGGTAGACCGAGCCGGGGCTCGGCTTCCACGCGCCGCCGCTGCGCTCGGCGATCTCCTGGATCATCTCGTAGCCGTGCATGGACCGGTCCTTGAGCAGGGCCAGGATCGAGGCCCGCACGTCACCGCGCCGCGCCCGCCCCCTCGGCCCGCCACGCCCTCGCGGCCCCCAGGGACCGGGACCGAATCCGGGACCACCGGGACCGCCCGGACCAAAACCGGGGCCACCGGGACCGAACGGCCCGAAGGCGGCCCGGCGCTCGTCGAACCCGAACCCGCCCCGACCCCGTCGGCCGTGACCCTCGTGTCCGTGACCACGCTCGAATCCGTGGGTACGCATCACGATCACTCCATTCCATCGTTGATCTGTCACGTATGCATCGCGTATCGTTCGCGATGTCTCAACGATATATCGGAACCGATCGCCTGACAAGCCCCAGTCGAGGATGACCGCATGACCTGTCTCAGCGAAGTTCGATCGGTCTCACTGAACTTTGACCACTGCCCGTTTCGTCTCATCGGAGTTTGACCGGCGCTGGCGGTATGCCTTCTGCCTGCAGCGTTGAGAGCACGTCCTGCGTAGGTTCTGGTTGCGCCCTGGTGGCAGCGGTCCTTCGCAGACTTCGCAGGGTCGTGACGGCTGTGCGCTGGCCGGTTGAACCGGCTTGCGTGGCGGTGAGGGCCGCGCCGGTGGCGGGGGTGGAGGAGAAGGGATCGCAGGGGGCTGCCGGGGTTTCTGGCGATGTGCCCGTTGGCGGCATCGGTCCGAGCATGTCCGGCGTGGTGTGAGCATCTGGTCGCCGCAGATCGGGCAGCGGAGTGGGTCAGATGGATCTGCTGGGTCTGCTGGGTCTGCTTCGGTGTTCCATTTCTGCTGGTGTCTGAGGTAGTTGGCGCGTCGGCAGGCGGAGGAACACGGGCGGTAGCGCTGTCCGGGCTGGATCTTCATGCTCTTGCCGCACTCTCGGCAGGGGGCTTTCAGCGGGGCAGCGAGAGGGTGGCGTTTCCGGTGTGCCTTCTCGCGGCAGGCCTGGGAACAACGCAGGGCCCGGCGTCCGAAGACGTCCGAGGGCGGCATCTCGGCGTCGCACTCCAGGCAGCGTCTCGTCTCCAGGGTGGCGAGGAGGGTTTCGGGGTCGCGGCCGGTCGCGGCGGCCAGCCGGGTCCAGCTGGGAAGGCCCAGATGGTCGGGCGGTTCGCAGAGGTAGGTCCGCAGGTAGCTGGGCGGGAGATGGTTGGCGTGGGCCAGGCGGACGATGAAGGACCGGATGCCTTCGCCAGCCTGGGGACGGACCTGGAAGGGCAGGACGCGGATGTTCTCCTGGGTCATCGGGAGTTCCCGGACCTGCGGAGCTGAGCCGATTCGGCGGCGACGTCCAGGGAGACGGCCTTCAGCCCGGCTTTGGTGATCTTCTCGGTGCCGTTGAAGATCGCGTCGATCGCGGCTCCGCGGATCTGATGGGAGAGGGCGCCGATCATGCCGCCGGTGCGGTCGTGCAGGTAGCGGTCGAGTTTCGCCAGGGTGCCGAGCTCGTGGCGCCGCAGGGCGAGGGTCTTCTCCATGGTCGCGACCAGGCCCCGCCACTCACTGTTGTAAGGGAAGGGCTGGGTGGGGATCAGAGTGAATCGGCCGGCGATCTGGGCTCCGCGGGTGCCGGTCAGGAGGCTGCCGTGCTCGATGTCGATGCCGGCGTAGATGAACGTGGCGGGGATCCGCTCGGAGAAGTACTTGAGGGTGTCGGCGACTTCGGCGCCGTGCTGGGTGGTGAGCGAGATGTTGTGGAGCTCGTCGACCAGGATCATGCCGGTGCGGGCGTCGGTGCAGACACCGACGACGGACTCGATGAGGTCGGTGATGTTCATGCGGGCCATCACCGGCAGTCCGAGGAACCGGGCGAACTCGGCCGCGATCATCCGGGGTGTCGCGGCGGGCGGGACGGTGATGTAGATCACCGGCTTGCGGTCGGTGGCGGTGGGGTGCCGGGCCCGGTCCAGCAGCTCGTGGGACAGACCGAGCTGAGTGATCGCGATGGTCTTCCCGGTGCCGGCGGGGCCGGAGACGATCAGGCCGCGGCGGGCGCTGATCGCATGGCGGTTCAGCACGACCAGACGACGGCCGCTGGCGACGGTGTGCCGGACGACGGAGGTCGCGACCACCAGCAGACGGCCGTGATGGTCGAGGCGGGCTTCGTCGAAGGCTGCCCGACCCGCCTCGCCGAGCGCGTCGTACTGAGCGTCGTCGAGCCGGGGCGGTGGCCCCGGCGGCCCGTCGACGAAGCGGCGCCAGCCGTCGATCGTGGTCAGGTGCCGCTGGGAGTCCTGGGGCAGCGCGGACGAGGCCGTCATGAGCGCTTCCAGGGGTCTTCCAGCGGGTCGAACAGTCCGAGTGGGATCACCTCGGCCAGCGAGTCCTCGCTCTCTTCCTCCTCCTCGGGTTCCGCCTGAGTGCTGGGAACCGATGCCGGAGTGAGGGGACCTGCGGCTTTCGTGCGGGCAACCACCCGCCGATCGCGCTTGCCGGGCTTGGAACCCTGCTTGGGCTCAGGACCGGCATGGGCCCGGGTGAGCAAGGCGGCGACCGCGTCAGCGATCTCCGTCTCGGTGGCGCGAGGAAGTTTGCCGCTGACGTGGTCCCAGGCCAGGTCTCCAAAGGGAACCGGGACACGGGCGAGGTGTTTCCAGGTGGCCTGGACCCATGAGTTGTCATCGCGGTGGTCACGTACCCAGATCCGGGACACGTCGTAGGGGTCGTGGTGGACCTCCCAGAGGCCGCGTTTGGCCACGATCCCGGAGTCCTGGCGGCGCATGCGTCCGAGCTCGGGGCTGTCGTAGGTGCGGTTCTTGATCCGGATGCCGTATTCGTTGACCACCCGCCATTCCGCGGGCAGGAGTTCGACGTAGTCGTCGCCGCTGAGCGCGACGGGGACGTAGCCGCAGGCCTCGATCAAGGTGGCGTACTTCTCGTTCGGTGTGAACAGCCGGCCCGGGTGGGAGGGGTCGCGCAGTCCGTCGTGCGGACGGTTCTGCCACTTCGCGACGATCCATTCGTCCAGGAGTTCCTGCAACTCCAACAGAGACCAGAGCCGTTCACGTTCCAGGTGACGGCCGCGGCGGTCGCTGTTGCGGCCGGTGTAGCCGGGCAGGAACTGGGCGAACAGCGTGGCCACCGAGCCCAGCATCTTCTCGATGTGGCCCTTCTCGAACCCCGAACCCTTGTGCGTCGGCTGGAAGTCGATCTCCAGGAAGCGGCAGGACGAGCGGAAGTTCCGCGAGATGAACACGCTTCCGTGGTCGCAGACGATCACCTCCGGGACGATCACCGGCCGGGCCGCGGCATGGGCCAGACGCTCGTCGAGGGCCAGAAGTCGGCGGTGCGGCAGCACCGAGCGGGACATCGTCAACGCATCTGTCCAGCCCGGCCGCATCGGCTCGGGTGTGACGCTGCGGGCCAGCAGCACGCTGGCGTCCACCGACTTCGTCGTCGGCCGCAGCACCGCCGCGGTCAGGGTCCTGGTCGCGACGTCGATCATGGCGGTGAGTTCGACCTTGCCGGTGACCCCGTTGTCGAGCAGGACCAGCACGTCCAGCGGGGTGGAGTCGATCTGCATGACCTCGCCTGGCGCGAAGACGTGAAGCTGCCCGTGCGGTGTCGTGGCCCCGTTGGCCTTGGACCTGCGGGTTTCCGCCGATCCAAGGGCGTGTGTGCCCGCCGTCAGCTTCGTCAGCAGCCGATAGAGCGTGGCGCGGGAAGGGAGCTTCACCTCCCGCCCCTCGGTGTCCTCTTTGAGGATCTCTTCGGCCCTCCACAAAATGTATGAACCGGTGCGGGTGGACCCATTGACGCCTTCTTCGATCGCCCGCCGCACCGCATCGACCACCGCTTCGTCGACCTCGCCGAACCGCGGAGTCCTGCGGACGGGCCGGTGGTCGGCCAGGCCGATCACCCCGAGTTGCTGATAGCGGCGACGCCGGTGGGCGACCGTGCTGGCGGTCACCTTGTGCCCGGCGGCTGCCAGTTCGGCGGCTTTGGCCCGCTGGCGTGCGGTCAGAGAGCGATCCGGGCTGTACTCGTCTCGCGGCAGCGTGCCGGAATCGACCCCAGGTGGCAGGCCGTGCAGCACCTCCAGGATGTGCCCCTCCCACCACAGAGCCCGCTCGACCACGTCTTCGGGAAAGGTCTCCAGCAGCGACGCGGCCGGCAGCGGCATCCGAGCCGGAGTGTCCACGACCTCGAAGTCGTCGGCCTCGAACAACTCGAGCAACGACACGACCAGATGCGGCTGTTCGTCATCGCTCAGCGTCGCGGTCAGAGCCGAGACGGCCAGCACCGCCCGCAGCTGCCCGGCGAACCGAACCCGGTCTCCGACCGCCAGCCTTCCCGGCCGCTTCAGCCGACTCATACCGACCGACCTGCGGCCCAGACCAGGCTCTCCGAGTCCAGCAGTTCGGATTCGAGGTCCGCATCGAGCCGGCCCGACCACAACAGGTGGAACAGCACCGGAAGCACCTGCAGCCGGTCGCCCACGAGTTCGGCCCCGGCCCACGTGCCCATCGGCTCGTTAAAGACGTCGATCAGTGCAGACGCGACCGATGCCGGGCGTCCCGAACGGGCCCTGCGGTAGCGGGCCAACCAGCGGACATTCGCCATGAACACCGGATCCGGCGTGCCCACCCACTCGAACTGCCAGCCCACCGCCTCACAGGCCCGCCGGGTCGCCTCGAACGACTCCTCGGTCCGTTCGTCCATACGGTCCGCAGAGCGGACGTCGACCACCCGAGCCCGACCGTCGACAAGGCGTACGAAGTAGTCCGGGGCGTGACGACGCCCTTTGTGCCCGTCATCCCAGCGCAGCCAGAACGGCTGAGCAGCGATCCCGACGACCTCCCGATCCCGGTCCATCAAGATCAGACGGTCTCGCTCCAGCCACGACTCGTAGCCCACGTGGCCGGCCGTCGTCACCGCGTAGTACCAGCCTGGGAAGCTCTTACCTCCCTTCACCCAACGGAACTCGCGTACCGGATCGGCCACCTCGAACGGGACACTCCATGCCTTCCCCAGCGGCAGCCGACGCCGACCATCAGGATGGGAAAACTCCAGCTCAAAAGCCGAAAGTGCCTCGTCGCCAAACGCCTGTGCAGCTGTCGCCACCGCCGCCCCCTCGCAAGCCTCGACCGCTGCGAACGTAGAGCAGACGCCGGTCAAACTTCAGTGAGAACGGTCAAAGTTCGCTGAGACGAGTCACCGCAGACAGCGACGATCACTCCGATCGACGGGTCTGTAGTGTGCGGCGATGACAAGAAGCGAGCGGCTCGCGGAGCAGTTGGACTGGTACTGGCGCAAGAACCTGCGGCCACGGCTGGACGGTCTCACTGACGAGGAGTACTTCTGGGAGCCGGTGCCCGGCTGCTGGAGCATCCGCCCACGTGGCACGTCGGCCGCACCGATGTTGGAAGGCTCGGGGGAATGGACGATGGACTCCGCGTCCCCTGCCCCGGTGCCGGTGCCGGTGACCACGATTGCCTGGCGGCTGGCGCACATCATCGTCTCGTGCCTGGGCTATCGGGTGGGCTGGTACTTCAGCGGCCAGGACGTCGACTCCCGGACATTCGCCTACGCGGGGACCGCTGACGAGGCGCTGAAACAGCTCGATGAGATGTATGGGAGATGGAACGCGGGGGTCCGCGAGCTCTCGGACGCCGACCTGGACAATCCGCCCACGGTGGGTCCCGAGCGGTTTCCCATGGAGAACAGGGTCCTGCACGTCAACAGGGAGCTGATTCATCACGGCTCCGAGATTTCCCTGCTGCGTGACCTCTACCGCTGGCAGGACGAAGCAGGACCGCACCGAGTATGACGTCCACAGCCTCGAACGGCATGTCCCAGCCGGCCCCCGGCGATCGGCGCACGAGCCTGTCGTTGACGGAGAAGGCCAGGTCAAAGGCCTCAAGGCAGCCTCTTGTGATGACGGGGAACGAGATGATCGCCATCCCGCCGGGGCAGGTGACGCTGTCGGACCGGCGGACACAGCGCAGGTGGTCGGTCGAGCTCGCGCCCTACCAGCTCGCGGCAGTCCCGGTCACCCAGGCGTTGTACGCACGGATCACAGGCCGGCGGCCGAGCACCACCCCTGGGGAGCAGCTGCCCGTCGAGTGCGTCTCGTGGTGGGACGCGGCGCGGTTCTGCAACGCCCTGTCCCAGTGCGCCGGCCTCACGCCCGCGTACCACTTCCCTGCCGAGACCGAAGACATCGAGTGGGACGTGAGCGCCGACGGGTATCGACTGCCGACCGAAGCCGAGTGGGAGCACGCCTGCCGTGCCGGGACGACCGGGCCGCGCTACGGGGAACTCGACGAGATCGGCTGGTACCGCGGTAACTCGCACGAGCGCATCCACGAGGTGGGCGGCAAACGCCCCAACTCGTGGGGGCTCTACGACATGCTCGGCAACGTCTGGGACTGGTGCTGGGACGTCTACGACGCCGAGGTCTACGGCGCCTACCGGGTGCTCCGTGGCGGTGGCTGGTTCGATGAGCACTGGAGTTGCCGGGCCTCCGCGCGGCGCCGCAGCCACCCGACGTTCCAGGTCGACGACGTGGGGTTCCGCGTCGCGCGTTCCGTCGTGCGCTGAGCCACGTCGCGCGCGAAGCACCCGGCCTGTGCGGGTCGATCCGGCGGTAGCGTGATCCTCGTGACGGCTGAGGACGAGGCGCTGGTCGGCGGGATGGTGAACACGGGGGCGGTTTTCCGCCGGGGGGAGTCGGTGGAGCGACCGGCACCGCGCAACGCGCCCGCCCTGCATGGCTGTCTCCTCGTGCTGAAGGAACACGGCTTCGACGGGGCGCCGGTCCCCGTCGGTCTCACCGCGGACGGCCGTGAGCAGCTGACCTTCGTGCCTGGCGACGTGGCTCTGCCGCCGTTCCCGGACTGGGCGATGACGAGTTCCGCCCTCGAATCGGTGGGAGGCCTGCTGCGGCGCCTGCATGACACCAGTGCGGCCGTCGCGGTCGACCTCCGTGCCGAGTGGCCCCGGGCCGTCCTCTCTGGGACGTCGCCATGACTGCCCGCTACTGGGTGCCCATGCTCGATCCCGGGTCCGCGGCTGCCGTCCACCCCTCCGGACTGGACGCGCCCGCACGGCTGCGGATCCTTGCCGACGGCTACGGCCTCTCGGCGGAGGACCGCGCCGAGTTGCCCGGCGTCATCGAGCAGGCCACGGAGGTCTGCCGGGCCTTCGTCGCCCGCCGCGTGGCCGACGGAGACCCCGGCTATGTCAGGGCGTTGACCGAGCATGGTGGATGGGAACGCTGGGGCCGTGCGCAGACCTGGCTGGTGGGCCACCGCCGGACCTTCACGGCTGCCCTGCTGAACTGACCATCCGAGCCTGGACCACACAACCCTGACCCGCAGGGAAAGGCCAGGACTCGCGAATTGGCCTTGGTCCCGGCGGTGACGCAGCCGCTAGCGTCGCCGCCATGCGCATTCGAATCGTGGACGCCTTCACCGACCGCCCCTTCGCCGGCAACCCCGCCGGGGTCCTGCTCCTCGACGACGTCTTCCCGGACGACGACTGGCTCCAGAACGTCGCCATGGAGGTCAACCACGCCGAGACCGCGTTCGCGCACCGGCTGCCGGCCGGCGGGGAGGCGGACTGGGCGCTGCGCTGGTTCACGCCGGCCGCCGAGGTGAACCTGTGCGGACACGCCACGCTCGCCACGGCCCACGTCCTGCACACCACCGGCACGCACGAGGGCCCGGTACGGTTCGCCACCCGCAGCGGCGTGCTGATCGCCACGCCCGCCGCCGACGGCTCGATCACCCTCGACTTCCCGACCGCCCCACTCACCGCGGTGGAGGTCCCCGCCGGGGTCGCCGAGGCACTGGGCGCCGCGCCGGTCGCCACCTTCGACACCGGCCCTAACGTCGGCGACCTGCTGGTGGAGCTGGCCGACGAAAAGACCGTCCTCGGCCTCTCCCCCGACCTCAGGACACTCGGCGCGTACTCCGCGCGCGGGGTCATCGCCACCGCCCGCGCCGAGGACCCCGGCCGCGGCTACGACTTCGTCTCCCGCTGCTTCTTCCCGAACATCGGCATCGACGAGGACCCGGTCACCGGCAGCGCCCACACCGTGCTGGCCCCGCACTGGTCGGCCCGGACCGGCCGTGACGACCTCACCGGGCTCCAGGCGTCCCGCCGTACCGGACTGGTCCGCACCGGTCTGCGCGGTGAGCGCACGCTGCTCACCGGCCGGGCGGTCACGGTCATCGAGGGCGAGCTGCGCGCCTGAACCGCGGCTGCCGGCGGCACTCAGGCCGTCGGCAGCCAGTCCACCCGGCCGGCGAGCAGGGCGTAGCCGACGAAGGCGCCGATGTCGAGCAGCGAGTGCGCGACGACCAGCGGGCCGACCCGGCCCCAGCGGCGGTACAGCAGGACGAAGACCACGCCCATGGCCATGTTGCCGAGGAACCCGCCGACGCCCTGGTAGAGGTGGTATGAGCCGCGCAGCACCGAACTGGTCACCAGCGCGGCACCCGGCGTCCAGCCCAACTGGCCGAGCCTGCGCAGCAGATAGCCGACGACGATGACCTCTTCGAGGACCGCGTTCTGGAGGGCGGAGAGGATCAGCACGGGGTACTTCCACCACACGTCCGGCAGGGCCTCGGGCACCACGGTGAGGTTGAAGCCGAGGCCGCGCGCGGCCAGGTAGAAGGCGATGCCGACACTGCCGATCACGGCGGCGATGCAGGCCCCCCGGCCCAGGTCGGGCCGGGGGCGGCCGCGGTCGAAGCCCAGCGTGCGCAGGCTCGTGCCCTCGCGGATCAGCAGATGGGCGACCAGGGCGACGGGGACCAGCGCTGAGGCGATGCCGAAGAGCTGCCAGGCGAGGTCCAGCCATGGGCGTCCCGGCGCGGCCGAGGCGTTGAGGGTGGCCGCCTGGTCCTTGAGGCCGCCCGGTTTGGTGACGGAGCCGACGAAGCTGATCAGCGCGGAGACCCCGCTCGCGCCCAGCGAGAGCGCGAGGACGAGCAGCGTCTCGTCCCGCAGGATCCGTCGCGGGTCACGCTCCCGCGCCGGCGACTCCCCCACCGACTCAGCCTCCACCTGCACTCCTGCCTCCTGCCGCTCACGGGCCCACGGCCCCTCTCGCCCGGCAAGGATCGCAGAAGAAGATATGAACACCACGCAGCCCACGGGCCAGCGGCGGCATGGCCGGTTCCGCACCACACCGGCCGACCGGTCCCCAGGACGCGGCGCGCGACGCGGCGGCGGCCGGCTCCGGGACACGGTCAGCCGCCCAGCGGCGTACACGTCACGCGACCCGGTCGCCGACCGTCCGTCCGGCGCCCGGCACCCGGCACCCCGCGCGACGGCAACGGGACCGGCCGGGCAGAGCCCACACCGCCCACCGCCACAGCGACGGCGCGCCGCGTCACCCCGCCGGAACCGTCTCCGGCAACCCCACCGGCCACATGTGCACCGGCTCGCCCCCGTGCATCAGCTCGGCGTAGCGCCGGGTCGTCGCCGCCAGCGCGGCGTCCCGGCTCAGCCCCTGTTCCAGTGCCTGGTGGAAGGTGGCCGACTGCCAGGAAGCGCCGTTCACCCGGCGCCGGCACCGCTCCTCGATCACGCCGAGGTAGAGGTCCCGGTCGGCCGGCTCGACGCCCCACGCGTCCAGGCCCGCGTAGGCCAGCGGCAGCAGCTCGTCGCGGACCAGTGTCACCGCGTCCACCTCGCCCGTGCCGCCGTACCGGCCGCGCCGTGGCCAGGTGAAGCGGGCGTCGATGCCATACCGGCACGCCGCGTCGAAGTTGGCCTCGGCCGCGGCGAAGGGCAGCCGGGTCCAGATCGGGCGGGAGTCCTCGGCGAGGGCGCGTACCAGGCCGTAGTAGAAGGCCGCGTTGGCGATCACGTCGGTGATGGTCGGTCCGGCGGGCAGTACCCGGTTCTCCACGCGCAGGTGCGGGACGCCGTCCGCGATGCCGTACACCGGCCGGTTCCAGCGGTAGATGGTGCCGTTGTGCAGGACCAGTTCGGCGAGCTTGGGGGTGCCGCCGGCCTCCAGCACCTCCAGCGGCTCCTCGTCGTCGCACAGCGGCAGCAGGGCCGGGAAGTACCGCAGGTTCTCCTCGAAGAGGTCGTACGCGGAGGTCACCCAGCGCTCCCCGAACCAGGTGCGCGGCCGTACCCCCTGCGCCTGGAGTTCGGGCGGCCGGGTGTCGGTGGACTGGAGGAACAGCGGCGGCCTGGACTCCTGCCACAGCTCGCGGCCGAAGAGGAAGGGCGAGTTGGCTCCCAGGGCGATCTGCGCGGCGGACGCCACCTGCGCCGCGTTCCACACGTCGGCGAACCGGCCCGGGGTGACCTGGAGGTGCAGTTGCACGGAGGTGCAGGCGGCCTCGGGCACGATCGACTTCGACGTGCAGACGAGGTGCTCCACGCCGTCGATGTCGAGCCGGAAGTCCTCTCCGCGCGCGGCCACGATCTGGTCGTTCAGCAGCGTGTAGCGGTCCACCTCGGAGAGGTTGGAGGAGACCAGGTCGTCCCGGTCCAGCGTGGGCAGGATGCCGATCATGACGATGCCCGCGTCCACCTCGCCGGCCTTGCGGTCGGCGTAGGCGAGTGAGGTGCGCAGTTCCTCGGCCAGCTGGTCGAAAACCCGGCCCCCCAGTCGGTGGGGCGCGATGTTCACTTCCAGATTGAACATGGCGAGTTCGGTCTGGAAATCACGGCTCGCGATGCGTTCGAGCACCTGACCGTTCAGCATGCGCGGCATACCGTCCGAACCCGCGAGATTCAGCTCGATCTCGACGCCCATGAGGTTCTTGGGGCGGTCGAATCGCTTCTCTACCAGCAACCGCTCCAGCCCCGTCAGGCACTTCTGGAGCTTTTCGCGGTAGCGCTGGCGATCGGACAGGTCGAACTGCCCTGCCACGACCTTCTCCCCCATCGAAGTTTCCCTCCTCGGATGGGCGGGCCGTCGATCCGGCCGCCGGGCTCCCGGAGCAGGTCCCCGGGTCAGGATGGATGATGCCCAGCGGAAGCGATCGATAACGTCCCGCGCGGGACCGGCGCCCGCTACTCTGTCTCATGTTCCCTGCGGCACATTCACGAGGCATGCCGCAACTTGCACCTTCGTGTGCCCCGGAACGCCTCGTGAAAAACGCCGACGACATTCGGCCGACCGCTACCGGCGTGTATCGCCAGGTCAGTGACGGCGAGACGGCGCCATAATCGGGATGAGCCACGCAAATCGACGACCCAATAGCGCCTTGCGGGATTTCCCGGCATGGGATAGCTGAAACAACGGTCGAACATCCGTCATATAAACTTCGCCCACAAGGCAGAAGGTTGGCGCCCTCGGTCCTGGTTCCTGCCGTGTTCCGGCCGTCACCCTGACGGACGGCAGGACGAGCCGCACTTTCGTTCACCGACCCGGGCCCCCACCCCTCACGCCTTTCCGTGAGCAGACAGCGCCGTCCGCCCCACCCTCCTCGCGCCGCCGCGCCTGTCGAATGAGAGGCGACCCACATGCCGCTGCACGTGCCCCCTGCCCCCGCGCCCGCCCTGCGCACCGTCCTCACCGCCCTGGACTCGCCCACCGCGGTCCGTGAGGCGCCGACCCCCTCCCTGCGCGCCGCTCAGGGCCCGGTGACACCTGAACTCCCGTTGCCCGTACACGTGTTGGACCGGATCACCGCGCAAGGCCTGACCGCGACCCGGCTGGCCGGCTGGCGTTTCCTGATCCGCTGTGACGGCCGGGCGGTGGCCGCGGCGGAGACCATGCTCACCCCGGACGGCTGGGCCTTCTCGCACTTCTTCGAGGGCCCCTACGTCGCCTCGACCGAACGCGCCCTGCAACAGGCCGAGGTGCTCCAACAGCCGTACCAGGCAAGGCTTTTGTCCCTGCCCGGGCTGTACATGCTCACCCTGTGGCTGCACGGCGACTGCGCCTGCGACGGCGCGGCGGGGCATCCGGCGGCGACCGACCTGCTCATCCCGCTGGCCCCCGCACCGCCCGGTATCTCGGCGCACCGGCCGTTCCGCGTCGCCGAACTGCTCCCGGTGCTCTCCCTCAGAGCGACCACCGTCCCGCTGCTCGGCTCGCCCGCCTGAACCCGCCATCGGTGCCCCGCCGTCCGCACGGACGGCGGGGCACCGCCGTGCGCGAGAAGGGGCAGGCCGATGTGCACCGTGGGCTGAGCCGCTGTGACTAGCCCGTTCCGGCCACCGTAAACCACCCGAAGAGACAGTGCAGTTGGACTGAACCGTCCGCTCGGGTGACGCGTCCTCAACCTGTGAGAAGCGGTGCTGCGAAATACCTGCGGAACGACGCCCAGAGGGCAACACTTGGTTCCGACCGACTTGTCACCACGGGGGACGGACATGACCACGACCCAGCGAAAGATCCCGCCCATGTGCCAGCATCAACCGCCGTGCCCGCAAGCAGAGTCCGCCGACCGGGAGTCCGCCCGCCTCGTGGCGCACCACCCGGAGCAGGGCTGGAGCCTGCTGTGCAACGGCGTCCTGCAGTTCGAGGACACCGGCGAGCTGCTGCCCGACGGCCGGGTCATCGCTCCGCACCGCCCGCTCGGTGCGGAGCACGTGATGACCGCCGCCTGAGCAGGGCGCGTACGACCTGAGGGGCCGGCCGCACACACTCGGTGCGCACCGGCCCCGACGTGTGTCCGATGTCGGTCACAATCGGTAGCCGTACGGAATCGGAGCGCCCGCCTCGGCAGGTTGACGTCCCCTCCCCCTCCCCTGGCTGGTCGAATCGCCCGCATGGGAGTGGGATGGCCCGCGTGGGAGTGGGATGGCAGGAGAGGCCCATGCCGCCGGACCCGTCCGCGGCAGTCGTCCGGCCGGGTCCGGCGGCTGGGGGAAGCTGTGGCGGTGCCGGCCCGGGAACCGCCCGGCGCTGATCCGGCGGAGCGGCACGGCCTGCATGCCGGCCTGCTGACCGAGGAGTGGCAGCGGCTCGCCAAGCAGCGGCTCGCGGCGGTCCTGGGCGAGATCTTCGGCACCCCGGGGCCAGGTGTGCCGACCCACGCCGTCATCGTCCGCGGCACCCGGGCCGGGCACTGCTGGCGACCGCCGACCGGGAGGTCGACCTGCTGATGGTGGGCGCGGGACGGCGAGGACTCCGGCGCGCCTTCTCCGCGCCGGGTCCCCCGGCACTGCCTCGCCCACGCCGCCTGCCCGGTGCCGGCCGTCCCGCCCTCCCCGCCCGAGTCCGCGTTGTCGGCCGTCCGCCGGCGCACCTCCTGGCATCCGCGCCTGGACACCCGGGGACGGTGACCGCGCGCCCGCCGGCCGGTGTTGCCGGCGCGTCAAGGACGGCCCCCACGGCGTCAGCACGCCGTCAAGGTGCCTGCGGCCGGCGCGCGCCGGGGCCGGGAGTGACTACCGTCGAACCCATGGAGCACCGAGACGACACCCGCCCCCGGACGCGGCCCGTACCTCCCGCCGGCCCGGTCCGCGAGGTGAGCGACCGCGACTGGGCGGACGACGTGCGCACCGCCGCCGGCTGCGCCGCCGGGCTCTTCGCGCTGCTGCTCCTCATCGACGGCGCGGCCGGCTCCCTGAGCTGGTGGCGGGCCGGCCTGTGGCTCGTCCTGGCCCTGCTGCTCCTGCTCGTCCTGTTCCCGGCCCGGGTGTCGGCCGGCCCTGGCTGGCTCGCCACCCGCCGGCTGCTGCGTACCCGCCGGGTCCGCACCGACCTGCTGACCGCCGTACGTCCGGAGGAGGGTGTGACCCAGCGCCTCATCCTGCGCGACGCCCTCGGCAACCGGATCGAGATCGACCCCGAGGTGCTCGTCCGCAATCCCGGTCTCTGGTACCGGCTCGCTGAGGGTGCCCGTGCCGCCGAGGCCGCCGGAACCCTGCTGTCCGGCACGACCGCGCTGCACCGTCTCGCCCGCCGTCTGGACACCGCCGCGGCACTGGGCGCGTTCCGGGAGTCCGGTCTGGAGTGAGGCCTCGACGGCTCGGGAGATGACGCAGGGTCGCTGGTCGCCGGGCAGCTCCAGCCACCGTCATCCGTACGGCCCCGCTCCGCCCGGCACACCCCCGGCCTCGCCTTCTTGATGCGGTGGCCGCGTTCCCGGGCCATTCTTAACGCAAGTTTGACGCCCCCAGGCCCCTTGATGCGTGGGCCCTGACGTCACTCTCTGCATACGCTGGTGCCGCCGTCCGCGTGATGGCCGGAAACAGCGGAGTCACATCTCAGGAGCACGCCGATGGCCACGACCGAGCGCCCTCCCAGTCGCCTGCGCACCTGGATGCTCCAAGGGCTGTCCGACATGGGCAAGAACGGCGGGCACACCGGTCCGCACGCCGAACCGGAGCCCCCGCACCGGGGACAGCGCTGGTGGCGGGTGATGTGCCTGACCGGCGTCGACTACTTCTCCACCCTCGGCTACCAGCCCGGTATCGCGGCCCTCGCGGCCGGCCTGCTGTCCCCGATCGCCACCATCGTGCTCGTGATCGTCACCCTGGCCGGCGCCCTGCCGGTCTACCGCCGGGTCTCCGAGGAGAGCCCGCACGGCGAGGGCTCCATCGCGATGCTGGAGCGGCTGCTGTCGTTCTGGCAGGGCAAGCTGTTCGTGCTCACCCTGCTGGGCTTCGCCGCCACCGACTTCCTGATCACCATCACCCTCTCCGCGGCCGACGCCTCCACCCACCTGGTGGAGAACCCGCACCTGACCAGCACGTTGCAGGGCCACCAGATGGTGATCACGCTCATCCTGGTGGCGCTGCTCGGCGCGGTCTTCCTCAAGGGCTTCCTGGAAGCGATCGGCGTCGCGGTCGCCCTGGTCGGCATCTACCTGGCGCTCAACCTCGTCGTCGTGATCACGGGACTGTGGCACGTCGTCACCGCCGGCCATGTGATCACCGACTGGAGCAACGCCCTGACCGCCGAGCACGGCAACGTGTTCGTGATGATCGGTGTGGCTCTGATCGTCTTCCCGAAGCTCGCCCTCGGCCTGTCCGGCTTCGAGACCGGCGTCGCCGTCATGCCCCATGTGAAGGGCGACCCCGGCGACACCGAGGAGCACCCGCGAGGCCGCATCAGGGACACCAAGAAACTGCTCACCACCGCCGCGATCGTGATGAGCTGCTTCCTGATCACCACCAGCTTCATCACCACGCTGCTCATCCCCGAGAACGAGTTCAAGCCCGGCGGCCAGGCCAACGGCCGCGCGCTCGCCTTCCTCGCGCACGAGTACCTCGGCAGCGCCTTCGGCACGGTCTACGACGTCTCGACCATCGCCATCCTCTGGTTCGCCGGCGCCTCCGCCATGGCCGGTCTGCTCAACCTGATGCCGCGCTACCTGCCCCGCTACGGCATGGCCCCGCACTGGGCCCGCGCGGTGCGCCCGATGGTCATCGTCTTCACCCTGATCGCGTTCCTGGTCACCTGGATCTTCGACGCCAACGTCGACAAGCAGGGCGGCGCCTACGCCACCGGTGTGCTGGTGCTGATCAGCTCCGCCGCGATCGCCGTGACCATCGCCGCGCGCAAGGCCGGCCAACGGGGCTGGACCATCGCGTTCGCCGTGATCTCCGCCGTGTTCCTCTACACGACGGTCGTGAACGTCATCGAGCGCCCGGACGGTGTGAAGATCGGCGCCTGCTTCATCGCCGGCATCATCCTGGTGTCGCTGCTGTCCCGCCTGGCCCGCGCCTTCGAGCTGCGCGTGACCAGCGTGACGCTCGACCCGCTGGCACAGCGCTTCATCCGGGACATGGCGAGCCGCAAGATGCGGTTCATCGCCAACGAACCGGACCACCGTGACAAGGCCGAGTACCGCGACAAGGTCGAGCAGATCCGCGCCGACAACGACATGCCCGAGCAGGACGACTTCGTCTTCGTCGAGGTCACGGTCACCGACCCGTCCGAGTTCGAGGCGGGTCTGACGGTGCGCGGCGAGGTGCTGCACGACCGCTACCGGGTGCTCACCCTGGAGTCCGCCTCCATCCCGAACGCCCTCGCCGCGCTGCTGCTGCACGTCCGGGACATCACCGGCTGCACCCCGCACATCTACTTCGAGTGGACCGAGGGCGGCCCGTTCGCCAACTTCCTGCGCTTCTTCCTCTTCGGCCAGGGCGAGGTCGCCCCGGTCACCCGCGAGGTGCTGCGCGAGGCGGAGCCGGACCGCGAACGCCGGCCGCGCGTGCACACGGGCTGAGCGCACCGGCACCTGTGGTCACCGCTTGCCGCCCGCGTGTGCCGGCACCCCCATGGCCGTGGTTCCCGGCCGCCGGCCCTATCGTGGCCGGTATGCAGTCCTACACGATCGGCCAGGCGGCACGGCTGCTCGGCGTCAGCCCCGACACCGCCCGCCGCTGGGCCGACGCGGGCCGGGTGGCCACCCACCGCGACGAGGCCGGACGGCGTCTCATCGACGGCCGGGACCTGGCCGCGTTCTCCGTCGAACTCGCCAAGGCCGGCGGCGGCGACGAGGACCCCTCCTACACCTCCGTGCGCAACGCCTTCCCCGGGATCGTCACCGCGATCAAGCTGGGCGACGTCGCCGCCCAGGTGGACATCCAGGCGGGCCCGCACCGGCTGGTGTCGCTGTTGACCCGGGAGGCGGTCGAGGAACTCGGCCTGGAGGTCGGCATGGAGGCCACCGCACGCGTGAAGTCCACCAACGTGCACATCGACCGCCTCTGACCAATGTCGCGCGTTCTGCTCAGGAGGCGGCGGCCACGGGGGCGGGGTACGTGGCCTCCGGGGCGGGGTGCGCGGCTTCCGGAGCAGGGTGCGTGGCCTCCAGGGCCTTCGGCGGGGTCGCCGCCGCCTCGAAGCGGTAACCGCCGTCCACCCGGATTCCGGTGATCCCGCTGATGTGCCGCGCCCCGCACCGGTCCTGGGGCAACACCAGTTGGGGTCCGGCCGCGTCCAGCGGGGTGCCGTCGATGCCGACCGCGAGCAGGACGGGCGCGTGCGCGAAGTCCGGGTCGATCTCGGCCCAGGACAGCACCGCGCGGTGACCGTCGGTGCCGAGGACCGCGATCAGGAACCGCAGCCGGTCCTTGCGCCGTACCGGGTCGTATCCGGGTCCGGCGTCGGCGAGGACGTCGTACAGGCGCGGGCCGGTGAAGCGGTGGTGCTGGGTGCCGCTGGTCGCGCACTCGAAGCTGACGTCCGCCCGGTGCTGGGGCCAGCGGAGCAGATCCGGCACGGTCAGCCGGGCGGGTCGTAGCAGATCGCCGGTCAGGGCGACTTCCGCGAGCGTCACCGTCGACCACCTCCGGCTGGACCGTACCCGCGCGGGAGCACCGTACAAACGCACATGCGACCCGGACGTCGCGAGTGTGCAGCTCATGCGATGTGACAGGAGACTTACAGGTGGCAGATGCGGCAGTATCATCGCCGCACGGCCGTAGTTGGGCCGGCAGGGCGCGACAGATGTTCCAAGGACCCGAGGAGTAGAACCGTGATGACCCGTTCCGTGCGCCGGACCCGGACGCTTCAGCTGGCCGGCGCTGGAGCCGCTGCCCTGATGGCACTCAGCGCCTGCTCCTCGTCGTCCGACTCCGAGAAGGATTCCGGCGCCACGGCCTCGTCGGCCTCCCCGAAGCTGTCCGGCACGGTCAACGTGTTCGCGGCCGCCTCCCTCCAGGAGAGCTTCACCACCCTGGGCAAGAAGTTCGAGAGCGAGCACCCGGGCACCAAGGTCACCTTCAACTTCGGCGGCAGCGACACCCTGGCCGCGAACATCACCGGCGGTGCCCCGGCGGACGTGTTCGCCGCCGCCAGCCCCAAGACCATGGCGATCGTGACGGACAAGAAGGACGCGGTCGGCACCCCGGCCACCTTCGTCCGCAACCAGCTGGAGATCGCCACCGTGCCGGGCAACCCGCACAAGGTGGACTCCCTGAAGGATCTCACCGGGTCCGGTCTGAAGGTCGTGCTGTGCGACAAGACCGTGCCGTGCGGCGCCGCCGCGCAGAAGGCCCTCGACGCCAGCAAGCTCAAGCTCACCCCGGTCTCCTACGAGCAGGACGTCAAGGGCGCCCTGACCAAGGTGGAGCTGAAGGAGGCCGACGCGGCGGTCGTCTACAAGACCGATGTGCACGCCGCGGGTGACAAGGTGGAGGGCGTGGAGTTCCCCGAGTCCGCCGACGCGATCAACGACTACCCGATCGCCCTGCTGAAGAACGCCCCGAACGCCGAGGCGGCCAAGGCGTTCATCGCCCTCGTGCGCTCCGCCGAGGGCCAGAAGGTGCTGAGCCAGGCCGGGTTCCTCAAGCCGTGACCTCGCTCGACAAGCCCGCCGCGGCCGGTCCCCGCACGGACCGGCCGCGGCGGCGCCGTGTCGGTACCGGGGCCCGGCGCGGCGTGCCGTTGCCCCTGCTGGTTCCCGGCCTGCTGGGCCTGGCCTTCCTCCTGGTCCCGCTGCTCGCCCTGCTCGTACGGGCGCCCTGGCGAGGCCTGCCCGAGCAGCTGACCAGCCCCGAGGTGTGGCAGGCGCTCCAGCTGTCCCTGATCACGGCCACCGCGGCGACCGCCGTGAGCCTCGTCCTCGGGGTGCCGCTGGCCTGGCTGCTGGCCCGCACCGAGTTCCCCGGCCGGGGCCTGCTCCGCGCGCTGGTCACCCTGCCCCTGGTGCTGCCGCCGGTCGTGGGCGGTGTCGCCCTGCTGCTGGCCCTGGGCCGCAACGGCATCGTCGGCAAGTGGCTGGACGCCTGGTTCGGGATCACGCTGCCGTTCACCACCACCGGAGTGATCATCGCCGAGGCGTTCGTCGCGATGCCGTTCCTGGTCATCAGCGTCGAGGGCACCCTGCGCGCCGCCGACCCACGCTACGAGGAGGCGGCCACCACGCTCGGCGCGTCCCGCTTCACCGCGTTCCGCCGGGTCACGCTGCCGTTGATCGCGCCGGGTATCGCGGCGGGCGCGGTCCTGGCCTGGGCGCGGGCGCTGGGCGAGTTCGGCGCGACGATCACTTTCGCGGGCAACTTCCCCGGCCGCACCCAGACCATGCCGCTGGCCGTCTACCTGGCCCTCCAGAACGACCCCGACGCCGCGATCGCCCTCAGCCTGGTCCTCCTGGCGGTCTCCATCGCGGTACTGGCAGGCCTCAGAGACCGCTGGATGACAGCCTCATGACCAACCCCCACCACCCCACCGACGCCGACCCGTCCCCCACCGACGGGACCCCCAACCCCGCCGAAGGCCGGCGCATGCCCCCGCGCCGCACCGACGGCCCGGACACGCCACCCGCAGCCGCCGACGGCGCTCCCACCCCACTAGGGCCACCCGCACCCGACCACGAAACCGATACGGGTGGTGCGGGTGGGAACCCCAATCCGGCCGAAGGCCGGCCCACGGCCCCGCACCGACCCGCCGGCCTCGACGCCCACCTCGTGGTCGACCGCGGAGCGTTCAGCCTCGACATAGAGCTCACCGCCGCCCCAGGGGACGTCCTCGCCCTGCTCGGCCCCAACGGCGCCGGCAAGACCACCGCCCTGCGCGCCCTGGCCGGCCTGGTCCCCCTCACGGCCGGTCACCTGCGGCTGGACGGCACCCCCTTGGAGCGCACACCCCCGGAGTCCCGCCCCGTAGGCGTCGTCTTCCAGGACTACCTGCTCTTCCCCCACCTCTCCGCCCTGGACAACGTCGCCTTCGGCCCCCGCTGCCACGGCGCGAGCAAGTCCGAGGCCCGCGCCCAGGCCACGGAATGGCTCACCCGCATGGGCCTCGCCGACCACACCGGCGCCAAACCCCGCCGCCTCTCCGGCGGCCAGGCCCAACGCGTCGCCCTCGCCCGCGCCCTGGCGACCAGCCCCCGCCTGCTCCTCCTGGACGAACCGCTCGCGGCCCTGGACGCCCGTACCCGTCTGGAGATCCGCGCCCAGCTCCGCCGCCATCTCAATGAGTTCGAGGCCGTCGCCGTCCTGGTCACGCACGACCCGCTGGACGCCATGGTGCTCGCCGACCGCCTGGTGGTCGTCGAGCACGGCCGGATCGTCCAGCACGGCACGCCCACCGACATCGCCCGCCGCCCCCGCACCGATTACATCGCCCAGCTCGTCGGCCTGAACCTCTACCGCGGCCACGCCGAGGGGCACACCGTACGGCTCGACTCCGGCCCCTCGATCACCACCACGGAGGCGCTGTCGGGCCCGGCGTTCGTCGCGTTCCCGCCGTCCGCCGTGAACCTCTTCCGGGAGCGGCCGGCCGGGGCCGGCGCCCGCAACCTCTGGCGCTGCGAGGTCGGCGGCCTGGAGACGCACGGCGACCAGATCCGCGCCGACCTGACCGGCGAACTCCCGCTCGCCGCCGACCTCACCACGGTCGCGGCGGCCGAACTCGACCTGCGCCCCGGCGCACCGGTCTGGGCGACGGTCAAGGCGACGCAGACCCACGCGTACCCCGCCTGAGCAGGCTCGCCCCGTACGGTGGGTGCCCATGACCATGAGCATCCGCAACCAACTGCACGGCACCGTCACGACGGTCAACACGGGCGAGGCCATGGCCACCGTCGGAGTTCACCTCGACGGCGGCCAGAACATCACCTCCGCCATCACCCTGGAGGCCGCCAAGGACCTCGCCCTCGCCCCCGGCACGCCCGTGCGCGCCCTGGTGAAGTCGACGGAGGTCTCGCTCGCCACCCACCGCGTCGAGGGTCTGTCGATCCGCAACCAGTTGCCCGGTGCGATCATCGGCCTCACCACCGGCGCCGTCATGGCCACGGTCAAGGTCTCGGTGCCCGGCGGCGAACTGACCGCGGCCATCACCAAGGAGGCCGCCGCCGACCTCGGCCTCTTCGTCGGCTCCGACGTGGTCGCCCTCATCAAGGCGACCGAGGTCTCCCTCGCGACGGCGTAGCGCCGGACGGAGAGACGCCCGAGGGCCCGCCCGGTTTCCGGACGGGCCCTCGGCCACGGCTGCCGACTCAGTCCTCGTACGCGTCCAGCGGCGGGCAGGAGCACACCAGGTTGCGGTCGCCGTAGGCCTGGTCCACACGGCGCACCGGCGGCCAGTACTTGTCGGCCACCGAGACACCGCCCGGGAAGACGGCCTCCTCGCGGCTGTACGCGTGCGTCCACTCGCCGCCGAGCGCGGCGGCGGTGTGCGGGGCGTTGCACAGCGGGTTGTCGTCCGCGGGCCACTCGCCGGCGCCGACCTTCTCGATCTCCGCGCGGATGGCGATCATCGCCTCGCAGAACCGGTCCAGCTCGGCGAGGTCCTCCGACTCGGTCGGCTCGATCATCAGCGTGCCGGCCACCGGGAAGGACATGGTCGGGGCGTGGAAGCCGTAGTCGATCAGGCGCTTGGCCACGTCGTCCACGCTGACGCCGGTCGCCTTGGCCAGCGGGCGCAGGTCGATGATGCACTCGTGCGCGACCAGGCCGCCGGGGCCGGTGTAGAGCACGGGGTAGTGCGGCTCCAGCCGCTTGGCGATGTAGTTGGCGGAGAGCACGGCCACCTGGGTGGCGCGCTTGAGGCCCTCGCCGCCCATGAGCCGCACGTACGCCCAGGAGATCGGCAGGATGCCCGCGGAGCCCCACGGCGCCGCCGAGATCGGGCCGACGCCCGTCTCCGGGCCGGCCGCCGGCTGGAGCGGGTGGTTCGGCAGGTAAGGCGCCAGGTGCGAGCGGACCGCGACCGGGCCGACGCCGGGGCCGCCGCCGCCGTGCGGGATGCAGAAGGTCTTGTGCAGGTTCAGGTGGGAGACGTCGCCGCCGAAGTGGCCCGGCTTGGCGAGACCGACCAGCGCGTTGAGGTTGGCGCCGTCGACGTAGACCTGACCGCCCGCCTCGTGCACCTGGGCGCAGATGTCGGCGACGTGCTCCTCGAACACGCCGTGCGTCGACGGGTAGGTGATCATCAGCACGGCCAGCTCGTCGCGGTGCTTCTCGATCTTCGCCCGCAGGTCCTCGACGTCGATCTCGCCGTCCTCGGCGGTCTTGACGACGACGACCTTCATGCCGGCCATCACCGCGCTGGCCGCGTTGGTGCCGTGCGCGGAGGACGGGATCAGGCAGATGGTGCGCTGCTCGTCGCCGTTGGCACGGTGGTAGCCGCGTACGGCGAGCAGACCGGCCAGCTCGCCCTGGGAGCCGGCGTTCGGCTGGAGGGAGACCTTGTCGTAGCCGGTGACCTCGGCGAGACGTTCCTCCAGCTCGCGGATCAGGGTGAGGTAGCCCTCGGCCTGCTCGGCCGGCGCGAAGGGGTGCAGTGCGCCGAACTCCGGCCAGGTGACCGGCTCCATTTCGGTGGTCGCGTTGAGCTTCATGGTGCAGGAGCCCAGCGGGATCATGCCGCGGTCGAGCGCGTAGTCCCGGTCGGCGAGCTTGCGCAGGTAGCGGAGCATCGCGGTCTCGGAGCGGTGCTCGTGGAAGACCGGGTGGGTAAGGAAGTCGTCGCTGCGCAGCAGCGCCTCGGGCAGGGCCTCCCCGGCCGCCGCGTCGAGGGCCTCGATGTCGCCCTCGACGCCGAACGCGGTGAACACGGCGCCGAGCAGCGGGCGGTCGGTGGTCTCGTCGCAGGCCACGGAGACGTGGTCGGCGTCGACGAGACGCAGGTTGGTCCCGTTGTCCCGGGCGGCGGCGGCGACCTCGGCGGCCCGGCCGGGCACGCGCGCGGTGACGGTGTCGAAGTAGGCGCCGTGCACGACCTCGACGCCGCCGGCCCTGAGGCCCTCGGCGAGGATCGTGGCGTAGCGGTGGGTGCGCCACGCGATGGAGCGCAGCCCCTCGGGACCGTGGTAGACGGCGTACATGCCGGCCATGACGGCGAGCAGCACCTGCGCGGTACAGATGTTGCTGGTGGCCTTCTCGCGGCGGATGTGCTGCTCACGGGTCTGCAGCGCGAGACGGTAGGCCTTGTGGCCGTCCGCGTCGACGGAGACGCCTACGAGACGCCCAGGCAGGCTGCGCGCGAACTTCTCCTGCACCGCCATGTAGCCGGCGTGCGGCCCGCCGAAGCCCATCGGGACGCCGAAGCGCTGGGTGGTGCCGACGGCGATGTCCGCGCCCAGCTCGCCCGGCGAGGTCAGCAGGGTCAGTGCGAGCAGGTCGGCGGCCACGGTGACGACGGCGCCCAGCTCGTGCGCCTGCTCGATGACGGGCCTGATGTCGCGTACGGCACCGGAGGCGCCCGGGTACTGGATCAGCACGCCGTTGATCTCCCGGCCGGCGACCTCGGCCGGGATGCCGTCGCCGAGGTCGGCGACGACGACCTCGACGCCGGTCGGCTCGGCGCGGGTCTGGATCACGGCGATGGTCTGCGGCAGGGCGTCCGCGTCGACCAGGAACAGACCCTTCTTGTTCTTGCCCATGCGCCGGGACAGCGCCATCGCCTCGGCGGCGGCCGTGCCCTCGTCCAGCAGGGAGGCACCGGAGGTGGGCAGTCCGGTGAGGTCGGCGACCATCGTCTGGAAGTTCAGCAGCGCTTCGAGACGGCCCTGGGAGATCTCCGGCTGGTACGGCGTGTAGGCGGTGTACCAGGAGGGGTTCTCCATGACGTTGCGCAGGATGACCGGCGGGGTGAACGTCCCGTGGTAGCCCAGGCCGATCATGGAGCCGAGGACCTGGTTGCGGTCGGCCAGGGAGCGCAGCTCGGCCAGCACCTCGGCCTCGCTGCGGGCACCCGGCAGGTCCAGGGAGTCGGCGTTCTTGATCACGTCCGGCACCGCGGCGGCGGTCAGCTCGTCGAGGGAGCCGTAGCCGACCTGCGCGAGCATCTTGGCCCGCGCCTCCTGGTCGGGCCCGATGTGGCGCTGCTCGAAGGGGATGCCCTGTTCGAGCTCGGAGAGCGGAATGCGAGGGGCGGTCATTGCGGAGGCCTCCTGGTCTGACGCGACCTTCGGGGGGCACCACGGCGCGGGTGCCCCGACGGCCTCCCCCTCTGTCATCACAACCTGAGAGCTTCACCGGTGCCCGAGGGACCCGGCTTTCCCCGTCGGTGAGAGCGGACGCCGTCGACGCCCGCCCCGCTTTCCAGAGTGACCTCGTCCGTGCGGTACGTGGGCCTGAGAGATTCCGGGGAGGATTTGCTCCTTCGGCGCCTCCGAGGTGGGTCGGAGGACTCTCCCGCACGGGGTCAGCAGCCGCTGTCAGCCTACCAGCGGGGTCAATGCCCGGACTTTCGAGTGGCCGCCCGCTTGAATCTGCTCTTTTGTAGTGCTTACGGATGAGTTGCGACCAAGTGGAGGGAGAGGGACCGTGCAGACCGACATCGATCCGCGCAACCTGATCGGCCGCAAGGCGTTCGACCGCAACGGCACCAAGATCGGCACCATCGACGAGGTGTACCTCGACGACGCCACCGGTGTCCCCGAGTGGGCGGCGATACGCACCGGCCTGTTCTCCCGGGACGCGTTCGTCCCCCTGGAGCCCAGCGAGCTGATCGACGGCACTCTGCGGGTCCCCTTCGAACGCGCCCTGATCAAGGACGCCCCCGACTTCGGCGTGGGCCGCCACCTCTCCCCCGAACAGGAACTCCAGCTCTACCACCACTACGGCCTGGACACCGCCGCACCCCCCGACTTCCCCGACCGCGACTTCGGCCACCTGGCAGGCACAGAGGAACCCTGAAGACCCGCCGGGCAGACCCACCCCGCACACCGCTGCTTCAGCGGACCGCCCCACGGCACCCCGGAACCACAGCCCCTGCGCAAGACAACCGCCGCCCGCAACGACTCCGGGCCCCCACCCACGGCATCGGGGTCCCGAGTCAGGCCCCAGCCCCGGCCCTCACGCCCCTGCCCGCGTCACGGTCGCGCACCCCCACCCGAGACACCACAGCCCGCCACAGGACCCGTACCCACACCGTCCTGACGCCGAGGCACGACCCCTGCTCGACCAAACTCCGCCCCTTCCTCCCGGGTCCGAGGCGCAGCCCCATGAGGGTGGGCGTCCGGCTGACCGAGACGGGTGGGCGGGTCGGCAGGCCCGTCCGCCTCACCACCACACCGGACGCCCTCGCTACACCGCGCCCCTTCCCCCGGGGTCCGGGGCGGAGCCCCGTGACGGTCGGCTTCCGGCTGACCGAGGCGGGCGGGCGGGTGGGCAGGCCTGCCCGCCTCGCTCCCGCACCGGGTGCCCTCGCAACACTCCGGCTCTTCCTCCGGGGTCCCGGGCGGAGCCCCGTGACGGTCGGCTTCCAGCTGGGCGAGACGGGCGGGCGGGTGGGCAGGCCCGTCCGCCTCACCACCGCACCGGGTGCCCTTACAAGATCCTGCCCCTTGCCCGGGGGTCCGGGGCGGAGCCCCGTGAGGGTCAGCGTCCGGCTGGGCGAGACGGGTGGGCGGGTGGGCAAGACCCCGTACCAACGGCAACGCCTCACCCGGCGACAACAGAGGATCCTCGACCAAGAACGTCCGCACCCGCCCCGGAGGGGACTGCGGCGTCTCGAACCGCACCGTCACCCGCCCCAGCCCACTCCCCTGCACCCACCCGGGCCCCCACTCCACGTGCCGCACGTCCTGCCCCGCCCGCCACCGCCGCTCCTCGGCCGCCGGCGTCTCGGCCACCGCCTCGGGCACGGTGTCCTCCGCGAGCTCCCCCTCCGCCCCCTCCCCGGCCGCCTGCGCGAACAGGTCCTCCTGCGTGTAGTCGGCGAGCCCGGTCGCCCCCACGCCGAGCAGCCGTACCCCGCCCGTCGTGTCCACGGAGTCCAGCAGCCGCGCCGCCGCCTCCCGGATCACCGCCGGATCGTCCGTCGGCCCCCGCAGCGTCTCGGAACGGGTCAGCGTCGAGAAGTCGTACCGCCGTACCTTCAGCACGATGGTCCGCCCGGACAGCCCCGTTTCCCGCAGCCGCCGTACACACCGGTCGGCCAGCCGCCGCACCTCCAGGCCCACCCGCAACCGGTCGTGGATGTCGACGTCGTACGTGTCCTCCACCGACACCGACTTGGCCTCGCGCTCGGCCACCACCGCCCGCTCGTCGCGGGCCAGCGCCATCGCGTAGAGCCCGTGCCCGTGCGCCTTCCCGACCAGCCGGACCAGCTCGTCCTCTCCCGCCTCGGCCAGTTCCCCGACCGTGGTGATCCCGGCCCGGCGCAGATGGTCCCCGGTGGCGGGGCCCACGCCCGGCAAGGTCCGCACCGACATCGGCCCCAGCAGCTCCCGCTCGGTCCCCGGCTCGATCAGCACCAGACCGTCCGGCTTGGCCTGCTCCGAGGCGATCTTCGCGAGCATCTTGGAGGCGGCCAGCCCCACCGACCCGGTGAGCCCCGTGACGGCACGGATGTCGGTCCGCAGCGCCGCCCCCACCCGCCGCGCCGACTCCTCGTCCCGAGCGCTCCCCCCGGCCTCCAGGTCCACGAACGCCTCGTCCAGGCTGAGCGGCTCGACCAGCGGCGACAGCTCCCGCAGCAGTGCCATCACCTGCTCGCTGATCGACCGGTAGACGGCGAAGCGCGGCACGAGATACGCGGCGTTGGGCGCCAGCCGGCGGGCCTGGGCCATGGGCATCGCCGAGTGCACCCCGAAGACCCGCGCCTCGTACGACGCGGTGGCCACCACCCCGCGCGGCCCGAGCCCGCCCACGACGACCGCCTTCCCGCGCAGGCTCGGCTTGGAGGCCTGCTCCACCGAGGCGAAGAAGGCATCCATGTCGAGATGCAGGATCGTGGGCGCGTTTCTCACACCACCGATGCTGCACCACGGCACTGACAATGCGGTGGCACCGGCGCGGGCAGGCGCCCCCGGGCAGTCAGACCACGCGGTCAGGCACCGTCAGACCGCGCGGTTGCGACGCCGTGCCAGCTCATCCGCCGGGTTGTGCCCGACCAGCGTCTCGCCGGAGTCGATCCGCTCGCCGTGCAGCTGGGAGAGGGCGCTCTCCACGTCCCGCCACACCACGCCCACGGCGATCCCGAAGATGCCCTGGCCGCCCTGGAGCAATGCGTGGACCTCGTCCGGCGAGGTGCACTCGTACACGGTGGCGCCGTCGCTCATCAGCGTCATTCGCTCCAGATCGCGGAAACCGCGCTCGCGAAGGTGCTGGACGGTCGTGCGGATGTTCTGCAGGGACACCCCGGTGTCCAGAAACCGCTTCACGATCTTCAGGACGACGACGTCCCGGAAGCTGTAGAGCCGCTGGGTGCCCGAGCCGTAGGCGGGCCGCACGCTGGGCTCCACGAGACCCGTACGGGCCCAGTAGTCGAGTTGCCGGTAGGTGATGCCGGCCGCGGCGCAGGCCGTGGGCCCGCGATAGCCGATCTCCTCGGACGCCATGGCCGCCCCTCCGCCGTTCGGCACCGCCGTCGGCCGCTGCGGAGCGTGATCCACAGCGTCGCCGTGAACCGGGTACGGACCGCTCTCCCCGAAACCCCGCACGGGAGCACCCCCAGCCGTACCGTCGCCGCTGGTTCTCACGCCGACCTCCGTCCTTGACCTGCCTTCTCGACGGTAGGCAGTCACCAGGGGTGCGTCAACGATCGCCACACTCGGCACGCCGAGTGATAATCACCCTAGGAGTGGTTTTTCGTGCCCCACCGCGGGGAAAGGCTAGCCGAATGCCCTCGCGGCGGGTCGGACGACGCTCTCAATGGCCGGTGGCAATTGCCCGCGAGCCGACGGCGCGCCGACGCCGTGACCGGCACCCGACGAGCCCCGCCCCGGCGGGGCGGTCACTGGCTGCTGGAGCCGAAGTCCTCGGGCGAGATCTGGTCGAGGAACTCACGGAACTTCTCCACCTCGTCCTCCTGCTCGTCCGGAATGGCGATGCCCGCGTCGTCCAGCACCCCGTCACTGCCGTAGATCGGCGTGCCGGTGCGCAGGGCCAGCGCTATGGCATCGGAGGGACGGGCGCTGACCTCGACACCGCTGGCGAAGACCAGCTCGGCGTAGAAGACGCCTTCCCGCAGATCGGTGATGCGGACTTCGGTCAGTTCCTGGCCGACGGCCTCCAGCACGTCCTTGAACAGGTCGTGGGTCAGTGGCCGCGCAGGCGCCATGCCCTGCTGGGCGAAGGCGATCGCCGTGGCCTCCCCAGGCCCGATCCAGATGGGGAGATACCGGTCGCCCCCCACTTCGCGCAGGAGCACGATCGGTTGGTTGGAGGGCATTTCGACCCGGACACCTACGACATCGAGCTCGTTCACACAGCAACCCTAGGCCGTGCTCGGGACGTTTGGGTAGTCGGGCCGGGAACAGCTGACCGATCCGGCCGCCCGGCAACCCTCGGCGACTAGGGCAGACGCACGCCGAGCGCCGTCTGCACCAGGGCCGCGTGCAGCTTCACCGCGAGCGCCGCCAGCTCCTTGGCGCGGGCCTCGGCATGCGCCCTGGTCTGCGGATTGCGGTGGCGCCTGAGCGGGGCCACCACCTGGTCCACCAGACCGGCCTCCCGGTCGGCGGCGGCCTTCATCACCCGCAGATGGCGTGGCTCGATACCGAACCGGCCCAGCTCGGCGACGAGAGAGGCCACGGTGACCGCCTCGGCGTCGTACACCCCGTCCCCGAGGGGTGCGATGAGTCCGTACGACTCCCACTCCGCCAGGTCGCCCTCACCGATCCCCGCGGCCGCCAGCAGCTCGGACCTGCCCACCCGGGCCACGGTGCGCCCCTCGGTGGACCGCGGCGCGTCGTCCGGGGTGCGCTGGCGCCCCACCAGCGGCAACGCAACGGCCTCGCCGCGCTCCATCGCGTCCAGGTGCTCCCGGATGACCTTGAGCGGCAGATAGTGGTCTCGCTGCATCCGCAGAACGTGCCCGAGTCGCTCCAGGTCCCGGGCGCTGAACTTGCGGTACCCCGACGGGGTGCGCCGCGGCTCGACCAGGCCCTCCGCCTCCAGGAAGCGGATCTTGGAGATGGTGACCTCGGGGAACTCCTCGCGCAGCTCGTTGAGCACCGTGCCGATGCTCATCAGTCCACTGTCCCTGGCGGCGGTACCGCTTCCGGCACCGCCGCTCGGTGGTTGAAGCATGGACCTTCCCTGGGGTTGCCCCCCGGACGCCGGTCCGGGGGCGGGTCAGATGCCCTGCCGGCTCGCGTAGAACACCAACCGGTACTTGCCGATCTGCACCTCGTCACCGTTGGCCAGAGCGACCTGGTCGATCCGCTCGCGGTTCACGTACGTGCCGTTCAGGCTGCCGACGTCGGCCACGGTGAACGAACCGTCCGGGGAGCGGCGGAACTCCACATGGCGACGCGAGACCGTCACGTCGTCCAGGAAGATGTCGCTCTGCGGGTGCCGGCCGGCCGTGGTCAGGTCGCTGTCCAGCAGGAAGCGGCTGCCCGAGTTCGGCCCCCGGCGCACCACCAGCAACGCCGAGCCCAGCGGCAGCGCGTCCACCGCGGCCTGCGCCTCCGGGGAGAGCGTCGGCAGCACGGTCTGGCCGGTCACCTCGGAGTCGTACGCCTCAAGCCCGGAGATCGAGATGGTGGACGTCGTCTCGGAGGCACGCTCGGGCACCACACCGGGGCGCAGCGGCGCGCCGCAGTTGGAGCAGAAGCGGGCGTTCTCCGCGTTGCGGTTACCGCACCTCGTACACACCAGGACCGGCATCGACGGATCCTCCTGCCGCGGCTGCCCCGCCGGGGCATGGGACGCGTACGGTCCGGAGGCGAACCCTCCACCCGTACCTGAGGTTGACGGTTGCCCGAAACCTATGCCGCCGGACTGGGCAGGGTCAACAGACGCCGCGCCCTGACCACCGGAAATGTCACCGCCCGGACCAGCGACCTGGTCCCGGAACAGCGGGCGCCGACCTTCCGCGTCAGGCTGGGCGCGATGGCGGGCGGTCGCGTTGTCGCCGCCCTCTCGCGCGCTCTTGCCGAACAACTTCGCAAACAACTTCACGGGCGATTCCCCTTGACCGAAACAGACCCGCCCGTGGGGCAGGACGAACCCAGAATGCCTACACCGGCCGAGCCGGACATCTTCACAACGTCCGTATCCACCAAACAGTTTCCATCACGCACCACCCCTTCGATGCGCCGACCCCCCGCAACCTCATGCCCCTGTCGGACGGCCCCCATGCACCGGCGGTTCACTGGGAGGACGACCGAGCGTAGTCAGGCCGCTTCGGCTGCCGCAAGGCGTCCACGACGATCTTGTCCGTCTGCTCCACGGTCACCGTGGCCTGCTCCTTCTCCACGCTCTGCACCACGCCCCCCGGGATGTTCAACGCGGGCTCCAGATCCTGCGGCTTGCCGATGACCTTGAAACGATAGGGAGCGTTGATCTTGTTCCCGTCGACGCTCACCGACTTCCCCGAGTCCGTGAAGTAGCTGTTCGCCACCACCCGCACGCCGTTGACCTGGATCGCCTCCGCGCCGGCCGCGCGCAGTTCCTGGATCGCGTCGAGCAGCATGTCCGCCTTGACCGTCCCCTTCGTGTCCTCGATCGTCATCGTGATGCCAGGACCCTGAGCCGCCACGGTGCCCGCGAGGATGCCGAGTTGCCGTTCCTTCTCGGCCGTCTGCTTGCGCGCCTCCGCGGCCTGATCGGAACTGCTCTGCAACTCCTGCCGCTGCTTCTCCAGTCCCTGCTTCTCGTCCTGAAGACGCTGCGTACGCGAATCCAGTTCATCGAGGATGCGGACAAGATCCTCCTGGCGTGCGCCGCGCAGCGCGCTGTCGCTGTCGCTGTTGGAGGCCACCTGCACGGCCAGACCGAAACCGAGGCCGAACAGCAGCAGGGCGACGATGAGTTGGGCGCGGGTGACGCGCGGCGGCCACAGTCCCTTGACCAGCCGCTGCCGGCCCGTCACCGATTCCCGGGGCGGCTCGGGCGCGGGCGCGGGCACCGGCACGGGCACCTCGTCCGGCAGTTCCCTGCGCAGCCAGTTCTCCGGCTGCTCGTTCTGGTCGCTCATGAGACTCACGCCCGGAACACGTGCCGCCGGATGGCCGCGGCATTGGAGAAGATCCGGATGCCCAGGACCACGACGACACCCGTGGACAGTTGCGCGCCCACACCCAACTTGTCGCCCAGGAAGACGATCAGGGCGGCGACGACCACGTTCGACAGGAACGACACCACGAAGACCTTGTCGTCGAAGATGCCGTCGAGCATGGCTCGCAGACCGCCGAAGACGGCGTCCAGCGCCGCGACGACGGCGATCGGCAGGTAAGGCTCGACGACCGCCGGAACCTCGGGCCGGACCAACAGTCCGGCCACGACTCCCACGACGAGGCCCAGTACGGCGATCACGATGTGCCCTTCTCAGTCTTCTCGGTGGTCGGCTGTGCGGTGCGGACGATCACACTCGGTGCGGCCGGCAAACTGACGTCACCCTCGGTGGAGATGGTGGCGCGGATGCCGTAGTTCTGCTCCAGGGCGTGCAGGTACAGCCCGTCGGCGCTGTTCTGGAACCGAGTGCTCAGCCGTTCCCCGTCCCCCACCGCGAGCACCGTGTACGGCGGCACCAGCGGCTTGTTGTCGACCAGTATCGCGTCACCCGCGGCCCTGATCGCGGACAGGGCGGTCAGCCGCTGCCCGTTGACGGCCACGGCCTCGGCCCCGGACGCCCACAGGCCGTTGACCACCCGCTGCATGTCCCGGTCGCGGACCCGGCCGGTGTCGGAGAACCCCGAGGTCTCCCGCGGATTGCTCCCGCCACCACCGCTGCTGGCCTCCTTGGCGTCGTTCACGACGAGCTTGACGCCCGGCCCGTGCACGGAGGTCGCACCGGACAGCACGCCCACCAGGTCGGCCTCGGCGCTGCCGCCGGTCGACCGCAGGGCCGCCCGCTGCCGCGCGGCCACCTCGTCGCGCAGCCTGTCGACGGATCCCTCCAGCTTGTCCGCGGCCGCGGTCTCGCCGTCGATGCGGTCGATCAGTTCCTGGCGCTCCTTGGCCACCACGGGAGCCGCCACCCGGGCCTGCGCCGCCCCTACGGTCACGACCAGCGCCGCCAGCACGAGCCCGGCCGCGAGACCCAGCCGCGCCCGGAGCGTCTTGGGCAGCCCGCTCTCGCCCTGGGCCTTCCTGCGGGCGGCGGCCTCGGCGTATCCGTCGTCGAGGCTGTGGTCCATGACGTTGGTGATCAACGACATGGAGGCGTCCGGGCGCCGCGACCCTGCGGGGCTGCTCCGAACGGGGGGTTGCTGCGGCATGCCGCACATCGTCGCATGTCGCGACCAGTACCTCCGAATGGCCCCACCGGCGTGCCGGGCCGGCCCCCCTGGGGAGACGTGTCCGGCACGCACGCGTACAGCACGTCACGCCGCCCCCGGACCTCGGGGACGGCGTGACGAAGGCCCTCGCCAGGGCCCTTTCGGGCGCTACCGGCCGGCGCTGTCCACGACCGCCGACCACTCGTCGAGCAGGGCCTGCGCCGAGGCGTCGTCCGGCCCCTCGGCCCACAAATGAGTGACGGCCTCGGCCGGGTCGGGCAGCACCATCACCCAACGGCCGTCCGCCTCCACGACCCGCACGCCGTCGGTGGTGTCGACGGAGCGGTCCCCCGCCTCCTCGACGACCCGCCGCATGACCAGGCCCTTGACCGCCCACGGCGTCGCCAGGTCCCGCTTGAGGACGTGCGCCCGCGGGATCCGGGCGTCGATCTGGCTCAAGGTGAGCTGGGTCCGCGCCACCAGACCGATCAACCGTACGAAGGCGGCGGTGCCGTCGTAGACACTGCTGAACTCGGGGACGATGAAGCCGCCCTTGCCGTCACCGCCGAAGATGGTGCCTTCCTCGCCGCCCACGCGCGTGAGGTCGTCGGGCGAGGTCGTCGTCCACTCCACCTGGGTGCCGTGGTACGCGGCCACCTGCTCGGCGATCCGGGTCGTCGTGACCGGCAGGGCCACCCGGCCGCTGCGCCGCTCGGCGGCCACCAGGTCCAGCATCACCAGCAGCGCCCGGTCGTCCTCGATGATCCGGCCCTTCTCGTCCACGAGCGACAGCCGCTCGCCGACGGGGTCGAACCGCACACCGAACGCGGCCCCGGAGGACGCCACTATCTCGCCGAGCCGCATCAGACCGTTACGGCGGACCTCGGCCGTCTCCGTGGGCCTGGACTCGTCGAGACCCGGATTGATGGTCAGCGAGTCCACCCCGAGCTTGCCCAGCAGGCTGGGCAGTACCAGACCCGCACTGCCGTTCGAGGCATCCACGACGACCTTGAGACCCGACTCCTTGATCCCGGTCGAGTCGACGTTCCGCAGCAGCGAGCCGGTGTACGAGTCGAACACGCTCGCCGGGAAGTGCAGGTCACCGATCTCGCCCGGGAACGCCCGCCGGTACTCCTGACGTGCGAACACCCGGTCCAGCTTCCGCTGGCTGCCCTGGGAGAGATCGGCGCCGTTGCCGTCGAAGAACATGATGTCGACCGAGTCCGGCACCCCGGGCGAGGTACGGATCATGATGCCGCCGGCGCTGCCGCGCGCGGTCTGCTGCCGGGCCACGGGCAGCGGTACGTTCTCCAGGTCGCGTACGTCGATGGCGCTGGCCTGCAACGCCGAGATGACCGCCCGCTTGAGCGCACGCGCGCCTCGGGAGTGGTCACGGGCCGTGGTGACGGTGGACCCCTTCTTCAGGGTCGTCGCATAGGCGCCGGCGAGCCGCACCGCCAGCTCCGGTGTGATCTCGACGTTCAGGATGCCGGACACCCCGCGGGCGCCGAACAGATGGGCCTGACCGCGCGACTCCCAGATGACCGAGGTGTTGACGAACGCGCCGGCCTCGATGGTCTTGAAGGGATAGACCCGGACGTTGCCCTGGACTATCGATTCTTCACCGATCAGGCACTCGTCACCGATGACCGCGCCGTCTTCGATCCGGGCGGCGCGCATGATGTCGGTGTTCTTGCCGACGACACAGCCGCGCAGATTGCTGTGCTGCCCCACATACACGTTGTCGTGTACGACGGCCTTGTGCATGAAGGCGCCGCTCTTGACGACGACGTTGGAGCCGACCACCGTGTGCTCGCGGATCTCCGCGCCGGCCTCGACCTTGGCGTAGTCACCGATGTAGAGCGGGCCGCGCAGCTCCGCGTCGGGGTGCACCTCGGCCCCCTCGGCCACCCATACGCCCGGGGAGATCTCGAAGCCGTCGATGTCGACGTTGACCTTGCCCTCGAGAACGTCGGCCTGGGCCTTGACGTAGCTCTCGTGCGTGCCGACGTCCTCCCAGTAGCCCTCGGCGACATAGCCGTAGATCGGCTTGCCTTCCTTCATGAGCTGCGGGAAGACATCGCCGGACCAGTCGACCGGGACATCGGGCTCGACGTAGTTGAAGACCTCGGGCTCCATCACGTAGATGCCGGTGTTCACCGTGTCGGAGAAGACCTGGCCCCAGGTCGGCTTCTCGAGGAAGCGCTCGACCTTGCCCTCCTCGTCCACGATGGTGATGCCGAATTCCAGCGGATTCGGCACCCGGGTCAGGCACACCGTGACCAGTGCGCCCTTCTCCTTGTGGAAATTGATCAGCTCGGTGAGGTCGAAGTCGGTCAGGGCATCGCCGGAGATCACGAGGAAGGCATCGTCCTTCAACGCCTCCTCGGCGTTCTTGACGCTTCCGGCGGTACCGAGTGGCTTCTCCTCATTGGCATAGGTGAGCTCCATTCCGAGCTCTTCGCCGTCACCGAAGTAGTTCTTGACGAGCGATGCCAGGAACTGCACGGTGACGACGGTCTCGTTGAGCCCGTGCCTTTTGAGCAGCCTCAGCACGTGCTCCATGATCGGCCGGTTGGCGACCGGCAGGAGCGGCTTGGGCATGCTAGAGGTCATGGGGCGCAGGCGCGTGCCTTCGCCTCCGGCCATCACGACGGCCTTCATGTCGGAAGCGTCCTCCTCCAAGAGACGACTGACTAGCCGACTTCACCCGTTCAGATTGTCCCGCACATTTCCACTGCGGGCCATCGAGGCGTTGGGTCGGGACAGTCGCCGAGTTCATTCGGCCATGGCATCCGCCCGCACCAGACGGCGGACCTGTACCACGTACAACACTCCTGCCCACCAATACAGGGTTGTACCCCACCAAGCGAACGCCCATCCGAAAACGGCGGCGAGTGACGCGATCCCACCAGTTCCGTCGCTGAGCAGCAGGAGCGGGAAGGCGTACATCAGGTTGAAGGTGGCGGCCTTGCCGAGGAAGTTCACCTGCGGCGGCGGGTACCCGTGCCGGCGCAGGATGCCCACCATCACCAGAAGCACCAGTTCCCTGGCCAGAAGGAGGGCGGTCAGCCAGAGCGGCAGGATCTCCCGCCAGGTGAGTCCGAGCAGTGTGGAGAGGACGTACAGCCGGTCGGCGGCCGGGTCGAGCAGCCGGCCGAGGCTGCTGATCTGGTTCCAGCGACGGGCGAGCTTGCCGTCCAGATAGTCGCTGACCCCGCTGAACGCCAGCACCAGGAGTGCCCAGCCGTCGCTGTTCGGGCCCCCGAACTCCGGCCTGAGGATCAGCCAGAGGAAGAGGGGTACGCCAACGAGCCGTGCCATGCTGAGGACGTTGGGGATGGTGAGGACCCGGTCTGTCTGGACACGGGTCTCCTGGACCTCCACCCGGGGGCCTCCTGTGCGAAATGAGCCAACGATGCTCCCCGACCCTACCTCAATGCAAAAAAGCTCCGGCCCTCGGGCGGATGCCCAAGAGCCGGAGCTATAAAAGGA
>NZ_JANUGP010000029.1 GCF_024753135.1 Streptomyces pyxinicus | reverse complement strand
GCAGTCCGCGTTCCTCCACCGGCCCCGGGCCGTCACCCAGCGGGACCAGGACAGCGGTACGGCGGAACTCGCCCAGCAGCGCGGCGAATTCCCTCCTGCGGGCCCTTGCCGTCGTGCCCTCGGGGAGCGCCCCCGAGTCTCCGGACGCGCCCTGCCGACAGTCCGCGGGCGTATCGTCGTCCGGCGGCGAGTCCGTCTGCTCCTGCGAAGGCGTGGCCAGCTCCGCGTACTCGGCGAGCCGGGACCTGGGAACCTCGATGTGCGGTGACTCGCCTGAGCCGCCCCCGTGTTCAGACATGGGCCCCATCATCACCAGTGCGCCGACCGGGAACAAGCCGCCCCCGTCACACCCTCGTCACAGCCGTACCGCGGTGTCCTCCAGGTCGATCAACCGGCAAGCCGTCTCGATGTCCGTCCGGACCTGGGCGATGGACGCGCGGCCCGAGAGCCAGGTGACGAGGGCGGAGTGCCAGGTGTGTTCGATGACGCGGATCGCGGAGAGCTGTCCGGGGGTGGGGGCGGTGTCCAGGCGCATCGCGTCCAGGATGATGGCCGTCGTCTGGCGGGAGACCTGGTCGACCTCGGGGGAGACGCTGCGGTCGGCGAAGGTGAGGGCGCGGACCATCGCGTCGGCCAGGTGCGGCTCGCGCTGGAGGGCGCGGAAGGCGCGCATCAGGGTCTCGGCGACGCGTTCCCCGGCCGTGGCGCCCGCCGGTGGCCGGCGGCGCAGCGTTCCGTGCAGGTGCTCCAACTGGTCCTGCATGGTGGCGACCAGCAGGTGCACCTTGGACGGGAAGTAGCGGTACAGCGTCCCGAGGGCGACCTGCGAGCACTCCGCGACCTCGCGCATCTGCACCGCGTCGAAGCCGCCCCGGCCGGCCAGCCGGGCGCTCGCGCGCAGGATGCCGCGGCGGCGGGCCTCCTGCCGCTCGGTGAGCGGGGACGCGGGCCGGGCCGCGCCGGCTTGCAGCTTGGATCGCGCAGGCATGGGTCCCGTCCGTGACAGTCGGTGAGGGCGTCGGCAGGGCAGGTGACCGAAGCGCGCGGCGGGGCGGCGGGCCGTGGCGTGAATCACCTGATCCACTGCTCCCAGCGCTCCTACCTGCCGGTAGATTCGGAGCCTCTCGAATGATCAAGTCTGAAACTTGTTCTACATTAGCGTCCCGTCGTAGTCTCGCTCGGGTCGCAGGCAGAAGGGGGCACCGGAGTGACCGCTGAAGCCCGGGGTGCGGGTGCCGGCCAGGAACCCGCCGCCGACGGCGGGCGACCGCTCGACATCGCTCTCCTCACCTATAAGGGGAACCCGTTCTGCGGCGGCCAGGGCGTCTACGTACGGCACCTTTCGCGCGAACTCGCCCGTCTCGGCCACCGTGTCGAGGTCATCGGCTCCCAGCCCTACCCCGTCCTCGACGAGGGGCTCCCCGGCCTCACCCTCACCGAGCTGCCCAGCCTCGACCTGTACCGCCAGCCCGACCCCTTCCGCACCCCGAAGCGCGACGAGTACCGGGACTGGGTCGACGCCCTCGAAGTGGCCACCATGTGGACCGGCGGTTTCCCCGAGCCGCTGACCTTCTCGCTCCGCGCCCGCCGCCATCTGCGCGCCCGGCGCGGCGAGTTCGACGTCGTCCACGACAACCAGACGCTCGGCTACGGCCTGTTGGGCGACATCGGCGCCCCCCTGGTCACCACGATCCACCACCCCATCACCGTGGACCGGCAGTTGGAGCTGGACGCCGCCGGCACCTGGCAGCGCCGCTACTCGGTGCGCCGCTGGTACGCCTTCACCCGGATGCAGAAGCGCGTCGCCCGCCGCCTGCCCGCCGTCCTCACCGTCTCCGGCACCTCCCGGCAGGAGATCGTGGACCACCTCGGCGTCGCCGGCGACCGCGTCCACGTCGTCCACATCGGCGCCGACACCGGCCTGTTCGCGCCGGACCCGGCCGTGCCGCAGGTGCCGGGCCGGATCGTCACCACCTCCAGCGCCGACGTGCCCCTCAAGGGCCTGGTCTTCCTGGTGGAGGCGCTGGCCAAGGTGCGCACCGAGCACCCGGCCGCCCACCTCGTCGTCGTCGGCAAGCGGCCCACCGAGGGCCCGGTCGCCCAGGCGATGGAGCGCTACGGCCTCGCCGGGGCCGTCGAGTTCGTCAAGGGCATCTCCGACGCCGAACTGGTCGACCTGATCCGCTCCGCCGAGGTCGCCTGCGTGCCCTCGCTGTACGAGGGGTTCTCGCTGCCCGCCGCCGAGGCCATGGCCACCGGCACCCCGCTGGTCGCCACCACCGGCGGCGCCATCCCCGAGGTCGCCGGCCGCGACGGCGAGACCTGTCTGGCCGTACCGCCCGGCGACGCGGGCGCGCTGGCCGCCGGGCTCGGCCGGCTGCTCGGCGACCCGGAGCTGCGGACCCGGCTCGGCCGGGCCGGCCGGGAGCGGGTGCTGCGGCACTTCACCTGGGCGCGCGCCGCCGAGGGCACCGTCGCCCGCTACCGCGAGGCCATCGCCCGCTCCGCCGCCCCCGGCGACCGGCGCCCCGCAAGCCCCGTAAACCCGGTGGGCCCGGTGAGCCCCGAGCCCGGCCGGGCCCCGGCCGCCCCGAGCGTCGCCTCCACGGCCTCCGCGACCCCCGCGGCCTCCACGAGTGACACCGGCGTCTACCCCGAAAGCAGGGCCACGTGCTGACCGTCGACTTCACCCGGTTCCCGCTCGCCCCCGGCGACCGTGTCCTGGACCTCGGCTGCGGGGCCGGCCGGCACGCCTTCGAGTGCTACCGGCGCGGCGCCCAGGTCGTGGCCCTCGACCAGAACGGCGAGGAGATCCGCGAGGTCGCCAAGTGGTTCGCGGCGATGAAGGAGGCCGGCGAGGCACCGGAGGGCGCCACCGCCACCGCCATGGAGGGCGACGCCCTCGCGCTGCCGTTCCCGGACGCGTCCTTCGACGTCGTCATCATCTCCGAGGTGATGGAGCACATCCCCGACGACAAGGGCGTCCTCGCCGAGATGGTCCGCGTCCTCAAGCCGGGCGGCCGGATCGCCGTCACCGTGCCCCGCTACGGCCCCGAGAAGGTCTGCTGGGCGCTGTCCGACGCCTACCACGAGGTCGAGGGCGGCCACATCCGCATCTACCGGGCCGACGAACTCCTCGCCCGGATGCGCGAGGCGGGCCTCAAGCCCTACGGCACCCACCACGCCCACGCCCTGCACTCCCCGTACTGGTGGCTCAAGTGCGCGTTCGGCGTCGACAACGACAAGGCGCTGCCGGTGCAGGCGTACCACAAGCTGCTGGTCTGGGACATCATGAAGAAGCCGCTGGCCACCCGGGTCGCCGAGCGGGCGCTGAACCCGCTGATCGGCAAGAGCTTCGTGGCCTACGCGACCAAGCCCCACCTGCCCCGGGTGGACGCCCGGTGACCACGCCCCGGACAGAACACCTCGTCCTGCCCGGGGTCCTCACCGCCGAGCAGGCCGCCGCCACCGTGACCGGCCTGCTCACCGTGCAGCGGGAGGACGGCGCGATCCCCTGGTTCCGCGGCCACCACCTGGACCCCTGGGACCACACCGAGGCCGCCATGGCCCTGGACGCGGCCGGCGAGCACGAGGCCGCCGAGCGTGCCTACACCTGGCTCGCCCGGCACCAGAACCCGGACGGCTCCTGGTACGCCGCCTACGCCGACGGCGCCCACGACGACGTCACCGACCGCGCCCGCGAGTCCAACTTCGTCGCCTACATAGCCGTCGGCGTCTGGCACCACTACCTCTCCACCGGCGACGACACGTTCCTCGACCGCATGTGGCCGAGCGTGTACGCGGCCGTGGAATGGGTGCTGCGCCTCCAGCAGCCCGGCGGGCAGATCGGCTGGCGCCGCGACGACGACGGTACGGCCGCCACCGACGCGCTGCTGACCGGCAGTTCCTCCGTCCACCACGCCCTGCGCTGCGCCCTCGCCATCGCCGAGCAGCGCGAAGAGCCGCAGCCGGACTGGGAGTTGGCGGCCGGTGCGCTGCGGCACGCGATCCGCCGGCACCCCGAGCGGTTCCTCGACAAGGACCGCTACTCCATGGACTGGTACTATCCGGTCCTCGGCGGCGCGCTGACCGGTGCCGAGGCCAAGGCCCGCATCGAGGAGTCCTGGGACCGGTTCGTCGTCCCCGGCCTCGGTGTGCGCTGCGTGGTGCCCAACCCGTGGGTGACCGGCGGCGAGTCCAGCGAACTCGCCCTGGCCCTGTGGGTGGTGGGCGAGTCCGACCGGGCCCTGGAGATCCTGCAGTCCATCCAGCACCTGCGCGACCCCGACTCCGGCCTCTACTGGACGGGCTACGTCTTCGAGGACGGCGCCGTCTGGCCGCGCGAACTGACGACCTGGACGGCGGGCTCCCTGCTGCTGGCCGTGGCCGCGCTCGGCGGTCACGAGGCGACCTGCGCCGTCTTCGGCGGGGAGCACCTGCCGTCCGGTCTGGACCCCGACTGCTGCGCCTGAGCGCGCTTCGAGGTCCGTGAGCCCTCGGGGGAGGGCTCAGTGGCGCTGCATGCGGTTGGCGATGGCGTGGCCCACGAAGAGATAGACCACGGCCGCGAGCCCGTACCCGGCGACCACCCGGGCCCAGGCCTCGTCGAAGGTGAACAGGTCGTGCGACCACCCGGCCAGCCAGGAGGCCGCGTCATGGACGAACTGCACCAGGCTGTTCGCCCGGTTCGCGTCCAACAGGTACATCAGGATCCACAGCCCCAGGATGAAGGCCATGACGTCGGCGACGACCGCTATGACCGTGCCGGCCTGATTCGCTCCCGTGCGATATCGAGACATGGAAAGCGGATTGCCGCAACTCGGCGGCTGAAACAGGGCCGCTGCCCCGGTCCCGCGCTCCCGAGTGGCGCGCCTAGTCCGTCGGAGTGACGCTGCCGTAGGAAGCACACACGTGGAAAAGACACGTCGGGAGGACCCCGTGCCTGTACCGATACGGCGTCTCTGTGTGGCGCTGACTCTGTGCTGTGCCCTGGTGGCCGGAGCCACCGCGTGCGGCAGCGGCACCACCGGCAGCAGTACCACCGACACCAGAGCGACGGCCGCCGCGGCGGCGTTGGAGGCCACCCCCAGTCCCAGTACCTCGGCGGAACGCCAGAAGTTCGCCAAGACCAGGTTCGTGGCCAACGCGGGCCTCGCGGCCGGCGCCACCTACCAGTGGATCGTCAAGCCGTGGAAGGCCGGCAAGTTCAAGAAGGGCGCCCACGGCCGCAAGCTGGCCCTGGTCAAGGCCGGCCTCGCCGGTGCCTTCGCCTACAACCGGCTCAAGGCCGCGCAGAAGAACGCCAAGGGCGACCCCCTGCTGTCCAAGGCGCTCGCACCGCTGACCGCCGGCATCGAGTCCCTGAAGAACCTGCCGTCCAAGCTCCGCAAGGGCGACGAGAACGCGGCGGGTTCCTTCGACGACATCATCAACAAGGTCAAGGACGCCGGTAAGGATGCCGGCGCCCCGGTCAAGGACAAGGTGCCCTCGACCTCCCAGCTGACCAAGGGCTGACCCGACCGCGGCACTCACCGGGTACGACGACGGCCCCCCGCCCGCGAAGGGTGAGGGGCCGTTGCCACGGCGCGGCGTACGGCGTCAGCCGCGCTGGATGCCGGAGGTGTCCTGGAGCACGCCGCGGCGGCCGTCCTGGGTCTGCGCGACCAGCGCGGCACCGCGCTGCTCGACCGCCAGGTACCAGGTGCCCGGCGCCAGTTCGGCGATCGGGTTCTGCGAACCGTCCTCCGCGAACAGCGGGCGGGTCACCGGCACCGCGAACCAGAACGGCGAGAAGTCCGCCGCGGCGGCCGGCTGCGGCGCCGGCGCACCCTGGGCGGCCGACTGCGGCTGCGGCTGCGGCTGCCCGAACGGCTGCCCGGCCCCCGGCTGAGCGCCGTAGGGCTGCTGCGGCTGGTGGGCGCCCGGGTAGCCGTAACCGCCCTGCGGCTGCGCGCCGTAGGGGCTCGGGGCGGCGGGCTTGGGGGCCGGGATCAGGGACGCCTGGAGGGCGGGGACCAGGGGGGTGGCGATGGCGGCGGCCGCCATGACCAGCGTGGCGATCAGGGCGAGGATGAGACCGGTGCCGGCGTCCGGACCGGAACGGGACACGGTACTGATGTTGTTCGCGCCACCCGCCGGGTCGATGACGTTGCCCAGGGCGCTCCACGCCGCGAACACGGCGAAGGCGGCACCGAACTGCCCGAGTTCCAGGCCGGCGACCTTGCGCGGCGCCGACTGCGGCAGCACACGAGTGAGGACGATGAGCACGGCGCCGATGATCCCCGCCAGAACGACGCTCATCAGGACCGGACCGCTCGCCCACAGACTCGGCAGGTCGATGCTGTCGATGCCCTGGACGTCGTAGGAGTAGTTGTCGAGGAACGACGCGATGAACAGCACCACCGCTGCTCCGATCACCACGCCGTCGCCTCTAGTGAGGGAGCGGATATTCACTTCAAAGGTCCTTCGTAGGTCGTCTCGTCGTCGGTGAACACTATCGTTCGCACAATCGGGCTGTCCGGCCGGTTCCGCCCGTCGGTCAGGACTCGCGCAGGAAACTCATGATTCCCTCAGAGATCCCCCGCGCCGCCTTCTGCCGCCAGGCCCCGCTGGTCAGGAGTGCCGCGTCCGTGCTGTCGCGCATGTTGCCGCACTCCAGGAACACCTTGGGAACCTTTGACAGATTGAGACCACCCAGGTCCGTGCGCGTGACAAGACCGGTACCTTCGCCGAGGTAGTCGGCGGGCGCCTCGCCGGTCTCGCGGGCGAAGGCGCCCTTGAGCCGCGTCCCCAGCTCGTGCGAGGGCCCGACGATCCTCCGGGTGTCCGCCGCCCCGGCGTGCACCGCACCCGGCATGATCACGTGGAAGCCCCGGTTGCCGGCCGCCGAGCCGTCGGCGTGCAGGGAGATGGCCGCGTCCGCGTGCGCCGCGTTGCCGATCCGGGCCCGCTCGTCCACACAGGGCCCCCACGGCGGGCTGTCCCCGTCATGCGTCAACTTCACGGTGGCACCCTCCCGTTGGAGCAGCACCCGCAGCCGGTGAGCGAGATCGAGCGTGAACTTCGCCTCCGGATAACCGGCGTTGGTCGACGTCCCGGTGGTGTCGCACTCCTTGCGGTTCGTGCCGATGTCCACCTGCCGGTTGATTTCGGCCGGGTGCCGGACGTTGCCCGGGTTGTGCCCCGGGTCGATCACGACCACCTTGCCCCGCAGCGCCCCGCCCCCGGCGGCCGAGGAGGTGTCGGCACCCCGCTTGCCGTCGTCACCGGAGAGACCCGGAGCGGACGAGGCCGCTCGGGGGGAGCCGTCCGCCCCGCCCACCCCCTCGTACACCAGCCACCCGAGCAGCGCACCGGCCACCAACACGGCCAGCGCCACAGCCAACGGACCGTGCCGGAACCGACGCGGCTGCGGGACATCGAACTCGGGGCCTCGGTAGGACACGTCAGCGACTCTAACCGCGGCCTCGGACCCCCGCCTCCGTTCGCCGTAGAACCCGCAGCGAGCCGGTCGCCGGGATCTCCGTGAAGGCGCCGGAGGCGAGGGCGCGGAGGTAGACGCGGTACGGGGCCTGGCCGGTGAACTCGTCCTCGGGGTGGGGGAAGACGTCGTGGATCACCAGGAGACCGTCCTCGGCGATGTGCGGTGCCCAGCCCTCGTAGTCGGCGGTGGCGTGCTCGTCGGTGTGGCCGCCGTCGATGAACACGAGGGCGAGGGGGGAGTTCCAGATCGCCGCGATCTGGGGGGAGCGGCCGACCAGGGCGATCACGTGGTCCTCCAGGCCGGCCCGGAACAGGGTGCGCCGGAACAGCGGCAGGGTGTCCATGAGGCCCACCTCCGGGTCGACGGTCTCCGGGTCGTGGTAGTCCCAGCCGGGCTGCTGCTCCTCGCTGCCCCGGTGGTGGTCGACGGTCAGCGCGCTCACCCCGGCCGCGCGGGCCGCGTCGGCGAGCAGCACGGTGGACCGGCCGCAGTAGGTGCCGACCTCCAGCAGCGGGAGGCCCAGCTTCCCCGCCTCCACGGCGGCCGCGTACAGCGCCAGCCCCTCGTCCAGGGGCATGAACCCCTTGGCCCCCTCGAAAGCGGCCAGCGTCTTGGGGTCAGGGGTGGCGGGCATGGGGGCCTCTCGGTCGTGCGTACGGCGGGTGCGGCAACCATGCTGCCGCACCCGCCGTACGGCCGGACCAGGGGGGCGCTCCGTCAGCGGCGCTCCGTCAGAGGGGTGCTACGCGCTGACCGTCTCTCCCGGAAGGGGCGCCCCCGGCAGGGACAGGTCCAGGGCCACCGCACGCTCCGCCCCGGGATGCGTCGCGGAGGAGGCGAGCGGTCCGTGGCCGGGGGCCCGGGCCGCCAGGACGTAGGAGCCGCCGGAGGGGACGGGGACCGCGTAGGCGCCTTCCGCGTCGGAGAGGGTGGACCCGGCCTGGCGGCCCCGGTGGTCGATCAGGGTGACCTTGGCGCGGGCCACCGGGGCGCCGGTGGCGTCCAGGACCCGACCCCTGAAGCCTCGCAGGACTTCCTCGGCGCGCTCCAGGTTCGCGTCCTCCTCGCTGCTCGCCCGCAGCTGCGTGTGCTGGGCCGGGCGGGCGGCCTTCGGCAGGAAGAGGGCCAGCAGCAGGCCGACGGCGACGGCGGCCGTGGCGATCAGGAAGGAGACGCGGAAGCCGTGCATGGTCGGGACGGCGACGCCGCCCACGTCGTTCGCCGTGTTGGCGAGCACCATGCCGATGACGGCGCTGGAGACGGACGTGCCGATGGACCGCATCAGGGTGTTGAGGCCGTTGGCCGCGCCGGTCTCCGAGGCCGGCACCGCGCCGACGATCAGGGCGGGCAGTGAGGAGTAGGCGAGGCCGATGCCCGCGCCGAGCACCACCGAGGTGACGATGGTCTGCCAGGCCGCGTCCATCAGGCCGAGGCCGCCGCCGTAGCCGGCACCGATGATCAGCATGCCGGTGATCAGGGTGACCTTGGGGCCGTAGCGGGCGGACAGCCGGGCGTAGAGCGGTGCCGTGAACATCATGGTCAGGCCCAGCGGGGCCACGCACAGACCGGCGGCCACCATGGACTGGCCGAGGCCGTAGCCGGTGGCCTCCGGGAGCTGGAGCAGCTGGGGGAGGACCAGCGAGACGACGTAGAAGCTGACGCCGACCATGATCGAGGCGAGGTTGGTGAGCAGCACCTCGCGGCGGGCGGTGGTGCGCAGGTCGACCAGGGGCGCCTTGACCCGCAGCTCGAACACGCCCCACAGCAGCAGCACGGCGACGGACGCGCCGAACAGGCCGAGGGTCAGACCGGAGGACCAGCCCCAGTCGCTGCCCTTGGTGACCGGCAGCAGGAGCAGCACCAGGCCGACGGCCAGGCCGAGCGCGCCGGGCAGGTCGAAGGAGCCCTTCGCGCGCATCGGGGACTCGGGTACGACGAGGAGGGTGAGGGCGATGGCGACGGCGCCGAGGCCGGCGGCGCCGTAGAAGAGGGCGTGCCAGTCGGTGTGCTGGGCGACGAGAGCCGCGGCGGGCAGGGCGAGGCCGCCGCCGACGCCGATCGAGGAACTCATCAGGGCCATCGCCGAGCCGAGCTTCTCGCGCGGCAGCATGTCCCGCATCAGACCGATGCCGAGCGGGATCGCGCCCATCGCGAAGCCCTGGAGCGTACGGCCCACGATCATGGTGAGCAGCTGGCTGGTGACCGCGCTGACCAGGGCGCCGGCGACCATCACGGCGAGGCTGGATATCAGCATGCGGCGCTTGCCGTACAGGTCGCCGAGCCGGCCCATGATCGGGGTGGCGACAGCGCCGGACAGGAGGGTCGAGGTCAGTACCCAGGTGGCGTTGCTGGACTCGGTGTCCAGGAGCTGCGGCAGGTCCTTGATGACCGGCACGAGCAGCGTCTGCATCACCGCCACCACGATGCCCGCGAAGGCGAGCACCGGGACCACGGCCCCGCCGGCCCTCCGGTCGGGCCGATCGTTCGTCGTGTGGGTCATTGAGTGAGGCCTCCCGCGTGACATGAGTGCCGGGTAAACCTCGTATGCACAGGCAACTATTCCGTTGCTTCGGGCCCCTAATCAATCCTTGACCAAGTGATGGGATTCTGATCCGCCGTCAGCGGTGCTCACGTGACCGGTGTGCCTCACAGCCAGCCCTGTTGCCGTGCCTCCCGCACCGCCTCCGCGCGGTTGCGGGTGCCGGTCTTGCCGATGGCCGAGGAGAGGTAGTTGCGCACGGTGGACTCGGACAGGTGGAGGCGGCCGGCGATGTCGGCGACGGTCGCCCCGTCCACCGCCGCCTTCAGTACGTCGCACTCGCGGCCGGTCAGCGGACTCGGCCCGGCGCTCAGCGCGGCGGCGGCCAGCGCCGGATCGACCACGGTCTCCCCGGCGAGCACCCGCCGGACCGCCGCCGCCAGCTCCTCCACCGGCCCGTCCTTGACGAGGAACCCGGCCGCTCCCGCCTCCATGGCCCGGCGCAGATAGCCGGGCCGGCCGAAGGTGGTGAGGATCAGCACCCGGCAGCCGGGCGCCCGCACCCGCAGCTCGGCCGCCGCGTCCAGGCCGTTGGTGCCGGGCAGCTCGATGTCCAGCAGGGCCACGTCCGGACGGTGCGTCAGCACCCCCTCCACGATGGCGTCCCCCGAGGCCAGCTGGGCCACGACCTCGATGTCGTCCTCCATGCCGAGCAGCAGCGCCAGCGCCCCGCGCATCATGCCCTGGTCCTCGGCGAGCAGCACCCGGATCGGCGTACCGCTCCGGGGCTCTCGGGTCATCTCGTCGTCCACGGCATCAGGTTAGGGCTGCGGGGCGGGGCCACGTTAAGGCCGCGGAACGGGGTCGCCCTCCGGTGCGGGTCAGCCCGTCCCGGCCGCCGCCAGTTCCTCCGTGTGGGCCGGGAGTTCCGCCGTCACCGTGAAGCCGCCGCGGGCGGTGGGGCCCGCCGTCAGGGAGCCGCCCGCCGCGGCCAGGCGCTCGGTGAGGCCGGTCAGACCCGTGCCGCCGATGCCCTCGGCCGGGCGGTCGGCCGGCTTGCCGGTGCCGTCGTCCGTGACCGTGAGCCGGACCCGCTCGGCGGCGCCCACGACGTCGATCTCGCAGCGGCCCGCGTCGCTGTGCCGGACCACGTTGGTGACGGCCTCGCGCACCACCCAGCCCAGCAGCGCCTCGGTCGCCGGGTCGAGCGGTGTGCCGGACTGCCGTACCACCACCTCCACGCTCGCCGCGGCCAGCGCCGAGCGGGCCCGGGTCAGCTCGGTGGCGAGGCTGCCCTCCCGGTAGCCGCTCACCGCCTCGCGGATCTCGGTGAGCGCCTGCCGGCCCACCGACTCGATGTCCGTGATCTGCGCCAGCGCCGCGTCCATGTCCCGCGCGGCCAGCCGCCGGGCCGCCTCCGACTTCACCACGATCACCGACAGGGTGTGCCCGAGCAGGTCGTGCAGATCCCGGGAGAACCGCAGCCGCTCCTTCTCCACCGCGCGCCGGGCCAGCTCCTCACGGGCGGCGCGCAGCTCCCGTACCGCCTCCGACAGGCCCAGGATCGCCGCGGTCACCATGCTGGACAGGAAGGTGGCGTACCCGATGTTCGTCGCGTCGTCCCAGCCGCCGCGCACGTACGACACCGCCGCCGCGTACGCCGACAGCAGCAGGCCGACCCGGCCCAGCCACGGCCCGCGCAGGGTCGCGCCGGCCGCGAGGCCCAGCAACGGGAAGAACATCAGCCAGTTGCCGCCGTACCCGAGGGCGAGCCCCGTCGTCAGCAGGCCCATCAGTGCCAGCGCCACCCGCGTGGAGACCGTCTGCCGCTTCTCGCGGTCGAAGGAACGGAAGGTGACGTAGATGTAGAGGGAGTTGAAGGCCAGCAGGCCCAGGCCGCCGACCAGTGGGTTCGGGGTCCGGCCCTGGAGCAGGTTGGAGAAGGACCCGAGGCCCATCAGCAGCCAGGGCAGCAGGGCGAAGCCGGTGGGCGGCGGCCCCGGGTCGACCATCGGCGTGTGCCCGCCCTGCTTGCGGGCGGCCCGCCGCGCGGCCTTGAAGCGCTCGTGCTCGGCCCGCCACCGCCGCCGCTCCTCCCGCCAGACGGCCACCTGGCAGCCCACGCTCCGCCACCACGCCCTGCCCCTGCCCCTGCCCTTGTCCCTGTCCATGTCCGTGTCCCCCGATGCGTCCGTCCTCCGGTGTACGCATCGACGGTACGGAACCGGACCGGCCGGCGGCAGGTGCGGTTGTCGGTGATCGGGCAGTACAAATGTCCCGGGCACCGCTCCCCACCGCCACCCCCGGGCCGCCCCGCCGCTGCCATCCCGTCAGGAGCCCCATGCCCATCGACGCAGCCCTGGCCCTCGCCGCCGGCCCCCGCACCGGCGAGATCACCTGGGCCCCCGGAGACGTCCAGCTCTACCACCTCGGTATCGGCGCGGGCGTACCCGCCACCGACCCCGCCGAGCTGCGCTACACCCTGGAGTCCCGGCTGCACGTCCTGCCGAGCTTCGCGACCGTCGCCGGGGGCGGCCCGCCCGGAGTGATCAGGGCGCTGTCCGTGCCGGGCGTCGACGTCGACCTCGCCGAGGTGCTGCACGGCGGACAGCGCCTGCGGCTGCACCGCCCCCTCCCGGTACGGGGCACCGCGCACGTCACCTCCCGCCTCACCGCCGTGTACGACAAGGGCACGGCCGCCGTCCTCGTCCTGCGCACCGACGCGGCCGACGCCGACGGCCCGCTGTGGACCGAGGACGCCCACGTCTTCGTACGCGGCGAGGGCGGCTGGGGCGGCGACCGGGGTCCCGCCACCCGCCTCGGACCGCCCGCCGGCGCCCCCGACCTGACCGTCGAGCGCCCGACCCGCGAGGACCAGGCCCTGCTCTACCGCCTCACCGGCGACCCCAACCCCCTGCACGTCGAGCCCGGCTTCGCCGCCCGCGCCGGCTTCGACCGGCCGGTCCTGCACGGCCTGTGCACCTACGGGATGACCCTGAAGGCGGTCGTGGACACGCTGCTCGACGGCGACGTGGGCCGGGTGCGCGGGTACACCGCCCGCTTCGCCGGGGTCGTGTATCCGGGGGAGACCCTGCGGATCCGGATGTGGCGGGGGAGCGGTCGTGGCGGCGGTGTCCGAGTGGCCGTGAGCGCCGCACAGCGCGAGGACGCGCCCGTCCTCGCGGACACCGTGGTGGAGTACGACGGCTGACGACTCGCGTGCGAGAACGAGGAATTCGCGTGCGAGAACGAGAAAGAGGGGGCGCCCCGCGGGGCGCCCCCTCCACCACTACGACCGTCAGGCAGCCGCCTCGGTCTGCTGGTCGGCCGGCCTGCGGTGCCGGCCGTGCGGAGCCGTCTCGTTCTCCTGGGCCGCGACCGGGCCGCGGTGCCGGCCGTGGCCGGTGTTCCCCTGGGAGTCGGTGGACAGCTGATCCGTCGTGCTGGTGTCGCTCATCGGACGTATTCACCCCGTCAACATGATCTTTCGTACAGCCGGGCGAGTGTAACCGGCGTACCACGGGGCGAATCCAGGCGCACACGCCAACCGCCACTACTTCGTTACACACCGTCCCAGCGGCGCCTGCTGCAACGGCACCGGACGGGCCGCCACCGGATCGGAGACGGCCGCCGCCGCCATCAACTCCCCGCCCTCTCCTGGTGGTTCGGTGTCCATCTCTCTGGGCCCGGTCAGGTCCGCCAGCCCGCACGGCGTCTCCCGTGTCGCGTACGGCAGCCGCAGCACCCCCTCCGGTGTCCACAGCCCGGCCCCCGCCAGCCAGCCCACCGGCGCCGGGAGGTGCGCCACCCGCCGCTCGGCCGGCCGCCAGGTGCCCACCCAGGTGCCGAACGCGCCGTCCAGCCGCAGCGCCACCGCGCAGTGCTCCGGCGTCAGCACCTGGCCCGGCTGGACGGCGAACGGCGTCACCGCGCAGTCCGGCAGCCGCAGGCTCTCCGGGAAGCGCACCGGCAGGGTGCTGCCCAGCACCCCCCAGCCCAGTCGGGCCCGACCCGGTGAGGGCGCGTCGGAGGAGATCAGCAGCAGCCCGCTGTCCGGGTCGGCGAGCAGTAGCCGGTCGTCGCTGCCCTCCGTGATCTGGAGCAGCGGAGAGGCCTCGCCGCGCTCCAGGTCCACCACGACCGTCTTGGTGCGCCCGGCCAGCTCCCGGTCCAGTGCCAGCATCCGCCCGGCCGGGTCCAGCCAGACCCCGCCCGTACACCGGCCCGGCAGCTCGGCCAGCCGCTCGGGACCGAACGCCCCGCCCGCCACCAGCCACACCACGCTGGAGCGCGGCCCGACGGCGAGGGCGTACGCCCGGGCACCCCCCGGCGCCGGTGGCAGCAGGGTCAGCCGGGTGCCGGGCTCGGGGCACTCCACCGCGCCCAGCGGCACTTCGCCGGTGCCGGGACCGGTCGGGTAGAGCAGCGCGAAGGCGTGCCGGCGCGCCACCAGCCGGTGGATCAGCACCCGGCCGTCGGCCAGCGGCTGCACCTCGGTGCCGGGCTCCTCGGGCTGGTTGCCGGGCAGCGGCACCGCGTACGGCTCCGGGCCGTCCAGCGTCCAGCGCTCCGGGAACCAGGACTCGCCGGCCCGCGCGAGCCGGGCGGCGTAGGCGCCGTCGGCCGTGAGGACGCAGGCCGCCGCCGTCACCGGTGCGCCGGCGCCCATCGCGCGGGCGGGGGGCGGCGCGGGGGTGGGGCCCGGCGCGCGGGTGGTGTGCGGCACGCGGGCGGGGTCCGGCACGCGGGCGGGGTCCGGCACCGGGACCGTCGTCTCGCCGGACGGGCCGGACGGGCCGGACGCGCCGGACGGGGTGGACCCGCCGGACGCTTCGGACCCGTCGGTCCCATCCGTCCCTGCCGTCCCGCCGGACCCGTCTGCCCCCTCTGCCCTGCCGGACCCGTCGGTCCCGTCGGACCCGCCGGACCCACCGGACCCGTCTGCCCCGCCGGACCCGTCGGACCCGTCCGTGGACGGGGGTTCGATCGCACAGGCCGTCATCGTTCGGTCACCTCCGGCGACGAAGCTAGTTTTCGTACGCGCGGGCGCGGGACGGGGCGACGGCGGCTTCACACATACGGGTGGCGCAGAAGCGATTCTCCTGAGGTGACCGGGGCCGCTGTGCTGAGCCGCCGGTACCGGCACACGCGGTAGGTCCCCGGCGAACGGGCAGGTAGCCTTTTCCCGTGCCCCGTCTGTCTGAAGTCATCGCCGCGCTGGAGAACCTGTGGCCCGCCGAGCGGGCCGAGTCCTGGGACGCGGTCGGCACGGTCGTGGGCGACCCCGACCAGGAGGTCACCCGCGTCCTGTTCGCCGTGGACCCCGTACGGGAGATCGTCGACGAGGCCGTGCAGCTAGGCGCCGACCTGCTGGTCACCCACCACCCGCTGTACCTGCGGGGGACGACCACGGTCGCGGCCGGCCACTTCAAAGGCCGTACCGTGCACACGCTGATCAAGAACGACATCGCGCTGCACGTCGCCCACACCAACGCCGACACCGCCGACCCCGGTGTCTCCGACGCCCTCGCCGCCGCCCTGGACCTGCGCGTCGTACGGCCCCTGGTGCCGGACCCGACCGACCCCGAGGGCCGCCGGGGACTCGGCCGCGTCTGCGCGCTCGACCACCCCCTCACCGTCGCCGAGCTGGCCGTCCGCGCCGCCGAGCGGCTGCCCGCCACCGCGCAGGGCATCCGGGTGGCCGGCGACCCCGAGGCGGTCGTCCGCACGGTCGCCGTCAGCGGCGGCTCCGGGGACAGCCTGTTCGACCAGGTCCGCGCGGCCGGCGTCGACGCCTTCCTCACCGCCGACCTGCGCCACCACCCGGTCAGCGAGGCGGTCGCCCACAGTCCTCTCGCGCTGCTCGACGCGGCGCACTGGGCCACCGAGTGGCCCTGGTGCGAGCTGGCCGCGAGCCAGCTCGACGAGATCTCCGACCGCCACGGCTGGGACCTGCGCGTGCACGTCTCGAAGACGGTCACCGACCCCTGGACCGCCCACGCGGCGTCCACCACCGCTGGCTGACACCTCTAGCTGAACCTGGGAGCCCCCAACTGAACGCCGCGCCCGCCGACCAGATCCGCCTTCTCGACGTCCAGGATCTCGACGTCCGTCTCCAGCAGCTCGCGCACAAGCGCCGGTCGCTGCCCGAGCACGCCGAGATCGACTCGCTCACCAAGGACCTCACCCAGCTGCGCGACCTGCTGGTGGCCGCCCAGACCGAGGAGAGCGACACCGCCCGCGAGCAGACCAAGGCCGAGCAGGACGTGGACCAGGTGCGCCAGCGTGCCGTCCGCGACCAGCAGCGCCTGGACTCCGGCGCCGTCACCTCGCCCAAGGACCTGGCCAACCTCCAGCGCGAGATCGCCTCCCTCGCCAAGCGGCAGGGCGACCTGGAGGACGTGGTGCTGGAGGTCATGGAGCGCCGCGAGAGCGCGCAGGAGCGGGCCGGCGAGCTGACCGAGCGGGTCGCCTCCGTCCAGTCGAAGATCGACGACGCCACCGCGCGCCGGGACGCCGCGTTCGAGGAGATCGACACCGAGGCCGCCGCCGTCACGAAGGAGCGCGAGGTCGTCGCCGCCTCCATCCCCGCCGACCTGCTCAAGCTGTACGACAAGCTGCGCCAGCAGCAGGGCGGTATCGGCGCGGCCAAGCTGTACGCCCGTACCTGCCAGGGCTGCCGGCAGGAGCTGGCCATCACCGAGCTGAGCGAGATCCGCTCGGCGGCCCGGGACACGGTGGTGCGCTGCGAGAACTGCCGCCGCATCCTGGTGCGCACGGCCGAGTCGGGTCTGTAGGCGTCGGGCCGGCAGGCGGAGTTCGCGGGAGACGTTGGGGGCGTTGGGCGTGCGGGAGTTCATCGTCGAGGCGGACGGCGGTTCACGGGGCAACCCGGGACCGGCCGGCTACGGCGCCGTGGTGAGCGACGCGGTGACGGGGGAGACGCTGGCGGAGGCGGCCGAGTACATCGGTGTCGCCACGAACAACGTCGCCGAGTACCGGGGACTGCTGGCCGGCCTGCGCGCCGCCCACGCGCTCGACCCGACGGCCGATGTCCACGTCCGCATGGACTCCAAGCTGGTCGTCGAGCAGATGTCGGGCCGCTGGAAGATCAAACACCCCGACATGAAGCCGCTGGCCACCGAGTCCCGCGCGGTCTTCCCCGCGGACCGGGTCACCTACGAGTGGATCCCCCGGGAACGCAACAAGCACGCGGACCGCTTGGCCAACGAGGCGATGGACGCGGGGGCGAAGGGCGAGCAGTGGACGCCGTCGGGTTCGACGGCGGAGCCGGCCCCGAAGTCGTCCGCCGCTCGGGCCGCCGTAGCCGCGGGCGACACCGGTCACGGGCACTCTGCCAGCGCCGGTGACCACGGCACCGCCCCCTCACAGGGCTGGAGCGCCGCCCCCGACCTCGGCGCCCCCGCCACCCTCGTCCTCCTCCGCCACGGCGAAACCCCCCTCACCCCCCAGAAACGCTTCAGCGGAAGCGGCGGCACCGACCCCGCCCTCTCCGCCGCCGGCCGCGAACAGGCCCACCGCGCGGCCGAGGCGCTGGCGAGACGCGGCACCATCCAGGCCGTCGTCACCTCCCCCCTCACCCGCACCCGCGAGACCGCCGGGATCGTCGCCGCCCGCCTGAACCTCGACGTCACGGTCGAGGAGGGCCTGCGCGAAACGGACTTCGGCGCCTGGGAGGGCCTCACCTTCGGCGAGGTCCGCGACCGCCACCCGGAGGACCTGAACGCCTGGCTGGCCGACCCGGAGGCCCACCCCACCGGCGGCGGCGAGAGCTTCGCCGAGACGGCGACGCGGATCGCGGCGACCCGGGACAAGCTCACCACCGCCTACCGGGGCCGTACCGTCCTGCTCGTCACCCACGTCACGCCGATCAAGACCTTCGTGCGCCTCGCCCTCGGCGCGCCGCCCGAGTCCCTCTTCCGCATGGAGCTGTCGGCGGCCTCCCTGTCGGCGGTGGCGTACTACGCGGACGGCAACGCCAGCGTGCGCCTCTTCAACGACACGTCCCACCTGCGGCCGTAACGCCAGTAACACCCGTAACGCCCGTAACGCCCTTCAGGCGACCCAGAGTTGGGAGGCCCCCCGCGCCAACTCCTCGACCCGCCCCCAGTCCCCGGCCGCCACCGCGTCCTCGGGAACCATCCAACTCCCGCCCACGCACCCGACGTTGGGCAGGGCGAGGTACTCCGGCGCGGAAGCGGGGCCGATCCCGCCCGTCGGGCAGAAGCGGGCCTGCGGCAACGGCCCGGCCAGCGACTTCAGATACGCCGTACCGCCCGCCGCCTCGGCCGGGAAGAACTTCATCTCCCGCACTCCCCGCTCCAGCAGTGCGACGACCTCCGAGGCGGTCGAGACCCCGGGCAGGAACGGCACCCCGGACGCCCGCATCGCCGTCAGCAGCGCCTCCGTCCACCCCGGGCTGACCAGGAACCGCGCCCCGGCCGCCGTAGCCGCCGACACCTGGTCCGGTGTGAGCACGGTGCCCGCCCCGACCACCGCGTCCGGCACCTCGGCGGCGATGGCGCGGATCGCGTCCAGGGCCGCGGGAGTCCGCAGCGTCACCTCGATCGCGGGCAGCCCGCCGGCCACCAGGGCCCGCGCGAGCGGTACGGCGTCGGCGGCGTCGGCGAGCACCACCACGGGCACGACGGGCGCGAGATCCAGTACGGAGGCGGCCGAGGGGGAGGGCAGCGGTGAGGTCATGCCCTCATCGTGCCCAGTCGCCGCACCCAACGCAACGCCCGTTGCGCACACTGCAACGACGCCCTGATCGGGTGCTGTCAGTGCACCTGATCCACCAGCACATCCAGCGCCCAGGACTTGCCCGCCCTGCCCGGGGCCTCGGCCTCCACCACGTACCCCAGCTCCCGCAGCGCCGCCACCAGCTCGGCGGGGTTCGCGGGCACGGCACCGGCCGACAGCAGGCTCCGCACGATCCGCCCCTTGGTCGCCTTGTTGAAGTGGCTGACCACTTTCCGGGTCGGCGCGTGCAGCACCCGTACGGTCGCCGTCCGCCCCGCCACCTCGCCCTTCGGCTTCCAGGCCGCCGCGTACGCGGCGGAGCGCAGATCAAGCACCAGCCCGTCCCCGGCCGCCGCCGGCAGCACCTCGGCCATCGGCGCCCGCCAGTGCCCGGCCAGCGCGCCGAGGCCGGGCAGCTTCACGCCCATCGAACAGCGGTAGGAGGGAATCCGGTCCGTCACCCGCACCGCGCCCCACAGACCGGAGAACACCAGCAGCGAGTCCGCCGCGCGCCGTCGCGCCGCCGCGTCCAGCGTGGCGAGGCCGAGGGCGTCGTAGAGGACCCCGGTGTAGATCTCCCCGGCCGGGCGGGCGCCCGCCGTGCGCAGCCCGGCGTTCTTCGCGACCTCGCCCCGCAGCCCCTCGCTCAGCCCGAGCACCTCGCGCGCCTTCTCCTCGTCCCCGGCGCACAGCTCGACCAGCTCACCGAGCACGGCTTCCCGGGCGGCGGTCAGCCCCGGCAGCGACAGCGACCCCAGCTCCAGCGGGGCGCCCTCGCCCGCGTTCGCCTTGCCTTCCGAGGGCGGCAGCAGGACCAGCACACGTACTCCTCACGTAGACCTCCGCGCCAGGGTACGGCGTGCTCCCCGGCCGCCCGCCCCCACGGAAACCCCATGGGGGTTACCCGTGTGACCTGGACGCGGGACGGCGGGGGTTCAGTGCCCGAGCGCGGCCTTCAGCCCGGCGCCGCCCTCCGTGCCCGCCGCCCACGCCACGAACCCGTCCGGCCGGACCAGGAGGCCCTTCAGGGCGGGCCGGTCCGGGCAGGTGACGGTGAGGACCGTGAGGGGGTGACCTTCGGCCTGGGAGCGCAGGGCGGGGTCGTCGGCGAGGTCGAGGAGGAGGGCCTGGCCGGTGTGCAGGTGGTCGCCGAGACGGGTGCCGTCGGAGAGGGCCAGGTCGGGGGCGCTCGCGCCGGTCAGGGGGTGGTCGCCGGGGAGGTCGTAGCGCTGCCAGATGCCCGAGATCCGCTCGACCAGGTACGTGGTGCCGGCGGTGGTCCGCGCCAGGTCGTCCACCACGCGGCGCAGCGCGCGGGCGTGCCGGTCCGGGCGCATCACCGCGATCTGGGCGCGGGTCCAGTCCAGCACCCAGGCGCCGATCGGATGCCGCTCGGCGGTGTAGCTGTCCAGCAGCGACTCCGGGGCCCGGCCGGTCGCGACGGCGGCCAGCTTCCAGCCCAGGTTCATCGCGTCCCCGAGACCGAGGTTGAGCCCCTGCCCGCCGAACGGCGAGTGCACGTGCGCCGCGTCCCCCGCGAGCAGCACTCTGCCCTTGCGATAGTCGGGAACCTGGCGGGCGTTGTCCGTGAACCGGGTCGCCGTCCGCACCGCGCCGACGGTGACCTCGGGCACCCCCGACACCCGGCGCAGGGCGGCCTGGAGTTCCCCGGCGGTGACGGGGGCCCAGCGGTCGGCCGGGGGACCGTCGAACTCCACCACGAGGATCCGCCCCGGGAACGGACCGTGGGCGTACGTCCCGGTGTCCGTGGTGTTCCAGCCGGTACCCAGACGCTCGGCCCCGGTCAGCTCCACGAGCGCCTGGTAGCCGGTGATCTCGGGCTCGGTGCCGGGAAAGTCGAACCCGGCGGTCTTGCGCACGGTGCTGCGCCCACCGTCGCACCCGACGAGCCACCGGGCGCGCACCTCTTCGGCCTCGCCGCCTCCCTCGGCCGCCACCAGCCGTACGGTGACCCCCGCGTCGTCCGCCTCGAAGCCGGCCAGCTCCACGCCCCGCCGCACCTCCACCCCGAGCCGGTCGGCGTGCCGGGCGAGGACGCGCTCCAGCTCGGCCTGCGGCACGCCGAGACCGGCCTCGGCGGCGGGGCCGGCGTCCGCCCAAGCCGGGTCGGAGGCGTCGAAGAGGTCCGGGTCGAGCATCATCCCGGCGAAGTGCCCGGCGAACTTGGGCGGGATCCGGATCATGCCGGTGCCGGTGCCGGTGCCGGTGCCGGTGCCGGTGCCGGTGCCGCTGCGGGTGCCGGTGCCGCTGCGGGTACGGGCGAACGCCTGCATCCGTTCCCGTGCCGCCTCCCACACCGCCGTCAGCTCGGGCAGCAGCCCCCGCCGGTAGAGGGCGACCGCGCTGGGGACGTTGATCGACCCCGCCTTGATCGTCTCGTCCACCTCGGCCAGCCGCTCCACGACCAGCACCCGGGCCCCGCCGAGCCGCAGCTCACCGCCGAGGAAGAGCCCCACGGGCCCGGCGCCGGCCACGATCACGTCGTACACGTCACGCTCGTCCGTCGTCGCTGTCACCGCTGTCATAGCTGTCGTCGTCATGCGACAAACTGTAGCGACTATAAATTTATATCTGCTACACCTTCAGCTATCCTTTGCCCGTGACGAAGAACCCCGTGACGAAGAACACGGAACCCGAGGCGTCCGCCGAAGCAACCGCCGAACTCCCCCTGAGGGAGCGCAAGAAGCGCGAGACGCGGCAGCGGATCTCGGACATCGCCACAGGCCTGTTCCGGGAGCGCGGCTTCGACGAGGTGACGGTCGCCGAGGTCGCCCGCGCGGCCGGGGTCTCGACGATGACGGTCTTCAACTACTTCCCGCGCAAGGAGGACCTGTTCCTCGACCGCATCCCGCAGGCCGCCGAACTCTTCGCCGGCGCCGTACGCGACCGCGCCCCCGACGAGCCCCCGCTCGCCGCCCTCCGCCGCCTGGCCCTCCGCCTGCTGGATGAGGGGCACCCGCTGTCCGGCGTGGGGGAGACCTTCGCCCCCTTCTGGGGAATCCTGGTCGCCTCCCCGGCCCTGCGCGCCCGCGCCCGCGAGGGCGCCGACGAGGTGGAGCGGGCCCTGGCCGGCGCCCTGGCCGAGACGACGGTCCCCGATCCGGCCCTGATGGCGGCCCTGACCGTCGCCGCGTACCGCACGGTCTTCCTCACCTCCGTACGCGCGCTGGTGGTGGACACCCCGGTGACCGAGGTGGCCCGGACCCACCGCACCCGCCTGGAGACCGCGTTCACCGCACTGGAACGGGCGGGCCTGCAAGCCTGACGCGTCCCGCTACGGCGGACTGGCGGGCGATGGACGATGGTCGGCGCCCCCGCACCCGCCCGGTACCATGGTCGGCACGGCAGACGAGCCGGGCGGGCGGCCGCGTGGAGTCCCCTACGGGGCTTCCCGAGGAACGTCCGGGCTCCACAGGGCAGGGTGATGGCTAACGGCCACCCGGGGTGACCCGCGGGACAGTGCCACAGAAAACAGACCGCCCGGCGCTCAGGCGCCGGGTAAGGGTGAAACGGTGGTGTAAGAGACCACCAGTGCCCAGGGTGACCTGGGCAGCTAGGTAAACCCCACCCGGAGCAAGGTCAAAAGGAAACACCCCGGTGTTTCTGCGCGGACGTTCGAGGGCTGCCCGCCCGAGTCCGCGGGTAGACCGCACGAGACCGGTGGCAACACCGGTCCTAGATGGATGGCCGTCGCCGAGGGACCCGCGAGGACCCCTCGGAACAGAACCCGGCGTACAGCCCGACTCGTCTGCCACTGCCTCCGGCTTCTTGCTACAGGCGGGCGTCGGGCGTGTCAGGCGCCCGCCGCGTACCGCCAGAAGTCCCTGATCACCGGTGCCGGTGCCGGTGCCGGGCCCGTCGCGGCCACCTGAGTCAGCAGGATGGTGATCGCGGCCGTGGCCGGGACGACGTGCGCCGCGGTGCCCGTGCCGCCGATCCAGCCGTAGCGGCCGGGGACATTCCACGGGTTGGTGCGGGTGATGTCGACCGAGCCGCCGAAGCCCCAGCCCTGGCTCTCCAGGAACAGCCGGCCGATGGCGCGCTGCGCCGGGTTCGTATGGTCGGTGGTCATCATGTGTACGGAGTCGGCCGACAGCACCCGGCGGCCGTCGGGCGCCGCCCCGCCGGCCAGCAGCATCCGGCAGAAGGCCAGCCAGTCGTCGGCGGTCGAGGCCAGTCCGCCGTTGCCGAGTGGCAGCGCGGGCAGGCTGCTCCAGTCGCCGTCCGGGCCGTCGGCGAGTTCCAGGCCGCCGTCGTCGCCCGGCCGGTAGAAGCTGGTGAACCGGCCCCGCTTGGCGGCCGGCACCTCGAAACCGGTGTCCACCATGCCCAGCGGCGCGAAGATCCGCTCTGCCAGGAACTCCGGCAGCGGCCGGCCGGTGACCCGCGAGATCAGCACCCCCTGCAGGACGGAGCAGGTGTCGTACAGCCAGGCGGCGCCCGGCTGGTACAGCAGCGGGATGCGGCCGAGCGCGGCCATCCACTCGTCGGCCGGCGGGAAGTCGCTCGGCACCCGGCCGTCCTTCTGCACCGTGAACAACTCCCGCACCGCCGGCAGCGTGAAGTCGGAGGGGAATCCGTACCCGGCCTGGGAGGCCAGTACGTCGAACACCGTGATGGGCCGGTCGGCCGGCACCACGTCGTCCACCGGGCTCGCCGGCGTGCGTACCACCATCGGTTTCCCCAGCTCCGGCAGCCAGATCCCGACCGGGTCGTCCAGTGCGGTCCTGCCCTCCTCCACGAGGATCAGCAGTGCGGCGGCCGTGACGGACTTGGTGAGCGAGGCGACCCGGAAGATGGAGTCCCTCGCCATCGGGGCACTGTCACCGGCACCCTGCGCGCCGACGACCGCCGCCTCCACCTGGCCGCCCCGGGCCACGAGACCCACCGCTCCCGGCAGCGAACCGGCACCGACGTGGGCTTCGAGCAAGCCGTGCAGGGTGGACATGGGGCCGCCTTCCGGAATCGCCGTCGAATGACAGACTCCCGCACGGGGCGGGAATCATCGGCGTCCACCGGTCCGGCGGCCGGGAGCCGGCGTCCACTTCGATGCTCGCCCGGTCGAAGCCGGCATCCCGAGCGCAACGCGGTGCGTGGCCGATCAGGGCGCCGGTCACGCCAAGCTTTCGGCAGCTGCGACGGGTTCCGACGTGCAGGAGGTGCGCGTCACGGACGCCGGTGCGCGACCCTACAGCCGCACAAGCGACGACGGCCGCCGCGGCGAGGTGGTGGGCACGCGCCACCCCTCACTCCTCGAACAACGCCTCCTGCGCCCCCTCCTCCCGCGCCCGCAGCCGGCGGCTCCGCGCTGTGATCACCGCGGCCGTCGCCGCCGCCGTGACGGCCAGGGCGGTCGGGACCATCCAGGTGCGGTCGAGGGTGTGGCCGAGGGCGTGGTCCAGGGAGAGGCGGCCGGGGCCGGTGACGGCGAGGCCGGCGGCGGTCAGGCCGAGGCCCGCCGGGTGTTCGAGGCCGCCCCCCTGGGCGAAGAAGCCGTTCGGCGCGTGCAGGGCGGCCGCTCCCGCCATCGCGCCGGCCGCCGCCGCGCCCGCCGCCGGCGTCGCCAGGCCCAGAGCCAGCAGGGCGCCGCCCCCGGCCTCCGCCAGCCCCGCCGCGGCGGCACTCGGCTTGCCGGGCGCGTAGCCGATGGACTCCATGAACTGGCCGGTGCCTTCCAGGCCGTGCCCGCCGAACCAGCCGAACAGCTTCTGCGCGCCGTGCGCGAACAGCGCCCCGCCGGTGCCCAGCCGGAGCAGCAGCAGGCCCACATCGCGTCGGTCGTAACACGTCACAGTGACTCCCCAGAAAGCAGATGGAGCGGGCGGACAGGTCCTTCCGCGTTCTCAGCCTCGCATCGGCCACACCGCCGGGCCCGTCCTCGCGGGCGTTCGGGTGGCGGGGCCGGCGGGGCGGTGTGAGCCTGGCCGCATGACGATTCAGCCAGCCAGACTCAGCGATCCGGCCGTCCGGGCCTTCGTGAGCGCCGTGAACTCCCACGACCGCGACGGCTTCCTGGCGCTGCTGGCGCCGGGTGCGACCATGTCCGACGACGGCTCGGACCGCGACCTCGACGACTGGATCGACCGGGAGATCTTCTCGTCCCACGGCCACCTGGACGTGGACAACGAGTCCGACGGCGGCCACACCCTACTCGCCCGCTACCGCAACGACGCCTGGGGCGAGATGCGCACCCGCTGGTCGTTCACCGTGGACGACGACGGCCGCATCTCCCGGTTCGAGACCGGGCAGGCATGACCGTCGTACCCCTCCATCGGTTCGTGGGATTTTCATAACGCGGCAAATTCCATCCCTTGGCGGACCACCGGTCGCTAAAGCCCTGCTCGACGCGGTGTACGGTCCCCGGGTGCGTGAAAGTTCCCGGCTCAGCCGGCGTGCCGTCCTCGGGCTGACGGCCGCCGCCCTCCCCCTGTCCACGGCCGCCGTTCCCGCCCTGCCCCCGGCCGCCGAAGCCGCCGAGGCGAACATCGTGGGCGGTGAGCGGCTGGCCCGCGGCGGCGTCCAGGTGCGCGGCGTCGGCGGCCTGCCATCCAAGCTCACCGCCCGCTCCTGGCTGGTCGCCGACTGGGAGACCGGGGAGGTGCTCGCCTCCTTCGGCGCCCACCAGCGGCTCGCGCCCGCGTCCACGCTGAAGATGCTGTTCGCGGACACCGTGCTGAAGAAGTTCGACCGCACCGCGCGCTACCACGTGACCGACGCCGACCTCGCCGACATCCCCGCCGGCTCCAGCCTCGTCGGCGTCAAGCCCGGCATCACCTACACCGTCGAGCAGCTGTGGCAGGGCGTGTTCCTGCGCTCGGGCAACGACGCCGTGCACGTGCTCTCCCACATGAACGGCGGTGTCGCCAAGACCGTCACGGAGATGCAGGCCAAGGCGCGCGACCTGCAGGCCCTGGACACCCATGTGGTCAGCCCGGACGGCTTCGACCACCCGGGGCAGATCTCCTCCGCCTACGACCTCACGCTCTTCGCCCGCCACGGCCTGAAGGACGCCGACTTCCGCGGCTACTGCGGCACCCGCACCGCCGACTTCCCGGCCGGCGGCAAGAAGACCTTCCAGATCCAGAACACCGACCGCCTGCTGACCGGCGCGTGGGGCCTGCAGACGTACGACGGCCTCATCGGCGTGAAGAACGGTTACACCAGCCACGCCGGCAACACCTTCACCGGGGCCGCCGTACGCGGTGGGCGCACCCTGCTGGTCACCGTCATGCACCCCACCGCCGGCAGCAACGCCGTCTACGAGCACGCCGCCGCCCTGCTGGACTGGGGCTTCGGCACCGGGCGTACGGCCCGGTCCGTCGGCGCGCTGGTCGATCCGCTCAGCGAGGGCGGTGCGAGCCCGGCACCGATGCACAAGGCGGTCCGGGCGGCGGCCGGCGCACAGGGCACCGCGGTGAAGACCGACTCGCCCTGGCATCTGGCCGAGGGCGCCGCGGGCACCGCCGCGCTGCTGGGCGCCGGGGTCTGGGCGCTGCGCCGGCGCCGCAGGACAGCCTCTGCCGACCCGGACACCCCGGACTCCGCGGGCAGGCACCGCCGCTGACGTTTCGCGGCGGCCGTTCCACCGACCGGTGCGTACCCCGCGCTCGCACGCGGGGTCCACCCCCACTTCCGGTCCCGTGGAACGGCCGCCGACTCCCCCCTCGGTGTGGCCGGTGGAATCGATGTGCTCCAACTGTGAAGCTCTCGTGCAGAAGAGTTGAGCACATGTTCCCGACCGGCCGCAATACCGCGGATGCGTCAACTCCGGTTGTGCGGGCGCCCTCAGCCGCGACCGACGTACGGCATCGCCGTCGCCAGCACCGTCGCGAACTGCACGTTCGCCTCCAGCGGCAGTTCCGCCATGTGCCGCACCGTGCGCGCCACATCCGCCACGTCCATCACCGGTTCCGGGGCTACTCCCCCGTTCGCCTGCAGCGCGCCCGTCCGCATCCCGGCCGTCATGTCGGTCGCCGCGTTGCCGATGTCGATCTGCCCGACCGCGATGCCGTACGGCCGTCCGTCCAGCGACAGCGACTTGGTCAGGCCGGTCAGCGCGTGCTTGGTCGCGGTGTAGGCCACCGAGTGGGGGCGGGGGGCGTGCGCCGAGACGGAGCCGTTGTTGATGATCCGGCCGCCCCGCGGGTCCTGCTCCTTCATCCGCCGGTACGCCGCCCGCGCGCACAGGAACGCCCCGTTGAGGTTGGTGTCCACCACGTGCCGCCAGGCCTCGTACGGCAGTTCCTCCACCGGCACCCCGCCCGGCCCGAACGTCCCCGCGTTGTTGAACAGCAGGTCCACCCGGCCGAACCGGTCCACGGCCGCCGTGAACAGCGCCTCCACCTCCTCGGGGTGGGACACGTCCGTGCGCACGGGGAGCGCGGCACCCTCCGGCACCAGCGCCGCCGTCTCCTCCAGCGTCCCGGCGCGCCGGCCGGCCAGCGCCACCGACCAGCCGTGCCGCAGCAGCTCCGCGCTGACCGCCCGTCCGATGCCGGAACCGGCACCCGTCACCACCGCGATCTTCGAGTTCCTGTCAGTCATGGCACCGCAGCGTAGGCGTCGAGTCCGCGATGCGGAATCCGATGTCCGCCATACGGGCCGGCCCGTTCCAGCTCCGGGCCCGCCCGTACCGGATGCGGGCCTGCCCGCATCCGCCCCGTCTCGCTCACGCGTTCCCCGGCATCGCGTACGAGCTGAGAGCATGGGTGCGGCCCAGCGGCAGAGGGCGGCAGAGGTCAGCAGAAGTCAGCAGAAGTCAGCAGAGGGAGGGGCACATGGCCGAGCACGCGCCGGTACCGGCATCGGACCCGGCACCGGCACCGGCACCGGCACCGGCACCGGACCCGGCACCGACACCGGACCCGGCACCCGGGTCCGCCGCCACACCGGCACCGGACCGCCACCGGCGTCCCGCCGGGGCGCTCATCACCCTGATGCTCGGCGCGCTCACCGCGACGACCCCGCTCGCGATGGACATGTACCTCCCGTCGCTGCCCGAGGTCACCCGCTCGCTGGACGCCCCCGCCGTCACCGTCCAGCTCACGCTGACCGCCTGCATGGCCGGGCTCGCGCTCGGCCAGCTGCTGGTCGGCCCGATGAGTGACCGCTGGGGCCGGCGCCGCCCGCTGCTCGCCGGTCTCGCCGTCTACCTCGTCGCCACCGCCCTGTGCGCCCTCGCGCCCACCGTCGAGACCCTGATCGCGTTCCGGCTGGTGCAGGGCCTCGCCGGGGCCGCCGGCGTCGTCATCGCGCGGGCCGTCGTACGCGACCTGTACGACGGGGTCGCCATGGCCCGCTTCTTCTCCACCCTGATGCTGATCTCCGGGGCCGCCCCCATCGTGGCCCCGCTGATCGGCGGGCAGATCCTGCGCTTCACGGACTGGCGCGGGGTGTTCGTGGTCCTCACCGTCGTCGGCGCCGCGCTGCTCGCGCTGGTCTGGGTCCGGCTGCCCGAGACGCTGGAGCCCGCCGAACGGCACGCCGGGGGAGCGGGGGAGGCCCTGCGCGCCATGCGCCGGCTGCTGGCCGACCTCCCCTTCACCGGCTACATGCTCGCCGGCGGCTTCGCCTTCGCCGCGCTGTTCGCCTACGTCTCCGCCTCGCCGTTCGTCATCCAGGAGATCTACGGCGCCTCCCCGCAGACCTTCAGCCTGCTGTTCGGCCTCAACTCTGTCGGTCTGGTGGCCGCCGGACAGCTCAACGGCAAGGTGCTGGTCGGCCGGGTCGCGCTGGAGAAGGTGCTCGCGGTGGGCCTCGCGGTGATCGTGCTCGCCGCGACGGCCCTGCTGCTGATGTCCGCCGGGGTCTTCGGCGAGGTCGGCCTGGTGCCGGTCGCCGCCGCCCTCTTCGTCCTCATGTCGGCGATGGGCGTCACCCTCCCCAACGCCCAGACCCTCGCCCTGCTGCGCGTCCGGCACGCCGCCGGCTCCGCCTCCGCGCTGCTCGGCACCTCCTCCTTCCTCGTCGGCGCGGTCGCCTCGCCGCTGGTCGGTGTCGCCGGCGAGCACACCGCCGTCCCCATGGCCGTCGTCCAGCTGTCGGGAGCACTGGTCGCGACGGCCTGCTTCGTGGGAATGTGCCGTCCCTGGACGGCACGCGGGAACGCGCGTGCGGGGTCGGGCCCGGAGGGAGAGCGGAACTGAGCGCACCGAGACTGCGCGTCGACACACCCGAGCGGGCGGGTCTCGACCCCGTCGAACTCGGGCACCTGGTCGGCGAGGTGCACGCCCTCACCGCCGGGGCGCGCCCCTGGGCACCCGGCGCCGTCGCGGTGGCCGGGCGCGGGCCGGTGATCGCCGTGGCCGAGGCGGCGGGCTGGGCCGTGCGGTACGCGTCCTACGACCCCGAGAGCGACACCGGCGTCGAACTGCCGCCCGCTGCGCGGGTCCCGGCCACCGTGGACACGCCCTTCGACCTGGCGTCCCTGACCAAGCTGTTCACGTCCGTCGCCGCCGTGCAGCAGATCGAGCGGGGCACCCTCGGCGTGGACGCGCGGGTCGGCGACTTCCTGCCCGACTTCCGCGCGGCGGCCGTACACGGGATCACCGTGCGGCACCTGCTCACCCACACCAGCGGGCTGCGCCCCGAACTGCCCCTGTACGACTGCCCGGACGACGCGGCGCGGATGGCGGCGCTGCGGGCGGAGGCGCCGATCACGCCGCCGGGCACGGTGCTGTACTCGGACCTCAACATGCTCCTGCTCCAGTTCGTGCTGGAGCGCGTCACCGGCCGGACGCTCGACGTCGTCATCCGGGACGGGATCACCCGGCCGCTCGGCATGACCGCCACCGGCTTCGGTCCGTGCCCCGGCGCGGCGGCCACCGAGGACCAGCGGCCGCCGTGGGCCAAGGCCCGCCGGGGGATGCTGCGCGGGGTGGTCCACGACGAGAACGCGTGGGCGCTCGGCGGGGTCGCCGGTCACGCGGGCCTCTTCTCCACCGCGCCCGACCTGGCGGTCTTCTGCCGGACCCTGCTCGCCGGCGGCTCCTACGGCCCCGCGCGCATCCTCGGCCCCGACTTCGTGGAACTCCTCCTGACCCCGCCCGGCCTCGGCTTCGCCCTCGACCAGCCGTGGTTCATGGGCGACCTCGCGGGGCACGGCGCGGCGGGCCACACGGGCTTCACGGGCACGTCCCTCACCCTCGACCCGGCCACGGACACCTTCCTCGTCCTTCTCACCAACAGGGTCCATCCCGTCCGACGGCCCGCGTCGAACGCGCCGAGGGTCCGATTGGCCGGTCATTTGGCACGGGCGGTGGTGTGAGGGAGGTGCGCCCGGAGGGCGGCGGAAGTGAGGCTCGGGGCGGCTGAGGTGCTGTGGGCCGGTGGTCCGGGGGAGGGGCGAGGGCTGGTGTGCCGGGTAGCCGGCGGGCGGGTCGGGGACGGCCAGGCCGGCCAGGCCGGGGGCGCGCGGCCGGGGCCATGCTCGCGATCCCCCGTGCCGCATCCGCACGTCCCCGGCACTCCCCAAGCGCACCCCACACCACCCAAGCGCACCCCACACCACCCGACGCAGGACAGCTACCGCTCGGTGCCCTCCCGGTCGGCCGAGTCGGACGGGTGGGCGAGGGGTCGAGGCGAACACACCGCGCCGTAGAATTCCCGGGTGAACGACCCCCTCCGCACCGCCCTGGCCGAGCTTCTCGACGGGCTGCCGCCCCGTGCCGTCGGCGCGGCCGTCGAGCGGCTCATCGCCAACTACCGCGGAGCCACCCCCACCGACGCCCCGATCCTGCGCGACCGCGCGGACGTCGCCGCCTACGCCGCCTACCGCATGCCGGCCACCTTCGAGGCCGTGGCCGGCGCCCTGGCCGCGTTCGCCGCCACCGTCCCCGACTGGGCGCCGGCGAGCCACACCGACATCGGTGGCGGCACCGGCGCCGCCACCTGGGCCGTGGCGGACACCTGGCCCGGCACCCGCCCGGTGACCGTCCTGGACTGGGCCGAACCCGCCCTCGCCCTCGGCCGGGAGATCGCCGCCGCGCACCCGGACCTCACCGCGGCCCGCTGGCAGCGCGCCCGCATCGGCACCGGCCTCACCCTGGACGACACCGACCTGGTCACGGTGTCGTACGTGCTGAACGAACTCGCCGAAGCCGACCGCGCCGCCCTCGTGGACACCGCCGCGCGGGCCGCCCGTACCGTCGTGATCGTCGAGGCCGGCACCCCCGCCGGGTACGCCCGGGTCATCGAGGCCCGGGACCGCCTGATCGCGGCCGGCTTCCGGGTGGCGGCCCCCTGCCCGCACAGCGCCGCCTGCCCGATCGAGCCCGGCCGGGACTGGTGCCACTTCTCGGCCCGCGTCGGCCGCTCCTCGCTGCACCGGCAGGTCAAAGGCGGCTCACTGGCGTACGAGGACGAGAAGTTTTCGTACGTCGCCGCGACCCGGCTGCCCGCGCACCCGGCCCCCTCCCGCGTCGTACGGCGCCCACAGATCCGCAAGGGGCAGGTGCTGCTCGACCTGTGCGAGCCGGACGGGCGGCTGAGCCGTACGACGGTCACCAAGCGCCACGGCGACCTGTACAAGGCCGCCCGCGACGCCGACTGGGGCGACGCCTGGCCCCCGGCCGATCAACGGGCCTGACCGCCACCACCGCCCCCCGCGCCTTGTTACGTTCACCCCATGGTCAAGAACCCCGCCCCCGACGCCACCCGCCGCAGCGAGAAGTCCCGGCGGGCGATCTACGCCGCCGCCCTCGCCCTGGTCGGGGAGATCGGTTACCCGAGGACCACCGTCGAGGGCATCGCCGCGCGGGCCGGGGTCGGGAAGCAGACCATCTACCGGTGGTGGCCGGCGAAGGCGGACGTCCTGCTGGAGGCATTCCTGGACCTCGGGGAGCAGGCGGCGCGGGCGGCCGGGCAGGAGACCCCCGCGCTGCCGGACACCGGGGACCTGGCCGCCGACCTCAAGGCCGTCCTGCGGGCCACGGTGGACGAATTCCTCGACCCCCGTTTCGACGCCCCGGCCCGCGCCCTGGCCGCCGAGGGCCTGGTCAACGAGGAACTGGGCCGGCGGTACGTGGCCCGGCTGCTCGAACCGCAGCTCCAGCGGTACGTCGACCGGCTGCGCGCCGCGCGCGAGGCGGGCGCCGTACGGCCCGACGTGGACCCGAGGATCGCGCTGGAGCTGTTCGTCTCGCCCCTCGCGCAGCGCTGGCTCCAGCACACCGGGCCGATCTCCCACGACTACACGGACACTCTGGTCGACTACGCCCTGTACGGCCTCGCCCCGCGCTGACCCGTCCGCCTCCCTGTGAGGCACGTCTCGGCCGCAACCGCCCGCATCCGCCCACGGGCCCCCCGAAGCACACAAAGGTGGGACCATGAGGCATGCTGTCCGCACACCAGCGAGGCGAGGGGACAGATGAGCGGGACGTTCGACGGCCGGTCCGGCCGGCAGGGCAGGCTCTCCCAATGGCTGCTGGGCCGCCGCCCGAGGGAGGCCGCAGGCGACGGCGGGCGTGAGGCCCTGCTGCTCGCCGCCGCCGACGCGGGCCTGCCGCTGGCCCCCGCCGCCCACCCCGCCCCCGGCTACCGGTGCTCCTGCGACCGCGTCGGCTGTCCCACCCCGGCCCGGCACCCGGTGTCGTTCGCCTGGCAGACCCAGTCCACGACCGACCACGCCCAGATCGAGCGGTGGGCCCGGCACCAGCCGGGGGCCAACTTCGTCACCGCCACCGGCATGGTCCACGACGTGCTGGACGTGCCCCTGGAGGCGGGCCGGGAGGCGCTGGAGCGGCTGCTCGGCGCCGGTGTCGAGGTCGGCCCGGTCGCCGAGAGCGACGACGACCGCATGCTGTTCTTCACCCTCACCCGGGGCACCCCGGAGGACGAGGACGAGTGGTGGCCCTGCGAGCTGGACTGCCGCCCCGAGACCATGGACGAGCATCCCGGCCTGCGCTGGCACTGTCGGGGCTCCTACGTGCTCGTCCCGCCCGCCCGCCTGTCCGAAGACGGGCCGGGGGTGCGCTGGCTGCGCGGCCCGGAGCTGCCGCTCACCGATCCGCTGAGCCTGCTGGAGACGCTCACCGACGCCTGCGCCCGGCACGTCGGCGCGGAGCCCGGTCACTCGGACGCGACCTGGCCGCTGCGCTGACGGTCACCGCCCGCGCGGTTCAGTCGCCCTGGGCCGACGTCAGGCCCTGGACGCGGCCCAGCAGCCGCACCGGGCCGCCGCCCGCCGGGTCGAGGGCGGCCTGGTTGGAGATCGTCTCCAGGGTCAGGGACTGCTTCACCTCGCCCTTGGTCAGGGCCCGTACGTCCTTGTTCTGGGCCGGCACCGAGGCGCCCTGCGCGGCGGTCAGCTTCTCGAAGTGGCGGCTGGTGAAGAACACCAGCGCCCCGCCGTCCGCCGTGCGCAGGGCGAGCGGCGCGTAGGCGTCACGGGTGAGCGGCTCGTCGATGAACTGCCGTACCAGGCCGGGCTTCTCGGCCTCCTTCGCCCGGCTCGCGCGCAGTCCGCTGGTGGCGCCGCCGGCCGCGAACTCCTTGCCGCCGCTCTTGAGATACCCGGTGTACGTCTCGCTCAGGTCCTGGGGCCGGACGGCGAGACCGGTCGCGCCGGCCGGTACGGCCCGTGCCCAGCCGTCCGCGTCGGTGCGCAAGCGCGGCACGGTGCCCGGCCGCATCAGCGTCAGATATGCCACCTGCCAGCGCTCGTCCAGGCCGTCCCGCCGGAACACCAGCACCCAGCGGTAGTTCCCGCCCTTGTTGCCCCGCGCGTCGGCGACGAACCAGCGCGGCCAGCCGGCCTTCTTCGGGATCGTGAACTTCGGGTCGGTCAGCTTCAGCGGGGCGTGGTGCGCGTTGCCCGACGGGCTGTTGGCGTGGCCCGCCTTCAGCCGCGCGGCGTCGATGTCGGCCAACGGGCCGGTGACGTAAGGCGCGTCGAGGGAACTGTCGTAGGCCTCGTCGGCCTTGTTGTACGCGGCGGTGAAGGCGGTGAGCGCCCTGGCGGCCTCGGCCCGGGTGGTGGCGGGGAGTTGGACCCTCTCCCCGTGCACCACCACACAGCCGCTCGCCGTCAGGGACAAGGCGGTCAGCGCCGCCGCTATGAGTGCGTCGCGGTCACGCCTGCGAAGGCGTCGACGGCTGCGTTCCCTGGTCATCGGGCTCCTTCACCTTCCCCTTCCCGGAGGCGAACCCTACCGGGAGCAGGAAGATCGTGAGCGTCGGGACCAGGTACAGCAGCCACACCGTGATCTGGACGACCGTCGGGTCCGGCTGGAAGTTGAACACGCCCTTGAGCAGGGTGCCGTACCAGCTGTCCGGCGGGATGGCGTCGCTGATGTCGAAGGCCAGGTTCGTCAGGCCCGGGATCCAGTCGGCCTCCTGGAGGTCGTGGAAGCCGTACGCCAGCACGCCCGCCGCGACCACGACCAGCATGCCGCCGGTCCAGGTGAAGAACTTCGCCAGGTTGATCTTCAGGGCGCCCCGGTAGAACAGCCAGCCGAGCAGTACCGCGGTGGCCAGGCCGAGGGCGACGCCGACCAGCGGGCGCGGGGTGCCGTCGGAGGCGGCGTGCACGGAGGCCCACACGAACAGGGCGGTCTCCAGGCCCTCCCGGCCGACGGCGAGGAACGCGGTGGCGACCAGCGCGCCGGTGCCGAGGGCGAGGGCGGCGTCCAGCTTGCCGTGCAGCTCCGACCTCAGGTGCCGGGCGGTGCGCCGCATCCAGAACACCATCCAGGTCACCAGGCCCACGGCGACGATGGACAGCGAGCCGCCGAGCGCCTCCTGCGCCTGGAAGGTCATCTCCTGGGAGCCGAACTCCAGGGCGCAGCCGAAGCCCATGGCGATGGCGATCGCGATGGCGATGCCGGTCCAGATGGGCCGCAGGGCGTCCCGGCGGTCGGTCTTGACCAGGTAGGCGATCAGGATGCAGACGACGAGCGACGCCTCCAGGCCCTCGCGCAGACCGATGAGGTAGTTGGAGAACACGGGCTACGCCTCCTCGGAGAACAGCGTCCGGCCCCACCAGTCGTGGGAGTCCCGGACGCCTGGGGGGACCGCGAAGACCGCCGAACCCACGTGCTGGATGTACTCGTTGAGCGCGTCCTTGGCGGACAGCCGCCGCTGGAGCGGGATGAAGCCCTTGCGGACATCGCGCTGGTAGGCCAGGAAGAACAGGCCGGCGTCCAGCCGGCCGAGGCCGTCGGTGCCGTCGGTGAAGGAGTAGCCACGGCGCAGGATGGTGACCCCGTCGTTGGAGTCGGGGTGCGCGAGCCGTACGTGCGCGTCCGGCTTCATGGCCTTCAGGAACGGCGCGTCGTGCTCCTTGGCCTTGCCGACGGGGGCGCCCTCGCGCTTGTCCCGCCCGAACACGTCCTCCTGCTCCTGGAGCGAGGTGCGGTCCCAGGTCTCGATGTTCATCCGGATACGGCGGGCGACCAGGTACGAACCGCCGGTCATCCAGGCCGACCTGGCGTCGGTGTCCGACTCCTCGACCCACACGTACTTCTTCAGCCGCCCGGTCTCGGTGCCCGCGATGTTGCGGGTGCCGTCCTTGAACCCCATGAGGTTGCGGGGGGTCTGGGCGTCCGGGGTGGTGGAGGAGGTCTTGCCGAAGCCGAGCTGGGACCAGCGGATGGCGACCGTGCCGAAGCCGATGCGGGCCAGGTTGCGGATGGCGTGCACGGCGACCTGCGGGTCGTCGGCGCAGGCCTGCACGCACAGGTCGCCGCCGGTGCGGGAGCGGTCCAGGTTGTCGCCGGGGAACCGCGGCAGGTCGGCCAGGGCGGCCGGGCGGCGGTCCGCCAGGCCGAACCGCTCGAAGAGGGAGGGGCCGAAGCCGAGGGTGAGGGTGAGGCGGTTGGGCTTGAGGCCCAGGGCCTCGCCGGTGTCGTCCGGGGGAGCCTCGGCGAGCCCGCCGTAGGCGCCCTCGCCGACCGCCTTGCCGGCGGTCATCCGCCGGGCCGCCGCCGTCCAGTCCTTCAGCAACTGGACGAAGGCGTCGCGGTCGTCGGTCTTCACGTCGAACGCGGCGAAGTGCAGCCGGTCCTGGACCGGGGTGGCGATGCCGGCCTGGTGGGCGCCGTGGAACTCCACCGCGCCGCCGGCGTCCGCCGCCGGGTCCAGGTCGTCGCCGGCCTCGGCCATCGCGACCGCGCCGCCGGCCACGGCGGCACCGAGCGCGAGCCCGGCACCGCCCCAGCCGAGCAGCGCCCGGCGGGACGGGCTGCCGCCCTGGGTCTCGGTCATCGCTTCACCCTCCACGCCGTCGGCTACTTCACGACCGCGGCGGCGAGCTTCGACAGCGGCTCGGCGAGCGCGTTCACCGAGTCCGACAGCTCCTTGCGCTGGTCCTTGGTGACCTTGTCGTAGGAGACGAAGTCGGAGGAGGCCTTGCCGGTGCGGTACTTGGCCAGCACGCCGTTCAGCGCGGTGAACTGCTGGTCCAGCTCCTTGGTCAGCGCCGGGTCGTTCTTCGAGGCGACCGGCTTCAGCAGCTCGTACGCCTGCTGCGCGCCCTCGACGTTCGCCTTGAAGTCGGCCAGGTCGGTGTGCGAGTAGCGGTCCTCCTCGCCGGTGACCTTGCCGGTGGCGACCTCGTCCAGCAGCTCCTTGGCGCCGTTGGCCATGGAGGTCGGGGTGATCTCGGCCTTGCCGACCCGCCGCTGCCAGTCCTTGAGGTCGCTCACCAGCTGATCGGCGAGGGTCTTCTCCTCGGCGCCGATCTTCTTGTCCTGCCAGAGGGCCTTCTCCAGCCGGTGCCAGCCGGTCCACTTCTGGCCCTTCTCCAGGCCGTCGGCGCGGGTGTCGGTCTTCGGGTCGATGTCACCGAAGGACTCCGCGACCGGCTCGGTGCGCTCCCAGCCGATGCGCGAGGGGGAGTAGGCCTTCTTGGCGGCCTCCAGGTCGCCGGCCTTGATGGCGTCGGCGAACTTCTGGGCGAGCGGCACGGTGTCGTCGGCCTGGTCCTGGGCGTACTGGCGGTAGCCGGCGACGGCCTGGTCCAGCTTCGGGTCGCGCTTCGAGCTCGCGCCGGCGCCGGTCACCGTCAGCTTCTGCCGGACGCCGTGGCCCTTCATGCCCGGGCGGCAGGCGATCTCGTAGGAGCCGGCCTTCACCTCGGCGGTCAGCGTGTACTTGGTGCCGGGGCCGATGTTCTCCTTCTCGGAGACGATCCGGTCGTCCGGGAAGAGGATCTCGACCTCGGTGGCCCGCGAGCCCTTGTTCTCGATCTTCAGAGTGACCTGGCCCGCCGGGGCCGACGTGGCGGAGGTGTCGCACGTGCTGTCGGCCGCGGTGACCTGGATGGCGTCGCCGTCCTTGGCGTCGCTCTTCGCGGTGCAGGCCGAGAGGGCGGTCAGTGCGGCCACCGCGGTGGCGGCGGTGGCGGTGAGGCGGACGGCACGCATGCAGGCTCCAGGTTCTGAACTGGTGAGGCTGCCCTAACTTACCTGAGCCATACCTAACCCAAACCCCCCTGAGTCGTGATTCAGCTCTCACGCGGCGCCCCCGGACACGGCTTGATTGCGGCCCCCCAAAGCAGCCGCCACGGCCCGGCAAAGCACCGGTCAAGGCAGCCGCCTGGGACCTACGACGAGTGCGCCGGTGCGCGGGTGGTCGTACACCTCGACCGGGTGCTCGTAGACCTTCGAGAGGAGGGTCTCGGTGAATAAGTCGGCCGGTGGGCGTCGGCGGCGGCGAGGGCCAGGTCGTGCAGGACGACCACGACGGCGTCCCCGGCCCGCGCCCGTTCCGGCGCGACCGGGGGGCCGTGCGCTGGTGGTCGATATCAGGGCAGGCGCCTCGGCCCCACCACGAGTGCTCCGGTGCGCGGGTGGTCGTACACCTCGACCGGGTGCTCGTACACGCGCGACAGCAGGGTCTCGGTGAAGACCTCGGCCGGTGGGCCGTCGGCCGCGACGCGGCCGGCGTGGAGGACGGTGACGCGGTGGGCGTAGGCGGCGGCGAGGGCGAGGTCGTGCAGGACGACCACGACGGCGTCCCCGGCCCGCGCCCGCTCCCGGCACAGCCGCAGGACGGCCTCCTGGTGTCTGAGGTCGAGGGCGGCGGTCGGCTCGTCGAGCAGCAGCAGGGGCGCGCGCTGGGCCAGGACCCGGGCGAGCGCGACCCGGGCCCGCTCGCCGCCGCTGAGCGCCGAGAACGGCCGCCCGGCGAAGCCGGTGACCTCGGTCGCCGCCATCGCCTCCGCGACGGCGAGGTCGTCCTTGGCGGGCGGGGCCGCGTGCGGCGCCCGGCCCATCCGGACGACCTCCTCGACGGTGAACGGGAAGGCCAGTTCCGCCGACTGCGGCAACACCGCCCGGCGCAGCGCGAGTTCGGCCGGCGTCCACCCGGAGACCGGCCGTCCGTGCAGCCGTACGACACCCTCGGCGGCCGGGACGTCCGCCGCGAGGGCGCCGAGCAGGGTCGACTTGCCGGCGCCGTTGGGCCCGACGAGCGCGAGCACCTCACCGGCCCGCACCCGCACCCCGACCCCGCCGAGCACCGGCTCGGCGCCGAGCCGTACGTGCAGGTCCTCGGCCTCGGCCAGCAGCTCGCCCGGGGCCGGCCGGGCGGGCGGCAGCGGACGGGACCGCAGCAGCCCCCGGACGTTCGGGACGACGCTCATGCCCACCCCCCTTGTCGGCGGCGGGTCCTGCGCAGCAGCAGGAAGAAGAACGGGCTGCCGAGCAGCGAGGTCAGCACGCCCAGCGGCAGCTCGGCCGGCGCGGCGGCCGTCCGCGCGGCCAGGTCGGCGCCGAGCAGCACCAGCGCGCCGAGCAGGGCGCTGCCCGGCACCAGGAAGCGATGCCCGGGACCCGCCGCCATCCGCAGCAGATGCGGCACGACCAGTCCGACGAAGCCGATGATCCCGGCGACGCTGACCGCCGCCGCCGTCAGCAGCGCGATCACCAGCACCAGGGTGAGCCGCAGCCGCTCCACGTCCACGCCCAGGTGCCGGGCGGGCCGTTCGCCGAGGGCCAGCAGGTCGAGGCGCCGGGAGTACAGCGGGGCGAGCGCCAGCCCCCCGACCGCCCACGGCAGCACCGCGAGCACCTTGGACCAGGTCGCCTGGGACAGCGAGCCGAGCTGCCAGAAGGTGATCTGGCTGACGGCCGCGGTGTCCGCGAAGAACAGGAAGAGGCCGATCAGCGCGCCCCCGAAGGCGTTCACCGCGATCCCGGTGAGGATCAGCGTCACCACCTCGGTACGGCCTCCCGAGCGGGACATGGCGTACACGAGCAGCACCGTGCCGAGCCCGGCCAGGAACGCGAGGACCGGCACCGTCCACATGCCGAGGAAGTCGAGGCCGAACGCGATCGCGGCGACCGCGCCGACCGCCGCCCCCGAGGAGACGCCGATGACGCCGGGTTCGGCGAGCGGATTGCCGAACACGCCCTGCATCAGGGCCCCCGCGCAGCCGAGTGAGGCGCCGACCAGCAGCGCCAGCACGATCCGGGGGAACCGGACGTTCCACAGCACCGACTCGGGCACCCGGTCCAGCGCGGAGCCGCCCAGGTGCGCCCGGTGCAGCACCGAGCCGACGACGTCGGCGACCGGGATCGGATAGGCGCCGAGGCCGGCGGCCACCGGCACCAGCACCAGCAGGGCGGCCACCAGGCCCACCGTGAGCAGCCATCCGGTGGAGCGCCGGGCCCGGAGCGGGGCGGCGGCCGTCCGCTCGGCGGCCTTGTCGAGCACGGTCACCTGTCCCCGCCCCCGTAGAGCTGGCGCACCACGGTCGCCAGTACCCGGTCGGTGCGCGGCCCGTAGTTCAGCAGCACGCCGTCCTCGACGGACACGACCCTGCGGTGCATGCCCGCCGGGGTCTCGGCGACGCCCGGGATCTTCACCAGCCCGTCGATCCCGCCCACGGATTCCAGCCCCTTGGTCATGACGAGGATCGCGTCCGGCGCGGCCTTCGCGAGGGCTTCGGTGGTGATGGCGGTGAAGTCCTTGGACAGCCCGGACGCGGCGCCCGCGTCCACCGCCCCGGCGGCCTCCAGCAGCGAGGTCGCGCCCGAGCCCGTGCCGCCGATGAGGTAGACGGAGGCCGAGCCGCGCAGGTACAGGAACGCCACCCGGGGCTTGTCCTTGTGCGCCGGCACGGTCTTGCGCACGGCGGCGATGCGCTGCTCCGAACGCCGGGTCAGCTCCTCGCCCGCCGCCGGGACGCCGAGCGCGCGGGCCACGGCCCCGATGCGCGGGCCGACGTCCGACAGGCCCTTGGCCGGGTCGATGACCAGCACCGGCACACCGGCCGCGCGGATCTGCCCGATGGCCTCCGCCGGTCCGGAGGTGGTCTCGGCGAGCACCAGGTCGGGCTTGAGGGACAGCACGCTCTCGGCGGAGACGTCGTGGTTGCGGGTGACGACCGGGAGCTTCGCCGCCTGCGGGAAGGTGGCGGTGATGTCCCGGGCGACGACCCGCTCGCCGAGCCCCAGCGTGAACACGATCTCGCTGAGACTGCCGGACAGCGGCACGATCCGCCGCGCCTGGCGCACGGTCACCTCACGGCCGTCGGCCGAGTCGACGGTGACCGGCAGCCGGGGCGTCGGGGTGTCCTTCAGCGGCTCCACGCGGTCGGCCGTGGCCGCCGTCCGGGCCGGGGCCGCGGCCCCGGTGGAGTGGCCGCAGCCGGTGGCGCCCACCGCGAGGACCACCAAGGAGACGAGTGTCCCCGCCAGTTGTGTGCGCAACCGTCTCACGGTCTCGTCCCGTTCCCTTCGATCGGCTTCCGCTTCTGCCGGATAGAGTTTAGGTTAGCCTTACCTAAACCTGCTACCCGCTGTCGTTCCCGGAGGACCCTCCATGCCCGCGCGCCTTCGTGCCCTGGTCACCGCGGTGTGCGCCACCGTCCTGGGGGCCCTGCTGCTCCCGGCCGGTCCGGCGCAGGCCGCGAGCCGCACCGTGCAGGGAGGACGGCTCGACTGGGGCGTGAAGTCCTCGTTCCAGAGCTACGTCACCGGGCCCATCGCCAAGGGGAGTTACTCCCTCACCGGCGGCGCGGCCACCGTGGGCAGCAGCCAGTTCCGCTTCCCGTCGGCGACCGGCTCGTACGACGGCGACACCGGGGCGTTCCACGCCTCCTTCGCCGGCGGCGTGCACTTCGTCGGCCACCGCACCGGCGGCGGCTCCTACCAGCTCGACCTCACCCTCAGCCGCCCCACGGTCCGGATCTCCGGCGGCTCCGGCACGCTCTACCTGGACGTCACCAGCAAGGCGAAGGGCACCGGGACGGTCACGACGTCCGCGCAGGTGCCCTTCGCCTCCCTCTCCCTGCGCGGCATCGACATGCGCGGCGGCGGCAGTTCCGTCGCCCTGGCCAATGTGCCCGCCACGCTCACCGCGCAGGGCGCCACGTCCTTCGCCGGCTACTACACCGCTGGCACCGCCCTGGACCCGGTGACCCTCGCCGCCGACGTCCGCCCGGCCGCCACCGCGACCTCGCCCAAGCCCTCCACGTCCGCCGGACACAAGGAGAAGCGGTCCCAGAAGCCCGGCGCGCTCGTGGACGGCGCCGTCGACTGGGGGGTGCGCCGCACCTTCCGCGAGTACGTCACCGGCGACATCGCGCACGGCAGGTGGACCCTCGCCGACGGAGCCCGCGACGGCGGCGCCCTCTTCCGCTTCCCCGCGGGCGAAGGCACCTATGCCAAGGGCGAGTTGACCGCACACTTCCGCGGCACGCTCCGCTTCACCGGCAAGCACGGCCTCGACCTGGAGTTCGGCAGGGTCGCCGCCACCGTCCACGACGGCGAGGGCACCCTGTACGCCGACGTCACCAGCGCCGGGACCACCACGCGGAAGGTCCCGCTGGTCACCTTCACCGCCAAGGACTTCACCGCCGAGAAGGGCCTCGCCAAGCTCACCGAGGCCCCCGCCAGGCTCACCGCCGAGGGCGCCAAGGCCTTCGGCGGGATGTACCGGCCCGGCACCGCGATGGACCCCGTGTCCCTCGCCGTCACCCTCACCGACGACGCCCGGCTGCCCGTGCTGCCCGACCCGGGCAGCGCCGCCGACCCCACACCGTCGCCCGCGCCCACCCCGGCGGCGGCCACCACCAAGGCCGACGACGGCACCCACGACGACGGCCCCCCCGTCCTGCCCCTCGCCCTCACCGCGGCCGGCGTGCTGCTGCTCGCCGCGGGCGGCACCTACGCCCTGCGCCGGCACCGCGCCCGCAAGGCCGCCGGCCAGGGCTGACCACACCCCCGAACCGACCCAAGGAGACGGACCACCCATGCCCGCCACTGCTCCCAGACGCCTCGCCCTCGCAGCCGCCGCCGTCGCGGTCACCCTCGGCTCCGGCGCCCTCACCGCGCTGACGGCCACCACCGCCTCGGCCGCCGACATCCCGCTCACCGGCTACCAGCTGACCTGGGGCATCAAGCAGTCGTACCGCTCCTACGTCACCGGCTTCGCCCAGGGCACCTTCACCGCCACCGGCGGCGCCTCGCAGGCCGCGAACAACGGCGCCTTCACCTTCACCGACGGCAAGGGGAGCTACGACAGCGCCAAGCACACCGTGCACCTGGCCTTCCAGGGCACCCTCACCATCGAGTCCAAACTGCACGGGTTCAAGCGGGAGATCTCGGACGTCCAGTACGACAGCGCGACCGGCGCCCTCACCGCCGACCTGGTCGCCGACGGCGGCGCCAAGCAGCAGGACGTGCCGCTCGCCAAGGTCGCGGCGCCGACCAGCCAGGACATGACGAACCTGGGCACCACCCTGACCACCCAGGCCGGCGACTTCCTCGGCAGCTCCTCCTACGCGGGCGCGGCCGGCGACCCGGTGTCGGTGGTTCCGCCGAAGCAGACCCCGGACCCGACGCCCACCAAGACCGCCACCCCGACCCCCACGGGGACGGCCACCGCCAAGCCGACGGCGACCGCGACCGCCAAGCCGACCAAGTCCCCCTCGAAGAGCCCGAGCCCGACCGCCTCGACCGCCCCGACCATGGGCTCGATAGTCGACGGCACGCTCGGCTGGGGCGTCAAGAAGTCCTTCCGCACCTACGTCGTCGGCGGCGTGGCCCACGGCAAGATCTCCACCTCGGGCGGCGCCAAGCAGGCCTCCGGCAACGGCGCCTTCACCTTCCCGGGCGCCACCGGCAGCTACGACACCAAGGCCGACAGCCTCGCCGCCGCCGTCAAGGGCGCGGTGAACTTCAAGGGCCACGAGACCAACGGCACCTACGGCCTCGACCTCACCCTCAGCGACCTGCACGCCACGCTGAAGCGGGGTACCGGCAAGCTGACCGCCGACGTCACCAGCCTCGGCAAGAAGTCCCAGGACGTGGTGCTGGCCGACCTCAAGGCCAAGTCCACCGACCTGACGGCCAAGAAGAACGTCATCACCGTGAACGGCGTGACGGCCACCCTCACCGACGCGGGCGCCAAGGCGTTCAGCGGCTATTACCCCAAGGGCACCGTCCTCGACCCGGTCAACCTCTCCGTGGCCGTCAAGAAGGGCGCCACCCTGCCGACGGGCACGGGCGGCACGACCACGACCACGGCCACCGGCACCGGCGCGGGCACGACCGGCGCGGGCACCACCGGCACCGGCTCCACCACCGGCGGCGGTGGCGTGGTCGGCGGCACCATGGCCGCCACCGGCTCCGACACCCCCGTCGGCGCCCTGGGCGCGGCGGCCGCGGTCACCGTGGCGGCGGGCGCCGGCGTGGTCGTCGCGGTCCGCAGGCGCCGTCCGGCGCACGCGGAGGCGTAACCCCGCGCCCCTCCCCGGCGTGTTCCCGCCGGGGAGGCACCCGCGCCGGGAGCGGTGTTTGAATGCACCGGTGACTGACTACGACGTACTCCGCGTCTTCTGCGGACCCGACGGCGGCTACGGCAACGAGCTGGGCGTCGTCCGCGAGGGCTCGGTGCTGCCCGAGCCGGCCGGCCGGCAGCGGCTGGCGGCCGAACTCGGCTTCAGCGAGACCGTGTTCGTGGACGACCCCGAGCGCGGAGTGATCGACATCTACACGCCCGCCGCCCGGCTGCCCTTCGCCGGCCACCCCTGCGTCGGCACCGCCTGGCTGCTCGACGTGCCCGAGCTGGTCACGCCCGCCGGGGTCGTCGGGACGCGCCTGGACGGCGAGTTCACCTGGATCGAGGCTCGCGCGCAGTGGGCCCCGCCGCGCACCCTGCGGCAGTACGCGAGCGCGGCCGAGGTCGACGCGTTGAAGGTGCCGCCGCCGGGGGAGCGAAGCGAGATGGGGGTCCCCCCGGACGAAGTCTGGGGGAGGCTGTACGCCTGGGCGTGGCAGGACGAGGCGGCCGGACGGGTACGCGCCCGCGCCTTCCCGGGACGCGGCGACGGCATCGACGAGGACGAGGCGACCGGTGCCGCCGCGCTGCTGCTCACCGACCTGCTCGGCCGGGCGCTGAACATCACGCAGGGCCGGGGCTCGCAGCTCCTCACCGCCCCGCAGCCGCACGGCTGGATCGAGATCGGCGGACGGGTCAGCCTCGAACGCTGAACGGCGGCGCGCGGGTGGTCCTTCGGGCTCCGTTCGGGTGGAGTCGTGTGTGCGTGTGAGAGCGAGCGGTTACCTCTGGGCGTGACCACTCTGCCTCCCCGAGAGGAGCACCATGCGCATCCGTTCCGTCCTCGCCGCCACCGTGCTGGCCGCGGCACTCGCCGCCACCGGCGCGACGACCGCCAGTGCCGCCGGCCACGACGACATGGGCGACAACAACGACTACCCCGTCTGCAGCCCGTACGCCGGCGAGCTGAGCTCGTCCGTCAACCACGCGGCCTGGAGCGGCGTCCACTGCAGCGACTACCTGCGCTGACCCGACCGGTCCGGGCCCCCTCCGCGCCTCTCGCGCGCCGAGGGGGCCCGGTCGTGCCGGCACCCGGAACCGGGCGGCCGGCTCGGCTCAGGCGGTGAGCGGGAACTCCTCGCCCAGCGCCCGGAAGACGGCCGTGTTCAGCGCGAACGCCCGCTTGCACTCGCCGACGATCCGCTGCTGCTCCAGCTCGTCCACGCCGATCGCGTCCAGCAGCTCCCGGTATCCGCGCTTGAAGGCGGCCGGGTTGCCGATCTCCTCGAAGACGTAGAAGCGGACGCCGTCGCCCTTCCTGGCGAAGCCCCAGGTCTTCTCCGCCCGGTCGCGGATGATCTGACCGCCCGACAGGTCGCCGAGATAGCGGGTGTAGTGGTGGGCGACATAGCCGCCGGGCCAGCCCTCGGCGCACTCGCGCACCCGGTCCGCGTACGCCCGGGTCGCCGGCAGGGCGGTCAGCCCCGCCCGCCAGTCGGGCCCGCGCAGATGCGCCAGGTCCCGCTCCAGGGCCGGCAGCCGCAGCAGCTCCGGCTGGACGAAGGGGCCGGCCACCGGATCGCCGGCCAGGTGCCCGGTGGCGCTCTCCAGGGCTTCGTAGACGAACCACAACTGCTCGGTGTAGCGCGCGTACGCGTCCACACCGAGCCGGCCGCCCAGCAGATCGCTCATGAACGTCGAGGTCTCCGCTTCCACGTGCTGCTCGTGCGACGCGGTGCGGATCAGGGACGAGAAGGAGTCCATGAGCACATCCTCTAAGGTAAGCCTTACCTAAGTCAACGCCTATTCCGACTCGATGTCGGGAACTTCCCGACAGTATGTCGGTAAAAGCGTCCGAGAGAAAGCCCGCCCCCGGCAGGGGCGGGCTTTCACGGAAAGGTCAGGGATGGATCAGGGCAGGGTCAGGATCTCCGCGCCGGACTCCGTCACCACGAGCGTGTGCTCGAACTGCGCGGTCCGCCTGCGGTCCTTCGTCACGACCGTCCAGCCGTCGTCCCACATGTCGTACTCGTGCGTGCCCAGCGTCAGCATCGGCTCGATCGTGAAGGTCATCCCCGGCTGGATCACCGTGGTGGCGTGCGGGCTGTCGTAGTGCGGGATGATCAGCCCCGAGTGGAACGACGAGTTGATGCCGTGCCCGGTGAAGTCCCGCACCACCCCGTAGCCGAAGCGCTTGGCGTACGACTCGATGACCCGGCCGATGATGTTGATCTGCCGGCCCGGCTTCACCGCCTTGATCGCCCGGTTCAGCGACTCGCGGGTGCGCTCGACCAGCAGGCGGGACTCCTCGTCCACGTCACCGACCAGGTAGGTGGCGTTGTTGTCGCCGTGCACGCCGCCGATGTACGCGGTGACGTCCAGGTTGACGATGTCGCCGTCCCTGAGGACCGTCGAGTCCGGGATGCCGTGGCAGATGACCTCGTTGACCGAGGTGCACAGCGACTTCGGGAAGCCGCGGTAGCCGAGCGTGGACGGGTAGGCGCCGTGGTCGCACATGTACGCGTGCGCCACCTTGTCCAGCGTGTCCGTGGTGACACCGGGCGCGATGACCTTCGCGGCCTCCTCCATCGCCCGCGCGGCGATACGCCCCGCGACCCGCATGGCCTCGACGGTCTCCGGGGTCTGCACCTCCGGGCCGGTGTACGAGGCCGGCGCGGGCTTGCCGACGTACTCGGGACGCCGGATGTTTCCCGGGACGGAACGGATGGGGGACAGCTCCCCCGGTACGAGCAGCGACTGGCCAGACATGCCGGCGAGTCTATCGAGCCCACATGGGGGAACATGACCCTGGCGAGAGGAGCAGCCGATGTCCTTGTTCAAGAAGCGCACCGCCGGCAAGCCGGGTGAGTGGTTCTACTGCCTGGAGCACAAGAAGGTCGAGGAGGGCCCGGACTGCCCGGGCAAGGACCGCTTCGGCCCGTACGCCTCCCGCCAGGAGGCCCAGCACGCGATGGAGACCGCCGCCGAACGCAACCTGCAGTGGGAGAACGACCCGCGCTGGCACGACGCGTCTGCACGCGGCGACACCGACAGCGGCTGACCGGCGGCCTGCTCCGGGTGCGGGCCGGCGTGGGCGCCACGGGTCGTCCACCACCAGGCAACGATCCGGTGCCGCGACGGCCGGTGGCCGGGCGGGCTCGCGCGTCGCCTCGATCCCCCCGGGAGGCCGGCCGCCGGACACCCGCGTCCCGGACCGGGGCGGGACCGGCGAGGACCGCCGAGCCCTCGACGGCCTCGACCGGCGACGGTCCCCGCTCCGCGTGTGTGACGGCACGAGCGCCGTTTCCATGGGGCCGCGCAGGTCCCGCCGCGGTGCGCAGGACGAACGCCGTCGGGTCCGCGACCCGGGGGCAGCACCGACGACCCCTGCTCGGGCGCCGGTCCCCGGAGCGGCGTCGGCCCGCCGGGCTCGGGTGCGTGCCGCAACAGGTCCGGGCGCCCACCGCAGCCGGGGAGCCGACGGCCACCCGAACCCAAGCCCAAGCGGCACCGCCGCCGCCTCTGATCAGGCGACCGTCTCAGGAGTGGCGGCGGCCCGGCGCTCGCGCATCCGCACCGCGTGTTCGTTGGTGCGCGCGTCGTACGCCATCAGACCCGGCAGGCACAGGGCGAGCAGGCCCACCACGCCGGCGCAGGCCAGGCCGCCGGAGGCTATCGACGTCCGGACGCCGGCCCACGCGGCGAGGCTGCCCGCGCGGACCTGGCCGAGCTGGGGGCCGACCGAGTAGGAGAGCAGCTCGATGCCGGCGAGGCGGCCGCGCAGCTCGTCCGGGATGGTCTGGTTCCACATCGCGGACCGGAAGATCCCGCTGACCATGTCGAAGCCACCGCCCAGGGTCAGCAGCACGAGCACCAGCCACACGTTCCCGCACACCCCGGCCGCCGCCACCGCGAGCCCCCAGCCGGCCGCGGCCAGCACCACCATCAGCCCGTGCCGGTGCATCCGCGAGGTCCAGCCGCCGGTCAGGCTCACCAGCAGGGCGCCGGCCGGCATCGCCGCGTACATCAGGCCCAGCGCCCACGGCGCGCGCAGGTCGTCGGCGAGGAACGGCAGCACGGCCAGCGGCATCGCCAGGAACATCGCCGCCAGGTCCACGGCGTACGTGCCCAGCAGCTCCTTGCGGCTCCACGCGTACCGGGCGCCCTCCCAGATCGCGGTGAGCGAGGGCCGGACCGCCTCCGCGGCGGCGGGGGCGGGCGCGATCCGCACGATGTACGCCAGCGACACCGCGAAGGTCAGCACATCCGCCGCGTACGCCCAGCCCAGGCCCGCGTAGGCCACGACCACGCCCGCGACCGCCGGGCCCGCGACCCCGCCGACCGTCCAGCGCAGCGAGTTCAGGGAAGCCGCGGCCGGCAGGTGGTCGTGGGCCACGATCCGGGGCCACAGCGAGTCCAGCGCCGGGCGCTGCACGGAGACCAGGGCGGAGGACAGCGCGGCGACGGCATACAGCGGCCAGACGGCCGGGCCGGGCAGCAGGGCGTTCAGCAGCAGGACGGCGCTGAGCAGACCCTGGCCGAGTTCCGTCCACACGATCAGCCGGCGCTTGTCGAGCGCGTCGGCGAGCGCCCCGCCGTACAGCCCGCACACGATCAGCGGCAGCAGCTCCACGGCACCGACCGCGCCGACCGCCGCCGCCGAGCCGGTCAGCTCCTTCAGCTGCACCGGTACCGCGACGAACGTCAGGAACGTACCGAAGCCGCTGATCAGACCCGACTTCCACAACCGCCGGAAGTCCACGGAGCCCTTCCAGGGGGCGAGGTCGGGAAGCAGCGCGCGTATCACCGGGGAATGCTCGGTCCCCGGCCCCTCGCCGGGCAAATCCTTTTCCGGTGCCGACAGAGCACACAGCGGCTGTCGGTCGGCTGTCGGTGGTTTGTCGGTGGGGCCTGGCACTGTCTACGGCATGACGCGAATCGACGACACCCCCGCCGGCGGGAGCCACGCCGTGACCGTACGGGGACTGGTCAAGCACTACGGCGAGACCAAGGCTCTGGACGGAGTCGACCTGGACGTGCGGCAGGGCACCGTGATGGGCGTGCTCGGCCCCAACGGCGCCGGCAAGACCACCCTGGTACGCATCCTGTCCACCCTGATCACCCCGGACGCCGGCGAGGCGGTGGTGGCCGGCTACGACGTGGTGCGCCAGCCCCGCCAGCTCCGCCGGGTGATAGGCCTCACCGGCCAGTACGCCTCCGTGGACGAGAAGCTCCCCGGCTGGGAGAACCTCTACCTGATCGGCCGGCTGCTCGACCTGCCCCGCAAGGACGCCCGCGCCCGCGCCGACGAACTGCTGGAGCGGTTCTCCCTCACCGAGGCGGCCAAGCGCCCCGCGAGCACCTACTCCGGCGGCATGCGGCGCCGCCTCGACCTCGCCGCCTCCATGATCGGCCGGCCGGCCGTGCTCTACCTGGACGAGCCGACCACCGGACTCGACCCCCGCACCCGCAACGAGGTCTGGGCCGAGGTGAAGGCCATGGTCGGCGACGGCGTCACCGTGCTGCTCACCACCCAGTACATGGAGGAGGCCGAGCAGCTCGCCTCCGAGCTGACCGTGGTCGACCGCGGCAAGGTCATCGCCAAGGGCGGCATCGAGGAGCTGAAGGCCCGCGTAGGCGGACGCACCCTGCGCGTCCGGCCGCTCGACCCGCTGGAGCTGCGCCCGCTCGCCGGCATGCTGGACGAACTCGGCATCACCGGCCTCGCGTCCACCACCGTCGACGACCAGACCGGGACCCTGCTGGTGCCGATCCTCAGCGACGAGCAGCTGACCGCCGTCGTCGGCGCCGTCACCGCGCGCGGCATCACCCTCTCCGCCATCACCACCGAACTGCCCAGCCTGGACGAAGTGTTCCTGTCCCTCACCGGCCACCGCGCCAGTGCCCCGCAGGACCCCACGCCCGCCGACACCCGCGAGGAGGTCGCCGTATGAGCGCCACCACCGTCACCCCGGCCGCCCTGAAGGGCGACACGCCGATCTCGCTCCGCGCCCACCTGCGGCACACCGGCGCCCTGATCCGCCGCAACCTGCTGTGGATCCGGCAGGACCCGGAGTCGATGTTCGACGCCATCCTGTTCCCGGTCATCTTCACCCTGCTGTTCGTGTACGTCTTCGGCGGCTCCATCGGCCAGTCGCTGGGCGGCGGCCAGGACCAGTACGTCCAGTACGTGATCCCCGGCCTGCTCGCCATGATGGGCATGAACATGGCCCAGGGCGTGGGCACCGGCTTCAACACCGACTTCAACTCCGGTGTGATGGACCGCTTCCGCTCCCTGCCCATCGGCCGCGGCTCGGTGCTCTTCGCGAAGATCGCGGTCGAGCTGATGCGCATGATGTTCGCGACCGCGGTGCTGCTGGTGGTCGCCCTGCTCGTGGGCTACGACGTGCACAGCTGGAGCGGCCTGCTCGGCGCCGTGGGCCTGTCCGCCGTCTTCGGCTCGGCCCTGATGTGGGTGTTCCTCACCCTCGGCGTGGTCATGAAGAGCGCCCAGTCGGTGCAGGCGATGGGCTTCCTGGTGCTGATGCCGCTCCAGTTCGGCTCCTCGATCTTCGCGCCGACCAAGTCGATGCCGGGCTGGCTCCAGGCCTTCACCGACTACAACCCGCTGTCCGCGCTGGCCGACTGCGCCCGTGGACTGATGGAGGGCGGCGCCGTCGCCCGCCCGCTGTGGGTGACGCTGATCTGGTCGGTGGGCCTGACCGCCGTGATGGCGCCGGTCGCCATCCACAAGTTCCGCACCAAGAGCTGACCGGCACGCACGCTCACACCAGGGCGGTGGCCTCCGCGAGGGAGAGGCCACCGCCCTCGGCGTACGCGGCCTCGAAGGCGGCGCCGTCGAGGCTCTCCCGGATCCGGGCCTCGGCCAGGCCGAACATCCGCAACTCCACGGCCGAGGAGACGTGCCCGGGCGGCAGCACGCCCTGGGCGGCGGCCAGGCAGCGCGCCCCGTCGGCCGGGCGGCCCACCGCCCCGGCCAGGGCCAGGGCGGCCACGGTGAGGCAGATGGAGTCCAGGTGCGGCACGATCGTCCGGGACAGCGGGTCGACGGCCAGTTCCAGTGCCCTGCGGGTGCGCGCCAGCGCCGCCTCGCCCAGGTCGTCCACGGCGTCCACGAACGCCTCCTGGCCGGCCAGCAGCGCGTCGAAGACGACGAAGTGCGCGTTCCTGAACTCCTCGCGCAGCAGCCGCAGTTGCTCACGGGCCTCGTCGGTGCGGCCGGTCAGGGCGAGCCACGAGGCCAGGAACATCCGGGCGGCCGGCATCGCCTCGCTGTGCGTGCCCTGCTGGTCGGCGATCACCTCGCGCAGCATCCGCTCGCCGGACTCGGCGTCGCCGGACTCCATCAGCACACTGCCCAGCCGCGTTCGCAGCACGGCCACCTGGGCGCGGGCACCGAGGCGTTCGGCGTGCTCGATGGCGGCCCGGTAGTCGGCCGCCGCCTCCTGGTAGGCGCCCTTGCGCTCGCGGGCCTCACCACGCGCCGACAGCGCCTCGGCGGTACCCCAGTCGTCGCCCAGCCGGCGGTAGATCTCCAGCGCCTCGTCGGCGTCCCGGGTGGCGTCCCCGGCCCAGGCGGTGCGGTTGGCCAGCAGGTTGGCGCGCATCTGGAGCGCACCGGCCAGCTCCCACTCGTAGCCCGGCGTCGCCCGAGAGGTCCGCACGGCCGCCTCCACGATGGGCAGCAGCCGGTCCACGCTCCCGGTCATCATCTCGGCGAAGAACCACAGCATGCCCGGCGCCCGGCACACCTGCGGCAGACCGGGCTCGTACACCCGCGTCACGATCCGCAGCTTCTCCCGCGCCTCCGGCGTCTGCCAGGTCTCCAGATCCGTGTCCATGACGGCGAGATGACTCATGTGGACCCCGCGCCGCGCCTCCAGCAGCACCTCGCCCGCGTACGGCGGCGGCGCGTCGTGCGGGCGCTGCCACACCGGCCGGGCCCGGCGCACCGGCTCGGCGAACGGGTCGGGGCCCAGCGCCATCACCTCCGGGCACCAGGTGCGCACCTCGGTCTCCTGGTTGCGCATCTGCCAGAACCACTGGAGGGACAGCACCAGGCACAGCGCCTCCGACTCGTCGCGCACGGCGACGGCGTGCCGCAGGGCGGTGCGCACGTTCTCGTACTCCTGCTGGAGGCGGTGGATGGCGGCGCGCTGCCGCGGGCCGCGCAGCAACGGGTCGGTGGTGCGGGCCAGTTCGCGGTAGTACGACAGGTGGGCGCGCTGCGCGGCGGCCCGGTGCCCGGTCTCCGCGAGCCGTTCGGCGGCGTACTCGGCGACGGTCTCCAGCAGCCGGTAGCGCATCCCGCCGTCGGCCGCCGGGGCCGCGACCACCAGGGACTTGTCTACCAGCGAGCCCAGCGCGTCCAGGGCGACCGGCCCGCAGACGGCCTCGGCGGCGGCCAGGTCGCAGCCGCCCGCGAACACCGACAGCCGGGCCAGCACGTCGCGTTCGTCGGCGTCCAGCAGGTCCCAGGACCAGTCCACCACCGCCCGCAGCGTCTGCTGGCGGGGCAGCACGGTGCGGCTGCCGGAGGTGAGCAGCCGGAACCGGTCGTCCAGCCGGTCGGCGATCTGGCGCGGGGTGAGCATCCGCAGCCGGGCCGCGGCCAGCTCGATCGCCAGCGGCAGCCCGTCGAGGCGGCGGCAGATCTCCGCGCAGGCCTCCGGGTCGTCCTCGGTCCGGAACCCGGGCCGCGCGGCGCCGCCCCGGTCGGCCAGCAGCCGCAGCGCGACCGGCCCCGGCAGCGGCTCCACCGGCCGCACCCGCTCGCCCGGCACCCCCAGCGGCTCCCGGCTGGTGGCCAGCACGGTCAGCCCCGGGCAGCGCGCCAGCAGCCGCTCGGCCAGCTGGGCGGCGGCCTCGACGACGTGCTCGCAGTTGTCCAGGACCAGCACCATGCGGCGCCGGGCGCAGTACTCCACCAGCCGGTCCGCCGGATCGTGGGCGTCGGTGACCGCGCGCATGCTGTCGGCACCGGCGCCGTGCAGCACGGTCTCGCGGGCGCCGATCGCGGTCAGCACCGCCTGCGGCACCGCCGCCGGATCGTCCACCGGGGCCAGCTCCGCCAGCCACACCCCGTCCCGCACGGTGTGCCGTACCGCCTCGGCGGCCTCCTGCGACAGCCGGGTCTTGCCCGCGCCGCCCGGCCCCAGCAGGGTCACCAGCCGGGCCGTCGCGAGATCGGCGCCGATGGCGGCGATGTCGGCCTCCCGGCCCACGAACGAGGTCAGCCGCGCCGGCAGGTTCCCCGGTCCCGCGCCCGGTTCCGGCTCGGGCGGCGCCTCCGTCAGCAACTCGGCGTGCAGCGCCCGCAGTTCCGGCCCCGGATCGGAACCGAGCCGGTCCGCGAGCAGGTGCCGTACCCCGTCGTAGGCGGCCAGTGCCTGCGCCGGGCGGCCCGCGTCGCGCAGCGCCCGCAGCCGCAGCGCCTGCAAGGGCTCGTCCAGCGGATGGGCGTCGCACAGCGCGGTCAGCTCCGGCAGTGCCCGCTCGGCCTGCCCGAGCCCGAGGGCGGCGGCGTGCCGGGCCCGCAGCGCGTCCAGGCGGCGGGTCTCCCAGCGGGCCGCCTCGGCGGTGTGACCGGGCAGGTCGGCCAAGGCGGGGCCGCGCCACAGGGCGAGGGCGTCGTCCAGCACGGCGGCGGCCTTCGCCGGGTCGCCGTCGGCGAGGGCGGCCAGCCCGTCACCGGCCAGCCGGTCGAAACGGGCGAGGTCGACGTCGTCCGGCCCGGCGGTCAGCCGGTAGCCGCCGTCGGCGGAGGCGACCGCGTCCGCGCCGATGGCCCGCCGCAGCCGGCCCACCAGCGCCTGGAGGGCACCGGCCGCGTCGGCGGGCGGATCGGCGTCCCACACCTCGGCCACCAGCACGCCGGCCGGCACCGTCCGGCCGGCCCGCAGCGCGAGCACGCTCAGCAGGGCGCGCAGCCGCGCCCCGCCGACCGGGACGGCCGTGCCGTCGGGGCGGAGCACCTGGGTGGGACCGAGGAGGCGATAGCGCACGGGGTCCATTGTCCCCGGCGCCGCGAGCGCGCTCAGCGCCGGTCACCGGCCCGGCACGGGCCGCCCGCCGAGACGTCCAGGGTGACGAGGACGCCCTCGCCCCGGCGGACCCGGAACGGCACCCGCCGGGGCGGCTGCTCCTCGGTCTCCCCGAACCACCGGGGGCAGGCGGTGACGGACTCCAGCACCGTGCCCCCGGGCACCGCCTCCAGCGTCTGCCCGGCCGCCCGGATCACCAGGGGCCCGGGCGCCGGCTCGGGGTGCTCGACGGTGAGCGGATCATGATGGGCCAGGTGCTCCTGCCACACCACCTCGATGGCACACACCCGCCCGGTGGTCTTCCCGTCCATCCCGCCGTGCTGGTTCACCCAGGCCTCGCCACCGTAGAACTCACCGCCCCGCCGGTCCGGTTCGACGGCGACCAGCCGCCACGTCACCTCGTCCCCCACCGCGAACGGCGTCCCGCAGCACTCCACCTGCCAGCTCTCGTAGAACACCCTCATCCGTGGCATCCCCCCACCTTCCAGGAACCGGGCGGCCACCGCGAGACGTTTTCCCCAGGGGCCCGCGGCCGGTACGGTCGCAGTCCCCGCCCCTCCGCACCGCACAGGAGCCCCGCCATGACCACCGCCACCACCCGCCACTCCGACCGCCGGGTCAGCCCGGTGTTCGTCGGCATCCTGGCCGTGACGGCGGTGACCGGCTGGGCCACCTGGACCGGATACGCGGCACAGCCCGGCGTCGCGGTGTTCCTGTTCGTCACCGCGGCCTGGATCGTCTCCCTGTGCCTGCACGAGTACGCGCACGCGCGCACCGCCCTGCACAGCGGTGACATCACGGTCGGCGCGAAGGGCTACCTCACGCTCAACCCGCTGAAGTACACGCACGCGCTGCTGAGCATCGTGCTGCCCGTGCTGTTCGTGATCATGGGCGGGATCGGCCTGCCCGGCGGCGCGGTGTTCATCGAGCGCGGCCGGATCAAGGGCCGCTGGCGGCACAGCCTGATCTCGGCGGCCGGCCCGCTGACGAACGTGCTGTTCGCCGTGGTCTGCACCGCCCCGTTCTGGCTGCACGCCCTGGACGGCGTCCCCCGCGACTTCCGCTTCGCGCTGGCCTTCCTCGCCCTGCTCCAGGTGACGGCCGCGATCCTGAACTTCCTGCCGGTGCCGGGCCTCGACGGCTACGGCGTCATCGAGCCCTGGCTGTCGTACCAGGTGAAGCGGCAGGTCGAGCCGTTCGCGCCGTTCGGCCTGCTGTTCGTGTTCGCGCTGCTGTGGGTGCCGTCGGTCAACGACGTGTTCTTCGACCTGATCGACGCGATCCTGCGCGGCCTCGGCATCGGCGCCCTCGACCAGTACTGCGGCCAGGAGCTGTACCGCTTCTGGCAGGGGTCGAACGAGTTCTGTGCCGTCAGCCGGTGACGGACGGGCCCGGCTCGCGGCCCCCGGCGGCGGCCTTGCCGCGCTTGACGTAGTACCAGGTCATGTTGGACGACAGCCCCGCCAGCAGCACCCACACCACGCCCAGCCAGCTGCCCTGGACGAAGGAGACGACCGCGGCGGCCACGGCCAGCAGGCAGACGGTCAGGGTGTAGAGGGCGATGCGGGGCATGACGGTCGGCTCCTGTCGGGGACACTGCTCGGAACTGCTTCGCCGACCAGTGTCCCCCATCGCCCGGCCCGGCTCACACGTCGGTGAGGCGCAGCCCGGCGTGTGCCTTGTACCGGCGGTTGACGGAGATCAGGTTGGCGACCAGCGACTCCACCTGGTGGGCGTTGCGCAGCCGGCCCGCGAAGATGCCGCGCATCCCGGGGATACGGCCGGCCAGGGCCTGCACGATCTCCACGTCGGCGCGCTCCTCGCCGAGCACCATCACATCGGTGTCGATCTGCTCGGTCTCCGGGTCCTGGAGCAGGACGGCCGACAGGTGGTGGAAGGCGGCGGCGACCCGGGAGTCCGGCAGCAGCGCGGCGGCCTGCTCGGCGGCGCTGCCCTCCTCCGGCTTGAGCGCGTAGGCGCCCTTCTTGTCGAAACCGAGCGGGTTCACGCAGTCCACGACGAGCTTGCCGGACAACTCCTCGCGCAGGGACTTCAGGGTGTCGCCGTGGCCGTCCCACGGTACGGCGACGATCACGATGTCGCTGCGGCGCGCGGTCTCGGCGTTGTCGGCGCCCTCGACACCGTGCCCGAGTTCCTCGGCGGCGGCCCGGGCACGCTCGGCGGCCCGGGAACCGATGATCACCTTCTGTCCGGCCCGGGCCAGCCGGTAGGCGAGGCCCTTGCCCTGCGGCCCGGTGCCGCCGAGCACGCCGACGACGTAGCCGGAGACGTCGGGCAGGTCCCAGGGGTCCTTGGCGGGGGCCTTCTGTGCGCTGTCGCTAGAGGTCATGGGGCCGACTCTACGTCCGTCCCCGCACCGGCACCGGCGCAGCCCAGCCGCGCCACGGGCACCCCCCGGTAGGTGATCGTCTCGTAGGCGCCGAAGTCGCCGGTCTCGTACAGCAGCCCCACGGTGTCCGGGTCGGCGCGCACGAGGTCGGAGTAGGCGGCGGGCAGCCCGTCGACGGTGAACACGGGGCGCCAGGTGGTGCCGCCGTCGGCGGAGGCGCGCAGGGTCATCAGGGCGCGGGCGGCGGGGTCGGCCGGCCCGGAGTAGAGCAGCAGGTCCGGGTCCCGGAGCTGGAGCACGGCGGCCTGGCAGACGGGCGCGGCGAGCCCGGCCTGCGGCCGGAACGGCTTGACGAGGGTGACGCCGCCGTCCACCGAGTAGGCGTCCGCGCGGTTGCCGGGGGAGGGGGAGTCGTTGCGGGTGTTGAAGTAGAGCCGCCCGTCCGGCAGTTCGGCTCCGGTGGTCTCGTTCACGTTCACATACCCGTCGGGATTCTCGTCCACGTACCCGAGGGACCAGCTCTCCCCCCGGTCGTCACTGAACAGACAGTGCCCGCTGTTGTACTTCGCCTCGGCGCCGGTGTCGCCGCCGGTGGGCGGCACGGTGTGGTTGGCCGGCACGAGGACCCGGCCGGTGGAGAGCTGGAGGGCGTGCCCCGGGGTGGTGGCGTACCAGCGCCAGCCGGCCCGCTTCACCTGCGCGGTGATCTCCTTCGCCTCCGACCACGTCCCGCCGTCGTCATCGCTGTACTGCACCCACACCCGCCGCCCGTCGGCCTCGCTCACCTGCCCCCGCAGGATGGCGGCCTCGGTGGCACCGGCGGCGGCCCGCACCTGCACGAGCAGCACCCGCCCGGTGTCGAGCACGACGGGCGCCGGATTGCCCGCGAGATCGGTCCCGTTGCTGGCGGCGACCTGAAGCGGCCCCCAGCTACGACCGCCGTCGGTCGACCGCTTCACCACGATGTCGATGTGCCCGCTGTCTGCGGACGACCCGACCCGCCCCTCACAGAAGGCGAGCAGCGTCCCGCCCGCCGTGCGCACGAGCGCCGGAATCCGGAAACTGGCATAGCCCTCGCTGCCGCCCCGGAAGGGAACGGAAACGGTGTCGGCGTCGGTCATCTTCACGCCTCCTCGGTGTCACGGCTGGATCTGCTCCCTCCCCGGATCGGGCGAACTCGGGGTGAACTCCGGGTCACGAGTGGCCGCTTGGTGCAGGATGCGGCCCTATGGACGCCGTACGGGTCGCGCTGCTGCGGGAAGTGCTCGCCGGAACCGAGTGGCTGGGGGCCACCCGGAGGTTCGCGGGCGTGCTGCGGGGTTCGGTGGTGGCCCACGGCGGCGGCCTCCTGCTGGTCGGCACCCCCGACTACGAGCCCTGGCACCTCGCCGCGCACCTGGTGGACGAGGCGGCCTGGTCCAACACCCCCGAACTGGCGCCCACTCTGGTACGACAGCACGCCCGCCCCTGCGACCCCGCGCACCTGGCCGTGGGCCCCGGCCGCATCGCGGCGGCGCGACGCGGGGAGACCCTGCTCGTCGTGGCCCCCGAGGAGCCGGCCCCCCTCCTGGAACACGTCCACGCGGCACGCCGTGCCGGGGTACGGGTTCTGGCCCTCGGCGCGGGCGGCGGCGAACTGGCCGCGATGGCCCACGACACCCTGGCGGTCCCGGAGGGTGCCGAACTCGACCTGGACACCGTCCAGCACCTGGTCAGCGCGGCGGCCGGCGAGAACGCGGGCTCCCCACGCTCCCGCCGCACCTTCCGGGACCGCCTGACCCGCCTGACGGAGGCCTTGATGGCACCGCCGCCCGCCCCCTGGTGACCGCCGGCCCACCCGACTCGGCTGACCGAGGGTTCGCGGCCCAGCCGCCTCACCCACGCACACAGACGCCCCGGCAACTCGCCGCCGGCCCCCGCGCCCCCCGCCCGGCCCGTGGACGGTGCCCGGCTGTCCGGTCCGTACTGCGTGTTGCCGCCGGCGTCGGCCCACCCGGCTGGATGCGGTGAGGGGAGTAAGGGCGGCCGGGAGGGAAAACGCCGCTCAGCGCACCCCGCCCGCCTCCCGGCCAAGGCAGCCCCCGGCACCGGCGACCGGCGACCGGCCAGGAAAGTGACCCCCGCCGACCAGAACCCCGCGAAACCGCCGGAGGCAAGCGGCAGCCCGCCGACGGGGGACGGTCGGCGGGCTGCCTCGGTGGTGCCGCAGTGGTCTAGTGGACGGAGTGCTCCTCCAGCGGGAACGTCCCGCCGACGACGTCCTCCGCGAAGGACTTGACCGCAGTGCCCATGACCTCACGCAGGTCGGCGTACTTCTTGACGAACTTCGGCATCCGGCCGGGGGTGAGGCCGAGCATGTCGGTCCACACCAGCACCTGCGCGTCCGTCTCGGGCCCCGCCCCGATCCCCACGGTCGGGATGTGCAGGATGCGCGTGACCTCGGCCGCCAGCTCCGCCGGGACCAGCTCCAGCACCACCGCGAACGCGCCCGCGTCCTGCACGGCCTTCGCGTCCCGCAGCAGTTGCTGGGCGGCCTCCTCGCCGCGGCCCTGGACCCGGTAGCCCATCGCGTTGACGGACTGCGGGGTCAGGCCGATGTGGGCCATGACCGGGATGCCGGCCTCCACCAGCAGCCGGATCTGCTCGTGCGAGCGCTCCCCGCCCTCCAGCTTCACGGCACCGACCCCGGCGTCCTTCACCAGCCGGGTCGCCGAGCGCAGTGCCTGCACCGGACCCTCCTGGTAGGAGCCGAAGGGCAGGTCGCCGACGATCAGCGAACGGGTCGTACCGCGGACGACGGCTGCCGCGAGCATCGTCATCTGGTCGAGGGTGACGGGCACGGTGGTCTCGTACCCGAGGTGACAGTTGCCCGCCGAGTCGCCGACGAGGAGTACCGGGATGCCGGCCTCGTCGAAGACGGACGCGGTCATCGCGTCGTAGGCGGTGAGCATGGGCCACTTCTCGCCGCGCTCCTTGGCGAGGGCGATGTCGCGGACCGTGATGCGGCGGGTGCCCTTCCCCCCGTACAGCGCCTTGCTGCCGTCGGAAGGCTTGTTCTGGGCAGCCGAAAGCTGCGTCATGGCAACGGCTCCTTCAGTCATCTCGAGGCGCCCTGACGGCGTCCCCGGATCCTCTCCATGGTGGCACCTCGTGCCAGTCGGGGCCAGAGGGGGGCCGGAGAGTCCCCGGGAGATCTCCGGGCGCTCCCGTTCCGCAAGCGGCGGGGACGTAAGACCTTGGTAAAGAAAATAAGATACGAGACGGTACCGTATCGAAATGCCCTTAGGCTCGGAGACATGACAAGTCCCGTCCCTGCCTCCCGGATACCGGAAGCCGTACACCGGCGCCGTTGGGCGATCCTCGGCGTGCTCATGCTGAGCCTGCTGATCGTGGTGCTCGACAACTCGATCCTGAACGTCGCCATCAAGACCATCTCCACCCCCGCGCCGACCGGCCTCGGCGCCACGCAGAGCCAGATCGAGTGGGCGATCAACGCCTACACCCTCGTCTTCGCCGGCCTGCTCTTCACCGCCGGCCTCGTCGGCGACCGGCTCGGCCGCAAGAAGGTGCTGCTCGGCGGCATCGCCGTGTTCGGCATCGGCTCCGCCCTCGCCGCCGAGTCCGGCACCCCGGGCCAGCTCATCGCCTACCGCGCGCTGATGGCCCTCGGCGCCGCGTTCGTGATGCCCGCCACCCTCGCCGTGCTGATGAACGTCTTCGAGCGCGAGGAGCAGCCCAAGGCCATCGGCATCTGGGCCGGCGGCGTCGGCCTGGCCATCGCCATCGGCCCGATCACCGGCGGCGCCCTGCTCGACCACTTCTGGTGGGGCTCGGTCTTCTTCGTCAACGTGCCGATCGTGATCGTCGCGCTGATCCTGATGGCCTGGCTGGTCCCGGACTCCCGCGACCCCAGCCCCGGCCGCCTCGACCCGATCGGCGTCGTGCTGTCCGTCGTCGGCCTGGTCCTGCTGGTCTACGGCATCATCAAGGGCGGCGAACTGGCCGACTTCACCGACGCCAAGGTCCTCGCCACCATCATCGCCGGCCTCGCGGTGCTCGCCGCCTTCGTCGTCTACGAGAAGCGCAGCGACCACCCCTCGCTCGACGTCTCCTACTTCAAGAACAAGGTCTTCTCGGCCGCCATGAGCGCCATCGCGCTGGTCTTCTTCGCGCTGATGGGCGTCACCTTCTTCGGCGTCTTCTACACCCAGAGCGTGCGCGGCTACTCCCCGCTGGAGTCCGGCGTCCTGATGCTGCCGCTCGCCCTCGCCCAGCTCCTGTTCGCGCCGCGCGCCCGGCTCCTGGTCGACCGCTTCGGCAACAAGGCCACCACCACCGCGGGGCTGCTGCTGATCGCCGCGACCCTCGCCGCGTTCGCCACCTTCGAGGCCGACACCCCGATCTGGCTCCTGGAGGTCGTCTTCTTCCTGATGGGCACCGGCATGGCGCACATCATGACGCCCACCTCGGTCGTCATCATGCAGGCCCTGCCCCGCGAGAAGGCCGGCTCCGCCTCCGCGCTGAGCAACACCTTCCGCCAGGTCGGCGGCGCCCTCGGCATCGCCGTACTCGGCTCGGTGCTCGCCACCGCCTACCGCAACGGCATCGAGGGCAAGCTCGGCCTGCTGCCGCCGAACCTGCGCGACACCGCCGGCGAGTCCATCGAGGCCACCCTCGGCATCGCCGCCAAGCTCGGCCCGCAGGGCAAGGCCCTGATCACGCCCGCCGACGACGCGTTCCTGCACGCCATGCACGTCACCGCCCTGTGCGGTACGGGCGTCGCGCTGGTTGGCGCCGTGGTGACCGCGCTGTTCCTGCCCGGCAAGGACGCCGCCGGACAGCGGGGCGAGAAGGAGAAGGAACTGGTCGGCGCGACGGACTGAGCACCGAGCGCCGCTCCAGGGGGGAAGGAGGGTGCTGCGGGACAATCCCCGCAGCACAGTGAGAGGACGGAAACGACGTGAGCCTTGCCGACAGCCGGCCGCGCCCGGAGACCCCCGGCCGGGGGGACACCCCCGCCCGGGGCCGGCCGCGCAGCGAAGCCGTGGAGAACGCCATCCTGGAGGGCGTGGTGCACCTCCTGGAGGAGGGCGTGCCCCTCGCGGAGCTGTCCATCGAGCGGATCGCCCGCACCGCCGGCGTCGGCAAGGCCACCATCTACCGCCGCTGGAGCGGCAAGGAGGAGTTGTTCGTCGACGCCATGCGCGCCGCCGAGCCCTCCGACCCCGAACTCCCCGGCACCAGCCTGCGCGACGACCTCGTCGTCCTGCTGGAAGCCCTGCGCCGCCGCGGCCTGGTGAGCCGCTCCTCGGCCATCCTGCACAACGTGTACGCCCAGATGAAGTCCAGCCCCAAGATCTGGGCCGCCTACCACGCCGCGGTGATAGCGCCCCGGCGGGTCGTCGGCCTCGAAGTCCTGCGCCGCGGCCAGGAACGCGGCGAACTGCGCGCGGACATCGACCTGGAGCTGGCCAACGACATGTTCGTCGGCCCCATGCTCGTCCGCACCGTCATGCGCCCCGAGGGCGACCTGCCCGAGGGCCTGGCCGAGCAGATCGTGGACACGGTCCTGGAGGGTCTACGGCCCGTCAGCTCGACAGCCTCGTAGCATCAGTGTGCGCGTTTCGTCACAGACCGGGCCCACCCGGCCGGTGACGGAACTCCCGCCCCCGCCCTGTTCGTCTGGGTCTTCCGTACGGCCGTCATGGGACGGCGGATCGGAACCGATCATCCCCTAGGGTCGGATGGACACGGGGGCGAACGGTGTGCACGGCAGGCAGTGAGGCAGACGGTATGGCGCAGCAGGCGTACACGACGGAGACGGCGGACGGCGGCTCGGGACCCGAGCGACCGGGATCCCGGCTCCGGCGCCTGGCGCACCGCGTGACCGACGGCTGGAGAGGCGACCCCCGCGTCTGGCGGCGGGGCGTCGTCCTCGCCGTACTGGCGCTGCTGCTCGCGCTGGTGATGCTGCTGCACTCGCGCATCCCCAACCGCATCGGCAACCTGGGCTCCCTCACCGAGACGTTCCTGCCCTGGCTCGGCCTGGCCGTCCCGGTGCTGCTGGTGCTCGCGCTGGTCCGCAAGTCGGCCACCGCGCTCCTCGCGATCCTGCTCCCGGCGATCGTGTGGCTGAACCTCTTCGGCGGCCTGGTCACCGACAAGGCGGGCGGCGGCGGCAGCGGCGGCGACCTGATGGTGGCCACCCACAACGTCAACGCCGACAACCCCGACCCGGCCGGCACCGCCACCGAGGTCGCCTCCTCCGGCGCCGACGTGCTGGCCCTGGAGGAACTGCCCGGCTCCGCCCTACCGGTGTACGAGAAGGCGCTCGCGGGGACGTACAAGCACCACGCGGTGGTCGGCACGGTCGGCCTGTGGAGCAAGTACCCGATGACCGACGTCCGGGCCGTCGACATCCGGCTCGGCTGGAAGCGGGCCATGCGCGCCACCCTCGCCACGCCCGAGGGCCCGGTCGCGGTCTACGTCGCCCACATGCCCTCGGTGCGCGTGAAGCTGGAGGCCGGCTTCACCGCTCGCCAGCGGGACACGAGCGCCGACGCGCTCGGCGAGGCCATCGCCCACGAACCCCTCAAGCGGGTCGTGCTCCTCGGCGACCTCAACGGCACCATGAACGACCGCTCGCTCAACGCCGTCACCTCCCAGCTCCGCTCCACCCAGGGCGCGGCGGGCAGCGGCTTCGGCTTCAGCTGGCCGGCGTCCTTCCCGATGGCCCGCATCGACCAGATCATGGTCAGGGGAGCCGAGCCGGAAAGCTCCTGGACGCTGCCCCGCACCGGCAGCGACCATCTTCCGGTGGCGGCCCGTGTGAAGCTCGACACAGCCTCGTAACCTGCTGGAATACGGACCCTGAGCGCATTTGTTCCGCCCAGGAACTTACGCGAGTCCTGTACGGCAACACCCGCTCTGAAAGGTCCCTCATGCCCCTGGCCCTGCTCGCCCTAGCCGTGGGCGCCTTCGGCATCGGTACGACCGAGTTCGTGACGATGGGCCTGCTGCCCAACATCGCGGACGACCTGCACATATCCATCCCGACGGCCGGCCACCTGGTCTCGGCCTACGCCCTGGGCGTCGTCATCGGCGCCCCCCTCCTCGCGGCGCTGACGTCCCGGATGTCCCGCCGCACGGTCCTGATCGCCCTGATGGCCCTCTTCGTCGCGGGCAACGCCCTCTCGGCGTTCGCCCCCGGCAACGGCTCCCTGCTGGCCGCCCGCTTCCTGAGCGGCCTCCCGCACGGCGCCTTCTTCGGCGTGGGCGCCGTCGTGGCCACCTCGATGGTCGCGCCGGAGCGCAAGGCCCGCTCGGTCTCCCTGATGTTCCTCGGTCTGACCGTGGCGAACGTCGCGGGCGTCCCGGCGGCCACGCTGATGGGCCAGCACCTGGGCTGGCGAGCCACCTTCCTCGCGGTCGGCGCGATCGGCCTGGCGGCCATCGCCGCCCTGGCCCTCCTGATCCCCCACGACCACACCCACGCCACGGCGACGGGCCTGCGCGGCGAACTCGCCGCCCTGCGCTCCGTCCCGGTCTGGCTGGCCCTCGGCACCACGGTCGCCGGCTTCGGCGCCCTCTTCGCCGCCTACAGCTACATCACCCCGATGCTCACGGACACGGCCGGCTTCGCCGAGGCCAACGTGACGCTGTTGCTGGCCCTGTTCGGCGTCGGCGCCACCGCGGGCAACCTGCTGGGCGGCCGCCTCGCCGACCACTCGCTGCGCGGCACGCTCTACGGCGGCCTCACCGCCCTGGCGGCCGTCCTGGCCCTCTTCCCCGTCCTCATGCACGCCCAGTGGAGCGCGGCCCTCGCGGTGGCCCTCCTCGGCATGGCCGCCTTCATCACCGGCTCACCCCTCCAGCTGATGGTCATGGAGAAGGCGTCGACGGCCCCGTCCCTGGCCTCCTCCGCCAACCAGGCGGCCTTCAACCTGGCCAACGCGGGCGGCGCCTGGATCGGCGGCCTGACCCTGGCGGCGGGTCTCGGCACGACGTCTCCGGCCCTCGCCGGCGCGGCCCTCGCCGTCCTGGGGGTCGGCGTGGCCGCCGTCGCCCACGCGGTGGACCGGGGGCGGCCCGGCGGAGGACGGGTCGTCGCGGGGCATGTCCCGGAGGAGGCGGCGGCGCTGCGCCGCTGACCTCGCGGGGCGTGTCGTTCCCCTGGTCGTCCGTCCCGCCGCCCCTTCCTCTCCGGCCGGCCCCGCAATCGCTGCGGGGCCGGCCGCGGCGGTGTTATCTCACGCCCTGAACAAAGGGGGCGCAGAGGTCTTGTGCATCGACGTCCCGTCGAATTCAATCAAGGGAACCCGCACGTGACGCACCACCGACCGGCACCACCAGGCGCGAGGAAGGACGGATCATGCGGACCACGTGGCACCGAGGAAAAGGACACCCGCGCACGGCCCTCGCCGCCGCCGCGGTGACGGTGGCGGCGGTACTGGGCGCGGCCTGCCCCACCGCCGCGCAGGCGCAGCCGGACTCCCACGCCGCAGGTGTGGCCATCGGCAACGCCGGCGGTGTGGCCATCGACATCGGCGGCGCAGGTGACAGCACCTTCGCCGCCGACGAGTACGGCACCGGCGGCATCCCGGACACCAAGCCGGCCGACGCCCGCAGCCTGCCCAACTTCTCCGCGACGGTCTCCCACCCCCTACCGGCGGCCCTGTGGAACACCTCCCGGTTCACCGAGTCCCGCTACACCGTTCCCGACCTCACCCCGGGAGCCACCTACGAGCTGCGGCTGTACTTCATGGACTGGTACTTCACCCGTCCCGGACAACGCGTCTTCGACGTCGCGGTCAACGGCTCCACGGTCCTGAAGGACTTCGACATGATCGCGACAGCGGTGGCCCGCGGAGCGGACGGCCAACAGGCGTTCGGAGTCGAGAAGGACATCCCCGTGACCGTCCCGGACAGCGGCACCGTCACGGTCGACTTCGTGCGGGGGGCGGCGAACCAGCCACAGGTCAACGCGCTGGCGTTGGTGCCTGCGGGGTCCTGACCTCCGCTGCGGATTTGGGGAGGTAGGGCCGGTTAGGGGCTGATCCATTACCTGTGATTGTATGAATCAGGTAAGAATAAATCGGCCCCATCCTCACCCTTCCGGGCGTGTGGGGCCGGGTACCTGAAAGCAGCACAAATGAAGAGCACTTGGCGTGTCTGGTCCGTAGGCACCGCCGGCATAGCCGCCATGACCGCGGGGGCTGTGCTTGTCTCCACCCCCAGCGTTGCCGTGGCGGTGGAGAAGTCGAACATCGCGGACAAGGAAGCCGACTCCGTCGCAACGGAGTTGGAGCGGACGCTCGCCGCCCTGGACGCCCATCCCATCAAGGAAGCCGAGACGGTGGAGGCGGCGCTGGAGGCCGCCAAGATCCAGGAGCGCCGGGTGGAGGTCATGCAGATGCGGACCGAGACCGAGACGGTGTACGCGAATCCCGACGGCACCCTGACCACCGACGTGGCCGCGGGCCCCGTCCGTATGGTGCGGGACGGCAAGTGGGTCGACGTCGACCTCGACCTCAAGCGCGCGGCCGGTGGTGACGTCGAGGCGGTGGCGCACCCCGAGCATCTGAAGCTGGCCGGCGAAGAGGGCACACTGCCCAAGTCGCTCACCGCCGTGGCAGAAGCGGCCCCGTCACAGGCGAAGGACCTCGTGTCCATCGGGCAGGGGCGCGGCAAGATCGCCCTGCAGTGGAAGGGCGGGCTGCCGGCTCCCGAGCTGGAGGGCAACCGGGCCACCTACAAGGGCGCCGTCCCCGAGGGCGACTTGGTCGTGGAGGCCACCCGCACGGGCTTCGAGCAGTTCCTGCGCCTGAACGAAGCTCCAGAGGACGGCGCACCGATGGTCGTCCCGATGACCGTCCCCGAGGGCACCGCGGTTAAGCAGAATCCCGACGGGTCGATCACCTTCAGCGACTCCTCCGGTGAGAAGACCGCGGTGATGCCCGCCCCCACCATGTGGGACAGCCGGCGCGATCCTCGGTCGTTCGAGCGCACCAACAGCCGTCGGGTCGACATGAGGATGAGCCAGAACGGCAACACGGTCACGCTCACCCTCACCCCCGACGCCGACTGGCTGAACGACCCGAAGACGCGGTACCCGGTGACGATCGACCCGGCGGCCGACGCGCTGGACGTGCTGTTCGACACCTTCGTCCAGGGCGGCGACACCACGGATCAGTCGGCGAACACCGATCTCAAGCTGGGCTGGCCCGGTGACTACGAAGGCAGCACCAAGCGCGTCGCCCGCTCCTTCGTCACCTTCCGCACCTCCCCCTTCGCGGACGCACTGGTGTCGGAGGCGAAGCTGAAGCTGTGGAACTACCACTCGTGGTCCGCCGAGGCACGCGGTTGGGAGGTCTGGGCGGCCGACCCCGCGGACAAGAACACCCGCTGGACCAAGCAGCCGGCCATGAAGGAGAAGATCGCCACCTCCACCGAGACCAAGCCGGCGACCAGCCCCGGGTGGGTGAGCGCGGACGTCACGAAGCTGGCCCAGACCTGGTCCTCGGCGAAGGCCGAGACGGGCTCGGTGGCGCTCAAGGCCGCCGATGAAGGCGACACCTACGGGTGGAAGCGCTTCTACTCCGCCAACACCGCTGAACAGGACAAGATCCCCACCCTCGAAGTCACGTACAACTACCGTCCCGGCGCCGGGAGCAATCTCCAGGCCGGCACACCGTTCATCTCCAGCGGTGGCATCTTCAAGGTGAACTCCACCACTCCCACGCTGCGCGCGTCGATAACCGACAGCAACGCGGAGGACAGCGTGCGGGGCACTTTCGAGATCACCGACGACGCCACCGGCAAGGTGGTCGCCACCGTCAACTCGGAGGAAGTGCCGTCCAACACGACCGCCTCCGTCAAGATCCCCGCCGGCAAGCTCACTTCCGGCAGGACGTACAGCTTCCGCACCACCAGCTTCGACGGCACCCACTACGCCACCGGCTGGTCGCCGTCGGTCAAGTTCCACGTCGACACATCGTGGCAGCCGACGGCCGCCGAGAACACGCTGGGCCTGGCCAACCTGTACTCCGAGGCGGCGGACATCACCGCCGCCACGTCCTCCGACGACACCTACGCCTCCATCGCCGCGACGGAGGAGAACACCGTCAGCGTGCCGTGGGACGGCCGGAACCAGCCAGTGGACATCAAGAACGAGCAGATGCCCACCAAGCTCACCATCCCCGGAGCCACAGCCAAGGGCACCCAGGTCGGCGGCAACGTGGTGTACACCTCCAACGGGGCAGTAGACACCGTGGTCCAGCCGACCGTGGACGGCGGATCCCGCACCCTGAACATCATCAAGAACGGTTCCGCCCCGCACGACTACGAGACCGGCTACACCATCCCGGCCGGCATGAAGGCCGTCGTCCACGACGAGGACGGGTCCGTCTCGCTCTACTCCGAAGGCGATGACGACACGTCCAAGACGCCCACCAAGGAGCCTGCCGGCTTCTTCGAGGCACCCTGGGCCAAGGACGCCGACGGCAACGATGTCCCCACCAGCTACAAGGTCGTGGGCAACAAGCTGGTGCAGCACGTCGAGTTCGACAACAACAGCGCCTTCCCCATCGTCATCGACCCCTCCTGGTGGTCCACCACCAAGAAGATCTTCAACTGCGCCGTGCGGGGTGTCGCCCCGATCGTCCTCGCCTTCACTCCGTCGGGATCGACCTACCGGGTCATCACCGCGGTCCGTCTGGCCAAGAAGATCGGGTTCAAGAAGGTCGCCAAGCTGATCTACAACTACTCGAAGCGCCGCAAGATGAAGCTCTCCCTGCGCAAGATGGTCGGCACGTTCATCGGCCTCGACGGCATCAAGAAGCACTGCAAGTTCTGACACCGGAGACACATGTTGCTCGTCAACGCCCTCGCGACAGCCGTCCTGCTGGCAGAGCTGGGCATCCTGATCCGCTACCGCTTGGCGCGCCGCCGCCAAGAGCGCCCACGCGACTGGCCCGACCTGACCGACTTCCGGTACTCCCATGTGGCCGCGGCCCTGGGCGCGGCCGCGATCGGATGGGCGATCACCCGAGAAGAGCTGACCTGGGGATCCGTCACAGGCACCCTGTTCATCGGCGTGATCCTGCCCGCGGCGGCCGCCCTCGCCGCCACCGTGCTGTGGAACGCACCGGCCGCCTGGCTCATCTGCCTCGCGGGCGGCTTCACCAGCGGCCTCGCCCTGTCTTGAGCTGACGACGACGGCAGGCGCTGATCGCCGGTTGTGGCGGATGCGAGAGCGTCTGACCGCGACCGGCGATCGTGCATGCGCGGACGCAGGGCCGGGGTCCGGACGCGGCTGTCGTCAACCGCACGCACCCTTCGCTGCCCACCGCCACGACGACGCCCTCGTGGACCACCTCGCCGCCGAAGGCATCGCCTACGTGCCGTTCTTCCCCCTCGGCGGCTTCACGCCGCTCCAGTCCGAGGCCCTCTCCCAGGTCGCGAACCGCCTGGAGACGACGCCGATGTCGGTCGCGCTGGCCTGGCTCCTGCGACGCTCACCGAACATCCTGCTCATCCCCGGTACCTCGTCCATCGCCCACCTGCGCGAGAACATCGCCGGCGCCGGGCTCTCCCTCTCCGAGGAGGACATGGCCGAACTGAACGGCATCGCCCCCTGATCAGCTGATCGGCTGATCAGCACGAGGACGCGGGTGCCAGCTCGCACCACACCGTCTTGCCGTCCGGTCCCAGGTCCACCCCCCACCTCTCCGCCAGGGCCGCTACGAGTGTCAGTCCGCGCCCGTACTCCTGTGTCTCCGTCGCGGCTCGGATGACGGGCAGCGTCCGGGTGTTCGGGTCCCTCACCTCGATACGGGTGCGGTCGGCGTCACCTGCCGCCGCGGTCACCCGTACCGTCACGGGCGTTCCGTCGCCCACGTGGTCGATGACGTTGGTCAGCAGCTCCGTCGCGCACAGGCGGATGTCGTAGTCGTACGCGCGCAGTTCTCGGCGGAGTTCGGGCGCGGCCTTCGGGGTTGCCGACAGGCTCAGTTCGAGCATCGTCCTCATGCTTCGGCCGCCTTCTTGAGGACCGAGGCCAGCGCGCGGGCCGTCGCGGTGTTGCAGTTCCCGAGGGTCACCAGGCCGGCCGGAGGCGCGTACGTCCCCGCAAAGCTCGGCAGGTCGACGCGGAGCGACGGCAGGGTGATGCCGTGCAGGGCGAGAGCCGCGCGCAGGTCTTCCACGCAGAGGGTCACGTCGTAGGCGGTGGGGGAGTGGTCGGGCATGGGGAGTGATCAGCCTTCCGTGCGGTCTGTGACGAAGGCCTAACAGACTGTCGTCCGGGTCGCTACGGTGGAAGACGTTCCGCGTCCACGGCGCGAACAGCGGAATCGGCACGGTGAGTTACGGCGGTGAGCGCGTGGCACGGCGCAAGGACATTGACGGTTCGATCAGCGTCCCTGCCTTCTACGGCAAGGAGTTGCGGTGGAAGCGGGAGGAGGCGGGGCTGTCGCTGGAGTCGTTCCTTGAGGGCAGCTTCTACGGCAAGTCCTACCTCAGCGACATCGAGCACGGTCAGCGCAGGATGCCGCTCGATCTGGCACGGCATGCGGATCGGGTCCTGGGGACCGATGGCTTCTTCGAGCGGCACTGTGAGGATGTGCGTCGAGCCCGGCAGGGCAGCCACGCCGACTACTTCGCGTATGCGCTTGAGCTGGAGAAGCAAGCGATGGAGATCGAAGAGTGGGATCCGATGCTGATCCCGGGACCGCTTCAACTGGAGTCGTACATCAGGGCCGTGATCCTCGCTGCGCACCCGAGGGAGACGGAGGATGCGCTGGCTGCCAAGGTGGCTGATCGGCGGGCCCGAGCCTAGCTCTTCGAGGACACGGCCGCGCCGGAGAGCTGGCTGGTGCTGCACGAGTCGGTCCTGCTGCAGCCCTTGCTTCCCGCCGACGAGATGGCGGAACAGTTGGCGCACTTGGTGGAGGTGATGCGGAAGCGCCGGGCACTTCCGCAAATCATGCCGCGGAATTGTGGCCCTTACCCCTTCATGATGGGCGAGTCCCGGTTCCTGACCTTCAACGATGCTCCTCCCGTCATGTACACGGAGGGGATGTACCACGGCCAGTTGATCGATGACCCGGGGCTCGTGAAGGAATATTCCAGGGCCTACGGTCGCCTCAGGGCCGCCGCGCTGGATCCTGAGACGTCCCTGAGACTCATCGAGCGAGCAGCTGAGGACTATCGAAATGGCAAGCTTCCCGATCGACTTGAGTGACGCTCACTGGTTCAGGAGCAGCTACAGCAACGAAGACGGCGGCAACTGCGTCGAGGCCGCCCACAACATCCCCGGCCTCGTCCCCGTCCGCGATTCCAAGGTCCCCGGCGGCCCCGCCCTCCTCCTCCCCGCCACCGTCTGGAGCCCCTTCATCAGCTCGCTCAAGTCGGAGTAGCCACCTCCTGGGGCCCCCGACCCTGGGCCGGGAGAGGCGGACTGGCTCCAGAGCCACTGTCCTCCGCGCCGGAGACCGCCACCCCCTCCTCTCACTCTGCGGCACAAGTGACCCGTGATGCACAGAGATGCGTTTGGGGTGTTTTATCCCTCCCGTGACGGGTGACCCGGCCCGTAGCCACAGTCGCTCCGACAGGAGGGTAGACGGGACATGATCAGCAGAGAGCAGATTCCGGCCGTCCTGGACCACCCGGTCCACGATCAGGGCGGGAAGAAGATCGGCGAGGCCAAGCACGTCTTCCTCGATGACACGACCGGCGCGCCCGAGTGGGTCAGCGTCAAGACGGGTCTGTTCGGGACCAGTGAGACCTTCGTGCCGATCCGTGACGCTTCCCTGGTGGACGACCACATCGAGGTCCCCTACACCAAGAGCCAGGTCAAGGACGCGCCGCACGTGGACGTGGACGCGGGCGGACACCTGTCCGAGACCGAAGAGCACCAGCTCTACGACTACTACCACATCGACTGGGGCGCCGATTACTGGTCCCAGGGCGAGCAGGGCGACCAGAGCGGCCGCCGCGGCCTGGCCGACGAGGGCTACGAGCCCGGTCTGGACGAGCGCGGCGGAACGGCCGGCTGGGCGGCCGGGGACGCGACCGCCGCGGGAACCACGGGAACGGCAGGAGCCGCCGGTGCCATGCCCGGCCGGGACGCGGGGCTCAGGGACGACAGTGCCGACCGGTACGGCCAGGACGCCGGCGAGGCGATGACGCGGTCCGAGGAGCACATGCGCGTCGGTGTCGAGCGCACCGAGGTCGGCCGGGCGCGCCTGCGCAAGTACGTCGTCACCGAGGAGGAAGAGCACACCGTGCCGCTGCGGCACGAGGAACTGCGCGTCGAGCGGGAGCCCATCACCGACGCCAACCGGGACGCCGCGCTGTCCGGTCCGGACATCAGCGAGGCCGAGCACGAGGTGATCCTGCACGAGGAACGCGCGGTCGTGGACACCGAGGCCGTACCGGTGGAGCGGGTCCGGCTGACCGCCGAGGAGCGCACCGAGCCGGAGACGGTCCGCGGTTCCGTCCGCAAGGAGCGGATCACCGAGGAGGCCGACGAGATCGCGGACGAGGACTACGGCGACGACGACCGGGGGATGCGCCCGTAACAGCGGTTGCGGAAGGGGTGTCGGCCGGCGAGCAGCGGGCCGGCGCCCCTGTCTGTCGTTCAGATGGTGGTGGCCACTCTTGCGTTGCTGAAGGTGGCCTTCTTGGCGCTCTGAGTAGTATTCCGGCGTGATTTCCCGAGGACGGCACCAAGATGGGGATGTCGCGGCGGCTCTTGACCGGGCCAGGAGAGCGGGTTGCGAGGTGGCGCCGGACAAGAACGGGCACCGTTGGGGTTGGGTGGTGTGCTGCTCGTGCGGAGCGCGCCACGTCGTCTCGGGTACGCCGAAGAACCCGGGCAACGAGGCGAAACGCATCGACCGCTTCGTCCAGGGCCACCAGCACTGAGAGGATCACCCCGTGCCCGAATGGAGCTTCACCCTCCTCGTCAACCAGCCCCTCACCCCCGAGCAGGCCGATGCCTTCGACCACTGCGACGCCTTCGGGGACGGCTCGGTGTCCTACACGCTGGGCCCCGCGAACCCGGCGGAGTACGCCACCTCGCCGGATCCGGACCTGCTGCGGGGGCTGGCCTGCGACATCGAAGCACCGACCCTCCTGGACGCTGTCGCCCTGGCCGCGCGAAACGTCCTGCTCGTCCCCGGTCTGCGGGCAGTCGGCGTGCGCTACGACGACACCGTGACGCTGGAGGAAGCCGGCCGGCGGTGCGGGCGGGAGCTGGCCCGGAGCGGGCGGAAGCCCGATGGCTTTCCGGAGCCTCAAACCCCCACCGGCGGTGCGGAGTTCTACTCCTGGCGGGAGATCGTCGCCTGGCTGGCGCACGCCGGTGTCGCCGTACCCGAGACGCCCCCCGAACTCGTCGTCGCGGACCGCACCCTGCGCCTCGCCGAGGCGCTGCGCGGTGTCGACGTACCGCCGGGCACCCTGCGTGCACTGGGGCTGCCGGTCATGTAGCGCGGGTGACCGCCGGTCAGTGCTCAGGAGTTGAGGTCGAGCACCCGTACCGGTTCGCCCTCCCAGCGGTCCGGTGCGGTCGTGGCGATGACCGCACCGTCGGGACGGTCCGGGGTGGGCTGGGCGGTGTACTCGCAGTGTGCCGCGGCCCAGGTGCGCTGCCGGGCCACCGCGAGGACGGCGGCCAGGTCCAGGTCCAGGACCGTGATGCCGGGCAGGGCGGCGAGATGCTCCGCAGTCCCGGGCCGGAGGCGATCGGCCTCGACGAGCGCGCAGGCCGGTGCGTACAGGTACCAGCCCGTCTCCACATGGGCGCGGTGGATCAGCCGTGAGGCCAGGACGTTGCCCCGGCCCGCTGCGGCCATCGCCGTGTCGTCCAGGACGATGTGCATGGCGTCGCTCAAGGGGCCACCGCCCGGGCCAGCCGTCGGTCCAGTTCGCTGTCGAGGTCCCGCTCCTCGGCGGGGCTGGGCGCGTAGCCGGTCCATTCCCTCAGAGTGGCGCGGGCCCGCTCGGCGCGCTCGGCCCGCTCGGCGGGGGTGAGCAGGGTCTCGGCGAGACGGGCCAGGTAGGCGCGCAGCGACATGCCCTCCGCCGCCGCTATGGTGGCGAGCCGGTCCCGGGCTTCCTCGGGGATGCGGACATTGGCGTCAGCCATCATCGTGTTCCTCTCACCTCTCCGGGTACGGGTACGTACCCGTACCCGCGCGCCACCGTAGCAGCCCCGCCGCCCTCCCCGCGCACACAGAGCCCCCGCCACCTAGCGGTCGCAGGTCTAAGAGCTGGCGTGACGGAACGAGCAGGGCACGCAGGAGGCGGGTGGGGCGCGGGCAGGATCGGTACGGAGCTTGGTGAGGAGTCGCTAGTTCGTGAGGTGAGCGAAGCCGTGCTCGACCGGTGCGCGTCCGAATCACCGCCTGCCCGCCCACCTGTCGGTCGCCGGCTGCGCGGCCGAGGCGCATTCGTCGGCGACCGCCGCCCAGCCACGGCGAGAGAGCTATCTGTCCTGGCATTTTGCCCGGTGATGTGGTCACAACAAGTGGCAGATCAGTCATAAGCCACTCGGAATCCATCAACACGGGGAGAAATGCGTGCGTTTCCGATACAGACAACTGCTGTCGACGGGAGCGGTCACGCTGGGACTGCTGGGTGGCTCATTGACCTCCACTCAGGCCTCGGCGAGTTCCCCGGCCGCGTCCGTTCCGGCGTCCATTGGGCCAAAGACGACCGCCGCCCAGGCGGAGGCCGCCTGTGGCGCCCAGATGAAGGCAGCGCGTGACGCCGGCAGTAACAAGCCGGTCGCCTGCGTCACCTGGGGATCAACGAAGCTCACCGCATCTGACCGCCTGGCAGCCATCAGCGCGTGGCCGACACCGAAGTGGTGCGACGACCACGGCGCCAACAGCACTTGGTACGTCAACCGGTTCCAGGCCCGTGGCGTCTTCAAGGCCGACGTGACGGTCCATGACGTCCGCACCGGCCGGGTAACCGGCAAGATGCACTACCTGGCCGTCGGCTACTCCTACAGCAAGCGCGACATCAAGGCATGGGCCTACCAGGTCCAGCTCCTACAGGTCAGCGCCTCGGGCGATGGCGTGGGCAGCAGCGCGAACGGGAAGGGCACCTGCGCGGGCAAGTGCAAGGTGACCGAGAGCAAGTTCCCGTCCCAGGCGATGAGCAACAGTAAGGAGGCTGTCGGGCAGTTCTTCTTCGACACCACCATCAAGGCCGGCCCCAAGGGACAGAAGGGCGAGGGCCAGGGGACGGCACACTGGAGGCTCACCAACCCCAAGTGGGCCGCGCCCACGAACGAGATCACGCTGGGCCAGCCGCCTGTCCGGTGCGACAACGCTCTACCCGGGACCTCCAAGACCGGCTGCGTCATGCCGTACATCCCGGAGATGGTCTACGCCAAGCCCGTGAACACCCGGAGCTGGGTGCCTCCACAGGCGGCGGCAACTTCAGCTGGCGCATGATCAATGCCACCCAGAACGAGGAGGGCGGTAAGGCGCTCGGCCGTTTCCACCTCTACAACCGGCTTCTGGAGAAGGATAGATTCCTCGTGTGGATCAAGCCCTGACCAATCTCCGATCAAACGGGAACACGCCATGAGCGATAAGGCCGAGCGTGGGTGCGGGCTCGTGCCCGTGCAGTACCACCAGTTTCAGATCAACGACGAGGACGGTTCCGTCGGCCCCGACCTGCCGCGCAGCCACAACGGCTTGGTCGAGGTGCAGGACGGCATCGCCACGATCCACACCGGCATCCACACCGGGGACGTCGACGTCACCGTCACCCTGCATACCGACGTTCCCCGGGCAGGGGACTCGGAGTGGGACGAGGTCGTCGAACTGTCCCTGCGCTCGGTATCGGGAGAGCTGATGGTGCGAGGTCTGATGGACGACCTGGACGAGGAGCTGCCCGTGCTCTCCTTCGACGGCCCCGGCGACTACCGGCTGCGCATTCACGCGCGTGGCCGGGACACCGCCATCGACCTGGCCCCGGACGAGATCACCGAGTGGTACCTCATTCAGGCATGGCCGGCACAGGCACACGACGCGACGGTGCTCCGCCAGACTGACAGCTACGGAGCCTCCGCCCGCGCACAGTGACCCGTTCGTGAGGCTCCGCACCGGCGCAGCAGAGCGGCGCACGCGGCAGCCTGGCCGCCTCCCGCTCGTCTACCGCCTCACACCATCCCTTTGACCTGCGGCTTCAAGGTGGCGAAGGCTCACAGATGCGCCCGCCTCGGAAAAGAGGCGGGCGCATCATGCGGTCAGACAGACATCAGTGCTTCTTCGGCGCGTACGACGAGACGTACCCGCCCGCCGGAGAGCCCACGCCCGTGACGTCGTCGTAGCCCTTGACGGCGGACAGGGAGCTGTCCTTGCCGAGGCTGCGGATCGAGGTCAGCAGGCCGCCGGACGCGTCCAGACCGTTGGCGAAGTCCACGCGGACGACGGCCAGGTCCTTGCCGGTCGGCTTGTCGGTGACGTCGTGGAAGACGCCCTTCTTGGCGGCCTTGGAGTAGATCGACGGGTTGGCGAAGCCGATCGCCTTGCCGCCGTTCGCCTCCTGGGCGAGGGCCTGGACCGCCGCGATGACCGGAGCGGCCAGCGAGGTGCCGCCGATGCGGTACTCGCTGTACTGCTGCGAGCCGTCCGGGAAGGTCTGGGTCTGGCCCACCAGGAAGCCGGTGTTCGGGTCGGCGATGGCCGAGATGTCCGGGACGACGCGGTTGCCGGCGGCGTTGTTGGCCTTGGCGAGCGAGTCCGGGACGACACCCTTCTGGTAGTACGGCTCGGCGACCGTCTTGCTGGTGCCGCCGCCCGCGCCCGAGGTGTAGGCGCCCGGGAAGTTCGCCCAGCTCTTGCCGTCGGCCGACAGGGCCGCCTTCTCGGTGCCCCAGCCGGTCTCCCACTGGTACGAGTCGCCCTTGCCGACGGCCAGCGAGGTGCCGCCGACCGCGGTCACCCAGGCGGAGTTGGCCGGGGTGTCGACCTGCTTCGTACCGGTGTTGGCGACCTCGTCGCCGTTGTCACCGGAGGAGAAGTAGAAGCCGATGCCCTGCACCGCGCCCAACTGGAAGACCTGGTCGTAGGCGGCGGCCAGGTCCGGCGTCTGGCTGGCCTCGACGTCGCCCCAGGAGTTGGAGACGATGTCGGCCAGGTGGTTGTCGACGACCTTGCTGAGCGAGTCGAGCAGGTCGTCGTCGTAGCAGGACGCGGCGCCCACGTAGGTGACGTCGGCGTTCGGCGCGACGGCGTGCACGGCCTCGACGTCGAGGGTCTCCTCGCCGTACCAGCCGGCCGCCTTGCACTCCTCGGTCTTGGTGTACGTCTTCGGCAGCGCCTGGTGGAGCTGGCTGGTCTTCCAGGCCGCGTCACCGTTCTTCACCGCGTACTTGCCGGCGTCGTAGGCGATCGTCGGCGAGGCGTACGCGTCGGTGATGGCGACGCGCACCTTCTTGCCGGTGTACGTGCCCGCGCCGTACGCGGCACGCAGCTGCTTGCCGGTGTAGCCCTTGATCGCGTACGGGGCCTTCTGGCCGTACGCGTCCGGCAGCGACTTGGCGACCTTGGAGCCGTAGTACGAGGAGAACGGCCCGGCGTTCTTGAAGACCGCGTCCGGCGGCGGAAGCTGGTCGTCGTGGTTCGCCTTGTGCGGGGCGCTGTCCAGGCCGGTGACCGTGAGCACGGCGCCCCGGAGGGCGGCCGGTACGGAGGCGGTCTGCGCCGGGGCGCGGTAAGTCTTCGCGCCCTTGGTGTAGTTGTGCAGCTGGGTGCCGAACGCCTTCTCGGCGGCGGCCACGTCACCGGAGACGGTGACGTAGTGCTGGGTGACCTCGGTGACGGTCAGACCGGCCGACTTCAGCCAGGACTTGACGGCGGTCACCTGCGCCTTGGTCGCCCCGAACCGGGACTCCGTCTTCTTGGCGCTCAGGTACTTGCCGTACTGCGGCGAGCTGGGGTCGGACACGGCCTTGGCGTACGCGGCGAGGCCCGCCGCGTCCTTGCCGGCCAGGTAGACCCGGGCCTTGACCTGGGCGTTGTTCGAGGTCGCGCCCTTGTCCGCCTTGGCCGTGGCCCAGAGCGGCTTGGTGCCCTTCAGCGTGTCACGAGCGGGGCTGTCCGCGGCGTGCGCCGCAGGTATGCCCAGCGCCAGCGCGCCGGCGATCATGGGCAGTGTCGCTGCCATGCTCACGGCGCGCAGCTTGGCGCGGTTGGATCTCATAAAACCCCCTGCGATGCGGTGCGCATGCATGTAGTGGCTGGTACGTCGAAGATCCGCGCGCGGGCCCGCGGCGGCGTCGGCCCGCGAATGGATCACACGATGGGGGCCACTCTTACGATGAACCGTTCATGCCAGGGGAAGGTGAAGGTCAAGAGAACCTCAAGTAACCGCCAGAAGCGGTGAATTGCCCGTTTGATCCTTACGGGCGTGTAACGGAACGCCGGAAGCCCTCGCCAGGGCCGGCGGAAGGGCCCCTGCCGCAGCCGGCAGCGGCCTCCGTCACGAACGCGGCGCCGCGCCCCGCGCCTTCAGCATCCCGGCCATCAACTCGATCTCCGACCGCTGCCCGTCCACCATGCCCTGCGCGAGCCGCTTCTCCACGCCCACCGTGCACTTGGCGACACAGCCCTCGGCCATGTGGATGCCGCCCTTGTGATGGGCCGTCATCAACTGGAGGTAGAAAACCTCCGCTTGCCTGCCGCTGAGCGTCCCGAGCTTCTTCAGCTCGGTGTTCGTGGCCATGCCCGGCATCAGCGCGCCGTCCTTGCCGGTCGGCATGTCGCCCATGCCCATCCAGGTCATCGGCGACTTCGCCGACACCTTCGGCAGCCCCCACAGGTCGAGCCAGCCCAGCAGCATCCCGCGCTGGTTGGCCTGCGTCTGCGCGATGTCGTACGCGAGCCGCCGCACCTCCACGTCCTTCGTGCGGTCCCGCACGATGTACGACATCTCCACGGCCTGCTGATGGTGCACGGCCATGTCCCGCGCGAACCCGGCGTCCGCCGACTCCGCGCCCGGCGTCGCCGTCGTATCCGGTCCGCCGTTCTCCTCGGCCACCGCGTAGGTGATCGCACCGGCCGCGACGAGCACCGCCGCCGCGGCCCCCGCCGCCCAGCCGGCGAACCGCCGGCTCACTTCATGGTCCCGCCGGTGCACGAGGCGCCCGGCTCGGGAGTCTGCTGACCCTGCACGTAGGTGGCGAAGAACTTGTCAACCTCCGGGTCGCTCGCGCTCTTCACCGTCACCTGGTGGCCCCACGCCGACAGCATCAGCGGCGCCTCCTGGTTCCGGTACGGGCTGATCAGCGAGTACGGCGTCTTCCGCACCTTCGCCGCCAGCGCGTCCACGTCGGCCTTGGCCGCCTTGTCGGTGTACGTCACCCAGACCGCGCCGTGCTCCAGCGAGTGCACCGCGTTCTCCTCCGGCACCGCCTTGGTGTAGACGTCACCGTTGCAGTTCAGCCAGACCGGGTTGTGGTTGCCGCCGACCGGCGGGTGCATCGGGTACGACACCTTGGTCGTCACGTGCGTCCGCGACAGCTTGCCCGACCAGGTCTTCACCCCGTCCTTGCCGGTGGTGAAGTGCCCGGAGTCCCCGGAACTCTTGGCGTCGCCGCTCGCCGTCGAGTCCTTCGTCCCCGAGTCGTCCGACCGCGAGTTCACCAGCACCACACCGCCGACCACGAGACCGGCGACGACGACACTGGCGGCGATCACGAGCACCCGGTTGCGGCGCTCGCGGGAACGCTCGGCGCGCCGCATCTCCTCTATGCGCGCCTTGCGCGCCGCGGTGCTGCTGTTCTTGGCGGAACCCATGAGGTGTCCTTCTCGGGAAGCGGACCGATGATGGTGGTGGGGCTCGCTGATGGTAATGGGGGAGAGAGGGCCCGCCGCAGGGAGGCCGCGAAAAGAGCCGGTAAGAGCCGGGGGCGAGGTCCGGGGGCGGGGCCGACCGGATAATTTGGCTCCGGGATGCGTATTACCTACCCTCGCCGGTATGCGGCTGCTGCGCTCCACCGACCTCGCCCTGCGCGTCCTGATGCGACTCGCCGTCGCCGCCCCCGCCGACACCCCCACCACCAAGCTGGTCTCGGCGGACATGGACGTGCCCTACACGCACGCCGCGAAGGTCGTCGCCGAACTCCAGCACCTGGGCCTGGTCGACGCCCGCCGGGGCCGGGGCGGCGGGCTGACCCTCACCGAGCGGGGCCGCGCGGCCTCCGTCGGCGCGGTCGTCCGCACCTTCGAGGGCGACGGCGACGTGGTCGACTGCGAGGGCGCCAGCCCTTGCCCCCTGCACACCGGCTGCCGGCTGCGCGGCGCACTGCGCCGGGCCCAGGAGGCCTTCTTCGCCTCGCTCGACCCCCTCACGATCGCCGACATGGTGGCCGACCCGACCGGCCCGCTGCTGCTGGGCATCCCCCGGAGCACGGCCACCGAGTCCATGTCGTGAACAGCCGCGCGCGCCGATCCCGGTGGTGCAAGTGAGCCAGGACGCGGCAGGCACTGGAGATCATGGCCCGCGAGCGGGCCCGGCTGTCCGAGGCCATCGAGGGCCTCGCCGCCGCCAGGGACGTGCTGGACCACCTCATCGAGGACAACCACGCGTACCCGACACGGTCGGCGGACGACGAGGCGTGAACCGGGCGGTGTCCGGATCCACTAGACGGCCGGTTCCCGGGATCCGGCGGCCGGCCAGAGATCGGGACCGAACACCTCGTAGTGGACGTCGGCCGGGGCCACGCCCTTCCCGATGAGCTGGGTACGCACCGCGCGCATGAAAGGCAGCGGCCCGCACAGGTACGCGCGGGTGCCGGGCCGTACGTCGACGCCGGCGAGGTCGACCAGGCCGGTGTGTTCGCCCGGGCCGGCGTCCCGCTCGTAGAAGAGGTGGACGGCGGCCCCCGGGAGCTTGCCGGCGTAGGACTGGTGGTCGGCGCGCAGGGCGTGGTCGGCGGGGGAGCGGTCGCCGTGCACCACGGTGACGGGGCCCGGGTGACCGGCGGCGGCGAGATCGGCCAGCATCGCGATCAGGGGAGTCACGCCGATGCCGGCCGAGGCCAGCAGCAGCGGGGTGTCCGGGCCGGCGTCGAGCACGAGATCGCCGTACGGCTCGGAGAGCTTCAGCACATCACCGGGGTGGACGTGAGCGTGCAGGTGGTTGGACACCTCGCCGTCGGGGGCCGGCGCACCGTCCCCGCCCGACCCCGACCCCGTCACCCGCTTCACGCTGAACTGGCGCAGGTTCTCGCCGGGGGCACCGGACAGGCTGTACTGCCGTAGCTGCCGGGCGCCGTCGGGGAGGGTGACGCGGACGGAGACGTACTGCCCGGCGCGGAAGCGGGTCACCGGGCCGCCGTCCACGGGCCGCAGCCGGAAGGTGACGACGTCGGCGGTCTCCCGGACCCGCTCCACGACCTCCCACTCCCGCTCGCCGGGCCCGCCGCCGCGCTCGTACAGCCGCTTCTCGATGGCGATGAGCGCGTTGGCCATCAGCCAGTAGACCTCGTCCCAGGCGGCGGCCACCTCGGGTGTGACGGCCTCGCCGAGCACCTCGGCGAGCGCGGCGAAGAGGTGCTCGCGCACCACCGGGTACTGCTCGGGGGCGATGCCGAGGGAGGCGTGCTTGTGCGCGATACGGCCGAGCAGGGCGTCGGGCCGCCGGCCGGGGTGGTCCAGCAGGTGCGCGGCGAAACCGGCGATGGAGCCGGCCAGGGCCTGGCGCTGGGTGCCGGTGGCCTGGTTGCCGCGGTTGAACAGGTCGCGGAGCAGGTCGGGGTGGGCGGCGAAGAGCCGGGCGTAGAAGCGCTCGGTGATCTCACCGATGGCGGCGCCCACCACGGGGAGGGTGGCGCGCACGGTGGCTGCGGACGGTTCGGAGAGCATCTCGACTCCTCGGTACTCGGCTCGGCTGACCGGCACGCTAGAGAAACTTGCATATGAGATGCAAATTAAAGGAGGGTGGTGTGGATCACGGCCGGGGGGAACCGGCCATTACGGATGCCGGCGCGAGCAGGCAAGATGGGCGACAGAGCGGTACACCTGCCGTACGGGACGCGTTCAGGCCGAGGACGCCCGTGCGATCAAGGTCCGCAACGCGCGTGAAATGGTGTTGTGGTGGGATGCTCAGGTGCCCGACCGCCCGCCCGCGGGTCCGGGGGACAGGCGGCCTGACCAGCAAGGATGGGGAAGCGGAAGATGGACAAGCAGCAGGAGTTCGTGCTCCGGACCTTGGAGGAGCGCGACATCCGGTTCGTACGGCTGTGGTTCACGGACGTGCTGGGCTTCCTCAAGTCCGTGGCCGTGGCCCCCGCCGAGCTGGAGCAGGCCTTCGACGAGGGCATCGGCTTCGACGGCTCCGCCATCGAGGGCTTCGCCCGGGTCTACGAGTCCGACATGATCGCCAAGCCGGACCCCTCCACCTTCCAGGTCCTGCCGTGGCGCGCGGAGACGCCGGGCACCGCCCGCATGTTCTGCGACATCCTGATGCCGGACGGCTCCCCGTCCTTCGCGGACCCCCGGTACGTCCTCAAGCGCGCCCTGGCCCGCACCTCCGACCTGGGCTTCACCTTCTACACCCATCCCGAGATCGAGTTCTTCCTGCTGAAGGACCGCCCGCTGGACGGCACCCGGCCCGTCCCGGCCGACAACTCGGGCTACTTCGACCACACCCCGACCAACGTCGGCATGGACTTCCGCCGCCAGGCGATCACCATGCTGGAGTCGATGGGCATCTCGGTGGAGTTCTCCCACCACGAGGGCGCGCCGGGCCAGCAGGAGATCGACCTGCGCTACGCCGACGCCCTCTCCACGGCCGACAACATCATGACGTTCCGGCTGGTCATGAAGCAGGTCGCGCTGGAGCAGGGGGTGCACGCCACGTTCATGCCGAAGCCGTTCTCGGAGCACCCCGGCTCGGGCATGCACACCCACCTCTCCCTCTTCGAGGGCGACCGCAACGCGTTCTACGAGTCCGGCGCCGAGTACCAGCTCTCCAAGGTCGGCCGCTCCTTCATCGCCGGCCTGCTCAAGCACGCGGCAGAGATCTCGGCGGTCACCAACCAGTGGGTCAACTCCTACAAGCGCATCTGGGGCGGCTCCGAGCGCACGGCCGGCGCGGGCGGCGAGGCACCCTCGTACATCTGCTGGGGCCACAACAACCGCTCGGCCCTGGTCCGCGTCCCGATGTACAAGCCCGGCAAGACCGGCTCCGCCCGCGTCGAGGTCCGCTCCCTGGACTCGGGCGCCAACCCCTACCTCTCCTACGCCCTCCTCCTCGCCTCCGGCCTCAAGGGCATCGAGGAGGGCTACGAACTCCCGCCGGGCGCCGAGGACGACGTCTGGGCCCTCTCCGACGCCGAGCGCCGCGCGATGGGCATCGAGCCCCTGCCCCAGAACCTGGGCGAGGCCCTGACCCTGATGGAACGCAGCGACCTCGTCGCCGAGACCCTCGGCGAACACGTCTTCGACTTCTTCCTCCGCAACAAGCGGCAGGAGTGGGAGGAGTACCGCTCGGAGGTCACGGCGTTCGAGCTGCGGAAGAACCTGCCGGTGCTGTAGTGCCGTGACCGCGGAATCACCGGCCGGACAGGAGGCGCGAGTGGAGCGGATCTTGGTGGTGGGGGCCACCGGGGCGGGGAAGTCCACGCTCGCCCGGGCCCTGAGCGGTCGTCTCGGGGTGCCCTACCACGAGATGGACGCGCTGTATTTCGACGGGCCCGGCTGGGCCGTCAACGGCAGGCTGGCCGAGGACGTGGCGAGGGTTGCCGCCGGGCCCCGCTGGATCGTCGACTCGCTCGGCTATCCGGAGGTGCGCGACCTGCTGTGGGGCCGGGCCGGGACGGTCGTGTGGCTGGATTATCCCAAGCGGGTGATCATGCCCCGTGTGCTGCGTCGGTCCGTCCGGCGCACCGTCACACGCGAGGATCTCTTCGGCGGCAACCGGGAGACCTGGCGGGGCTGGCTGAGCCGGGAGCATCCGGCCTGGTGGGCGTGGTCCCAGCACGGCTCCCGGCGCCGGGAGATCGAGCGCCGGGTCCGCGATCCCCGCTTCGCCCCTCTCGACGTCCACCGCTTCGGCCACCCCGATGACGCGGCGGCCTGGCTCGCGTCCGTGGGCCGGCCGTGGCAGGAGTCGTGAACGGCTCAGTCCAGGTACGCCGGTGAGACCGCCGCCGTGCTGATCCGGCGGCCCGTTCCCGTGCCGTCGGCCGGTACCTCGTACAGGTCGGCGCCGTAGTCGCCCGGCAGGGAGTACACCAGCGTGCGGGCGTCCTTCCACACCGCCTGGTCGTCCACGCTGCGGCGCTCGGCCAGGGGGGTTTCGCGCAGCGTGCGGAGGTCGAGGACGTACAGGCGCCAGGGGGCGTCCTTCGGGAGGCCCGGGACGCGCTTCTTGTAGGCGACGCGGGTGCCGTCGGGGGAGAGGGACGGGCATTCGACGTTCGCGTGGAGGGTGGTGACCGTGCGGGCGCGGAGGTCGCCGCGGACCAGGTAGGTACGGCCCTTCGTGGCCAGCGTGGCGTAGAACGTGCGGTCGTCGGCCGCGAACGTCACGCCCCAGAAGTTGGCGTCCGCCGAGTGGTAGGCGTGGCCGTCCTTGAGGATGCGGAAGGCCTCCAGGGAGGGGATCAGGGCGCCGGTGCGGGTGTCCACGATCGCCGCGCGGGTCGAGAAGTTCGTGCCCGCGTACGAGTCGCCGCCCACGAAGGCCGTCCAGGCGGCGAAGCGGCCGGTGGGGGAGACGCGGGCGCGGGAGGGGATGCCCGGGACGTCGTAGCGGGCCCGGGTGCGCAGGCGGGCGTCCAGGATCAGGGCGCGGTAGGTGTCGGAGACGGGCCCGTGCACCGCCTGGAGGCAGACGCCGGTGCCCGAAGCGGCGTAGAAGCGGAGGCACTTGACGCCGGAGGCCGTGCGGGGGGCGGAAGGAGTGGAGGCGGGGGTCGATGTCAGCTCGTCGCGGTGCGGGCCCCACGCCAGGTTGCGGAACACCATGCGTCCAGGGGCCGTCAGGGTCACCGGGCCCGGGGTGACCTTCGGGCCGCCCGCCTGGACGTGGTCGCGGCGGTCCGCCCGCGCCGAGGCGTGCAGCACGGAGGCCAGCCCCACCGCCGCCAGCACGGCGAGGGCCGAGACCAGGATCAGGACGCGGGTGCGTACGGTCATGCGGGGCCGGGACCTTTCGGGCGCAGGGCGAGGGTGAGGGAGAAGGCCGCGCAGGCCGCCAGGGCCACCGTCGCGCCGGCCAGCGCCGCGCGGTCACCCCACACCGTCCAGGCCGCGCCGAACAGCAGCGAGCACGCGAACCGGGCCAGCGCCTGCCCGGTCTGGACGACGGCCAGACCCGAGGAGCGCAGGGCCTCCGGTACGCCGTCCGAGGCCGCCGCCATCAGCACCCCGTCGGTGGCCGCGTAGAAGCCGCCGTGCAGGGCGAGGACCGCGTACGGCAGGGCCGTGCCGTGCCAGGAGGTGAGGAGGAAGGCGTAGGCGAGGAGCAGGGCGCCGTGGCCGGCGAGGAACACCGTCCAGCGGCCCACCCGGTCCGCGAGCCGGCCGAGCGGCACCGCGAGCAGCAGGAACGCGGCGGCCGTACCGAGGGGCAGCAGCGCGAACCAGCGGTCGGACACGCCGAGCCGGCGTTGCAGGAGGAGGTAGACGAAGGAGTCGCTGACCGTGGCGAGGCCGAGGAGCAGGGCGCAGAGCGCGATGCGGCTCAGGTGGCGGTGGCGCAGGAGGCGTACGGCGGCGCGGAGGGTCGGGCGGTCGGTCCCCTGTGAACTTCTGTTGCCGGCCGTCTGCGAGCCACCGGTGCCGGCCGTCTGCGAGCCCTCGGTGCCGGTCGTCCGCGAGCCCCTGGTGCCGCCGGCCGGCGACCCGGGCACGAACAGGACCAGGACCAGCACCCCCGCCACCGCCACGCAGAAGCTGACGGTGAAGACCGCGTCGTAGCCGTCCACCGTGGCCCGCAGGATCAGGAACGCCACCAGCGGGCCGAACAGGGCGCCCGCCGTGTCCATCGCGCGGTGCACACCGAAGGCGCGCCCCCGCGTCTCCGGCGTACTGGACAGGGAGATGAGAGCGTCGCGGGGTGCCGTGCGCAGGCCCTTGCCGGTGCGGTCGGCGGCGAGGATCAGGCCGATCGGCGTGAGGGTGTGAGCCAGCAGCAACAGGGGTTTGCAGGCCGCCGAGACCGCGTAACCGAACCCGGCGACCCACTTGTGCCGGCCGCCGCCCCGGTCGGCGAGGTGGCCGCCGAGGAGGCGTACGAGGGCGGAGAAGCCGTTGTAGACGCCGTCCAGGAGTCCGAAGCCGAGCGGGGAGAGGCCGAGGCCGGTCACCAGGTACAGCGGGAGCACGGCCGTGACCATCTCGGAGGACACGTCGGTGACCAGGCTGACCGTGCCGAGGGCGAGGACGGTGGGCGCGAGGGCGGCCCGGCGCCGACCGGTGGCGGAAGGCCGCCCGGTGGCTGGTGGCCGCCCGGCCGGCGGCCGGACGGCGTTTTCGGCGGACGGACGGGTCGCGCGGCTGTCCGCTACGTACACGTCAGGACGCCCAGATGCCGGTGATGTCCTGGGCGGAGGCGGCGTTGCCCGCGTGCGTGGTCAGGCCCTGGCTGTCCTCCAGGGTGCGCAGCAGGTCGTAGTGGTTGTAGGTGGTCGAGGACGACGAACCGGGGGTCACCGGCTGGCCGTACAGGACCGTCGGGATGCGGTTGCCGCTGAGGCGGTTGTCCTCGTCGAACGTGACGACGAGCAGGCTGTTGTGGGTCTTGGCCCAGGTGGCGTACGCGCCGAGCTTGTTCTTCAGCCAGGTGTCACCGGTGGACACCGAGCAGTCGTGCATGTCGCTGCACAGGTTCGGGGTCACGAAGGACACCTTGGGCAGCGTCGAGTAGTCCGCCGGGAACTGGGCGAACGTCCTGGCGCTGGACGTCGGCACGTTGGAGAAGCCGAACCAGGGGTTGTGCTTGCGGGCGTAGTCGCCACTGCTGCACGTGGTCGAACCCTGGCTCGGCAGCGTCTCGTTGTAGCTGGCCCAGGACCGGCCGGCGGCGATCAGCTCCGAGGCGAGGTTCGGCGCGGAGGAGAAGCCGGGGGTGTAGCAGCTGTCGTCCGTGATGCCCTGTGTCGAACCGGAGAAGAGGGCGAAGTAGTTGGGCTGGCTGGGGTGCGTCTCGGCGTACGACTGGGTCAGGTTGGCGCCGCCCGACTTCAGGGAGTTGAGGTAGGGCGCGCTGGAGGAGCCGATGACCTGGCTATAGGCGTGGTTCTCGAAGACCACGACGACCACGTGGTCCGGGCCGGGCACGGCACCCGCGGCATGCGCGGACTCGCCGCCGAGACCGGTCCACATCCCGAGGGCGGCCGCGGCGAGGGCCGTTGCCGACGCCACGACGGTACGGGCACGGCGGTACGCGGAACTGCCGGACACATCAACCTCCGGGAGAGGGGGGAACGGGCTGGCGGTGCGCACAGAGCATGCTCACGCCAATCTGCGCCCGGCCCACGTGGCCCGGCCCGGCGGGTGAAGAACGGGTGAACTGCCGGGTGCCGTCCGCGCCGCCGGCGGGTACCCGCGCCCGCATGGCGAAGATCCACGTGGGCACGTGCGGCTGGACGGACCGGGCACTGGTGACGAGCGGCTGGTACCCGCCGGGTCGCCGCGACACCGAGGGCCGACTACGGCACTATGCCGAGCGGTTCACGGTGGTGGAGGCCGACTCCCCGTACTACGCCCTCCCCAACCCCCGTATGGCGCAAGGCTGGTCGGAACGCACGCCGGACGGCTTCCGTATCGACGTCAAGGCCTTCTCCCTCCTCACCGGCCACCCCCCCCGCCCCACCGCCCTCCCCGCCGACCTGCGGTCCCACCCCCGCGACGACGCCCTCGTGGACGAGGTCTGGAAGCGCTACGCCGACGCGCTCACCCCGCTGCGCGACACCGGCCGCCTGGGCACCCTCCTCTTCCAGTACCCGCCCTCCCTCACCCCCGGCCCCCGCGCCGAGTCGATCCTCCGCACGGCCCGCGAACGCGCCCGCGACTGGCCCTTCGCGGTCGAGTTCCGCCACCCCTCCTGGTGGCGCGACACCCAGGCCCCCGCGACGGCGGCCCTGCTCGCCGACCTGGACGCCACGGCCGTAGCGGTGGACACGGCCCCCGGCCTCCCTACCTCCATGCCCCCGGTCACCCCCGTCACCACCCCCCGCCTCTCCGTCGTCCGCTTCCACGGCCGCAGCCCCCACTGGGGCACCGGCACCAAGGAGGACCGCTTCCGCCACACCTACACCGAACCGGAACTGACCGACTGGCTCCCCCGCATCAGGTCCCTCGCCGCCCGCACCACCGAACTCCACCTCCTCTTCAACAACTGCTGCGGGGACGCGGCGGTACGGGGGGCGGAACTGCTGCGGGAGATGCTGGACTGAGACACCCGGACCCCGCCCGGAGCCACCGTCCACCGCCCAAGTAGGTTGGTCATCAGGGGGTTTCATGGGCAACGGTCCGAAAGCGGTGGCGGTGGCCGAGGGCGTGACCGTGCGCTACGGCACGACGACGGCCCTGGACGGCGTCTCCCTCGCCTTCCCGCCGGGCGTCACCGGCCTGCTCGGCCCCAACGGAGCGGGCAAGAGCACCCTGCTGTCGCTGCTCAGCACGGCACGCAAGCCCAGGTCCGGCACGGTCACCCTGCTGGGAGAGCCGGCGACGGGACGGTTACGCGTCCAGCGCCTCAGACACCGCATCGGCGTCCTCCCGCAGTCCTTCGGCTGCTATCCCCGCTTCACCGTGCTGGAGTTCACCGAGTACGCGGCCTGGCTGCGCAAGGTGCCCGCCGCGCGGCGTCGCGAACGTGCGCGGGAGGCGCTGCGGCTCGTGCAGATGGAGCGGTACGCCGACCGCAGGATGGGTGCCCTCTCCGGGGGCATGCTGCGCCGCGTCGGCATCGCCCAGGCCGTGGTCAACGAACCCGCGCTGGTCCTCCTCGACGAACCGACGGTCGGCCTTGACCCCGCCCAACGGGTCGGCTTCCGCGCCCTGATCAAGGAACTGGGCGACCGCTGCGCGGTGGTCATGAGCACCCACCTGGCCGAGGACGTGGCGCACGTCTGCGACCGGGTCTGCGTCCTCCTCGACGGCACGGCCCGCTTCACCGGCACCGTCGCCGAACTGTGCGCCCTGCCCGCCTCCGGGGACACGGAGATCAGCGGCACGGCCGTGGAAGCCGGGTACCTGCACCTGGCCGGCGCAGCGGCGGCGGCCGGCTGATGCGCGTCCTGCTGACCGAGATGCGCCGCGGTGAGGCCAAGTGGGCAGCCGCCCTCATGGCAGCCGTCGGCGTCTATTACTTCACCGCCGAGAGCCCCGCCGACAGTGACTGGATCGGCTGGTGGCCGCAGACCAGCCTCAAGGTGCAGCTCTTCGCCGTGATCGTCATGGGCTCGGTGATGAGCGCGGCGGCGGCCTGGGGCGCGGGCCGCTCCTTCCGCCACCGCACCCGCCCCTGGTCCGACACGGCGGCACGCGGCGGCTGGTCCCAGGCACTCCTGTTCTGGCTCGCCGCATGGCTGTGGTCCCTCACCGCCTACGCCCTGTTCGTCGCCGTCGCCTTCTCCCGCACCGCCGCCGTCAGCGACGTCACCGAGCCCGCGTGGACGCCCCTGCTGCTCGGCGCGAGCATGATGGCCCTCCAGATCGCGGCCGGAGTCGCCCTCGGCTCCGCCCTCCCGTCCCGGGCGGTCGCCCCCTTCGCCGGCGTCTTCTGGTACGGCCTGTTCGTCGCCGTCGCCTTCGTCCCCGGCACCCCGCTCGACAAGCTCTTCCCTGCGATAGACGAGTTCTGGAGCTCGGAGTTCGCGCCGAACACCACCCGCATGCTCATCGCCGCCACCTGGTGCCTGACCGCCGCCCTGGCCCTCACCGCCCTGCCCGCACTGCGCCGCCACGCCGCGCTCACCCCCCGCCCCGTTCCCCTGGCCGCCCTCGCCCTCGTGGCACTGACGGCCGGCAGCACCCTGGTGTCCCTCCGCACCCCCGTACCCGACTCGTACTGGGCGGTGCGCAAGGACCAACCCGCCCACGCCCTCTGCGCCACCAGCGGCACCACCGAGCTGTGCCTGTGGCCCGAGGACCGCCACCTGCTGCCCGAGGCCCGCGCGGCGGTGAAGACCGTCGACACGAAGCTCGGCTCTCTCACCGGCCTCAACCGCGCCTTCTACGCCAGCGGTCTGAAGCGCCCGCCCGGCGCAACCGCCGAACTCCCCGTCATGTCACCGGCGGAGAGCGAGGCGACCCTGACCGACGCCCTGTTCTCCGCGGCCCTGCCCCAGCCCGAACCCGCGAACTGCGCACCCCACCCCCTCCGCGAGACCGGCGGCTACCCCGACACCTTCCTCTTCGAAGCCGCCGTACGCACTCGCGCGGGAGCACCGAGCGAGTACTACGGCGAGAAGTTCGGCCACGCCCTCGAACGCGTCACCCGTGCCCCACACGCGCAGCGGGACGCCTGGCTCGACCGGGCGGCCGAGCGGATCCGCGCCTGCCGCCCCGTACCGGAACTTCCCCGGTGAACGCCGCCGTCGCCTTCGTACGCTGCCGGAACCTGCCCCGAGCCACCGGCCTCGCCCTGCTCGTCGCCCTGGCGGCCACCGCCTTCGCCGGGCAGCGCGTCGCCCTGCCCGAGTTCCGCTACCTGGTCGACTTCAGCGTGCCGGTGGCCGAGGTGGTCCCGCTCGCCCACGCGGTCATCCTCGCCACCACCCTCTTCTCACCCATGGCCGACCTGGAACAGACCTCGGCCCAGCCGATGAGCCGCCACCGGGGCGCGTACCTCCTGACCCTGCTCGCCCTCGCCCTGGCCCTCACCGCGCTCCCGCTGCTCGCCGGCGCCACGGCGGCGGTGTTCGCCTCGGCCGCCCGCAACGTCGTCGGCTACCTCGGCCTCGCCATGCTCAGCGCCCGCCTCTTCGGCAGCGGCCTCTCCTGGCTGCTCCCACTGGTCGTCTTCGGCCCCACCCTGCTCCTCGGGGTGCGCGCCGACAACACCCCCGAACCCTGGGCCTGGTCCCTGCACCCACCCACCAGCACCTCGGCAGCGGCCCTCGCCACAGCCCTCTGGCTGACCGGCGCATACGCGGCGGCAACGGCCCGCCCCCGCCAGACGGAACGAGCGGAACACGACTGAACGGGCTCAAGATCGGCTCAAATCAATGGAATCCGTACCGGCCGCCGTGCATGCTCCTCAACAAGACCACATACCCCAGGGGGAACACCGATGAAGAGCCTGCTCGGCCGAGTCGTGACGCGCGTCCGGGACGTCGTTTCCGGGCGTCAGGACGTCAAGGAGTACGGCGACCCGGAGGCCCACCGCCACGGGCCCCACAACCGGGACGCCAACCTCGCCCGGCACTACATCCCGACCCCGCCGCAGGTCCCCGGAAACCTGCCCAGCGGCATGTAGCCGGCGCGGACCATCGGGGGGTTATCCCCAGTGCTCGCGTGGGAGCGGCTCCCTAGACTCGCGGTGACTGATCACGAACCGCGACTCGCTCCACACGGGGGACCCTTCATGCCGCGCCCGCAGACGCGCCCGCTCGCCACGATGGCCCTGGCCGCCCTCGCACTCGTCGGGCTGTCCGCCTGCTCGGCCCTCGACCACGAGACCTTTCAGGACGATGCCAAGGCCCCCGGGAAAGTCACCGCGATCCGGATCGACAACGACAACGGGGGCGTGCGGCTGGAGACGTCGGCCGGTGTCTCCACCGTATCCGTGCACCGCAGGGTCCACTACCGGGGCGACAAGCCGAGCGGTACCTCCTTCTCCGTCCACGAGGGCGTCCTGACGCTCGCCGACTGCGGAAAGGACTGCGACGTCGACTACGTCGTCAAGGCACCGGCCGGACTCCCCGTCACCGGAAGCACCTCCGACGGCGACCTCGAACTGACCGGTGCCGGTCCGGTCGACGTGCGCACGAGCAACGGTGAGATCACGGTGAGCGGAGCCAAGGGACCGGTGAAGCTGCGCACGACCAACGGGAACATCGACGTCAAGGACGTCAAGGGCGGCATCGACGCCCGGACGTCCGACGGCGAGCTGACCGTCCGCACGGCCACCGCGCAGAACATCAAGGCCCGCACCACCAACGGCGACCTCACCGTCACCGCGCCACCGGCCCCGTACCGCATCACGGCGAGCACCTCCTACGGCGACAAGAACGTGGCGTTCAAGAACGACCCGGCGGGCACGTACCGCCTCGAACTGGCCACCACGAGCGGCGACTTGACCCTGCGGCCGGCTGACTAGCGGTCCTGGCCCTGCCGCCCCAGCGTCTGCTCCGGGGTCGCGCCCGGCCGGGTCCACTGCGGTACCGGCCGGCTGGTCGGGCCCCAGGTGGCGGCGCCGTCCGCGTCGGTACGCCAGTACCAGCACGGGGGATTGCCCTGCGGCCACCCCTCGGGACGGTCCTCCCAGGCCTCGCCCCGGCCGTACGGCGTCCGGTCGAGCAGGGCCATGGACCCGTTGACCACCTCGGTGCCGCGCCCGGTCGTGGCGTAGGTGAGGAAGACCCGGTCGCCGTCGCGCAGGAAGCAGGTGAGGTACCCCATCTCGCCGCCGATGGGCTCGGCCACGTCCCGCACCGAGTACCAGGGCTGGGTGTACCCCATGAACTCGACGAACGAGGCCACCTCGTCCCAGGCCCCCACGGTCAGCACGGCGAACGAGACACCCCGGGCGTTCAGATAGACGGCGTCCTTCAGATGCCACACCGTGGTGGTGCAGCCCTCGCACTGCCCCTGATGCGGAGCACCGTCCCACCACATGTGCTTGTAGACCATCAGCTCGTCCCGCCCCTGGAACAGGTCGAGGAACGGCACGGGACCGGCGGCACCGACGACCTCCACCGTCCCGTCGACCTCCACCATCGGCAGCCGGCGGCGCGCGGCGGCCAGCGCGTCGCCTTCGTGGGTGTGTGCCTTCTCGCGGACCAGCAGCTCGTCCCGCGCCGCCTGCCAGGTGGCCAGGTCGACAACAGGAGGCAGCGCGCGGGCCGAGTCGTCCGGGGTGTTCGTCATGATGCCCTCCGCGATATGGGGTGCGGCGGACCGCCGTACGACGGTCACCAGAGCAGACTGCCGACCTGGCCGGAACTCATCGCCGCAGGCGCTCCGGGACTCACCCGTCCGGCCGTACGAGACCCGCACTCGCGCACGGCGGAAGGGGACGTGGCGGGTGGTGTCCGCCCGCAGCGGCCGGCGAGAACGCGTCGATGACGCAAGGGACAGGGCGCCGGACCGAGGACGGACACCACCCGGCGCGGCACCGACCCACCCACGGCGAACGGGCGCGCCCCGAGCCACGACGCACGGAAACGGGCCGCCGCAGGCATGAGACGCCGGCCCACCCACGACCGCCACGGCCATCCACCGCGCCCAGCCCCCACAACCGCCGCAGGCCCCCCCCCCCCCAGCCCCACCCCCCACCCCCCCCCCCCCCCCCCCCCCCCCCCCCCCCCCCCCCCCCCCCCCCCCCCCCCCCCCCCCCCCCCCCACCCCCCCCCCCCCCCCCCCCCCCCCCCCCCCCCCCCCCCCCCCCCCCCCCCCCCCCCCCCCCCCCCCCCCCCCCCCCCCCCCCCCCCCCCCCCCCCCCCCCCCCCCCCCCCCCCCCCCCCCCCTCCC
>NZ_JANUGP010000028.1 GCF_024753135.1 Streptomyces pyxinicus | reverse complement strand
GGTGCCGAAGCCGGAGAAGGCCAGACCCATGATCCACATGTCGGCGCCGATGCCCGGGCTGCGGACCGCGTCCGACAGCGGGGAGTAGGCGAACCAGCCGAAGTCGGCCGCACCCTGCGGGGTGAGGAAGCCGCCGACCGCGATGGTCGAGCCGAACAGGTAGAGCCAGTAGGCGAACATGTTCAGCCGCGGGAACGCCACGTCGGGCGCGCCGATCTGGAGCGGCATGATCCAGTTGGTGAAGCCGGCGAACAGCGGCGTCGCGAACATCAGCAGCATGATCGTGCCGTGCATCGTGAACGCCTGGTTGAACTGCTCGTTCGACATGATCTGCAGGCCCGGACGGGCCAGCTCGGCGCGCATGAGCAGCGCCATGACGCCGCCGATCAGGAAGAACGCGAAGGACGTGACCAGATACAGCGTTCCGATGGTCTTGTGGTCGGTGGTCGTCAGCCACTTCACCACGACGTTGCCGGGCTGCTTGCGCCTGACCGGCAGCTCGTTCTCGGACGAGTCCTCAGCTGCCGCGGCACCCTGGGGTTCGTTGAGGATGCTCACAGGTTGTTCGTCTCCCGGTTCTTCTCGTGGCTCGTCTGCGCGATGCCGGCGGGAATGTAACCGGTCTGCCCCTTCTTGGCGAGGTCCTTGAGGTGCTGCTCGTAACGCTCGGGGGAAACGACCTTCACGTTGAACAGCATCCGGGAGTGGTCGACGCCGCAGAGCTCGGCGCACTTGCCGAGGAAGGTGCCCTCCTTGTTGGGGGTCACCTGGAAGGCGTTGGTGTGGCCCGGGATGACGTCCTGCTTCATCAGGAACGGCACCACCCAGAAGGAGTGGATGACGTCACGAGAGGTCAGGACGAAACGGACCGTCTTGCCCTTGGGCAGCCAGAGCGTCGGACCGGGGTTGCCGGTCTGCGGGTTGCGCGTACCGGGCGTACCGACGTCGTAGACACCGCCGGCGTTCGCCGGGAAGGCGTCCTTGAACCGGTTCGGGATCGCGTCCAGGTTCTTGTCGGTCCTGGCGTCGCCGGTGGACCCGGGCACGTTCTCGATGTAGTTGAAGCCCCAGCTCCACTGGAAGCCGACCACGTTGACCGTGACGTCGGCCTTCTTGTCGGTGAGGCTGAGCAGCTTCGACTCGTCCCGGGCGGTGAAGTAGAACAGCACCGAGATGATGATGATCGGGACCACCGTGTACAGGGCCTCGATGGGCATGTTGTACCGGGTCTGCGGAGGTACCTCGACCTTGGTGCGGCTGCGCCGGTGGAACATGGCGCTCCACAGGATCAGGCCCCACACCAGCACGCCGACGGCGAGCGCGGCCGCCCACGACCCCTGCCACAGGGAGAGGATCCGGGGAGCCTCCTCCGTGGTCGGGGTGGGCATACCAAGGCGGGGGAAGTCCTTGTATGTGCAACCGGTGGCGGTCGCCAGGACCAGGCCCGCGGTCAGTGCCTGCAGCAGCTTCCGCCGCATCGGGCGCCGCGGCGAGCGGTCGGAGCCGTTGGGACTCACGTAGCGCCTTCCCGAGAGTCTCGCCCGCGCGGTCGGCTGCGGCCTTCTCGCTGGTCGGTCGCCGCCCTGCGTCGGGCAGGGGTTTGGATGTTTATGCGGACCAAACCCTAGCCGACGCCCTCCGGGGGTTCGCGGGGAGGGGGGCATACGCGTCGCCTGTCACTCGGTTGGGGTGGGACCAGGCGCATGATCATGGGGGCTGTGGCGGTCTCGCGGGCGGGTGCGGGACGGATTTCGGCTGGTCGCGCAGTTCCCCGCGCCCCTGACAGCAGGCCGGCGATTTACGGTTACCCCGTGCCTTACTTCGACGCGGCCTCCGCCGCTCCCCTTCACCCCGTTGCCCGTCAGGCGTTGTCGGCCGCGCTGGATGACGGGTGGGCCGATCCGGGGCGGTTGTACCGGGAGGGGCGGAAGGCGCGGATGCTGCTGGACGCGGCGCGGGAGGCGGCGGCGGAGGCGGTGGGGTGCCGGGCGGACGAGCTGGTGTTCACGCCGTCCGGGACGCGGGCCGTACACACGGGCGTCGCGGGGGCGTTGGCCGGGCGGCGGCGGGTCGGGCGTCACCTGATCGTGTCGGCCGTCGAACACTCCTCTGTGCTCCATTCGGCTGAGGTGGCCGAGGCGGCGGGGGGCACCGTGAGCCGGGTCGGTGTGGACCGGGCCGGGGCCGTGGACCCGGCCGGATACGCCGCCGCGCTCCGGGCGGACACCGCGCTGGCCGTGCTCCAGTCGGCCAACCACGAGGTGGGGACCGTACAGCCGGTGGCCGAGGTGGCCGGAATCTGCCGGGCCGCGGGGGTGCCGCTGCTGGTGGACGCGGCGCAGTCGCTGGGGTGGGGGCCGGTCGAGGGTGACTGGTCGCTGCTGGCGGCCAGTGCGCACAAGTGGGGCGGGCCGGCCGGGGTCGGGCTGCTCGCGGTGCGCAAGGGGGTGCGGTTCGCCGCCCAAGGGCCGGTGGACGAGCGGGAGTCGGGGCGGGCGCCCGGCTTCGAGAACATCCCGGCCGTGGTGGCGGCCGCGGCCTCGCTGCGCGCGGTGCGGGCGGAGGCGGCCCGGGAGGCGGAGCGGCTGCGGGAGCTGACGGCGCGGATCCGGGCCCGGGTGCCGGAGCTGGTGCCGGACGTGGAGGTGGTGGGGGACGCCGGGCGGCGGCTGCCCGGGATCGTCACCTTCTCCTGTCTCTACGTCGACGGGGAGGCGCTGCTGCACGAGCTGGACCGGGCCGGGTTCTCGGTGTCCTCCGGATCGTCCTGCACGAGCAGCACGCTGACGCCCAGCCATGTGCTGAAGGCGATGGGCGTGCTGAGCGAGGGCAACGTGCGGGTCTCCCTGCCGGCGGGCACCGCCGAGGCGGACGTCGAGCGGTTCCTCGCGGTGCTGCCGGGTGCCGTCGCCGGGGTGCGGGAGAAGCTGGGGGCGCCGGTGCCGGCGGCGGTGGTGACGGCGGAGGACGCCCTGGTGGTGGACGCCCTCGGCAGGCGCTGCCCCATCCCGGTCATCGAACTGGCCCGGGTCTTCCCCGGCGTGCCGGTGGGCGGCACGGTCCGGGTGCTGTCCGACGACGAGGCGGCCCGGCTGGACATCCCGGCCTGGTGCGAGATGCGGGGCCAGGAGTACCTCGGGGAGGAGCCGGCGGAACGGGGTACGGCGTACCTGGTCCGCCGGCTCGGCTGAGCCGCCACCCGTCGGGCGCGGGGTCAGCGCAGGTGCGCGCGGACCTGCTCGCCCGCCTCGTCGCCGTACGCCTTCACGAAGCGCTCCATGAAGTGGCCGCGCCGCAGCTGGTACTCCTGGGTGCCCACCGTCTCGATGACGAGCGTCGCCAGCATGCAGCCGACCTGGGCCGCGCGCTCCAGCGAGACGCCCCAGGCGAGGGCGGACAGGAAGCCGGCGCGGAAGGCGTCGCCGACACCGGTGGGGTCGGCCTTGCGCTCCTCCTCGGGGCAGCCGACCTCGATGGGGTCCTCGCCGGTCCGCTCGATGCGTACGCCGCGCGCGCCGAGCGTGGTGACCCGGTGGCCGACCCGGGACAGGATCTCCGCGTCGGTCCAGCCGGTCTTGGTCTCGATGAGGCCCTTCTCGTACTCGTTCGAGAACAGGTACGTGGCGCCGTCCAGCAGTATCCGGATCTCCTCGCCGTCCATGCGGGCGATCTGCTGGGAGAAGTCGGCGGCGAAGGGGATCTCCCGGGAGCGGCACTCCTCCGTGTGGCGGAGCATGGCCTCCGGGTCGTCGGCGCCGATGAGGACCAGGTCGAGGCCGTCCACCCGGTCGGCGACGGTCTTCAGCTCGATGAGGCGGGCCTCGCTCATCGCGCCGGTGTAGAAGGAGCCGATCTGGTTGTGGTCGGCGTCCGTGGTGCACACGAAGCGGGCGGTGTGCAGGGTCTCGGAGATGCGGACCGACTCGGTGTCGACGCCGTGCCGCTCCAGCCAGGCCCGGTAGTCCTCGAAGTCGAAGCCGGCCGCGCCCACCAGGATGGGCTTCGCGCCGAGCTGTCCCATGCCGAAGGCGATGTTCGCGGCCACGCCGCCTCGGCGTACGTCCAGGTTGTCGACCAGGAAGGAGAGCGAGACCGTGTGCAGCTGGTCCGCGACGAACTGGTCGGCGAATCGGCCGGGGAAGGTCATGAGGTGGTCGGTGGCGATGGAGCCGGTGACTGCGATGCGCACGTCGGCATTCTCCTGCGGGAGGGTGGATTGACAGTTCACGCTACCCGTTCCCGTGGCGCCACTGAAGGCGACAAAACTACCCGATAGTAGATCTTTCTTCGCACCCTTGAGCATGCCTACGGTGCCGTCATGACGAACCTCAAGGTCCACTCCCCCGCCCCGGTCCCGGCCCCGGCCGACCTCGACGGCGACCTCGCCACGCTGCGCGGCGACTGCGCCCGGATGGCCGGACACTGGGCGGCTCCCGAGCACGGCGCGGCGCGGCCGGTGCCGCCGTCCCTCATCCACGGGGTGCGGGTGCCGGCCCGCTCCGCCCGGCTGCTGGACGCCATGTCGGACTACGGCGACTGACCCGGACGGCGCAGCGCGGGGAACCGCGCGCTCCCCGCCCGCGTCCCATCGCCGTCCCCCGCGCGAGGGGACGGCGGGACCCGACGCAGCGAGGAGCGATGCGGTGAACACCGAGCGGCCTGAGAACTCCGGGGAACCGGAGGTGCCCGAGAACTCCGGCGACGCCGGGCTGTCGGAGACCAACCGGAAGCCTGAAGAGGCGGCGGCGGACGGCGACGCGCGGTCCGGCCGGCACCGGTCGCCGCTGGTCGTCGCCTCCGTCGCGGTCGCGGTGCTGCTGGTGGGCGGCGGCGGGGCGTACCTGGCCGCGGACGGCGGCGCGGACGGCCGTACGGGGGCGGGTGACTCGGCGGGCGGCGACCGTACTCCCCCGCCGCTGGCCCTGGACGGCTGGTCGGGCGCGAACGGCATCGCGCCCGGGGAGCCGGACCCGTCCGGCGCGACGTACACGGCCCGGGGCGAGCTGCCCGCGGGGCCCGGCTCGGCGCCGGTGTACGCGCCGCGGGGCGAGGTCGGCGAGGACGCGGTGGCCCGGCTGGCGAAGGCGTTCGGGATGGACGGCGCCCCGGTGGCCGAGGGGCGGACCTGGCGGGTCGGCGGCAAGGACGGCACCGGAGCGACCCTCCAGGTGAACCGGGACGCGCAGGGCAGCTGGACCTACAGCCGCTACGCGCCGGGCACCGACAACTGCGAGAAGGGCCCGCTGTGCGCGCACGACCCGATGGGTCCGGGCGGTACGGCGGTGAGCGTCAGCAAGGCGACCGAGGCGGCGGCGCCGGTGCTGAAGGCGGCCGGGCTGGCGGACGCGAAGACCGACGCGAGCCAGGTGCAGGGCGCGCAGCGGGTGGTCAACGCCGATCCGGTGGTCGGCGGCCTGCCGACGTACGGCTGGACGACCGGGCTGACGGTCGGCGAGAAGGGCGAACTGGTCGGCGGCCACGGAATGCTGGGGGCGCCGGTGAAGGGCGACACCTATCCGGTGGTGAGCGCCGCGAAGACGCTGGAGCTGCTGAACGGGACGGCGAAGGACGGCCACCGGATGGGGATCGGCGGCTGTGCCTCCCCGGTGCCGGCGAAGGACCGGCTGGAGCAGCCGTGCGGTGCGAGCACGGGGACGCCCAAGCGGGCGAGGGGGACGGTCACGGTCGAGAAGGCGGTGTTCGGGCTGGCCGCGCACGCGGTCGCCGGGCACCCGTCGCTGGTGCCGTCGTGGCTGTTCCAGGTGCGGGCGCAGGACGCGGGGAGCGCGTACACGGTGACGTATCCGGCGGTGGACCCGAAGTACCTGCCGTCGTCGGGCGGGTCGGGCTCGTCGTCCCTCGGCCCGACCGCCACCTCCGGCCCGCGCGAGGTGCGGGTGACCGGCTACACGGCCGACGGCCGGGACCTGAAGGTGCGCTTCTCCGGCGGGGTCTGCGCCGACTTCACGGCGGCGGCCCGGGAGAGCGCGGGCCGGGTGTCGGTCACCGTGACCGAGAAGCCCTGGCCGGGCAAGGTGTGCGTGATGATCGCCAAGGAGTACGAGAAGACCGTACGACTGGACGCGCCGCTGGACGGCCGGAAGGTGGTCGGCGCGGACGGTGCCGCCATCCCGCGGGCGAAGGCGGAATCGGCCGGGCCCGAGGCCCGCTGAAGACGCCGAGGCGGCGGCCCCCCAACCGGGTGGGGGGCCGCCGCCTCGCCGTGCCGGCCGGGCCGGACTAGCTGAAGGAGTCGCCGCAGGCGCAGGAACCGGTCGCGTTCGGGTTGTCGATCGTGAAGCCCTGCTTCTCGATGGTGTCCACGAAGTCGACGGTGGCACCGCCCAGGTACGGGGCGCTCATGCGGTCGGTGACGACCTTGACCCCGCCGAAGTCCTTCACCACGTCGCCGTCGAGCGAGCGCTCGTCGAAGAAGAGCTGGTAGCGCAGGCCGGAGCAGCCGCCGGGCTGGACGGCGACACGGAGGGCGAGGTCGTCGCGGCCTTCCTGGTCGAGCAGGGCCTTGACCTTGGACGCGGCGGCGTCGGTCAGGATGATGCCGTCGGTGACGGTGGTGGTCTCGTCCGATACGGACATCTACATCTCTCCCGGGTTGTACGGAGACTGCTTGCCGACCAGTGCAACCGGCGCTTTCGCGGATTCATTCCGGCCGGGCATGCGCGTGGTCGCGTTCGTCGTTCCTTTCTCATGCTCGCACACGCCCGGCGGCAACGTCAGCGGCCGGAACGCGGGCGAGGTGGGGGCGGGGTGGGCGCCGAGCGGGATTCACGTCACATGGACGCTATGGCCATCGTCAAACTGACGTGAAGCGGTTATGATAGATAGCGTCAGTTAGACGAAAAGTAGAAAGGGTGCGTGTCGTGACCACCGCCCAGACCCCGGAGCTCGACGTGCAGCCGACTCCGCTCGCCCTGCTGCTGCTCGGCCGTGAGGCCGACCCGAAGAGCGAGCGGGGCGTCGAGTGTCCCGGTGACCTGCCGTCGCCCTCCGACCCCGACCTGGTCGCCCGCGCCCGCGCGGCCAAGGAAAAGCTCGGCGACAAGGTCTTCGTGCTCGGCCACCACTACCAGCGCGACGAGGTCATCCAGTTCGCCGACGTCACGGGTGACTCCTTCAAGCTGGCCCGGGACGCCGCCGCCCGTCCGGAGGCCGAGTACATCGTCTTCTGCGGCGTGCACTTCATGGCCGAGTCGGCCGACATCCTGACCTCGGACGACCAGAAGGTCGTCCTGCCCGACCTCGCGGCCGGCTGCTCGATGGCCGACATGGCGACGGCCGAGCAGGTCGCCGAGTGCTGGGACGTGCTCACCGAGGCGGGCGTCGCCGACCAGGTGGTCCCCGTGTCGTACATGAACTCCTCGGCGGACATCAAGGCGTTCACCGGCAAGCACGGCGGCACCATCTGCACCTCCTCGAACGCCGAGCGGGCCCTGGACTGGGCCTTCGAGCAGGGCGAGAAGGTGCTCTTCCTGCCGGACCAGCACCTGGGCCGCAACACCGCCGTCCGGGACATGGGCATGTCCCTGGACGACTGCGTGGTCTACAACCCGCACAAGCCGGGCGGCGGCCTCACCGCCGAGCAGCTGCGGGCCGCGAAGATGATCCTGTGGCGCGGCCACTGCTCGGTGCACGGCCGCTTCAGCCTGGACTCGGTGAACGACGTGCGCGCCCGCATCCCCGGCGTGAACGTGCTCGTGCACCCCGAGTGCCGGCACGAGGTGGTGGCCGCCGCGGACTACGTCGGTTCGACCGAGTACATCATCAAGGCCCTGGAGGCCGCCCCGGCCGGCTCCAAGTGGGCCATCGGCACGGAGCTGAACCTGGTGCGCCGCCTGGCGAACCGTTTCGCCCCGGAGGGCAAGGAGATCGTCTTCCTCGACCGCACGGTCTGCTTCTGCTCCACCATGAACCGCATCGACCTCCCCCACCTGGTCTGGGCCCTGGAGTCGCTGGCCGAGGGCAACCTGGTCAACCGCATCGAGGTCGACAAGGAGACGGAGTCCTTCGCCAAGCTGGCCCTGGAACGGATGCTGGCGCTGCCGTAGGGCTCGGGCACCCACGGCTGAGGCCCGGCTCCCCTCTCTGGTGGGGAGCCGGGCCTCTGGCGCGTCTCAGACGCCGGCCGGTTCGAGCACCTCGGGCTCGCTGTCCTGCCGCTTCGCCGCCTTCTTCGCCGCCCGGCGCTCCTTGCGGAGTTCCAGCATGGCGTAGAGGGTCGGGACGAGCAGGAGGGTCAGGAGGGTGGAGGTGATCAGGCCGCCGATCACCACGACCGCGAGGGGCTGGGCGATGAAGCCGCCCTCGCCGGTGACGCCGAGCGCCATCGGGAGCAGGGCGAAGATCGTCGCCAGGGCCGTCATCAGGATCGGGCGCAGGCGGTGCCGGCCGCCCTCGACGACGGCTTCGACGACGCCGTAGCCCTGGGCGCGGTACTGGTTGATCAGGTCGATCAGCACGATCGCGTTGGTCACCACGATGCCGATCAGCATCAGCATGCCGATCATCGCCGGGACGCCCATCGGGGTGCCGGTGGCGACCAGCAGGCCGATCGCGCCGGTGGCCGCGAACGGGATGGAGACCAGCAGGATCAGCGGCTGGGCCAGCGAGCGGAACGTCGCCACCAGCAGCATGAACACGATCGCGATGGCCGCCAGCATGGCCAGGCCCAGGTTCTTGAACGCGTCGTCCTGGTCCGAGGAGACACCGCCGATCTCGGCCTCGGCGCCCGCCGGGAGCTTCAGGGCCTTGATCTTCGACTGGAGCGTGCCGCTGACCGCGCCGGTGTTGTCCCCGGTGGGCCGCGCGGTGATCGTCGCGGCGCGCTGGCCGTCGATCCGGTTCAGCGACACCGGGCCGTCCACCAGCTTCACCGTTGCGATGTCGCCGAGCTTCACCGGACCGAGCTTCAGGGCCCGCAGCCGGGCCAGCGTGTCGGCCGGCTTCGCCGACTTCACGACGACATCCCGCTCGGTGTCGTCCAGGACCGCCGTGGCCGCCTTCGTGCCGCTGACCGCCTGCGCGACCGCGAGGCCGAGCTTCTGGTCGTCGAACCCGGCCGCCGCCGCCTTCGCGTCGGCCTTGACGGAGATGCGCGGCACGCTCGTGGCGAGGTCGCTGCTGACGTCCGTGACGTGGTCGAGGCCGGCGACCGTGGCCCGGACCCGCTCCGCCGCGGTGCGCAGCGCCTGCGGGTCGGAGGCCTTGACCACGACGCTGAGGTCCTGGTCGCCGAAGCTGTCACCGCCGGACACGGTGGTCGTGCCGATGCCCTTCAGCTTCTTCAGGCCGTCCTCCAGGTGCCGCTGCACACCGTCGTACGACGCCCCGTCCGCGAGCATCACCTGGTACGAGGCCTGGTTGGTGTCCGTGCCGCCGCCGAAGGCCGCCATGAAGCCGGAGGAGCCGACGGTGACCTGGTAGTCCTTCACCCCGTCGGTGGCGGCGAGCAGCTTCTCCACCCGCCGGGCCTGCGCGTCGGTGGCCGCGAGGCTGGTGCCGGGCTTCAGCTTCTGCTTGACGGTGAGGACCTCCTGGTCGCCCTGGTCGAAGAAGTTCGTCTTCAGCAGGCCCGACATGCCGAACGTGACGACCAGGACCACGATCGCGATCAGCACACTGGTCAGGCGCCGGCGCGTGGCGAACCGCAGCACGGGGACGTACGCCCTCTGGAGCCGGCTGCGCGACTCCTTCTCCTCAGCCCTGCGGCGGGCCTCCTCGGCGTCCTCGGGGGTGCCCTTGGGAGCGCGCAAGAACCAGTACGACAGCACCGGCACGACCGTCAGGGAGACCAGCAGCGAGGCCAGCAGGGCCGCCGTCACCGTGATGCTGAAGGAGCTGAACAGGGCGCCCACCATGCCGCCGACCAGGCCGATCGGCAGGAACACGGCGACGGTGGTGAGGGTGGAGGAGGTGACCGCGCCGGCCACCTCGCGCACCGCGGTGAGGATCGCCTCCCTGCGCTCCTCGCCGTAGCCGAGGTGGCGCTTGATGTTCTCCAGGACCACGATCGAGTCGTCCACGACCCGGCCGATGGCGATGGTCAGCGCGCCCAGTGTGAGCATGTTCAGGGACAGGCCGCGCGTCCACAGCACGATCAGCGCGAGGACGACGGACAGCGGGATGGAGACCGCGGTGACCAGCGTCGAGCGGACCGACGCCAGGAAGACCAGGATGACCAGGACCGCGAAGAGCAGGCCGAGCGCGCCCTCCGTGGTCAGGCCCGCGATGGACTTGGACACCGCCGGGCCCTGGTCGCTGACGACCGTGAGCTTCGCGCCCGCGCCCAGGTCCGCGCGCAGGCCGGGGAGCTTGTCCTTGACCGCGTCCGAGATGGAGACGGCGCTGCCGTCGTGGTCCATCGTCACGTTGACCGCGAGGCTGGGGCGCCCGTCGGTGCGGGTGAGGGAGTCGGCCGGGGCCGGCTTCTCCTCCACGGTGGCGACGCTGCCGAGCCGGACGGGCTTGCCGCCCTGCCCCGTGACCATCAGCGCCTTGATCTGCTGGAGCGAGGTGAGGCCGCCGCCGACCTGGACGGTGCGGCTCGCGCCGTCCTCGGCGAAGGAGCCCGCCGGGACGGTCGCGCCGCCCGCCTTCAGGGCCTCGCCGACGGCCGCGGAGGTGAGTCCCGCCCTGGCGAGCTTCGCGTCGTCCGGGGTGACCTCGACCCGGAGGTCGCGGACGCCGGTGACCTGGACGCGGCCGACGCCGTCGATGTCCTTCAGGGCCGGTACGACGGTCCGGTCGAGCCGGTCGGCCAGCGCCTGCTGGTCCTGCCCGGAGGTGGCGGCGAGGACCACGGTCGGCATGTCGTCCGTGGAGCCGGAGATCACCTGCGGGTCGACGCCGTCCGGGAGCTGGTTGCGGGCCCGGTTCACGGCCTGCTGGACGTCACCGACGATCTGCTTGGTGTCGTTGCCGTAGTCGAAGGACGCCATGATCACGGCGTTGCCCTCGCTCGCGGTGGACGTCACGCCGGTGACGCCGTCGACGGCCTGGAGGTTGTCCTCGATGGGCTCGACGACCTGCTTCTCGACCACGTCGGGCGAGGCGCCCCGGTACGGCGTGATCACCGACACCATGGGCAGGCTGATGGTGGGCAGCAGCTGCTGCTTGATCTGGGGTATCGCGATCAGCCCGAAGGCGAGCGCGATGAGCGAGACGAGCCCCACGAGGGCCCGTTGCGCGAGGCTGAATCTCGACAGCCAGGACATGGGTCAGGGTCTCTCTTCGGTGAGCGCTTCAGTGAGCGGCAGAGGCGGCACGGGACGCGACGGCGGCGCCCACCCTCACACCCTGGCCCATGCGGGGTGGCCGGTTCGTAGCCCCCAGGGCCGATTCCGCCCGCCTGCCCTACTCCGCGCGCAGTACGGCCGGGTGGAGAGCGGTGGTGGAGATCCAGGGGTAGCGGGTGGAGATCAGTCCGTGCGGGGGCGGGGTCAGTCCGTGCGGGGGCGGACCAGGCCCGACTCGTACGCGATCACCACGAGCTGGGCCCGGTCGCGGGCGCCGAGCTTGGCCATGGCCCGGTTGACGTGCGTCTTCACGGTCAGCGGGCTGACCGCCAGGCGCCCGGCGATCTCGTCGTTGGAGTGGCCGCCCGCGACCTGTACCAGCACCTCCCGCTCCCGGCCGGTGAGCGCGGCGAGGCGTTCGGCGCGGGCGGGGTCGCGGTCGTCGTCGCCGTCGCCCTGGGCGAGGAAGCGGGCGATCAGCCCCTTGGTGGCGGCCGGGGAGAGCAGGGCCTCGCCGCCGGCCGCGATCCGGATGGCGCTCAGCAGTTCCTCCGGTTCGCTGCCCTTGCCGAGGAAGCCGGAGGCGCCGGCGCGCAGCGACCGGACGACGTAGTCGTCCACCTCGAAGGTGGTCAGGATGACCACGCGGACCTGGGCGAGGGCGGGGTCGGCGCTGATCAGGCGGGTGGCGGCGAGGCCGTCGGTGCCGGGCATCCGGATGTCCATGAGGACCACGTCGGGGGCCTGCTCCCGGGCCAGCCGGAAGGCCTCGGCGCCGTCGGAGGCCTCACCGACCACCTCCATGTCCGGCTCGGAGTCGACCAGCACCCGGAACGCGCTGCGCAGCAGTGCCTGGTCGTCGGCGAGCAGGACACGGATCGTCATGCGGGGTCCCCCTGGGCCGTCGTACGGGATGCGGTGCCGGTGCGGGTGCCGGCGCGGGCCTCGGCACCGGTCTCGGTACCGGTCTCGGCACCTGTCCCGGTGCCTGTCTCGACGGGCAGGATCGCATGGACGCGGAAGCCGCCGCCGTAGCGGGGTCCGGTGGTCAGGGTGCCGCCGAGGGCGCTGACCCGCTCCCGCATGCCGAGCAGTCCGTGCCCGCCGCCGGCCTCGGGCACGGGTGCCTCGCCGCCGCCGTCGTCCAGCACGGTGACCTCCAGGCGCGGTCCGACCCGGACGACGCTGACCTCGGCCCTGGCGTCCGGTCCCGCGTGCTTCCGGACGTTCGTCAGGGCCTCCTGGGCGATCCGGTAGGCGGCCAGGTCGACGGCGGCCGGCAGGTCGGTGCCCTGGTCGGCGCGGGCCACCTGCACCGGCAGCCCGGCGTTGCGGAACGTCGCGGCCAGCTCGTCGAGGCGGCCGAGGCCGGGGGCGGGTTCGGTGGGGGCCTCGGGGTCGCCGGACTGGCGCAGCAGGCCGACGGTGGCGCGCAGCTCGTTCAGGGCGCTGCGGCTGGCGTCGCGGACGTGGGCGAGGGCCTCCTTGGCCTGGTCGGGCCGCTTGTCCATGACATGGGCGGCGACCCCGGCCTGCACGTTGACCAGCGCGATGTGGTGGGCGACGACGTCGTGCAGGTCGCGGGCGATACGCAGCCGCTCCTCGGCGACGCGGCGGCGGGCCTCCTCCTCGCGAGTGCGCTCGGCACGCTCGGCGCGTTCCCGGATGGCCTGCACCATCGCGCGGCGGCTGCGGACGGCGTCCCCGGCGGTGGCGCCGATGCCGGTCCAGGCGAGGACGCCGAGGTTCTCCTGCGCGTACCAGGGCAGCGGGCCGCCGAGCATGGCGGCGGCCGTCAGCACGGTCATGGTGAGCAGGCCGACGCGCCAGGTGGTGGTGCGGTCGGTGGTGGCGGCGACGGTGTAGAGCGCGATGACGGCGGCCATCGCGACCGGGGCGCGCGGGTCGCCGGTGACGCACTCGACGACGGAGAAGGTGCCGGTGACGGCGAGGACGGCCTTGGGGGCACGGCGGCGCAGGACGAGGGCCGCGGTGGAGAGGAGCATCAGCACCAGACTGAGCGGGTCCGGCGGGTGGATGCCCCACACCACGCCCTGCCCGTCCTTGGGCACGGCGAAGGAGCCCACGACCATGCACACCAGCACCCCGGCGGCGACGGCCGCGTCCAGCGCGAGGGGATGGGCCTTCAGGCCGCACCGGGCACGTTCGAGAGTGCTCACGATAAGGAACAGTACGGGGCCTTCCGGGCACCGGTCAGCCAAAGTCCACACCGGCCCACTGCCCGCCGGACGGGGACGACCGCAACTCCCCACGGACGCGGGGAACTGCGCGCCCAGCCACCCCCCACCCGCAGGACACCGACGCGCCCCCGCTGCCGGGCGGGACGCCGGCCCCGCGCCGGGCGGTATCGGCCGAGGCCCGCGCCCGCACCGGAGAGACACCGCACACCCGCAACTCCCCAGGGACGCGGGGAACTGCGCGACCAGCCATCCCGGGCCCGCGCCCGCACGACACAGACGCGCCCCCCGCTGTTGGGCGGGACGTCGATCGCAGGTCGGTCCGTGTTGGCCGGGTGCGCTCAGCCTGCTCCTCGGCATTCCGTCGTCGAAAGGGAACCCGTGCGCCCACTGTCCCGCTGGTCCGCCGCAGCGCTCACGCTCGTCTCGGTCACCGGTATCGGCCTCACCGGCCCCGTCGCGCGCGCGGCGACGTACGGCACGCCCACCATCAAGCTGTCCGCCGGGTATCTCTCCGGAGCCGTCGGCGCCACCGGTGACCCGACGGTCGCCGTCACCGTCGCGCAGAGCGGTGCCGACGCCTCCGCGCTGGCCGTCACCGCGACCAAGAGCAGCAAGGGCAGCGTGGCCGGCACCGCGGACATACACCTCACCGGCACCGGCGGCAGCCGTACCGTGGCCGTCACCGCGCACGCCCAGGGTTACACCGACCTCACGCTGAAGGTGACCGGCCTCGGCGGCAAGACGGCGACCACGACCCTGCACTACGCCGCCTCCCCGGCCGTCCAGCACAGCGCGGACGCCCGCTATCTCACCGGCGCCTCGGACGCCTCGGCCGCGGTGGACGCCGGGGGCGGCTACCTGCTCGTCGCCAACGACGAGGACAACACGCTGCGCCTGTACGACGGCGCCGCCTCCGGCGCCCCGGTGCGCACCTGGGACCTGGACGACGCGTTGGACGCCGCCAAGGAGGTCGACATCGAGGGCGCCACGCGCGTCGGCGACACGGTCTACTGGACGGGCTCGCTGGGCAACAACAAGGACGGCGCGTACAAGGCCGACCGGAACACCGTGTTCACCACGACCCTCTCCGGGTCCGGCGCCGCCACCCAGGTGGCCTTCGGCAGCGCCGGCCACCGGCTGCGCGACGACCTGGTGGCCTGGGACGAGGCCAACGGCGACCGGTACGGCTTCGCCGCCGCCACCGCCGAGGGGCAGGTCCCGAAGCAGGTCGACGGCTTCAACGTCGAGGGCCTGGAGTTCGCGCCCGGCTCCACCACCACCGCCTACGTCGGCTTCCGCGCCCCGCTGGTGCCGCCGCGGACCGGCGGGAAGGCGCTGCTGGTGCCGGTCACCAACCTGGACCAGGTGGCGCGGGGCGCGAAGGCGGCCGTCGGCACCCCGGTCGAGCTGGACCTCGGCGGGCTGTCGGTGCGGGACCTGCGCCGCAACTCCCTCGGGCAGTACCTGATCCTCGCCGGGTCCTGGGCGGCGGAGGACAACAGCGCGCCGTACGCCCTCTACTCCTGGGACGGCGTCGCCGGGCACCAGCCGGTGAAGGTGCTGGACCTGCCGACGGCGGACGCGGGCGGCTGGGAGTCGATCGTGTCCGTGCCCGACCTGACCGCGCCGGGCGCCCGGGTGCGGCTGATCACCGACGACGGCGCCGCCGACCTGTACGGCGACGGCACCGAGGCGAAGGACCTCTCCCACCCGGAGTGGCAGAAGTCCCGCACCACCTGGTTCACCCTGAACTGAGCACCGGGGACCGTCAGCCCGGGATCAGCCCGTCGTCCCCGAGCAGGTCCCGGACGTCCGCGAGCGAGGCGTCCGGGGTCGGCAGGATCAGCTCGGAGGGCTCCAGGGCGTCGTCCGGCAGGGGCGTGCCGAGCCGTCGTACGGCGTCCAGGAGAGCGGTGAGGGTGCGCCGGAACCCGGCCTCGTCACCGCTCTCCACCTCCCGGAGGAGTTCGTCGTCCAGCGTGTTCAGCTCGGCGAAGTGGGAGTCGTCCAGCTGCACCTGGCCCTCCCCCATGATCCGTACGATCACGTCGGCCCTCCTCGGCTCGGGGCCCCGGCACCGGTCACTGCTTGTCGAAGCGCGGGGTGTCCTGCGGCTGCTGCTGGGACTGCCGCTGGCCCTGGCCGGTGCCGCCCTCGATGGCCTGCTGCGGGGTGCCGCCGGCCAGCTCGGCCTTCATGCGCTGCAGTTCCAGCTCTACATCCGTACCACCGGAGAGCCGGTCCAGCTCGGCCTGGATGTCGTCCTTGGCCGTGCCGGAGGGGTCGTCGAGGGCGCCGGAGGCGAGCAGTTCGTCGATGGCGCCGGCGCGGGCCTGGAGCTGGGCGGTCTTGTCCTCGGCGCGCTGGATCGCCATGCCGACGTCGCCCATCTCCTCGGAGATGCCGGTGAAGGCCTCGCCGATGCGGGTCTGGGCCTGGGCGGCGGTGTAGGTGGCCTTGATGGTCTCCTTCTTGGTGCGGAAGGCGTCCACCTTGGCCTGCAGGCGCTGGGCCGCGAGGGTGAGCTTCTCCTCCTCGCCCTGCAGGGTGGTGTGCTGCGTCTCCAGGTCGGTGACCTGCTGCTGGAGGGCGGCGCGGCGGGACAGCGCCTCGCGGGCCAGGTCCTCGCGGCCGAGCGCGAGCGCCTTGCGGCCCTGGTCCTCCAGCTTGGACGACTGCTGCTGCAACTGGTTCAGCTGGAGTTCCAGGCGCTTGCGGCTGGTCGCCACGTCGGCGACACCGCGGCGGACCTTCTGGAGCAGCTCCAGCTGCTTCTGGTACGAGTAGTCGAGGGTCTCGCGCGGGTCCTCGGCCCGGTCAAGGGCCTTGTTCGCCTTCGCGCGGAAGATCATCCCCATACGCTTCATGACACCGCTCATGGGCTTCGCGCGCCCCCTTCTGACGGACTCCGGCTCACCGATCCTGCGACAGGACCCACAGTACGGGCCCTGCCTCCATTACCGCACTGTTCGGGGACCGATGCGCTCATCCCCAAGGACGACCGCGAGGGCCGGCCCTCCGGCGTGAGGAGTAGTGGACGCCCCGGGTACGGTCCCCGACGCGGCCCCGGCGTGGCCCCCAGTGTGTCCCCTCTGTCCCCCTACAGACGTCCGGCGTTGCGGGATCGTTCCCGTCCGGGCTGGGGTCCATGCCGGTGCAGCCCGTACCCTTGGGTTTTGTGTTCCGTAGCCGTGCCAAGGAAGAGAAGGCCCCGAGCGCCGACAAGGCGCAGGTGACCCTCTCCAAGCAGACCCGTGACCCGCAGGCCCCGAAGGGACGGCCCACGCCCAAGCGCAGTGCGGCCCAGTCCCAGCGCCGCAGCGTGGCCGCCACCCCGACGAACCGCAAGGAGGCCGCCAAGCGTCAGCGCGAGGACCGCCGTCAGGCGTTGCAGCGTCAGCGCGAGGCGCTGGCCAGCGGTGACGAGCGCTATCTGCCGGCCCGGGACAAGGGCCCGGTCCGCAAGTTCGCCCGCGCCTGGGTGGACTCGCGCTTCAACGTGGCGGAGTTCTTCCTGCCGCTCGCCGTGGTGATCCTGGTGCTCAGCGTGGTGCGGGTGCCGCAGATCCAGAACATCGCGCTGCTGCTGTGGCTGATCGTGATCGTGCTGATCGTGCTCGACGCGGCGGTCAGCGGTCTCCGGCTGCGGGGGCGGCTCAAGGAGCGATTCCCGGACCAGAACACCCGGGGCGCGGTCGCGTACGCCCTGATGCGTTCGCTCCAGATGCGCCGGCTCCGGCTGCCCAAGCCGCAGGTCAAGCGCGGAGAGCGGCCCTGAGCGCTGACGCTTTCACCGGGGGCGCGGCCGACGCCTGGCTGGACAAGGTCGGCGGACTGCGGGACGTCGTACGCCAGGAGCTGGTGGCCCGGCAGCTTGACGAGCAGATAGCCGGCCGGTTCCCGGTCGGGCGGCGGCTGCGGGTGCTCGACGTGGGCATGGGCCAGGGCACGCAGGCGCTGCGACTGGCCCGGCTCGGCCACCAGGTGACCGGGGTCGAGCAGGACGCGACGATGATCGGCGCCGCGCGCCGGGCCCTGGACGCGGAGCCGGAGGGCATCCGGGAGCGGGTCCGGCTGGTGCAGGGCGATGGACGGGACACCGGCGTGCACTTCCTGCCGGGCAGCTTCGACGTGGTGCTCTGCCACGGCGTCCTGATGTACGTGGAGGAGCCGGACCCGCTGGTGGCGGGGCTGGCCCGGATGCTGGCCCCGGGCGGGCTGCTCTCCCTGCTGGTCCGCAACGGCGACGTGCTCGCCATGCGCCCGGGCCTGTCGGGTGACTGGGCGGGCGCGTTGGCCGCGTTCGACACCACCGCCTATCGCAACCGTCTCGGCCTGGACGTGCGCGCCGACCGGCTGGCCACGCTGACCGCCACGCTCGCGGGCATCGCCGCCCCGCTGCACGCCTGGTACGGCGTGCGGGTCTTCACGGACACCGCGCCCGACGACGCGGCGATCCCGGCCGACCTGGACGCGCTGCTGGCTGCCGAGGAGCGGGCCGGGCGCACCGACCCCTACCGCGGGGTGGCGGCGCTGCTGCACCTGTGCGGCGTACGGGGCTGAGGCCGCTCGTGCACCTGTGCGGCGTACGGGGCTGAGGCCGTTCGGGGCAACCGGGCGGGCCGGGTGATCACCGCGCGGTGAGACTCGGGGCATGGACGCTTCCCGCACCCCCGCCCGCCGGACGGCCGCCGGCACGGCCGCGCTGGTGTGCTGCGCGGCCCTGACCGCCGGCTGCTCGGGGCTCGCCGTACAGCAGACGTCGGCGACCACCCGGGCCGCCGCGCCCCTGGCGGCGACCGATCTGCAGAGCCAGTACCAGAGGGTCATCAAGAACGTGCTGCCCTCGGTCGTGCAGATCCAGGCGAGCCGTGACCTGGGCTCGGGGGTGGTGTACGATACCGCCGGGCATCTCGTGACCAACGCGCACGTGGTCGGCTCGGAGAAGACCTTCAAGGTCACCGCGGCCAACAGCGAGGAGCCGCTCACCGCCAGTCTGGTCTACTCCTACCCCGAGCAGGACCTCGCCGTGATCAAGCTGGACAAGGTGCCGGAGGGGCTGCGGCCCGCGGTGCTCGGGGAGTCGGAGAAGGTGGAGGTCGGCCAGATCGTGCTGGCCATGGGCTCCCCGCTCGGGCTGTCGTCCAGCGTGACGCAGGGCATCGTCTCGGCGACCGGACGGACCGTCAGCGAGGGCGGCAGCGGCGGCGGTACGGGCGCCACCATCGCCAACATGGTGCAGACCTCGGCGGCCATCAACCCGGGCAACAGCGGCGGTGCGCTGGTCGACCTGGACGGGCGGGTCATCGGCATCCCGACGCTGGCGGCGGCCGACCCCGGGATGGGCGGCGGGGCGGCGGCCGGCATCGGCTTCGCCATCCCGGCGTCGATGGTGCGGACGATCGCCGAGCAGATCGTCAAGCGGGGCAAGGTCGTCGACTCCGGGCGGGCAGCGCTCGGCATCACGGCGCGGACGGTCGTGGACGACTCCTACCAGCCGGCCGGGGTGGCGGTGGTCACCGTCCGGAGCGGTGACGCGGCGGCGAATGCCGGGCTGCGGCCCGGGGACGTCATCACCGCGCTCGGCGGCGACCCGGTCACCACCCTCACCTCCCTGTCGGAGGCCCTGGCGGCGGCGAAGCCGGGGCAGCGCGCGAAGGTGACGTACGTCCGGGACGGCGCGCGCCGGACGGCGGAGGTGACGCTGGGCGAGCAGTGAGGAGGGGCCGCCCCACGGTGGCCGGGGGTTCCCCTCCTCGACCGCGAGAAGCTCAGGCCGCGTCGGCGTGGAGGTTCATCGGCCCGTAGATCTCGGCGTTCTCCTCGAACAGCCGCACCTGGTCGGCCCCGCCCTCCAGCAGCGCCTTCCAGTGCTCGCCGATCCAGGACTCGGCGTCCCCCTGCGTGGTGAACTCCTCCGGCTGCACGGCGGGCTGGACCTCCGTCCCGTCGGCCTTCTCGAACCGCCACGTCCATGCCGTCATGTGGGCCTCCTTTGATCCAACACCTGCCGGAAGCCTAGCTGGAAGCGCAAGACCAGCGGAGACAGGCGAAAATCGGACCGTGGAAATCACTCTGCTCGGTACTGGTGCCCCTGCCGGACTCCCCCGGCCCGACTGCCCCTGCGCGGTGTGCGCGAGCGCGCTCGGGCCGGACGCGCGGGCGGCGACCGCCGTGCTCGTGGACGGGGTGCTGCTGCTCGACCTGACCCCGGGCGCGGCGTTCGCGGCGGCGCGGGCCGGGCGTTCGCTGGGCGGGGTACGGCAGGTGCTGCTGTCGCATCCGCACGACGGGCCCCCGGTGGAGGTGCCGGCCGGGCTGCCGGCGCCGGTGCGGGTGCCGGACGGGCGGGAGTTGACGCTGCTGACGGGGCATCGGGTGCGGGCGCTGGCGATGGACGCGGGCGGTACCGGGTACGCGGTGACCGGGCCGGACGGGCAGCGGCTGCTGTACCTGCCGCGGGGCAGCGCGCCGGCGGGTCTGGAGCAGGCGACGGCGGAGTCGTACCCCATGGTGCTCGCGGACGTGGTGGGCCGGCCGGACGCGCTGGCCCGGCTGCGCGCGGTCGGCTCGGTGGGCCCGACCACGGACGTGGTCGCCGTGCACCTCGACCACGACGTGCCACCGGGCCCCGAACTGCGGCGGCGGCTCGCGGCGGCGGGGGCGCGGGCGGTGCCGGACGGGACGACGCTGGTGGTCGGGGCGTACGAGGAGGTGCCGGACGTGCCGCGCCGGGCGCTGGTGCTGGGCGGGGCGCGGTCGGGGAAGTCGGTGGAGGCGGAGCGGCGGCTGGAGGCGTTCCCGGAGGTGCTGTACGTGGCGACCGGGGGGACGCGCGGCGGGGACACGGAGTGGGCGGAGCGGGTGTCCGCGCACCGGGAGCGGCGGCCGGCCTCGTGGCGGACGACGGAGACGACGGACCTGGTGCCGCTGCTGGCGCAGGACGGGCCGCCGCTGCTGATCGACTGCCTGTCGCTGTGGCTGACGGACGTGATGGACGGAGTCGGGGCGTGGGACGACGCCGAGTGGGCGGGCGGGGGTGAGAAGGCGCTGCGGGAGCGGGTGCGGGAGCTGGCCGAGGCGGTGCGCCGCACCCGGCGGACGGTGGTGGCCGTCTCCAACGAGGTCGGCTCCGGCATCGTCCCGGCCACCGCGTCCGGCCGCCGCTACCGCGACGAACTCGGCCGCCTGAACGCGCTGTTCGCCGAGGAGTGCGAGCAGGTCCTGCTGATCGTGGCGGGCCAGGCGGTGGTGCTGCGCGGCTGAGGGGTCAGCCCCGGTCCTTGCGGGCCACGATCCGGTACGCGTTGGCGAACGGGGTGTGGCGGAGCAGGGGGGCCAGGGCGTGGTCGAGCAGGGCGGCCACGTCCAGGAGCGGGCTCGCCGCCGCCCGGACGACGCGGTGCGCGGGGGCCAGGACCAGGGAGACGGCCCCCGCGAGGTCGTAGGGGGTGTGCGCGCCGCTCCGGTCCGTCACCAGGACCGTGCAGCCCAGCGACTCCAGTTCGGTGCGCAGGTTGCCGAGCGGCAGCAGGTGCAGGTGGCGCGGCTGGCCGTACGGCAGCCACCACCGGCCCAGCAGCGCGGCGAACGCGCTGCGCGGGTCGGGGCTCTCGACCACGAGGTGCCCGCCGCGCCGCAGCACCGTGAGGGCGGCGCGGAGTTCGGCGCGCGGGTCGGGGGCGTGCTCCAGGTGCCGGAACAGGCTGACGACGTCGTAGCGGGCGCGCAGCCGGGCCGCGGTGCCGGGTGTCGACAGATAGCCGCGGTGGGCCTCCTCGACCCGCCCCTCCAGCAGCGCCTGTTCGACCCGCGCGGTGGGGTCGAGGCCGTCGAAGCTGGTGTACGGGAAGAACTCCCGGGCGGCCTCCGGGAAGCGGGCGTGCCCGGTGCCGACGTCCAGCCAGCTCTCCGGCTCGGGCAGCGCGGAGAGCTTGTGGGCGGTGGCCCGGTGCCGGTGCCGTACCGCCCGGGGGGACACGATCCGCTCGGTGAACTCCGCCAACTGCCGCTCGTAGAAGTCCCGGTGGAAGAAGGCGAGGCCCTCCGCCGTGAGCCGGGGGTTCTGGAAGACGTGGGCGCAGTCGCGGCACGTGTCCACGGCGAAGGCGCCCGCCCGGTGCCGTAGCGGATCGGCCGCCCGTAGCCGGGTGCGCAGCCGGGGCGATCCGCACCAGGGGCAGTTCTCGCGGCGCGGCTCCAGGAACGTGTCGGTGGTGTCCGGGGGGACGTACGGCGTGGTTGACATGGTCGGCACGGGCGACTCCCTTGGCGACATTCCGCTGCAAACCGGAACGTATGGGATACCGATCCCGGGTGCAACGACGCCGTGGCCGTGTGGTGGCCATGTGGCGCCGACGCGTTCGGGTGCTGGCGGTACTGTTCGGCGAATGAGCAGGCTGAACCTGGACGACTTCTCCGATCTGATCGAGCGCCCCGACGGCGGGGTGCGCCGAGACGCCGAGGCCCGACGGGAGCGGCAGAGCGTGCCGCCCGGGGCGCTCGGACGGCTGGACGAGCTGGGCGAGTGGCTGGCCGCCGCGCAGGGCGCCGTGCCGGTGCGGCCGGTCGAGCGGCCCCGGGTGGTCCTCTTCGCCGGTGACCACGGCATCGCGGAGCTGGGCGTGTCCGCGCGGCCGGCGGGCTCGGCGGCGGAGCTGGTGCGGGCGGTGCTTCAGGGGGCCAGCCCGGTCGCGGTACTCGCCCGGCGGCACGAGGTACCGGTACGGGTGGTGGACCTGGCCCTGGACTGCGACCCGGGCGACCTCCCCGAGGAGGTCGGGCGGCACCGGGTCCGGCGGGGCAGCGGCCGGATCGACGTCGAGGACGCGCTGACCCTGGACGAGGCCGAGGCGGCGGTGCGGGCGGGTGCCGCGATCGCCGACGAGGAGGCCGACTCGGGTACGGACCTGGTGGTGCTCGGCGACCTCAGCGTGGGCGGCACCACGGCGGCGGCGGTGCTGATCGCCGCGCTGTGCGGGACCGACGCGTCCGTGGTCACCGGGCGGGGCGGGCTCGCCATCGACGACCTGGCGTGGATGCGCAAGTGCGCGGCCATCCGGGACGCGCTGCGGCGGGCCCGGCCGGTGCTCGGGGACCAGCTGGAGCTGCTGGCCACGGTCGGCGGCGCCGACCTCGCGGCGATGACCGGGTTCCTGTTGCAGTGCGCGGTACGGAAGCTGCCGGTGCTCCTCGACGGCGTGGTGGCCGCCGCCTGCGCGCTGGTCGCCCAGCGGGTCGCCTTCCGGGCACCGGACTGGTGGCTGGCCGCCCACGACAGCGGCGAACCGGGCCAGGCCAAGGCCCTGGACCGCATGGCCCTGGAGCCCCTCCTCATCCAGGGCGTCACCCTCGGCGAGGGCGTGGGCGCGCTGCTGGCCCTCCCCCTGGTACAGGCCGCCGCCGCCCTGGCCGCCGAACTCCCGGAGCGGGTGGACACCGAGCCGGTACCGGCGGAGCCTATGCCGGAGTAGCCGGTACCGGCGGAGCCTATGCCGGAGTAGTCGGTACCGGTTCGGCCGGCGAGGGGCAGTCGGTTTCCGGCCGTTCGGACACCGCCGGCCATCGCCGTCCCGGTTGCGCGGTCGCGCGCCGTCACGGCGGACGAGCCGGCCGGCGTGTGGGAGACCCACGGGGCGGGGATGCGGGAGCCGGCTCCGCCGGGATGCGGGGAGAGACGGCACCCGGGTCTGCTGCCCCACGCCACGCGCCGACCGGGCCCGCAGGCGGGCCGAACCGCCGCCCGCCGGGCCGGGAGCACGGCCGCACCGGCCCGCCGACCCGGGACACGACCGCGCCGACATCCGTACCGGCCCGACGAGCCGGGACTACAGCCACGCGGGACCGCCCGGCAGGGGCGCGCGACCCCCGGCCTCACCCCCGGCGGGAATGGTGGGGTTCGCCGGACCGGCGGCCATATGATCGTCCGCTATGGGAGATGCCCGAATTGCCATTCCGCCGGATGTCGAGCCGGGGCGGGTGAGTGAGGCCGGGCGGCGGTCGACCGGGGTGTCCCGGCGGGCCGCCGCACTGGCCGTCTGGTATCTGCGGACCGTCGCCTTCATCAACTTCCTCAGCGCCGTGTGGGTCTCGCTCGGCCAGGACGTCCGCCGGCACAACCAGGACGACTTCTTCACGCCGTACCTGCTGACCGCCGGCTTCGCCTCCGGACTGTTCACCGCGTTCCTGGCGATCACCATGCGCCGCCGCAAGCGGGCCGCGTGGATCCTGAACCTGGTGCTCAGCGGCGCGTTCCTCGCGCTGTTCGCGTTCGCCATGGCGTTCCCGGAGATCCGGCGGTACCCGCAGAACTGGATCTCGCTCGGGCTGACGGCCGCGTTCGTCGGTGCCCTGCTCGTCGGCCGCCGGGAGTTCTACGCCAAGGGCGACCGCTCCAACCCCCGGCTCGCGGCCACGGTCGCCGTCGGCGGCGGACTGGTCGCCTCCCTGCTCGCCGCCCTGCTGGTCACGGTCACCAACAACGCGCCGGACGCGGCCCGTTCCGCCTTCCCCGAGCGCTGGCACTACGGCACCCTGCGCCTGGTGTCGGTGGCCGCCGACGAGTCCCGCTTCCCCGGCATCGACCCGCCGAACTGGACCAACGTCAGCGTCAACGTGCTCAGCACCGCCCTGGTCCTCGCCGTGTTCTACGCCGCCTTCCGCTCCCGGCGCGCCGTCGATCCGCTCACCGAGGACGACGAGAAGCGGCTGCGGGCCCTGCTGGACCGGCAAGGCGAGCGGGACTCGCTGGGCTATTTCGCGCTGCGCCGGGAGAAGAGCGTGGTGTGGTCGCCGACCGGCAAGGCGGCCGTGGCCTACCGGGTCGTCGGCGGGGTGAGCCTCGCCTCCGGTGACCCGATCGGGGACCCGGAGGCCTGGCCGGGGGCGATCGCGCCATGGCTCGCCGAGGCCCGGGAGCACGGCTGGATCCCGGCGGTGATGGGCGCGAGCGAGGAGGCCGGGACGGTGTACGCCCGGCACGGCCTGGACGCCCTGGAACTCGGGGACGAGGCGATCGTGGAGGTCGCCGACTTCACCCTGGAGGGCCGGGCCATGCGCACCGTCCGGCAGGCCTACAACCGGGTCAAGCGGGCCGGGTACCAGGTGCGCGTGCGCCGGCACGAGGACATCCCGGCGGACGCGATGGCGTACCTGCTGGAGCGCGCCGACGACTGGCGGGACGGCGCGACCGAGCGCGGCTTCAGCATGGCGCTCGGCCGGCTCGGCGACCCCGATGACGGCCGGTGCGTGATGCTGGAGTGCACCGACGCCGAGGGCCGGCTCCGGGCGGTGCTCTCCTTCGTGCCGTGGGGCCCGAACGGGCTGTCGCTCGACCTGATGCGGCGCGACCGGGACTCCGACAACGGGCTGATGGAGTTCATGGTCATCGAACTGCTGCGGGGGGCCGACGAGATCGGGATCACGCAGGTCTCGCTCAACTTCGCGATGTTCAGGTCGGTCTTCGAACGTGGCGCGCGCCTCGGTGCCGGTCCGGTGCTCAGGCTGTGGCGGTCGCTGCTCAGCTTCTGCTCCCGCTGGTGGCAGATCGAGTCGCTGTACCGCGCCAACGCCAAGTACCGGCCCATCTGGGAGCCGCGGTTCCTGCTCTTCGAGAAGAGCGCGGACCTGCTGCGCATCGGCCTCGCCTCGGCCCGCGCGGAAGGCTTCCTGGAGGCGCCGGGACTGCCCAAGTGGCTGCACCGCAGACACCTGGACTCGCATCGCTGACCACACGGACGGGGAACGCTGGATGGGAACGGTGGCCCGCTGGGCCCGCGCCGAATGGGGACCGCTGTACTCCGCCGTACGCGAGCGGCTGCTGACCCGGCGTCTGCGCGCGCTGCCGATGACGCTCACCGCGGTGTGCCTGACGGCGTTCCTGCAGTACGCGCAGAACCAGTCATGGGGCTTCCAGGCGGTGCAGGACCTGGGCGCCGTACGGGCCGCCGACCCGCTGTGGCAGGCGCTGCTGCGCACCCCGCTGTCGCTGTTCGTACCGGCGCTTGACCTGCCGGTGTGGGGCGCGCTGGCGCAGATCCTGCTGGTGTTCGGGATCGCCGAACTGTGCCTGGGCTGGCGGCGGACGCTGGCCATCGCCTACGTCGCCACGCTCGCCGGCACGCTGTACGCGCGGCTGGGCACCACCCTGGGTCCGCACGCGCCGTTCGGACTGCCCTGGAGCGACGCGCAGGTGGTGGACACCGGCCCCTCGGCGGCCGTGGTGGGGCTCGCGGTGTTCGCGACCTGGCGGTACGGCGCGTATCTGACGGCCGGCGCGGTGACCGTGGCGATGGTGGCGGAGGTGCTGGTCAAGGAGAACCTGGCCGGCAAGGAGCATCTGGCCGCGCTGATGGCGGTGGGCCTGCTGTGCCTGGAAGTGGCGCTGCGGCAGCGGTACGGGCACGATCCACGCGCCTGTCTGCGGGCGCTGGCCGGTCAGTGGCGGTCGGGCAGCCGGGCCGGGCGGGGGTCGGGCTTGCCGCCGATCCAGTCCTGAACGACGCGCCGGGGGCGGGCCCAGCGGCGGTCGTGGCGGTAGGCGCGCAGGGCGGCGCGGGCGCGGGCGCGGGGCCGGGAGCCGTAGAAGCGGCGGGCCCACGGGGAGCCGGGGCGGGCCAGCCGGAGCGCGCCGACCAGTGCGACGAGCGGCACCACGGCCCCGAAGATCGCGATACGTGCCTTGCCCTTGGCGAGGGCGACGAGCGAGAAGAGGAAGTTCACCGCGATGGTGCTGAGGAAGCCGCCGCGGTCCTGGAGTTCCTGCTGGGTGACGTCGTTGACGCCGAACGGGGAGAAACCGGCCAGCAGCAGGCCGACCAGGGCGGCGGTGAGGACGACGACCTCGACGCTCTGCCGGCCCTCCTCGGTCCAGTAGACGTCGTCCAGGTGCAGGATCAGCGCGAACTCGTCCAGGACGAGGCCCGTGCCCATGCCGAAGACGACGGCGGCGATCGCGCCGCCGGCGCCGTGCCGGTCGCTGGCGACGGCGCCGAACCCGCCGCCGATGGTGAGCAGGACGCCGGGGACGACGTGGTGGATGTGCAGGCCGCCCGCCTTGACGTTGCCGAACGGGCCCCGGCCGGCCCGGATCAGACGGGTGATCACCCGGGTCACGACGAAGGTCAGCACGAAGGCGGCGAGGGCCAGCAGCAGCGGGAGCTTGCCCGGCTCCACGATGTTCCGCTCCCACCAGTGCCCCATATGCGCACCATATCCCCGGGGGCGGGAGGCGGCTCAGCGACCGCCGGGTAACCTGCGCCGGTGCGTACGTCCTCCGTCTCCTCCGCTGTCTCCGACGGCCTCCGCTTCGCCTTCGGCACCCTTACGGTGCTGCCCGTACGGGTGCGCCGCTGGGACCGGGAGGCGGCGCGCGGCGGCATGCTGGCCGCTCCGTCGGCCGGCCTGGTCGTCGGCGCGGGCGCGGCCGGGCTCGGGGTGCTGCTGCTCCTGCTGGGCGCCGGTCCGCTGCTCGCGGCCGTCGCCTCGGTCGCCGTACCGGCCGCGCTGACCCGGGGGCTGCACCTGGACGGGCTCGCCGACACCGCCGACGGGCTGGGCAGCGGCAAGCCCGCGGAGGACGCGCTGCGGATCATGAAGCAGTCGGACATCGGGCCGTTCGGCGTCCTCACCCTGGTTCTGGTGCTGCTGGCCCAGGTCGCCGCGCTGGCCCAGCTCTACGACGGCTCGTGGGCCCGGGGCGCGCTGGCCGCGACCGTCTCCGCGACCACCGCCCGCCTGGCCCTCACCCTGTCCGCCCGCACCGGGGTACCGGCGGCGCGCCCGGAGGGGCTGGGGGCGGCGGTGGCGGGGGTGGTGCCGGGGGGTGCGGCCCTGGCCGTGGCGGCGGTGGTGACCGTCGCGGCCGGCGCGGCGGGGGCGGGGCTGGGCGGCTACGACGCGGTACGGACCGCTCTCGCGGTGGCCGCCGGGGTGGCCGTGGCGGAACTGCTGCTCCGCCGGTGCGTACGGCGCTTCGGCGGGGTCACCGGGGACGTGTTCGGCGCGGTGGCGGAGACGGCGGCGACCGTTGCGCTGGTGGCGCTGACGCTCGGCGCGTAGCGCCTGACGGGGCGTGTGCGCATGGCCGTCCGGCGAGTGCGGGTTCGCCGTGGCCGACCGCGCAGTTCCCCGCGCCCCTTCGGGGGCGCTTTCGATTACGGGAGTTTCAGGGTTACCGCTGTCTGGAGGAGGCCCGGCGTCGTCCAGGAGGTGCGTTGGCCGGCGTAGGGCGTGCCGAAGGTCGTGGTGCCCAGGATCTGTTGGCGGCGGGTGCCTTCGGGGGCCGTCAGGGGGATCTGGGTGCCGGAGGGGGCCGTGGCGGTCACGGTGTCGCCGACGCGGTAGGCGGTGACCTTGCCCGCGTCGAGGGCGGACTGCCAGGTGGCGCGGCTCTTGAGTTCGGCGCCGATCGCACTCTGGCGGAGGTTGACGATCGGGGTGTTGTCGGCGAACAGCGCCTGGTAGTCGGCCAGTACGCGGTCCAGGACCGGGTAGAGCAGCCGGTCCTCGGCCAGGTTGGACTGGTGGGCGTAGTGCGGGCGCGGGTCGTTGCCCAGCACGTGCCCGAGGTCGGTGCGGGCCTCGGCGGGCACGATGGTGTCGGTGAACCCGGTGGCCGTGTCCAGCGGCGTCGGCAGGCAGGTGGAGGTGGGGTTGTCCTCGCAGACGCCGCTGCCGCCGTCGGCCTTCGCGGTGTAGATCCAGTTGTACTCGTCGGCCATCTCGGCCTTGGTGCCGACGTTGTAGTACACGTTCATCGGATAGCGCGGCACGGTGAGCACGCTGCCCCCGACGGCGCGCTGCGCGGACTCGCGGGAGTTGTCCGAGGCGGTCCACCGGACGCCGTTCGCGGCGAGCGCCGGCCCGAGGCCGGGGTTGTCCTGCGGCTGCTGCGGCAGGGTCCTGAGGCCGGAGTGCTCACCGGTGACCAGTTCGGAGCGGTCCAGGGGCAGGCCGTGCAGCAGCCCCCAGTCGTAGTTGTCGGAGATCTGTCCGGAGATGTCCGAGCGGCTCACCCAGCGCGTGGAGCCGTCGGCGTTCTTCGCGCAGGTCCACGGCACGGTCGTGGCGTCCTGGATGCAGCCGAGGAAGAGGTGGGTGTAGGTGTGGTTCACCCACCGGTACCGGGACCTGTCCTTCAGGAGCTGGTCGGTCAGCGGGTCCTTGCCGTCGTGCTCCTCCTTCCACTCCTCGCCGGCGCCCGCGTTGTAGACCAGGTCGAGGGTGAAGCCGTGGCTCTGCTCCCACCGCGCCGCGTACTGCGCGTCGGCCGGCGTCATCCGGATCGGCGTCCCGGTGTCGTCCTCGGTGCCGCCCGCGCAGTCGATGTCGCCCGGGGTGCAGTCGCGCTCGGGGTCCCAGCGGGCGTCCGGCGCGAAGACGTCGTCCACGTGCACGGCGAAGTAGTTGCGGGCCTGCCCGAGGTGGACGCCCTGGGTCAGCCACTCGACCATGCCCCGGGCCAGCACCCGGAACTGCTGCTGGTACTGGTTGTAGGCGAAGGTGACGACCAGCTCGCGGCGGCCGTCGTGCGCGTACTCGCCGAGCAGGCTGCCGGTGCCGGTGCCGCCGGGGACGGCGGTGTCGACATAGCTGGTGAAGCCGGTGCGGGGATGCGCGACGAAGCCGTAACTCTCGTCCACGGAGGCCGAGTTGTCCTCGAAGGAGAAGGGCCCCTTCAGATACCCGAAGGGGCCCGCCTTCCCGGCCGCGCTGACGGTGGCGGTCCGGCCGTCCAGGGGCCCCGCGTAGCCGCCCGCGTCGGTGTGGTCGAGCCCGACCTCGGGGTGGGCCCAGGTGTAGGCGTCCAGTTGCGGGATGCCGTAGGTCCTCTCGTACGCCTCCAGGGCCGTCTGCTCGGCCGAACCCGCGCCGAACGGGGCCTCGTTCGGCAGGACCACGCCCTGGTACTTCGCCCGGGGCCGGCCGCCGGCGGTGTCGCTCAGGAAGGCGCTCGTGAGCGTGGGCCGGCCGGCGTCGTCCAGGTCGACGGTGGTGTACGGGACGCCCTCGCCGCGCAGTTGGGCGGTGACCGCCCCGACCGGCCCCGCCCCGTCGTCCACGACCAGGACCCGGAGGTCGACGCGCGGCGCGGTGGCGGCCGACGCGTCCGGCGCGGCCAGGCCCACGCCGATCAGCCCCACGGCGGCGGTGACGCCGAGCGCTCTCAAGCGGTGCAGCCGTCGCGTCATGACAGTTCTCCCCCCAGCAGGACCCCGCGGCCGATCCGTGATGGATCCGCGGAGAATCAGTGGACATCATGCGAAGCGGCGAAGACGGGACCTGTCGGAACCGGACGAGTGTGACCCAAGTCACCACCCCGGACGGGCCGGAAGTGGCCACCGCGCCACGGAGGGGTGAACACCCGAAGGAATGAGCGAACGCCGGTACGCGCGTAGTCTCGTCCCGGGTGTTCGCCGACAGGGTGAAGGCCCCGGTCGCCACTGGTTCCCGGACCTGGGCCTAGGGTCGGCTCCGGGGCCGGTCGACCCCACCCCTTGCGGCGGTCTCCCCACAGGGTGACCGAGGATCGCAACGGCCACAGAAACTTCACATCGGAAGCGAGATCTCACCACCGTGACTGCTCTGACTCTCAGCACCTCCGCGGCGCCCGGCCTGCGGGCCGACGCGCTCGTGATCGGTGTCGCCAAGGGCGCCAAGGGACCCGTCGTCGCACCGGGCGCCGAGGCCGTGGACAAGGCGTACGACGGCAAGCTGGCCGGCGTCCTGGAGACCCTCGGCGCCTCGGGTGCCGAGGGCGAGCTGACGAAGCTGCCCGCCCCGGCCGGTTTCAAGGCCCCGCTCGTGGTGGCGGTCGGCCTGGGCGCGGCGCCCGACGCCGAGGAGGCCGACGACGCCGGCCACGGCGCCGAGGTGCTGCGCCGGGCCGCCGGTGTGGCCGCCCGCGCGCTCGTCGGCGCCAAGAAGGCCGCGTTCGCGCTGCCCGTCGACGGCCCCGGCGCGATCGAGGCGATCGGCGAGGGCGTGCTGCTCGGCGCCTACTCCTTCGACACCTACAAGGACACCGGCACCTCCGCGAAGGAGCGCGCCAAGAACGGCAAGGCCCCGCTGGCCGAGGCCGTGCTGCTCGGCGGCAAGCCGCGCGACGCCGCCCACAAGGGCGCCGTGGCCCGCGCGGTCGCGGTCTCCGAGGAGCTGAACCGCGCCCGCGACCTGATCAACACCCCGCCGAACGACCTCACCCCCGAGATCTTCGCCGCCATCGCCCAGGCCGCCGCCAAGGAGCACGGCATCAAGGTGCAGGTGCTCGACGAGAAGGCGCTGGTCAAGGGCGGCTACGGCGGCCTCCTCGGGGTCGGTGGCGGCTCGGCCGCGACCCCGCGCCTGGTGAAGCTGTCGTACACCCACTCCAAGGCGGACAAGCACCTCGCCTACGTGGGCAAGGGCATCACCTACGACTCGGGCGGCATCTCCCTGAAGCCGGCCGGGCACAACGAGACGATGAAGTGCGACATGAGCGGCGCCGCCGCCGTGTTCGCCGCGGTCGTCGCCGCCGCCCGCCTCGGCCTCCACGTCAACGTCACCGGCTGGCTGGCGCTGGCCGAGAACATGCCGTCCGGCTCCGCGGTGCGCCCCGGTGACGTGCTGCGCATGTACAGCGGCAAGACGGTCGAGGTGCTCAACACCGACGCCGAGGGCCGCCTGGTGCTGGCCGACGCGCTGTGGGCGGCCTCGCAGGAGAACCCGGACGCGATCGTGGACGTCGCCACGCTGACCGGCGCGATGATGCTGGCGCTGGGCAGCCGCACCTTCGGCGTCATGGCCAACGACGACGCGTTCCGCTCCACCCTCCACGAGGCGGCCGAGGAGGTCGGCGAGCCGGCCTGGCCGATGCCGCTGCCGGAGCACCTGCGCAAGGGCATGGAGTCCCCGGTCGCCGATATCGCGAACATGGGTGAGCGGATGGGCGGCGGCCTGGTCGCCGGTCTGTTCCTGCGTGAGTTCGTCGGCGAGGGCATCACCTGGGCGCACCTCGACATCGCCGGCCCGGCGTTCAACGAGGGCGGCCCCTTCGGGTACACGCCCAAGGGTGGTACCGGCACCGCGGTGCGCACGCTGGTGCGGCTGGCGGAGCTGACCGCCGAGGGTGAACTGGGCTGACGGTCCGGTCGCCGCCACGGTACGGCGACGCCGGGGGCGTGGGGGCCGCTCGCGCCGCTCCCCACGCCCCCGGTCCGTGCGCACGTGGGGTGTATCACACCAAGGCCCCGCGTCTCGTACGCCTGGAACAAGTGCAAAGATGGAGCCCGGCAGGACAGGGCCCCCACCGAAGGGCCGAAGCATCAAGCGGCCGGACACCAGCCGCCCGCCGGTCACCGCAGACCGGCGTCAGGCGCACATGCATGGAGGACGTGACGTGGCGAACGACGCCAGCACCGTTTTCGACCTAGTGATCCTCGGCGGTGGTAGCGGTGGTTACGCCGCGGCCCTGCGCGGGGCGCAGCTGGGCCTGGACGTCGCCCTGATCGAGAAGGACAAGGTCGGCGGCACCTGCCTGCACAAGGGGTGCATCCCCACCAAGGCCCTGCTGCACGCGGGCGAGATCGCCGACCAGGCCCGCGAGAGCGAGCAGTTCGGCGTCAAGGCCACGCTGGAGGGCATCGACGTCCCGGCCGTCCACAAGTACAAGGACGACGTGATCTCGGGCCTGTACAAGGGCCTCCAGGGTCTGATCGCGTCCCGCAAGGTGACGTACATCGAGGGTGAGGGCCGGCTGTCCTCCCCCACCTCCGTCGACGTCAACGGTCAGCGCGTCCAGGGCCGTCACGTGCTGCTGGCGACCGGCTCCGTGCCGAAGTCGCTGCCGGGCCTGGAGATCGACGGCGACCGGATCATCTCCTCCGACCACGCCCTCGTCCTGGACCGCGTGCCGAAGTCCGCGATCATCCTGGGCGGCGGCGTCATCGGCGTCGAGTTCGCCTCGGCGTGGAAGTCCTTCGGCGCCGAGGTCACGGTCGTCGAGGGCCTGAAGCACCTCGTCCCGGTCGAGGACGAGAACTCCTCGAAGCTTCTGGAGCGCGCGTTCCGCAAGCGCGGCATCAAGTTCAGCCTCGGCACCTTCTTCCAGAAGGCCGAGTACACCCAGGACGGCGTCAAGGTCACCCTCGCCGACGGCAAGGAGTTCGAGGCCGAGATCCTGCTCGTCGCCGTCGGCCGCGGCCCGGTCTCCCAGGGCCTCGGCTACGAGGAGCAGGGTGTCGCCATGGACCGCGGCTACGTCCTGGTCGACGAGTACATGCGGACCAACGTCCCGACCATCTCCGCCGTCGGTGACCTCGTCCCGACCCTCCAGCTCGCGCACGTCGGCTTCGCCGAGGGCATCCTGGTGGCGGAGCGGCTGGCCGGTCTGAAGGTCGTTCCCATCGACTACGACGGCGTCCCGCGGGTGACGTACTGCCACCCGGAGGTCGCCTCCGTCGGTGTCACCGAGGCCAAGGCCAAGGAGGTCTACGGCGCGGACAAGGTCGTCTCCATCAAGTTCCCGCTCGGCGGCAACGGCAAGAGCCGCATCCTGAAGACCGCGGGCGAGATCAAGCTCGTCCAGGTCAAGGACGGTGCCGTGGTCGGCGTCCACATGGTGGGCGATCGCATGGGCGAGCAGGTCGGCGAGGCCCAGCTGATCTACAACTGGGAGGCGCTGCCGGCCGAGGTCGCCCAGCTCATCCACGCCCACCCGACGCAGAACGAGGCGCTCGGCGAGGCCCACCTGGCGCTGGCGGGCAAGCCCCTCCACATGCACGACTGACGCCTTCCGTCTTCGGGCGCGACGACACAGACTTTCCGCAATTCGTAAGGAGCAACCGAAACCATGGCGGTTTCCGTAACCCTTCCGGCGCTCGGTGAGAGCGTCACCGAGGGCACTGTCACCCGCTGGCTGAAGGCCGAGGGCGAGCGCGTCGAGGCCGACGAGCCGCTGCTCGAAGTCTCGACCGACAAGGTCGACACCGAGATCCCCTCGCCCGCCTCCGGCGTGCTGTCCTCCATCAAGGTCGCCGAGGACGAGACCGTCGAGGTCGGCGCCGAGCTGGCCCTGATCGACGACGGTTCCGGCGCCCCCGCGGCCGCCCCGGCCGCCGAGCCCGAGCCCGAGCCCGAGCCCGCTGCGGCGGCCGAGCCCGAGCCGGCCCCGCAGGCCGCCGCCCCGTCCACCGAGCAGGCGGCCCCCGCCCCGGCTCCGACCGCCGAGGCCACCTCCGGCGGCGGTTCCGCCGAGGGCACCGACGTGGTGCTGCCCGCGCTCGGTGAGTCCGTCACCGAGGGCACCGTCACCCGCTGGCTGAAGTCGGTCGGCGACTCCGTCGAGGCCGACGAGCCGCTGCTCGAAGTGTCCACCGACAAGGTCGACACCGAGATCCCGGCCCCGACCGCCGGTGTGCTGCTGGAGATCGTGGTCGGCGAGGACGAGACGGCCGAGGTCGGCGCCAAGCTCGCCGTCATCGGTGCCCCGGGTGCCGCGCCGGCCGCCGCTCCGGCGCCCGAGGCCGCTGCCCCGGCCGCCCCCGAGGCGCCCGCTGAGGCTCCGGCCCCTGCCCCGGCCCCGGCCGCCCCGCAGGCGCCGTCGGCTCCGGCTCCGCAGCAGGAGACGACCCCGGCCCCCGAGCCGGCCCCGTCGGCACCGGCCCCGGCGCCCGCCCCGGCTCCGGCTCCGGCCGCCCCGGCCACCGCGCCGACCTCCCCGACCGCCACCCAGGCGACGGACGAGGGCGCGTACGTGACCCCGCTGGTGCGCAAGCTCGCCGCCGAGAACGGCGTCGACCTGGCCGGCGTCAAGGGCACCGGCGTCGGCGGCCGTATCCGCAAGCAGGACGTCATCGCCGCGGCCGAGGCCGCCAAGGCGCCCGCGCCGGCTCCGGCCGCCGCCGCCCCGGCCGCCAAGAAGGCGGCGCCCGCGCTGGAGGTCTCCTCGCTGCGCGGCCAGACCGTGAAGATGCCGCGCATCCGCAAGGTCATCGGCGACAACATGGTCAAGGCGCTGCGCGAGCAGGCGCAGCTGTCGTCGGTCGTCGAGGTCGACGTCACCCGCCTGATGAAGCTGCGCGCCCGGGCGAAGGACTCGTTCGCGGCCCGCGAGGGCGTCAAGCTCTCTCCGATGCCGTTCTTCGTCAAGGCCGCCGCGCAGGCGCTGAAGGCCCACGCGGTCGTCAACGCCAAGATCAACGAGGCCGAGGGCACGATCACCTACTTCGACACCGAGAACATCGGTATCGCGGTGGACTCCGAGAAGGGCCTGATGACCCCGGTCATCAAGCGGGCCGGCGACCTCAACCTCGCGGGCATCGCCAAGGCCACGGCGGAGCTGGCCGGCAAGGTCCGCGCCAACAAGATCACCCCGGACGAGCTGTCCGGCGCGACCTTCACCATCTCCAACACCGGCTCGCGCGGCGCGCTGTTCGACACGATCATCGTGCCGCCGGGCCAGGTCGCGATCCTGGGCATCGGTGCCACGGTCAAGCGTCCGGCCGTCATCGAGACCGAGGAGGGCACGGTCATCGGCGTCCGCGACATGACCTACCTGACCCTCTCCTACGACCACCGCCTGGTGGACGGCGCCGACGCGGCCCGTTACCTGACGGCGGTCAAGGCGATCCTGGAGGCGGGCGAGTTCGAGGTCGAGCTCGGCCTCTGATCCGCCTGGTCACAGCAGTGCGGCACCCCGCCCGGAGCGATCCGGGCGGGGTGTCCGTGTGTGGCGGCACACGAAGCGTGTAAGTCTCGTCTCACCTGCGCCACAGCACGCCCACTCCCCCCACTCCGGATGCGAAGCCCCCGTATTGTCTAAACGTCAGCCCCCGGGAGGAGCCCCCATGACCGCGCCCGTCGTCCACTCGCTGCGCGAGCAGATCCGCGAGCACATCGTGGAGGGGATCGTCAGCGGGCGCTGGCAGCCGGGGGAGCGGATCGTGGAGCGGCGGATCGCGACCGAGCTGGAGGTCAGCCAGACGCCGGTACGGGAGGCGCTGCGGGAGCTGGAGTCGCTGCGGCTGATCGAATCGGCGCCGAACAAGGGCGTGCGGGTGCGGAACCTGACGGCGGCCGACCTGGAGGAGAGCTATCCGGTGCGGGCCGGTCTGGAGGCCATCGCGGCCGAGCTGGCGGCCGACCGGCTCGCCGAGGACTGCACGGCCCTGGAGCCGCACGTGCTGGCCCTGTACGAGGCCGACCGGGACGCCGACGGCACCGGCCAGGTCCGGCACACCGTGGGCTTCCACCGCGAACTCGTGCGCGCCGCCGACAACTCGGTGCTGCTGCACACCTGGGAGGGGCTCGGCATCGAGGTGTTCACGGCGCTGTCCATCCGCTGGCTCGGGACGGTGCAGCAGTCGTACGCCGAGGAGCACGAGGAGCTGGTGCAGGCGTTCAAGCGGCGGGACCCGCGGATCGCGGAGCTGGTGAAGGCGCACGTGCTGGGCTGCGCCCCGCGTCCCTGAGCACCTCTCTCACGCACCGGAGCATCCCCCCGCTCACCTGCGAAAACCCTGATCCAACACGGCACCGGGTGCCCATTTCGCAGGCACCGGGTGCCTACTTTCTCGTCATCGAGAGGTTTTGCCCCTCAACCCTTTGATCGATCATCGATCAGGGGGTTACAGTCACCGACGGACTTCCACCGAAGTCCCCGCCCTGTCCTGCCAAAGACCTAGGGCACCCCCGAACCCTTGACGATGAGGGAACCCCCTTCGACTGAGGAAGGCGGCGACATGACCGACCCCCACGCCATCCAGCCGAGCGCGCTCGACCAGCTCCCGGACCGCGACCCGGAGGAGACCGCCGAATGGCAGGCCTCCCTGGACGCCGTCGCCCGGGAGGCCGGGCCGCACCGCGCCGCGTACCTGATGCGGCGCACGCTGGAGCGCGCCGAGGCGGGCGGCATCGCGCTGCCGAAGCTCCTCGAAACGGACTACGTCAACACCATCCCCACCTCCGCGGAGCCGGCCCTGCCCGGTGACCCGGAGCTGGAGGCCCGGATCACCGCGTGGAACCGCTGGAACGCGGCGGCGATGGTGACCCGCGGCAGCAAGCACGGCGTCGGCGGCCACATCGCCACCTTCGCCTCCGCCGCCTGGCTGTACGAGACCGGCTTCAACCACTTCTTCAAGGGCAAGGAGTCCCAGGAGGCCGCCGGCTCCGGCGACCAGCTCTACATCCAGGGCCACGCCTCCCCCGGTATCTACGCCCGCGCCTTCCTCGACGGCCGCCTGAACGAGCACCACCTGGACAACTTCCGCCAGGAGGCGGGCGGCAACGGCCTGCCGTCGTACCCGCACCCGCGCCGGCTGCCCTGGCTGTGGGAGTTCCCGACGGTGTCGATGGGCCTCGGCCCGCTCTCCGCGATCTACCAGGCGCGGTTCAACCGGTACCTCACCAACCGCGCCATCAAGGACGTCTCCGCCTCGCACGTGTGGGCGTTCCTCGGTGACGGCGAGATGGACGAGCCCGAGTCGACGGCCGCCCTCGCGCTGGCCGCCCGTGAGGGTCTGGACAACCTCACCTTCGTCATCAACTGCAACCTGCAGCGCCTGGACGGCCCGGTCCGCGCCAACTTCAAGATCGTGCAGGAGCTGGAGGCCCAGTTCCGCGGCGCCGGCTGGAACGTCGTCAAGACGCTGTGGGGCTCGGCCTGGGACGAGCTGTTCCAGCTCGACACCACCGGCGCGCTGGTCCGCCGGCTGCGCGAGGTGCCGGACGCGCAGGTGCAGACGTACCAGACGCGCGACGCCGCCTACATCCGCCAGGACTTCTTCGGCAAGGACCCGGCGCTCGTCGAGCTGGCGAAGCTGCTGAGCGACGACAAGATCCTGGAGTGCTTCCACCTCTCGCGCGGCGGTCACGAGGCGCGCAAGGTCTACGCCGCGTACAAGGCCGCCGTCGAGTTCAAGGGCGCGCCAACCGTGATCCTGGCCCAGACGGTCAAGGGCCACACCCTCGGCGAGGGCTTCGCGTCGAAGAACGCCAACCACCAGATGAAGAAGCTGACGGTGGACGAGTTCAAGGCGATGCGGGACCTGCTGGACCTGCCGATCAAGGACAGCGACTTCAGCGACGGCGTGGTGCCCTACGGTCACCCGGGCGCCGACTCCCCCGAGGTCCGCTACCTCCAGGAGCGCCGCGCGGCCCTCGGCGGCCCGGCCCCGGCCCGCCGCACGCACGCCCTCGCGCCCCTGCCGGCCCCCGCCGAGAAGGCGTTCGCCTCCTTCGACAAGGGCTCCGGCTCGCAGAACGTGGCCACCACCATGGCCTTCGTCCGCCTGGTCAAGGACCTGGTCCGCGACAAGGAGACGGGCAGGCGCTGGGTGCCGATCGTCCCGGACGAGGCGCGCACCTTCGGCATGGAGAGCCTCTTCCCCTCCCTCGGGATCTACTCCCCCAAGGGCCAGACGTACGAGCCGGTCGACCGCGACCAGCTGATGTACTACAAGGAGGCCGAGAACGGCCAGATCCTCAACGAGGGGATCACCGAGGCCGGTTCGATGGCCGACTTCATCGCCGCGTCCACCGCGTACGCGACGCACGGCGAGGCGATGATCCCGTTCTACATCTTCTACTCGATGTTCGGCTGGCAGCGCACCGCCGACCAGATGTGGCAGCTCGGCGACCAGCTCGGCCGCGGCTTCCTCGTCGGCGCGACGGCCGGCCGTACGACGCTGACGGGCGAGGGCCTCCAGCACGCCGACGGCCACTCCCCCGTCATCGCCGCGACCAACCCGGCGGCGCTGACGTACGATCCCGCGTTCGCCTACGAGATCGCGGTGCTGGTGCGCGAGGGTCTGCGCCGGATGTACGGCGAGGCCGAGCCGGGCGAGGACCAGAACGTCTTCTACTACCTCACCGTCTACAACGAGCCGCTGCCGCAGCCGGCCAAGCCGGCGGGCCCCGGCATCGACGAGGGCATCGTCAAGGGCCTGTACCGCTTCAACACGGCCGAGTCCGCGGGCGTGACCGCCCCGGCCGACGCTCCCCGCATCCAGCTGCTCGGCTCCGGTACGGCGATCCACTGGGCCCTTGAGGCGCAGCGGCTGCTCGCTGCGGACTGGGGCGTCGCCGCGGACGTGTGGTCGGCGACCTCCTGGACGGAGCTGCGCCGGGACGCCATGGAGGCCGACGCGGCGCTGCTGCGCGGCGAGGAGCGCGTGCCGTACGTCCGGCAGGCCCTCCAGGGCGCCGAGGGCCCGGTCCTCGCGGTCTCCGACTACATGCGCCAGGTCCCGGACCAGATCGCCCAGTGGGTCGAGCAGGACTACTCCTCCCTCGGTGCCGACGGCTTCGGCCTCTCCGACACCCGCGACGCGGCCCGCCGCCACTTCGGCGTCGACGCCCCGTCCATCGTCGTCGCCGCCCTCGCCCAGCTCGCCAGGCACGGCGAGGTCAAGGCGACGGCGGTGAAGGAGGCCCGGGAGAAGTACGGGCTGTAGTCCGGCGAACGCTCGCGTGCGGCGGGGAGAGGGGGCGCCCTTCTCCCCGCCGCACGCGTGTGCGTGGCCGGCCGGGATTACGGCCGCGCCGGGGTGACGCGGGCGGTCACGCGGGCTGACGGCCGGCGGTCGGCGGTCGCCCCGGCTGGGTGGCGCCGGTCTTCCCGGCCCGGCGCCACCGGCCGGCCCGGCGCCGCCCGCCGGCCGCAGCGATTCGGCACTCCTGGTCACACCGGTCACCCCGGCACCACGCCGCCGGTGGCGACCGCGCCGCCGGTCGCCTCGGTCCTGGTCGCGCGCCATCTGGGCGGACACGAGCCGCGTGCTCCGAGAGGCTCCCGCGCGTTCTGTCCGCCGCTCCGCGACTCCGGGACTCTTCGTACCGGCGCGTTCCTCTTCCGCCGTCTCCGTCCGCCCCGCCCCCTGTCAGTGCCCCCCGGCATCATGACCCCATGCGTGCGGCTCGCCTCATCAAGATGGTTCTGTTGCTTCAGGCACGGCCGGTGATGACCGCTGCCGAGCTGGCGCGGGAGCTGGAGGTGTCGGAGCGGACGGTGACGCGGGATGCGCAGGCGTTGTCGGAGGCGGGGGTGCCGGTGTACGCGGACCGGGGGCGGGCTGGTGGGTACCGGCTGGTCGGGGGGTACCGGACGCGGCTGACGGGGCTGGCCCGGGGGGAGGCGGAGGCGCTGTTCCTGAGCGGGGTGCCGGGGGCGCTGCGGGAGATGGGGCTGGAGGACGCGGCGTCGGCGGCCCGGCTGAAGGTGTCCGCGGCCCTGCTGCCGTCGCTGCGGGACGCCCCGGACAGTGCCGCCCGGCGGTTCCATCTGGACGCGCCCGCCTGGTTCCGGGAGCCGGAGACGCCGGTGCTGCTGCCCGCGCTCGCCGAGGCGGTGTGGGCGGACCGGCGCGTCGGGGCCCGTTACCGGCGCGGCGCCGGGGAAGTGGAGCGGGCGCTGGAGCCGTACGGGCTCGTGCTGAAGGCGGGGGTCTGGTATCTGTGCGCGCGGGTGGTCGGCGGGGGCGGGTTCCGGACGTATCGGATCGACCGGTTCACCGGTGTCGAGGTGCTCGACGAGGGGTTCGACCGGGAGCCCGGGTTCGATCTGCCGGGGTACTGGGCCGGGCACGCGGAGCGGTTCGCGCGGTCGTTGCTGCGCGCCGAGGTGGTCGTACGGCTGTCGCCCGACGGGGTGCGCAGGCTGCCGCACGTGATGGATCCGCCGGCCGCCCGGGAGGGCCTGGCCGGCGCGGGCGGGCCGGACGCCGAGGGGTGGGTGACGGCGACGCTGCCGGTGGAGTCGGAGGAGGTCGCGCACGCGCAGCTGACCGCGCTCGGCCCGGAGGCGGAGGTGCTGGCGCCGGCCGGGCTGCGGGAGCGGTTCGCCGCCGACGCCGCCCGGCTCGCGGCCCGGTACGGCGGCGGGGTTGGGGGCGTCCGGTGATGGTTCGCGGTACTCCGCGTGCGGGCCACCGGCCCAGGCCCGATGCTGGTGCCGTGATGGACGAGACGGAGTTCTGGGAGCTGATCGACGCCGGTCGGGAGGCCGCCGAGGGCGACCCGGAGGAGCAGGCCGACGTGCTGGTGGACCGGCTGCTGCGGCTGGATCCCGACCTGGTCCTGGACTTCGCCCGGCACTTCGAGGCCCGCTACAACCGCGCCTACCGCTGGGACCTGTGGGGTGCCGCCTGGGTGCTGCTGGACGGCTGCAGCGACGACGCCTTCGACTTCTTCCGGTGCTGGCTGATCGGCCAGGGCCGGGAGGTCTTCGAGGGCGCCCTGCACGACCCGGACGCGCTGGCGGAGCTGCTGGCGGACTTCGACGAGGAGTTCGACGGCGACGCGGAGGACCTGGGGTACGCGGCGGACGAGGCGTACGAGCAGCTGACCGGGACGGTCGCCCCGGACCTGGGCATCGCCCCGGCACCGGCCGAGCCGGCGGGCACCCCGGTGGACTTCGAGGACGAGCGGGCGCTCGCCGAACGCTATCCGCGGCTCTGGGACCGGTTCCGGGAGTGAGAGCCCGCCCCGGCCGGTACCGGCGGCGCGGGCGTGCGCCCCTGGAGGCGGGCCGCGGTCGCCCGGATGGCGGGCAGCCGGGCGGTCAGGGCGGCGCCGGGGCAGCTGGTGCGGAAGCCGGCGTCGTGTCCGGCCACCGCGGGCAGGGCGGCGGTGGCACCGGCCCGGTAGCGGCTGAGGCCGTTGCTGGAGACGAGCCGGGTCCGACCGCGCGGGTCGACGTCGGCGAGGCCGAGCTTCCAGGCGGCCAGGGCGGCGATCGCGTCGGTCATGGCCTGCGGCACGGGCACACCGGCGGTGAAGGTGCCGAGCGCGGCGATGCCGGCGGTGCGGTGGTTGAACCCCTGGGCGTGGGCGCCGGTGACGGCCCGGTCGACGCCGCCGGCCCGGCCCTCGTAGAGGGTGCCGCAGCGGTCGACGAGGAAGTTGTAGCCGATGTCGTCCCAGCCGCGGACGCCGGTCTGGCCGGAGTACAGGTGCCGGATGATCCGGGGCGCGTCCGCGCAGGCGTACCCGTTGGGCGAGTCGGTGTGGTGCACGAAGACGGCGACGACCCGGTCGTCGTAGCGCGGCGGCGGCTGGGCGTGCGCGGTGGCGCGGTCCAGCCAGGCGGCGCGGGGCAGGATGCGCGGCCGGGGCGCGCGGTGGGCGGACGCGGGGGCGCGCAGGCCCGCGGTGCGGTCGAGGCGGGTGGCGGCGGAGTGCTCCACGCCCCGGACACACAGGGCGAGCGCCCCGGCGGCGGTGAGGCCGGGCAGACAGCACAGCAGCGTCAGGAGGGCGCGGATGCGCCGCCCCGGCCACCGGGGCGCTGTTCGGAGGACACGCATGCCCCCACTGTCGGGGCGGTGTGCGGTGCCCGCGATGTGCACTGTGCCACCTGGTGGAACCATCGTCCTGGTCCGGGACGTTTCCGGAGGTACAGGCACGCGTGGCCGGCGCACCACCCGGTGGCCGCCCGGTGCCGGTGACGGAAAGGCGGCTGTGTGGACCTGCTCGACCTGGTGCTGGTGCTCCTGATGCTCGGTTACGCGGTGTCGGGCTACCGGCGTGGGCTGGTGGCCGGATGCGTGTCGCTCGCCGGGTTCGTCGGCGGCGCGGCCGTCGGCGTGTGGGCGCTGCCGTGGGTGGCGGGTATGGCGGCGCGCGGTTCGGCGGGGGCGACGGTGCTCGCGGTGCTGACGGTGCTGGTGCCGGCGGTGGCGGGGCACGAGCTGGCGGGCCGGCTGGCGCTGCGGCTGCGCGGCGAGCTGGACCGGGGGCCACTGCGGGTGGCGGACGGGCTGGGCGGCGCGGCGGCGAACTCGGTGGCGGTGCTGATCGTGGCCTGGGTGGCGGCGAGCGTGCTGGGCGCGGCCCCGGCGCAGACGCTGGGTACGGCGATCCGGGACTCGGCGTTGCTGGGCGCGGTGCAGCGGGCGATGCCGGACGCCACACCGGCGTGGTTCTCCCGGGCCACCTCGGCGCTGACCGAGGCCGGTTTTCCGCAGGTGTTCAACCCGTTCGAGAACGAGTCGACGGCGCGGGTGCCCGAGCCCACCGGGGACAGCGTGACCCCGGCGGCGGCGCGCGCGGCCCGGCTGAGCACGGTGAAGATCGAGGGCGCGGCGGGCGCGGAGGGCCGGGAGGGCAGCGGCTTCGTCTACTCCGCCCGGCATGTGATGACCAACGCGCACGTGGTGGCGGGCATCGACCGGCCGACCGTGCGGGTGGGCGGGGTCGGGCGGTCGTACGAGGCGCGGGTGGTGCTCTTCGACCCGGACCGGGACGTGGCGGTGCTGTACGTGCCGGGGCTGCGGGCGCCGGTGCTGCGGTTCGACACGAGCGCGGTGCGCGGGGACTCGGCGGTGGTGGCCGGCTATCCGCAGGACGGCGCGCTGAACCTCCAGGCGGCGACGGTGGCGGGCCGGGTGCGGGCGACGGGGCAGAACATCTACAACGACCGCGCGGTCACCCGGGAGATCTACTCGGTCCGCTCCACGGTCCGGCCGGGCAACTCGGGCGGACCGCTGCTGACCACGGACGGCCGGGTGTTCGGGGTGGTCTTCGCCCGCTCCACCTCGGACGCCGCGACGGGGTACGTACTGACGGCGGCCGAGGTGGCGGCCGACGCCCGCGCCGGCGCCACGGCGACGGCCCCGGTGGACACGGGCGAACTGGTCGACTCCTAGGGCCAGCCCGGTCGGGCGGCGCAGGCCTCTGTCCTCACCGCGCACACTTCCCCGTCCCGGCCCCGTCTCCGCGTCGTCGGCGTGCCTAGGGTGGGCACCCAGCCGGTGGAGCACGGCACCGCGGCCACCGCGGCAGCCGCCGCCGGAACGACGAGTACGGACGAGGACGCCGAGAAGATGAGCGACAGCGCGGGCATCGCACGCTGGGGACGATTCGCCGCGGGGGCGGCGCGGACCGTCCCCGCCTATCGGCGCTTCCTGGCGGAACGGGGTGTCGACGCCTCGGCGTTGCAGCCCTCGGACCTGTCCGGCCTGCCCGCCATGGACAAGCCCGGCTACATCAACGCCTTCCCGCTCGCCGAGCGGTGCCGCGACGGCGACCCGCGCACCGTGCAGATGGTGTCGATGTCCTCCGGCTCGTCCGGCACGCCCACGGTCTGGCCGCGCCGCCTCGACGACGAGGAGAACGCGGCCACGCCCTTCCGCCGCGTACTGGCCGGAACCTTCGGCGCGGACAGGCGTCACACCCTCGCCGTGGTCTGCTTCCCCCTCGGCTCCTGGGTCGGCGGCCTCTACACGCTCCAGTGCCTCCAGCACCTGGCGCGGACCGGGCTGATCCTGACCGTCGCGGCACCCGGCAACGATGTCACGGCCGTGCTGCGGGCCGTCCGGTCACTGGCTCCGCTCGCCGAGCAGACCGTCCTGCTGGGCTATCCGCCGTTCCTGAAGGACGTGGTCGACGCGGGACGGGCCGCCGGCGTGCCCTGGGAGCGCTACGGCATGCACCTCGTGTTCGCCGGCGAGGTGTTCAGCGAGACCTGGCGCGACACGGTGTGTGAGCGCGCGGGCATCGTCAGTCCCGAGACGGCCACCGCCGGGCTCTACGGCACCGCGGACGCCGGTGTGCTCGCCTACGAGACCCCGGCGAGCATTCGGCTGCGCCGCGCCGTCTCCGCCACGGCGGGAGCGGCCCCGGCCGTGTTCGGCTCCGAACGGCTGCCGTCCCTGATGGAGTACGACCCGGCCCTGCGTCACTTCGACTCGGTGGACGGCGAACTCTTCCTGACCACGGACGGCGTGGTGCCCCTGGTGCGCTACACGCTGGGCGACACGGGAGGGGCGGCGAGCCGGGAGGCGCTGGCCGAGCGGTGCGCGCGGGCGGCCGTTCCGGTACCCCCGGCAGCCCCGGGTGCGGCGGCTCCGCATGTCTGGCTCTTCGGCCGCCCGCTGTTCGCCCTGTCCATGTACGGCGCCAACATCTTCCCCGAGACCATCGCGGCGGGCCTGGAGCGGGACGGCTGCTACCCGTATCTCACCGGGAAGTTCGTCATGGAGATCCAGGACGGCGAACGGCCCCGGCTGCGCGTCACCGCGGAGGTCGCTCCGGGCCACTCCCCGGCCGAGGTCCGGACGGAGGGGACCTCGGACTCGCTCCTCGCCGCGCTGCGCGAGCAGAACAGCGAGTACGCGCACTACGTCCCCGCCGAACTCCAGCCGCCTCTGGTGCGGCTGCGCTCGCACGGCGACCCCGAGTACTTCCCGGTCGGCGTGAAGCACCGCTACACGCGGACCGGCTGAGCCCGCGCGCGGGGGCCTGGCGCTCGTCGGACCGCCCCGCGTCTCACACCCGACGGCCCATGAGGACGTCGTCGACGTAGCCGCCGTCGAGGTGGAACTCCTCGGGCTGGACGCCCTCCACGGTGAAGCCCTCGGACTCGTAGAGGGCCCGGGCCGGGGTGTTGTGGCCGAGGACGCGCAGGGTGAGCCGGCGTGCGCCGCGCCGGCGCGCCTCCTCGACGGCGGCCCGCACCAGCGCGCGCCCGACGCCGAGCCCGCGGGCCTCCTCGGCGACGGCGAAGCCCTGTACGGCGAGGACGTGCGCGTTGGAGGCGAGCGGGGTCGGGTGCGCGAGGCGGATGTACCCGACGAGGCGGGCGGGCGATCCGGGGACACCGGCGCGTTCGGCGACGAGGTAGTCCGCCGGCTGGTGCCGCTCGTCGAAGAAGGGGGCGTACGGCGGCTCCGGCGCGGGGACGACCGCGTGCAGCGGGGACCAGGTGGCCCGGTCGAGGGCGGCCAGCTCCGCGTCGTCGGCGGGGCGGGCCGCGCGCAGGACCGGCTCGGTGGGTATGGGCGGCTCGGACATGACGTCACCCTACGGCGGGCGTCCGGGGCGGCCGCGGCGGGTTCGGGGGCGTTGCGCGCGGCCGTGGGGGGATGCTGGGGTCATGGAACGTTCACGTATCGCGGTGGCCGGCGCGTCCGGTCTGATCGGCAGCGCTCTGGTGCGGTCCCTGACCGCCGACGGGCACGAGGTGGTACGGCTGGTGCGCCGGGCGCCCCGGGGCCCCGGGGAGGTGCGCTGGGACCCGGCCCGGCAGTCGGTGGACGCGGCCGGGCTGATCGGCTGCGACGCGGTGGTGAACCTGGCCGGGGCGGGGATCGGCGACCGGCGCTGGACGCCGGAGTACAAGCGGCTGCTGCGGGAGAGCCGGGTGCTGGGCACGGCCACGCTGGCGGAGGCGGCGGCCGCGCTCCCGGAGCCGCCGCGGGTGTTCGTGGGCGGCAGCGCGATCGGCTTCTACGGCGACACCGGCGACCGGGCGGTGGACGAGAGCGCCGCGCCGGGCGACGGGTTCCTGCCGGGGCTGTGCGTGGAGTGGGAGGAGGCGGCGGAGCCGGTGCGGGAGGCCGGCATCCGGACGGTGTTCGCGCGCACGGGGCTGGTCGTGGCGCGCGGCGGCGGGGCGTGGGGGCGGCTGTTCCCGCTGTTCCGGGCGGGGCTCGGGGGGCGGCTGGGCGACGGGCGGCAGTACTGGTCGTACATCGCGCTGCACGACGAGGTGGCCGCGATCCGGCATCTGATCGAGACCGAGGGTCTGTCGGGGCCGTTCAACCTGACGGCGCCCGAGCCGCTGACGAACCGTGAGGTCACGGCGGCGATGGGGCGGGTGCTGCACCGGCCGACGCCGTTCCCGGTGCCCGCGCCGGTGCTGCGGGCGGCGCTGGGCGAGCTGGCCGGGGATGTGCTGGGCAGCCAGCGGGTGGTGCCGCGGCGGCTGTTGGAGTCGGGGTTCCGGTTCGCGTTCCCCGGCATCGACGAGGCGATCCGCGCGGCGGGGTGAGCGGCGGGGCGGCCGGGGTCGGCGGTGCCGGGCGGTGGTCTCGCCGGGCTCCGGATGTGACCGTAACGGCTGCGAACGAATGTGACCGTATGCGACCTCCATGCGACCGTGCTCTGTCGATGCGCGACTGCTACTGACCGGTAGCGGGCCTACCCTCAAGCCGAACTCGGGTATCCCCGGAGCCAGTTGGGGGCATGACGCCTCCACCGGCCGCGCAACCACAGGAGGGGCCTCGTGCTTGAGCCCGCGTACCAGGTGGACGTCGTCATCGTGGGAGCCGGGATCGCCGGACTCTCGGCGGCTCATCGGCTGACCAGCGCAGGAATCACCACGGCGGTCCTGGAGGCCGCCCCCTACACCGGCGGCCGGATGTCGACGGAGAAGATCGACGGCTTCCGGCTCGACCGCGTCGGACAGCTGCTGTCCACGTCCTCCCCCGAACTGCGCCTGACCCCGGGCCTGGACGCCCTGCCCCTGCGCCGGTTCGCGCCCGGCGTGCTGCTGCACCGGGACGGCCGCGCCCAGCGCGCGGGCGCCCCGGCGGGCGGCGGGAGCGCGAGGGGCGCATTGCATGCGGTACGCGCCCTGGCGAGCGCCCCCAGGGGCGGGGCGGTGCCGCCGGGGCGGACCGGGGCGCCGGTGGGCGGCGCGGTGGACCAGGCCCGGCTGGGCGCCGCGCTGGGCCGGATCGCCACGGCGCCGGTCGAACGGCTGCTGTCCCGCCCGGAGCTGCCGGCCGGGCAGGCGCTCGCCCGGCGCGGGGTGCCGGCCCGGACCATCGAGGGCTTTCTGCGCCCGCTGCTCGCCGCGCTGCTGTGCGACCCGGAGCTGAGCACGTCAAGCCGGTGTGCCGACCTGGCGCTGCGGGCCTTCGCCGGGGGGCGGCTGGCGATCCCGGAGGGGGGCGCGGACGTGCTGCCGGAGCTGCTGGCGCGGGCGCTGCCGCCGGGCACGGTGCGCACCGGCGTCCGGGTCACCTCCGTGGCCACGACCTCGGTGACCACCGCCGAGCACGGCCGGGTGCGGTGCCGGGCGGTGCTGCTGGCCACGGACGCGCGGGCGGCGGCGGAGCTGCTGCCGGGGCTGCGGGTGCCGGACTTCCACCCGGTGACGGTGGTGCACCACACCACCGACGATCCGGCGGCGGCGTTCGCCACGGGCGCCTCGCTGCTGCTGGACGCGGACCGGGGCGGCCCGGTGGCGCACACGGCGGTGCTGAGCACCGTGGACCCGACCCGGGCACCGGCGGGCCGGACGCTGATCTCCTCGACGGTGCTGGGAACTCCGCCGCAGGACCTCGACGCCGCCGTCCGCACCCACCTCGCCCGGCTCTACGGCACCTCCACGCGCCGCTGGGAGACGCTGGCGGTGCACCACACCCCGCAGGCGGTGCCGACCATGCGCCCGCCGCACGACCTGCGCCGCCCGGTGCGGCTCATGGCCGGCCTGTACGTCTGCGGCGACCACCGCGACACCAGTACGGTCCAGGGCGCCCTGCACTCGGCCCACCGCGCCGCCACCGCCCTCCTCACCGACCTGGGCGCCACCGGCTCCCTGCACACGGCGGACCCGGCCCCGAGGCTGCCGAAGGCGGCGTGAGACCGGGGGCCACCGCACCGGTCACCCCAGCGCCGCCACCTTCTCGCGGTACCCCCGCGCCGGGGCCGCGTCCTTGTAGGGCTCCAGGCGCCGTTCGAAGTCCTTGACGTACTCGATCGCGCGGGCGGAGCGCATCTCCAGGGCCTGGCCCGCCGCCTCCGCCGCGAGGGCGCAGGCCTGGTCGAGTTCGCCGAGGCCCAGGCGGGCCGTGGCGAGGACGACCCGGCAGAAGAGGCGGCTGCGGGCGAAGGCGGGGGCGCGCAGCTGGAGGGAGCGCTCGGCGTGCTGGGCCGCCGCCCGGAACTGCTGGAGGTCCCGGTGGCAGTGCCCCAGCTCGTCCGCGAGCTGGGCGTCGTCGAAGAACCTGGCCCAGTACGGCACCTCGTCCCCGGGCCGGGCGGCGTCCAGCGCCCGCTCGGCCCGCACCAGCGCCGCCGTGCACGCCCGCACCTCGCCGAGGACCCCGTGGGCCCGCGCCTCGGAGGCGTGCAGCAGTGCCTGGACGACCGGCGCGGCCCCGGTGCCGACCCCCTGCTGGGCGACCCGGGCGAGCTGGACGGCCTCCCTGCCGTGCCCGAGGTAGACGGCCTGCCGGCTCATGGTGACCAGGACGTAGGAGCCGTAGGCCCGGTCGCCGGCCGCCTGGGCGAGCCGCAGCGCCTGGACGAAGTAGCGCTGGGCGAGGCCGTGCGCGGCGATGTCGTACGACGTCCAGCCCGCGAGCCGGGTGAGGTCGGCGGCGGCGCCGAAGAGGCGGCGGCCGGTCGGCTCGTCGTAGCTGCCGCGCAGCATCGGCTCGCACTCGTGCTCCAGGTAGCGCACCAGCGCCTGCCGGGCGTGCCCGCCGCCGAAGCGGTCGTCGAGGGTGCGGAACAGCTCGCCCACCGAGCGCAGCGCGGCGATGTCACCGCCGCCGACCCGGTGGCCGGGACCGCGCTCGGCCGCCGCCCGGGTGCGTGGCGCGAGCGGCGGCGCCGGGACCCGGGTCGCGGCGGGCCGACCCTGCGGGGGCACCCGGGGTGCCGGTTCCCGGGCCACCCTGTCGTCCGGCTTGCCGATCAGCCAGTCCCGGCTGGGCACCACGAGCCCCGCCGGGGTGAAGGCGATCTTGCGCAGCTCGGCGTGGCTGCCGGAGTCCTTGCGCCACAGCCCGGCGACGATGTCGACGGCCTCCTCCGGGGTGGCCGCGAACTCCAGCCCGGCGTACACCGGCGCGCAGGCGTCCAGACCGAGATCCTGTGCCGTGAGCCGGCGCCCGAGCCGGCGCGTGAACACCTCGGCGATGAGGGCGGGCGTCGTGCCCCGCGGCTGCTGGCCGCGCAGCCAGCGGGTGACCGAGGTCTTGTCGTATCTGAGGTCCAGCCCGTGCTCCAGGCCGAGCTGGTCGACGCGTCGGGCCAGACCCGCGTTGGAGAACCCAGCCTCTGCGATGAGCGCGGCGAGCTGGCGGTTGGGGGTGCGCTGCGCGGGTCGGTCCGTCATCTGCGGTGCGGTCTCCTGCCTTCCGGGCCTGCTGAAGTGCCCGGATTGCCTTTGAGCAGCCCTTATGGCCTCACGAACGGCGCGAATGTAGCGGAGAGTGAGCAGGTGATCGCACGCTTCGACGGGCATTCATCCGATCGTGTGAGGATTGCCCTCGGGGCTGACGTCCGCCGGTCGGACGTACAGTGGCGTGGGCGCTTGACGCGCCTGACACACCGGTCACCGAGGGAGGCGCTTGCCGTGAGTGGTCTGCGGTTCGTCCGTATGGGGTTCGGAGCGGACGCCGTCGCGTACCAGGAGGCCTGGGACGAGCAGCGCCGGGTGCACGCGGCCCGGTTCGCCGACGAGGTCCCGGACACCGTCCTGCTCCTGGAGCACCCCCCGGTGTACACGGCAGGCCGGCGCACCGCGGACAGCGAGCGGCCGCTGGACGGGACCCCGGTGATCGACGTGGACCGCGGCGGCAAGATCACCTGGCACGGGCCGGGGCAGCTGGTGGGCTACCCGATCCAGAAGCTCCCGCGCCCGGTGGACGTGGTCGCGCACGTCCGGCGGCTGGAGGAGGCCCTGATCCGCACCTGCGCGGAGTACGGCCTGCACACCACCCGGGTCGAGGGCCGCAGTGGCGTCTGGGTGCTCGGCGACCCGGTGGAGCGGCGGCCGGCGCTCGGGGGCCTCTCCCTCGACTTCGACCCCCGCCTGACCGACGAGGAGTTCGACCCCCGGCTCAACGGCCCGGAGTACGCCCCCTCCAACGCGGGGCAGCGGCGCGAGGACCGCAAGATCGCCGCGATCGGCATCCGGGTCGCCAAGGGCGTCACGATGCACGGCTTCGCCTTCAACGTGAACCCGGACAACGTCTGGTTCGACCGGATCATCCCGTGCGGCATCCGGGACGCGGGCGTCACCTCGCTCGCGAACGAACTGGGCCGCGCGATCACGGTCGAGGACGTACTGCCGGTGGTGGAGCGGCACTTGCGGGACATCCTGGAGAACGCCGACCTCAGGCCCCGGGAGATCGAGCGGGCGACCGCCTGACTCGGCCCCGTCCCGGGGAATGCGCCCTGCGGTTGCGGGGTTGGCCTGAGCGGCAGGGCGCGTGGAGCACGGGCGTACCCTGGTGTACGCCGAAGAATCGAAGTCACAGGGAGCCGGTCGTGTCCGCAGTCGCACCCGACGGACGCAAGATGCTGCGCCTGGAGGTCCGCAACAGCCAGACCCCCATCGAGCGCAAGCCCGAGTGGATCAAGACGCGGGCGAAAATGGGCCCCGAGTACACGAAGATGCAGGGCCTTGTGAAGAGCGAGGGCCTGCACACGGTCTGCCAGGAAGCCGGCTGCCCGAACATCTACGAGTGCTGGGAGGACCGCGAGGCGACCTTCCTCATCGGCGGCGACCAGTGCACCCGGCGCTGCGACTTCTGCCAGATCGACACCGGCAAGCCCGAGGCGCTCGACCGTGACGAGCCGCGCCGGGTCGGCGAGTCCGTGGTCACCATGGACCTGAACTACGCCACCATCACCGGCGTCGCCCGCGACGACCTGGAGGACGGCGGCGCCTGGCTCTACGCCGAGACCGTGCGCCAGATCCACCGGCAGACCGCCGAGCGCGAGGACGGCCGTACCAAGGTCGAGCTGCTGGCCCCCGACTTCAACGCGGTCCCGGAGCAGCTCGCCGAGGTCTTCGAGTCCCGGCCCGAGGTCTTCGCGCACAACGTCGAGACGGTCCCGCGGATCTTCAAGCGGATCCGCCCCGGCTTCCGCTACGAGCGCTCCCTGAAGGTCATCACCGAGGCCCGCGACTTCGGCCTGGTGACCAAGTCGAACCTGATCCTCGGCATGGGCGAGACCCGCGAGGAGGTCGGCGAGGCGCTGCGGCAGCTGCACGACGCGGGCTGCGAGCTGGTCACCATCACCCAGTACCTGCGCCCCTCGGTGCGCCACCACCCCGTCGAGCGCTGGGTGAAGCCGCAGGAGTTCGTGGAGCTGAAGGAGGAGGCCGAGCAGATCGGCTTCTCCGGAGTGATGTCCGGCCCGCTGGTGCGCTCCTCCTACCGTGCCGGGCGGCTGTACCGGATGGCCGTCGAGAAGCGTGGCGCGTACATCGCCGCCCAGGCGGTGTGAGTCCAGCGTGTGAAATCACGCACAAGCAGTTACCGGCCAGTAATGGCCGAGACGACGCGGCCCTGAACGTCCTCGCTGATGAGGGCGACCGTCAGGGCCGCGTCAGCGTTTCCGGGTTCCGTATCAAGGTTTCATGTGCGTTTGACCGGTCGGTCACGCCCTGGTAACACCATTCAGTGACTCTGGTATCACGCCCCGTACACCACCCGTTCCGAGGGGGGACCTCGATCATGCAGGCCGCGCCGGTTCGCGCCACCGCCATCCCGTCCGTCACCGACGCCCTGCGGGCCGTCGAGTCCCTGCTCATGAGCGCCGGCCAGCGCACCGCCCGGCGCAACGCCTGGACCTCCGTGCTGGAGGACCGCCGCCGGGCGAAGGACCGGGTCGAGGCCGAGCGGGTGCTGGAGCAGGCGGCCACCCGTCCCTGACGCCGGGATCACGGGGCACTGCCGTCGTCGGCGCTCCGTGGGCCACGTAGACTTCGTGGCATGGCGAGGAAGGACACCGCGGCGGACGCCGCGAACGCAGGGCGACTGAAGCAGATCGCCCTCACGTACAAGATGACCCGCAAGGCCGACAAGAAGATCGGTCTTGTACTCGCGGCCGTCGGCATCGGGATCCTCGCCGTCTTCGTCGCGATCGGCTTCCTGATCGGTCACCCGGTCTACCTGGGGATCTTCGGTCTGCTGGTCGCCGTGCTGGGCACCGCGGTCGTGTTCGGCCGCCGGGCCGAGCGGGCCGCCTTCGGCCAGATGGAGGGCCAGCCGGGCGCCGCCGCCGCGGTCCTGGACAACATCGGCCGGGGCTGGACGACCACTCCGGCGGTGGCGATGAACCGCAGCCAGGACGTGGTGCACCGCGCGGTCGGCAAGGCCGGCATCGTGCTGGTGGCCGAGGGCAACCCGAACCGGGTGAAGTCCCTGCTGGCCGCCGAGAAGAAGAAGATGAACCGCATCGTCGCGGACGTCCCCGTGCACGACGTCATCGTGGGCACCGGCGAGGGCCAGGTCGAGCTGAAGAAGCTCCGCACCACCCTCCTGAAGTTCCCCCGCGTCCTCACCGGCCCCCAGGTCACGGCCACCAACGACCGCCTGCGCGCCCTCGGCGACCTGATGAGCAACATGCCGGTCCCGAAGGGCCCGATGCCCAAGGGCATGCGCATGCCGAAGGGCCGCTGAGCACGGTCCGTATCCTGGGCGACCTGATGGACAACATGCCCGTGCCCTTGGGCCCGGTGCCCGAGGGCATGTGCATACCGCCGCCCGCACTCCTTGGCGACGCCCTCGTGTGACGACGACACGGGGGCGCCGTCGCATGCCCTGGAGGCTCCTCGGCAGCGAACTCCGCAACCGGCTCCGTACCGGGATCAGTCCCCGGCTCGAAGCCGAGCAGATCCCAGCCGCTCTCCTCGATCCTCCACAGCAATTCAGGGGAGATGCCCGCGAGGTAGGAATTCACCTCCGCTTCCCGGCGCTGAGTCCACGCCCGAGGGTGATCCGAGCGCAAACCCGTGACGTGGCAAGCGCCGGCATCGGTATGCAGGCGGGCCGCGATCTCGCTGTTCAGGCCGCCGGACACGGCCTCGGCCCGGTGGTTCCGGCCCATGTGCCCTTCGACGGCGGCAAGCACGTCTGCGGGCAGCTCTTCGAAGGCGGTACGAGTCGTCGGCGTGGCCCTACTCTGCCCGAACCGCCAGGGCCCGGTGACACGCCGCCGAACGGAGTATCCGGCGGGTTGTCGGGTCATGCGCTTCTAGCCTTCGCAATGTGACAAAACGCCATATCACGTACATCGCATGCACGACGGCGCTCCTCGGCGGGCTCGTCGGCACCACTCCGGCGTCCGCCGCCCATCAGGTTCTCGTGGTGCATCCCGGTGAGTCGATCCAGAAGGCGGTGAACGCCGCGAAGTCCGGTGACACCGTGTTCGTGACGGCCGGCACCTACCGCGAGAGCGTCACCGTGAGGACGGCGGGGCTGACCCTTCGCGGCATGGGTGAGCGCACGGTCATCCGGCCTCCGGCCAAGAAGGCGGCCGCCAAGAGGAAGTCCGCCGCCAAGGCCTCCGTGAGCTGTCTCGAAGGCGGCAACGGGATCTGTGTCGTCGGGGGGAAGAACAAGGCCCTCAAGGACGTCACCGTCGCGAACCTCAAGGTCGCCGGGTTCTCGCGGACCGGGGTGTGGTCCATGGGGACCGACCGGCTCACCGTGCGCCGGGTCACCGCCGACGACAACGGGCAGTGGGGCATCGCCCAAGAGCACTCCACCCGGGGCGACTTCCAGGACAACACCGCCCGGGGCAACGGCGACGCCGGCCTGTTCCTCGCGAACAACGTCAAGGCCGAGGAGGGCGCCCGCGACACCAAGGGCACCCGGGTCACGGGCAACCACCTGGAGGGCAACCGGATCGGGCTGACCGTCCGCCGGCTGCGCGACCTCGCTGTCGAGGGCAACTACCTCACCGGCAACTGCGCGGGTGTCTTCGTCGTCGGCGACGAGAACAAGCCCAAGGCGGGCGCGCTGACCGTCAGCGACAACCGGGTCGAGAACAACAACAAGTACTGCCCGAAGACCGCCCGGCTGCCCTTCCTCCAGGGCTCCGGGATCGTGCTGACCGGCGCCGAGAAGGTCACGGTCACCCGGAACGTCGTCACCGGGCACTCGGGCAAGTCGCCGCTGTCCGGCGGCATCGTCCTGTTCAAGAGCTTCGTGGGCGTCACCAGCGAGAAGAACCGGGTCACCGGCAACCGCCTGGAGCACAACACCCCGGCCGACCTGGTGAACCAGGAGACCGCCAAGAGCCGCAACGTCTTCGAAGGCAACACCTGCCGGGCCTCCAGGCCCGCGGGTCTGTGCTGACCGGACGGCCGGACTCCCCCACCCCGGGCCCGCCCAGGGCCCATGCCAGGAAGGAAGGCGGCACATGACCGCACCATCCGCCGAACTGTCCGCTCCGCACGGGCAGCCCGCGCCCCCCTCGCCCCCGCCGTCGATGCGGCTGCGGGAGCTGGTGTTCGGGGCGGCCTGTGCCGCCGCCGTCCGCGCCGCCGCCCGGCTGGGCGTCGCCGACGCCCTCGGGGACGCCCCGATGACCGTGGAGCACCTCGCGGCCGCGGTGCGCACCGAGCCGAAGCCGCTGCGCCGGCTGCTGCGCGCCCTGTCCTGCTACGGCGTCTTCGCCGAGCGCCCCGACGGGACGTTCGCGCACACCGAGATGTCCCGGCTGCTGCGCGAGGACGACCCGAACAGCCTGCGCTACATCTCGCTGTGGTGCACCGAGCCGTGGACCTGGGACGCCTGGCCCCGGCTCGACGAGGCGGTCCGCTCCGGCCGGAACGTCGTCGAGGACCTGTACGGCAAGGAGTTCTTCGTCTACCTGAACGAGGAAGCCCCCGAGTCGGCCGACGTCTTCAACCGCGCGATGACCACGTCCAGCGAGCAGTCGGCGCGGGACGTGGCCGCGCTGCTCGACCTGTCCGGCGCCTCCTCCGTCGCGGACCTCGGCGGCGGCCAGGGCCACGTGGTGGCGAGCCTGCTGGACAAGTACCCGGCGATGGAGGGCCACCTGCTGGACCTGCCCCGGGTCGTGGAGAACGCCGTACCGCGGCTGCGGCCGGGCGGCGACCTCGCCGAGCGCGCGCACATCGTGCCCGGTGACGTGCGGGTGTCCGTGCCGGTGAAGGCGGACGTCTACGTCATCAAGAACATCCTGGAGTGGGACGACGAGTCCACCGCCCGGCTGCTGGCCAACGTGATCGAGGCGGGCGGTCCCGGCACCCGGGTCGTCGTCATCGAGAACCTGGTGGACGACACCCCGTCGATGCGCTTCAGCACCGCGATGGACCTGCTGCTCCTGCTGAACGTGGGCGGCGCCAAGCACACCAGGAAGAGCATGGTGGAGCGGCTGGAGGCGGCCGGTCTGGCCGTCGGCGAGGTCCGGCCGGTCAACCCGTACCTGCACGCGTTCGAGTGCACGGTCCGCGGATGAGCTGACCGTCCCCGCGGCACACCGGTGCCGGGCCCGCGTCGGACGCGGGCCCGGCACCGGTGGCCGGAAGAGGGACTCAGGCGCGGGCGGCGTCGCGCTCCCAGAGGTAGAAGCGCTGCGCCATCGCGTCCTTCGGGGACCGCCAGGTCTCCGGGTCGTACGCGCTGACGTACGCCGTGAGGCGCTCGCTGACGTCCCGGAACTCCGGGTGCGAGGTGACCTTGGCGATGGCCGGTCCCGGCTCACGCTCCGACTCGATCAGGTGCATGTACACGTCGCCGAACTGGAAGAGGCTGCGCCGGGTGACCCCGACGAGGTGCGGCAGCTCTCCGCGGTCGGACTCCGCGAACACCTTCGCGATGTCGGGGGCGGAACCCGGGGCCATGCGGGCGACGATCAGGGCCTGGTGCACGGTCGTGTCTCCTGTCGTCCGGCTCAGTCGGCCAGGGCCGGGGCGGGCCGGTGACCGGCGGCCGCCTTCTCGATCTTGTCCCGGATGAGGGCCAGCTGGACCTTCGAGTTCCGGTTGATGTTGTCGGTCATCCAGTCGTCGTCGACCGGCGCGTCCGGCTTCATCGCGAAGTCCTGGGTCCACACCATGCGGGTGCCGGCCGGGACCTCCTCGTAGCTCCAGTGGATGTCCATGTGGGCGAACGGCCCGGTCTCCACGCGGCGCGCGACGACGGTGCGGGAGTCGCGGTCCGGCTCGCGCTCGGAGACCCAGCTCCACACGGTGCCGTTGTCGTCCGGGTGCATGGTGAGCCGGAACGTCGTCTTCTCGCCCTCCTTCTTGAGGACCTCGACGGACGCGTACTCGCTGAAGAGCTGCGGCCAGCGCTCCAGGTCGTTGGTCATGTCCCAGACCAGGTCGAGGGGCGCGGCGATGGTGATCTCGTTCTGGGTGTGTCCTGCCATCTCAGGCTCCTGCCATCAGGGTGGTGTTGACGAGGTTGAGGAACTGCTGGGGGGTCTTGCAGCGCTCGGCGTCCACCGGCATCGGGGTGCCGTGCGCGTTCTCCAGCTCGCCGACGATGCCGAGCAGGCCGAGCGAGTCGACGCCCAGCGTCTCGAAGCCGGTGTCCGGCCTCTCCTGGAGCTGCTGGGGGCTGACGGTGACCCCGGCGGCCTTCTTCATCAGCGTGGCGAGTTCCTCGACGGTGATCTGGGGCATTGCTCTCCTCCTTTGCTGTCTCACTTGCCGGCGCCGTGCCGGAGCAGCAGCGCCGAGTTCGACCCCATGAGGCCCCGGCTGAGCACCAGCGCGGTCCGCGCTTCGGCGGGCCGGGCCCGGCCGGTCACGAGGTCGAGGTCGTGGCAGACGTCGAAGACGTTCGGCGTCGGGGGGATCAGGCCGTGCTCCATCGCGAGCACCGCGGCGGCGGTGTCCAGCACGGGCGCCGCGCAGTAGCCGCGGCCGATCCCGGTCTTCGGTGCCGTCACCGGCACCCGGGCGGCGTGCGCGCCGAGGGCGTCGGCCAGGGCCAGCGCCTCGGCCCGGTCGGCGGCCGGCACGCCGAGGGCGTCGGCGAAGACCACGTCGACCTCCTCCGGGGCGCAGTCGGCGTCCGCGAGCGCCTTGCGGATGGCCTCGGCGAGGCCCTCGCGGGACCGGTCCCAGCGGGAGGCGCCGGTGAAGGTGGCCCCGTGCCCGGCGATGACGGCCCGGACCTCCACCCCGCGCTCCCGGGCGGCGGCCGCGGACTCCACCACGAGCATGGCGCCGCCCTCGGCCGGCACGAACCCGCAGGCCGCGTCGGTGAAGGGACGGTAGGCCCGGGTGGGGTCGGTCTCCCGGCTCAGTTCGTCGTAGCCGAGCTGGCAGACCATCGAGTACGGCGCGAGCGGGGCCTCGGTGGAGCCGGCCACGATCGCGTCGGTGCCCCGGCGCACCGCCCGTGCCGCGTGCGCGAGGGCGTCCAGGCCGCCGGCCTCGTCGGAGGCGACGACCGAGCAGGGGCCCTTGAAGCCGCGGCGGATGGAGACCTGGCCGGTGCTGGCGGCGTAGAACCAGGCGATGGACTGGTAGGGGCCCACGAACCGGCTGCCCTTGCCCCACAGTCGCTGGAGCTCGCGCTGGCCGAACTCGCCGCCGCCCGAGCCGGCCGCGGTGACCACGCCGATGGAGTACGGCGACGCGGAGGTGTCGGCCTGGCCGAGCCGGGCGTCCGCCAGCGCGAAGTCGGCCGCGGCCATGGCGTAGTGCGTGAACCGGTCGGTCTGGACGAGGAAGCGTTCCTCGATCGTGTCCGCCGGGTCGAAGGCGCGGACCTCGCCGGCCACCTTGAGCGGAAGGTTCTCGCAGCCCTCGCGGGTGACCCGGTCGAGGACGCTGACGCCCTCCTGGGTGGCCTTCCAGAAGGTGTCGGTGCTGGTGCCGTTGGGCGCGACCACACCGATGCCGGTGATGGCCGCGGGCCGGTCCTGTGGTTCGCTCATCTGTCTGTCCTCACTCCCTCGGCCGGGTCAGGATCACCGCGGACTGGAAGCCGCCGAACCCGCTGCCGACGGACAGCACGCTGGACAGCTTGCGTTCGCGGGCCACGCGCGGGACGTAGTCCAGATCGCACTCGGGGTCGGGGGTCTCGTAGTTGGCGGTCGGCGGGACGGCCTGCTTGGCGAGGGCCAGCACGCAGGCGACCAGTTCGATGGCGCCGATGGCCCCCAGGGAGTGCCCCACCATGGACTTGATGGAGCTCATCGGGGTGTCGTAGGCGTGCCGGCCGAGCGCCCGCTTCACGGCCGCCGTCTCGTGGCGGTCGTTCTGCCGGGTGCCGGAGCCGTGCGCGTTGACGTAGTCGATCGCCGTCGGGTCCAGCCGCGCCTGGTCGAGGGCGGTGGATATGGCCCGCGCCATCTCCAGGCCCTCCTTGGTCAGGCCGGTCATGTGGTAGGCGTTGCCGAAGGTGGCGTAGCCGCCGAACTCGCAGTAGACGTGGGCACCGCGGGCCCGGGCGTGCTCCAGCTCCTCCAGGACGAGCACCGCGCCGCCCTCGCCCATGACGAAGCCGTCACGGTTGTTGTCGAAGGGCCGGGAGGCGTGCGCGGGGTCGTCGTTGTTCGGGGAGGTGGCCTTGATCGCGTCGAAGCAGGCCATGGTGATCGGGGAGATCGGGGAGTCCGAGGCGCCCGCGATGCAGATGTCCGCGCGGCCCTCCTGGACGGCGTGGAAGGCGTAGCCGACCGCGTCGAGGCCGGAGGTGCAGCCGGTGGAGACGGTCTGCACCGGGCCCTGGGCGCCGAAGCGTTCCGCCACCGCGGAGGCCACGGTGGCCGGCGTGAACGCCCGGTGCAGCTGGGGCTCGGCCTCGGCGTGGTCGACGTCCCAGCGCTCGCCGCCATGGCTGACCAGCACGTAGTCGTGCTCCAGCCGGGTGGTGCCGCCGACCGCGGTGCCCAGGGAGACGCCGACCCGCCAGGGGTCCTCCCGGCCCAGGTCGAGGCCCGAGTCCCGGACCGCCTCCGCGCCGGCGACCAGGGCGAACTGTATGTACCGGTCGGCCCGTTCGACCTGCTCGGCGTCAAGGCCGTGCGCGGTGGGATCGAAGTCGCACTCGGCGGCGATCCGGGAGCGCAGCCCGGACGGGTCGAAGAACGTGATGCCCCGCGTCGCGGTACGGCCGTCGGCGAGCAGGTTCCAGAACGCCGGCACGCCGATCCCGCCCGGAGCCACGATGCCTATGCCGGTGACCGCCACGCGCCGGGTCATGACCGGACCTGCTCCCGGTCGGCGCCCGCCCGGGCCGGCTCGGTCGCGACGGCCGCCGCGCCGATGACCGACGTCTCCTCGGTGTCGACGTGCCCGAGCTGCGGGCGCGGGGCCAGCGGACCGAGGTGGAAGACGAGACGCGCCTCCACGTTGCCGACGTTGCGGAACCGGTGGCGCATGTTGACCGGGATCATCAGCCCCTGCTCGGGGCGCAGCGGGTGCGGCTCGCCGTCCAGGTCGACCTCCAGGTCGCCGCAGACGACGTAGACGAACTCCTCGGAGTACGGGTGGTAGTGCTCGCCGATGCGGTCGCCGGGCCGCACGATGGCCAGGCCCATGAAGCCGCTGGTGGAGCCCACCGTCGCCGGGGTGAGCATGGCGCGCAGGTCGCCGCCGCGCTTGGTGTTGGGCTCGGTCTCGCTCAGGTCGATGATCTTCGGAAGGGGTTTGATCACGACTTCCTCCGTGGGTGTGGGCGTCGGCGGGGTCAGGCGTCCGGGGAGCGGCGGTCGGTGACGAAGTCCATGCGCGCGGCGGCGCCGTCGAGCAGGGCCGTCAGCGGGGCGGGGGCGGACTTCGGCAGGGCGGCCTCGGGTCCGTGGCCGGGGCGGACGTCGACCAGGCGGACGACGACGTCGTCGCGCTGGAAGATCGTGCTGCGCAGGACCGGGCTGTCCGGGTCCTCCGCCGCCGCCTCGTCCTGCCGGGCGAGCAGTTCGGCGACCTCCATGCCGCGGCCGGAGCGGGCCGGGTAGGACAGCGCGTACCGCTCGCCCTCGGCCTCCTCGTCCGCGCCGAGGTGCTGGACGGCGGGCAGCGCCGCCCGGGTGAAGAACACCCGCGCCGACTCCTCGTCATTGAGGTCGCGGTCCTGCTCCAGATAGGGGTTGATGGCCTCCTCGACGGCCCGCACCTCGGGCTGCCGGGCCACGTGCCGCAGCGCCGCGAGCAGGTCGCCGCGTACCTCGACGGCGCGGACGACGCGGTTGCCCCGCATGAAGAGGGAGGTGCGCAGCAGCCGGGTCCGCTCGTCGACCCGCGCCTCGGGCGAGGCGTAGTCCGACAGGATCTCCTTGACCTTCTGCTCGCTGCCCGGCTTCACGGTGAAGGTGATGGCGTGCCGGATCACGCCGTCGCCGATGCGCGGGGCGGTCTGGAGCCGGCGCTCCGTGCCCGCCGCCTCGCCGCCGGTCTCGCGGACGATGTGGAAGCGCAGCGACCGGGTGTCCCGGATGCAGCTGTGCATCGGCTGCACCATCCGCACGTGCTCCTCGCTGTTGACCCAGGCGAGGAACGGCGGGGCGCTCTCCCACTCACTGGTGATGAGCCACTGGGAGGGGTTCTCGATGGACTGGCACAGCTGGTCGCTGATGTGCCCGGGGACGGACGAGACCTGCTTGCCCATCTCCTCGTAGGCCTCCAGGAACTGCTGCTGGGCACCGTCGTACACGTCCACCAGCAGGACGACCCTCAGGCGGGAGCCGTCGAACACGGACTGGGAGACCCTCTTCGACACCTGTCGCGTCGACGGCTGGGAGACCTTCTCGGTCGTGGTGGTCATTGCTGCGCACATCTCCTTCGCAAGGGGCAGAGGCGAACGCCGGCCGCCGGTGACGCGACGTCAGCGCTTCTCGATCCTGTGCCGGTCCCCCGGTGCGCGCGACTCGCGTGAACCACGTGGGTGATCACGCGGGTGAATGAGCACGCGGATGCCCTCCCAGAGGGCATGGAACCTGCGAGACGCCCCACACCCCCCACCACTGCCTCAGGAGTTCTTGATGCAGCAGAAAGCCGATCACCAGGTTCCCGTCCTCGTCGTGGGCGGCTCTCTGGTGGGCCTGTCCCTGTCCCTCTTCCTCGGCCGTCTAGGCGTACGGCACCTGCTCGTCGAGCGGCACTCCGGCACCTCGATCCACCCGCGTGGCCGAGGCAACAACGTCCGCACGATGGAGCTGTTCCGGACGGCCGGCATCGAGCCGGACATCAAGGCGGCGGCCTCTCTCCTCGCCGACAACCACGGCATCCTGCAGGCCCCGACGCTGGTCGGAGACGCCGGCGAATGGCTGTTCCGGGAGATCGACCCGGGCGGTGGCCTGGCCCGGTTCAGCCCGACGAAATGGTGCCTGTGCAGCCAGAACGACCTGGAGCCGGTCCTGGTGCGCGGCGCCGGCGCGCTCGGCGGCGACCTGCGCTACTTCCACGAGCTGGAGTCCTTCTCCCAGGACCCCGAAGGAGTGACGGCGTACGTCCGCGACCGGGACAGCGACCGGCTCTACACCGTCCGCGCGGACTACCTGGTCGCCTGCGACGGGCCGCGCAGCCCGGTCCGGGGCCGGCTCGGCCTCGGCCAGAGCGGTCCGGGTGAACTGTTCGCCAACGTGAGCGTCACCTTCCGCTCCAAGCTGCTCGCCGAGGTCGTCGGCGACCGGCGCTTCATCTGCTGCTACCTCACCGACCCGGACGGCGACGGCGCCCTGCTGCCCGTCGACAACAAGGAGAACTGGGTCTTCCACGCCCCCTGGCACCCCGAACTCGGCGAAACCCTGGACGAGTTCACCGAGGAGCGGCTCCAGCGGCACATCCGCCGGGCGGTCGGCTCGCCCGACCTGGACGTGGAGATCACCGGGAAGGCCTCCTGGCGGGCGGCCGAACGGGTCGCCGAACGGTACGCGTCCGGCCGGGTGTTCCTGGCCGGCGACTCCGCCCACGAGATGTCCCCGACCGGCGCCTTCGGCTCGAACACCGGCATCCAGGACGCGCACAACCTGGCCTGGAAGCTGGCCGCGGTGCTCGACGGCTGGGCCGGCCCCGGCCTGCTGGAGACGTACGACACCGAGCGCCGCCCGGTCGCGGAGGCCACCAGCGCCCGCGCCTCGGCCCGCTCGGTGGAGCACAGTCACCCCGGCTTCGCCCCGGCCCCGGGCATCGGCGCCGGCCGGCGCGGCGGCATCCTCAACATCGTCCTCGGCTACCGCTACCCCGAGGGCGCGGTCCTCGGCGCCGACCCGGACCAGCCGATCGTACCCGAAGGGATGAACCTGTCCGGCCGGCCGGGCAGCCGCGCCCCGCACCTGTGGCTGCGCCGGTCGGGCGAACGCCTCTCCACGCTCGACCTCTACGAGCGCTCGATGGTCCTGCTCAGCGACGCGGCCGCACCGGCGGGCAGCGCCTGGCACACCGCCGCCCGCCGGATCGCCGAGGCGGACGGGGTACGACTGGACGCCTACCGCATCGGCACGGGCCCGGACGCCGACCTCACCTACGACACGGAGGGCACCGACTGGGCGACGGAACACGGCACGAACGCGGACGGCGCGGTACTGGTCCGCCCGGACGGCTTCGTCGCCTGGCGGGCCACGGACGCGGCGACGGACGCGGAGGCGGAGCTGCGGACGGTGCTCGGGGCGGTACTGGACCGGCGTTGAGCCACCGGCAGCCGCCCGGACACGACGAGGGCCACCCCGCGGGGTGGCCCTCGTTCCGGTCGGTGACGCCGGTACCGGTCAGATCCGTACCTCGACGGTCCTGGCGAGCCGGTCGTGCAGGCCGCGGCCGTCGCGGTCCCACACCAGGGCGGGGATGGCGAGGCAGAGCAGGACCGTGCGCAGCAGGGCGCGACCGGGGTTGACGGTGCCGGTCCCGAGGGCCACGACCCGGATGCCGAAGAGGCGCTTGCCCGGGGTGGAGCCGATGGTGCCGACGGTCAGGACGCTCAGGACGAAGAAGACGCCGAGCGCCCAGTTGCTGGTAGCGGGGGTGTAGCCGTGCGTGATCAGGCCGTATGCGATCAGTACGCTCATCGCCCAGTCCACGGCGAGGGCGCCGAGCCGCCGCCCCGGCCGGGCGATCGAGTTCGGGCCGTCCTCGGGGAGACCGAGCTGCTCACCGCGGTACCCGAAGTCGGCGCCGGCCTCTTCCATGGCCGCGCGCGGGCCGGAGAGCCACGATCCCATTGCCTGCCTGTTGTCCACCCGACCACGGTACTGTGCCCGGTTCCGGGCAGTACACGGCGGGGTGGCGGGTACCCGCTGTCCGCGTGGCCGGTTAACTTCTGCGAAACAAACGGGTCACGCCCGAGAAATCACCCATCCCTAGGGTCGAGACCAGCGTGTGCCACCGCACTGGCCGCACGAACGATCTACCACCCCGGCGCGGACGGTCGGGAGTAGGAGGAGCTGGATGTTCCAGAACGCCGACGAGGCCAAGAAGTTCATCGCGGACGAGGACGTCAAGTTCGTCGACGTCCGCTTCTGCGACCTGCCGGGCGTCATGCAGCACTTCACGGTGCCCGTCGAGGCGTTCGACCCGGACGAGGAGCTGGCCTTCGACGGATCGTCGATCCGCGGCTTCCAGGCCATCCACGAGTCCGACATGGCGCTGCGTGCCGACCTGTCGACGGCCCGTGTCGACACGTTCCGCCGGGACAAGACCCTCAACATCAACTTCTTCATCCACGACCCGATCACGGGCGAGCAGTACTCCCGTGACCCGCGCAACGTGGCGAAGAAGGCGGAGGCGTACCTGGCGTCGACCGGTATCGCCGACACCGCGTACTTCGGCCCCGAGGCCGAGTTCTACGTCTTCGACAGCGTCCGCTTCGCCACCTCGGCGAACGAGTCGTTCTACCACATCGACTCCGAGGCGGGCGCCTGGAACACCGGCGCCGTCGAGAACAACCGCGGCTACAAAGTCCGCTACAAGGGCGGCTACTTCCCGGTGGCCCCGGTCGACCACTTCGCCGACCTGCGCGCCGAGATCTCCCTGGAGCTGGAGCAGTCCGGCCTGAAGGTCGAGCGCCAGCACCACGAGGTGGGCACCGCCGGCCAGGCGGAGATCAACTACAAGTTCAACACGCTGCTGGCCGCCGCGGACGACCTCCAGCTCTTCAAGTACATCGTGAAGAACGTGGCCTGGCGCAACGGCAAGACCGCGACCTTCATGCCGAAGCCGATCTTCGGTGACAACGGCTCGGGCATGCACGTGCACCAGTCGCTGTGGTCGGGCGGCGACCCGCTCTTCTACGACGAGGCCGGTTACGCGGGCCTGTCGGACACCGCTCGCTACTACATCGGCGGCATCCTGCGGCACGCCCCGGCGCTGCTGGCCTTCACCAACCCGACCGTGAACTCGTACCACCGTCTGGTGCCGGGCTTCGAGGCGCCGATCAACCTGGTGTACTCGCAGCGCAACCGCTCGGCCGCGATGCGTATCCCGATCACGGGCTCCAACCCGAAGGCCAAGCGCGTCGAGTTCCGCGCGCCCGACTCCTCCGGCAACCCGTACCTGGCCTTCTCCGCGCTGCTGCTGGCGGGCCTGGACGGCATCAAGAACAAGATCGAGCCGGCCGAGCCGATCGACAAGGACCTCTACGAGCTGGCTCCCGAGGAGCACGCGAACGTCGCCCAGGTCCCGACCTCCCTCGGCGCCGTCCTCGACTCCCTGGAGGCCGACCACGAGTTCCTCCTCCAGGGCGACGTCTTCACGTCCGACCTGATCGAGACCTGGATCGACCTCAAGCGCACCAACGAGATCGCCCCGCTCCAGCTCCGCCCGCACCCGCACGAGTTCGAGCTGTACTTCGACGTGTGATTCCGCCCCGGGTCAGAGCGGGTGCTGCCCCTCTGAGCCGTCTGCGAGCCGTTGGCCGGCCCTCCCACGTGGGAGGGCCGGCCAACGGTCTTTCGGCCACCGGCCTTCCGGGTCGGCTCATCAACGGGCAGGAAGCCGGGCGAGGAGGGGCTCAGACCGAATCGATCTGCCAAGCGATGACGCCACTCGATCCCTTGGAGCCGTCGACATCGACGTGCAGCCGCTGCTTCCGCGCGGTGATCCGCTGCTGAACCACGGACCGATCACACGGCAGCTCGGCCTGCGATCCGGTGCCGGCGGGCGAGAACGACAGGCGCGCGCTACCACTGCCGAAGCACACCAGGCTGAGCTTGTACGTCTTGCCTGGCTTCACGTTCGGTTCGGTATGGACGCCGTCCGACACGCGTTCGGTGCCGGATTCGAGCATGTGACCGGTGTGGACCGAGGCGAGGGCCTCCTGAGCCCGCTCGGTGAGTTGCTGCTCCGAGGGGCCGGTCGCCGGCCGGGACCGGCCGGCCGTCGGCGACGGACGGTCGGAGGCGTGGGTGTCGTGGCTGGAGGAGGTGCAGGAGGCCAGCGTGAGCGCCGACGCCGCCAGGGTGCATCCGGTGATCCAGGCCCGTGAACCAAAGGAGATCATGAAGAGGTTTTCCCACACTTCCAGCCGGTCTCCGACGTGGGCAGCGTCGCCGATCTGTGCGCGATCCCGACACCACCGCAGGTCCTGAAAGGGGAACGGTACCGGTGATGCGAGGCTGTTGGGCCCACGCGCCGAGGTCTCCCCGTTCCCGCCACTGTCACATTCCCGGTGCCTGTCCGGTCCTCTCTCCAGAGGCGGCCGTGGGTACACCAGGAGGAATCACCGTGACGAAAGCCCTGATCATCTGCACGTCCATCGCGCACGGGAACACCCGGAGGGTCGCCGAGGCCATGGCGGAGGTGCTGGGGGCGAAGGTGGTCGCGCCCGGGGAAGTGGGCCCCGCGGAGCTGGCGGCCCACGACCTGGTCGGGTTCGGGTCCGGGATCTTCAATCAGCGCTTCCACCCCGAGCTGCGCCGGTTCGTCGCCGCGTTGCCGGTACGGCGGAGTGGGCGGGGGTTCCTCTTCTGGACCTGCGGTCTTCCCGAGCGGCCGTTCCTCACCCGGTCTCTCGTCCGGACGCTCCGGGGCAAGGGGTACGAGGACGCCGGCGCCTTCGGGTGCCGTGGGCACGACACCTGGGCGCCGTTCCGTCTGGTCGGCGGCATCCACCGGGGTCGCCCGGACGGGCGGGACCTCGCGGCGGCCCGGGCCTTCGCCGAGGGACTCGACGGGTGACGTGTCCCGTGCAACCTTTCCCGGCTCCCGCCCTTCCTACTGTCGGGAGACCTTCGAGAGAGGTGTACGGGGATGGCGGAACAGGACGACCGGCAGGACGAGTTCGATCACGCCTGGGCGGACTCGGCCGAGTACAAGGAACCCTCGGCCCGGGCCCGGATGCTCGCCGCCCGCTGGAAGGAGAACCCGCCGAATCCGGCCCCCTTCCGCGCCGACCCGGACCCGGCGGGCCCACGCCGCTCGTCCTGGGTCTCCACGGCGGTGGTACTCGGCTGCGTCGCCGCGGTGATCGTCCTGCTGGGGTGGGCGCAGCTGCGCTCCGCCTCCTGAGGAGATCCTCCCGCCGAGAAGGTCGAGAAGAGTCGAGAAGAGTGGAGAAGATGAGGGGCTTTGCCGAGATGCGTGAGGGATATGGGGTCGCGCCGGTCGATGTCTTCGACCTCTTCGACAGCCGCGACCCGGGGGCCTGGCTCGCGCTGGACCAGGCCGCCCGGTCGGAGACCTACCACCGGCCGCCGGAGATCGCCGGGCGCTCCCTGAGCGCCGCCCTGCGCGACGGTGTCCCGATCGACGACGACCGGCTCGCCCTCGCCCTGTGCCACCACGACGGCCGGATACGGCAGCGGGCGCTGGAGCGGGCCGCCGGCCGTCCGGCGCTGCTCGCGCTGGTCGTCGTACGGTGTGCCGACTGGGCGGAGCCGGTGCGGGACCGGGCCCGCGAGCGGCTCGCCGAGGCGCTGGACGCGGAGTCGGCCGTACCGCTCGCGCCGCTGATCCTGCGGCTCGCCGGCCGGCGGGAGGGGGACCATGCCCTCGGTCTGCTGGGCCGGGTGCTGCGCGGGGCCTCCCGGGAGCGGCTGGCCCCGCTGCTCACCTGCGCCGACCGCGCCGTTCGCCGGTACGCCCACGAGCGGGCGATCGAGTGGGGCGCCCTCTCCCCCGCCGAGCTGGCGCGGGCAGCGGCCCGGGACGAGGACGCCGTCGTGCAGGGCCGGTGCGCCGACGCCGCGCTCGCCGGTCTCCCGGGCCGGGACGCGGAGGGCGCGGACGAGGTGCTGGAGGCGCTGCTCGGGGCCCGCAACCCGCGGGCCCGGGCCGCCGGAGTGACCGCGCTGCGGCGGCTGGAGCTGCCGGAGCGGGCCGTGGGTTTCCTCGCGGACCGGTCGGCCCCGGTACGGGCCTGCGCGCGGTACGTCCTGCGGCAGCACGGGCGGGATCCGCTGCCCTGGTACCGGGCCCGCTGTGCCGACCCGGCCGACCCGGCGCTGCCGCCCGGGGCCGCTGTCGGGCTCGGCGAGTGCGGTCAGCGCGCGGACGCCGGTCTGTTGTGGGCACTGCTGGAGCATCCGGTGCCGGGGGTGCGGGCGCGGGCCGTGAGCGGGCTGCGGGCGCTGGGCGTGACGGACGTGCCGCGGATGCGGCGGCTGCTGGACGACCCGGCTCCCGGTGTGGCCGGCGAGGCCACGCTCGCGCTGCTGCCGTCGGCCGGCGCGCTGCCGGCCGAGTGGCTGCTGGAGCGGCTGGACGCGGCCCGGCCCCGGTGGCAGCGGGTCTCGGCCTGGCGGCTGCTCGCCGCGCACGGCCACGCCGTACGGCTGCGGGCGGCCCGCGCACTGCTCGAAGACCCGGACGAACGGCTGCGCGAGCGGGCCGGGCAGGTCGTCGCCCGGGGGTGCTGAGGCAGGGACCTTTGCCGCTCCTAGGGCCGTTCGGGAGGGCTCCATGGGAGTCGGCGGGTGCACACTGGACAGCGGGGCCGAGTGCCTGAGTGCGGGGTGGTGTGAGATGCGGAGTCGCTTCCGGAGCGATCGTCGGCTGACCGTACGGATGGGCCTGACGCTGTTCCTGCTCGGGCTGCTGTACGTGGGGTTCGTCGCCGCGCTGATCGTGCTGCTGAAGTCGTGGCTGCTGGTCGTCGTCCTGATCGGGGCGATGTTCGTGGCGCAGTTCTGGTTCTCCGACCGGATCGCCATGTTCGCGATGCGCGGGCGGGTGGTGGAGCGGGAGGAGTATCCCGAGCTGCACGCGGTGGTGGACCGGCTGTGCGCGATCGCGGACATGCCGAAGCCGGTGGTGGCGGTGTCCGCGATGGACATGCCGAACGCGTTCGCGACCGGCCGCAACCCCGATCACGCGGTGGTCTGTGTGACCACGGGGCTGCTGCGCCGGCTGGAGCCGGCCGAGCTGGAGGGCGTGCTCGCGCACGAGCTGTCGCACGTCGCGCACAAGGACGTCGCGGTGATCACGATCGCCTCGTTCCTCGGGGTGATCGCGGGGCTGATCGTACGGTTCGCCTTCTACTCGCAGCTGTTCGGCGGGGGCCGCCGGGACCAGAACACCGCCCTCGTGTTCGTCACCGTGATGGGCGTCTCGGCGGCCGTGTACGCGCTCAGTTTCCTGTTGATCCGGGCGCTGTCGCGCTACCGGGAGCTGGCGGCGGACCGGGCGGCGGCGCAGCTCACCGGGCGGCCCTCGGCGCTGGCGTCCGCGCTCACCAAGGTCACCGGGGACATCGCCCGGATCCCCACCAAGGACCTGCGCACCGCCCAGGCGTTCAACGCGTTCTATTTCACCCCGGCCATCGGCAAGGAGCCCGGCATCGAGCGGTTCTTCTCCACGCACCCCACCCTGGAGCAGCGGCTGGCGCAGCTCGGCCGGATGTCGGTGGAGCTGGGCGAGGCCGCGCGGCCGGGGGCGGCGTCCGAGGGACACTGAGACGGAGCACGGACGGGCGCTCGGGAAGGCGGAGTGAGCGGTGGGGCTGCTGGACATCCTGTTGGGCCGTACGAAACCCGTCGCGCCCGATCTCGACCGGCTCTTCGCGCTGCCCTCGGCGGCCGTCACCCTCCAGGCGGCGGCCGGTTTCACGCCGACCGGCACCGGCGCGGTGTGCTTCGCCACGGTGGAGGGCGCGGCCTTCGAGCAGACCCACCGGGAGGTGCAGGCGCTGCTGGACGCCGACGCCGACCGCACCGGCCCGCCGGTGGAGCTGGCCCAGGACGGGTACGGCTACTCCTGGCTGGTCTCGCGCCGCACCCCGGACCAGCTGCCGCAGCTGGTCAACGACCTGCACGCGGTCAACAGCTCCATGGAGGTCAACGGCTTCGGCCCCCAGCTGCTGTGCTCCCTGGCCGACTTCACCGACGACGCGGGCCGGCGACTGGCCCTGGTCTACCTCTACAAACGCGGCACCTTCTACCCCTTCGCCCCGCTGCCCGGCGCCGGCGAGCGGCGGGACAACGCGCTGGAACTGCGGGTGAGGGCGGCCCTCGGCGACGACCTGCGGATCGAGCAGGACCTCGGCCGCTGGTTCCCGGTGTGGGGCGCCCCCGGCCTGTGACCCCGGTTCGCCGGGCGGGGCTCCGGGCGTGAGTGAATGGCGTCCATGGCGGAACTCTCCTTCTTCACGCACGACACCGACGGCGAGCGGCTGGACGCGGTGGCCGTCGGCGCCCCCGGCCGGGCGACCGTCCTGCTGCTGCACGGCGCCGGCAACGGCAGCAAGGAGCGGCTGGTGCCGTTGGCCGAGGAGTTCGCCCGGCAGGGGTGTCTGGCCCTGGCGGTCGACTTCTCCGGGCACGGCGAGAGCAGCGGCACGCCGGCCGAGCTGAGTCTCCGGCGCAGGTTCGAGCAGGCCGTGTCGGTGCTGGACGCGCACGCGCCGGCGGACGATCCGCTGGTGCTGGTCGGCTTCAGCATGAGCGGCCAGACCGTCGCCGACCTGGCGGGGCACTACGGGCGCCGGGTGGCGGCCCTCGGCCTGTGCGCGCCCGCCGTCTACGCCGCCGAGGCCTGGGACCTGCCCTTCGGCACCGGGGACAGCCGCTTCAGCGAGGTCATCCGGACGCCGGACACCTGGCGCGACTCTCCGGCCCTGTCGGCGCTCGCCTCGTACGAGGGCCGGGCGGTGCTGGTCGTGCCGGGGGACGACACGATCATCCCGCCGGACGTGACCCGGGCGGTGCGGGACGCGGTGTCGGCCAAGGCCGCGTACACCCGGCTCGAACTGCCGGGCGCCGACCACTTCCTGGGGCTGTGGTACCGCGACCACGCCGAGGACCGGCGGGAGTTGGTGGCCGCGCTGCTGGAGACGCCGGCCCGGGCGAAGTGACGGATGCCGGGTGCCCGATCCGCACGGAAGGGCACCCGGCATCCGCTCACCGCATCACCGCATCACCGCATCACCGCATCAGCGGCTCAGCGGCTCAGCGGCTGTAGCGCATGAACGCGCGCACCATGTGGCACGTCGTGCCGGACGGCGGACGCATCCCCAGCTCCGCCGCGGTGTCGCGGATCGCCTCGTCGTGGGCCTGGGCCGGCAGGTAGATGCCGGAGTCGAGCAGGGCTATGGCGAGGCGCATGGCCTTCAGACGCCGGTTGTGGCTGACGTACCAGTCACGCGGGCGGCCGGCGGGCAGGGGGCGCTTCGTCGGGGGCTGGTAGGGCGAGTCGAACAGCACGGGGTGCTGCGCGGTGGACTGGGTCGGCGACGGCTTCGTCCGCAGGGCGGCAGCGGGCACGGGCATCCTCCTGTCGCGGTCAGGACACCGCCGGGAGAGTCCGGCGATGCCCTCGAACACTGCTTCCATTCTACGGCCCACCACTGACAGAAGCCCCTGGCCACAAGGGTTTCGGGGCCGCTGTGACCTGGGGTGAGAACGGTTCTCGCGTAGCGTGGGAGGCATGGAGATCTGGATCAATCCGGCCTGTTCGAAGTGCCGCGGCGCACTCGGTCTGCTCGACGCCGAGGGGGCCGAGTACACCGTGCGCCGGTACCTGGAGGACGTGCCGGGCGAGGACGAGATCAGGGACGTGCTGGACCGGCTGGGCCTGGAGCCGTGGGACATCACCCGCACCCAGGAGGCGGCCGCGAAGGAACTGGGGCTGAAGGACTGGCCCCGGGACGCGGGGGCGCGGGACCGGTGGGTGGCCGCGCTCGCCGCGCACCCGAAGCTCATCCAGCGCCCGATCATCACCGCCGACGACGGTACGGCCGTGGTGGCCCGCACCGAGGAGGCCGTACGGGAGGCGCTGTCCCGGAGCAGGTGACGCGGTCGGGCAACTCCCGTGTGACGCAGGTTACTTCAGGTCGCACGGTAACGACTGAGTAACCTCGTTCGGCATCTCGTACATAGCGGCGTACGCTCCCCCGGCTCTTTCAGGAGGCGCGCATGTCGCGCAGGAGAACACTCGGTACGAAGAAGAAGATCGCGCTGCTCGTCAGTGCCGCGGCGGTGGCGGGCGGCGGGGCCTTCGCGCTGGCCGGCACCTCGAACGCGTCGCAGTCTCCGGCGGAGGCGAAGACGCTGTCGGCCGGCGACTCGACCGTCTGCCAGGGCCTCGCCACCGCCCTCGGCAACAACCAGCGGTTCATCGACGACCAGAAGGCGAAGCCCGACGCGCAGTCGGCGGCCCGGATCGCCAACCGCGAGGCGGTCATCGCGCAGATCAAGGTCCAGCAGAAGGCGTCCGGTTGCACCGTTGGGGAGTCGGCTCAGGACTCCCGGTCGGGGCAGGGCGCCGCCGGAAAGCAAACCGGCACCGGCACCGGTCAGCAGGTCTGCAAGGGGTCCACCGTCACGCTGTCCGGCGAGGGCGGCGCCCCGGCCGCGTCCAGTGGCCGGTTCCCGGCCGGCACCACGCTGAAGGTGACCAACCTGGACAACGACAAGTCCACGACGGTCAAGGTCACGTCACCGTCCGGCAGTTGCGTACTGCTCAACAACGCGGCCTTCGAGCAGGTCCGGGAACCCGGCAAGTTGCTCATCCGCCGCGCGGTCATCGAGAAGGTGGGGTGAGACTCGGGAAACCGACCAGGTGGCCGGCCAGGTTCGTCCAGCCGGTCGGCCGGGCCGGCGACCGTACGGGGGTGACGGTCGCCGGCCTGCTCGCTCGGTCCGGGGGCCGCTTCGCCGTCACCTCGTCGTCCGCGACCGAGGCCGCCCATACCCCGCCCGGCCCCGCCCCACAAGAGGGGACCGGCCGGAAAAACACCCGGTAACACGGGGTTCACACTCGGGCAATGGGTGGGAAACGGCCTGTTGACAGGCTGCTCGGCAGATCGAGCGGTGCCCCCGGGCCGCAGCGCAGCGGTACGCGCGAGGGCGCCCGACCCACGCTTAAGGATGTGGCCCCGTGACCTTCAAGGCTGAGTACATCTGGATCGACGGCACCGCGCCGACGGCCAAGCTCCGTTCCAAGACGAAGATCATCACGGGTACTCAGGCCGGTCTGGACGCGCTGCCGATCTGGGGCTTCGACGGCTCCTCCACCAACCAGGCCGAGGGCCACGCCTCGGACTGCGTGCTGAAGCCGGTCTTCACCTGTCCCGACCCGATCCGCGGCGGCGACGACGTGCTGGTGCTGTGCGAGGTCCTGACCACGGACATGGCCCCGCACCCGTCCAACACCCGGGCCGCGCTGGCCGAGGTCGCCGCGGAGTTCGCCGCGCAGGAGCCGGTCTTCGGCATCGAGCAGGAGTACACCTTCTTCGACGGCACCCGTCCGCTCGGCTTCCCGGAGAACGGCTTCCCGGCCCCGCAGGGCGGCTACTACTGCGGTGTCGGCGCCGACGAGATCTTCGGCCGTGACGTGGTCGAGGCCCACCTGGAGAACTGCCTGAAGGCCGGTCTCGGCATCTCCGGCATCAACGCCGAGGTCATGCCCGGCCAGTGGGAGTTCCAGGTCGGCCCGCTCGCCCCGCTGGAGGTCTCCGACCAGCTGTGGGTGGCCCGCTGGCTGCTGTACCGCACCGCCGAGGACTTCGGCGTCTCCGCGACCCTGGACCCGAAGCCGGTCAAGGGCGACTGGAACGGCGCGGGCGCGCACACCAACTTCTCCACCAAGGCCATGCGCGAGGGCTACGACGCGATCATCACCGCGTGCGAGTCGCTCGGCGAGGGCTCGAAGCCGCTGGACCACGTCAAGAACTACGGCGCCGGCATCGACGACCGCCTGACGGGGCTGCACGAGACGGCGCCCTGGGACACGTTCACCTACGGCGTCTCCGACCGCGGCGCCTCGGTGCGCATCCCGTGGCAGGTGGAGAAGGACGGCAAGGGCTACATCGAGGACCGCCGTCCGAACGCCAACGTGGACCCGTACACCGTGACCCGCCTGCTGGTGGACACCTGCTGCTCGGCCCTGGAGAAGGCCGGCCAGGTCTGATCCCGGCACCCGCGGACCATGCGTGAAGGGGGCGCCCGCCACACCGGCGGGCGCCCCCTCCGGGCGTTCCGCGCGCACCCCGACCCAGGCCCCTGTCCGTATGCCGAGACAGCGATCCGGACACCCTGAGTGGACGAAAGCCGCTGACCAGCGGCTTGTGAACCGGGTCCGGCCGCACCCAACGTCAACTTCACGCCAAGGAGGCGTCCAAGCAGTGAGAGGAGGGTCCTGCCCGGCGGCCTTGTCTGCTTCAATGGGCCCATGGCCAGCTTCCAGAGGAACTCCGCGACGGGTCGCCACGACCTTGAGCCCTTCTGGCCTTCCCGTCAGCACCACGACTTCGACCGGGTGTGTTGCCGCGCGACGAACGCGCCGGCCCGCTAAAGCCGTACACCCCGGCCTTCGGCCAGCGCGACACGACGTACGTCCCCTCGGTGCGCCCGACCACGAATCGCGGCCGCCGTCCCGCCCGACGAACTCCTCGCGCGAAAGAGCTGACCTCTCATGGCGACCACTCGTTCCCTGCCCACCGCCGCCCTGACCGCCCCCACCCCGAACGGCACCCGGCACCGGCTGCGCGCCGTCGACCGGGACGAGGTGGTGGACGTCGCGGACTTCCTGCCCCCGGGCGCCACCTGGCTGCCCGCACCGCAGCACACCCTGCCCGCCCTGCCCGGCCGGCCCCCGATGGTCGGCTACCTGGTGCTGGTCCCCGCCGACCAGCAGCCCCCGTTCCTCCCGGTTGCCGTACCCAACCAGGCGGCTGACGCGGGCACCGGACCGGCGGCCGGCGGCGAGCCGCTGGTGCGGATCGACTCCGTACAGCGCACCGCCGGCGTGGACGGCCGCGATCTCGACCTCACCTACCTGGAGTTCGAGCTGCTCGCCCACCTGGTGGCGCACCCGAACCGGGTGCACACCCGCGACCAGCTGGTCACCACGGTGTGGGGCTACGGCCACGTCGGCGACGGCCGCACCGTCGACGTCCACATCGCCCGGCTGCGCCGCAAGCTGGGCGCCCAGCACCGCCAGGCCATCCAGACGGTGCGCCGGGTCGGCTACAAGTACACCCCGCCGACCGGCCGTTGATCCCCCGGCTCTGCCCTGGGCAGAGCGCCGTACCGCCGGACGCCCCGACCGGGCACGATCACCGGCATGAGACTTCTCGTGCTGGGCGGAACGGAGTTCGCGGGGCGGGCCGTGGTGGCGGCGGCGCGCGAGCGCGGCTGGGAGGTGACCGTCTTCCACCGGGGACGGCACCCGGCACCGGCGGGGGTGCGGTCGCTGCACGGCGACCGCACCGCACCGGACGGCCTCGCCGCCCTCGCGGCGTCGGACGGCACCTGGGACGCCGTGGTCGACACCTGGTCGGGGGCACCCCGCACCGTGCTGGACGCGGCACGGCTGCTGCGGGACCGCGCCCGGCGGTACGTGTACGTGTCCAGCCGGTCGGTGTACACCTGGCCCTGGCCGGCCACCGGCGCCGGGAGCCTGGTCGAGGGCGCCGCCGCCGACGCGGGCGCGAGCGACTACGCGCGGGACAAGCGGGGCGGTGAACTGGCCGCGCTGGAGGCCTTCGGCGCGGCGGACTCGCTGCTGGTGCGGGCCGGGCTGATCCTCGGGCCGTACGAGAACGTGGGGCGGCTGCCCTGGTGGCTGGGCCGGATCGCCCGGGGCGGACCCGTCCTCGCGCCCGGCCCGCGGACGCTCCCGGTGCAGTTCATCGACGTCCGCGACCTGGCCGGCTGGATCACCGGGGCCGTGGCGCGGGAGCTGAGCGGGCCGTACGACCTGGCCGCCCCGCCCGGCCACAGCACCATGGGCGAGCTGCTGGCGGCCTGCGTTCGCGTCACCGGCTCGGCCGCCGAACTGCGCTGGACGGACCCGGAGGTGATCCTCGGCGCCGGGATCGAGCCGTGGACGCAGCTGCCGGTCTGGCTGCCGCCGGAGAGCGAGGGGTACGCGGGCGTGCACCGCGCCGACGTGTCCCCGGCGCTGGCCACCGGTCTGGCGTGCCGGCCGGTCGGCGAGACCGTCGCGGACACCTGGCGCTGGCTGACGGACCTCGGCGGCACCGCGCCGCAGCGGCCCGACCGTACCCCTCCCGGGCTCGACCCGGAGGTGGAGGCGAAGGTCCTCGCGGGGGTGGAGGGTGTACCTGGCACCACCCCCGGAGAGGGGGCCTCGGACGACTGACGCGCGGGAAGCCGTCGGCAAGACTGACGGCATGAACACCGAGATGCCGAGCACCGCCGTCCGGGCCCGCCTCCGCGAGGTGCTGCTGGCCGCCGTCCGGGGACTGACACTGGCCGTGACCGCGCTGCCGTGCGGGGTGGTCCTCCTGCTCCTCACCCCCCTCTCCTTCGCGCTGATCCCGCTCGGCATCGGGCTCGTCACCACCCCGGCGCTCCTGACCGGTGTCCGCGCCCTGGCGGACGTGCGCAGGCGGCTGGCGGCGGAATGGTGCGGGATAAGGATCCCGGTGGTGTACGAGCCGGTCCCGGCCGTCGCCGGCCCCTGGACCCGCATCGTCACGCAACTGCGGGACCCCCAGGTGCGGCGGGACCTGCGGTGGCTGCCGGTGGACACGACGGCCGGCTTCGCCACCGCGCTGCTGCCGGCCGTGCTGGTCTTCCAGCCCCTCCAGTTGCGGGTGTCCGGCGGGGGCGACACCTACTGGTACCTCTTCCTGCCCGTCCACGACGCGCCGACCTCGCTCGCCGCCGTCGTCCTCGCCGCCCTGCTGCTCGTCGCCGCCTACCGGTACGCCCCGCGCCTGCTGACCGCGCACTTCGAGCTGGTGAGGCGGATGCTCGGCGGTGACGAGCGCGAACTCGCCGAGCGAGTGCGGGTGTTGACCGAGACCCGGCGCGACGCCGTGGACACCTCCGCCGCCGAACTGCGCCGCATCGAACGCGACCTGCACGACGGGGCGCAGGCCCGCCTGGTGGCCATGGGCATGGACCTCGGCACCATCGAGATGCTGGTGGAACGCGACCCGGCCCAGGCCAGGAGGCTGCTCGCGCAGGCCCGCCGGAACTCCGCCGACGCCCTGGAGGAGCTGCGCGACCTGGTGCGGGGCATCCATCCGCCGGTGCTGGCCGAACGCGGGCTCGGCGACGCCGTACGGGCGCTCGCGCTGCGGCTGCCGCTGCCCGCCGAGGTGAGCGTGGACCTGCCGGGGCGCGCGGAGGCGCCGGTGGAGTCGGCGGCGTACTTCGCGGTCAGCGAGGTGTTCACCAACGCGGTCAAGCACGCCGGTGCCGACCGGGTCTGGGCCGACCTGCACCACACGGACGGCATGCTGCGGATCACGGTCACCGACAACGGCGGGGGCGGGGCGCGGGTCGTGGCCGGCTCCGGGCTCGCCGGGGTCGAGCGACGGCTCGGTACATTCGACGGCGTCCTGGCCGTCAGCAGCCCCGCCGGCGGCCCCACCATGGTGACCATGGAGATCCCGTGCGTGTTGTCCTAGCCGAAGACCTCTTCCTGCTGCGGGACGGTCTGGTCCGGATGCTGGAGGCCTACGGCTTCGAGATCGCCGCCGCCGTCGAGTCCGGACCCGAACTGACGCGTGCGTTGGCCGAGTTGACGCCGGACGTCGCCGTGGTGGACGTCCGCCTTCCGCCCACGCACACCGACGAGGGGCTGCAGTGCGCGCTCGCCGCCCGCAAGCGGCGCCCCGGCCTCCCGGTGCTGGTCCTGTCCCAGCACGTGGAGCAGCTCTACGCGCGCGAGCTGCTGGCCGACGGCGACGGCGCGATCGGCTATCTGCTCAAGGACCGGGTCTTCGACGCCGAACAGTTCGTGGACGCCGTACGGCGGGTCGCGGCGGGCGGTACGGCCATGGACCCGCAGGTCATCCAGCAGTTGCTGGCCCGCCGGTCGGCCGCGGACAAGCCGCTCGGCCGGCTCACCCCGCGCGAGCGGGAGGTGCTGGAGCTGATGGCGCAGGGCCGCTCCAACGCGGGCATCGCCGCGCAGCTGGTGGTGACGGAGCGGGTCGTCGCCAAACACACCTCCAACATCTTCGCCAAGCTGGGCCTTGAGGTGTCGGACGACGACAACCGGCGCGTGCTCGCGGTGCTGGCCCATCTGGACCAGGACCGCTGACCTGCCAACTCGGCTGGTACGCCGAGTAATTCACGGGACGGATGAACACCTCCGGGGCGGCGCGCGTATGGAAGGGCGCCGCTTCACTCCTGTCGGGCGCCCCGATGCTGCCCCGCAAGGAAGTCAGAGGAGTTCCATGGGACGCAACACACGCAAACGCCGTACGCCGCTGGCCACCAAGGCCATTGCCGCATCGGCGGCCCTAGCGCTCGGTGGGGGCGGGCTGATCTGGGCGAACTTCTACGCCTCGGCGCACGAGTCGGGCCACCAGTCCTGGGGAGGCGACCAGACCAAGGCCGCGCAGGCCAAGGTCGCCACGATCTCCTGCCCGGACGTCGGCCAGAAGCTGACGAACGTGCCGTACCGGGCCCGGAACGAGGTCGCGGGCGAACTGGCCAACCTGGACCGCCAGATCACCGACGCCTACCAGCGGCTCGCGACCACGCGGGACGCGCAGACCAGGGACGCGAGTTTCGTGCAGAACTCCATCCTGCAACCGCTCCAGCAGCGGCGGAAAGTGATCCTCGACCGGATCAGGCTGGAGATCACCCGCGTCGGCGGCACCGCGCCGACCGACCTGGACACACTCGCCAACTGCACCGCGCAGAGTCCCAATCAGACCACGGGGGGCGGCCAGCAGCAGGGTGGAGGGCAGCAGAACGGCGGGCAGCAGAACGGCAACGGCCAGCAGCAGCCGAACATCGGCGGGCAGGCCGGCAACGGCCCCGTCGCCGCCGACTTCGTCGACATCACCAAGGTGGCGCCGAACGTCCAGCGCAAGCCGTCCCGGACCCGCGGCGCCTCCACCGGCACCTTCACCACCCGCTGCGGGGTGAACGCCAACAAGAACCACAACACCGACAACGTCATCGTGGCACCCGGTGTCGCCAACGGCGCGCACCACCTGCACGACTACGTCGGCAACCAGAAGGTCAACGCCTTCGCCGGCAACCAGACCTTCCTCCAGGGCGGCACCAGCTGCCAGAACCGCAGTGACCTGTCGTCGTACTACTGGCCCGTGGTCAGGATCCAGGACGGCAGCCAGGACTTCGACCAGAACAGCGACGGCGGCGGCAAGGAAGGCAACGTCGGCAAGATCCTCACCCCGGTGCGGGCCCAGATCACGTACGTGGGCAGCCCGGCGGGGAAGGTCGTGCCGATGCCGCAGTTCCTGCGCATCATCACCGGTGACGCCAAGACCACCACCAACGGTCTGGCCAACGCCAACGCGCACTGGAGCTGCACCGGCTTCGAGAACCGGGTCCAGCTCACCCAGCAGTACCCGGTCTGCCCGCAGGGCAGCAAGGTGGTGCGCACCTTCGCCTTCCAGAGCTGCTGGGACGGGCAGAACATCGACAGCGCCAACCACCGTACGCACGTCGCCTTCGCCGATCCCGGCAGCGGCGCCTGCGGCAACGGCTTCAAGGCGATCCCGCAGCTGACGATGCGGCTGGTGTACGACATCACGCCGCCCACGGTCCGGAACGGACAGGTGAAGAACGCCTACGCGGTCGACGGCTTCCCGGAGCAGTTGCACAAGGCGGCCACGGACCACGACGACTTCATCAGCGTCACCCGGGGCAACCTGGCCAACAAGATCGCCAACTGCCTCAACCGCGGCCAGAACTGCGCCTGACCCGCGCATCCGGCCCCCACAGCAGAAGGCCGGCGACGGACCCCCCTCCCGTCGCCGGCCTTCGTCGCGCCCGGAGCCGGTCAGCCGCCGTGCGCGTGGTGGTCGGCGCCCTGCTCCACATCGCCGCCGAGCGTGCCGCGCAGCGACTCCACCACCCCGTCGTCGCCCACGGCCACCCACTTGCGGCCGACGAGGTAGTGACCGCCGTAGTCCTTCGCGTCGTTGATCCACTCACGCTGGCCGCGGTCGGTGGCGAAGGTGGCCAGGACGAACCTGCCCTGCCCGGTACGGCAGAGGGCCTGGCGGATCTCGTCGGCGTCGGTCTGCATGTTCGGCCGGCACTTCACCTCGGCGGCCAGGCTCTCCAGGCTGCCCGTGGCGGTCGGCGGCACCGCCTTGGCATCACCGCCCGCGCCGCAGCCCGCCAGCGCCAGTACGGCCGCCGCACCGAGCAGCAGTCCCTGCACCCTCATCTGTTCCTCCGGTCCTGGTGAACCAAGCATGCCGCGTCCGGGCCCCGGCGCGGGACCCCGTCCATCGGATACGGCTGCCACGCGCGGTCCGCTCAACATTCCCCGGCCGGGGTGTGCGCGGATGTGCGAGGGTGACGCGATGGACCAGAACTGGGAAGACCGGGTGGCCGCCGCCTGGGCCGCCTTCGACGCCGGCGCCTATCCGCGGGAGCGGGCCGCCGAGTTCCGGGCGCTGATCGACGCCTTGGTGGCCGAACTGCCCGCCGGCAGCCCGCTCGGCCCCTTCGAGCAGGCCTGCGCCTGGGACTCCACGGGCCACTCGGACCGGGCGGTGCCGCTGTACCGGGAGGCGCTGGCGCGCGGCCTGGACGGGTACCGGGGCCGCCGGACGAAGATCCAGCTCGCGAGTTCGCTGCGCAACACCGGACAGGCGGCGGAGGGCGTCGCGCTGCTCAGGCCCGAACTGGACGCGCCATCGGACGAGTTGGACGACGCGGTACGCGCCTGTCTCGCCCTGTGCCTGTCCGGCCTCGGCCGCGACCGCGAAGGTCTGTCCCTGGTCCTCGGCGCCCTCGCCCCCCATCTGCCTCGCTACCAGCGGTCGATGGCCAACTACGCCCGCGCACTGACCGAGTAGCCGGCGCCGGTCACTCGTCCGGGGGTGACCTCCCACCGGTTCGCTCGTTCTCCCGGACGTGCAGTCACAGGATGTAGCCCCGCGTCACACACCCGCCGCCGGACCGGTCGATCTGGAGCAGGCGGAGGCCTCGCTCGTCGAGCACTACCCGCGCCTGGTCCGGATCGCCTACCTGGTCCTGCCGCCGGACCTCGGCCGGGGCCGCCGGGTGCTGACCGCACACGCCCTCGCCCAGCGCGCCCTGCCGCGCGGCCGCAAGCAGCGCGCCCTGGTCCCGGCGCAGACCACCGGCCGGGACACCGACCCGGGGTACGCGTATCTGCGCGAGCGGGTGCTGCGGGCGGCGCTGGAGGCGGCCCGCCCCCGCAAGGGCCTGCCCCGGCTGTCCCAGCTGCCCCCGCTGCTGCCCCAGGTGTGGGGGCTGCGGCTCTTCCCGCGCTCCGGCGGCGCCGACGAACTCGCCCTGGACCAACGGCTGTCGGTCCTGTCCGCACCGGCCCGCGCCGCCTATGTGCTGCGCGAGCTGGACGAGCTGTCCGACTCGGCCGCCCACAAGGTCCTCAGGGGCGCCGGGGTGGACGACCCGGGCGGCGCGCTGGCCTCCGCCAACGGGGTGCCGGCCCAGCCCGGCCTGCTCACCTCCGCCGAGTTCGACCCCTGTTCGCTCCAGGCCCGGCCCACCGACCTGACGCGCCGCCGCCAGCACACCAAGGCCGCGCTCGCCGCAGCCGCCGCGCTCGCGGTGTGCGGGGCGCTGGTCGTCCTGCCGGGCGGCGGCTGGGGCCCGGACGGCGCCGCCGCGCCCGCGTACGCCGAGAACCCGTCCGCCGAGGCCGCCCTCGACCCCGGCCGGCTGACCAAGGTCTCTCCCACCGCCTGGCAGGACGCGGCCCGCACCGACTTCACGGCGTGGCCCGCGCGCGGCCCGCTCACCGGCGACAAGGCACTGCTGCGCCGTGCCCTCGCCGTCTGGGCCCGCCCCGGCGAGAAGGTCCAGGTCTCGGCGACACCCGGCACCCAGACCGGCGGCCCGGCCGGCCCGCCGCAGCTCTTGTACGCGGGCGTGGTCGACACCGCGCGGCTGGTGATCCTCTACGACGGCCTGCGCATCGTCCGCTACGCCGAGCCCAAGGACGGCACCGAGGGCGCGGCCCTGGACTTCGCCCGGGTGGACGGCGCGACCGGCGCGGAGGCGAGCGCGCTGGTGCTGGGCCGGGCCGACGGCAACGTCCGCTACCTGCTCGCCCCTTGGGTGAAGAAGGCGGCGGCCCGGGACCTGACGAAGCCCGGTTCGGCCCCGGTTCCGCTGACCGTCACCAACGGCGTCACCGCGCCGCTGGCCAGCCCCGCGCTCCGGTCCGGCGACTGCACGTCCTGGACCGCGCTCCAGGTCACCGACGCCTCCGGTACGCAGGTGTCCTCCGATCTCGGCGAGCTGGTGCCGGTCCACCTCACCGCCGGCCGGCCCGGTGCGACCGGCGAGGTGTCCGGCGCCGAGGCGCTCAAGGCATGGGCGCCCTTCGCCTGCTCCCTGGCGACCGAGCGCTCGTCCGGCGTCCGCAGCGTCAACGCGTGGGCGTACGCGGCGCAGCCGCTGCCCGACGGCAGCGGGGCGGGCGACTGGGTGTGCACCCGGGCCGAGACCTGGCGCGGTGCCGGCACGGCGGCGCTGGCCCAGTTCCACACGCCGGGCGGCGCGGCCGGCGCGGTCGTCGCCAAGGGCACCGACGTGCCGGCCTGCGGTCCGCGCGATCCGCACGTGCTGGCCGGGGTGCTGTGGAAGTCGGCGGCCGGGCACTGGTACCTGCTGGCGGCGGGCGGCAAGGACACGGCGACGATCCAGTCGACCGGCGGGGTCATCGCCTCCGGCCAGGGGCCGCTGCTGGCGGCCAGGGCGGAGCAGGGGGCGCGCGCCGACCTGAAGGCGACGCTGGCGAACGGGCGGTCGGTCAGCGGGCTGCACTGAGCCCGGCCGGACCGGGACGCTGTTGACACGGACGTGAACAAGACGGGCCGGAGGGCTTCTCAGACGCCCTACCCGTCAGTACATTGACGCCATGTCTAACACGCAGGCCCGGCCGGTGGAGTCCGAGCGCGTCGCGCTCAAGGCCCGCAACGTGTCCTTCTCGTGGGAGGACACACCGCTGCACTGGGTGCCCGGCGACCCGTTCACCACGCACACCATCAACGTGCTGCACCTGCTGCTGCCGGCCGGCGAGCGGTGGTTCGTGCACGTGTACAAGCAGGCGCTGTCGCTGATCACGGACGACCGGCTGCGCGCGGACGTCGTCGGGTTCATCGGCCAGGAGGCCATGCACTCCCAGGCCCACGACGAGGTCCTGCCGCACCTGCGCGAACAGGGCCTGGACCCGACGCCGTACACCGCGCAGGTCGACTGGTTCTTCGAGAAGCTGCTCGGTGACCGCACCCTGCCGCCGGGCCGGGCCCGCCGCTGGTGGCTGCTGGAGCGGGTGGCGCTGATCGCGGCCATCGAGCACTACACCGCCTTCCTCGGCGACTGGGTGCTCAACGCGGCCGAGCTGGACCGGCGGGGCGCCGACCCGACCATGCTGGACCTGCTGCGCTGGCACGGCGCCGAGGAGGTCGAGCACCGCTCGGTCGCCTTCGACCTGTTCGCGCACCTCGACGGTGGCTACCGGCGCCGGGTGCGCACCTGGGCGACGGCCTTCAGCGCGCTGGTCTTCCTGTGGCAGCGCGGGGTCCGCTTCTTCCTGGAGCACGACCCGACCCTGACCGCCCCCAATGCCTCGCTGAAGGACTTCCACGTGCGCGGCCGGCAGGGCACCCTGCCCGCCACCGGGGACATGCTGAAGTCCATCCCGCGCTACCTCAGCCGCGGCTACCACCCCTCCCACGAGTGCTCCACCGCGCAGGCCGTGGCCTATCTGGCCTCCTCCCCCGCCGCACGCGCCGCCGAACAGGCAGAGCAGTCGATGAAGTCCGTGGAAGGGACCCTGTGATGCCGAAGGCGCGGACGACCGCCGCCGTCCTGCTCGCGGGCGGCGCCGCCCTGCTGAGCCGCCGGGCCCTGCGCCGCCGGGTGCGGACCTCCCCGCTGTGGCCGCTGCCTACGCTGGACCCGCCCATCTCCGGCCGGCCGCGCTCCCGGGCGCTGCGGCTGCTGCTCACCTCGCACGAGGAGATCGCCGACGGGGTCGTACAACTCCGCTTGGAGGGCGATCAGTTGCCCGCCTGGGAACCGGGGGCGCATCTGGACCTGGTGCTGCCGTCCGGTCTGGTGCGGCAGTACTCGCTGTGCGGGGACCCGGCGGACCGCTCCTCCTACACGGTCGCCGCCCGGCTGGTCGAGGACGGCCGGGGCGGCTCGCGCGAGGTGCACGAGCACCTGGCCGAGGGCATGGAGCTGGAGGTGCGCGGCCCCCGGAACCGGTTCCCGCTCGTCGAGGCGGACGCGTACGTGTTCGTCGCCGGCGGTATCGGCATCACCCCGGTCCTGCCGATGCTGCGCTCGCTGCCGGCCGGCGCCGAGTGGCGGCTACTGTACGGCGGGCGCAGCCGGGCGTCGATGCCGTTCCTCGACGAGGTGGCGAAGCTGGCCGGGGACCGGCTCACGGTGGTCGCCGAGGACGAGGACGGCCTGCCGGACCTGGACGGGCTGCTGGCCGGGGTGCCGGCCGGGACGGCGGTGTACTGCTGCGGTCCCGAGGGGCTGATGGCGGCGGTCGAGGCCCGGCTGCCCGCGGGCGCCGCCCTGCGCCTGGAGCGGTTCGCGCCGCGCGCCTCGGGCGACGGGGACGCCGGGTTCGAGGTCGAACTGCGGCGCAGTGGCCGCACCCTGACCGTGCCGGCCGACTCCACCCTGCTGGCCGCCGTACGGCGGGAGCTGCCGGACACCGTCTACTCGTGCGAGCAGGGTTTCTGCGGGACCTGCCAACAGCGGGTGCTGGAGGGCGAGATCGACCACCGGGACGAGCTGCTGACGGACGCGGAGCGCGGCGACTCGATGCTGATCTGCGTCTCCCGGGCCCGCGGCGAGCGTCTGGTGCTCGACATGTGATCTCCGGCGGCCGGAACCGGTCGGTAAGGTGTTCGCATGAGTACCGGGGTTCGCCGCAGGATGGGCGTCGAGGAGCGGCGGCAGCAGTTGATCGGCGTCGCCCTCGACCTGTTCAGCAGGCGCTCGCCGGACGAGGTCTCCATCGACGAGATAGCGACGGCGGCGGGCATCTCGCGCCCGCTGGTCTACCACTACTTCCCCGGCAAACTCAGCCTGTACCAGGCCGCGTTGCGGCGCGCGGCGGAGGATCTCGCGGGTCGCTTCGCCGAACCGCACGAGGGCCCGCTGGGCACCCGGCTGCTGCGGGTGATGCGCCGCTACTTCGACTTCGTGGACGAGCACGGCCCCGGCTTCTCGGCGCTCATGCGCGGCGGTCCGGCCGTCTCCGCCGAGGGGGCCGGCGCCAAGGAGCACGTATCGGCCACCAACGCGCTCATCGACTCGGTCCGCCAGGCCGCCTACGAGCAGATCCTCGCGCATCTGGGTGTCACCGATGCCTCCGCGCGCCTGGAGCTGGTGGTCCGCTCGTGGATCTCGCTCGCCGAGTCCACGGCCCTGCTCTGGCTGGACGGCCGCCGCATCCCGCGCGCCGAGCTGGAGCTCAAGCTGGTGCACGACTTCGCCGCGCTGGCCGCCGTGAGCGCCGCCTACGACGAGGACATGGCCCGGCTGCTGCGCACGATGGTGAAGGACGAGCCGGCCGACGGCCCCTTCGCGGAGCTGGCCGGCCGGCTCATCTCGCTGGCGTCCTAGGACGGCGCCGGCGGTCGGGCGTCAGGCGACAGGCCTCAGTTCCCCCCTCGCGTGAACACCGCCACGGTCCGCGCCGGTACGGTGAAGGTGCCCGAGGCGGCCGAATAGGCGGAGGTCTTCACCACCGGGTCGGTGCCGCCGGACTGCACCGGGTGCAGCCGGTAGGGGGTGCCGACGAGGGCGTCGATCCGCTGGGTCTGCCGCTCGGGGGTGGCGTTGAGGACGACGACGAGGTCACCGAGGCGCATGGTGATGACGCCGGGCGTCTCGTCCTTGCCGGACAGCGGGAAGGACAGCCGGTCCTGCACCTGGGCGGCGGTGCCGAGGGAGAACGCCTTCTCGGTCGTCCGGATCCTCAGCAGGTCCTGGTAGGCGGCCGAGGCGCCGGTGATCTGCGGGCAGCCGACCGTGACCGTGGTGAGCAGCGGCTTGGCGTACGGCCACTTGGCGGCGTTGTCGGCCGCCGGGGGCAGCCCGCGTCCGAAGCCGTTGCCGTCGGCGCAGTTCCAGTGGATGGCGTTGAACCAGTCGCCGCTGTCGAAGGAGTTGCGGTCCAGCGACTTGGAGCGCAGCAGGTCGGTGCCGGCCTGGGAGAGGGCCGGCCCCTGCGAGAGGGTGGCCGTGGCCATCGCGAGCACCTGCATCCGGGCCCGGTCGGACGCGCTGGTCTTCGCGGGCAGTTTGTAGGTGAGGGCGTCGAACAGCGACTCGTTGTCGTGGGCGTCGACGTAGGCGAGGGCGTCGCCGGGCGCGTCCGCGTACCCGGCGGCCTGGCCGTTGTAGTCGACCTCGGCGCCGGTGACCTCCTTGCCGTCGGTGTCGGTGAAGCGGTATGTGGCGAGGTTGCCGGTCAGGCCGACCTTGATCAGGTCCTGGTAGTGCAGCAGGCGGCCCTTCTGCTCCGCCGTACTGCCGTTGGCGGTGGAGGAGTTGGGGTCGGTGTAGAGGCCGGAGGCGAAGCCCTGGACGCCGGGGTCCTCGTCGAAGGGGCCGCCGCCGCGTACGGCGTCGCGGGCCCGGTCGGAGAAGGTGGCGATGCCGGTGCCGGCCATGTTCTTCTGCGTGGCCTGCACGAAACGGGCGTCGTCGGCGACCTCGCCGAAGTTCCAGCCCTCGCCGTAGAGGATGATCTCCTTGCCGTCGACGCCGTCCTTGGCGACGGTCAGCGCGTCGAGGGCCTTGCGGACGGCGAGGATGTTGGCCTTCGGGTGGTGGCCCATGAGGTCGAAGCGGAATCCGTCGACCTTGTACTGCTTGGCCCAGGTGACGATCGAGTCCACGACCAGCTTGCCCATCATCGCGTTCTCGGTCGCGGTGTTCGCGCAGCAGGTGCTGTCGGCCACCGAGCCGTCGGCGAGCAGCCGCTGGTAGTAGCCGGGCACGATCCGGTCGAGGACCGAGGTGTCCGCCTGGCCGCCGGCCGCCGTGTGGTTGTAGACGACGTCCATGACGACCCGCAGCCCGTCCTGGTTGAGCCCCCGCACCATCTTCCGGAACTGCACGGTACGGGCGGTGCCGTCCGGGTCGGTGGCGTACGAGCCCTCGGGGACCGTGTAGTGGTAGGGGTCGTAGCCCCAGTTGTAGGCGTCCTTGGCGGCGGTCTTCGCCACGCACTCCTGCTGCCGGTCGGAGTCGGCCGGGTAGGAGGCGAGATCGCAGCCGGGGTGGGCCTGGTCGGCCTTCTTCTCGGGGATGGTGGCGATGTCGAAGGCGGGCAGCAGGTGCACGTACGAGGTCCCGGACTTCGCCAGGGCCCTCAGGTGCTTCGTGCCGTCGCTGTCCTTGTCGGTGAAGGCCAGGTAGGTGCCGGGGTGCCGGGCGGTGGGGTCGGCCACCGAGAAGTCCCGGATGTGCAGTTCCTGGATCTGCGCGTCCTTCAGCGGTACGGCCTTGGGCTTGCGCAGGTCCGACCAGCCGCTCGGCGCGAGGGACTTGTCGGCCAGGTCGACGACGAGGCTGCGCTCGGAGTTCGCGGTGAGCGCGACCGAGTAGGGGTCGGTGACCTTGTTGGTGACCATCTTGTCGACGCTGGGCGCCCACACCTGGACGACGTACCGGTAGGGCTTGCCCGTCCAGGACGCCGGGCCGGTGACCGACCAGACGCCGGTGGTGTCATCGCGGCGCATGGGCCTGAGGGAGCCGTCCAGTTCGAGGGAGACGCGCTGGGCGGTCGGCGCCCACACGGCGAGGGTCGGTCTGCCGTGGTGGAACGTCGGGCCGAGCTTCGCCTTGGTCGCCGCCGGGTAGAGGTCGTCCAGCACGCCGGCGGTCTGCACGCCGGTCGCGGCGAGGACGGCGCCGTCGGCGGTGCGCTGCGAGGCGACGAGTTGGCCCGTCAGCGCGGAGCGCACCCGGCTGCGGTCGCGCGGGTCCACGGTCCAGGCGGTGTAGTCCTTCAGGTGCGGGAACCTCGCCTTCTGCGCGTCGCTGAGTGTGGACTTCGTGAGCCGGATCCAGCGCTCGTCGTCGCTGGTCAGCGTCCCGTCCTTGACCGTGAGGGAGCCGTCGCGGGAGTAGAGGAGCTGGGTGGAGGCGGCCCCTTCGGCGCCGTTCCAGGCGAGGGTGTCCCGGTCGATCCAGACCGCCTTTGAGGTGGTCAGGTCGAGCGCGGCGGCGGTGCCGGCCGGCTGCGGCAGCAGGTACTTCTCCTGCCCGCTCACCAGCCACACCTCGTGGCCGTTCGCCCTGAGGTCGAGCGACTGGTCGGTGGGCAGGTCCTTGTCGTCGCCCTTGTGCAGGATGTAGCCGAGACTGCCGGCGCCCTCGGTGAGGGGCACCTCGAAGACCGCGCCATAGGCGTCAGTCTTCACCGGCTTCAGCGGGCTCGACCAGTCGGTGGGCTGGGCGGCGCCCGTCCAGACGTGCAGCCCCCAGCCGTCGTAGTCCCCGTCGGCGCGGTGGTAGTGCAGGACGGCCTTCGTGGTGTCCTGGGGCGGGTAGCCGGGCTTCTCGGTGCGTACGTCCGGCTTGCCCTGCTCGATCCAGACCTCGCCCGTCCGGGTGACGTCGATGGATCGGTCGGCGGAGACGTCCTTGGTCCCGTTCTTGTCGACCACCAAAAAGTTCAAGGTGGAGGCGCCGGGCTTGAGCCTGACGTACGCGAAGGCGCCGTAGGCGTCCCGGCCGGTGAAGGGGTGGCCGGCGGGCCAGGTGGTGGCCTCGCCGTCGGCGAGGTCGCCCCAGGCGTAGAGGCTCCAGTCGGCGTAGTCGCCGTCGGCGCGCTGGTAGTGGACGATCGCGTAGTCCCGGGACGAGGCCGTGGGGGGCTCGGGCGCGGGTGGGGTGCCGGTGCTGCTGGTCGCCAGGGCGCTCGCGGTGTGCCCGGCAGAGTCGACCACGACGGCCTTGTAGCGCAGGGCGGTGCCGGACGGCACGTCCTCGCCGAGGGTCTGGGTGACCCGGTAGGGGGCGTGGTCGGCGGAGCCGAGCGTCCGCCATGGGCCGTTGCCGACCTGGGCGGCGAAGACGACCCGGTCGAGGCCGCCGCCCGTCACGTCGGCGGACAGCTCGACGGTGCCGGTGGCGCCCGCGTCCGGCGCCTTGAGGCTGATCACCGGCTTGGCGGTGGGCTCGGCGAGGGTGCCGGCCGCCTTGTAGACGACGGCGGAGCCGGCCGGGACGGTGACGGTGAGCCTGCGGTCGCCGTCGGTGCTCAGGGTGCCGGTGGCGCCGTAGATCCCCCGGTACGACATTTTCGCCGCGTCGGTCGGGAAGCTCGCGGTCTTCGGCGTCTCCGCGTTGTTGAGGGCGACCACGTACTCCTGGCCGGTCTTCGCGTCGGTCCGGGTGAAGGCGTAGACACCGGCGCCGTCGGCCGCGTACCGCTGGGTCTGGACGCCGTCGGTCAGCGCCGGGTTCGCCTTGCGCAGCTTGGCGAGCGCGGCGATCTGCCGGTACAGCGGGGCCTTGGTGTCGTAGGCGTCGCTCGCGTGGGTGCGGTCGGTGCCGATCTCGTCGTCGTCCAGGTAGTCGGCGACCCGGGAGGCGAACATGGTCTGGCGGGCGTCCTTGTCGCCGCCGGCGCCGGTGAAGCCCTGCTCGTCGCCGTAGTAGACGACCGGGTTGCCGCGGCTGAGGAACATCAGCTCGTTGGCGAGTTCGTCCTTCTTGAGGATCTCGGCGTCGGTCGCCTCGGGGTTGTCCTGCTTGAGGAAGGACCCGATGCGGCCCATGTCGTGGTTGCCGAGGAAGGTGACCTGTTCGTAGGCGTTGGCCTTGTCGGTCGTGTACGTGTAGTCGTCGCCGAAGACGCTCGCGAGGCGCTGGGCGCTGCCGCCCTGGGAGGCGTAGGCGCGGGCCGCGTCCTGGAAGGGGAAGTCGAGGGTGGCGTCGAGGCGGCCCTCGGTGACGTACGGGGAGGTGACGGAGGTGTCGGCGGAGTAGACCTCACCGAACATGAAGAAGTTCTTGCGCCCGTGCCGGGCCGCGTAGGCGTCCAGCGCGGTGGCCCACTGGGTCCAGAACTCCATGTTCACGTGCTTCACGGTGTCGATCCGGAAGCCGTCGATGCCGAAGTCCCGCACCCAGCGCTGGTAGATCCTCTCCATGCCGCTGACGACCTCGGGACGCTCGGTCCACAGGTCGTCCAGGCCGGAGAAGTCGCCGTAGGTGGTGGACTCGCCGGTGTAGGTGGAGTCGCCCCGGTTGTGGTACATCGTCGGGTCGTTGAGCCAGGCCGGGACCTTGGAGTCGTCGGTGGCCCTCGGAGTGCGCGGGAAGGTGCCGGTGCCGGTGGCGGGGAACTTCCGCCTGCCGTCGGCGTAGTCGGCGTCGTCGAAGGGGCGGCCGTCCTTGGTCAGGTACGGGAAGGCGCCCTTGGAGAGGTAGTCGTGGGAGGCCGGCTCGTAGTCCACGACATCGGCGGTGTGGTTGGTGATGACGTCGAAGAAGACCTTCATGCCCTTGGTGTGTGCCTGGGAGATGAGCTTCGACAGGTCCTGGTTGGTGCCGAAGTGCGGGTCGACCCGCGTGAAGTCGGTGATCCAGTAGCCGTGGTAGCCGGCCGAGGCGTCCTTGCCGGTGCCTTGCACGGGCCGGTTCTTGAAGATGGGCGCCATCCAGATGGCGGTGGTGCCGAGCCCCTTGATGTAGTCCAGCTTCTTCGTCAGGCCCTTGAGGTCGCCGCCCTGGTAGAAGCCCTTGTCGGTGGGGTCGTAGCCGGTGCTCAGCCGGGAGCCGGTGAGGCCGCCGCGGTCGTTGGCGGTGTCGCCGTTGGCGAAGCGGTCCGGCATGACGAAGTAGAACTGCTCGCGGGTGTCGTCGTGCCGGGCGGGCGCGGCGGCGAGCCGCGCGTCCGAGGGGGGCCCGGGCGGGGTCGCGGCCCGGGCGGCCCCTGGCTGGATCAGTGCGGCGGCCAGGGCCAGGGCGGTGGCGGCCGCCGCCCTTCCGCGAAGCGGGGTACGGCGCCTTCCGGGCGCCGGCCATCTCGGTATCACCGGTGGTAACTCCTTGCGGTTGCGGCTCTGTTGGGTCCGACCCCTCCGCCGGCGGCACGACGCGCCGCCGGGCGCCCGCGCGACCGTACCGCCGACGAAAGGGTTGCAGCAAGACTTCTGAAACCTCGGGAAAGAGGTTTCATCCGGTCACCGTGCCGGTCAGCAGCTCGACTTGCCCGCGTAGAGGGCCAGTGCCGTGTCGGAGCCGAGGGTGGCGGTGAACTGGCCACTGGAGTTCACGCTGACCGTGGTGTTGTTCTGCACGTCGCAGTAGGTGCCGGCGGGCAGCGCGGACTGGTAGGTGCGGGTCAGGGACGAGGACTCGTGGTTGATGGCCACGTAGCCCTTGCCGCCCCGGCCGAAGGCGATGGCGTTGTTGCCGTTGTCCCACCAGTTCGAGACCGCCTGGCCGCGGGTGGCGTTGCGGAAGGCGACCATGGACTTGATCTCGGGCCAGGCGTGCTGGCACTTCCAGCCGTCCTGCCAGCAGGCGTTGACCCTGCCGCCGTTGGGCGGTCCGGCGTCCGCGTCCGACCACTCGTAACCGGAGTTGATGTCCGGGGCGCCGTAGGGCCAGGCCAGCATGAAGACGTTGGCCAGCGTGTAGTCGGCGCCGCTCTTGTAGTTCAGGGTGCTGCCGTTGCGCTCGGTGTCGTGGTTGTCCACGAAGACACCGGCGACCGAGCTGTTCAGATAGCCCCAGCCCGCACCGTAGTTGGTGAGGTACGCGAGTTTCTCGCTGGTGAAGACGCGCTTGAGGTCGTAGGCGTAGCGGAACTCCTGGACGTCGCCGTTGCCGGTGTACTCGCTCGGCTGGACGGCTTCGCCGGCGCCGTAGATGACCTCCTGCTTCCAGTACACGGACGGATTGGTCAGCCGGCTCTTGATGTCGGCCAGGTCCTCGGCGGGTATGTGTTTGGCCGCGTCGACGCGGAAGCCGTCGACGCCGAGCGAGAGCAGGTCGTTCAGGTAGCCGGCGATGGTCTTGCGGACGTACTCCTCGCCGGTGTCCAGGTCGGCCAGGCCGACGAGTTCGCAGTGCTGGACGTTCCAGCGGTCCTGGTAGTCGCTCACCTGGGCGGTGCAGTCGTCGAAGTCGAAGCTCGAATACAGCCCGGGGTAGGCGTACTTCGTGTACGACGAGCCGCCCGTGCCGGTGCCGCTGCCCGCCGACATGTGGTTGACGACGGAGTCGACCACGACCTTCACACCGGCCGCGTGGCAGGTGTTCACCATGTTCCGGAAGGCGGTACGGTCGCCCAGCCGGCCGGCGATCTTGTACGACACGGGCTGGTACGAGGTCCACCACTGGGAGCCCGGTATGTGCTCGGCGGGCGGGGAGATCTGCACGTATCCGTAGCCGGCGGGGCCGAGGGTGTTGGTGCACTCCTTGGCGACCGAGGCGAAGTCCCACTCGAAGAGGACGGCGGTGACGTCCTTGGTGCCGGGCGGCGAGGCCGCAGCGGTGGACGGGTTCATGCCAATCAAGGCGGCGGTCGTGAGGGCGACCGCCATGGGGAGGAGTCTGCGTGCCATGTGGGGTCCTTCATCGTTGAAGGCGCTTGCTGCAATATTGCAGCAAACTTTCGGTGACGCAGATGGTAAAGGCCCGCTGCCTGAAAGACAGCGGGCCGATGTGAAGTTGATGCAAGAACTTTCCGAGGGGCCGTCAGGCGGCCGTGGACCACCACACGGTGGTGTCCGCGGGCACCTTCGCCTCACCGTCCGCCTCGGTCACCTCACCGCTGGTGAGCAGCACCCGGCCGTGGGCCGGGACCGTCGCCGACTCCCCCGTGGTGTTCGCGACGCACACGAACTCCCCGCGCCGGAAGGCGAGGACGCCCTCGGGGGCGCGCAGCCACTCCACCGCGTCACCCGCGCCGAGGTCCGGCTGCGACCGGCGCAGCCGCAGCGCCGTCCGGTACAGCTCCAGCGTCGAGCCGGGCTCCCCGGTCTGCGCCTCGACGCTCAGTTCGGCCCAACCCGCGGGCTGCGGGAGCCAGCTGCCGCCGGCGCCGAAGCCGTACGAGCCGCCCGCGCGGGTCCACGGGATCGGCACCCGGCAGCCGTCGCGGAAGCCGTCCTGGCCGGCGCCCCGGAAGTACGCCGGATCCTGGCGCACCTCGTCGGGCAGGTCCACCACGTCGGGCAGGCCCAGTTCCTCGCCCTGGTAGACGTAGGCGGAGCCGGGCAGGGCCAGCATCAGCAGGGTGGCGGCGCGGGCCCGGCGCAGGCCGAGCGCGCGGTCGCCCGCGGTGCGGATCTGGGTGCCGAGGCCGGGCGGGTTGGCGAAGCGGGTGGCGTGCCGGGTGACGTCGTGGTTGGACAGCACCCAGGTGGCCGGGGCGCCGACCGGGCGCATGGCGGCGAGGGTGCGGTCGATGACGGCACGCAGCTCGTCCGCGTCCCACTCGGTGCTCAGATACTGGAAGTTGAAGGCCTGGTGCAGCTCGTCGGGGCGGACGTAGTGGGCGGTGCGCTCGACGGTCGGCGTCCACGCCTCCGCGACGAAGATCCGCTCGCCGGAGTACTCGTCGAGGATGCGGCGCCACTGGCGGTAGACCTCGTGCACGCCGTCCTGGTCGAAGAACGGCATGACATCGTTGCCCAGCAGCTTCAGCTGGTCGTGGTCGCCGAGGTCGGGCAAGCCCTCGGCCTTCACCAGGCCGTGGGCCACGTCGATGCGGAAGCCGTCCACGCCCATGTCCAGCCAGAACCGCAGGATGGAGCGGAACTCGTCGCCGACGGCCGGGTGTTCCCAGTTGAAGTCGGGCTGCTCGGGCGCGAAGAGGTGCAGGTACCACTCGCCGGGGGTGCCGTCGGGCTCGGTGACCCGAGTCCAGGCCGGCCCGCCGAAGATGGACTCCCAGTCGTTGGGCGGCAGTTCGCCGTCCGCCCCCTTGCCGGGGCGGAAGTGGTAGCGCTCGCGCAGCGGGGAGCCGGGGCCCTCGGCGAGGGCGCGTTTGAACCACTCGTGCTGGTCGGAGGAGTGGTTCGGGACCAGGTCCACGATGATGCGCAGGCCCAGCTCGTGGGCGTCGCGGATCAGCGCGTCGGCGTCCAGCAGGGTGCCGAACATGGGGTCCACGGCACGGTAGTCGGCGACGTCGTAGCCGGCGTCGGCCTGCGGGGAGGCGTAGAAGGGGCTGAGCCACACGGCGTCGACACCGAGGTCACGCAGGTAGGGCAGGCGGGAGCGCACGCCCTCCAGGTCGCCCATGCCGTCGCCGTCGCTGTCGGCGAAGCTGCGCGGATAGACCTGGTAGATGACCGCGTCCCGCCACCAGTCGCGGCGCGAGGCGACGGTGACGACGGCGGAGTCGGTGGCCGGGGCTGCGGAGTGCTGCTGGCTCATGGCGTCCTTGGTGGTGCGTGACGGTGTTCGGGTCATGACGTGGGTGCGGGAGCCGGGGGGTGGGGTGAGACGGCCGCGGTGTCTGCGGGGTCGGATGGGACACCGCGGCCGCCTGGCTCGTGGGCCGCGAAGGGCGGGTCAGCCCTTCGTGCCGCCGGCGGTGAGACCGGTGACGAGGTTCTTCTGCACGAGGTAGAAGAACGCGGACACGGGTATCGCCACCAGCACGGCGGTGGCCGCCATCAGGTTGCGCTGGGCGTCGTGCTCGCTGACGAAGCTCTGCAGGCCGACGGCGAAGGTGTACTTGCTGTCGTCCAGCATGAACGTCGAGGCGAAGGCCACCTCGCCGAAGGCCGTGATGAAGTTGTAGAAGGCGGCGACCGCGAGTCCGGGCTTGGCCAGCGGCAGGATCAGCCGGAAGAAGGTGCCGAAGGGGGTGAGGCCGTCGACCCGGCCCGCCTCGTCGATCTCGAAGGGGATCGTGTCGAAGTAGCCCTTGAGCAGCCAGGCGCTGTAGGGCACGGCGGTCGAGCAGTAGACCAGGATCAGGCCGAGGTAGCTGTCGATGAGCTGGAGGTCGGACAGGATCTGGTACATCGGCACGATGAGCACGGCGATCGGGAACATCTGCGTGACCAGCAGCGCCCACATCAGCTTCTTGTAGCCGGGGAAGCGCATGCGGGAGACGGCGTACCCGGTGGTGGCGGCGACGAGGACGCCGATCACGGTGGTGCCGAGGGAGACGATCAGCGAGCTCTTCAGCCAGCCGAAGAACCCGGTGTGCTCCAGGACGAACGCGTAGTTGCTGAACGTCATCTTGTGCCAGATGTCGCCGGGGTGCAGGTAGTCGTCCTTGTCCGGGCCGAGGGACAGGAAGACCAGCCAGGCGATCGGGAACAGCGCGATCAGGCTCGCGACGGTCAGGATGCCGTGGGAGGCGAGGGAGGTGAGGAGCCCGCGCCGGCCGTGGGGGCGCCGGGGGCCGGGGCCCGGCGCGGCGAGGACCTTCGCCACCGGCTCGCCGGCGGCGGTCTCGGGGGGAGTGGTGGTGCTCATCAGGACTCCTGCCTCAGATCGCGAGCTGCTGCTCGTCGCGGTTCAGCCAGCGGCGGTAGAACGAGGTGAAGACGATCAGGACGGCCAGCAGCAGGATGCCGTAGGCGGCCGACTGCGCGAAGTCACGCGGCTGCTGTCCGAAGCCCAGGTAGTAGGCCCAGGTCACGAGGATCTGCGCGTCCGGGGCGGTGTTGCCGAACAGCAGGAAGATGACGGCGAACTGGTTGAACGTCCAGATGATGCCGAGCAGCACCACGGTGGAGCTGACGGACCGCAGGCCGGGCAGGGTGACGTACCGGAAGCGCTGCCAGGCGTTGGCGCCGTCCATCTCGGCGGCCTCGTAGAGGGAGGCGTCGATGGACTGGAGGCCGCCGAGCAGGGAGACCATCATGAACGGCACACCGCACCAGGTGTTGACCATGATCGCGGCGAACCGCTGCCAGAAGGTGTCCTCCAGCCACAGTGGCGCCGGCAGGTGCAGCGCGTCCAGCGCGGAGTTGATGACGCCTCCGTCGGCGAGCATGAAGCGCCAGCCGAAGACGGTGACGAAGGTGGGCACGGCCCACGGCAGGATGAGGATCAGCCGGTAGACGGTGCGTCCGCGCAGCTTCTGGTTGAGCAGCAGCGCGAGGCCGAGGCCGATGCAGTAGTGCAGCGCGACGCAGAGCGCGGTCCAGGCGATGGTCCAGATGAAGTGCGACCAGAAGCGGTCGTACGCCGTCGGGCCGAACAGGATGTCCTGGTAGTTGTCCAGCCCGATGAACTTGTAGGTGGCGTCGATGTGGTTGACGCCGATCGTGCGCGCGGTGTTGAGGCTGTTGGCGTCGGTCAGCGTCAGGTAGAGGCCGTACACCAGCGGGTAGAGCACCAGGACGCCGAGCACGACGACGACCGGGGCGATCATCGCGTAGGCGTACCAGTGCCGCTGGTAGCCGTTGCGGACGCGCCGGCCCAGCCCGGGCCGAGGCGCGCGGTCACCGCGGCGCTTGCCGGTCGCGCGGTCGATGGCGACTGTCATGGTTCGACACCTTCAATGGTTCCAGGAGGGGGGCCGGGCGGGTTCCGGGAGTGGGGCCGGGCGCGGAGTGGTGGCCATCGGAACCCCGCGGGGTGGTGGCCGTCGGAATCCCCGCCCCGCTCGGCGAGGATTCCGACGGCCACCCGGGCTCACTTGCTGAAGTCCGGCACGAGCTTGGCGATGGCCAGCTCGGCGTTGCTCAGCCCCTTGTCCAGCGACTCCTTGCCGCCGGCGATCTTGGGCAGCTCGGTGTCCAGCGGACCCCACAGGGAGCTGTACTCGGGCAGCGCCGGGCGGGGCTGGGCGGCGGACAGCACCGTCTGGTAGCCGGCGATCCCGGGGTCGGCCTTGACCTGGGCGGTGTAGGCGTCGGAGCGGGTGGGCAGCGTGGAGTTCTTCAGGGCGATGGTCTCCTGGGACTTCGCCGAGGTCATGAACTTCACGAACGTCTCGGCCGCATCCTGGTGGGCCTTGTCCGAGCCGGCGTAGACCGAGAGGTTGTGGCCGCCGGTCGGGGCGCCCGCCTTGCCGCTGGAGCCGGCCGGGACGGTGGCGATGCCGAGGTTGGCCTTGTCCTTGAAGGCGCTGCCCTGGTAGAAGTTCGTGATCTCCCAGGGGCCCTGGACGATCGCGGCGACCTTGCCGTTCACGAACGCGTCCTGGATGTGGGCGTAGGCGTCGGCGGTGGTGTCGGCCTTGTGCAGGCCCTTGCCGGAGAACAGGCTCAGCCAGGTGCCGTACGCCTTCTTCGCGGCGGCCGACCGCACGGTGACCTTCTTGCCGGCGACGTCCACGGTGTCGGCGCCCTCGCCGTACAAGAAGCTCTGCGCGTAGTAGGCCTGGGTGGAGCCCCAGTAGCCGTCGACGCCGGTCTTCTGCCGCACCTTGGCGGCGTCGGCCTTCAGCTCGTCCCAGGTCTTCGGGGCGTCGGTGATGCCGGCCTTCTGGAACAGCGCCTTGTTGTAGACGAGGGCCAGGGTGTCGGTGACCAGCGGCACGCCGTAGGTCTTGCCGTCGTACTGGGCCTGCTTGATCAGGTTCGGCTGGAACTTCGCCTGGTCGGCGAGGGCCTCGGTGCCGTCCAGCGGCGCGAAGTAGCCCTTCTTCGCGAAGGCCGGGGTCCAGCCGACCTCGGAGCGCAGCACGTCCGGGGCGCCCGAGGCGCCGGCGGCGGTGTCGAACTTGTTCTGCGCCTGGTCGAAGGGGACGTTGACGTACTTGACCTTGATGTCCTTGTGAGCGGCCTCGAACTGCTTGACCAGGGTCTGGTACGTCGGTGCCTCATTGGTGGCGTTGGAGGTGTCCCACCAGGTGATGGTGACCGGGCCGTCCGACTTGCCGTCGCTGTCGCTCCCGCCGCAGGCCGTCGCCGTGAGGGCGAGGGACGCCACCAGCGCGGAGGCCGCTATGCCACGCCGCATGAGTTCTCCTTGAGGGTTAAGCCCGTGTGAAGCAGGGACGGTCCCGTCCGCCGTCCCCGCGGTCGTGCCGACTGCGCCGTTGCCGCGGCCGGGCGACTCGGAACGTAACAGCCATGTAAGCGTTGCGAAAGACCTTGCAGAAAAAAAGTGCAAGGGAACGCGATGGTTACGCCGCCGTGACCGGAGGTCGACCGGTTCGCGACCGCTTGGCCAGGCCTTTGAGCGGTATCGGGGCCGGTTGTGCAAGACTCTGCAAGCTCTTGCCACGAGGAACCCGAGGGAGCGCGATGAGGCAGCAACCCGGAGCAGGCCGCACGCCCGCCCGCGCCCGGCGTCCCGCCGGTGTGCAAGGCGGCGGGCGACCGGTACAGTCCAATGCCGTGACCACACGGCTTGCCGACATCGCTGCGCAGGCGGGGGTGAGCGAAGCGACTGTCAGCCGGGTCCTCAACGGGAAGCCGGGCGTCGCCGCCACCACCCGCCAGTCCGTGCTCGCCGCCCTGGACGTCCTCGGCTACGAGCGTCCGGTCCGGCTGCGCCAGCGCAGCGAGGGCCTGGTCGGCCTGATCACGCCGGAGCTGGAGAACCCGATATTCCCGGCCCTGGCCCAGGTCATCGGCCAGGCGCTGACCCGCCAGGGCTACACGCCGGTGCTCGCCACCCAGACCCCGGGCGGGTCGACCGAGGACGAGCTGACCGAGATGCTGGTGGACCGCGGGGTCGCCGGCATCATCTACGTCTCCGGGCTGCACGCGGACACCACCGCCGACATGCAGCGCTACGAGCGGCTGCGCGCCCAGGGCGTGCCGTACGTGCTGGTGGACGGGTTCTCGCCGAAGGTGCAGGCGCCGTTCATCTCCCCCGACGACCGGGCCGCGATGGGCCTCGCGGTGACCCACCTGGCCTCCCTCGGGCACACCCGGATCGGGCTCGCGCTCGGGCCGAAGCGGTTCGTGCCGGTGCAGCGCAAGATCGAGGGCTTCGTCCGCGCGATGCACGACCAGCTCGGGCTGACCGCCGAGCGGGTCGAGACCGAGCTGGTGCAGCACTCCCTGTACACGCTGGAGGGCGGTCAGGCCGCCGCGACCGCGCTGATCGGGCGGGACTGCACGGCGGTGGTGTGCGCCAGCGACATGATGGCGCTCGGCGCCATAAGGGCGGCCCGGCAGCAGGGCCTGGAGGTGCCGCGGGACGTGTCGGTCGTCGGCTTCGACGACTCCCCGCTGATCGCCTTCACCGACCCGCCGCTGACCACCATCCGCAAGCCGGTCCCGGCGATGGGTCAGGCGGCGGTGCGCACGCTGCTGGAGGAGATCGGCGGGACGCCGGCGCCGCACAGCGAGTTCGTGTTCATGCCGGAGCTGGTGGTGCGCGGTTCGACGGCTTCCGCCCCGCACGTCCTGCGCACGCCGTAGAACCCGCGTTCCCCCGCCTGCCGTAGCACCCGCGTGTCCCGCGCACGCCGTAGAAGGTGCGCGGCGGACCCGGCCTTGGGATGATCGGTCGAGGAAGCCTTGTCTGGCAGACTTGATGCCTATGAGTGACTCGACCGTGACACAGTCGGAAGGTCGCGAGGAGGTGGCCGTTCCGGACACCGTCACGGGTAGGGGTGCCCGGCGTCCGTTCGGCCGGCTGCGGCGTCCGGGCCGTCGCCCCCGGCTCTGGTTCGAGGTCCTTCTGATCGCGGTGAGTTACTGGACGTACTCGCTCATCCGCAACGCCGTCCCGGAGCAGCGCTCGGCCGCGCTGCGCAACGCGGACTGGATCTGGCGCGCCGAGCACACCCTGGGCATCGCCGTCGAGCGGTCGGTCAACCATGCGTTCGACTCGGCGACTTGGCTGATCGTCGGCATGAACTACTACTACGCCACCCTGCACTTCGTCATCACCATCGGCGTGCTGGTGTGGCTCTACCGATGGCATCCCGGACGGTACGCGGCCTCCCGGACAGTGCTGTTCGCGACCACCGGTGTGGCCCTGCTCGGTTACTACCTGTTCCCGCTGGCGCCGCCCCGGCTGATGCGCGGCGGCGGCTTCGTGGACACCGTGATGGTGCACCACACCTGGGGCTCCATGGCCTCCGGCGACCTCAAGCACATGTCCAACCAGTACGCGGCGATGCCGTCCATGCACATCGGCTGGTCGCTGTGGTGCGGGCTGACCGTCTTCGCGCTGGCCTCGGTGCCGTGGGCGCGAGTGCTGGGGCTGCTCTACCCGGCGGTCACCCTGCTGGTGATCGTCGCCACCGCCAACCACTTCTGGCTGGACGCGGTCGGCGGCCTGCTCTGCCTCGCCTTCGGCTTCACCGTGGCCCGCCTGTGGTACGGCGCCCTGCCGTACCGGCTGCCCAGCCCGGCCCGGCACCCCGGGCCCGCCCCTCAGCTCCCGTCGCCGTAGAACAGCTCCTCCACCACCGTGCGCGCCCGCCGGGCGGTACGGCGGTAGGCGTCCAGCATGTCGCCCGCGTGCCCGGAGCCGTAACCCAGATACCGGCCCACCGCCGCCAGCTCGCGCGGCTCGGTCGGGAAGGTGTCCCCGGCCCGGCCGCGCACCAGCATCACCGCGTTGCGCACCCGGCTCGCCAGCACCCACGCCTCGTCCAGGATCTCGGCGTCCTCCGCGCTCAGCAGCTCCGCCTCGCGGGCGGCGGCGAGGGCCGCGCGGGTGCGAGTGGTGCGCAGGCCCGGCACCTCCCAGCCGTGCCGGAGCTGGAGCAGCTGCACGGTCCACTCCACGTCCGACAGGCCGCCGGGGCCGAGCTTGGTGTGCAGCTTGGGGTCGGCGCCGCGCGGCAGCCGCTCGGCCTCCATGCGCGCCTTCAGCCGCCGGATCTCGCGCACCGACTCCTCGGTGAGCCCCTGGCGCGGGTAGCGCAGCGGGTCGATCAGCTCCAGGAAGCGCCCGCCCAGGTCGTCGTCGCCGGCGACCTGCTCGGCCCGCAGCAGCGCCTGCGACTCCCAGACCAGGGACCAGCGCCGGTAGTACGCCTGGTACGACTTCAGGGTGCGCACCAGCGGGCCCGACTTGCCCTCCGGGCGCAGGTCGGCGTCTATCAGCAGGGGCGGGTCCGAGCTGGGCAGTTGCAGCAGCCGGCGCATCTCGGCGACCACCTTGTTCGCGGCGGCCGACGCCTCCTGCTCGGCCACGCCGTCCCGCGGCTCGTGCACGAACAGCACGTCCGCGTCCGAGCCGTAGCCCAGCTCGTGCCCGCCGAAGCGGCCCATCCCTATGATCACGAACCGGGTCGGCAGGGTGTCGCCCCAGCCGGCCCGCACCACCGCGCGCAGGGTGCCGGCCAGGGTGGCCGCGGTGAGGTCGGAGACGGCCGCGCCGACCCGGTCCACCAGGGCGCCCTGGTCGGCCTCGGCGGGGCTGGTCTCGGTGCCGTAGGAGCCGATGATGTCGGCGGCGGCCGTCCGCAGCAGCTCCCGGCGGCGCACCCCGCGGGCGGCGGTGACGCCCTGCCCGGCGTTCTCCGCGCGCCGCACCGCGGCCAGGATCTCCTGTTCGAGCTGGGCCCGGCCGCGCGGCTCCAGACCGGTGCCGCCGTCGCCGTCACCGAGCAGCGCCACCGCCTCCGGGGCGCGCATCAGCAGGTCCGGGGCGAGGCGGCCGGCCGACAGCACCCGGGCCAGGTTCTCGGCCGCCGCGCCCTCGTCCCGGAGCAGCCGCAGGTACCAGGGGGTCTTGCCGAGGGCGTCGGAGACCTTGCGGAAGTTCAGCAGGCCGGCGTCCGGGTCGGCGGAGTCCGCGAACCAGCCGAGCAGCACCGGCAGCAGGGTGCGCTGGATCGCCGCCTTGCGGGTCACGCCGGACGCGAGGGCCTCCAGGTGGCGCAGGGCGGCGGCCGGGTCGGCGTAGCCGAGGGCGACCAGGCGTTCGCGGGCCGCCTCCGGGCTCAGCCGGGTCTCGCCGGGGGCGAGCTGCGCCACGGCGTCCAGCAGCGGGCGGTAGAACAGCTTCTCGTGCAGCCGTCGTACGACGCCGCCGTGCCGGCGCCACTCGCGGTTCAGGGTGGCCACCGGGTCGGTGCGCAGACCGAGCGAGCGGCCGAGGCGGCGCAGGTCCGGCTCCGCCTCCGGGACCAGGTGGGTGCGGCGCAGGCGGTAGAGCTGGATGCGGTGCTCCATCGTGCGCAGGAAGCGGTACGCCTCGTCCAGGCGGGCGGCGTCCTCGCGGCCGACGTAGCCGCCGGCGGCCAGCGCCTGGAGGGCGTCCAGGGTGGTGCCGCTGCGCAGCGCGGGGTCGGTGCGGCCGTGCACGAGCTGGAGGAGCTGTACGGCGAACTCGACGTCCCGCAGGCCGCCGGGGCCGAGCTTCAGCTCGCGGTCCACCTCGGTGACCGGGATGTTCTCGACCACGCGCCGGCGCATCTTCTGCACGTCCGCGACGAAGTTCTCGCGTTCCGCCGCCTTCCAGACCAGGGGGCCGAGCGCCTCGACGTACTCCCGGCCCAGGTCCTCGTCGCCCGCCACCGGGCGGGCCTTCAGCAGGGCCTGGAACTCCCAGGTCTTGGCCCAGCGCTGGTAGTAGGCGAGGTGGGAGGAGAGGGTGCGCACGAGGGGGCCGTTGCGGCCCTCGGGGCGGAGGTTGGCGTCAACCGGCCAGATGGAGCCCTCGACGGTCGTCTCCGAGCAGATCCGCATCAGGTGCGAGGCGAGGCGGGTCGCCGCGCTGATCGCCTTGGCCTCCTCCGTGCCTTCGGTTGCCTCGGCCACGAAGATGACGTCCACGTCGGAGACGTAGTTCAGCTCGTGGCCGCCGCACTTGCCCATCGCGATCACCGCGAGGCGGCAGGCGGCGGCGTCCTCCGGGGCCGACGCCCGCGCTATTGCCAGCGCCGCGCGCAGGGTCGCGGTGGCGAGGTCGGCCAGTTCGGCGGCCGTCTCGGCGAGGTCGGTGGTGCCGCACACGTCCCGCGCGGCGATGGACAGCAGGCAGCGGCGGTAGGCGACGCGCAGGGAGACCGGGTCGGTAGCCTCGGCCAGGCCCCGCTCGAACTCCGCGACGCCCGGGTGCAGGTCGCGCGGCTCGTAGGTGACCAGAGCCTGCCAGTCGCCCGGGTGCCGGGCGAGGTGGTCGGCGAGGGCCTCGGAGGCGCCGAGCACGCCGAGCAGGCGGTCGCGCAGCGGCTTGGCCGCGATCAGGGTGTCCAGCAGGCTTCGGTGGCCCGTCGGGCCGTCCTGGGCCTCCAGCAGGCGGACCAGGCCGTGCAGGGCGAGGTCGGGGTCGGCGGTGGCGCCGAGGGCCTCCAGCAGGACCGGGTCCTCGCGTACGGGTCCCAGCTCCGGGCCGTCCAGCAGGCGCTCGGCGGCGGAGGGGTCGGTGAAGCCGTGCCGGAGCAGACGGGTGAAGGTACTGCTCCTGCGCCCCGGCGTCATGCTGGGCCTCCCCTGGCATCCGTCCGTGTCCTGGTCGTCCAGGGGTGAGCCTAGCTGGAGTGGGGGGTGCGGGCCGGG
>NZ_JANUGP010000027.1 GCF_024753135.1 Streptomyces pyxinicus | reverse complement strand
CGCGTTCGACATCATCCGGCTCACTACCCGGAACGATGACTACCAGACGCTGCGTCAGGGCATCACTGCGCTCGAATTCGAGAGAGCCGATCCCGCCCTGCCGTTACACAACCCCCACAACCTGCACCGCAGCGCGGCGCGGCTGATGGTGGTGAAGAAGAACAAGGCGGTGCTGGCAAAGGTCGTCAGCGATCTCCGGCGGCTGGGGCGACAGCTCGAAGAGATTCCCGTCCTTATCGTTGACGATGAGTCGGACCACGGATCGGTGAACACGGCACACTCCGGGAGCGGACGGGAGGGTGCCGACCGGACGGCGATCAACGGCCTCATCTCCGAACTGCTCGGGCTGCTCCCGCGTGCCCAGTACGTCGCCTACACCGCCACTCCGTTCGCGAACGTCCTGATCAACCCGACCGATCAGGACGATCTGTTTCCGAAGGACTTCATCATCGCTCTGCCCCGCCCGTCCGGCTACATGGGGGCGCGCGAGTTCCACGACTTCGACTCCCGCATTCCGGTGCACAAGCGGACGGTCGCCGACTCGAGAGAGCTCGCACACGTCCGGCCCATGGAGGAGACCGGGGAAGACGGCGACGTGTACCTGCGCCAGGCACTGGACGCCTTCCTCCTGTCGGCGACGGTCAAGCTATACCGTGAGGCGCACGACCCGAGTGCCATCGGCTACCGCCACCACACGATGCTCGTCCATGAGTCCGTACGGAGGGCCGACCACCGCGAGAGCGCCCACAGGATCGCCCGGCTCTGGCACGCGGACCAGCAGGAGGGGGAACGCGGGCTCGGACGGCTGCGGGCTCTGTTCGAGTCCGACTTCGTTCGCGTCTCGGCCCACCACCACGACGGGTTCGTGAATCCGGCGGACTTCGGCGACCTGGTGCCCTACCTCCGAGAGGCACACAGCCGCATCGAAGCGGAAGGCGGTCCCGTCGTCGTGGTCAACGGCGACCAAGACATCGAGAACGGGACCGTGGACTTCGACCGCCGTCCGGTGTGGAAGATTCTCGTGGGAGGAGCCAAGCTCTCCCGCGGCTTCACCGTCGAAGGTCTGACCGTCACCTATTACCGGCGCAGCACCAACCAGGCCGACTCTCTCATGCAGATGGGCCGGTGGTTCGGGTTCCGCCATGGCTACAGGGACCTGGTGCGGCTGTATGTCGGGCGTGGCACGGGAGGCGACAAGGGCATCGACCTGTACGAGGCGTTCGAGGCCGCCTGCCGCGACGAAGATGCTTTCCGGGCGCAGCTGGCCGACTACGCGAAGCCGGTGGACGGCGGTCCGACGATCACGCCGTCGCAGATCAGGCCTCTGGTGGCCCAGTACCTTCCAGAGCTGAAACCCACGAGCGCGAGCAAGATGGCGAATGCGCGGCCTGTGGAGATCCGCTCGCCCGGCAGGTGGATCGAGCCGAGCACACTTCCTGTCGGTGGCGTCATAATCAAGCGGAACACGGAACGTTGGCAGCCTGTGTTGTCGGCTCTGTGCGGACCACGGGAGCAGCTTTCGGTGCCCGCCCACGACGGGACGAGGGCCGCCTCGTTCTCGGCACTCACCGCGGTCGTCACGCACGAACGGCTGCTCGACGTGCTGGGCGGTCTGGAGTGGGACCAATCAAAGGTCTTCGCACCGCACCTTGCTTATCTGCGTAGCCTCGGCACTGGCCCGGAGCCCCTGGCTGGGTGGCTGATCGTGGCACCGCAGCTCGCCTCGGAGAACGCACTGAAGGTAGTCCTCCCCGGGACACCTGAGATCTCACTCTTCCGGCGTGCTCGTCGGAGTCCTGGTGTCTTCGGCGCGATCAGCGACCCCGGCCACCGCCGGGTGGCGCGGGAGCTGCTGAATGACGGCGAACGCGGTGTGGCGTTGCTTTATCCCGTCATCGAACCGGAACAGGCGCTCCGGCAGCCGGTGGACCCCGCTCGCGTCTCCATCGGCTTCGCGCTGTTGACTCCCAACAGTAAGGACAGCGACGGATCCGGGCCGGCCATCCGGTTCCGGGCTGACGGCGCATGACGTGTGCGGCAACACCGCACCCATACATCAGGGAAGGACTAGGCCCGGCTCCGGCGATGGCGGAATCAGACCCGCGTCTGATCCAGCCGCGGGGCGAGCTGTCCGCAGACAGTCCGCAGGACACCCGCAAGCGACCGTCGGGGACTAACGCTCGCCAACGGAGAAACACCTGGCCAGGGCACTCAACTGGGCTCCGCCGCAGGTGAGGATCGGGCCGCAGACGTTCCGCTTCAACGTGTAGCCGTGTGCCTGCCGCGCGCCATAAGGGGCCGGGCTCCGTCGAGGCCGGCCCCCTTCGTCGTCCCCGTGCTGGATGGGTGCTGGACATCCTGACGTGTGGTCAGCGCGCACGGAAGCCGTGACCGGGTGACCGGGCGCGGGGGATGACATGGGCACCTCCTTCCGTCGAGGGATCGCCGCGGGCGGGCGTGGGGTGGCGTAGCTCAGCCCCTCCAGACGCCGAGGGCGAAGGCTCAGTGATGAACGCTCACCGGATGACGGTGAGTGATGAGAGATCGATTGCGAGTTCTCAAACAGTTGTCACTCTCGCCCATCAAGCTATCTCGGGACGTCAAAAAAGTGCAAGGAAAAGCAAAATCGGGCTCTTGTGCAAAATTGGCGATCTTGGGTGGCGCGAACGGGTGAAGCACCATACGTTTCCCCTCGCTAGCCGTTTGACCTCGAAGGGGAAATAGTGAAGGACGCGTTCGATTTGCTGGCGGAGTATGTGGGCGAAGTCTGCGGCACGAATCTCGTCTGCTACCACTTGGACGACGTTCAGGAGTGTGAGGTCAAGAGTCATCCGACCTACGAACAGCTTCGCCGTCGAGCGGTCGATGCGCGGGTCAAGCGGAAGTCATCGCATCTTTGGGATTCTTTGATTGCCATGGGGAGGATGGCAGATCTGCGGGGTGACGATAAGTGGCGCATGATTATCGTGGACTGTTTGGTGCCGTTTCTGCGTGGACACTCCTGGAATATTCACAGGAATTTCTACCGTGATCTAGGTGACGTGCGTTCGGACATGCTCGAAGCCACTTTGACGGTTTGGCAAGAGACGGCGTCAGGGGTTCCTCCCCGTGACGTTCCTGGGCTCATGGTAAAGACCGCCGTCAACGAGGCATATCGTCGTGCCGACGAGCACAAGCATGAGAGTGCGTCACGCGACGCGGAAATTTTGGCGTCTCTGGAGGAGGCCTCTCTGGATTCGACGCTGAAGGCTGCCTCCATCCTCCACGGGGTCAATCCTCGCGATCCGGCCGTTATGGAGCAGATTCGAGGTGAGCGCACCGGTGCGCTTTGGCAGAGGTGGGGGCTTGCCGAGACGTTCGGGCAACATCATGCGGACCTGCGGGCGGGACGCCGTTCAGGTCTGAACAATGCAACGGTTTCCGCAACGATGCTTGCTCGAATCTTTGTCACAGGAGGGAATCACTACTACTACACCTCAGACATGTACCCGAAGTTCGTTGATCTGCCGGCTGCTGCCGAAGCCCTGGGAATCGCGAAGACAACTGCCTATCGCATGGTGAGGGCGGGGTCGTTCCCGTGCCCGCCTGTGAGGATGGGCAGCGCATACCGGGTACTGACGCAGTCCTTGATGCGTTCCATGGCCATACCGGACCTCGTCGTCCACGCAGACGATGTCGAAAACGGCGCCGACCATGCGGCGGGAGCGTGAAGTGCCTCGGGCGGTTCGGACGGCACTCAGCTGGCCACTGAGCCTTTTCAGAGTGCGCACCGGTTGGGTGACGCGGTCGGCGCCCGCAACGCACGAGGCTCCCGTGCCGTTGAGAGAGGTGTCTAACGTCTCAACTCAGCAGCTCAGGAGCCCCGTTGGTTCCCTGTCCTGCCGCACTCGACCTGTGCCGCCGCACCGGTGGGCTCTGGTCGCTCCGGTTCACCTCCGGCGGCACGACACCCTCGCCGAGATCGCTGCCGGGTTCGGGGTGTCCGTCGGAACCGCCCACGCCTACGTCACCACCGTCGTCGGACACCTCGCCGAGTGCGACCGGGTCGGCGACGGGCGGGCCGACTACTCCGCCAAGCACAAACGGCACGGCGTGAACGTGCAGGTCCTCACCGATCCCGCCAGGCGGATCCTGTGGCTGTCGCCGGCGCTGTCGGGCCGGACCCACGACCTGACCGCAGCCCGCACCCACCGGATCATCTGGATCTGCGAGCGCCAAGGCGTCCCCCTCCTCGCCGACCTGGCCTGCACCGGCGCCTGGGCCACCACCGCCAAACGCCGCCCACCGAACGATGAACTCACCCCCACCGAGCGCACCGTCACCGCGCCCTGCCCGCCGCCCGGGCCCGGCCGAACGCGGAGTCGCCCGCCTGAAGTCCTGGCGAATCCTCCGCCACGCCCGCTGCAGCCCAACCCGCCTCAGCGCGATCTGCCGCGATCCTCACCCTGGAGAGGTAACGCTGAAAAGGCTCACTGACAGCGCCCCAACGACGGAAGTTTCAGGTCAAGACGCTTCGTACGTCCCGAACGCGCAGTCCGCACGCAGTCCGCAGGACACCCGATCAGGACCATCTCGGCCCATCACCAGCCATCAGCAAAAGGCCAGGTCAGCGCCCCACAAGGAAGAACCCCGCAGGTCACCGACCCGGCCCACTACCAGGAGACGAAGAAGGCCTGATCCTCGATCAGGCTGTTGTGACCTACGGTTCTTTGATCATCAGGTCATCCCGCCCGCACCCGGCCTGCGGGTCGCCGAGCAGGCGGCCGTGGCGGTCCGGGTGCGGTCTTTTCGGCCGGCCCGGACCCCGCCCGAGGCCGCGCCGCGGTTCCGCGAAGGGCGATCAGTGCCGAGTGGTCCGGCCGCTGCCGACTGCGAGGAGCAGTCGAAGCGAGGCCGAGGCCGGCCTCGGGTGGCCGTCTCACCCGCTGAGCCTCCGAGGGCCGGAGAGCGCGGCCACGCCCCCATGCGCGGACTTCGGAGGCCTGGAGTTACCCGAAACACCTCTTCATCACCCACCGGTAGGTGTCAGCCCTCGTTGCGGTGGTCTCCGCTCCGCAGGACCTCGCGCGGCCGCCGCGCCGGTCGCCTGCTCCGTTCCAGTCGCGCAGGCGGCGTCGGCTCGTATCGGGTGAATGGACACTCGGAATCGCCCTGTGTATGGTCGTCGGGTTCGTGTTCGATCAGGAGTTGTGGAAGGGAGGTGAGGTTGATGACCGCGCTGATGGCCGCCTTGCGGAGTGCCCGGGTCTCCCTCACGTCCCGGGTCGTGGCCTGACTCTGCTGTCCGGGCCCTCGCTGAGAGCGTGAGCTCGCGGGGCCATCACACGAACGTCTCCTGAAACGGATCTCCCATCGTCATGGGCAACACCTGGATCACGCGCGCCGAAACCAGCGCCGACATCCCCGCCATCCGCGACATCAACCTCGCCGCCTTCCCCACCCCTGCCGAGGCCGACCTCGTCGACACCCTGCGCGCCGACCCGGCCGCGTGGATCGAGGGCCTCTCCCTGGTCGCGGCGGACGGGACCGGCCGCCCGGTGGGTCACGCGCTGCTGACCCGCTGCCACATCGGCACCACGCCGGCCCTGTGCCTGGCCCCGTGTGCCGTCCGACCGGGACAGCAGCGGACCGGCGCGGGTACCGCGGCCATCAGTGCCGCCCTGGCAGCAGCAAGGACTCTGGGCGAGCACCATGTGGTCGTCCTCGGGCACCCGGACTACTACCCGCGGTTCGGGTTCACCCGTGCCTCGGCCCACGGCATCGGCCTGACCATCGACGTCCCCGACGACGCCCTGATGGCACTCAGCCTCGACGCCGGCCATCCGCTACCCAGCGGGACCGTTCACTACGCCGCCGCGTTCGGCATCTGAGTCCACCTGTGCCGCGCGGGACCACATTCCCGCGCGGCACGCTCATCAGGTGGCGACCCCCGGGCTCGGCGATGGCCTGGTCCACCTGCCTGGGGACGTCGCATGAGTCCACGCGGGTGTCCCCCTCAGCGAGCATGAGGCTCTCGGGGCCGTGCAGCTCGGTGGACATCCACGGTGAACCGGGCTCGCTGCCCGCCACGATGTCGCCGTCCGGTTCGCCGAGCCCGGCGCCCCGTCCCACGGCGCCCCGCGCATCCTGGCCTCGTGGGCCGACGCCCCGCCCCCGGCGGGGAGCCGGGCGGCCGACGGCGGTTCACTGCCCGCCTGAACACGGCGTCGGAGTCCGCCGCGCTCCCGCCCGAACGTCCTCCCGGCCCGGATCGCCGAGGTGTCAGTGGAACTGCGGCACGATCAGATAGATGCCGTAGCCCACCACCGCCCCGCATGCCAGGAAGCACAGGGCCGCCTGGGTGCGGCCGGCGACGGTGGGGGTGGGGTCGGTGTCGGTGGGGGTGTGGGAGAGGCCGAGGACGCCGAGGGTGAAGACGACGACCACGGCGACGGTGACGCCGAGGCTGACCGCGGCGACGCGGGCGAGGGCGGGCCAGTCCACGTGCATGAGGGCTCCCTGCGGTAGGGGTCAGGTGGCCGAGCCGGCTCGGACGGTCACCCGGTGATGGTCGTTGACGTTGCCGGCGTGCACCGGGTCCCGGCGGGCGGCGAGCACGATGGCCGCCGCCAGGGTGAGGGCCACGGCCGCGATGACGACCGTGCCCGCGGTGCCGCCGTGCTTGACGACGCTCGCCGACAGGCCCCCGACCAGCGCGGCCGAGGGCAGTGTGATCAGCCAGGCCAGCACCATCCGGCCGGCCACCCCCCAGCGGACCTCCGCGAGCCTGCGGCCCAGGCCGGCGCCGAGGATGCTGCCCGACGCGACCTGGGTGGTGGAGAGCGCGAAACCGAGGTGTGCGGAGGTGAGGATCACGGCCGTGGAGGCAGTCTCGGCCGCGAAGCCCTGCGGCGACTGGATCTCCGTCAGGCCCTTGCCCATGGTCCGGATGATCCGCCAGCCGCCCAGATACGTACCGAGCCCGATCGCCAGCCCGGCGGCGCCGATCACCCACACCGGCGGACCCGCGTCGTGGCCTAGCGCGCCCGCCGAGATCAGGGTCAGCGTGATGACGCCCATGGTCTTCTGCGCGTCGTTGGTGCCGTGCGCCAGCGAGACCAGGGAGGCGGAGGCGATCTGGCCGAGCCGGAAGCCCCGGGACACCGTGTCCTTGCGGGCCCGGGCCGAGAGGCGGTAGGCGAGATAGGTGGCGATCAGGGCCGCGACACCGGCCACCACCGGCGAGGCCACGGCCGGGATCAGGATCTTCTCCACCACCTTGTCGAAGTGCACCGCGTCCCCGCCCGCACCGACCCAGACCGCCCCGATCAGCCCGCCGAACAGCGCGTGCGAGGAGCTGGAGGGCAGGCCGGCCAGCCAGGTCAGCAGGTTCCACAGGACCGCCCCGACCAGCCCCGCGAAGATCATCGCCGGGCTGACCCGGGCGTCGTCCACGATGCCCCCGGAGATCGTCCGGGCCACCTCGGTGGACAGGAACGCCCCGGCCAGGTTGAGGACCCCGCTGATCAGGACCGCGGTACGCGGTGCCAGCGCGCCGGTGGCGATGGAGGTGGCCATCGCGTTCGCGGTGTCGTGGAACCCGTTCGTGAAGTCGAACGCCAGTGCCGTGACGATGACGACCGCCACGAGGAACGTGATGTGGTCCATCCCCCCAGGCAAGCAAGCGCAGGCCAATGGTCGGCGAACCGGGAGCAAAACTTCCGGCAAGGAGCGCGGGCCGCTGTGCGAGGCTGGGGGCATGACCGTCCCGGAGGACCTCAGACGGCTACGCCGGGTGCGCGACCGCATGGACCGGGAGTACGCCGAGCCGCTGGAGATGACCGAGCTGGCCCGGGACGCGCTGATGTCCCCCGGCCACTTCCAGCGCAGCTTCCGCAAGGCCTTCGGCGAGACCCCCTACAGCTACCTCATGACCCGCCGGATCGAACGGGCCAAGACACTGCTGCGCCGGGGCGACCGCACGGTGACCGAGGTGTGCCTCGCCGTCGGCTGCACCTCGCTCGGCTCCTTCAGCTCCCGGTTCACCGAGCTGGTCGGCGAGACACCGAGCGCCTACCGGGCCCGGGACCACGAGGCCGTCGCGGTGATCCCGTCCTGTGTGGCCCGCACCTTCACGCGTCCGTGTCGCCGCCCGTACTGAGGCATACCCGGTTCCCGCGCGCCGGATGCCGTCGCGGCCTAGCGTGAGCCCATGGACGTGAAACTGAAGCAGTGCTTCATCGCGGTGGACGATCATGACAAGGCCCTGGCCTTCTACCGTGACGTGCTCGGCCTGGAGGTCCGCAACGACGTGGGCTTCGAGAACATGCGCTGGGTGACCCTCGGCTCGCCGCTCCAGCCGGACGTGGAGATCGTGCTGGAGCCGCCCGCCGCCAATCCCGACGCCTCCCCCGCCGACCGGCAGGCGATGGCCGAGCTGCTCGCCAAGGGCATGCTGCGCGGGGTCATCTTCACCACCGCCGACTGCGACGCGCTGTTCGAACGGGTACGGGCCTCGGGCGCGGACGTGCTGGAGGAGCCCACGGACCAGCCGTACGGGGTCCGCGACTGCGCCTTCCGGGACCCGGCCGGCAACCTGCTGCGCTTCCAGCAGCGGCCCGCCGACTGAAACCCGCCCGGTTCCAAGGGACTTACCGCCTACACTCCGCGCCGTGATCATTCGCTGGGCGTACGCCTACATCGACCGGGCCGCCGACCGCCTCCCCGAGGTGGGCGCCTTCTGGACGGCCGCCACCGGCACCCGACTGTCCGAACCCCGGGGAGAGCAGGGAGAGTTCGTGACCCTGCTAACAGAGGGCACGGACGCCTGCGTGAAGCTCCAGGGCGTCACCGAGGGCGCCGGTGGCGCGCATGTCGACCTGTGCGCGGGTGACGTACGGGAGTTGATCGACACGGCCCGCGCCCTCGGCGCCGCGCTGGTGGCGGACCGGGGCGACTGGGCCGTACTGCGCTCCCCCGGCGGGCAGTTGTTCTGTGCCGTGCCCTGGTCCGGGGAGTCGGTACGGCCGCCGGTGGTGGCGGGCAGCCGACTCGACCAGGTCTGCCTGGACATCCCGCCGTCCTCGTACGACGCGGAGACCCGCTTCTGGGGCCGGCTCACCGGCTGGGAGCAACGGACCGGATCACGGCCGGAGTTCACGGTGCTGGCGCCGCCCACCGGTCTGCCCGTACGGCTGCTGCTCCAGCGTCCGGACGACGAGCGACCGGCCTCCGCCCACCGGGACCTCGCCTGCGCGGACATCGCCGCCGTCCGGGCACGGCACCTGGAACTGGGCGCTGTCGTGGTGCGCGAGGAGGCGCACTGGACGGTGCTGCGCGATCCGGCCGGCGGCACCTACTGCCTGACCGGCCGCGACCCCGTGACGGGCGGGCTGCCGGCCACCGGCGGTCAGGGTTCGGTGGACACGTAGGCGCAGGCGGTGCGTGGCACGTCCGTGGGGGGGCGACGGGCAGTCACCGTCGTCCGGGGCGGGGTTCGGGCGGGGCGACTCGTGGAAGTCCTCCCAGCGGTAAGGGCCGCCGGGCCGCTCGTCCTCCCGGAGGACGAGCGTGAGGACGCCCGCGACGGCCATGGCCGCCGCCCATGCCATGACGGCCCAACGCCACCATCTGCGCCAACCGGGCCCGCCCCGTCCGGTCACCGCCAGGAGCGCACTTCCACCACGGCGTCGACCGGCACCGGCCCGTACACGTGCGGGAACTCCTCGCCGCCCGGCTCCAGCGCCTCGTACCGCACCGGCGCGCCCACCAGCGCGGGGTCGACCACCAGGACGACCAGTTCGTCCGGCCCGGTGTAGTCGCCGTAGAGGAGGCCCGCGATGCGCGGAAGCTGCTCGTCGGTGGAGAAGTGGATGAAGCCCTCCTCCGCCAGGGTGCGGCCCCGGGTCGAGATCTCGTAGGTACCGCGCTCCCGCGCCGTGTCCCAGAGGGCGCGCTCGGTGACGTGCAGGATCTTGGGGAGTTTCGGCATGCGGCCCACGGTACGGTGCCCGGTGACGCGGCGCGTATCGCCTTTTACGACATCTGCCCGCGTCGCCGCTCGGCGGGTTCCTCCGGTTCCTGTGGCGGGCGGGACGCGCAGTCGGGGTTGCCGCACGGGCCGGGGCGCCAGACCGGCACCCAGGCGCCCAGGGTCTTGTGCCGCCCGACCACGGTGTCGACCGTCTGACCGCAGACCGGACAGACGGCTCGCTCCCTGTCCATACCCTCAGCGTAGGACCGCCGGGGGCTCGGCGCTTCTGGTGCGGACGGACGCACGCCCCCGCTTCCCTGGGACCGGAGCCCCCGGTGACCGCGTGGGGTCAGGAACCGCACGGGCCGGGGGACTCCGGGGACCTGGCCCGGCCGGCAGGGCTCAGCCGGTGCGCCGGGTCACGAACTCGGCGAGGGCCAGCAGGCCGTCCGCCGACTGAGGGTCGGGGACCGCGCGGGCCAGTTCCTGTACGGCCCGGGCCATCCGGTCGGCCGCCTCGGCCTGCGCCCAGTCCCGGCCGCCGGCCTGCTCCACGAGCCGTGCCGTGCGGGCGATCTCCTCGGCGGCCTCCGCCTCCTGCGGGCGGTGCGGTCTCGCGTACCGCTCGGCGAGTTCGGCTGCCGCCGGGGTGCCGGAGGTGAGCGCCGCCACCACCGGCAGCGACTTCTTGCGGGCGGCGAGGTCCGCGCCGACCGGTTTGCCGGTGTGCCGGGAGTCGCCCCATATCCCGATGACGTCGTCGATCAGCTGGAAGGCGAGGCCGACCTGCCGGCCGAAGTCGTCCAGCGCGGCGACCTCCGCCTCCTCCGCGCCCGCGTACAGCGCACCGATGGCGCAGGCGCAGCCCAGCAGGGCGCCGGTCTTCGCCTCGGCCATGCCGAGCACCTCGTCGAGAGTGACCTCCGCGGGGGCCCGGCCCTCCAGGTCGACGTCCGTGTGCTGGCCCTCGCACAGCTCCACGACGCAGTCCGCGAGCCGGGCGGCGGCGCGGGCGGACGCCGGGTGCGGGTCCTCGGCCAGCAGCCGCAGGGCGAGCGCCTGGAGGGCGTCCCCGGCGAGGATGGCGTCCGGCTCGCCGAACACCGCCCAGGCCGTGGGCCGGTGCCGCCGGGTGGTGTCGCGGTCCATCACGTCGTCGTGCAGGAGCGTGAAGTTGTGGACGAGTTCGACCGCTGCGGCGGCGCGGGCCACCGCCGTCCGGGCCGTGGCGCCGCCCAGCGCGTCGGCCGCCGCGAGCACGAGCGCCGGCCGGACGGCCTTGCCGGCGTTGCCCGCCGCCGGGGTGCCGTCCGCGTGCTGCCAGCCGAAGTGGTAGCGCGCGATCCGGCGCATGGCCTTCGGCAACGATTCGACCGCCGCCCGCAGTTCGGGGTCGACCAGGGCGCGGGTGCGCTCCAGGAGTGCCGCCGCCTCCCTGCCGTCATGCGCCCCGGCAGAAACGTCCGCCTCGGTGACACCGGTGGCGTCGGTGACACCGGGAGCATCGCGCGCATCGAGGGCGGGGTCCTCCCGTCGCCCGTCCGCCGCGGCCGAACGTGGCACGCCCGGTAGGCGCCGTTCTGTTTCCGTCATGGACTCGGCCATGCCTCCCCCTCGCCAGGTCCTCGGACACCGGCGTCGCCCGGCCGGCCGGACACGTGCCCCGAGGGTGTACCCGCCCCGGAGGGCGAGGACACCGCCACGACCTGCGGAAACGTCACCTCCACCGACCGATCTCGACGTTCTCCAGCACACCGAGGGCGTCGGGCACCAGAACGGCGGCCGAGTAGTAGGCCGTCACCAGGTACTTGATGATGGCCTGTTCGTTGATGCCCATGAAGCGCACGGAGAGGCTGGGCTCGATCTCGTCCGGGATGCCGGACTGGCGCAGGCCGATGACGCCCTGCTCCGCCTCGCCGGTACGCAGGGCGATGATCGAGGTCGTACGGGCCGCGCTGATCGGGATCTTGTTGCTCGGGTAGATCGGCACGCCGCGCCAGGTCGGGATGCGGTGGCCGGCGATGTCGATGGTCTCCGGGACCAGGCCCCGCTTGTTCAGCTCGCGGCCGATCGCGGCGATCGCGCGCGGGTGGGCCAGCAGCAGCTTGGTGCCCCGGCGGCGGCTGAGCAGTTCGTCCAGGTCGTCCGGGCCGGGTACGCCGTCGTGCGGCTGGATCCGCTGGTCGTACTCGCAGTTGTGCAGGAGGCCGAACTCCCGGTTGTTGACCAGCTCGTGCTCCTGGCGTTCCTTGAGCGCCTCGACCGTGAGCCGCAGCTGCTGCTCGGTCTGGTTCATCGGCTGGTTGTAGAGGTCGGCCACGCGCGAGTGGATGCGCAGGACGGTCTGGGCGATGCTCAGCTCGTACTCACGGGGCCGGGGTTCGTAGTCCACGAAGGTGTGCGGGATGTCGGGCTCGCCGGAGTGGCCGGCCGCCAGCTCGACCTCCTTCTCGCCGTACTTGTTGGTGCGCTGGTCGGGGATCGCGCGGACCTGCTCCAGGTGGGCGCGCAGCGCCTCGGAGCGCTCGGCGACCTGCTCGAAGTCGTCGCGGGAGAGGGTCAGCACGGTGGTCGCGGTGTCGGCGCGGACCGTGTACTCCCAGATGGCGTCCGGGTCCAGCAGCGCCCGGTCGCCGAAGTAGGCCCCGTCGGCGAGAACTCCGAGGACGGCGTCGTCGCCGTACGGACCCGTGCCGACCTTCTCCACCCGGCCGTGGGCGAGCAGGTACACCTCACCGGTCTGGTTGCCGAAGTCGGCGATGACCTCGCCGGGGGCGAAGTCGCGCTGGCGGCAGCGGCGGGCCAGCTCGCTCAGCACCTCCTCGTCCTCGAAGGAGCGCAGCGCCGGCAGCTCGCCCAGCTCGGCCGGGACGACCTCCACCTGGTCCCCGGTCTTGACGAAGGTGATGCGGCCGTCACCGACGGCGTAGGTCAGACGCCTGTTCACCCGGTACGTACCGCCCTGGACGTCCACCCACGGGAGTGTGCGCAGCAGCCAGCGGGAGCTGATCTCCTGCATCTGCGGGACGGACTTGGTGGTGGTGGCCAGGTTCCGCGCGGCCGCTGTCCCCAGGGACTGCTGCGGCTTGCCCTGTTCCGTGCGGACCTCTTCGCCTACCGACATATGGCAATGCCCTCTCATGTATGGCCGGCCGCATCGCACACCGGTCTCGCGAGAAGCCTTTCATCACGCAACGTGCCTGTGCCATTACCCGAAAGAGCGGGAATGGATCATCGGATTACTGGGCAAGAAGGGGATTCCCGCCCGGCGTTGCCCGGGATGCCCGGCCTGTCTGGATCGGCTCGCACACCGTCCGAACGGTGTGGCCCGATGCGCCCGTTTTCGGTAGAAGCACCATGAGAGATACCGGTACGAGCACGAGCACGAGCACGAGCACGAAGGAGTCGGTCATGGCCCCACCCATGTCCGCGAGCGCGTTTCTGGCCGCTCTCCAGGCGGAGGGCGTCACGGTCGCCGAGGTCGGCGACTGGCGGCAGCACAACCGCAACCACAAGGGGCCCTGGGGCCCGGTGCACGGCGTGATGATCCACCACACGGTGACCCAGGGCAGTGAGCGCACCGTGGAGATCTGCCGGGACGGTCACGCCGAGCTGCCCGGTCCGCTGTGCCACGGGGTGATCACCAAGGACGGCACGGTCCACCTGGTCGGCTACGGCCGCGCCAACCACGCGGGGCTCGGCGACGACGAGGTGCTGCGCGCGGTCATCGCCGAGAAGGGGCTGCCGCGGGACAACGAGGCGAACACCGACGGCAACCGGCACTTCTACGGCTTCGAGTGCGAGAACCTGGGCGACGGTGCGGATCCCTGGCCCCAGGCCCAGCTGGACGCGATCGAGCGGGCCGCGGCGGCGATGTGCCGGCGGCACGGCTGGACCGCGCGGTCGGTGATCGGCCACCTGGAGTGGCAGCCGGGGAAGGTGGACCCGCGGGGCTTCACGATGGACTGGCTGCGCGAGCGGATCACCGAGCGCCTGAAGGGCTAGCCGGGGGCCACGGAGGCCACGGCACCCGAACCGGCCCCGCCTTCGCGCGACAATGAACCCGTGACCAGCACACTCCCCCTCTCCCCCCGGCTCCCCTCCCCGCTGCGGGAGGCGCGCGACGAGCGTTTCGGGCGTCACGGGGTCCGGCTGCTGCTCAAGCGGGACGACCTGATCCACCCGGACCTGATCGGCAACAAGTGGCGCAAGCTGGTGCCGAACATCGAACGGGCCGGAGGCCGCGCGCTGGTCACGTTCGGCGGCGCCTACTCCAACCATCTGCGGGCCACCGCCGCCGCGGGCCGGCTGCTCGGCTTCCCGACGGTCGGCGTGGTGCGCGGCCAGGAGCTGGCCGACCGCCCGCTCAACCGGTCCCTGGCCCGGTGCGCGGCCGACGGCATGCGGCTGTGCTTCGTGGACCGGGCGACGTACCGGCGCAAGACCGAGCCGGAGACGCTGGCCGGCATCCTGCGGACGGCCGGCGCCGAGGACGCGTACGTCGTGCCGGAGGGCGGCAGCAACACCGCGGCGGTACGGGGCTGCCGCGCGCTCGGCGCGGAACTGCGCGGGGCGGCCGACGTCGTGGCGATCGCCTGCGGCACGGGAGGCACGCTGGCCGGGCTGGCGGCGGGTCTCGGGAGCGGGCAGCGGGCGCTTGGGGTGCCGGTGCTGAAGGGCGGTTTCCTGGGGGCGGAGATACAGGACTTGCAGGAACGTGCCTTCGGCGGCCGGCGCGGCGAGTGGTCGCTGGACGAGCGCTTCCACTTCGGCGGCTACGCCCGTACCGGCCCCGAACTCACCGCGTTCGCAGAGGATTTCGAGGCACGGCACGGGCTGGCCGTGGAGCGGCTGTATGTCGCCAAGTTGCTGTACGCCCTCGTCACCCTGGCCGGCGAGGGCGCCTTCGCGCGCGGGACGACGGTGGCGGCCGTCATCACCGCCTGAGCGGCGAGCGACGAGCGACGAGCGACGAGCGACGAGGGTGCCTTCCCGTCACGCCGTCTCCCGGTAGACCGCCGCCTCCTCCAGGTCCAGGCGGCGCAGCAGGGCGCGGAGCATCTCGTCGTCGATGTAGCGCAGGTCGCGGAGCCTGACGAAGACCTCCCGCTCGGCGCCGATCATCTCGCGGGACAGCCGGCGGTAGGTGTCGTCCACGGACTCCCCGGTGACGGGGTTGGCCTGGCCGAGCCGCTCCCAGACGGCGTTGCGGCGGCGTTCCAGCACCCGGCGCAGCCGGTCGGCCAGTGGCGGGGGCAGGGCGTTGCGGTCGTCGGAGAGGAGTTCGTCGAGGCGGCTCTCGGCGGCCAGCGAGGCCTGTGCCTGGGCGTTGGCCTCGGCGAGGGTCTCGGCCTGCTGGTCGCGGCCGGGGAACTTCAGCAGCCGGATGAGCGGCGCCAGGGTGAGGCCCTGGGCGACCAGGGTGCCGATCACGGTGGCGAAGGTGAGCAGGAGGATCAGGTCGCGCTGCGGGAAGGGACTGCCGTCGTGCACCGTGAGCGGGATGGAGAAGGCGATGGCCAGCGACACCACACCGCGCATCGCGGCCCACGAGGTGACGATCGGCGCCCGCCAGGTGGGGTTCTCCTCGCGTTCGCGGATCTTGCGGGAGAGCAGGCGGGGCAGGAAGGCCGCCGGATACACCCACACGAAGCGGGCCGCCACGACCACGACGAAGACCACGACCGCGTACCAGAGGGCGTCCATGCCCTGGTACTCGCGGATGCCCCGCAGCACCACCGGCAGCTGGAGCCCGATCAGCGCGAAGACCGCCGACTCCAGCAGGAAGGCGACCATGCGCCAGACCGCCTCCTCCTGGAGCCGGGTGGCGAAGTCGACCTCCCACGCGCGGTGCCCGAGATAGACGGCCACCACGACGACCGCGAGGACGCCGGAGCCGTGGAACTGCTCGGCGACGGCGTAGGCGAAGAACGGGATCAGCAGGGACAGGGTGTTCTGGAGCAGCGCTTCCTTCAGGCGCGTGCGCAGCCAGTGGATCGGCACCATGAGCACCAGTCCGACGACGACGCCGCCGACCGCGGCCCGCAGGAACTCCTCGATACCGCCGGCCCAGGTGGCGCCCTCGCCGACGGCCGCGGCGAGGGCCACCTTGTAGGCGGTGATCGCGGTCGCGTCGTTGAGCAGGGACTCGCCCTGAAGGATCGTGGTGATGCGGGACGGCAGTCCCACGCGGCGCGCGATCGCGGCGGCGGCGACCGCGTCCGTCGGGGCCACCACGGCGCCCAGCACCAGGGCGGCGGGCAGCGGCAGGCCGGGGACGACTAGATAGGCGACCCAGCCGACGACGAAGGTCGCGAACAGCACGTACCCGATCGACAGCAGACCCACGGGTCGCTTCTGCGCCCGCAGGTCCAGGTACGAACTCTCGGTGCCCTCCTTGTACAGCAGCGGCGGCAGCACCAGGGGCAGCACGACCTCGGGGTCCAGTCCGTAGTGCGGGACCCCGGGGAGATAGGAGACCGCCAGCCCGACGGCCACCAGCAGCAGCGGTGCCGGCACCGGTGTGCGCCGGGCGGCCCCCGCCACGGCGACACTGCCCGCCACCAGCATCAGCAGCGGCATCACGTCCATGTCCTCGCCCGCCCTCTTTCCGCGCGGTCACCCGCACACCCGTCGTAATCTGGCAATCATGAAACAGTGCACGCACGCGTCCGCGCTGCCGCACCCGGAACCGGAGCCGCAGAGCGAGACCTGCCTGGAGTGTCTGCGGGACGGCACCCATCCCGTGCAGCTGCGGCTCTGTCTGACCTGCGGCCATGTCGGCTGCTGCGATTCCTCGCCGAACCGGCACGCGACGGGGCATCATGAGGAGTCGGGTCATCCGGTGATGCGGACCTTCGAACCGGGCGAGGACTGGCGGTGGTGCTTCGTCGACCACGTGCTGGTGTGAGACGCACTGACTGGTGTGAGACGCACTGATGTGACAGGTGCTGGTGTGACACGTGTGGGTCCGAACCGTCCCGCCGGGCGGCCCGTGTTCCCGGTCGGCAGTGTTTTCGTGTGACACTGCAAGTGGCCGCTGCCGCACGACGGTTCGAGCGTCGGACGCCTGGGTACGTCAACCCGGCGCGCGCTCTTCCCATTTGGGCCCGCCGACCCCCTAGACACGGAGCGTATCCGCGGGTTTACTGTGAGTGACGCCAAGGGGTCGGGGTCCCGGGACGGGAACGTTCGGAGCGCGATAGCGTCACCGCTGAACCACGTACGCGTTACCCCCGGGGGGCGACCCCCGGCCCCGTAAAGCTTGTACCACCATGGAGGTGAGGGTGTCCCAGATCGCAGGCGAGCCCGCGGCGAACCAGGACTTCGTGGAAGTCCGGCTTCCGGCTGCGGGTGCCTACCTGTCGGTGCTGCGGACGGCCACGGCCGGTCTGGCGGCCCGCTTGGACTTCACCCTGGACGAGATCGAGGACCTGCGCATCGCCGTGGACGAGGCCTGCGCGATCCTGCTCCAGCAAGCCGTTCCCGGCTCCGTGCTCAGCTGCGTCTTCCGGCTCGTCGACGACTCGCTGGAAGTCACGGTCTCGGCGCCGACGACGGACGGCCACGCCCCCTCGCGGGACACCTTCGCCTGGACCGTGCTGTCGGCCCTCGCGGGCAAGGTCTCGTCCGCCGTCGACGAGGACAGGACCGTGTCGATCAGCCTCTACAAACAGCGCGGCGCGGGCCCCGGCCCGGCGTGAGGAACGGGGACGGTCCGGTGCGGGACGAAGAGCGCGGCACACGGGAGCTGCCGGCCGGTGACGGCGCGGCCCCTGGGTCATGGGGACCTGACCGCCCGGGCGAGGTCCGGGGCGGACGCGCGGCCGAGACGCCCGGGGACGGCGCCCCGGCCGTGTTCCGGCAGACGGCGGAGGGCATCGACGGCATTCCCGAACAGGCCAGACCGCACCCGGAGGGCGACCCGGCGCACGGCGGCGACACCGCCGCGCGGGGCACACCCGCGGCAGGACGCGGCGCGGTCGGTCCCGCCGGCCGCGGGACGGGGGCACGGGGAAGGGCTACGGGCCGGACGATGAGCGAGCACGAGCGAAACGCCGAGGACGACGCGCCGGCCGCGGAGGCCGTCCGCGCCGTACCGCACGATCCGCACGACCGCACCGGGGCGCGGGCGCTCTTCGTCGAGCTGCGCGGGCTGGACACGGGCAGCACGGAGTACGCGGAGCTGCGCAACCGGCTGGTGCGGATGCATCTGCCGCTCGTGGAGCACCTGGCCCGCCGCTTCCGCAACCGCGGCGAGCCGCTCGACGACCTCACCCAGGTCGCCACCATCGGGCTGATCAAGTCGGTCGACCGCTTCGACCCGGAGCGGGGTGTGGAGTTCTCCACGTACGCCACCCCGACCGTGGTCGGCGAGATCAAGCGGCACTTCCGCGACAAGGGCTGGGCGGTGCGGGTGCCGCGCCGGCTCCAGGAGCTGCGGCTCGCGCTGACCACGGCGACGGCCGAGCTGTCCCAGCTGCACGGCCGCTCCCCCACGGTGCACGAGCTGGCCGAGAAGCTGGCCATCTCCGAGGAGGAGGTCCTGGAGGGCCTGGAGTCGGCGAACGCCTACTCCACGCTGTCCCTGGACGTCCCCGACACCGACGACGAGTCCCCGGCGGTGGCCGACACCCTCGGCGCCGAGGACGAGGCGCTGGAGGGCGTGGAGTACCGCGAGTCCCTCAAGCCGCTGCTGGAGGACCTGCCACCGCGCGAGAAGCGGATCCTGCTGCTGCGCTTCTTCGGGAACATGACCCAGTCGCAGATCGCGCAGGAGGTCGGCATCTCGCAGATGCACGTCTCCCGGCTGCTGGCGCGCACGCTGGCCCAGCTGCGGGAGAAGCTGCTCGTCGAGGAGTAGTCCGCCCGTGAGGCAGCCGGGTCACTCGGTGCGGCCCGGCCCCTTGATGCCCAGGGCCCGGGTCGTCTCGCCGTTGACGAGCAGCACCAGGGCCGCGACGGCGACGACGGCCAGCGCGATACCGGCCGGGATGGCCATGCTGTCGGCCTGCAGCAGGCTGTAGGCCACCGGCAGGGCCATGAGCTGAGTGATCATCGCCGGGCCCCGGCTCCAGCGGCGGCACAGCAGCAGCCCACGCGCGGCGAGCAGCGGCAGCAGCGCGAGCACGACAAGGGTGATGCCGAGCGTCACGGCCTGCTGCCGGTCGTCCGCGCCCCCGGCGATGCCCCGCACCAGCACCCACAGACCGCCGGCCAGCAGGGCGATCCCCTCGATACCCGCGAGCACGGCCGCGTACGTCACCCGGCGCGGACGCGGCCCGGCGGCGCCGGCGGTGGCCGGCTCGGCGGTGTTCGCGCCGGTGGTGTCCGCGCGGGCGGTGTCGGTGGTGTCCACGGATTCCTGGACGCGCTTCTGCTCACGGCTCACCCCAGCAGGGTAGCCGCCGGGCCCGCACCCCCTCGGGGCCCGGTCGGGTGTCCGGGCTCACGCCCTCCCCTCTTACCGGATCCCTACCTCGGTCTGGGCCGGGTACCACCCAGTAGGTACGCTGCCATGCATGCGTGCACTTCTCGTGGTCAATCCGGCGGCTACCACCACAAGCGCACGCAGGCGTGACGTTCTGATCCACGCACTGGCCAGCGAGATGAAGCTGGAGGCCGTCACCACCGAGTACCGCGGCCACGCCCGCGACCTGGGCCGGCAGGCGGCGGAGAGCGACGACATCGACCTGGTGGTGGCGCTCGGCGGCGACGGCACGGTCAACGAGGTGGTCAACGGACTGCTGCACACCGGGCCCGACCCGGAGCGGCTGCCCGGGCTGGCCGTCGTACCGGGCGGATCCACCAACGTGTTCGCGCGCGCCCTGGGGCTGCCCAACGACCCGGTCGAGGCGACCGGCGCCCTGCTGGACGCGCTGCGTGAGCGCCGGGAGCGGGTGATCGGCCTGGGGCTGACCTCGGGTACACCCGGCACCGAGGACGAGGCGGTGCCGGACCGCTGGTTCACCTTCAACGCCGGGCTCGGGTTCGACGCCGGGGTGGTGGGGCGGGTCGAGCAGCAGCGGGAGCGGGGCAAGAAGTCGACGCACGCGCTCTACGTGCGCCAGGTGGTCCGGCAGTTCCTGGGCGAGCCGCATCGCCGGCACGGCACGATCACGCTGGAGCGGGCCGGCGAGGAACCGGTCGGGGATCTGGTCGTCGCCATAGTCTCGAACACGTCCCCGTGGACGTATCTCGGCAATCGCCCGATGTACACGTCACCTAAGGCCTCGTTCGATACCGGTATCGATGTGCTCGGTCTCAGCCGCCTCTCGACGGCCGCCGTTGCCCGGTATGGCACCCAGTTGCTCACTTCGTCCCCCGAGCGGGGACCCCATGGCAGGCACGCCCTCTCGCTGCACGATCTGGACCGCTTCACCTTGCATTCGAAGGTGCCTCTGCCCCTCCAGATGGACGGTGACCACCTGGGGCTGCGAACCAGCGTGACGTTCACAGGCGTACGCCGTGCACTGCGTGTGATTGTGTGAGCGGAAGACGCAAAAGTCCTTTCACTCGAACGTTTAGGCCAGGATCCACCCCATGGAAGTACGGCTGTGACCTAGTCGACACCGAGGAATCAAAAAAAACTTTCCGGAAGGGGTTGTATCCGCCGCTGAGGTTTGCGAGTCTCTACGTGGCGATCGGGACGGCCCGCAGGAACGGCCTCCACTGATCACCGGAACCCCTCCTCAAACTCAGGACCCCGCCGGGGAAGACGCGGCGGCTGGCCCTTCACTTGTTGAGGGATTCGTGAAAGCGTTCACATTCACAAGCAACTTGCACGTAATACCAAGGAGAGGTAGCAGCCATGGACTGGCGTCACAACGCCGTTTGCCGCGAGGAAGACCCCGAGCTCTTCTTCCCCATCGGCAACACCGGTCCTGCGCTGCTGCAGATCGAGGAAGCCAAGGCCGTCTGCCGTCGCTGCCCGGTTATCGAGCAGTGCCTGCAGTGGGCGCTTGAGTCCGGTCAGGACTCCGGCGTCTGGGGTGGTCTCAGCGAGGACGAGCGCCGTGCCATGAAGCGCCGCGCCGCCCGCAACCGGGCTCGTCAGGCCTCCGCCTGACACTCCCACCCCTGCTGACAGCCTGAGCTTGGCGGCGCGTGCAGCACGCACGCATCTCCCGCCCCCGAGCCGCAGCGCGCAGTATCCCCCGATGCCGCTAGCAGAGCAGCAACGAGCACGAGCCTCGGACCGAAAACGGTCCGGGGCTTTCTGCTGTCCCGAGCGCGGCCAGATTCCTCAACCTCCGGCCGGCCTGGCCCCGTCGGCTACTTCTGTGCCCGCACCGGAAGGTCCAGGACGACCCGGGTTCCCCGCTCCGGGGCCGGGACCATGTCGAAGGTGCCGCCCAACTCGCCCTCCACCAGGGTGCGGACGATCTGGAGGCCGAGGTTGCCCGAGCGGTGCGGGTCGAACCCCTCCGGCAGACCGACCCCGTCGTCCTGGACGGTGACCAGCAGCCGGGCCTCCTTGCTGGTGCCGCCCCGGACCGCGGAGACCTCGACCGTGCCTGTGTCGCCCTGCCGGAAACCGTGTTCGAGGGCGTTCTGGAGCACCTCGGTGAGGACCATCGACAGCGGGGTCGCCACCTCGGCGTCGAGTATCCCGAACCGTCCGGTGCGCCGGCCGGTCACCTTTCCGGGTGAGATCTCGGCGACCATCGCCAGCACCCGGTCGGCGATGTCGTCGAACTCCACCCGCTCGTCCAGGTTCTGGGACAGCGTCTCGTGCACGATGGCGATGGAGCCGACCCGGCGCACCGCCTCCTCCAGGGCCTCCCGGCCGCGGTCGGACTCGATACGGCGGGCCTGAAGGCGCAGCAGGGCGGCGACCGTCTGGAGGTTGTTCTTCACCCGGTGGTGGATCTCCCGGATGGTCGCGTCCTTGGTGATCAACTCGCGTTCGCGACGGCGCAGTTCGGTGACGTCCCGGCACAGCACCAGCGAACCGATGCGGGTGCCCTTGGGCTTGAGCGGGATGGCCCGGAACTGGATCACCCCGTCGTGGGCCTCGATCTCGAACTCGCGCGGGGCCCAGCCGCTGGCCGACTTGGCGAGCGCCTCATCCACCGGGCCCCTGGTCGGGGCGAGTTCGGCGGTGGTGTGCCCGAGGTGGTGGCCGACCAGGTCGGCGGCGAGGCCGAGCCGGTGGTAGGCGGACAGCGCGTTCGGGGAGGCGTACTGGACGGTGCCGTCCGCGTCCAGCCGGATCAGTCCGTCCCCGACCCGGGGCGAGGCGTCCATGTCGACCTGCTGGCCGGGGAAGGGGAAGGCGCCGGCCGCGATCATCTGCGCGAGGTCGGAGGCGCTCTGGAGGTAGGTCAGCTCCAGGCGGCTCGGGGTGCGCACGGTGAGCAGGTTGGTGTTGCGGGCGATCACGCCGAGGACGCGGCCGTCGCGCCGTACCGGGATGGACTCGACCCGTACGGGGACCTCTTCACGCCACTCCGGGTCGCCCTCGCGCACGATCCGGCCCTCGTCCAGCGCCGCGTCCAGCATGGGGCGCCGGCCGCGCGGGACCAGGTGGCCGACCATGTCGTCCTGGTAGGAGGTGGGGCCGGTGTTGGGGCGCATCTGGGCGACCGAGACGTACCGGGTGCCGTCCCGGGTGGGGACCCACAGGACCAGGTCGGCGAAGGAGAGGTCGGAGAGCAGTTGCCACTCCGAGACCAGCAGGTGGAGCCATTCGAGATCGGAGTCGTCGAGGGCCGTGTGCTGGCGTACGAGTTCGTTCATGGAGGGCACGTGTGCGAGCGTACCCGGCGGTCTGTCGGTGGCCGAAAAACACCCGCGGGCCGCGGCGCCTGGAAGGGACCCTCAACCCTCCCGGCACCGCAGCCCGGAGCATCATCGGCCGCGGGGTGTGCGGTCCCGGCCGGCCGAAGGCCGAGGAGCCGGGGCAGTCAGGGCAGAGAGCACCGGTTCCTCGATCCGCCTTCCTGTGCGGGGAAGACGGAGGCTTGTTTCACCTTGTTCGCTTGGATCTGTTCACTTGAATCCGTTCACCTGGATTGTGGACTAGACCACGCGGGCGTGTCCATGGTCGGTACGGGGTCCGCCCGGAGCCCGTCCGGGGCGCGCCGCTGGGGCGCACCGCGGCACGCGATGCCCCGCAGCCTAGCCCGCCGGGCTCAGTCGTGGGGCCAGACGGCCATGGCAATCCCGGCGACCGCCTCCAGTTCCGCCCGGCTCGCGCCGTCGCGGGCCTGCTGGGACATGCCCTGGACGACCGCGCCGAAGTGGCGGGCGAGGGCGTCCGGGTCGGTGGCCGCCGGGAGCCGGCCGGCCGCGTGGTCGGCGCGCAGGTGCCCGGCGAGGGCGGCGATGGTGGCGTTGCGCCGCGCGCGCAGCAGGGCCTCCACCTCGGGGCTGGTGCAGTTGGTCGCGGCGTGCACGACCAGGCAGCCGTGCGGGTGGCCGGGGTCGGTGTACTCGGCGGCGGCCTCGCGCAGGGTGCGGGCGACGGCGGCGCGGGCGGTGGACTCCTCGGCGAAGGCACGCTCGGCGAAGGCGCCGTGCGTGCCGAGGTAGACCCGGACGACCTCCTCGAACAGGGTGCGCTTGTCCCCGAAGGCGGCGTACAGGCTGGGGGCGCCGATGCCCATGAGCCGGGTGAGGTCGGCGACCGAGGTGGCCTCGTAGCCGTGCTCCCAGAAGGCCAGGAGGGCCTTCTCCAGGGCGGCGGCGCGGTCGAAGGAGCGCGGCCGGCCGCGTGTCCTGCCCGGGCCGGCCGGCGCTGTCGTCTCCCGCGCGTTCACCATGGAGGGAATTCTATAGCGCCTCCTAGGAAATGCTTCCGGCCGGTACGGAGCTGCCGGTGTGAGGCGGCCGGAATCCGCGGTGGGACGGGCGCTCTCGAACCCCGGTTCTGTTAGATTGGTCTAAACCACACAGAGACGCACGAGCCCACTTCAGAACGGCAGGCCCAGCGTGGAAGTTGTCATCGTTCCGGACGCGGCGGCGGGCGGCGAGCTGATCGCCGAGGCCATGGCGCAGCTGCTGCGACGCAAGCCCGACGCCCTGCTCGGCGTGGCCACCGGCTCCACCCCGCTGCCCATCTACCAGGCGCTCACCGCCAAGGTGCACTCCGGCGCCGTGGACGCCTCGCGGGCCCGGATCGCCCAGCTCGACGAGTACGTGGGGCTGCCCGCCGAGCACCCCGAGTCCTACCGCTCGGTGCTGCGCCGCGAGGTGCTCGAACCGCTCGGCGTCGGCATGGACGCGTTCCTCGGCCCGGACGGCACGGCCGAGGACATACAGGCGGCGTGCGCGGCGTACGACCGGGCGCTCGCCGAGGCCGGCGGCGTCGACCTCCAGCTGCTCGGCATCGGCACCGACGGGCACATCGGGTTCAACGAGCCGTGCTCCTCGCTCGCCTCGCGCACCCGGATCAAGACCCTCACCGAGCAGACCCGTGTCGACAACGCGCGCTTCTTCGAGGGGGAGATCGAGCAGGTCCCGCACCATGTGATCACCCAGGGCATCGGCACCATCCTGGAGGCCCGGCACCTGGTGCTGCTGGCCACCGGGGAGGGCAAGGCGGACGCGGTCGCGGCGACCGTGGAGGGCCCGGTCGCGGCAGTCTGCCCGGCCTCGGCGCTCCAGCTGCACCCGCACGCCACGGTGGTCGTGGACGAGGCGGCGGCCGCCAAGCTCAAGCTCGCCGACTACTTCCGGCACACCTACGCCGACAAGCCCGGCTGGCAGGGCATCTGAGGACGGCACCGGTACCGGCACCCGGCGTTGGACTAGACCAACAGCGGGTACGCCGGTATACAGAGGGGATCACGGAGCATGCGGGTGGGCCGCGGGTGGACTCCTGACCCACGCGGCCGTGCCACGATGTGAGCCGCGGCCGATGCGAGGTCGGCCGCTTCGGCATCCGGAGCCGGGAAGGCAGAGCATGAGCACCGACGTCAGCAGTGCGGAGAACGAGGCCGGCACCGCCGTCCGTACCGCGCGCGTGCCGAAGTACTACCGTCTGAAGAAGCACCTGCTCGACATGACGGAGACGCAGGCGCCCGGCACCCCGGTCCCGCCCGAGCGGACGCTCGCCGCCGAGTTCGACACCTCCCGCACCACCGTCCGCCAGGCCCTCCAGGAGCTGGTGGTCGAGGGCCGCCTCGAACGCATCCAGGGCAAGGGCACCTTCGTCGCCAAGCCCAAGGTCTCCCAGGCGCTCCAGCTCACCTCCTACACCGAGGACATGCGCGCCCAGGGCCTGGAGCCGACCTCGCAGCTGCTCGACATCGGGTACGTCACCGCCGACGACCGGCTCGCCGAGCTGCTCGACATCACGGCCGGCGGGCGCGTGCTGCGCATCGAGCGGCTGCGCATGGCCAACGCCGAGCCCATGGCGATAGAGACCACCCACCTGTCCGCCAAGCGCTTCCCGGCGCTGCGCCGCTCGCTGGTGAAGTACACCTCGCTCTACACCGCGCTCGCCGAGGTCTACGACGTCCACCTCGCCGAGGCCGAGGAGACCATCGAGACCTCCCTGGCCACCCCGCGCGAGGCCGGTCTGCTCGGCACCGACGTGGGTCTGCCGATGCTGATGCTCTCCCGGCACTCCCTGGACCGCGAGGGGCGGCCGGTGGAGTGGGTGCGCTCGGTGTACCGGGGCGACCGGTACAAGTTCGTGGCCCGGCTGAAGCGCCCGCAGGACTGACATCGCCGTACCGATATCCGGACGAGGTCTTCCCGCACCCTGACACCGTCACCTAGATTGCCTGCGCGTTACCAGGTGATCAGCGAGGGGACGGAGCCACCGCATGTCCGAAACACCACCCGAAGTGAGACCACCGGTGGTCACGCCGGTGCGCGTCGTCATCGGCCTCTGTCTCGTCGCGCCCTTCGTGGCGATGCTGTGGGTCGGCTCCTTCGCCAAGACGGACCCGGCGTTCATCGGGATCCCGTTCTTCTACTGGTACCAGATGGCCTGGGTGCTGATCTCCACCGCGCTCACCGTGCTGGCCTACCGGCTGTGGCAGCGTGACCAGCGCGGCCGCGCGGTGCGGGGCGGGGGTGCGGCGAAGTGAAGGACGGTGTGAACGGCGTCGCGCTCGGCGTCTTCGTCTTCTTCTTCCTGGCCGTCACGGTCCTGGGCTTCCTGGCCGCGCGCTGGCGCCGGGCCGAGAACGAGCACTCGCTCGACGAGTGGGGGCTGGGCGGCCGGTCGTTCGGCACCTGGATCACCTGGTTCCTGCTCGGCGGCGACCTGTACACGGCGTACACCTTCGTCGCCGTGCCGGCGGCGATCTACGCGGCGGGCGCGTCCGGGTTCTTCGCGGTGCCGTACACGATCCTGGTGTACCCGCTGATCTTCACGTTCCTGCCGCGCCTGTGGTCGGTCTCGCACCGGCACGGATACGTCACGACGTCGGACTTCGTGCGCGGCCGGTTCGGCTCCAAGGGGCTGTCGCTGGCGGTGGCGGTGACCGGCATCCTCGCGACGATGCCGTACATCGCGCTGCAACTCGTCGGCATCCAGGCCGTACTGGACGTGATGGGCGTCGGCGGCGGCGAGAACACCAACTGGTTCGTGAAGGACCTGCCGCTGCTGATCGCGTTCGGCGTGCTGGCCGCGTACACGTACTCCTCGGGGCTGCGCGCCCCCGCGCTGATCGCGTTCGTCAAGGACACGCTGATCTACATCGTCATCGCGGTGGCGATCATCTACATCCCGGTCAAGCTGGGCGGGTTCGACGACATCTTCGCCAAGGCGGGCGAGAAGTTCACGGCCACCGGCGCGGGCGGCCTGGTCCCGGCGCCGGCCGGCCAGTGGACGTACGCCACGCTGGCCCTCGGCTCGGCGCTGGCGCTGTTCATGTACCCGCACTCGATCACCGCGACGCTGTCCTCGAAGAGCCGTGAGGTGATCCGGCGCAACACCACGATCCTGCCGCTCTACTCGCTCATGCTGGGCCTGCTGGCGCTGCTGGGCTTCATGGCGATCGCGGCCGGGGTGAAGGTCACCAACGGACAGCTGGCCATCCCGCAGCTGTTCGAGGACATGTTCCCGGACTGGTTCGCGGGCGTGGCCTTCGCGGCGATCGGCATCGGGGCGCTGGTCCCGGCGGCGATCATGTCCATCGCGGCGGCGAACCTGTTCACGCGCAACATCTACAAGGACTTCATCAGGCCGAACGCCACGCCGAAGCAGGAGGCCCAGGTCTCCAAGATCGTGTCGCTGCTGGTGAAGGTGGGCGCGCTGGCCTTCGTCCTCACCATGGACAAGACGGTCGCCATCAACTTCCAGCTGCTCGGCGGTATCTGGATCCTGCAGACCTTCCCGGCCCTGGTCGGCGGCCTGTTCACGCGCTGGTTCCACCGCTGGGCGCTGCTGGCCGGCTGGGCGGTCGGCATGGTGTACGGCACGCTCGCCGCGTACGGCGTCGCCTCCCCGACCCAGCGGCACTTCGGCGGCTCGGCCAAGGAGATCCCGGGCATCGGCGAGATCGGCTACATCGGTCTGACGGCGTTCGTCCTGAACGTGGTGGTGACGGTGGTCCTCACGTTCGTCCTCAAGGCCCTCAAGGCCCCCGAGGGCATCGACGAGACCCACCCCGGCGACTACACGGCGGACGCGGGCGACCCCGGGGTCGAGGTGGAGCTGCCACCGGCCACGGCGGGCACCTCGCACTAGGTCCAGCGGGACGGTCAACGGAAGCGGGTCGCCGGTCAGTCACGGCGGCCCGCTTCCGTGTGAGGCGCCCGGGGGAGCGGCCAGGCGTCCGCTCAGGGCGTTCGCGCGGGGTCCGGCACCTCCCCGGGCGCTCCGGCGCCGAGCGCGCCCCGGAGCCGTACCGGAGGGCTTTTCCGGGGCGCCCGGAGATCACTCTCCTCACCCGGCGGCTGACCCTCTGGAGCCGTCGCGACACAACATCTGGGGGTGTCACCTCGGCCCGGCACTAGATGTATGCTCATGCTCGCTGTCGCCGCAGGGGAATCCGGTGCGAATCCGGAACTGTCCCGCAACGGTGTACTTGTGCGTATCCGCGTACGAGCGTCAGTCCGAACGCCTGCCGACAGCGGCGCGCCCGGCCATCCGGCCCGGGTGCCCTGAGACGTCCGGGCCTCGTGGAGTGGGCCGGTGGACGCGACGCCGTGTGCGCTCGTGGCTGCCGCCCCCTGCTCTCCGCCAGGCCCCCGTGCCGAGCGAGGGAGAGCCCCACGTGACCATCGCGCCAGCCGACCCGGCTTCAGTCACCGAGCTGAAGACCGACGGTCCCGGTGCCGCGCTGCTGCGGACCCTGACCGAGCTGACCGCCGACCTCCCCGACGCCGACCCCGGCCGGGTCGCCGCCGCCGCGCTGCGCGGCCGGTCCGCGCGGGCCGACGAGGCGGAGTTGCGCGAGCTGGCCACGGAGGCCGCCGCCGGGCTCATCTCCGAGGACCCCGCCTACTCGCGGCTGGCCGCCCGGCTGCTGACGCTCTCGATCCGGGACGAGGCCGCCTCGCAGGGCGTGACGACGTTCGCCGAGTCCGTCGCCGTGGGGCACCGCGAGGGGCTGATCGCCGACCGCACCGCCGAGTTCGCCCGGCTGCACGCCGTACGCCTGGACGCGCTGGTCGACCCGGCCGCCGACGACCGCTTCGGCTACTTCGGCCTGCGCACCCTGCACAGCCGCTACCTGCTGCGCCACCCGCTCACCCGCAAGGTCGTCGAGACCCCCCAGCACTTCATGCTCCGGGTCGCCGCCGGCCTCGCCGAGGACGACTCCGCCCGCGCGGTGGACGAGGTCGCCGCGCTCTACGGGCTCATGAGCCGGCTCGACTACCTGCCGTCCTCCCCCACGCTCTTCAACTCCGGCACCCGGCACCCCCAGATGTCGTCCTGCTACCTCCTCGACTCCCCGCTGGACGAGCTGGACTCCCTCTACGACCGCTACCACCAGGTCGCCCGGCTTTCCAAGCACGCCGGCGGCATCGGTCTGTCGTACTCCCGCATCCGCAGCCGGGGTTCGCTGATCCGGGGCACCAACGGGCACTCCAACGGCATCGTCCCGTTCCTGAAGACGCTCGACGCCTCGGTGGCCGCCGTCAACCAGGGCGGGCGGCGCAAGGGCGCGGCGGCGGTGTACCTGGAGACCTGGCACTCCGACATCGAGGAGTTCCTGGAGCTGCGGGACAACACCGGTGAGGACGCCCGCCGTACGCACAACCTGAACCTCGCGCACTGGATCCCGGACGAGTTCATGCGCCGGGTCAACGCCGACGCCGAGTGGTCGCTGTTCTCCCCGGCGGACGTGCCGGAGCTGGTGGACCTGTGGGGCGCGGAGTTCGACGCCGCCTACCGGAAGGCCGAGGCCGCGGGGCTGGCCAGGAAGACGATCCCCGCCCGGGAGCTGTACGGCCGGATGATGCGCACGCTCGCGCAGACCGGCAACGGCTGGATGACCTTCAAGGACGCCGCCAACCGCACCGCCAACCAGACGGCGCTGCCGGGCCACGTCGTGCACTCCTCCAACCTCTGCACCGAGATCCTGGAGGTCACCGACGACGGCGAGACGGCGGTCTGCAACCTGGGCTCGGTCAACCTGGGCGCGTTCGTCACCGGCGGCGGCATCGACTGGGAGCGGCTGGACGAGACGGTCCGCACGGCCGTCACCTTCCTCGACCGGGTCGTGGACATCAACTTCTACCCGACCGAGCAGGCGGGCCGCTCCAACGCCAGGTGGCGCCCGGTCGGCCTCGGCGCGATGGGCCTCCAGGACGTCTTCTTCAAGCTGCGGCTGCCCTTCGACTCCCCCGAGGCCAAGGCCCTGTCCACCCGGATCGCCGAGCGGATCATGCTCGCCGCGTACGAGGCGTCCGTCGGCCTCGCCGAGCGCAACGGCCCGCTGCCGGCCTGGGAGAAGACCCGTACCGCCCAGGGCGTGCTGCACCCCGACCACTACGACGTCGAGCTGAACTGGCCCGAGCGCTGGGCGGCGCTGCGCGAGCGGATCGCGCGCACCGGCATGCGCAACTCGCTGCTGCTCGCCATCGCGCCGACGGCCACCATCGCCTCCATCGCCGGTGTGTACGAGTGCATCGAGCCGCAGGTCTCCAACCTGTTCAAGCGCGAGACGCTGTCCGGCGAGTTCCTCCAGGTCAACTCCTACCTGGTGCAGGACCTGAAGGACCTGGGCGTGTGGGATGCCCGCACCCGGGAGGCGCTGCGCGAGTCCAACGGCTCGGTGCAGGAGTTCGGGTGGATCCCCGCCGAGGTGCGGGCGCTGTACCGCACGGCGTGGGAGATCCCGCAGCGCGGCCTGATCGACATGGCGGCGGCCCGGACGCCGTTCCTGGACCAGGCGCAGTCCCTGAACCTGTTCCTGGAGACGCCGACCATCGGCAAGCTCTCCTCGATGTACGCGTACGCCTGGAAGTCGGGCCTGAAGACGACGTACTACCTGCGCTCGCGCCCCGCGACGCGCATCGCCCGCGCCGCCCAGGCGCAGGCCCGGACGGCCATCCCCGTCCAGCAGGCCGCCGACCCCGAGGCGATCGCCTGCTCCCTGGAAAACCCCGAGTCCTGCGAGGCCTGCCAGTGATGACCACCCGTAACCAGAACCTCCTCGACCCGGGCTTCGAGCTGACCCTGCGCCCCATGCGCTACCCGGACTTCTACGAGCGCTACCGGGACGCCATCAAGAACACCTGGACCGTGGAGGAGGTCGACCTCCACTCCGACGTCTCCGACCTGGCGAAGCTGAGCCCGGCCGAGCAGCACCTGATCGGCCGGCTGGTGGCCTTCTTCGCGACCGGTGACTCGATCGTCGCGAACAACCTGGTGCTGACGCTGTACAAGCACATCAACTCCCCCGAGGCGCGGCTGTATCTGAGCCGTCAGCTGTTCGAGGAGGCCGTGCACGTCCAGTTCTACCTGACGCTGCTGGACACCTACCTGCCCGATCCGGACGACCGGGCGGCGGCCTTCGCGGCGGTGGAGAACATCCCGTCGATCCGCGAGAAGGCCGAGTTCTGCTTCAAGTGGATCGACTCGGTCGACAACCTGGACCGGCTGGAGTCCCAGGCCGACCGCCGCCGCTTCCTGCTGAACCTGATCTGCTTCGCCGCGTGCATCGAGGGCCTGTTCTTCTACGGCGCCTTCGCGTACGTCTACTGGCTCCGCAGCCGGGGTCTGCTGCACGGTCTCGCCACCGGCACCAACTGGGTGTTCCGGGACGAGACGATGCACATGTCCTTCGCCTTCGACGTGGTCGACACCGTCCGCAAGGAGGAGCCGGAGCTGTTCGACGACGCGCTCCAGCAGCAGGTCACCGACATGCTCCGGGAGGCCGTCGAGGCCGAGCTGCAGTTCGCCCGCGACCTGTGCGGCGACGGTCTGCCCGGCATGAACACCGACTCCATGCGCCAGTACCTGGAGTGCGTCGCCGACCAGCGCCTGACCCGCCTGGGCTTCGCGCCGGTCTACGGCTCGGAGAACCCCTTCTCCTTCATGGAGCTGCAGGGCGTCCAGGAACTGACCAACTTCTTCGAGCGCCGCCCGTCGGCCTACCAGGTCGCCGTGGAGGGCAAGGTCGACCTGGACGAGGACTTCTGAGCGGAGTCCGGTCAGGCCGTGCGGGTCGCGCCCTGGCGGGTGCGGGTGTCGGCCTTGCGGGGAGCCGGCCGGCGGGTGGCGGGGGTGCGGGACTGCTGCGCCTCGCGGATCTGGCGGTCCATGCGCCGGTCGCGGAGGATGCCGAGGACCGACGGGAGGATCATCACGACCAGGATCCCGAGGGTGAGGGTCATTCCGATGAGGCCTTCGATCTGGTTTCCGTTCATGACACCACTGTCGCGCCGGTCGCCCCGGTCCGGGAGTGGCAGGACTGCCGGGGACCCTCGAATTACTGCCAGTCGCGAGGCACACTGGGCAGCATGCTGAAGAACGTGGCCGCAGTGCTGCTGGACGGAGTGCACCCCTTCGAGCTGGGCGTCGTGTGCGAGGTGTTCGGCATAGACCGCAGCGAGGAGGGGCTGCCGGTGTACGACTTCGCGGTGGTGTCGGCCGAGGGGCCCTGCCTCAGCACCCACTGCGGGTTCACGGTGTCGACCCCGCACGGTCTGGAGCGGCTGGAGGACGCCGATCTGATCGCCATCCCGGCCGGTGAGACCTACGCGCACCGGGAGTACCCGGAAGAGCTGCTGGACGCGCTACGGCGGGCCGTGGACCGGGGCGCCCGGGTGCTCAGCGTCTGCTCAGGGGTGTTCGTGCTGGCCGCCGCCGGGCTGCTGGACGGCCGCCGGTGCGCGGTGCACTGGCACCACGCCGAGTCGCTGGCCCGGCGCTATCCGAGGCTGAGCGTCGAGCCGGACGTGCTGTACGTGGACGAGGACCCGGTGATCACCTCGGCCGGCACCGCCGCCGGCATCGACGCCTGTCTGCACCTGGTGCGCAAGGAGCAGGGCCCCGAGGTCGCCAACAAGATCGCCCGCCGGATGGTGGTGCCCCCGCACCGGGACGGCGGACAGGCGCAGTACATCGAGCGCCCGCTGCCGAAGGCCACCTGCGACACCGTCGGGGAGGTGCTGGCCTGGATGGAGGCCCACCTCGACCAAGAGGTGACGGTCGAACAGCTCGCCGCCCGCGCCCACATGTCACCGCGCACCTTCGCGCGCCGCTTCCAGCAGGAGACCGGCACCACCCCCTACCGCTGGATCCTGCGGCAACGGGTGCTGCTGGCACAGGAGTTGCTGGAGGGCACGGACGAGACGATGGACGCGATCGCCTGGCGCACCGGCTTCGGTACCGCCGCCGCGCTGCGGCACCAGTTCACCAAGGCGCTCGGCACCAGCCCGAACGCCTACCGGCGCGCGTTCCGGGGCCCGGAGGCCGCCTGACCGCGCGCCGGTGCGGTGCCGGGTCCGACGGCTCCACCCCGTCGGACCCTCAGGCCGCGCCGCTCACCACTCGACGGGCCTGAGCAGCAGGTCGTAGGGGCGCAGGGTGATGCCCACACGCGTGCTGCCGTCCGAGCCGGCGACCTGCTCGAAGCGGTACTTCGCCGAGATCGCCGCGACGACCAGGGAGAGCAGGGCCAGGGAGAAGTGGTCGCTGGGGCACTTGCGGTTGCCCACGCTGAACGGGCTCATCGCGTACTTCGGCACCTCCCCGGCCCGCTCGGGCAGCCAGCGGTCGGGGTCGAAGTCGAGGTGCCGGTCGTAGGAGCGGGGGTCGCGCTGGATGGCGTAGGGGCTGTAGATGATGTCCGCCCCGGCCGGAACGCGATAGCCGCCGAGCGTGGTGTCGGTGATCGCGCGCCGGGTCAATACCCATACGGCGGGCCGAAGCCGCAAAGCCTCCAGGACCACATTGTTGGTGTGCCGGAGCGCGCGTACGTGCTCGAATCCCACCGGTTGACCGCCGGTCACGGATTCGACCTCGGCCCGTACCTTCTCGGCGTGTTCCGGGTGTTCCGCGAGGAGTTGGAGCAGCCACATGATCGTGGAAGCGACCGTTTCGCTTCCGGGGGTGAGTATCGCGACGACCTGGTCGTGGATCTCCTGTTCCCCGATGGGGTCGCCATTGTCGTCCCGCGCCTCCAGCAATGCCGTCAGCAAATCGTCCGGCTTTTGACCAGATGCCCTTCGCTCGGCGACGATCTCGTCCACCAGCAGATGCAAATCGGCCAGCGCCCGGTTGAATTCGCGGTTGGCCGGAATCGGCAGCCGGTAGAGCGGTCCGAGCGGCACCACCATCCTGCGGTACATACCGCGGAAGACGACGGCGAGATCGGTGCTGAGCCGTTCGGCGCGCTCGTCCATGAACTCGCCGCGCAACAGGCAGCGGGCGGCGATGCGGACGGCGACCCGGAAGGCCTCCGAGGTGCACTCGATGGTGCGGCCCGGCCGCCAGCGCTCGGTCAGCGCGTGCGCCTCCTCCTCCATGATCGGGCCGTAGGCGGGGATCGCGTCGAGCCGGAAGGCGGGCTGGATGGTGCGCCGCTGGCGGCGGTGGGTCGGGCCGTTGGCGGTGGCCACGCCCTCCTTGCCGAGCAGCCCTTCGAGGGACTCCCAGACCGGCCCGGAGATCTTGAAGTCGGGACTCAGGGCGAGTGCGCCGGTGAGCGCCGGCGCGGTGACGGCGTACACCGTCTTGGGGCCGAGCTTCAGGCGTACGACCTCGCCGTGGTCGCGCAGCCGGGCCATGAAGGCGAGCGGGTCGCGCACCAGTTTCAGGCCGTGCCCGAGGCCGGGGACGGCGCCGCCGGCCAGGGGCGGTTCCACGGGCTCGATGGTCTCGGTGTTCCCGGCGGCCTCGGGGGTCGCGGGCTTCACGGACTCGACGGTCATTTCTCACCTGCCGCTTCGTTGGTGACGTAAGGGGGCGTGGACCGGTCGTCCCAGCTGTCGACCATGTACCGGCCCGACTCGTGATGGAACCAGTAGACGGAGCTGAACCAGTTGCGCATATTGCCGACGGCGGCGCGCACGGCGGCACTTAATTCCTTTCCTCGGACCGTCCCGTCGGCGAGTGTGCCGGCGAACCGCAGGACCTGTTGTTCGGCGTCGAGAAATTCGCTGATGCATTCCTCGACGCGCCGCCTCAGGTCGTCGGTGGCTTCTTCGAGGGTCAGCCCCTCGTGTGTGATGAGACTGATTCCGAGATTGTGGACCTCGTCGCCCGCTATCTCCTTCGGCAGTGAGCAGAGGTCGTTGTACCAGGCGGCGAATTCCTGGCTGAGCAGTGCGGCCCGGCGATAGGCGGGGTGTTTCCGCACCGCGTCCGGGAATTCGCACCCGGCGCTCGGTTCGAGCAGGTCCGTCCAGATCCAGTGGGCGAAGGTGAGCCGGCGCAGCGCGAGATATTCCTCGACACCGGGAACGCGTCCCTCGGTGCGGTTGCGGAACTCGCGGTCGTAGGCCTCGATGACCGCGTGGAAGTGCCGGGCGAAGCGCTCGTTCCAGGTGTCCGGCAGGAAGCCGTAGAGCCGGACCACGCTGTCCGCGAAGCCCGCGACCAGCGGGTCGGGGTGGTGCAGATGGTGGCCGGGCGCGTCCAGGGCCGCGTGCAGCCGCGAGCGCAGCCGGCGCCAGTCGTCGGTGCGGCCGTGCACGACGTTGCGGTCGTGTCGGTCGTCCCAGACGAAGAACCAGGCGCTGTAGTCGGCTACGGCTTGCAGGACCTCGTCGGAGGCCCCCAGGTAGAACCCCGCCATGAGGTCCGTGTAGCACAGTCCGTCGGCATATTCCCGCACCTTGTCCGCCGGCATGAGCCGCTTTTCCAGCAGCCAGATCCGGGTCTTCTCCTGGAGCCGCGGCCAATACGGGTGCAGTTGCCGGGGAAAGACGGACTCGATCACCGGAAGTGCCAGTGAGGGTGGTACCACGACCGCCGTCGGCGTCGCTGTGGTGCTGTGTGGGAAAGCTTGCACAGGACAAACCCCTCTCAGCCGCCAGGGAGCGCACACCCCCTGTTGTGCCGGGCGTGCGCCGTTGCGTATCCCCGCACTTCCCATTCAGCACCACAACTGACCGCCATGGGAACGGATTTGCTCCATTCACTACCCCAGGATGCCGTGAAAGCCCCCTTGCGTGACTGGTTAGGGATCACCAGCAGCCGGGCTCCGACCGGCTGTACGCCGCACGGATGAGCGACGCGTGGACACGCGAAGGGCGCCCGAGCGGGGGTGATTCCCGCGCCGGGCGCCCCGACGGACGTAGGCGGCCTAGTCGTTGGCGACCACGGGGTAGCGTGGCTCGTTCTCGGCCATCTGCCGCAGCGCGTCCTTGCGGTCCCGCTTGGAGAGCCGGTCGATGTAGAGGTAGCCGTAGAGGTGGTCGGTCTCGTGCTGCAAACAGCGCGCGAAGTAGCCGGTGCCGCGGACCTTGACCGGGTTGCCCCGCTCGTCCTGGCCGGTCACCTCGGCGTAGTCGGGGCGCGCCAGCGGGGCGTACGCCGTCGGCACCGACAGGCAGCCCTCGTTGCTGTCGTCCAGCCGGCGCCGCTCGGCGGGCAGGTCGACCAGCTTCGGGTTGCACACCACGCCGACGTGCCGGGCGCCCTCGTCGTCCGGGCAGTCGTAGACGAAGACCTTCAGGCCGACGCCGATCTGGTTGGCGGCCAGCCCCACGCCCTCCGCGGTGCGCTGGCTGGCGAACATGTCGGCGACCAGCTGCCGCAGCTCCTCGCCGAACTCGGTGACGTCCGCGCACTCCTTGTGCAGGACCGGGTTGCCGACGACCGTGATCGGGCGCGAGGTGCCGCGCTCCCGCCAGGCCGTCTCGCGCTCCTCGGGGCTCTCCGTGTCGACGACATAGCCCTCGTCGTCGACGGGGAGCACGCCCGCGTGCTGCTGATCGGTGTCCTGCTGCGCCATGACCGACGTACGCCTTCCTGCAAGCCTGGAAAATTCTGCGAGTACAGCCTAAAGGCGGCCGGTCACCCGCGGCTCAGCAAACCTCTTCGAGATCCCGCCAGTCCCGCGAGTCGGGGCTGTCCGCCACCCAGCCGTCCAGCAGCCCCCGGACCAGTGAGGCCGGCGCGGCCACCCCGCACTCGCGCTCCGGCACCCACAGCTGCCCGTCCGTCCGGTGGCCGAGCGGCCCCGGGTGGCCCGGCTCGCTGTGGTCGTGCGGGTCCAGGTGGACGCCCTCGCCCTCGTCGGACGGCATCCGGGACTCCGAGCACATCCGGCACAGCAGCCGCACCGAGGACGACCAGTCCTCCGCCGCGAACCCCGCGTCCGCCGCGAGCTGCTCCAGCGCGTCCCGGTCCGCCTCGGTGGCCGCCTCCAGCAGGACCACCCAGGTGGGGACGGGAGACGGCGCCCACAGCTCGATCTCGTCGAAGACCGGGTAGGAGTGCCCGGTGGACGTGGTGCGCTCGCCGTGCGGGACGCCGTCGTGCAGCACGACCTCGCCCCAGCGCCGCCCGGACGAGGGAAGCGGGATGGAGAGCACCTCCATTCGGGCCGGGTCCAGCCTGCGGCCCCACACCACCTCGGCCTCGCCCTCCGGGGAGAGCCGCACGGCCGCGCTGCCCAGCTCCATGCCGACCGGCTCCCCGGCGACGGTGGCCCCGCCGGGCACCTTGAGGCCGTAGGCCTGCCAGGCGCGGCGGGCCAGCGGCCAGTCCTGGAGCGCGGTCGCGGCGATGCCGACGTTCCACCAGTCGGGGGCGCCGGTCTCCCGGTCCAGCAGGGCCACCGCGCGCAGTCCGGCCGCGCGGGCCTGCTCCCAGTCGTGCCGGAATTTGTGCAGCAGGGCCAGGTTGAACCAGGACTCCGCCAGCCAGGGCTCCAGGTCGGCGGCCCGGGTGAGCAGCTCGCCCGCGTCCTCGTACCGGCCGTCGCCGATGAGCGTGAACGCTCGGTCGGTGGCCTGCCGCCAGGAGGCGGAGGGCCGGTGCCGTGCCTTGCCGAAGATCCTCACGATTCCCGCCTGCCAGTTCCATTTCCCGCTGTGGGCTGGCTTGTGCCCCCGGACACCCTCTCCCTCGCATCCAACCACGTGCGGTGGGAAAGGCGCTCATTACCCATGGGTTACCCAGCCGCGGGCGGGGTCAGACAGTGCCGTACGTCTCCCGCCGTCCGCGCCCGGCCCGCCCTCGGCGCGGGCACGGGACTGGGCGAGCACCCGGGCGAGCGACTCCACGACCTCGGGAGCGTAGTCCCCGGCGGTGCCGAGCCGCAGGTCCTCCAGCGCCCGCAGCGGCCCCTCGGGGCCGGCGTCGCGGCTCTTCTCCTCGTACGCGTTCACGGCCCGGACGATCCGGGCGGCGAGCGGCTGCTCGGCACAGGGGTCGGCCTGCCGCTCCACGACGACGGCGACGGCCGCGGCCACCCCGGTCTGCCGGACGACGGCGCCGCCGAGCAGGGCGATGCGGCGCTGCTCGGCGGCGGGCAGGCCGGCGGTCGCGCCGGCCGGGACCGGGTCGACCAGGCTGAGCTGACCGATGTCGTGCATCAGGGCCGCGTACTCCAGCATGGTCAGCTCACCGCCGGTGAGGCCCAGGTCGCGGCCGACGGCGAGGCTGAGCGCGGCGACCCGGCGGGCGTGCCCGGCCGGGGTGTAGCCGGCGATCTCGGTGGCGCGGGCGAGCGAGGCGATGGTCTGCCGGTAGGTGGCCCGGACGGCGGCGTGCCGGCGCACGGACAGCTGGGTGAGCAGCAGGGGCAGGCAGAACACGGGCAGCGCCCACAGTCCGACGACGGCGACCGCGAGCGCCATCACCGCGCCGGTCGCGCACACGGCGGCGCCGATGCCGAGCAGGCCGCGCAGTTCCTCGCGCAGCAGCGGGCCGAACGGCCAGCGGGTGCGGCAGTGGGCCAGCGCGGCGCCGAGCACGGCGTCGCACAGCATGGTCAGGGCCAGCAGGGTGATGAGGAGCAGGGCGTAGGCGGGGCCGCTCCAGGAGGTGAAGTAGCCGCGGTTGTAGAGGGGTTGGAAGCACAGGGCGGCGAAGCCGGCGGTCAGGACCCGGCGCGCCAGGTGGTCCAGAACCGGGCCGCGCCCGCACCAGAGGTGCGGGACCGCGCCGAGCAGGGCGGCGGCGAGGACGACGGTGACGACCTCGGCCGCGCCGTGGTCGGTGGGGCGCCCGCCGACGGCCCCCAGCAGCGCGTACGACAGCGCCCCCGCGGTACCGAGCGGCGCGGCCTGCCGCACCGGGCCACCGCTCCACCGGGTCAGCTCCCCGACAGCGGTCAGCACCCCGAAGGCGAGCGCGACCCCCCGGTCCTCCAGCCCGGTCCACAAAACTGCGGCGAGACAGCCGGCCGCGACGAGGGCGGCGGCCCCGTGCACACACCGGAGCGCGGTCACGGGGCGGCCCGGATGCTCGGGACACGGTCCGCGGAGACGGTGACCGGCGGACGCGGCAGCGCGTACGGCCAGGCCCCGGCCGCGCCGAGGGGCGCTGCCCGGCGGGCCGGGTCGCCGGTCCACCGGGACGACTCGGGCACGGCCGGTGCGGCGGCGCCGGAGGCGGTCGCGGGGCGCTCCGGGTGGTCGGCACACACCCCGGCGGAGACGGTGACCACCGGACACGGCAGCACGTACGGCCAGGCCCCGGCCGTGCCGGGAGGCGCGGCCCGGCGGGGCGGCTCGGACACGGCCGGCGCGGTGGTGTCGGGCACGGCCAGCGTGGTGGCGGCGTCGGGGGCGGTCATGGGGCGGTCCGGGTGCTCGGAATGCGGTCCGCCGAGGTGGTGGCGGGTGTGGGTTCGTCGGCGGTGACCGTGGGGTGCCAACCGTAGGCGCGGACGGCGCGGGCGAGGGCGGCGACCATGGCCGGGTCGAACTGGGTGCCGGCGCAGCGCTCCAGTTCGGTGACGGCCACCTCGACGGGGCGGGCCCGGCTGTAGGAGCGGGTGGAGGTCATCGCGTCGAAGGCGTCCGCGACCGCGACGACCCGGGCGCACTCGGGGATCTGGGTGCCGGCCAGGCCGTAGGGGTAGCCGCTGCCGTCGAGGCGTTCGTGGTGGTGCAGGATCGCGGCGCGGGCCTCGCCGAGGAAGGAGATGCCGCGGACCATCTCGTGGCCGTACTCGGGGTGCAGTTCGATGATCCGGCGTTCCTCGGGGGTGAGCGGGCCGTCCTTGCGCAGCAGCCGGGTGGGGACGCCGAGCTTGCCGACGTCGTGCAGGATGCCGGCGAAGCGGAGCGTCTCCACGCGGGCGTCGTCCATGCCGAGTTCGCGGGCGATCAGCACGGAGGCCTGGCCGACGCGTTCGCTGTGGCCGCGGGTGTAGCCGTCCTTGATGTCGACGGCCTGGACGAGGGCGCGGATGGTGGCCTGGTGGGCGGCGCGTTCGCGGTGGTACTGGGCGAAGGCCCACCAGGAGACGCACATCGGCAGCAGCACGAGCAGGGCCGCGACCGGGCCGTATGGGCTGCGCCACAGCACGGCCATCATCAGCCCGGCGAGTCCGTGCACGGCCACGGGAGCGAGGGAGCGGGCCAGCAGCCCGCGCCAGGAGCGGCGCAGCGGCACGTGCTCGGTGACGGCGAGGATGCCGCCGTCGAGGAGGCTCAGGACCAGGCAGAAGACGAGCACGGCCGCGCCGGCGGGCAGCAGCGCGTCCGGGAAGGCGCAGGCGACGACGGCGTCCCGGCCGCCGAGCAGCCAGTGGACGGCACCCGCTCCCCACACGGCGAGCGAGGGCCGGGCGGCCCGCCACAGCCGGCGGGCCGCCGCGGGCCGCTGTTCCACGCGGCACAGCAGCGCGGCGGGCAGCGGGACGAGCGCGGCGGCCGGCGGGGGCAGCAGGAACGCCCCGGCGAGCAGCACCGGGTAGAAGGTGCCGCCGAAGCGGTGCCTGACGAGGTGCTCGCAGGACGCGTAGACGGCGGCGAGCAGCGCGATGGCCCACCAGGGGGCGTGGGTGCGGGGTACCGGGAGCACGCACAGGGCGGCCAGCAGGGAGACAGCGGCCACATAGCCGCGTGCCCGTGCCGGCAGCGCCTCCATCGCGTCCCTCCCCGACCATGCCTGTCCAGGCTCGGAGCCTAGGACGGAGGGTCGGGGGCGCGGGGCCTATGACCTGAGGATTAGCACGTTCGGGTGAAGTCCCGGCGATCGGACCCGGGTCAGCGTTCCTGCGGGGTGGCGGTCACGTCGTGCTCGGGCACGGTGCCGCCGGAGCGGATCAGGTCGATCCGCCCCATGACCTTGGCCCGCAGGTCGGCCGGCACGTCGTCATGTCCGCAGCACCGCTTGACCAGCTTCTTCACGGCCTGCTCCAGGCCGTACTTCTCCAGGCACGGCGAGCATTCCTCGAAGTGGTGCTGGAACTTGTCGCGGTCGACATCCGGCATCTCGCTGTCGAGGAACTCGTACAGATGATCGAGGACCTCACCGCAGTCCGTCTCGTGCGGCTCTCCGCAGCTCATGAGCCCGAGCCTTTCGCTTCGTTCGACTCTCCGGCGCCGGCCGGGACCAGACCGCGGTCGCGGGCGTAGTCCTCCAGCATGCCGCGCAGTTGACGGCGGCCCCGGTGCAGCCGGGACATCACCGTTCCGATGGGTGTCCCCATGATGTCCGCGATCTCCTTGTACGCAAAGCCCTCTACGTCCGCGAGATAGACGGCGATGCGGAACTCCTCGGGGATCGCCTGGAGGGCCGACTTCACGTCCGAGTCGGGCAGGTGGTCGAGCGCCTGCGACTCGGCGGAGCGCAGGCCGGTCGACATGTGCGACTCGGCGCGGGCGAGCTGCCAGTCCTCGATCTCCTCCGCGGCGGAGCGCTGGGGCTCGCGCTGCTTCTTGCGGTAGGAGTTGATGAAGGTGTTGGTCAGGATGCGGTACAGCCACGCCTTGAGGTTGGTGCCCTCACGGAACTGGTGGAAGGACGCGTACGCCTTGGCGTAGGTCTCCTGCACCAGGTCCTCGGCGTCGGCCGGGTTGCGGGTCATGCGCAGCGCGGCCGAGTACATCTGGTCGAGGAATTCCAGTGCGTCCCGCTCGAAGCGCGCGCTGCGCTCCGCGGTCGACTCGGAAGAGGCCTCCGCGCTCACGCCCTGGCCCTCGGGCTGCTCCGCCTGGCCGTTGTCGGTCCCCGCGTCGGTCCCAGTGACCGGACCCACCTCCTCAAGATCCCGGGCGGGACCGAAACCGGCCCCACTCGTTTCGGAGGATAGAACACGACCCGTGCCTGCCGCCCCTCGAATGGAGGCCGTCTTCGCCGCGTGCAGGACCGTCCAGTCCAGGTCACGGCGGTTCGGGCATACGGTCGAACCCATGCGGCGGACTTCCCTTCCCACGACGTCGGTGCCGAGGCCTCAGCACTTCTGTCCGCCACAACAGCGGGGCGCCGCGCCGCATTCCCAGGGGTCACCCGAGTGACGCGGCCCACCGCACGACAGCGTCGGTGAGGATCCCCAGGGCGCGCTCCTGGGTGGTCTCCGCGCGCTTGGGCACCGCGAAGCCGTGGTCGGCGCCCGGCACCTCGACCAGTTCGTGGGACGCCTCGGGGAACTCGGCGGGCCGGCCGAAGGGGTCGTTGCCGCCCTGCACGACCAGCGTGGGCGCCCCGGCGCCGAGCAGTTCGGCGGCCCGGGACTTCTCGGGCCTGCCGGGCGGGTGCAGCGGGAAGCTCAGCGCGAGCACGGCGTGCGCGCCCAGCTCGGCGGCGGTGCGGCAGGCGACCCGGGCGCCGGCGCTGCGGCCGCCGGAGATCACCGGCAGGCCGGGTGCCGTGAGCGCCGGCCACACCCCGCGCCAGCCGGTGTCGAGGGTCTTCGGCGCGGGTGCGAGCTTCTTGCCGGCGACCCGCCAGGGCTGCTCCACGAGGGCGACGCTCACCCCGTGCGCGGGCAGGGCGCCGGCGAGCGCCCGGAGGTCGCGGGCCTCGATACCGCCGCCGGCGCCGTGGCTCACAGCGAGCACGAGGCGCGGGCGCGGGGCCGGGTGCCAGGTGACGCGGGCGTCCCCGGCGTCGGTGCTGATGATCTCGGTGGTCACGCTGAGGCCTGCCTTTCGGATCGTGCCGGTGTCACAGAGCGGGGCAAGACCCTAGAAGAGCGTGCCCTCCTCCGGTGCCGCCAGTTCCTTCAGCAGCTCCGGGCCGTTGTTGCGGACGTTGCTGACGGCCGTGGAGACCGGGTAGGCACGCATCAGGCCGGGCGGCGGCGGGGCCAGCAGCTCGCGCAGCGCGTCCGGGTCGGTGCGGGCGGGGTCGAGCCAGGCGTCCCAGCGGTCCGGGGTGAGCATCAGCGGCATGCGGGGGTGGATGTCGGCGAGGGAGCGGGGGCCGTCGGCGGGGGCGACGGCCAGCGGGGTGCTCTCGGCCTCCGTGGTGATCACCGAGCAGGTGACCCACCAGGCCCCGGGGTGGTCGTCGGGCAGGGTGCGGTCGCGCCAGAACTCGTAGAGGCCGGCCATCGCGAACACCGAGCCGTCGGCGGGCAGCACGAAGTACGGCTGCTTGCGCGGGCGCTTCTTCCGGCCCTCGACCTCCAGCTCCCGCTCCTGGGCGCCGGTGACCCACTCGAAGTAGCCGTCGGCGGGCAGGACGCAGCGCCGGGCGGCGAAGGCCCGGCGGTAGGACGGCTTCTCGTGGACGGTCTCCGCGCGGGCGTTGATCATGCGCGCGCCGCCTTCGGGCGTCTTGGCCCAGGACGGCACCAGGCCCCACTTCAGCTTGCGCAGCTGGCGAACCGGACGGGGCGAGTCCGCGTCTTTCAGGGGACGGTCGAGAACGGCGTAGACCTCCTTGGTCGGCGCCACGTTGTAGTCGAGCTCCAGAGCCTCCTCCGGCTCCCACTTCTCGATCCCGAAGGCGCCCGCGAGATCCTCGGGCCGACGACTCGACGCATACCGTCCGCACATACGTGCCACACTGCCACACCGCCGTACGACGACAGGGAGTCTGCACCGGACATGGAGAGCATGGACAGCCTCGCCGCCCTCGCGCTGCCCGACCTGTGGGACCGGCTCACCGGCACCCAGGGCGACCCCGACCTGTGGGTGGTGCTGGCCACGCTGGCCGCCGCGCTCGCGGTCGTCGTCCCGCCCGCGCTGTGGCGGATAGCCCGCAACGCGATCACCATCGCGCACGAGGGCGGCCACGGCCTGATCGCCCTGCTCACCGGCCGGCAGCTCACCGGCATCCGGCTGCACTCCGACACCAGCGGCCTCACGGTCAGCCGGGGCAAGCCGTACGGCCTGGGCATGATCCTCACCGCCGCGGCCGGCTACACGGCGCCCTCGCTGCTGGGCCTCGGCGGCGCGGCGCTGCTGGCCGCCGGGCGCATCACGCTGCTGCTGTGGGCCGCGACCGCGCTGCTGGTGGTGATGCTGGTGATGATCCGCAACGCGTACGGCGTGCTGACGGTCGTCCTCACCGGCGGCGCCTTCCTGCTGGTGTCGTGGCTCACGGGTCCGCAGGTACAGGCCGCGTTCGCGTACGCGGTGGTGTGGTTCCTGCTGCTGGGCGGGGTCCGGCCGCCGTTCGAGCTGCAGGCCAAGCGGTCGCGGGGCGGGGCCGGGGACTCGGACGCGGACCAGCTCTCCCGGCTCACGCACGTCCCGGCGGGCCTGTGGCTGTTCCTGTTCCACGCCGTCTCGCTGTGCTCCCTGATCGGCGGTGGCACCTGGCTGCTGGAGGGATGAGTCCGGGCCCCTCCTTATAAAGTGGCCCCATGGCCCCGAACACCGCCCCTACCGCCCTCTGGCCCGCCCCGTACGCGAGCGGAGCCGTCGATGCCACGGTCCACGTGCCGGGGTCCAAGTCGGTCACCAACCGCGCCCTCGTGCTCGCCGCCCTCGCCTCCGAGCCCGGCTGGCTGCGCCGCCCGCTGCGCTCCCGCGACACCCTGCTGATGGCCGGGGCGCTGCGCGCGATGGGCGTGGAGATCGAGGAGGGCGTCGGCCCGGACGGCACCGGCGAGGCCTGGCGGGTGCTGCCGGACGGCCTCCAGGGCCCGGCCACGGTCGACGTCGGCAACGCCGGCACCGTGATGCGCTTCCTGCCGCCGGTGGCCGCGCTGGCCGACGGCCCGATCCGGTTCGACGGCGACCCGCGCTCCTACGAGCGTCCGCTGCACGGCGTGATCGACGCGCTGCGCCAGCTCGGCGCCCGGATCGACGACGACGGCCGGGGCGCGCTGCCGCTGACCGTGCACGGCGGCGGGGCGCTGGACGGCGGCCCGGTGTCGATCGACGCCTCGTCCTCGTCGCAGTTCGTGTCGGCCCTGCTGCTGTCGGGCCCGCGCTTCAACCAGGGCGTGGAGGTCCGGCACACCGGTGCGACGCTGCCCTCGCTGCCGCACATCCGGATGACGGTGGACATGCTGCGCGCGGTCGGCGCCCAGGTGGACACCCCGGAGTCGGGCGGCGAGCCGAACGTGTGGCGGGTGACGCCGGGCGCGCTGCTCGGCCGGGACCTGACGGTCGAGCCGGACCTGTCCAACGCGCAGCCCTTCCTCGCGGCGGCCCTGGTCACGGGCGGCAAGGTGCTGATCCCGGACTGGCCGGAGCGCACCACCCAGCCGGGTGACCGGCTGCGGGAGATCTTCACCGAGATGGGCGGTTCCTGCGAGCTGACCGACTACGGCCTGGTGTTCACCGGTTCGGGTGCCGTGCACGGCATCGACGTGGACCTGGGCGACGTCGGCGAGCTGACCCCGGGCATCGCGGCGGTCGCGGCGCTGGCCGACTCCCCCTCCACCCTGCGAGGCGTGGCCCATCTGCGGCTGCACGAGACGGACCGGCTGGCCGCGCTCACCAAGGAGATCAACGAACTGGGCGGTGACGTGACCGAGACGGCCGACGGCCTGCACATCCGCCCGCGCCCGCTGCACGGGGGCGTGTTCCACACGTACGACGACCACCGGATGGCGACCGCGGGCGCGGTGATCGGCCTCGCGGTCGAGGGGGTGCGGATCGAGAACGTGGCGACGACGGCGAAGACCCTGCCGGACTTCCCGGAGCTGTGGACCGGGATGCTCGGGCAGTAGGGACGTCACGCCATGCGCCGCTACGGCAAGCACACCGACGAGGACGACATCCGCAGCCGCCCCAACCGCAAGGGCAACCGGCCGCGTACACACATCCGGCCCAAGCACGAGGACGCGGCCGAGGGCATGGTCCTCACCGTCGACCGGGGCCGGCTGACCTGCCTGGTCGAGGACCGGGTCGTACTGGCGATGAAGGCGCGCGAGCTGGGCCGCAAGGCGGCCGTGGTCGGCGACCGGGTGGCCCTGGTCGGCGACCTGTCCGGCGCCAAGGACACGCTCGCGCGGATCGTCCGCATCGAGGAGCGCACCTCGGTGCTGCGGCGCACGGCCGACGACGACGACCCGTACGAGCGGGTGGTCGTGGCCAACGCCGACCAGCTGGCGATCGTGACCGCGCTCGCCGACCCCGAACCGCGCCCCCGGCTGATCGACCGCTGTCTGGTCGCGGCCTACGACGGCGGCCTGGAACCGCTGCTGGTCATGACCAAGTCGGACCTGGCCTCACCGGACAAGCTGCGGGAGCTGTACGGCGACCTGGACATCCCGTTCGTCGTCACCAGCCGGGAGGAACTGGAGAACGGGGACGCGGCGGACCGGGTGCGGGAGCAGCTGGACGGCCGGATCACCGCGTTCGTGGGGCACTCCGGCGTGGGCAAGACGACCCTGGTCAACGCGCTCGTGCCGGCGGACCGGCGGCGTACGACGGGTCATGTGAACGCCGTGACGGGCCGCGGCCGGCACACCACCACCTCCGCGCTCGCGCTGCCGCTCGGGGACGGGGCGGGCTGGGTCGTCGACACCCCGGGGGTGCGGTCCTTCGGCCTGGCGCACATCGACCCCTCCCGGGTGATCCACGCCTTCCCGGACCTGGAGGCGGGCACCGAGGGCTGTCCGCGCGCGTGCGGCCACGACGAGCCGGACTGCGCGCTGGACGCGTGGGTGGCCGACGGACACGCGGACCCGGCGCGGCTGTACTCGCTGCGCCGGCTGCTGGCCACGCGGGAGCGCCGGGAGGGCGACTGAGCACCGCGTTGTTTGGCCGGGCGGACGGCAGGTAAGTGCATAATCGCACCGAGCCGGAGATCCGGACCAACGGGAGGACCGCACATGGCGTGGCTGCTGGTCATGGTGGCCGGGATTCTGGAGACCGGCTTCGCCGTGTGCCTGAAACTCTCGCACGGCTTCACCCGGCTGTGGCCGACGGTCGCGTTCGCCTCCTTCGCCCTGGGCAGCTTCGGCCTCCTCACCCTCTCCCTGCGCAAACTCGACGTCGGCCCCGCCTACGCCGTCTGGACCGGCATCGGCGCGGCCGGCACCGCGATCTACGGCATGGTCTTCCTCGGCGACCTGGTCTCCACCCTGAAGATCGTCTCCATCAGTCTGGTGATCATCGGGGTGATCGGGTTGCAGCTGTCGGGGTCGGCCCACTAGGGGCGCCGTGCCACAGGTGTGACTCACAAAACCTCGCGCACCCTCGGGAAATGGCAGGCCGCGCCGTCCCCCTCGAACTCCGGTACCTCGTGGGCGCAGCGCTTCTGTTCGTCCCCGGCGAGGGTCGGGTACAGGGGGCAGCGGGCCCGGAAGCGGCAGCCGTCGTAGCGGTGGGTCGGGCTCGGGGGGTCGCCCTGGAGGAGGATGCGGGTGCCCTGGCGTTCGCGTTCGCGGTCGGGGTCCGGGACGGGGACGGCGGACAGCAGGGCCTGGGTGTAGGGGTGCCGGGGGCGGGCGAAGACCTCGTCGACGGGACCGGCCTCGACCGTGCGGCCCAGGTACATCACGCTGACGCGGTCGGCGATGTTCCGGACCACCGCGAGGTCGTGGGAGACGAAGAGGTAGGCGAGGCCCAGTTCCTCCTTCAGCCGGCGCAGCAGGTCGAGCACCTCGGCCTGTACGGAGACGTCGAGCGCGGAGACCGGTTCGTCCAGGACCAGCAGCTCGGGTTCGACGGACAGCGCGCGGGCGATGCCGATCCGCTGCCGCTGGCCGCCGGAGAACTCGTGCGGGTACCGGTCGGCGTGGGCCGGGTCCAGGCCGACCCGGGTGAGGAGTTCGGGCACCCGGCGGCCGATGACCGCCTTGCCGGCGCCCTGGGTGCGCAGCGGCTCCGCGATGATGTCGCCGACGGGCATCCTCGGGTCCAGGGAGGCCATCGGGTCCTGGAAGACGATCTGGACGCGCCGGCGCAGGGCCCGGGTCTCCGCCTTGGTGAGGGTGCCGGGCCGTTGTCCGAACAACTCGACCGTCCCGGCCTCGGGCTGGGCGAGTTCGAGCAGTTCGAAGAGGGTGGTCGACTTGCCCGAGCCGGACTCCCCGACCAGGGCCAGGGTCTCGCCGCGCCGGATGTCGAGGTCCACCCCGTCGGCCGCGTACACCGTGCCGGTGCGGCGCCGGACGACGCTGCCCTGGAGGACAGGGAACGTACGCGTGAGCCCGCGCACCCGCAGCACCGGCTCGCCGTCGGCCCGGGCGGTCCGGCGCGGGGTGTCGATGCGGGGCACGGCCGCGAGGAGCTGCCGGGTGTACGGCTCCCGGGGCCGGTGGAACACCTCCCGCGCCGGGCCCTGTTCGACGACCCGGCCGTCCCGCATGACGGCGACCCGGTCGGCCATGCCGGCGATGACCCCGAGGTCGTGGCTGACCAGCAGCAGGGCGGCGCCGGTCTCCCGCCGCGCGGTGCGCAGCACGTCCAGGATCTGGGCCTGGATGGTGACGTCCAGGGCCGTGGTGGGTTCGTCGGCGAGGATGAGGTCGGGGTCGTCGGCCAGCGCCATGGCGATCATCGCGCGCTGGCGCATGCCGCCGGAGAACTCGTGCGGGAACGCCCGCGCGCGGAGCGCCGGTTCGGGGATGCCGACGAGGTCCAGCAGTTCGACGGCACGCTCCCGGGCGCGTTCCCGGCCGACGTCCCGGTGGGCGCGGACGGCCTCGGCGATCTGGTCGCCGATCCGGTACACGGGCGTGAACGCGGAGAGCGGGTCCTGGAAGACCATGGACACCCGGCTGCCGCGGATCCGGGTCAGCTCCCGCTCGCCCGCGCCGAGGAGTTCGGTGCCCTCCAGCCGTACCGAGCCGCGGGTGACGGCGTTGCCGGGCAGCAGTCCGAGGACGGCGAGCGCGGTCGCGGACTTGCCCGAGCCGGACTCGCCGACCAGGCCCAGGACCTCGCCGCGGTCCAGGGTGAGGTGCACGTCCCGGACGGCGGGTCTGCCGTCGAAGTCGACGTCGAGTCCGCGTATGTCGAGCAGCGGGCTCATCGGCGCGCCCCCTTCGAGGTCGGGTCGAGGGCGTCGCGCAGTCCGTCGCCGACCAGGTTGACGGCGAGCACGAACACGACGAGCAGTCCGGCCGCGAAGAAGAACATCCACGGGTAGGTGACCGCGGCCCCGGTGCCGGAGGCGATCAGCGTGCCGAGCGAGACGTCGGGCGGCTGGACGCCGAAGCCGAAGTACGACAGCGCGGTCTCGCTCATCACCGCGCCGCCGACCTGGATCGTGGCGTCGATGATCAGGAAGGAGGCGACGTTCGGCAGCACGTGCCGCCAGATGATCCGGAAGGGTCCCACGCCCATGTAGCGGGCGGCGCGCACGAATTCGCGCTCTTTCAGGGACAGGGTCATCGAGCGCACCACCCGTGCGGTGATCATCCAGGCGAAGACGGCGAGCAGCGCGACGAACGCGAACCAGCCGCCGGAGCGCAGCCGGGGCGAGATGATCGCGATGATGAGGAAGGCCGGGAAGACGAGCAGCAGGTCGACGAGGAACATCAGCAGCCGGTCGGTCCAGCCGCCGAAGTAGCCGGCGCAGGCGCCGACGAGCGAGGCGAGGCCGGTGGCGAGGACGGCCACCAGCAGCCCGATGACGAGGGACTTCTGGAGTCCGCGCACGGTCTGCGCGAAGACGTCCTGGCCGATGCGGTTGGTGCCCCACCAGTGGTCGGGGCCGGGTGCGGAGCGCAGCGCGCCGTAGTCGATGTGGTCGTAGGACCAGGGGGTGAGGTAGGGCCCGGCGAACGCGAGCAGGAAGAGCAGCAGCAGGAGGACGGCGCCGAAGAGCGCGGACCGGTTGCGCAGGAACCGGCGCAGCACGAGCGCGGTCCGGCCGGTCGGCGCGGCGGTGACGGCCTCGGCGACGGCCTCGGGGGGCTCGATGAGCGTGCTCATGACGCCTGCCGGATACGCGGATCGAGGGCGGCGTGCAGCAGGTCGGCGAGGAAGCCGGACAGCAGCACGACGACGGCCGCGAAGATGTTGACGGCGACGACGGAGTTGACGTCGTTCTTGCCGATGGAGTTGACGAACCACTCGCCCATGCCGTGCCAGCCGAAGATCGTCTCGGTGAAGGTGGCGCCGGTGAAGAGGGCGAGGAAGCCGTAGGAGAAGTAGGTCGACATGGGGATGAGGGCGGTGCGCAGCCCGTGCCGCAGCAGGACCGCGCGGCGGCCGAGCCCCTTGGCGCGGGCGGTGCGCAGGTAGTCGGAGCCGAGGACGTCGAGCATGGTGCTGCGCTGGTAGCGGCTGTAGCCCGCGACGGTGAACAGGACGACGGAGACGGTGGGCAGCAGCAGATGCACCGACCGGTCCTTCAGCACGGCCCAGAAGCCGCCGTCCGCCCCGACGCTCTTCTCGCCGGTGAACTGGATGAGGTCGGTGCCGGTGGTCTGGTTGAACCAGATGGCGCCGGTCTTCAGCAGGATCGCCAGCAGGAACACCGGTGTCGACAGCAGCGCGAAGGAGGCGACGGTGACCGCGCGGTCGCTGAACCGGTACTGGCGTACGGCCGTCCAGGCGCCGACGAGGACACCGGCGACCGTGCCGACGACGGTGCCGGTGAGCAGCAGCCGCAGGCTGACGCCGATCCGCCGGCCGAACTCGGCGTTGACCGAGGTGCCGTCGATGGTCCGGCCGAGGTCGCCGTGCAGGAGGGCCCGGTCGGCCCAGTGCCCGAAGCGCTCGCGCAGCGGCTGGTGGTCGTTCAGGCCGAGCGCGGTGAGGTGGTGGTCCACGGCGCTCGGGGACAGCGGTGGCTGCCGGCCCTCGTAGTAGGCGCGCGGATCGAGCGCCAGTGAGGCCAGCAGGTACGACAGGCAGACGGCGGCCAGCAGCAGGACGGCGTAGTAGCCGAGGCGTTTGGCCAGGTAGAGGGGCACATCACATATGGTCTAGTCCTCTTGTTGCAGCATTGTGAAGAGAACATGTCAGTAGTCCCGAAGGTCTCCCGCCGTCCCTCGGCGGCGTTCTACGTTCGGCGCGTCCCACCCCGTCGAACCCCACGAAGGACACCGACATGCGTCCCATCCCCGCCGCCGCCTGGATCGCCGCCACCGCGGCCACCGCGCTGCTGGTGACCGGCTGCGGCTCCTCGGACGAGGCCGGCGCGCCCCACAAGGCGGCGGCGCCGAAGGCCGACGGCCAGGACATCAACGCCCGGCCGGTCGCCGACCTGCGCCAGGGCGGCACGCTGACGATGGGCATCGATCAGTGGATCACGCAGTACAACATCAACAACGTCGACGGCCAGCAGGGCGACGCCCAGGAGATCGCCCGGACCGTCCTGCCCGACCTGTTCGACTCCGACGCCCGGGGCGCGCACCACGTCAACCCCGACTTCCTGCTGTCGGCGAAGGTGACCTCCACCAGTCCGCAGGTCGTCGAGTACCGGCTCAACCCGAAGGCGAAGTGGTCCGACGGCAAGTCGCTGAGCTGGCACGACTTCCAGGCCCAGTGGAGGGCCCTGAACGGCCGGGACAAGCGCTACGAGGCCGCCGACACCAGCGGCTACGACCAGATCGCCAAGGTGGAGCAGGGCGCCGACGCGCACACCGTGAAGGTCACCTTCGGCTCGCCGTACGCCGACTGGCAGCGGCTGTTCGACCCGCTGTACCCGGCCGCGTACTACGACAGCCCCGCCGCGTTCCTCAAGAGCTGGTCGGAGAAGGTGCCGGTGTCCGGCAACGCCTTCAAGGTCGGGAAGTACGACAAGACCGCGCAGACCGTCACCCTGGTCCCGGACCCCACGTGGTGGGGCCGCAAGCCCAAGCTGGACTCGATCGTCTTCCGCGTCCTGGACTCCGCGGCGCGCACCGACGCCTACCTCAACAAGGAGATCGACTACACCACCGCCCTGCTGCCCGAGGACTACAAGCGGCTGGTGAAGGCGCCGGACACGGACATCCGGCGGGGCGCCCGCTGGGACGAGGTGCACATCACGCTCAACGGCGGCCGGGGCCCGCTGAAGGACCTGCGGGTACGGCAGGCGGTGCAGCACGCCGTCGACCGCAAGGGCATCCAGGAGGCCTTCGCCAAGGACCTGTCCTTCGAACTCAAGCCGCTGAACAACCACTTCTTCATGCCGAACCAGCAGGGCTACACGGACACCACCGACGGCTACGCGGACTTCGACGCGGCGGCCGCGGCCAAGCTGCTCGACGCGGCGGGCTGGCAGGACAACGGCGCCGGCAAGCCGCGCACCAAGGGCGGCGAGCGGCTCACCCTCGACTACGTGCTCAGCGCCGGCGGCACCGCCGCCCAGACCGACCAGGCCGAACTGGTGCAGCAGCAGCTCGGCCAGGTCGGCATCAAGGTGGAGCTGAAGAAGGTGCCGGCGAACGACTACTTCAACCAGTTCGTCAACCGCGGCAACTTCGACCTGACCAGCTTCCGCAACGTCGACGCCGTCTACCAGTCCATGCTCACCCCGGTGTTCGTCCGGCCCAAGGGCGGCAACCTGTTCCAGAACTTCGGCTCGGTCGGCTCTCCGAAGATCGACACGCTGCTGCACCGGGCCGCGGGCACCACCGACCCGGCCGCCGCCGCCCGGCTGTACAACCAGGCCGACCACGAGATCTGGCGCCTCGCCCACTCCATCGAGCTGTACCAGCGCCCGCAGATCCTCGCGGTCCGCAAGGGCCTGGCCAACTTCGGGGCGGAGGGCCTCGCGGACGTCGACTACACCAAGGTGGGCTGGCTGAAGAAGTAGCGCGCCCGCTGCCGACGCGCCCGCTACCGGGGGAACACCGCGCGGACCAGCTCCGCCATGCCGCCCTCCCCCGGCGGCGCCGCCACGCCGGACAGGGCCAGCCGGACGACCAGTTCGCAGGAGCGGGTCAGCCGGGCGGTGACGGAGGGCGCGGCGGCGGGCGCGGACAGCGCCGCCACAGCACGGTCCCGGACCAGGTGGACCAGCTCGCGGGGCGTGGGCAGCGGGCCGTCGGCCCGGCGCTGGGCGGGCACCGCGGAGCCGGACGGCACGCCGGCGAGTGACGGCGCCGGCAGCCGTTCGCTCCAGCAGCCGGTGAGCAGGGCCCGCACCAGCGCGTCGTCGCGGGCCGCCGCGGCGGTCCACTCGGCGGCCGCGATGAGCCGCTCCCCCGGCTCGGCGGCACCGCCGAGCGCCCGCTCCACACCGGCGAGATAGCCGTCGGCCGCCCGCCGCACCAGCGCCCGGGCCAGCCCGTCCTTGCTGCCGAACTCGTTGTACAGGGTCTGCCGGGACACTCCGGCCGAGGCGGCCACCTCGACCATCCGCACCGCGGACCACGGCCGCCGCACGAGCGCGGCGCAAGCGGCGTCCAGCAACGCTTCCCGGGCAGCAGGCATCCTCGCCTCCCTGGGCCGCACCAGCCCTGCGCCCAGGTTTGACGCGCCCGTACCCCCTGTCAAGGGCGCGGGATGGCACTTCGGACACCGCCGTGCGGACGCGCCACGCCCCCGGCCCCCTGTTGGCCCCGGCCCCGCTCCGGCGGATACCGTGCATCACATGCCGGACTACCTGGACGACCTGCGCCTCGCCCACGTCCTCGCGGACGCCGCGGACGCCACCACCATGGACCGCTTCAAGGCGCTGGACCTGAAGGTGGAGACCAAGCCGGACATGACACCGGTGAGCGAGGCGGACAAGGCGGCGGAGGAACTGATCCGCGGTCACCTCCAGCGCGCCCGCCCGAGAGACGCGGTCCTCGGCGAGGAGTACGGCGTGGAGGGCACCGGACCCCGCCGCTGGGTGATCGACCCGATCGACGGCACCAAGAACTACGTACGCGGCGTGCCCGTCTGGGCCACCCTGATCTCCCTCATGGACGCGGGCGCGGACGGTTACGAGCCGGTCGTCGGCCTCGTCTCCGCGCCCGCGCTCGGCCGCCGCTGGTGGGCCGCCAAGGACCACGGCGCCTTCACGGGACGCAACCTGACCTCGGCGAGCCGGCTCCACGTCTCCCGGGTCGACCAGCTCGCCGACGCCTCCTTCGCGTACTCCTCGCTCACCGGCTGGGAGGAGCGGGGCCGGCTCGACGGCTTCCTCGACCTCGGCCGCCAGGTCTGGCGCACCCGCGCGTACGGCGACTTCTGGCCGTACATGATGGTCGCCGAGGGCTCGGTGGACCTGTGCGCCGAACCGGAGCTGTCGCTGTGGGACATGGCGGCCACGGCCGTCATCGTGACCGAGGCGGGCGGCACCTTCACCGGCCTCGACGGCCGCCCCGGCCCGCACAGCGGCAACGCGGCGGCCTCCAACGGCCTGCTCCACGACGACCTGCTGGGGTATCTCGGACAGCGCGACTGACCCGGGGGTTCGAGCCCACGCGCGCCGTCGCCGGACGTCGCGCGCCCCCTTGTCGGCTCTCCCCCCGCCTGTCACGCTGGAGCCTCCCCCACTTGTGAACTTGTGAATTCCCGTACGAGTGCCGGGAGTTCTCCTGGAGGTGGCCCCACCCATGCTGGTACGCGACGCCATGAGCACGGTGATCCTCACCATCGGCCCCGCCCACACACTCCGCCAGGCGGCGACGCTGATGTCCGCCCGCCGCATCGGCGCCGCCGTGGTCCTCGACCCGGACGCCGGCGGCATCGGCATCCTCACCGAACGCGACATCCTCAACTCCGTCGGCATCGGCCAGAACCCGGACACCGAGCGCAGCCACGCCCACACCACCGCCGACGTCGTCTTCGCCTCCCCGACCTGGACCCTGGAGGAGGCCGCCCGGGCCATGACCGAGGGCGGCTTCCGGCACCTGGTCGTGCTGGACGGGGCCGAGGTCGCCGGCATCGTCTCGGTCCGCGACATCATCCGCTGCTGGCTCCCGGCACCCGCGCCGGTGTCCTGAGCCCACGGAAGCGGGCCGGACCCGAGCACCGGGGGTCCGGCCCGCCCGGCCGCGGGGGCGGCCGGCTCAGCCGCGCAGCGCCGCCACCGCCGTGTCCAGCCGCTTGCCGAAGTCGGCGTCGGCGCTGCGGAAGTTCTCCACGGCCCGCTCGGCGATGTCCGCGCGGGAGACCTGCGCGAGCGAACCGGCCAGGTTGGCGATGAGCCGCTCCTTCTCGGGCTCCGTCATCAGCCGGTACAGGTCGCCCGCCTGCACGAAGTCGTCGTCCTCGGCGTGCGGTGGTGTCGGGTGGCCGCCGGTGCCGCCGGCGAATCCGTCGTACGGCTGCCACAGCGCCCGGCCGGTCTGGGCGGGGCCGCCGAAGCTGTTCGGCTCGTAGTTCTTCGCGGCGCCGTGCCGGCCGTCGTAGAGGAGGCCGTCGCGGGAGTGGGTGCGCGCCTCGGTGGCGTGCGGGCGGTTCACCGGCAGGTGGCCGGCGTTGACGCCGACGCGGTAGCGGTGCGCGTCGCCGTAGGCGAACAGCCGGCCCTGGAGCATCTTGTCCGGGGAGGGGCCGATGCCGGGCACGAAGTGCGCGGGGCTGAAGACCGACTGCTCGACCTCGGCGAAGACGTTGCCCGGGTTGCGGTTCAGCTCCAGCCGGCCGATCTCGACGACCGGGTAGTCCGCGTGCGGCCACACCTTGGTCAGGTCGAACGGGTTGAAGCGGTACGTCGCCGCGTCCGCCGCCGGCATGATCTGCACGCCCACGGTCCAGCTCGGGAACTCGCCGCGCTCGATCGCCTCGCGCAGGTCGCGCTGGTGCGAGTCGGGGTCCCGGCCCGCGAGGACCCCGGCCTCCTCGGCGGTCAGGTTCTTGATCCCCTGGTCGGTCTTGAAGTGGTACTTGACCCAGAAGACCTCGCCGGCCGCGTTGTTCCACTGGTAGGTGTGCGAGCCGAAGCCGTCCATGTGCCGGTACGACGCGGGGATGCCGCGGTCGCCGAAGAGCCAGGTCACCTGGTGCGTGGACTCCGGGGACAGCCCCCAGAAGTCCCACACGCTGTCGGCTTCCTGGCTGCCGGTGTAGGGGTCGCGCTTCTGGGTGTGGATGAAGTCCGGGAACTTGATCGCGTCCCGGATGAAGAACACCGGGGTGTTGTTGCCGACGAGGTCGTAGTTGCCCTCCTCGGTGTAGAACTTCAGCGCGAACCCGCGCGGGTCACGGACGGCGTCCGCCGAGCCGAGGTTGCCGGCGACGGTCGAGAAGCGCAGGAAGACCTCGGTCTCCTCGCCGGGCCCGGCGAGGAAGGCGGCCCTGGTGTACGGGGTCACGTCGGCGGTCACCGTGAAGGTGCCGTAGGCCCCGGCGCCGCGTGCGTGCACGACCCGCTCCGGGATGCGCTCCCGGTTGAAGTGGGCCAGCTTCTCCAGGAGGAGCTGGTCCTGCACCAGCACCGGGCCGCCGATCCCCGCGGTCTCGCTGTTCTGGTTGTCGGCGACCGGGGCCCCGGCCTCGGTGGTGAGCGGTCCCTGCGTCACGTGCGCCTCCTGTGTCATCCCTGACCTGTCCTGTCCTGTGAACCCGAAGTCGATTCGATCCTACATTGGACTCAGTCCAAGTCAATCAGAAGTCCAAAGTCACACCTGTTCCCGTCCTGGTCCGCCTTCCTGTTACGCTGGTGGCCATGAGCGACCTTCTGGAACGACTGCGTGGACGCGGATGGCGGATGACCTCGCAGCGACGCGTGGTGGCCGAGGTCCTCGACGGCGAGCACGTGCATCTGACGGCCGACGAGGTCCACGCGCGCGCCGTGGCGAAGCTGCCGGAGATCTCCCGGGCGACCGTCTACAACACCCTGGGCGAGCTGGTCTCACTCGGTGAGGTGCTGGAGGTCGCCACGGACAAGCGCGCCAAGCGCTACGACCCGAACGCGCACCAGCCGCATCACCACCTGGTCTGCGCGCGCTGCGGCGCCATCCGCGACGTCCACCCGACGGGCAACCCGCTCGCCGACCTCCCCGACTCCGAGCGCTTCGGCTTCACGGTGTCGGACGTCGAGGTCACGTACCGGGGCGTGTGCCCGAACTGCGCGGGCGGCTGACGGAAGCGAAGGAGAAGGGGGCCTGCGGGCCCCCTTTTTCGTACCCGCTCACGTCCTCGACGCGGAAACGACCGAGGGCCGGAACCCGTTTCCGGATTCCGGCCCTCGGCCTTCAGTAGCGGGGACAGGATTTGAACCTGCGACCTCTGGGTTATGAGCCCAGCGAGCTACCGAGCTGCTCCACCCCGCGTCGGTGAACACGACATTACGCGAGGGCGGCGCGGGGAAGCAAATCCATTCGGCCCAGGGTGTCCGACGTCACGCCGACAGCTCCTGCCGCAGCGCGTCCCGCAGCCGTCCGGCCCGCTCGGCGACCTCGGCCGGCCCCAGCGCCACCGCCCGGTCGGCCCACCGCTGCCCCTCGGCCAGCTCGCCGCGACGCGCGTAGACCAGGGCCAGCCGGAGCGCCGCCCGTCCGTGCCCGGCGTCCGCGGCCCGCGTCCACCACACGGCGGCCTCCGGCTCGCTGCCCTCCCGCGCGAGCAGCAGGCCGAGGTTGAAGGCGCCGTTGCGGGACCCGGCCTCCGCCGCCGCCCGGTACCAGCGGGCGGCGTCCACGACGTCACCGCGCGCGGCCGCCAGCATCCCGACCCGCACCTGGGCCCGGCGGTGCCCCAGGGACGCGGCCCGCTCGTACCACTCCTCGCACTCGGTCTTCTCGTGCACGATCTCGCCCAGCTCGTGCGCGGGCTCCGGCGGCCGGCGCGCGTCGAGCAGGGTGGCCAGCCGGTACGCCCCCTCCGCGCTGCCGCCGCCCGCCGCGCAGCGCAGGTGCCGCTCGGCGTCCTGCTCGTCGCCCTCCCGCAGCCGCGCGATGCCGACCTGGAGCGCGGCCTCGGTGTGCCCGGCCGCCGCCGCCCGCTCGTACCAGCGCAGCGCCATCGTCTCCTCGCCGCGCCCGGCGTACAGGATGCCGAGGTTGAACGCCGCGTCCACGCTGCCGGCCTCGGCGGCCTTGGAGAACCACGGCTCGGCGCCGGCCGTGTCGCCGACCCGCAGCAGCAGGACGGCGAGCGCGTTGGCGGCCTCCCGGTGCCCGGCGTAGGCGGCCCGCCGGTACCACTGCTCGGCCTGCGCGGTCCGGCCCTGCTCGGCGCAGAGCAGGGCGAGGTTGTACGCGCCGTTGTCGTCCCCGGCGTCCAGCGCGGCCCGGTACCAGCGTTCGGCGGTCTGGGTCTCGCCGCGCTCGGCGTGCAGCGCGCCGAGCGCGTTGGCCGCGTTGCCGTCGCCGTCCTGGGCCGCGCGCAGCCACCACACGGCCGCGCTCTCGGTGTCCCCGGCGTCGCGCAGCAGGAAGCCGAGCGCGCAGGCGGCGCGGGCCTCGCCGTCCTTGGCGGAGGTGAGGTACCAGCGCCCGGCCTCCTTCAGGTCGCCGCGCTTCTCCAGGATCGCGCCGAGGTGCAGCGCGGCCCGCCGGTGGCCGCGGGCGGCGGCCTGCCGGTACCACTGCTCGGCCCCCTCGACAGCGTTGTCAGCGCCGGTCTCCCCTTCGGGTCCGGCCTTGCGGTCGAGGGCGCGGGCCAGCCGGTAGGCGGCCTCCCGGTGGCCGCGCTCGGCGGCGGCCCGCATCCAGTGTTCGGCGCCCGCGTCCCCGCGGTGCTCCAGCAGGTCGGCGAGCGCGTAGGCGCCCAGGGCGTGGTCCTGCTCGGCGGACTGGCGCAGCCAGTACTCGGCGGCGGGCTCGTCCCCGCGCTCGCGGTGGTGGCGGCCCAGCGCGTGCGCGGCGGCGGCGGAGCCGGCGACGGCGGCGATCCGCCACCAGCCGGCGGCCTCGTCCGGGTAGCCGCGCTGGTGCAGGAGGACGCCGAGGTTGTTGGCGGCGGCCCGGTCGCCGGCCGCGGTGGCGCCCCGCAGCTGGGGTTCGGCCGCGTCCAGGTCGCCACGGCGCAGCAGCAGGGCGCCGAGGACGCTCATGGCCTCGGCGTCACCGGCATCGGCGGCCAGCCGGAGGCGCAGCTCCTCGGCCGCGTCCGCCGTGTCGTCCCGTTCGTCCCGGGACGCCTCCCCCTCGGGAGGCTGCACAAATCGCCCTGTCGTGAACAGAGTTGCCTTGTCCCCCATAACGTCCATCGTCGCACCACCTGCAACCTGGGTATACCCGGTATACCGCAACCCATGAGGTCACTTGAGCGTTTTGTCGACATGCCCACAGAGAGACAAGTCAAACACAGATGGCCCAACTCCCCGAGGCGGCACGGCGGTCCTTTTCCCCTCCGACATGAGTTCGCACACCACGAAGGCCCGGATCCCTGTGGGAATCCGGGCCTTCGATCGCAGTAGCGGGGACAGGATTTGAACCTGCGACCTCTGGGTTATGAGCCCAGCGAGCTACCGAGCTGCTCCACCCCGCGCCGTTTGCCTGGTAACAGTACCACGGCGCGGGGGGCCTTGATCAACTGCTTTTCCCGTCTCCGCCCTTGTCTCCACCCTTGTCGCTGCCCTTGGCCGCTCCGGACTGGGCGTCCTCGGCCCGCTTCAGGGCCTCCTTGAGGTCCTTCTGCGCCTTGTCGTACGCGGTCCAGTCCGGGCCGTCCGCCGCCTTCAGCGCGTCCTGTCCCGCGTCGAAGGCCTTCTGGGCGTCGTCCAGGGCCTGTTGGACCGTGGGATTGGTGGACGTGGGCGGCGGTTTGGTGGTGCCGGTGTCCGGTGGCCTGGTCGAGCCCTTCACACCGAACACCTCGTCGAGCGCCTCGTCCAGGGTGTCCTTGAACGCCGTGCGGCCGCCGTAGGTGACCAGAACCTTACGCAGCAACGGGTACTTCAGCGAACCGCCCCGGACGTAGACCGGCTCCACGTACAGCAGGCCGCCGTCGAGCGGGACGGTCAGCAGATTGCCGTACTCCACCTTCGAGTGCCCGCGGCTGAGCAGGCTGATGGTCTCGGCGATGTCCGACTCGGAGTTGAACTGGCTCTGCACCTGTTTGGGCCCGTCGACCGTGGTGCTCGTCGGCAGCTTCAGCACTCTGATCTTGCCGTAGTCGGCGGCGCGTGGATCGGAGTCGACCGCCATGAACGCGCTGAGGTTGTCCCGTCCGTTGGGCGTGAACGTCGTCGTCAGCGAGAACGCCTGCTTGCTCTGGTCGGGCATCTTCATGCTCAGGTAGTACGGCGGGACCGCGCTGCCGGAGTCGTTGGTCGGGTCGTCCGGGACCTCCCACACCTCGCTGCCGCTGAGGAACGTCTGCGCGTCCGTCACGTGGTAGCGGGTGAGCAGCTCGCGCTGGACCTTGAACAGGTCCTGCGGGTAGCGCAGATGGTCCATGAGGTCACCGGAGATGGCCGAGCGGGGCTCCACCGTGCCGGGGAAGGCCTTCATCCAGGTCTTCAGCACCGGGTCCTTGGCGTCCCACTGGTAGAGCTTGACCTCGCCGGTGTACGCGTCGACGGTCGCCTTCACCGAGTTGCGGATGTAGTTGACCTGGTTCTGCTGGGCCACCACCGCGCGGGAGTTGTTCGTCGCGGTCAGCGAGTCGGCGGTGGTGTCGCCCAGCGTGGTGCGCGAGGCGTACGGATAGCCGTTGCTCGTCGTGTAGGCGTCGACGATCCACTGGATGCGGCCGCCCACCACGGCCGGGTAGGCGTCGCCGTCGATGGTCAGCCAGGGGGCGACCGCCTCGACGCGGTCCTTGGGCGTGCGGTTGTACAGGATCCGCGAACCCTTGCCGATCGCGCCCGAGTACAGGATCTGCGGTTCGTTGAACGCCACCGCGTACGCGGCCCGGTTGACCGGGTTGTCGAGGTTGACGCCGCTCTTGCCGGTGTAGCTGGTGGTCTTCTCGCCCTCGTCGTCGGAGTAGTCGACCTCCTTCTGGGGGCCGCCGACGATCGAGTACGTGGTCGTCTTCTCGCCGTAGTAGATCTGCTGCTTGTAGGAGCCGAGGTCGCCGGAGGACGGCAGGTTCTTCTCGGTGAAGACCGGCCGGCCCTCGGAGTCGGCCTCGGTGCCCTTGGCCGCGACCGCGCCGTAGCCGTGCGTGTAGCGGAAGTGGTCGTTGATCCAGTTGTTCTTCGGGATGCCGTCCAGGTTCAGCTCGCGCAGGCCGATGACCGTGTCCTGGTCCTTGCCGTCCTTCCGGTACCGGTCGACGTCCAGGTTGGTCGGGAAGCCGTAGTAGTTCCGGATCTGCTGGAGCTGCTGGAAGGTGGGCGAGACGATGTTCGGGTCCATGATGCGCAGGCTGGCCGTGTCACCGACCTGGTCGCGCAGCTTGGTCTTGTCCGAGGTCTGGGACGTGCCCGCGTACTCGGTGACCTTGGTGTCGTCGATGCCGTACGCCTCGCGGGTCGCCTTCAGGTTCTTCTGGACGTACGGCGCTTCCTTGGCCTGCTCGTTGGGCTGGACCTGGAACTTCTGCACGATCGCCGGGTACAGGCCGCCGATGAGGATCGCCGACAGGACCATCAGGCCGAAGCCGATGACGGGCAGCTGCCAGGTGCGCCGCCACAGCGTGGCGAAGAACAGCAGCGCGCAGATGACGGCGATGCAGAACAGGATCGTCTTGGCCGGCAGATAGGCGTTGGCGTCCACGTAACGCAGGCCGGTCCAGTTGCCGGTGGCCTTGAAGTCGCTGGACTTGACCGCCAGGCCGTACCGGTCGAGCCAGTAGGCGACCGCCTTGAGGGCGACGAAGACGCCGAGCAGCACCGACAGGTGCCCGGTCGCGGCGGCCGTGGCCCGCGCGCCGGGGCTGGTGACGCGCAGCCCGCCGTACAGGTAGTGGGTCAGCGCGGCGGCGATCAGGCCGAGGATCGCGGCGGCGAAGCCGAAGCCGAGCAGGAACCGGTACCAGGGCAGGTCGAAGGCGTAGAAGGCCACGTCGAGGTGGAACTGGGGGTCCTTCTGGTGGAAGGGCACGCCGTTGACCCACAGCAGCCAGGTCCGCCACTGGCCGGCCGCCGAGGCGCCGGCGACCAGGCCGACGAGGGCGGTCACGCCGAGCAGCAGCCACTTCTTGTACGGCGCGATCCCCATCCGGTACCGGTCGAGGCTCTGCTGCTCCAGGGACATGGCGCTCAGCGGCGGCCGCAGCCGGTGGGCCAGCCAGATGTTCACGCCGACGGCGACCGCCATGAGCAGGCCGAAGACGAGGAACAGCCCGATCTTGGTCCACAGGGTGGTGGTGAACACGGACGAGTAGTGCACCGACCGGTACCACAGCCAGTCCGTCCAGAAGCCCGCGAACATGGTGAACGCCATGCCGAGGACGGCCAGGACGCCCAGTGTCATGAGCAGGGTCCGGACGCGCCGGGACGGGCGGCCCGCTCTGATCCGCGGCCCCGTCGGGCCTCCGCCGCGGTCCGGCATCTGGAAAGCCAAGGTGCGCACCTCGAAGTTCGCTGTCGATACGGTCGATACGTCAGGCCCTCGTCCTCGACGGCCCGCCGTGGCCCCCCGTGATCGCGGGCCAACACCTATGCAACTTACTCAGCCGTGGCTCGGTTCCCGATTTCGGCCGGGAACGAGGCAGGATTGTGACCATGTCCAACACTCCCATGGCAGCGAACCCGCTCACCCGGGCCGTACTCGAGATCGACGAGTACGTCTCCGGGCTCGGCTGGGACCAGCCCGCTCGCCTCTTCGCCCTTGTCGACACCGCACGTCTGCGGGTGCGGGAACCCGCGCTCGCGGCCCAGCTGGGCCTGGAGGGCGAGTCCGAGACCGCCGGTCTCACCCCGATCGAGCAGGAGGAGATCCCCGCCGGCAAGCCGCTGGACGAGTTCCTCGGCACCATCGCCTGGCCCGACGCGGTGGCCGGCTGCGCGCTCACGGTGGAGCGGCTGATGCTGCCGCCGTCGGCGGAGGCGCAGGTCCCGAAGGACCTGAGCGGGGCGCGGCTGACCGCGTGGGTGGCCGGGCACCCCGAGCGTCAGGAGGTCCGCATGACCGTGGCGGTGCTGCGCGGCGGCGGCCGGGACGCGGCGGTGCGGCTGCGCGAGAAGGACTCCCCGACGGAGGTGCTGACCGGCCCCGCCCTGGTGCCGGGCCTGGCGGACGCGCTGGCCGCGACGTTCGAGGACTGAGTCCGCCGGGGCCTGAGTCTGCCGTGGGGGGGGCCGGACCCGGTCCCCGGTACGGCTGCCGGGGGCCGATCAGCCCTTGGCCGTGCACGTGGGCAGGGCGGCCGTGTCCCCTTCGCGGATGTCCTTGAGCGCGCCGAGCGCGTCCCGGATCGTCTTGACCTTGACCAGGGTGAGCCCGCCCGGGGTGTCCTTGGCCGCCGCCGCGCAGTTGTCGGCGGGCGTCAGGAAGTACTGGGCGCCCTTCTCGCGGGCGCCGACGGTCTTCATCTCGATGCCGCCGATCGGCCCGACGGTGCCGTTGTCGTCGATGGTGCCGGTGCCGGCGACGAACTTGCCGCCGGTGAGGTCGCCCGGGGTGAGCTTGTCGTAGATGCCGAGGGCGAACATCAGTCCGGCGCTGGGTCCGCCGACGTCGGCGAGCTTGACGTCGATGGTGAACGGGAAGGTGTGGTCGGTCCCGGCCGAGATCCCGACGATGGCCCGCTTGGCGCCGGTGTCGTGGGACGCCGCGGTCGTGATCCTCACGTCCTGGGTCTTCGTCGCCGTGCGGTGCGCCTTCTCGGCGGCGGCCTGCTCCTTGGCGGGGACCACGGTGAAGACGACGTCCTGACCCGGCTTGTGCTTGGTGACCAGCTTGGCGACGTCGGCCGGCTGCTTCACGGCGGTACCGTCGACCGACTTGATCACGTCACCCGCGTGCAGCCGGCCCTCGGCCGGAGAGTCCTTGACGACGGTGGAGACGATGACCCAGGACTTCACTGGGACGTGCAGCTCCTTCAGGGCGGCGACCTTGGCGCTCTCCTGGGACTGGCTGAACTCCTCGGCGTTCTCCTGAGTGGACTGCTCCTCCGTCTTGCCGTCCGGGTACAGGGTGTCGTGCGGCACGATCTTGCTGTCGTGCGCCAGCCAGCCGTAGACGGCCTCGACCAGGTTCATCCGGAAGTCGGCGCTGGTCACCCGGACCGTGGTCATGTTCAAGTGGCCGTCCGCCGGGTAGGTCTTGTGCCCGGAGATCTGCAGCACCGGCTCGCCGTCGTGCTCGCCCAGGGTGTTCACCGTGGGGCCCGGGGACATCTCCGAGTACGGCACGGGGATGAGCACTCCCGCGCACAGGAGCGCGATCAGCATCAGGGTGGAGGCGAGCATCGTCGCGGTGCGGCGTGGCATGCCACGACAGTACGGGACGCTTCTGTCAGCACACCGTCAGGGCACCCGCGTCACGCGCCGCGCGCGCCCGTGTCGGACTTCTCCATGGCCTTGCGAAAGCGGGCGTAGCCGTCCAGCTCGGGGCCGTCGCCGCGCACTCTGCGGGTCCGGTTCGCCCACGTGCCCCACAGCCCAGCCGCTATCGCGGCCACAAGCGGAATCAGCAACCAGGCAAGCGCCGCCATGCCGACCTCCCTCTCTCATGAGCCATCGCGACTGACTGATCAGCAGATTAACCATGCGCACTGACAACGCTCACGCGCGGGTGCCGGTTACGCAACCTGAGGGTTCGTGCGCCGAACGTGACCCCCCGCGCTCCGGGGATCAGCAGGCGCCGACCCACTCCTCGGTGCCGTCGGAGAACGTCTGGTGCTTCCAGATGGGCACCTCGTGCTTGAGGTCGTCGATCAGCCTGCGGCACGCCTCGAAGGCCTCGGCCCGGTGCGGGCAGGAGACGGCGACGATCACCGCGAGGTCGCCGACCCGCAGGTCCCCGACCCGGTGGACGGCGGCCAGCGCGCGGACCGGGTAGTCGGCGACGACCTTCTCGGCGATCCGCCGCATCTCCGCCTCGGCACTGGGGTGGCAGGAGTAGCCGAGCCCGTCGACGTCGGCGCCCCCGTCGTGGTTGCGCACGGTGCCGGCGAACAGCGCGATGCCGCCGGCCGCGTCGTCCCCGACGGCCCGGAACACCTCGTCCACGGAGAGCGCGGCCTCCCGGACACCGATCAGCTTCACGGGGTCCTCGGCGGCCAGCTCGCCCGGGTGTTCGTCGACATCTGCCATGCCCCCATCGTGCCGCACGCGCGTGACAACCCGGAATACGAGTTTCACCAGTCCCGCGCGCGGGGGGCTTTGGAGTCTCCTACAGGGGATTTCGGCCGAGCCGGCCTTGAGGGGGCCGCTCGGCGCGGTGCGCTCACACCCGGCGCCGGGCCTTCCGGGCCCGCCGTACGACCGCCGCCGCACCCAGCAGAGCGACCGTCGCTCCCGCGGCCCCCGCCGCCGTGGCGTCCTTGCGGCCCAGCCGGCGCCCGGCGACCGTGTGCCGCCCGGACACCTCCGCCAGCAGCTCCGCGAGCACGTCCTCGTTGGTCCACTTCGGCCGCCACCCGGCATCGTGCAGCCGGCTCCCGCTGACCACCCACGGGTACATCGTGTAGGCCAGGTCCCCGGCCGGGGACGGCGTGAGCCCGATCCGGTGCAGCCGGGCCGCGGCCCCGAGCGCGACCGCCGACGGCAGCTCCATGCGCCGGATGCCGCTCAGCTCCTCGACCTCCTCCTGCTCCAGCCAGCCGTCGCAGCCGACGGCCAGCTCGCCGTCGGCCTTCTCCAGCACGGCGTACTCCAGCGCACCGCACAGGTCCTCGACGTGGCAGAACTGCCAGGCGGGCCGGGAGCCGGCCACCACCAGCAGCCGGGGCGACTCGAAGTACCGGGTCAGCGCGGTGTCCGTACCGCCGACCAGCACGGCGGGCCGTACGACGGTGACGTTCAGACCGGGGTGCGCGCGGGGCGCCCGGCGGGCCAGCCGCTCGATCTCCAGCAGGTCGCCGACGCCGGTCGCCTCGGCCGTGGCGCGCAGCTCGGCGTCCTCGGACAGCGGCAGCTCGTTGTCGGGCAGCGCGCCGTAGACCATCGCCGAGGTGCACAGCACCACCCGGTGCACACCGGCCGCCGCGGCGGCCGTCAGCACGGTCTGGGTCCCCCGGACGTTGTAAGCGGTGCGGGCCGCCGGATCGGTCTCCAGATCGAGGTCGAGCGCGAGGTGCACGACCACGTCCGCGCCGCGCAGCTTGTCCGCGATCGCCGGGTCCCGCACGTCCAGGATGTGCCACTCGGCGTCGGCGCACTCCCCGCGCCGCTCGTCGATGGCGACGACCTGCCTGACCTCCTCCGACGCGGCCAGCCGGGCGGTGAGCAGGGCGCCGACACCGGTGGCGGCGCCGGTGACCGCGACGACGGGCCCGCGCACGGCGGGCGGGGTTGAGCGGTTTCGCGCTGCGCGAACCTGCGGATCTGGGGAACTCACCGGGCGTCTCCAGAGGTTGTCTTCTGTACGAGCGCGACTGACGCGTGCGTACCAGGTGCATCCATCCTGCCGCAGGCCCTCCGTGGGCGAAGCACCGAGGCCCGATCGGGTCCGGGTGTCTACGCTGGGTGGTGTTGTCGGGCAGCCGCGCCGCCGGAACAGACCGGTGGCCTTACCAGCCGAGGAATCCCGTGAGTGACACCCCATTCGGATTCGGCCTTCCGCCGGAGGAGCCGGAAGACGGCGACGAGGGCAAGAAGAAGGACCAGGAGAGCGGCGGTGGGCAGGGACCGGCCAACCCGTTCGGCTTCGGCGGAATGCCCGGAGCCGGAGGCTTGGGCGGCCCCGGCGCCGACAATCCGCTCGCAGCCATGTTCGGTTCCCTGAACCCCACCGACCTGGGCGCCGCGTTCCAGCAGCTCGGCCAGATGCTCTCGTACGAGGGCGGTCCGGTGAACTGGGACATGGCCAAGCAGATCGCCCGCCAGACGGTCGCCCAGGGCGCGCAGGACGGCTCGAAGGACGCCAGCGTGGGCCCTGCCGAGCGCAAATCGGTCGAGGAAGCCGTCCGCCTGGCCGACCTGTGGCTGGACGACGCGACCTCCCTGCCGTCGGGCGCGGCCTCGGCGGTGGCCTGGTCGCGTGCCGAGTGGGTCGAGGCGACCCTGCCCGCGTGGCAGGAGCTGGTCGACCCGGTGGCCGAGCGGGTCGGCGCGGCCATGGGCGATGTCCTGCCGGAGGAGATGCAGGCCATGGCCGGTCCGCTGATCGGCATGATGCGCTCGATGGGCGGTGCCATGTTCGGCACCCAGATCGGCCAGGCCGTGGGCGTCCTCGCGGGTGAGGTCGTCGGCTCCACGGACGTCGGCCTGCCGCTGGGCCCGCCCCGCAAGGCCGCGCTGCTCCCGGCGAACGTGGCGGCCTTCGGCAAGGACCTCGGCGTCCCGCAGGAGGAGGTGCGGCTCTATCTGGCGCTGCGCGAGGCCGCGCACCAGCGGCTGTTCGCCCACGTGCCGTGGCTGCGCTCCCACCTGTTCGGCGCGGTCGACGGCTACGCGCGCGGGATCAAGGTCGACACCGCCAAGCTGGAGGACGTGGTCGGCCAGTTCGACCCGCAGAACCCGGAGCAGTTGCAGGACGCCCTCCAGCAGGGCATGTTCCAACCGGAGGACACGCCCGAGCAGAAGGCCGCGCTGGCCCGGCTGGAGACCGCGCTGGCCCTCGTGGAGGGCTGGGTGGACGCGGTGGTGCACGCCGCCGCGAAGCCGCGGCTGTCGTCCGCCGACGCGCTGCGCGAGACGCTGCGCCGCCGCCGCGCGACCGGCGGCCCGGCCGAGCAGACGTTCGCCACGCTGATCGGTCTGGAGCTGCGCCCGCGCCGGCTGCGCGACGCCTCCCGCCTGTGGGCTTCGCTGACCGACGCGCGCGGGGTCGACGGCCGGGACGCCCTGTGGCACCACCCGGACATGCTGCCGACCGCGACCGACCTGGACGACCCGGACGGCTTCGTGCACCGCGAGCAGCTGGACTTCTCCGAGCTGGACAAGATGCTCGGCGAGGCCGCCGGGAAGCCGGACCCGCGCAAGAAGGACGGCGAGGACGGCACCGCTGACAAGGACGGCGAGGACGGCGACGAGCCCGGGGGCGACGGCACCGAGTGAGCCTGCACGACGACGCGGCCCTCGTGCTGAAGGCGTACGAGGGCCAGGAAGAGCTGCGCCAGGCCTATCTGGACCATCTGGCGGCCCATCCGGACGGCATGGGGAAGGCCTGCCGGGCCGGGCACATCACCGCGAGCGCCCTGGTGGTCGACCCCGGGCGGGGCCAGGTGCTGCTCACCCTGCACCGCAAACTGCGGATGTGGCTGCAGATGGGCGGCCACTGCGAGCCGTCCGACGCGACGCTGGCGGACGCGGCCCTCAGGGAGGCGACGGAGGAGTCGGGCATCGCGGGCCTGACCCTGCTGCCGGGCGGCCCGGTGCGCCTGGACCGCCACCACACGCCGTGCGCCTGGCACCTGGACGTGCAGTACGCGGTGCTCGCCCCGGCCGGCGCCGTCGAGGCGATCAGCGACGAGTCACTGGACCTGCGCTGGTTCGCCCCCGACGAGATCCCGGACGTCGCCGACGCGTCGGTCGTACGGCTGCTGGAGGCGACCCGCGCGCGGCTGCGAGCGGGGCGGGGTGACGGGATGGCGTGACGGGGCCGGAGTCACGGGTGAGGGGCGACTGCTTCGGCGGTCGCCCCTCCCGTGTCCGTGTCCCGGGTTCAGTCCCCGTCCCGGGCCCTGTGGCCGGTCAGCTCCAGACGTTGCCCTGGTTCTGGCCGTGCGCCCCGTGCTGGCCCATGCCGAACTGGGCGGCGACGCCCTGCCCGATCTGGGCGTGCTGCGGCGGCAGCAGTTCGCTGGGCTGCACCAGCGCGAACCCGGAGCCCATGAAGCTCAGCTCCCAGCCCTCCCCGGTGCTGCCGCGCCGCCGCCACACCCCGGAGGAATGCGTCTGGGCCTGCATCTGCACGCGCAGCCCGGTGGACCAGGCGACGATGGCGTCCGCGTCGCAGTTGACGTACGTGTCGGGCGTGACCCGCATCAGCAGCGGCGCGCCCGAGGTCATCAGGGCGACCCGGCCGCGCCCGGTGATGTTGAGCTGGTACTTCCCCGAGCCGGAGATGCCGTACTGGCTGTCGACGGCGATGACCTCGTGGTGCAGCGAGGAGTCCATGGCGAGGACGTAGGAGCTGTCGACGGTCAGCCCGTCCTGCTCGACCTCAAGGACGTGCACGTGCTGGGCCAGGTTGGCGAGGTAGACCGTGCCCTGCCCGTGGCAGCGCATGAGGTCCAGGCCCTCTCCGGTGTACGCACGCGCGCGTGCCTGGCCGTGGCCGCGGTACTCGGCGTCGAACTCGACCAGGCCCTGGTAGGCGACCATGGTGCCCTTGCGGGCGAGCAGGTCGTCGTGGCCCTCCAGGGTGACGCGGAGCATCTGCTTGTTCTGGAGGCTCCAGCGTTCCTGGGCCTGGGAGTCGTTGTGCGCGAAAAGCGAACTCTGCATGGTGTCCTGACTCCCCCTCAGCCCCGGAACCGGAGGCGGTCGGTGCTGTCCTCGCTGGGCTGGACGACGACGATGCCCTGGCCGGAGAAGGCCATCTGGTAGGCCTCGCCGCTGCCCCGGCCGATCAGCGACTGCGCCTTGAAGCTGCGCTTGCCCTTCACCTTCAGGTTCGGGGACCAGGCGACCAGCGCGTCCGGGTCGACATACGTCTCGTCCTCGCCGCCGCCGCAGTCCACGACGACCGGCTTGCCCCGGGAGGTCAGCGCGACCCAGCCCTGCCCGGAGATCCTCGTGTTCCACAGGCCCTGTCCGGCGAACTTGGCGAGCCCCTTGACGCGCTCCACGCCCCAGGTGAGGTGGGCGTCGAAGGCGAGCAGGTTGGTGGCGTTGACGGAGATGCCGTCGCCGTTCAGGTTGATGACGACGACGTCGGCGCCGTAGTCGGCGAGGTAGAGCAGTCCGTCGCCGGAGCACTTCATCAGCGGGGCGCCCTCGCCGGTGATCCAGTCGCGGGCGACCTGGCGGACGGCCGGCGGGTTGGGCTCGTACTGGATGAAACCCTCGTAGGCGACCATCGACCCCACGCGCGCGAAGAGGTCGTTCCCGGTCTGGAGGGCGACCTTCAGCATGTGGTTGCCGTGGTTCTCCATGCGGGCGGTGACGGGTGCGGGAGCGAAGCCCGCGAGCGGCTGGTTCATGACGGGCTCCCTCAGACCTCGTACGGCTGGACGACGATGAAGTTGCCGGGGGCGCCCCGGAACTGGAGGTTGACGCTCTCGCCGGTGTCGCCCGGGTAGGCGTTGCGGCGCATCCGCACCTGGCTGGAGACGATCACCTGGGAGGCGGCCGACCAGGCGACGACGGCGTTGCAGTCGGCGAAGGTGGTCGGTGTGACCGGCAGGACGACGGGGGTGCCGTGCGTCTTGACGACGATCGTGCCGGTGCCCTGGAACTGCATCGTGAACAGCGCGCCGCCGGGGATGCCGTGGCCCTCGATGCGGCGGACCTCGTACTGGAGGCTCTCGTCGAAGGCGAGGACGTTCTCGGCGGAGACACAGATCGCGTCGCCCTGGAGTTCGACCGGGTGCAGGTGGGCGGAGTTCTCGGCGAGGAACACCTGGCCCTGGCCGGTGCAGCGCATCAGCTGCATCTCCTGGCCGGTGGCGTTGCCGACGATCCGCCCGGCGAACCCGGCGCCCTTGTAGCCGAAGTCGACCTTGCCCTGGTAGAGGACCATGCTGCCCTGCCGGGCGAGCACCGGTTGTCCGCCGACGCCGAGGTCGACGCGGACGAGTTTCTTGTTCTGCTGCGTCCAGCGCTGTCCGGTGGGCGTCTCCTTGAACGCCGACAGCGCGGCCGTCACACCGGCGCCGCCCTGGGGGGCGCCCTGCGGCACCCCGTAGGGGGCGGCGCCCTGCCGGCCGTAGCCCGGGGGCACGGGTGCGGTGGGCCGGCCGCCGTAGGAGGGCGGCTGCTGGCCGTAGCCGGGAGGCATGGGCGCGCTCGGCTGCCCGCCGGGCGGCTGCCCGTAGGGCGCGGGTGCCGGGGGCGGGGGCGGGACGGTGCCGCCGACGGGCGGGGTGAGCGGTGCGATGATCGTCGGCGCGGCGTGCACGCCCGGCGCGGGCGCGGGCGGCGGGGTGTGTCCGGGGGGCGGCGCGTAGCCCTGCGGGGCGGGCGCGGGGGCCGGCGGTGCGGGCTGCGGTGCCGGGGCGGGCGCGGGCGGAGCGGCCGGGGCGGGTGTCGGCGCGGGTACGGAGGCGGCCGGGGCGGCGAACGCGGGCGGGGCGAATCCGGGGGCGGCGCCGGCCTGAGGCTGCTGCTGGGGGGCGGCGGGCGCCTCCTCCTCCAGCACCTCGCCGCCGAAATTCTTCAGCAGCGCTTCCAGACCACCGTCGAAGCCCTGCCCGACCGCGGCGAACCGCCAGCCGTCCTTGACGTAGAAGTCACCGAGCATCACGGCCCGCTCGGTGGAGAACTCAGCGCCGCTGAAGGAGTAGCGGGCGACCTCCTCGCCGCCCGCGACGATGCGCAGATAGCCGGGGGCGACCTGGGACATCTGGCCGGCGCCGTCGATGGTGGCGGTGAAGGACAGCTTGCGGATCTGCGACGGGACCCGGTCGAGCGTGACCCGGAACGACTCCGTGTCACCCGCCTGGGCACCCAGCAGCTGGACGGACCCCTCAGGCGACTTCGGCTGGTTGAAGAAGACGAAGTACCGGTCGTCCGACAACCGCTCGTCCGCGTCCAGGCCGAAGCAGCTGATGTCGAAGTTCAGTCCGGGGGCGGAGATCTGCACGCCTACGTACAGATCCGTGCCCGCCGTGAGGTCACTGATCCTGGCCTTGTGGCCGCGTTGGAATTCCCTGGCCATGTGTGACGACCGTCCCCCATCCCGAATGCGAGTGCGTCGCGCCAGGCTAACGGCTGTGGCCGACATCGGCCCCGGCCGGGCCCGGTCGGTACAGAGCCGGTACACAACGGCGCCCGGCTGCTGACAGCACGCGCCGGTCGCTCACTCTTCCGTGCGCCGGTCGCTCACTCCTCCATGCGCCGGGCAGTCACTCCTCCTGTACGGCGGGCGCTCACTCCTCCTGCACGGCGGGCTGGGGCGGCAGCCGTTCGGCGGCGACCACGCCTTCCAGGTAGCCGCGGGCCCGCTCGGTGCGCGGGTAGGCCTCCAGCAGCCGCCAGAAATCGGGGCCGTGGCCGGGGACGAGCAGATGCGCCAGCTCGTGGCAGAGCACGTAGTCGACGACGTACTCGGGCATGCCCTGCAGACGGTGCGAGAGGCGGATGCTGCCCTCGGCCGGGGTGCACGAGCCCCAGCGGGTGTTCTGGTTGGTGACCCAGCGCACCGAGGAGGGCCGGGCCCGGCCGTCGAAGTACTGGGCCGACAGCCGCTCGGCGCGTTCGACCAGCTCGGCGTCGCCCAGGCGCCGCCTGCCCTCCTGGGCGGCGAGCTTGTCGAGCATGACGGACACCCAGCGCTGCTCCTCCGCCTTGGACATCCGGGCGGGGATCAGTACGACGGTGCGATCGCCCTCGCGGTACGCGGAGACCGTCCGGCGGCGCCGGGAACTCCTGCGAACCTCGATCGCGCTCGCCCCCGAGCCGCCGGGCGGCTGGCTCGTCGTGCTGCGCTGTGGCTTTCCGGCGCGGTGCAGTGGGTCGGCGGGCACGCCCCGACGTTACCCGCTGGGCGGTCCGGAAGTCCCGGCTGGGGACGGGGCGGCGCCGATCCCCACCATGCGTCTGATTCCTGCGACCAGTCAGCACATCCGCTTTGCACCCTTTCATCCCGGCCGACTTACATCCCGGCCGACTTACATCCCGGCCGACTTGCGTCCCGGCTGGCTTACGTCTCGGCCGACTTGCATCCTGGCCGGCTTGAACCGGCTTGTATGACGAACATCCCCTGCCTGTGGATAACTCCCGGCACCGGCGACGCGGGCCGGGCATGCTGGCTGGCGTCGGCGGAACACGACCGGTTCCGCGGCTTCCATGACGGCTGTTTCCACTGATCTTGATCTCGGGGGACGGGCAATGCATCCGATGATGAAACCGGCGCTGCGGCGCGGCTGGCGCGATCTGGAGACCGTGCAGTTCGGGATGACCCCGGCGCACGCGCTGACACTGGGCCCGATGGACTCGGCGACGGGCAGCTTCCTGGACCTGCTCAACGGCGCCCGGGGGCTGCCCCTGCTGCGCCAGGAGGGCCGCCGGCTGAATCTCCCGGAGGGCAGGGTCGACGCACTGGTGGAGCGGCTGTCGCGCGCGGGCCTCGTCGACGACGCGCGCGGCGGGGGCCCGGCGGCCGACGCCCTGCGGCAGAAGGAGAGCGTGCTGCGGCGGCTGCGCCCCGACCTCGCCTCGCTGACCCTGACGACGCCCGAGCCGGGCGGCGGGCTCGCCCGGCTCGCCGCCCGCCGGGCCCTGCGGGTGCGGGTCCGCGGTGCCGGACGGGTGGGCGCCGTGCTCGCCTCGGTGCTGTCGGGCGCCGGTGTCGGCGAGGTCGAGGTCCAGGACTCCGGCCGGGTGGAGCCCTGGGATGTCGCTCCGGGCGGGCTGCCCGCCGAGTCCGTCGGCGACCGCCGGGACACCGCGGCCCGGGCGGTGGTCCGGCGCGCCGCCCCGGAGCGCGCACCGCGTCGCCCTCACTCCCCCGGCTCCGGCGCCGAGGACCCCGGCCTCTCCCTGGTGATCCTCACCCCCAGGGACGAGGTGGCCGTGCACGCGCCCGACCCACGCGAGGCCGAGCCCCTCCTGGCCTCCGGCACTCCCCATCTGTACGCGGGGGTCGTGGAGGGCACCGGCGTGGTCGGCCCGCTGGTCCTGCCCGGCGAGTCGGGCTGCGCGGGCTGTCTGCACCAGGACCGCACGGACCGGGACCCGGCCTGGCCCCGGCTGGTCGCCCAGTGGCGCACCGGCCGCTCCCGCCGGACCGGGGCGTGTGATCTGACACTCGCCGTGACGGTCGCGGGGCTGGCCGCGGCACACGCCCTGACCTTCCTCGACGGTGGGTCGCCGTCCGCGGCCGGGGTCCGCTGGGAAGCGTCCCTACCCGGCCTGACCTGGCATTCCCGGCCGATCCGGCCGCATCCGGCCTGCGGCTGCGCGGCGGCGCGCAAAGCCAAGGGGGAGCACTCCTCAACCGACGGGCACCGGCGCGCGACAATGGCGGTGCAACGGCCGACGACCGAGCGGCGACGCGAGGCAGGCGCGGCGCGGCCGACTGGGACCTGGAGGGCGCATGTCTGATCTTCCCCGGAAGGCGGTCACCCGTACCGCCAAGCTCGCGGCGCTCCCGCTCGGCTTCGCCGGGCGGGCGACCTGGGGGCTGGGCAAGCGCATCGTGGGCGAGTCCGCGGAGATCGTCGGCCGCGAGCTGCAGCAGCGCACCGCGGACCAGCTCTTCAAGGTGCTCGGCGAGCTGAAGGGCGGCGCGATGAAGTTCGGGCAGGCCTTGTCCGTCTTCGAGTCCGCGCTGCCCGAGGAGGTCGCCGGCCCCTACCGCGCGGCCCTGACCAAGCTCCAGGAGGCGGCGCCGCCCATGCCGACCCGCACGGTGCACGCTGTGCTGGCGGAGCGGCTGGGCGCGGACTGGCGCGAGCTGTTCGAAGAGTTCGAGGACAAGCCGGCGGCAGCGGCCTCCATCGGCCAGGTGCACCGGGCGGTGTGGCACGACGGCCGCGAGGTGGCCGTCAAGGTGCAGTACCCGGGCGCCGGTGACGCCCTGCTGTCCGACCTGAGCCAACTGAGCCGGTTCGCACGGCTGTTGGGCCCGCTGATCCCCGGCATGGACATCAAGCCGCTGATCGCGGAGCTGAAGGACCGGGTCGCCGAGGAACTGGACTACTCACTGGAGGCGGAGTCGCAGGCCGCGCACGCCGAGGAGTTCGCGGCCGACCCGGACGTGGTGGTCCCGGCGGTGGTGCACCAGGGCGAGCAGGTCCTGGTGACCGAGTGGATCGACGGCATCCCGCTGTCGGAGGTCATCGCCGACGGCACCCCCGAGCAGCGCGACCGGGCCGGCCAGTTGCTCGCCCGCTTCCTGTTCTCGGGCCCGGCCCGCACCGGGCTGCTGCACGCCGACCCCCACCCGGGCAACTTCCGGCTGCTGCCCGGCGGCCCGGGCGGTGAGCAGGACTGGCGGCTGGGCGTCCTGGACTTCGGCACGGTCGACCGGCTCCCCGGCGGGCTGCCCCTGCCGATCGGCGTCTCCCTGCGCCTGACACTGGACGGCGACGCCGAGAAGGTCTACGAGCTGCTGTGTGAGGAGGGGTTCGTCAAGGACTCCATAGAGCTGGACCCGGAAGCGGTGATGGACTATCTGCTGCCCATCATCGAACCGGCCCGCGTCGAGGCGTTCACCTTCACCCGCGGCTGGATGCGCAGCCAGGCCGCCCGCGTCGCCGACCCCCGCTCCCCCGCCTACCAGCTCGGCAAACGCCTCAACCTCCCCCCGGCCTACCTGCTGATCCACCGGGTGACCCTCAGCACCATCGGCGTCCTGTGCCAACTGGGCGCGACGGTACGCCTGCGGGAGGAACTGGAGGAGTGGCTGCCGGGATTCGGGGACGGGGCCGGGCCGGCCGAGGAGGCAGGGGACGCGGAGGTACGGAACACGGAGACGCGAGGCGAGGAGGCCGAGAGCGAAGAGGCATCCGCTGCGGAGGCCTGACCGGAGGCGGACAGCGCGTTCCACCGGTTCGGGAGGCACCCGGACCGCCGTGAGAATGATCGCGTCGCGCCCGCCCCGGAGGGGTCTGCGAGGATGGCCGGCATGGATGTGCGGATCAGGAACCATGTGACGGTGACCGGGCGGGCCGGCGCGCCGGTGGTAATGCTGGCGCACGGTTTCGGGTGCGACCAGAACATGTGGCGTCTGGTGGTGCCGGCGCTGGAGCGGGACTTCACTGTTGTCCTCTTCGATCACGTGGGCTCGGGGAACTCGCAGCTGTCGGCCTGGAGCCGGGACCGGTACGGGTCGCTGGACGGATACGTCGAGGACGTGCTGGAGATGTGCCGGGAGCTGGCGCTGGGCCCGGTCACGTTCGTGGGGCACTCGGTGAGCGCGATGATGGGCGTGCTGGCAGCCGCTCGCGAGCCGGATGCGTTCGCCGGACTGGTGCTGCTCGCCCCCTCCCCCTGCTTCATCGACGACCCGGCCACGGGCTACCGGGGCGGGTTCAGCGGCGCCGACATCGATGAGCTGCTGGAGTCGCTGGACGCGAACTATCTGGGCTGGTCGGGCGCGATGGCCCCGGTGATCATGGGCAACCCGGAGCGGCCCGAGCTGGGTGAGGAGCTGACGAACAGCTTCTGCCGTACGGACCCGGAGATCGCCGGAGTCTTCGCCCGGGTGACGTTCCTGTCCGACAACCGCGCCGACCTCGCGGCGGTACGGGTGCCCACGCTGGTCGCCCAGTGCTCCAACGACGCGATCGCACCGCCGGAGGTGGGCGCGTTCGTCCACGCGCGGATTCCGGAAAGCCGGCTGGTCACGCTGAACGCGACGGGGCACTGCCCCCAGCTCGCCGCTCCGGAGGAGACGGCTGCGGCGATCGCCGCGTTCGCGGGAGCCCTCGGATGATGTGCGCGACCGGTGATCCGGCGGACAGCAAGGGTCCGGCCGGGGACCAGGGGCCGGCGGACGAGGACGCCCGGTTCTCCGAGCTGCTGGAGGACAGCGCCGAGGACCTCTACGAACGCGCCCCCTGCGGCTATCTCTCCACCCTCCTGGACGGCCGGATCGCCAAGGTCAACGCCACGCTGCTGGACTGGCTGGGCTACGAGCGCGGCGACCTGGTGGGCCGCAGGCACTTCTCCGATCTCCTGACCGTCGGCGGCCGGCTCTACCACGAGACGCACTTCGCCCCGCTGCTGCGCATGCAGGGCGAGATCAGCGGTATCGCCCTGGAACTGAAGGCGGCCGACGGCTCTCGTCTGCCCGTCATGGTCACCTCGACGGTCAAGACCGGCAGTGACGGACAGCCCCTGCTGATCCGCACCACCCTCTTCGACGCCCGCGACCGCCGCGCCTACGAGAGGGAACTCCTGCGCGCCCGCAAGGAAGCCGACCTCGAACGCGACCGCCTCAAGCTCCTGAACACCACCCTGCAGAAGACCCTGCTGCCGCCCGTGCCGGCGAACGTGCCCGGCCTGGACGTCGCCGCGCACTACCACATCGCCTCTGTCGACGAGGTCGGCGGCGACTTCTACGACCTGTTCCCCCTGGCCGCCGGCACCTGGGGCCTGTTCCTGGGCGACGTGTGCGGCAAGGGCGCCGCCGCGGCTGCCGTCACCTCCCTGGCCCGCTACACGCTGCGCGCAGCCGCCGTCTACAACCCGGACCCGGCCGCCGTCCTCAACAATCTCAACACGGTCCTCAACCACGAGTACAACGGCAACGACCCCCGCTTCTGCACCGTCGTCTTCGGCCTGCTCACCCCGGACCCTCAGCGAGGCGGCTTCCGGATCACCCTGGCCAGCGGCGGACACCCCCCGGCTCTGCTGATGCGCGCCGACGGCACCGCCGACTACCTGCCCACCCCCGGCGGACAGCTCATCGGCGTCCTGCCCGACGCCCATATCGCCACCACCACCGTCCATCTCGCCCCCGGCGACACTCTGCTCCTGCACACCGACGGCCTCACCGAAGCCCACACCACCTCCGCCGGCGGCGAAGACCGGTACGGCGACGACGCTCTCCTCGACTTCGGCCGCGGCCTCGCCCCCACCACCGCGTCGGGCACCATCGGCGCGGTCCGCGATCTGCTCGACAGCTTCGGCACCGGCGTGGACGACGACACCGCCGTCCTCGCCATCCACGTGCCCCGAACCACCTGTGAGGAGCGGCAGTGACCAAGCACCTGACCCTCCGCACCCGCACCACCGCAGCCGGCGCGGTCATGGAACTCGCCGGGGACCTGGACCATCACACCGCACCCGAAGTCCGCGACGCCCTCCCCGGACTCAGCCTGCGCCCGGGCGGGCAATTGGTCCTCGATCTCGCGGGCATCACGTTCTGCGACTCCAGCGGCATCACCGTCCTGATCGCCGCCCGCAACCACGCCATGGCCGCCGACGCGGCCATGGCGCTGGCCGCCGTACCCGAGCGCGTCGCCCGGATCTTCCGCATCGTCGGCCTGGACCAGGTCTTCCCCACCTACCCCACCGCGCAGGACGCCGAAGGCGCCTGGCACATCGCCTCAGGCTGACCTGCCCACGGTCACCGTCTCCGGAACGACGCGTCACCCGGCGGCGATCATCACGCGCCCGGCCGATCGCCCGGCGCAACGCACTGCGCGGGCCGGTCCGTTCGGCCGGACCGGCCCCCGCGGGGAAGACTTCGCCTCCCTGGGCAGGGAGGCCACCGCTTCCGGTGTGGGTGGATTACTGCATGACGGCCATGGCCAGCGCGCGGCGGGCGCGCAGCGAGGCGCGCTCGGCGCGGCGCTGCATCCGCTGGGCGACCGCCAGGCGCATGGCCTGACGCTCGCTCACGGCCTCACGGAGTCGGTCGTGCATATGCGCACGAGCCAGGGCTTCTTGCATGAGTTGCATTTCTCGGTTCCTGTTCTGACGCGACTCGGTCGCGCGGGTGGTGGTGACGTCTGTGGTCGCGGAGCCGGCGGGCTCGCTGGTGGACGGCTTCATCGGATCCTGCTTCTTGGGGTCGTGCGTGAGGGGGCGGTCGATCGTTCCTGCGGTGTTCATGCTGTGACCGGGTTCTTGCGCGGGCGGCCACGCGGCCGCTTCCGGGCGACGACGACGCCCTGGACGAACAGCTCGCCACCCCAGACGCCCCACGGCTCACGCCGCTCCTTGGCGCCGGCGAGGCAGGCCTCCATCAGCGGGCAGGTGCGGCAGAGGGACTTGGCGTACTCGACGTCCGCGGGCGACTCGGCGAAGAAGACCTCGGGGTCGTAGGAGCGGCAGGGGACGGGTACGCCGAGGTTCTCGATGGCGTCGTCGAGCGCGGTGAGCGCGGTGAGGGGGGTCAAGGTGGAGTCCTCCGTGAGGCCGGGCGGGGGGAGCGTTCGTGAAGGCGGTACGGACGGGGCGTGCGCTTCGAGATGCACGGGTGGTCTTCCTCGTCTGGTCGTTCCGGCCGGTTGGCCGGGTGGCGGTGGTACCGGGTTCTTTTCTTGTCCCGAGGCCCCTTCGCTCCGTCGTCCCCGTTCGGGGAAAACAGAAGGGCCGCGGATCCCGGGTGGGGTTCCGCGGCCCTGAAGGCGCCGGCCTGATCGCTGTCAGGCTGGATCGCTCCAGGGTTCTGGCCCACGGAAGGCCCACATCAGGTGGTGCTGGTGCTGCTTCGTCTGCTTCCGGAATCCGGCACCGGCCGCCGCCAGGGCATAGGCGTTCGCCTGTGCCGCTACCGCTTCCAGTGCCTTGGTCGGTCGCTCATTGCGCTCACGGACGGGAAGATCCGCGAGAGACAGGGAGGACGCCGGACGGACGGCACGAATGCCGGACAGACCGGTGCCCTGGAAAGAGGCGCCGAGCATGCACGTGGAGACGGTCGGGCGATCGGTCAGTTTGGCCGTGCTGGTGGTGCTGGTGTTGATGCTGATCACTGGACTCGCCTCCTCTCGGCGTCTTGGGGACTGGGACGAACCAGTCCGTGCGGGTGTGCAAGTACATCACGGAGCCGGGCCTTCGGAGAAGGCCGCCGCTTCCGTGCCTAGAACCTATGGGGATTGCCGGGGCATGCGCAAACTATTTTTTCGACGAGTTGCCGTCAGTCTCCATCGACGCCCCCATCAGGCTCCTGACCTGCACAGATGGCCAGAACATCGGGTCCGTAGCCGCGGAGCTTGCGGCTGAGGACGCCAGGGATGCGGGAGAGGTCGGCGGCGCTTTCGGGTCGCGCCTCCGCGATGGCCATCAGCGTGCGGTCGGTGAAGACGCAGAAGTCCGGCTGGCCGCTGCGGGCGGCCTGGGCGGCACGCCATTCGCGCAGCCTTTCGTAGAGCCCTTCGTCCATGTCCGAGGGACAGTCCTCGCAGCGCATCAGCTTCATGTCGCCCGCGTCGGTGAGGGTGCGGCCGCAGACCCGGCAGCGGGCCGGGGTGCGCTGGACGCGCCGGGGGGCGGCAGCGGTGCTCGCGCCGGTCCCCCGCTCGACGCCGCCGGCGGCTCCGGAGCCGGTGGCGCCGACGGTGGCGGTGGTGCCGGGGCGCAGGCCCGCGAGGAACCGGCTGGGCCTGCGGCTGGGCCGGCCGCCGGGTGAGCGGGAGAGGGCCCAGGAGACGTGCAGCCGCTCCCTCGCGCGGGTGACGCCGACGTACAGGAGGCGGCGTTCCTCCTCGATCTGCTCGTCGGTCCTGGCGTAGGTGATGGGGAGCATGCCCTCGGCGACGCCGGCCAGGAAGACGACGTCCCACTCCAGGCCCTTGGCGGCGTGCAGGGAGGCGAGGGTGACGCCCTGGACGGTGGGGGCGTGCTGGGCGCCGGCCCGCTCGTCGAGTTCGGTGACGAAGTCGCCGAGGCCGGCTCCGGGCCGGGCGGCGGTGAGGTCCTGGGCGAGGTTGACGAGGGCGGTCAGGGACTCCCAGCGCTCTCGGACGGCGCCGGATCCGGCCGGGGGCGCGGCGGTCCAGCCCTCGCCGGACAGTACGGCGCGGACCTGAGAGGGCAGGTCGTCGGCGTCGTCGAGCAGGGAGTCGTTGGCGCCGAAGCGGGCCGCGGCGCGGAGGGCGGCGCCCGCTCTGCGGATCTCGGGCCGGTCGAAGAAGCGTTCGGCGCCGCGCAGCTGGTAGGGGACGCCGGCGTCGGCGAGGGCCTGTTCGTAGGTCTCGGACTGGGCGTTGGTGCGGAACAGCACGGCGATCTCGGCGGCGGGGACGCCCGCGTCGATCAGTTCCCTGATGCGGCGGGCCGCGCCTTCGGCCTCGGCGGGTTCGTCGGTGTACTCGGTGTAGAGGGGGTCGGGGCCGGGGGCGCGCTGGGAGACGAGTTCCAGCCGGTGGTCGGCGGCTCGGCCGCGGGCCTGGGCGAGCAGGCCGTTGGCGAGGCGGACCACCTGGGGGGTGGAGCGGTAGTCGCGGACGAGTTTGACGACGGTGGCGCCGGGGTGCCGGGCGCGGAAGTCGAGGAGGTGGTCGGGCGTTGCTCCTGTGAACGAGTAGATGGTCTGGCTGGCGTCACCGACGACACACAGGCTCTCGCGGTCGCCGAGCCACAGGTCGAGCAGGCGCTGCTGGAGTGGGCTGACGTCCTGGTACTCGTCGACGACGAAGTGCTGGTACTGGGCGCGGACCTGTGCCGCGATGTCGGCGCGGTCCTGGAGGATGGCGACGGTGAGCAGCAGGACGTCCTCGAAGTCGATCACCGCGCGGTCGCGTTTGAGGTCTTCGTAGGCCGCGTAGAGGTGGGAGATCTCCCCCGGGTCGCGGGGGGCTTCCCGGCCGGCCTTCGCTGCCGCGTACGGGTAGTCGGCGGGGACGGTCTGGGTGACCTTGCACCATTCGATCTCGGCGGTGACGTCGCGCAGCTCGCCCCGGTCGAGTCTGGTGCCGCAGGTCGCGGCGGCTTCGGCGACGAGCTGCGCCTTGCGGTCGACGATCCGGGGCAGGCCGCCGCCGATGGCTTTCGGCCAGAAGTACTGGAGCTGGCGCAGGGCGGCGGAGTGGAAGGTGCGGGCCTGGACGCCCTGCGCGCCGAGCTGGCGGAGCCGGCCGCGCATCTCGCCGGCGGCGCGGTTGGTGAAGGTGACGGCGAGGACGGTGGAGGGCTGGAGGATGCCCGCGCGCACGCCGTAGGCGATGCGGTGGGTGATCGCCCTGGTCTTGCCGGTGCCCGCTCCGGCCAGCACGCACACCGGCCCGTGCAGGGCGGTGGCCACCTCGCGCTGCTCGGGGTCGAGCCCTTCGAGCACCGCGTCGGCCGAGTCCGGTACCCGCGGGAAGAGGGAGGAGTGCGTTGCTGCTGTCACCCCGCCATGCTGCCAGGTCGCCGGAGACGGCTGTGCCGGTTGTCCACAGGCGGGCTCTGATAGTCGTACCGGTGCGGCGAGTGTCACAGCCGCGGGCGGACCGACTCCCGCATACCCCCGACGGGAATGGCGGGCGGGTGGCCCGCGTTCTGGCACCGTAGGACTTTTCCGAGCTGCCTGAGGAGCGCGAAGACATGCAGGGCACCGTGACGATGTACAGCACGACCTGGTGCGGTTACTGCCGGCGGCTGAAGAGCCAGATGGACCGGGAGGGCATCGCCTACACCGAGGTCAACATCGAGCAGGACCCGGAGTCCGCCGCGCTCGTGGAGAAGGCGAACGGCGGGAACCAGACGGTGCCGACGCTGCTGTTCGGTGACGGCTCGACCCTGACGAACCCCTCTCTGGCTCAGGTGAAGCAGAAGCTCGCCGCGTGACCGGTGCGTCCGGTTCCGCGGAGGCGGCCTCTGGGACCTCGGTGTCTCAGGGGCCGCTTTCTCGTGGCTCGTCCCACCCGACGACTGGCTTGTCCCACACGACGCCTGGCTTGTCCCACACGACGACGTAGCGCCACAGCAGCCGTCGCCGGTAGTGGCAGCCGGGCAGCAGCCGGCGGGCCGCGGCGCGGACCTCGCCCCAGTGCAGGGGCGGGTGCGCCAGGGGCATGCCGTCAGGGTCGCGTTTGCCGCCCCGCAGACGCGCGAGCAGTCTGCTGGCGGGCAGTCCGCAGGCGCTGATGAGCCAGTCCAGCCGGGTGTGGTTGCGGGCCAGGCCGACGATGACGAGTCGGCCGCCGGGGGTGACGAGGCGGGTCAGTGCGGCGAGCGCGTCCTCGAAGGGGGCGTGGTGCACGACGGCGACCGCGCTGACGAAGTCGTAGCCGTCTTCGGTGAGCGCGGTGCCGTCGAGGTAGTCGCCGGTGACGTAGGTGACGTTCGCCGGCTGTCGGGCGCGGGCGCGGCGGATCATCTCCGGTGAGCGGTCGATGCCCGTGACCGCTTCCGCGCGGGTGGCGAGTTTGCGGGCGAGCAGGCCGTCGCCGCAGCCGGCGTCCAGGGCCGTGCGGCAGCCGTGGGGGACGGCTGCCAGCACGGCTCGGTGGTAGTGGACGTTGTGGTTCCAGTACGGGTCCCTGCCCACCCGGAGCGCCTCAGACGAAGCTGCGGGTGGGCAGGGGCTTGCCGTACCAGGTCTCGATGAGGCGGGCCGCGATGGAGATGCCGTAGGGGGGCAGGACCTCACCGGACTCGAAGGCGTCGTGGAGGTCCTCGCGGGAGAACCAGCGGGCCTCGTGGATCTCGTCGCCGTCGACCTCGATGTCGGTGGAGGTGGCGCGGGCGGTGAAGCCGAGCATGAGGCTGGACGGGAAGGGCCAGGGCTGGCTGGCGACGTACTCGACGGGGCCGACGGTGACACCGACCTCCTCGCAGACTTCGCGGCGCACCGCCTGCTCGATGGACTCGCCGGGCTCGACGAATCCTGCGAGCGTGGAGAAGCGGCCCTCGGGCCAGTGGACCTGGCGGCCGAGCAGGATGCGGTCGTCGGCGTCGGTCACGGCCATGATGACGGCCGGGTCGGTGCGCGGGTAGTGCTCGGCGCCGCAGGCCTGGCAGCGGCGGATGTGGCCGGCCGCGGCGATGACGGTGCGCTCGCCGCAGCGGGAGCAGAAGCGGTGGGTGCGCTGCCAGTTCTCCAGGCCGACGGCGTGCACCATGAGGCCGGCGTCGCGCGGGGAGAGCAGCAGGCCGGCCTCGCGCAGGCCCGCCGGGCGGGCGGACTGGTCGATGCGGCCGGGCAGGGAGTCCTTCTGGAGCGCGAAGTAGCTGACGCCGTCCTCGTCGATGCCCAGGAAGTAGCGGTGTGCCTCGGTGAGCGGGGCTTCGAAGGACGGGGTCATGACGAGTTCGGTACGGCCGTCGGGCGTCTCGTCGACGAGGACCTGACCGCCGGAGACGACGAAGCAGCGGGTGGTGGGGTGGCTCCACGCCGCCGCGAGCCAGGCCTCGTCCTGCCGGTGGTGGGCGGCGCGGTCGATGCCGCTCGGGGCGGTCAGCGAGATGGGTCGGTCTGCTGTGTCGTCGGTCCAGGTGGTCACGGGTGCTTCCAACTCCCCCAGTGCGGCGGTTCTCGTGTCGGCGGGCGGTTCGGCAGGGCGTGGCGGGTTCGGCGCGGCGCGGTCCTCAGGGCGTCCGGCGTCGGGCGGCGGCGTGGCGGGCCGGGCGGTTCGGGGCGGTTCTTCCAGTGTGCCCCGCGCGCGGTGTCCGTCCGTGCGGCGCCGGCCGGTCAGGGTGCGGGGCGCCAGGTGTCGGCCAGGTCTCCCCACAGGTAGGCGCTGGTCTCGACGCCTTTGAGGAGGAGGTCCAGTTCGACCTTCTCGTCGGGGGCGTGCCAGCCGTCGGAGGGGACGGAGATGCCCAGGAAGAGCACCGGGGCGCCGAGGACTTCCTGGAGGTCGGCGGCGGGCCCGGAACCGCCCTCACGGGTGAAGCGGACCGGTCCCTCGAAGGCACGGCCCATGGCGCGGACCACGGACCGCAGCGCGGGGTGGTCGAGCGGGGTGAGGCACGGGCGGGTGGCGGAGCCGAAGTCGATCTCGGCCCGGATCCCGGCGGGCACCTGCTCGGCGGCCCACGCGCGGACGGCCTTCTCGATGTGCGCGGGGTCCTGGCCGGCGACCAGCCGGAAGGACAGCTTGACCGTCGCGGAGGACGGGATGATCGTCTTGCTTCCGGGGCCCTGGTAGCCGCCGCCGATGCCGTTGACCTCGGCGGTCGGGCGGGCCCAGATCCGCTCCAGGGTGGTGTGCCCGGCCTCGCCGTGGGCGGCGCGGGACTTGGCGGTGCGCAGCCAGCGCTCCTCGTCGAAGGGGAGTTCGGCGAAGAGTTCGCGTTCCCGGTCGGTCAGTTCCACGATGCCGTCGTAGAAGCCGGGGACGGCCACGCGCGCGTGCTCGTCGTGCAGCGCGGCGACCAGGCGGGCGGCGGCGGTGGCCGGGTTGGGCACGGCGCCGCCGAAGGACCCGGAGTGGATGTCCTGGTCGGGGCCGTACAGCCGGATCTCGCACTCGGCGAGGCCGCGCATGCCGGTGCACACGGTCGGGGTGTCCTCGGACCACATGCCGGTGTCCGAGACGATGACGGCGTCCGCGGCGAGCCGCTCGGCGTGCTCCTCGACCAGGGCGCGGAAGTGCGGGGAGCCGGACTCCTCCTCGCCCTCGATCAGCAGCTTGAGGGTGACGGCGGGGGTGGTGCGGCCGGTGGCGGCGAGGTGGGCGCGGACGCCGAGTGTGTGGAAGAACACCTGGCCCTTGTCGTCGGCCGCCCCGCGCGCGTAGAGGCGGTTGCCGCGGACGACCGGCTCGAAGGGCTCGCTGTCCCAGCCGTCCTCGCGGGCGGCGGGCTGCACGTCGTGGTGGCCGTAGACGAGCACGGTGGGGGCGTCGGGGTCGGCCGAGGGCCACTCGGCGAAGACGGCCGGGGCGCCCTCGGTCGGCCACACCTCCACCGTCGGGAAGCCGGTCTCGCGGAGCTTGGCGGCGAGCCAGTCGGCGCTGCGCCGTACATCGGAGGCGTGCTCGGGCTGCGCCGACACGGAGGGGATGCGCAGCCAGGCGGCGAGGTCGTCGAGGAAGGCGGCGCGGTGCCGGTCGATGTACGTGCGGACGGCGCTGTCCGGGGTGGGGCTCATGCTCACGAGCCTATCGGCCCGCACGGACATCCCCGGCGGGCGGTTCGTCACACCGGGGCTGTCTGGTACGCCACGGTCAGCGTGCTTCCCGCGCGGTCTCCGGTTCGCCGGTGAGCAGCCGCTCCAGCGCCTCGCGGCCGGGCAGGCCCTCCGGGCGTACGACGTCGCCGGTGCGCACGTACAGGAAGGTGGCCGTGACGGACTCGGGCGGTACGCCCTGCTGCTCGGCCCAGGCCAGCCGGTACACCGCGAGCTGGAGGGGGTCGGCGGCGCGGGTGCGGCCGGTCTTCCAGTCGACGATCTCGTACGTCGCCTCGTCGCCCTCACCGGTGCGGTAGACGGCGTCGATGCGGCCCCGTACGACGCGGCCGGCGAGGGTGAACTGGAAGGGTGCCTCGACCCGGTAGGGGGTGCGGCGGGCGTACGGGGTGCGTTCGAATGCCTCCTTGAGGGCTTCCAGGTCGCGTTCGTCGGCGATCTCGGCATCGGTGCCGGGCAGCTCGTCCGGTTCGAGCAGGGGCAGGGTCAGTTCCTCGAAGCGGGCCTCGACCCAGGCGTGGAAGCGGGTGCCCCGGCGCGCGGCGGGTTGTGGGGGGCGCGGCATGGGGCGCGCGAGTTCCTGCGCGAGCCCGTCGGGGTCCTCCGCGAGCCGCAGCAGCTGCGTCGCGGTCAGCGTGGCGGGCAGCGGGACGTCCGTCACCGCCTGCCGGGCGCGCAGCAGCTCACCGGCGAGGGCGTCGAGGTCGCGGTCCCAGGAGGCGATGGTGCGCGCCTCTTCGGGGGTGAGGGCGGTGTCGGTGGGGGGCGCGGGGGCCTGGTGGGGGACGGTGGGATGGCGGGTGGGGGCGTTCTCCGCGGGGGCGCCTTCGTACGGCGACTCATATGACCGCTCGTACGGCGGCTCGTACGGCGGCTCGTCGGCAAAGGGGTCCTCCCCCTCGTAGGGGACGTCCTCGTCGCAGGGGACGTCCTCTTCGTACGGCTCGTCGTCCGGCGGAGTCGGCCAGTCCGGGTCGTCGGTGAGCGGTGGGGTGTCGTCGCCGGGGACCGTGAGGGCGTCCAGGTGGGCGAGGACGGTCTCGGCGGCCCTGCGGCGGCGGGCCAGGGCGTCGGCGTCCAGCGGGAGCGGCCACACCTGGTCGGCGCCGGCCGCACGCAGGGCCGGGTTCTGCTCCTCCTCGGCGGGCGGGTCGGCCCAGGCCTCGATCTCGCCGTACCCGGCGGCGCAGTGGCCGTACAGGGCCTGGAGGAAGTCGGAGGGGCCGCGCGGTTTCTTCTGGGTGGGGCCCCACCAGTGGCCGGAGCCGAGCAGCAGGGAGCGGGGGCGGGTGAAGGTGACGTAGCCGAGGCGGAGTTCCTCTGTGTGCTGGTGGTCCTTCATGGCCTCGTGGAAGGCCTTCATGCCGCGCGCGTCCCACGAGCCGATGTCGGGCAGGGTGTCGGCGTCGCCGCGCAGGGCGTGCGGCAGCACCTTGGCCTGCGCGGTCCACTTCTCGCGGCCCTGGGCGCTCGGGAAGGTGCCGGTGACGAGTCCGGGGACCGCCACGACGTCCCACTCCAGGCCCTTGGACTTGTGCGCGGTGAGCACCTTGACGGTGTTCTCGCCGCCCGGCAGGGCGTTGTCGAGGCCCTTCTCGTACTGGGCGGCGGTGCGCAGGAAGGCGAGGAAGGCGAGCAGGGTGGCCTCGCCGTCGCTCGCGGCGAAGGAGGCGGCGACGTCGAGGAAGTTGGACAGGGTCTCGCGGCGGCGGGCGGCCAGCGCGTGCGGGGACGCCGACAGCTCCACCTCAAGGCCGGTGACCGCGAGGACGCGGTGCAGGACGTCCATGAGCGGGTCGGACAGGGATCGGCGCAGATCGCGCAGTTCGGCGGCGAGCCGGGCGAAGCGCACGCGCGCGTCGGACGAGAACGGCAGCCCGTCGTCGTGCGTGCCGTCCTCCGCGGGCGACTCCAGGAACGTGTCCAGGGCGTCCGCGAGCGATATCACCTCGGACGGGTCGACCCCCTCGACGGCCGCGGCGAGCCGACGGTCCGGGTCGTCGGTGTCGTCCCCGCGCGCGTGGGCGACCAGCAGCCGGGCGCGGCGGCCGAGGAGGGCGAGGTCGCGGGGGCCGATGCGCCAGCGCGGCCCGGTCAGCAGCCGTACCAGGGAGGCGTTGGCGCCGGGGTCCTGGAGGACCTCGCAGACGGCGACGAGGTCGGCGATCTCGGGCAGGTGCAGCAGCCCGGACAGGCCGACGACCTCGACCGGGACGTCACGGGCGACGAGGGCGCCCTGGATCTCGGCGAAGTCGGTCGCGGTGCGGCACAGCACGGCGATCTCGCCGGGGGGCGTGCCGGTGCGCACCAGGTGGGCCAGGGAGTCGGCGATCCAGTCGATCTCCTCGGCGTGGGTGGGCAGCAGGGCGCAGCGGACCGTGCCGTCGTACTCGGCGCCGGGGGCCGGGCGCAGCGCCTCCACGCCCGCGTGCAGGGCGCGCAGCGGCTCGGCGAGGCCGTTGGCGAGGTCGAGGAGGCGGCCGCCGCTGCGCCGGTTCTCGCTGAGCGCCTGCCGGGTGGCGGGGCGGCCGTCGGCGCGGGCGAAATGCTCGGGGAAGTCGTCCAGGTTGGCCACGGAGGCGCCGCGCCAGCCGTAGATGGCCTGGCAGGGGTCGCCCACGGCGGTCACCGGGTGGCCGGTGCCGGCGCCGAAGAGGCCCGCGAGCAGGACCCGCTGGGCCACGGAGGTGTCCTGGTACTCGTCCAGGAGGACCACGCGGAACTCCTCCCGCAGCAGCCGGCCCACCTCGGGGAGGCCGGCCAGGCGGGCGGACAGGGCGATCTGGTCACCGAAGTCGAGCAGGTCCCGCTCGCGTTTGGCGGCCCGGTAACGCCCGACGAGTTCGGCGAGTTCCCGGCGGGCCGCGGCCGTCTCGGGGACCCGGCGCAGGTCGGCGTTGCTGAGCTTGGTGCCCTCCAGGGTGTCCAGCAGTCCGGCGTCCCAGGCGCGCAGCTCCTCCGGTGCGACCAGGTGCTCGGCGAGTTCGGAGTCGAGGGTGAGCAGGTCGCTGACCAGGTCGGCGAAGGAGCGGGTCAGCGCCGGGTAGGGGCCGGGTGCCTCGCGCAGCACCCGCGCGGCGAGCTGGTAGCGGGAGGCGTCGGCGAGGAGGCGGGCGCTGGGCTCCAGGCCGAGGCGCAGGCCGTGGTCGGTGAGGAGACGGCCGGCGAAGGAGTGGTACGTCGAGATGACCGGCTCGCCCGGCGGGTTCTCGGGGTCGATGGCGTCGGGATCGGTGACGCCGGCCCTGACCAGGGCCTTGCGGACGCGCTCGGCCAGCTCGCCGGCGGCCTTGTTGGTGAAGGTCAGGCCGAGGACCTGCTCGGGGGCGACCTGCCCGGTGCCGACCAGCCAGACCACGCGGGCGGCCATCACGGTGGTCTTGCCCGACCCGGCGCCGGCCACGATCACCTGCGGGGCGGGCGGCGCGGTGATGCAGGCCGTCTGCTCCGGGGTGAACGGGATCCCCAGCAGCTCCTTGAGCTGCTCGGGGTCGGTGATACGGGCGGACATGAGGAAAGAGGCTAGCGGCGGCCACTGACAGTCGCGGCCACGCCGGCCGCCCGGGGAGGCGGAAGCGCAGGTCGGAGCGGGCCGTGCGTGCGGTACGTCACCCGGGCCGGCCGCGTCCCCCTCGCCGCCGACCGGGCCGGCCGCGCCTCACCGCGCGTGCTTCGGCCCGCCGTGTCTCACTCGACCACGTGCCGGCCCTCCGGCCGGGCGCTGCACGAGGCGCGGAACGCGCAGTGCGCGCAGTGCTGGCCGGCGCTCGGTGTGAACCGCTCGTCGAGGACCTTGCCGGCGGCGTTGGCCAGCAGTTCGCCGACCCACTCCCCCGCCGGCGGCTCCTGGGTCTGCACCTTGGGCAGGCTCTCGCCGCCGTCGCGCCGGGCGGCGCCCTGCCGGAGGTGGACGAGTTCGGCGCCGCCCGGTTCGGGCCGCTCGCCGTCGAAGGCGTCGTCGACGGCGCCCTCGCCGACGGCGAGCTGGTAGACGGCGAGCTGGGGGTGGCGGGCGACCTCGGCGGCGGTCGGCGCCTGTTTGCCGGTCTTGAAGTCGACCACGTAGGCGCGGCCGTCACCGTCGCTCTCCACGCGGTCCATCTGGCCGCGAATCCGGATCTCGTAGTCGCCCGCCGCGAGCGTGACGTCGAAGTCCCGCTCGCTGGCCACGGTGGTGCGGCCGGTGCGGTCCAGCACATGCCAGTTCAGGAAGCGTTCGAGCGCCACGCGCGCGTTGTCCTTCTCCTGCCGGGACTTCCAGGGGGCGTCGAAGGCGAGCGCGTTCCACACCGAGTCCAGGCGCTCCATCAGGGCGTCGAGGTCGGCCGGGGTACGGCCGGAGGCGACCTCGTCGGCGAGGACGTGGACGACGTTGCCGAAGCCCTGCGCGGTGGTGGCGGGCGCGTCGGCCTTCACCTCGCGGCCGAGGAACCACTGGAGGGCGCAGGTGTTGGCGAGCTGGTCCAGGGCGCTGCCGGAGAGCACCACCGGCTGGTCGCGGTGGCGCAGCGGCACCTTGCTCTCGGTCGGCTCGAACATGCCCCACCAGCGGTAGGGGTGCGCGGCCGGCACCAGCGGGCGGCCGTCGTCGTCGGTGAGCGCGGCGAGCCGGGCCAGCCGGCGGGCGGCGGCCTCGCGCAGCGCGGCGGACCCGCGCGGGTCGACGGTGGTGGCGCGCAGCTCGGCGACGAGCGCGGCGACCGACAGCGGGCGGCGGGGGCGCCCGGTGACGTCCTTGGGTTCGACGCCCAGTTCGGTCAGGAAGCGGGAGGGCTGGTCGCCGTCGTCGGCCGGTGCCTGTACGGCGGTGACGACCAGGCGCTCGCGCGCGCGGGTGGCGGCCACGTAGAACAGGCGCCGCTCCTCGGCGAGCAGCGCGCCCGGGGTGAGCGGTTCGGCGAGACCGTCGCGGCCGATGCGGTCGGCCTCCAGCAGGGAGCCGCGGCGGCGCAGGTCGGGCCACAGCCCCTCCTGGACGCCGGCGACGACCACCAGCCGCCACTCCAGGCCCTTGGAGCGGTGCGCGGTCATCAGGCGTACGGCGTCGGGGCGTACCGCGCGGCGGGCGAGGGTGTCCGCGGCGATGTCCTCGGCCTCGGTCTCCGCCAGGAAGTTCAGGGCGCCGCGTCCGCCGGTGCGTTCCTCCGCGCGGGCGGCGGTGGCGAACAGGGCGCACACGGCGTCCAGGTCCCGGTCGGCGTTGCGGCCGGCCGCGCCGCCGCGCCGGGCGGCCCGCTCCAGGCGGCTCGGCCAGGGGGTGCCCGCCCACAGCTCCCACAGCGCCTCCTCGGCGGTGCCGCCGGCCGCGAGGCGCTCCCGGGCCTTGCGGAGCAGGGCGCCCAGGCGCTGTGCGCCCCGCGCGTACGCCGGGTCGTGCACGGCCAGCCGCTCGGGTTCGGCGAGCGCCCGCGCCAGCAGGGTGTCGGAGGGCGGCGGCAGCGGATTGCCGGCCGCCCGCTCCTCCTCGCGCAGCGCGCGGCCGAGACGGCGCAGGTCGGCGGTGTCCATGCCGGCCAGGGGGGAGGCGAGCAGGGTGAGGGCGGTCTCGGTGTCGAGCCAAGGGGTGCCGGGGGCGGTGCCGGTCTCGGTGTCGAGCCTGGGGGTGCCGGGGGCGGTCACGGCGGGCGCGTGGGCGGTGTCCCCGGTCTCGGAGCTTCGCGTGACCTCCGCGCCTTCGGCGTCCACGGCACCGGCCCCCTCCGCCGTCCCCGCGTCACGGCTCCGGGCCTCCGCCGTGGCGATCGCGCGCAGGGCCGTCAGCAGGGGGGCCACCGCCGGCTCGTGGCGCAGGGGCAGGTCGTCGCCGTCGATGTCCAGGGGGACGCCGGCCGAGGTGAGGGCGCGGCGCAGGGTGGGCAGGGCGTGCGCGCCGGCGCGCACGAGGACGGCCATGTCGCTCCAGGGGATCTTGTCCTCCAGGTGCGCGCGGCGCAGGATGTCCGCGATGTTGTCCACTTCCGTGCCGGGCGTCGGGTAGGTGTAGACCTCGACGCGGCCGCCGTCCCGCACCGCGTCGGGCTCGCGGTGGGCGCGGACCTTGTCGGCGGGCAGCCTGGTCAGGGGCATGCGCCGGGTGACGAGACGGGTCGCGGCCAGCAGGTCGGCGCCGGAGCGGCGGGCGGTGCGCAGCACCTCGACGGGCGCGGGCCGGCCGTCCGCGCGCGGGAAGGCCTCGGGGAAGCGCAGGATGCCGTTGACGTCGGCGCCCCGGAAGGCGTAGATCGACTGGTCGGGGTCGCCGAGGGCCACCAGGGTCCGGCCGCCGCCGGCCAGCGCCCGCAGCAGCCGTACCTGCGCGGGATCGGTGTCCTGGTACTCGTCGACGTACACGGCGTCGTACCGCGCGGACAGGCGCGCGGCGACCTCGGGGCGGTGGGCGAGCAGGACCGCGCGGTGCACCAGCTCGGCGTAGTCGATCACGCCCTGGAGGTCGAGCACGTCGAGGTACTCGGCGAGGAAGGCGGCGGCGGCCCGCCAGTCGGGGCGGCCCGTGCGGCGTGCGAAGGCGTCCAGGGCATCCGGGCCGAGGCCCAGTTCGCGGCTGCGGGCGAGGACCGCGCGGACCTCGTCGGCGAAGCCGCGGGTGGTGAGGCAGGCGCGCAGTTCGTCGGGCCAGCGCACGTGGTGCAGGCCGAGCCGCTCCAGGTCGGGCTGGCCGGCGAGCAGCTCGCGGACGGTGACGTCCTGCTCGGGCCCGGAGAGCAGCCGCAGCGGCTCGGCGAACAGGCCGCTGTCCTGGTGGGCGCGGACCAGGGCGTAGGAGTACGAGTGGAAGGTGGTCGCCCGGGGGGCGCGGGCGGCGCCCATGCGCCGGGCCATGCGGTCGCGCAGGTCGACGGCGGCCTTGCGGCTGAAGGTCAGGACCAGGACGCGTTCGGGGTCGCCGCCGCGGGCGATCCGCGCGGCGACGGACTCGACCAGGGTGGTGGTCTTGCCGGTGCCGGGGCCGGCGAGGACGAGCAGCGGACCGGAGCGGTGGTCAACCACGGCGCGCTGCGCGGCGTCCAGACGGGTGGGAGCCACGGTGGCCGGCGGGGTGCGGACCAGCCGGTAGGCGCCACGGCTCCCCTGCCGCGCCTGGGAATGCGGCAGTCGCCTGGTGGTGGAGGAGGAGCTCACGTGGTCGGCCGGTCCTGGTGGTCGTACGGATGGGCGGGCGGTCGCGGGTGCGGGACGCCGGCCGCGGGGCGCGGGAGACGCGCGCGGTCGACGCTACGCCGCCACGCCGACCGGAAGGACAGCTTCCGTTTCCTCCCTCGCGGCTCTCGCGGCTCCCTGGGTCCTCGCGTCACACGAGTCCCCCACCTCACGAACGTACGTCATGCCGCGGATGTCCCCCCTGTCACCCGAACGGACTATGGGCCCGCCCGGCCGGCAGGCGATGACGGAAGCTGGCAGGTGTGACCCTCCGTCCCCTGTCAGCTGTCGCCGTCCCACCGGGCGCGCCGCATGTCGAGCCGCGGCAGATGCCCCTCGGCGCTGCTGCCCGCCTCCCGCAGCGGGGTGCCCTCGGCGCGGTAGTGGCCGAGGGCGCGCAGCTCGTGCCCGGGCAGCAGCGCGCCGTCGGCACGCACCACGCGCCACCACGGGACGGCGCCGCCGTAGAGGGCCATCACCCGGCCCACCTGGCGCGGGCCGCCCTCGGCGAGCCACTCGGCGACGTCGCCGTACGTCATGACACGCCCCGGCGGAATCCGCTCGGCGACCTCCAGGACCCGCTCGGCGTACTCCGGAAGCGCGTCGGGGTGGTCCCCACCGGGGATCCCGGCCGGCTTCTGCTCACTCATTCGCCCCATCCTGCCGCACCCCGCCGACATCGCGCGCGGGTCGGGACACCGGGTTCCCCTCGCCCCGGACCGGGGCTTCCGGCAGACTGTGCGCCCGCGCATGCGCACCCTGATGGCCGCGTGTGCCGATGGGGCATGCCACCATCGTGCGAGCGGTGACCGGTGATACGAGACCAAGAAGAGGCCATGAAACAGCAGGGCGCGCACCCCGAGGACGCGGCGGGCACCCCTGACGCCGCCGCGCGCCCCGACACCGCCCGCGCGGCCTCGGCCGGAGCGGACGACGGCACGCGCGCGGGGGGCGAGGGCGCTGCGGCACCCGGGGAAGACGCCCCCCGCGCGCGGGCGTACGACGACGGCCATGACGAGACGGACACGGACAAGGGGGCGCACATGCTGAAGAACACGCCCCCCGACCACGGTCCGGGCGCCGGCGACGATCCGCACGCGGAGGCCGTCGAGGGCGACGAACCGCTGCTCCCCGCGCGCGTGCACCGTCCCTCGGACCTCATGCGGCTCCTGGTGGGTGTCCTCGCCATCGCGGTACTGCTCGCGATCGCCGCGTTCGCGCACGGCACCACCTCGGGCCTCGAACAGGACATCAACAAGGGCACCGGACAGGCCCCGGACCTGCTCATCAAGATCGCGGGACTGGCGTCCAGCATCGCGATCCTGCTGGTCCCGGTCGCCTTCGCGATCGAACGGCTGATCAAACGGGACGGGCTGCGCATCGCCGACGGCGTCCTCGCGGCCGTCCTGGCCCACGGCGTGACCCTCGCCACCGACCTGTGGGTCGCGCGGGCCGCCCCCGGCTCGATCCAGGACGCGCTCACCCAGCCCTCACCGGGCGACGTGCACGCGCTGACCGACCCCGTGCACGGCTACCTGGCACCGGTGATCGCCTATATGACGGCCGTCGGCATGTCCCGCCGGCCCCGCTGGCGCGCGGTGCTGTGGATCGTGCTGCTGCTCGACGCGTTCTCGATGCTCGTCACCGGCTACACCACCCCCTTCTCGATCATCCTGACGGTGCTGATCGGCTGGACCATCGCCTACGGCACCCTGTACGCGGTCGGCTCCCCGAACGTGCGCCCGACCGGGCAGACCCTGATGGCGGGCCTCAGGCACGTCGGCTTCCACCCCGTCGGCGCGGCCCGCGAGGACACCGTCGAGACGGAGAACGGCGACCGCGGCCGGCGCTACTTCGTCACCCTGGAGGACGGCCCGCCGCTGGACGTCACGGTCGTCGACCGGGAACAGCAGGCGCAGGGCTTCTTCTACCGGGCCTGGCGCAACCTCACCCTGCGCGGCTTCGCCACCCGCTCCAGCCTCCAGTCGCTGCGCCAGGCCCTGGAGCAGGAGGCCCTCCTCGCGTACGCCGCGATCGCCGCCGGCGCCAACGCCCCCAAGCTGATCGCCACCTCCGAACTCGGCCCCGACGCGGTCATACTCGTCTACGAGCACACCGGCGGACGCACGCTGGACTCGCTGGCCGACGAGGAGATCACCGACGACCTGCTGCGCAACACCTGGCACCAGGTGCGGGCGTTGCAGTCCCGCCGTATCGCGCACCGCAGGCTGGCCGGTGACGCCATCCTGGTGGATCGTTCCGGCAGGGTGATCCTCGCCGAACTGCGCGGCGGCGAGATCGCGGCCGGGGATCTGCTGCTGCGCATGGACATCGCCCAGCTGGTCACCACGCTCGGCCTGCGGGTGGGCGCGGAGCGGGCCGTCGCCTCGGCGGTGGACGTGCTCGGCCCGGACGCGGTCGCCGACTGCCTGCCGATGCTCCAGCCGATCGCCCTGACCCGCTCCACCCGCGCGACCCTGCGCCGGCTGGCCCGCGAGCGCGCCCAGCGCGAGCGCGAGGCCGTGCTGGAGGCGTCCCGGCAGGCCAAGCAGGCCCGCCTGGAGGAGGCGGCCGAGGCCGCCGGACCGGTGCCGGAGAAGCCCGACAAGAAGACGGCGCGGGCCGAGCAGCGCGCGGAGCGGCGGGCCATCGACGAGGCCGTGGACGAGGCCCGCGAGGAGGACCTGCTCACCCAGATCCGCCACCAGGTGCTGCTGATCAGGCCGCAGGCCCCGGTCGAGCCGGCCCGTCTGGAGCGGATCCGGCCGCGCACGCTGATAAGTTTCATCGCCGGCGCCATCGGCGCGTACTACCTGCTGACGCAGCTCACCCACATCGAGTTCGGCACGCTGTTCGCGCAGGCGCAGTGGGGCTGGGTGGCCGCGGCGGTGCTGTTCTCGGCGCTCAGCTACGTGGCCGCCGCGATGGCGCTGCTGGGCTTCGTGCCGGAGCGGGTGCCGTTCGTCAGGACGGTGGCGGCGCAGGTCGCCGGGTCCTTCGTGAAGATCGTGGCACCGGCCGCCGTCGGCGGTGTGGCACTGAACACGCGCTTCCTGCAGCGCACCGGCGTCCGTCCGGGTCTCGCGGTGGCGAGCGTCGGCGCCTCGCAGCTGTTCGGGCTCGGCTGCCACATCCTCATGCTGCTGTCCTTCGGCTATCTGACCGGCACCGAGAAGACGCCGTCGCTGTCGCCGTCCCGTACGGTCATCGCCGGTCTGCTGACCGTGGCGGTGCTGGTGCTCGTGGTGACCTCCGTGCCGTTCCTGCGGAAGTTCGTCGTCACGCGCGTGCGGTCGCTGTTCGCCGGAGTCGTGCCGCGCATGCTCGACGTGCTCCAGCGGCCCCAGAAGCTCGTCACCGGCATCGGCGGCATGCTGCTGCTGACCGCCTGCTTCGTGATGTGCCTGGACGCCTCGGTCCGCGCGTTCGGCGACGACTCCGCCTCCCTGAGCATCGCCAGCGTCGCGGTCGTCTTCCTCGCCGGCAACGCGCTCGGCTCCGCCGCGCCCACCCCGGGCGGCGTCGGCGCGGTGGAGGCGAGCCTCACGCTCGGCCTGATCGCCTTCGGCCTGCCCAAGGAGGTCGCCGCCCCGGCGGTCCTGCTGTTCCGTCTGCTGACCCTGTGGCTGCCGGTGCTGCCGGGGTGGCTGGCCTTCAACCAACTGACCCGCAAGGGCGCGTTGTAGCGAGACGGGGGGAGCGAACCTCCCCGCGTACCTCATACGGCCCGCGCCCCGCGCGCCCCCGCGTCCGCGCCCGCACGATGGAGGCATGGCGAACCCCTCCCGGCTGCGTGCCCCTGCCCTGGCCACCACCGCCGTCCTGCTCGGCGCCCTGCTGGCCGGATGCTCGGACAGCGGTGAGCAGAGCCGCGGGGACGTCAGGACGCAGAAGCTGGACTGGGAGGACTGCCCCGCCCCCTCCGAGGCCGAGGGCGGCGGCAGCGCGCCGTCCCCGCTGCCGAACGGCACGGCGTGGCAGTGCGCCACCCTGCGGGCACCCCTGGACTGGGCGCACCCCAAGGGCGACACCATCGGCATCGCCCTGATCCGGGCCGAGGCCAGCGGCCCGGCGAACAAGCGGATCGGCTCGCTGGTGTTCAACTTCGGCGGACCGGGCGGCAGCGGCGTCACCACGCTGCCGGCGTTCGGCGAGGACTACGCCGGCCTGCGCACCCGGTACGACCTGGTCAGCTTCGACCCGCGCGGGGTGGGCCGCAGCGCGCCCGTGCGGTGCGAGAGCGACGCCCAACTGGACGTCTACTTCCAGCAGGACGCGACGCCCGACGACCGTGCCGAACGCGCCGACCTGATCAAGCGCACCCGGCAGTTCAACGGGGCGTGCGAGAAGAACTCCAAGGAGGTCCTGCCGCACGTGCGCACCACGGACGCGGCCCGCGACATGGACCTGATGCGCCAGGTGCTCGGCGACGACAAGCTGTACTACTTCGGCATCTCCTACGGCACCGAACTCGGCGGCGTCTACGCCCACTTGTTCCCGCAGCGGGTGGGGCGGGCGGTGTTCGACGGCGTGGTCGACCCCACCCAGGACCCCGAGCAGAGCGCGCTCGGCCAGGCCAAGGGGTTCCAGCTGGCGCTGAACAACTTCGCCGACGACTGCACCTCGAAGGTCGAGGACTGCCCGCTCGGCGACACCGCGCAGGACGTGAAGAACCGCATCGCGAAACTGCTGCACGACCTGGAGAAGAAACCGATCCCCGGCATCCCGCCGCGCCGGCTCACCGAGACCGCCGCGACCAACGGCATCGCGCAGTCCCTGTACTCGAAAGACTTCTGGGAGTACCTCACCGAGGGCCTGGAGCAGGCGTACGACGGTGACGGCCGGGTCCTGATGCTGCTGTCCGACTCGATGAACGGACGCAGCGAGAACGGCGAGTACAGCAACATCACCGCGGCGAACGTCGCGATCAACTGCGCCGATGAGAAGCCGCGTTACACCAAGGACTTCGTCCAGAGCAGGGTGCCCGAGTTCCGTGCCGCGTCCCCGCTGTTCGGGGACTTCCTGGCCTGGGGCATGATCAGCTGCACCGACTGGGCCGTGCCGGGGGCCGCCGACCATCCCGACGTCAGCGCGCCCGGCTCCGCGCCCATCCTGGTCGTCGGCAACACCGGGGACCCGGCCACCCCGTACGAGGGCGCGCGGAAGATGGTGGACGCCCTCGGCAAGGGCGTCGCGGTGGAGCTGACGTACAAGGGGCAGGGGCACGGGGCGTACGACAGCAAGAACACGTGCGTGCAGCGCGCGGTGAACGGCTATCTGCTGGACGGCAAGGTGCCGAAGGCCGGCACCGTCTGCACCTGACCCGGAGACGGACAGAGGCCCCCGGCGCCGTACGCACCGGGGGCCTCTTCGCCGTGACCGTAGGTCAGTAGACCGGCTTCTCCGGCTCGATCTGGTTGACCCAGCCGATGACGCCGCCGCCCACGTGGACCGCGTCGGAGAAGCCCGCGGACTTCAGGACCGCGAGGACTTCCGCACTGCGGACACCGGTCTTGCAGTGCAGGACGATCTTGCGGTCCTGGGGCAGAGCCTCCAGGGCGGTGCCCATGAGGAACTCGTTCTTCGGGATCAACTTGGCGCCCGGAATGGAGACGATCTCGTACTCGTTCGGCTCGCGGACGTCGATGATCTCGATGTTCTCGCCGTCGTCGATCCACTCCTTGAGCTGCTTCGGCGTGATCGTCGAACCGGCGGCGGCCTCCTGGGCCTCCTCCGAGACGACGCCGCAGAAGGCCTCGTAGTCGATCAGCTCGGTGACGGTCGGGTTCTCGCCGCAGACCGCGCAGTCGGGGTCCTTGCGGACCTTGACCTGGCGGTACTGCATCTCCAGGGCGTCGTAGATCATCAGACGGCCGACCAGCGGCTCACCGGTACCGGTGAGGACCTTGATGGCCTCGGTGACCTGGATGGAGCCGATGGACGCGCACAGCACGCCCAGCACACCGCCCTCGGCGCAGGAGGGGACCATGCCGGGGGGCGGGGGCTCCGGGTAGAGGCAGCGGTAGCAGGGGCCGTGCTCGGACCAGAAGACGGAGGCCTGGCCGTCGAAGCGGTAGATCGAGCCCCACACATACGGCTTGTTCAGCAGCACGCACGCGTCGTTGACCAGGTAGCGGGTCGCGAAGTTGTCGGTGCCGTCGACGATCAGGTCGTACTGGCCGAAGATGTCCAGCACGTTGTCGGCTTCGAGCCGCTCCTCGTGCAGGATCACGTCCACGTACGGGTTGATGCCCTTGACGGAATCCCGCGCGGACTCGGCCTTGGAGCGGCCGATGTCGGCCTGGCTGTGGATGATCTGGCGCTGCAGGTTCGACTCGTCCACCTCGTCGAACTCCACGATGCCGAGCGTGCCCACGCCCGCCGCGGCGAGGTACATGAGCGCCGGTGAGCCCAGGCCGCCGGCGCCCACGCAGAGCACCTTGGCGTTCTTCAGCCGCTTCTGCCCGTCCATCCCGACGTCCGGGATGATCAGGTGGCGGGAGTACCGTCGGACCTCGTCTACGGTCAGCTCATCGGCTGGCTCGACCAGGGGTGGCAGCGACACGGGGACTCCGTTGGTCGGTCGATCACTACGGGTGTTCTCCCGTCAACACTGCCACGGCCCTCTTCATTCCGAGACACCCGTACCAACTCGCGAGACGATCTCGTCCCAGTAGCCGGGCATGGCCTCCCAGGGGTCCACCCGGCCGCCGCCGTCGGTGCGGTCCGTGAAGTAGATCGTCGCCGCTCCCTGCCAGCGGGCGATGCGCAGCGCCTCGTCCAGGTGGCCGCGCGGCACGCTGTGCACGAAGTGGCAGAACCGGTCCGGCGGGTAGTCGGCGGTCCACTCGGCCACCTGCGACCAGCGGTAGTCGGACCAGGGGCCGGAGAAGGTCACCAACTGGTCGGCGTTCTCCGCGTAGCCGGGGTACGGGTGGCCGCCGGTGCCGAGGACGACATGGGTACGGGGGTCGCCGATCACCCGGAGTGAGGTGATCACGCGGCGGACCTCGGGCAGCGCGGCGCGGTCGGTGGGACAGCGGTCCAGCAGGAAGCCGTCGACGCGGTACCAGTCGAGGTAGCGGTGGGCGTCGGAGAGCAGGTCGCCGAAGGGGCGGGTGCCGTGGGCGAGGTCCAGCCGGCCCAGCACCCGGACGCCCGCCTCCCGCAGCCGGCCGCCGGCCTCCAGGCAGTGCGGATCGGGACGGGTGCCGGGGCCGCCGGCCACGTCCAGGACCACCCAGTCCAGCGGGATGCCGGGGCGGGCCAGGTCGGCCCACTGCGCGGGGGCGACGAGCGGATGGGCGTAGCCGGGGATGCCCAGGGCGGTGCGGACGCCGGTGCCGGCGACACCGGGGGTGGTGCTGGTCAGATGCGGCATGCCGCCTCCATCCAGATGTCCGCCAGGGACTCTTCGAGGTTGATCCGGGGCCGCCAGCCGAGCCGGTCGCGCGCGGTGCGCACATCGGCCTGCTGCCAGCCGCCGCAGCCGTCTGGGTACGGGTACGCCATCGGGGCCGCGTGCGCCGCGTGCTCCGGGTCGGAGCGCGGGTGGCCGATGGCGCCGCGCAACGCTCCGGGCGGGGCGTCGAGTTCGTGCAGGGCGCCGCCGTACCCGGCCACCCGCGCGAGGACTCCGGCGGCGTCGCGCAGGCGCACCGCGCGGCCGGAGCCGATGTTGATGACGCCCTGCGCGGCGGAGAGCGAGGCGGCGTGCACGGCGCGCGCGACGTCGCGTACGTCGACGAAGTCGCGCTGGACGCCGAGGCCGCCGAGCTTGAGTTCACCGTCGCCGGACTGCATGGCGCGGCGCATGGCCTCGGCGAGGCGGCCGAGCGGGGAACCGGCCGGGGTGCCGGGGCCGGCCGGTGAGAAGACCCGCAGGACGACGGCGTCCAGGCCGGAGCCCAGGACCAGTTCGGTGGCGGCGAGCTTGCTGACGCCGTAGGGGCCGCCCGGGCGCGGTACGGCGTCCTCGGCGGTGGAGGAGCCGGGCTGGCTCGGGCCGTACTCCGCGCCGCAGCCGATCTGCACCAGCCGGGCGCCGCAGCCGCTGCGGCGCAGGGCCTCGCAGACGGTGGCGACGGCGACGGTGTTGTGCCGGGTCAGCTCGCGGGCGCCGCCCCGGGTGGCGCCCGCGCAGTTGACGACGACTCCGGGGTGGACCGCGTCGAGGAAGCGGGTGAGCGCGCCGGGGCTGCCGGTGGCGAGGTCGAAGCGGACGTCGGCGTCGTCGCCGCGGCCGAGCGCGGTGAGCTGGACGGCCGGGTCGGCGAGCAGGCGGTCGGCGACGAAGCGGCCGATGTACCCGCCTGCTCCGATCAGCAGGACCCTCATCGCGCGCCTCCCGGGGTGTGCGCGCCGGCGGAACCGGCCGCTGCGCAGGCGCCTGCGGCCGCTCCGGGAGTCCCGGTGGCTCCGGACGCTCCGGGTCGGGGGGTGGTCATCTGGTGTTCTCCTTCGAGGGGGTGATGCGGGTGCCTCCGGCAACGGCCCGGGTACCGGCGCTGTCGGGTGTGGGGCGCGATACGGGTGGCCCGGCCGGGCAGCGGTCGCCGACGCGGGGCGGGAGCGGTACGAGGGCCGGGCACGGAAGGCTCACTCGGGTGCTCCCGTCGGTGCGTGGGCCGAGGCCCGGGTGAGGGTGCGGGTGGCGTGGAGCAGGAGGGCCAGGGCCGCCGTGCCGCAGGCGAGGGCCGGGACGGCGGAGGGGCCCCAGGTGTCCACGAGGGTCCGTACCGGGGTCGTGAGGAAGGCGCAGCCGGGCAGCCGGCCCGCGAGGGGCAGGGCGACGGCCGCCGCCTCCGTCGCCGCCGCGGCGCCGAGCGCGAGGGCGGGCCCGTGCCGGTACTGGTGCACCGTGAGCAGGCGGGCCGACAGGAGGAGGGCGCCGAGGGCGAGGGGCGCCGGGGCCTCGCGCGGGGCGGTGCCGGTCAACGGGAGAAGGGCCGCGAGCGCGCCGAGGAACAGCGTGAACGTGCCCAGCAGCAGCGGTTTCGCGGCCGAGGTGAAGTCCTCCAGGCCCCGGCTGCCGGCCAGTCTGCGGCGGGCGCCCGCGGTGAGCAGGTGGGCGCACCAGGCCGCCGGGGCGCAGGCCAGCGCGAGGGCCAGGGCGGGGGCGGTGGCGGTGGGCCAGGGGCCGTAGGGGACGCCGGTGGGCAGGGTGTCGGGGCCGCCCGACAGGACGGCGTCGAGCAGGCCGTCACCGAAGAGGGCGTAGGCCAGCAACCAGAGCGTGCACGCGCGCGTGCCGCCGGCGGCGTGCTTCGCGCGCGGGCCGGACAGGGGGCCGTGCCGCAGCGCCGCGCGGGTGGCGAGGGCGACGGCCAGGACGCCGGTGAGGACGAGGAGTTGGCGGGTGTGTCCGTGGGCGAGCCGCAGCGCCGCGACGGTGGCTCCGGTAAGGGCGCCGGGCAGCAGGATGAGCAGCGCCCAGCCGGCGCGGACGCGGGGCACCGGCGGCGGATCGGGCTCCGGGCGCGCGTCGCCGTCGCGCGGCACGCGCGCGTACAGCTCCTCGGCGAGCGAGAAGACGTCCCGGTGCCGGAAGCGGGCGGCGGTGCGGTCGGTGACGCCGTGCGCCTCCAAGCCGGCCGCGATCTCCAGTGGATCGACGGCCCGCTCGCACAGGTCGCGGTGCCGGTGCAGCAGCGTCTTCACGGGGTCGCCGGGCAGCCGCCGGGGTGACGGCGCGCGCTTCCTTCCCTGGCGGGGGTCCGTCAACGGGGCGGTCCCGGGATCGGCGGCCGGCGCCGGCAGGGCACCGCGTGACACGGCCGACGGGCCGGCGTCGTCCGTGAGGTCGGACAGCGCCGACAGCAGCACCTCCGCGGCCGACGGCACCGCCTCGCTCCCCGGGCCGGCCGGTGCCGACGGTGGCACGCCGAGGTCCGCCGGGTCATCGCCCAGCCACTCCCCCGACCGCGCGTCCCACGCCCCCGCCGCGCTGGGCGTGCCCGGCCGGTCCACACCGCCGGACGCGCGCTCCTCGGTACCCCGGCGTGCCAGATCCCCCGCCACGCCTCTCCACCCGTCACCGCCCGCGCTCACCGCGCCCCCTCCCCAAGCACCGCGGGCACCGTCGCCCGGACCGGGGTGCCCGTGACCCAGGAGGGGACGGCGCGGGGCAGCGGCCGGGCGGCGGGGTCGGGCCAGTGGCCGGGGAGCCGGGACTCGGCCGGGGCCGCGAAGGGGAGCGGTTCGCCGGTCGCGTCCAGGACGACCCGGCGGACCGGGCAGTGCGAGACGATCTCCAGGTAGATGCCGTGGAACGCGGCGATGTTCTGCTCGACGGTGAACAGTTCGAGCGCCCGGGCGCGCGCGGCGGCACCGAGACGCGCACGGCGCTCGGGGTCGCGCAGCAGCGCCACGCACGCCTCGGCGAGCGCCCGGGGGTTGCGCGGCGGTACGACGAGCCCGGTGCCGCCGATGACCTCCACGACCGCGCCGGCGTCGGTGGACACGGTGGCCCGGCCGCAGAACATGGCCTCGACCAGGGCGACCGGGAAGCCCTCGACCACGCTGGACCGCACGACGACCGCGCCGCCGGCGTACGCCTCGGGCAGTGTCGGGGCCTCCGGGCCGCCGATCTCCGTGAAGGAGACGGGGTTGTCGCCCTCGGTGTGCGGGCCGTCGGCCTCGTCGGGGAAGAGCTGGGCGGCGAGCGCCCGGCAGTGGCCGAGGTAGGCCGTGCCCTCGTGCCCGCCGGGCGAGCCGACGATCCGCAGGCGGGCGGCGGGCTCCGCCCTGCGGACCTCGGCGAAGGCGTGCAGCAGGGAGACCAGGTCCTTGGCGGGTTCGACGCGTCCGACCCAGACCAGGGTGCCCGGTTCGGAGCGGTCCGGGGACTCGCCGACCTCGCTGAAGCGGGCGGCGTCCATGCCGGGGTGGACGGTGCGGATCCGGCCGCGCTCGGCGCCGCACCGTTCCTGCCAGCGGCGGGCGTGGGCGTTGCCGGGGGTGAGGATCTCGGCACGGCGGTAGACCTCGGCGGCGAGCCGGCTGTGGAAGGAGGCGACCAGCGCGCGCACGGCCGGGGCGGCGGTGTCGGGGCCGAGGGCGAGGTAGTGCGAGCGGAGCCGGACGCCGTACTCGGTGACCAGCAGCGGCACATCGGCGAAGTGCCGGGCGAGCAGGCCGGGCAGGGCGGCCGGGCCGCCGGCGGTGGCGTGACAGAGGTCGGCCGCGCCGAGGGTGTCGTCGTCGTACCAGTCGAGCGAGAGGGGGCGCAGGGCGCGTTCGAGGTGGGCGGCGACGGCGAGCAGGTCGGGTACGCGCGCCTCGCGCGCCGTGCGCGGCGCGCCGGGGGCGCGGCAGGCGCGTTCCAGGGCGCGCACGGCGGTGTCCGAGCGCAGGGCGCCGCCCAGTCCGCCCTCCGCGCGGGCGAGTGCGGCGAGTCCGTACAGCGCGTTGCCGAAACGGTCCGCCAGCTCGGCGGAACACGCCCCCGGCACCGGGTCCGCTCCGGCGCACAACACCGTCGCCAGCTCGCCGTAGCACTCGGCGAAGCGCCGGCGCGGTCGCCGTCCGTACACCACTCCGTCGTCCGGCGCCGTCCACAGCGGGGCCGTACGGACCCGGGTGACCTGCGGCGGGAGCGGGACGAGGCCGTCGGTCTCCTGCTCCCGGCCGCGGCTGAGCGCGTACAGGTCGAACTCGTGCTGCTCCAGCCCGCGCACCAGGCGGTCGCACCAGAGTCCGGCGTCACCGCCCACATACGGGTAGCCACCCTCTGTCAGCAGTCCGATGCGCACGTGTGCACCCCCGATCTCCCGTTTGGGGAGCCGCCGTTGTCCCGGTGGCTCGCAGCGGGACGAACGTAAGGGGACAAGGCGGTGGTGCGACGGACGGTTGTCCGTCGCACCACCAAAAGGGGTGAACGGTCGTAACTTTCGCGTGCGCGTGGCGTTCCGACCCGCTAAGAGACCAGCAGGTGATCAGCCGGTCGCGGAACGTTACGCCACGGCGGGTTCGCGCCGGGCCGCGCGCCGCCGGGCGGCCAGCTCCGGGTCGAGCGCCGGTACGGCGGCCAGGAGTTGCCGGGTGTAGGGCTCGCGCGGGCTGTCGTACACCTCGTCGGCGGGGCCGTACTCCACCAGCTCGCCCTTGCGCATCACCGCGACCCGGTCGCTGACCTGGCGGACCACGGCGAGGTCGTGCGCGATGAAGACGAGCGCGAGGCCGAGTTCGCGTTGCAGTTCGCCGAGCAGGGCGACCACCTGGGCCTGGGTGGTGACGTCGAGCGCGGAGACGGGCTCGTCGCAGACGATGACGCGCGGGTCGGCGGCGAGTGCGCGGGCGATGCCGACGCGCTGGCGCTGGCCGCCGCTGAACTCGTGCGGGTAGCGGTCGTAGTGGGCCGCTTCGAGTCCCACGCGCTCCAGCAGTTCCGCCACCCGCGCCCGAATGCCGTCCTCGTCCTTCTCTCCCCGCGCGCGCAGCGGGTCGGCGATGGACTCGCCGACGCCGCGCCGGGGGTTGAGGGAGGAGACGGGGTCCTGGAAGACCATCTGCACGGCCGGGTTCACGCCGGTGTGGGCGCGGCCCGCGTAGCGGATCTCCCCCGCGGTCGGCTCCAGCAGTCCGACGAGCATGCGGCCGAGCGTGGTCTTGCCGCTGCCGCTCTCGCCGACCACGCCGAGGGTCTCGCCGCGCCGGACGGTGAGCGAGACGCCGTCCACGGCGGCGAACGCCCGCTTGCCGCGCCCGAACTCGCGCCGCACCCCGGTCGCCTCCAGGACGACCTCCCCGGCGACCGGGGAGGCGGCGCGGCGGGCGTCCACGCGCGGGACGGCGTCGAGCAGTTCACGGGTGTACGCCTCGGCGGGCGCGGCGAGGACCGCGCCGACCGGGCCGCGCTCGACGGCCCGGCCGTGCCGCATGACGAGGACGTCGTCCACGCTCTCGGCGGCCACGCCCACGTCGTGCGTGACGAGCAGCAGGCCCATGCCGGTCTCCGCGCGCAGCGTGTGCAGCAGGTCGAGGATCTGGGCCTGGACGGTGACGTCGAGGGCGGTGGTCGGCTCGTCGGCGATCAGCAGCTGCGGCTCGCACGCGAGGGCCATGGCGATCAGGGCGCGCTGGCGCATGCCGCCGCTGAACTCGTGCGGCCGGGACCGGGCGCGCCGGGCCGCGTCCGGGATGCCGACCCGCTCCAGTACGCGCACGGCACGCGCGCGTGCGGCGCGGCGCGACACGCGCGCGTGCGCGCGGTGCACCTCGGCGATCTGGTCGCCGATCGCGTAGTACGGGTCGAGGGAGGACAGCGGGTCCTGGAAGACCATGGCGGCCTTGGCGCCGCGCAGCCGCCGCAGCTCCTCGTCGGAGGCGGCCTCGACGTCGGTGCCGGCGACGCGGACCGTGCCGGTGACCTGTGCGCCGGTGCCCCGGTGCAGGCCCAGCAGGGCGCCCGCGACCGTGGACTTCCCGGAGCCGGACTCGCCGACCAGGGCGAGCGCGGCCCCCTCGGCCAGGCTGAAGGACAGCCCGTCGACGGCCCGCAGGGAGCCGAACTCGACGGTCAGGTCCGTCACTTCCAGCAGACTCATGCGAGCACCACCCGTCGGTCGGCCACCGCGTACAGCACGTCCGCGAGGGCGTTGGCGAGGACCACGAAGAAACCGGTGACGAGCACCATGCCGACGACCACCGGCAGGTCGACGACCTTGACCGCGTGCACCAGTTCCTGGCCGATCCCGGGCAGGCCGAACAGGGTCTCGGTGAGGACGGCGCCGCCGACGGCCGAGCCGACGGTGACGGCGTTGAGCGCGATGACGGAGGCCGTGGCGCCGCGCAGCGCGTGCCGGACGATGATCGCCCGCTCGCCGACGCCGTACGCGCGGAAGGTGCGGATGTGGTCCTCGGCGAGGGTCTCCAGCATCGACGCCCGGGTCAGCCGGGCGAAGCCCGCGGCCTCGATGAGGGCGAGGGACAGCCAGGGCAGCAGCAGGTTCCACGCCCACTGCTCGGGGTCGTCGGTGAGGTTCACGTACTGCGGGAAGGGCAGCAATCGCAGTTCGCCGCAGACGACGATCATCAGGACCAGGCCGATGACGAACACCGGGGTGGCCGTGCCCGCCAGGGTGACCGCGGTCAGGGCGCGCTCGGTGAACCGGCCGCGCCGCCAGGCGGACAGCACGCCGGTGCCGATGCCGAGCACCAGCCAGATCACCATGGCGCCGAGCACGAGCGAGACGCTGACCGGCAGCTTGGTCCAGATGACGTCGGTGACCTGCCGGCCGGTCTGGTACGACTGCCCGAGGCAGGGCGCCGCGCAGTGCTCCACGGAGGTGCCGGTGGAGTAGTCCTGGCCGGCGAAGATGCCTTGCAGGAAGTGCCCGTAGCGCACGTACAGCGGGTCGTCGAGGTGGAGCTGCTGCGCCACCTGGTGGACCTGGGCCGGGGAGCAGCGCGGGCCGCAGGTGATCTGGGCGACGTTACCGGGGGTGACGTAGAAGACGACGTAGATGATCACCGAGAGGGCGAACAGGGTGACGACGGCGCCGATGACACGGCGCAGCACGAATCCGGTGAAGCCGTTCACGCCGGGCCCTCCTTCTCCGGTAGGGACTTCACCGGTAGGGCCTTCTCCGGTAGGGCGTTCTCCGGTACGGCGGCCCGCGCGCGGTTCTCGCGGCGGCGGCCGGTGCCGACGCGCAGCCGGGAGGCGGCGCGCGGGTCGAGGGCGACGCGGACGCCGTCGCCGAGGACGGTCAGCGCGAACACGGTGACGAACAGGGCGGCGGCGGGCAGCAGCAGGTACTGCGGGGCCGCCTGGTACCAGACGTCGGCGCTGGTGAGCATCTGTCCCCAGGAGGGGGTGGGCGGCTTCACCCCGACGCCGAGGAAGGACAGGGCGGCCTCGGCGCTGATGTTGGACGGGATCAGCAGCGCGGCGTAGGTGATGCCCGGCGCGGCGAGGCCCGGGAGCAGCTCGCGCACGGCGATCCGCCAGGTCTTCCAGCCGCTGAGCCGGGCCGCGGCCACGTAGTCGAGGTTCTTCAGGGTGAGCGTCTGGGCGCGCACCATCTTCGCCATCGTGCTCCAGCCGGCGACCAGGGCGATGATGAGGGCGACGAGCACGGGCCGCGGGAAGGTGTTCGGGACGATGGCGAGCAGCGCGAGCGCCATGATCATCAGCGGCATCGAGACGAAGATGTCGGTGATCCGGCTGAGGACCAGGTCGACCCAGCGGTTGCCGAGTCCGGCGGCGACGCCCATGGCGATGCCGACGGCCACCTGGACCACGGTGGCGCCGAGCGAGACGCCGAGTGAGACACGGGCGCCGTAGACGAGCCGGGCGAACATGTCGCGGCCGGTCTGGGGTTCGACGCCGAGCCAGTGCTCGGCGCTGACGCCGCCGAAGGAGCCGAGGGGCACGCCGCCGCGCGCGGAGTCGATCAGGGCGGGGTGGTAGGTGGTGGGGTCCTGGCCCTCCAGCGCGGTGAGCAGCGGCGCGGCGAGCGCGACCAGGACCAGCAGCGCGACGACGGCCGCGGCGACCAGGGCGGCGCGCTGCGCCCGCAGCCGCCGCCAGAACTGACGGGCCCCCGAGACCGCCGGGACGGTGGTGTCCGTCCCGGCGGTCTCGACGACGGCAAGTGCCTCGCTCACTGCGCTACTTCACCGCGACCTGGGAGATGTCCAGCACGCCGGTCCAGTCGCTGATGACGACGTTCTTGACGTCCTCGCCGTACAGCCGCTTGTAGACCGGGTGGAACAGCGGCACGACGAGGGCCTTCTCGCCGATCTTCCGGTCCAGCGCGCCCCACCGCTCGGCGGCGGCGTCGAGATCGGTCAGCTTGTTGATGGCGTCGATCTCGGTGTTGACCGACTTGTCGTCCAGCAGGCCGGAGTTGAAGTTGGAGCCGTCCTTGACGATCTGCCGGCCGTCGAAGATCGGGGCGAGGAAGGGACCGCCGGAGGGCCAGTCGGCACCCCAGTGGGCGAGGAAGAACCCGGGCTCGGTCTTCACGCTGTGGATCTTGTCGCGGTAGCCGTTGTCCTCCAGGCCCTGGAGCTTGACCGTGATGCCGGCCTTCTTCAGCGCGTCCTGGACGGCGGTCGCGATCTCGGGGCTGGTCTCGAAGTCCTTGCTGTTGGAATGGGTCAGCGTGATGCTGAGCCCGTTCTTGTGGCCGGCCTGCGCGAGGAGTTCCTTCGCCTTGGCCGCGTTGCCGGACGTGCCCGCCGGGAACGGGTCGTAGGGCGTGTAGCCGAAGGACTTCTGGTCGGGCAGGAAGGTGGTGGCCGCCTCGGCGAGCGCGCTGCCGCCGGCCGCGTTGACCACCGAGGACCGGTCGATGGCGTAGGAGATGGCCTGACGGACCTTGGGGTCGTCGAAGGGCTTCACGGTCGGGTTGAACGCGAGGTAGTTCGTGTAGCCGAAGTGACCGGTGCCGACCCGCGCGGCCAGGGCCTTGTCCCCGCTGACCTTGGCCAGTTCGGCCGGGCCGAGGTTGGTGTCCGTGGTGACCGCGGCGGCGTCCGCTCCCTGGGACGCGGACAGCCGCTGGTTGATCACGGAGGAGTCGAGACCGGAACGGACGTCGATCTTGTCCGGGTAGGCCTTGCGCTCCTCGTCGGTCGCCGCGGACCAGTGGGTGTTGCGCGCGAGGACGAGATGCTCGCCGTCGTTGTCGTTGCTGACGACCTTGTAGGGGCCGGAGGAGACCGGGTGCGACTCGTACTTGGTGCCGGTGTCCTTGGCCTTCGGCACCGGCGTGAACTGCGTCTGGGTGGCGAGGTAGGGGAACTCGCCCTCGGGCTTGTTCAGATGGAAGACGATCGTCCGCTCGTCCGGCGTCCCGATCGCGGACAGCCCCTTCTTGTCCTTGTACGGGCCCTGGTAGTCGGCGGCACCGGTCAGCCAGTCCCGCAGGTAGGGGGCGCCGCCGGACAGTTCGGGGGCGAAGGAGCGCTCGATGCCGTACTTGATGTCGGCCGAGGTGATCGGGGTGCCGTCCTCGTACTTCAGCCCCTTTTTCAAGGTGTACGTCCACACGGTCGCGTCCTTGTTGGGGCGCCCGGTGTCGGTGGCGAGGTCGGGGACGACCTTGGCGCCGGCCGCGCCGTTCTCGCGGTTGCGGGTGGTGAGCGTGCGGAAGACCAGCGAGGGGACGTTTCCGCCGCCGGAGGTGTAGAGGCGGGCCGGGTCGAAGTCGGTCTGCGGCTCGGAGTTCAGCACCGTGAGGGTGCCGCCCTTCTGCGGCGCGGAGTCGCCACCCGAAGCCTTGGCATCGTTGTCCTCCGGACCGCAGGCGGCGGCGCCCGCTGCCACGACCAGGCTGACGGATGCCGCTGCCACGCGGCGCGCTATGACGGACGGTTGACGCATCGGAATGACGACCTCTCGGTGACTGATCGAGGGTTTCTCGAACAGTGAGACAGCTGGACGAGGAGTGAGACGACTGCGGACAGACGTCGGCCCCGGCGTCGGGTCGTCGAAAAATCCGTGACCCGGTCACGGACGGAGAAAGAGAAAAGGGTCGCGACACAAACGCCGGTGGGGCGGCGTCAGCGACAGTGGATGTCGGCCACGCAGAGCGCGGTCACGCCGATCAGCGCCAGCTCGATGGCTGCGCTGAAGGAGACGGCATGACGGGACCACATGCGCAGAAATATGAACGACCTTTCGGCTCATGTCAATGTGACATAAGCGGTTCCGGTCAACTCCCGGGATAAGGCCACGGGTTGGGCAGACAGTGGATCCCGTCGTGGTCGAGGAACTTGGTCTGCTGCTGCATGACGGGCGCGAGGGACCCGTCCTTCTGGCACGTCACATGGCCGTGGCCGAGCCGGTGACCGACCTCGTGGTTGATCAGCATCTGCCGGTACGGATGGATCTTGTCGCCGTACGTCTTGCTGCCCTGCGCCCACCGGTAGGCGTTGATCATCACGCGCTCGGTGGCGGCCGAGTCACAGGAGACGTTGTCCTCGGTGGTGTCCAGGCCGGACTTGGCGCACCAGGTGGCGGTGGTGCCCGGACTCGCCAGGGTGATCACGAAGTCGGGCTTGCCGGAGGAGATCCGCTCGAAGGTCCGGGCGCCGCCGTGGGCCCAACTGCGCTTGTCGTTCAGCGTCTTCTGCACGGCCTCGGCGAACAGCGCGCCGTCCAGGCCGAGTCCCTGCTCGACGTCCACGCGGTACCGGTACTTCTGCCCGGTGCCGGGCGCCTTGTCGAAGCCGGGCACGGCGTCGAACTTCCCGGGGCCCTTCAGGGTGGCCCCGAGTGGATACTTCACGTCCATCTTCCGCTCGTACGTCAGCGGCGCGGCGGAGGGCGCCGCCGGGGCGCCGCCGGGCTCGCGCGCGTCCCGTGCCTGACCGGTGGCGGACGGCGCCGCCCCGGCCCGGTCCCCGTGCCCCTCGGTCACCTGCCCGGCGACGATCACCGCGAGCACGGTGGTGACGGCCGCCGCCGCGATGCCGGTGAAGGTACGCCCCTTGCCACCGCGCTGTGCGGGAATCCGGGCGTCGGCGGGGCCCTCCTCGGTGTCCGCGGCGTCCGGCCGCCGCGGGGCGGGGCGCTCGGGGGCCGGACGGGACGCGAAGACGTCGGCGTCCTCTGCGTCCTCTGCGTCCTCTGCGTCCTCTGCGTCCTCTGCGTCCTCTGCGTTCTGAGCGTCGCCGAGGTCGTCGAAGGCCTCCACGTACTCCTGCCGGGGGCCGCCCGCGCCGGCCCGCCGGGGTCCGGGCGTACCGTCCGGACCGGACTGCCGCTGCCGGGGCAGTACGACACCCGGCCCGGCACCGGTCCCCTGCCCGCCGACCCGGCCCCAGCCGCCGCCGGCCTCCCGCTGCTCGGGATGACCGCCACGGACACCGCCGGCGTCACCGGGAAGCCGGGGCACACCGCGCGCGGGAGTGCCGTCACGCGGGGCCACTACGCGCGGCACGCCGCCGGCCCCCCGCGTCTCCAGGGTGTCGCGGCGGTCGGCGGCACCCGTGCCGCCCGGCTCGTCCGCCGGTCGTGCTGTCGTCGTCGTCTCCGCGGAGTCGGCTTTCGGTGCCGGACCCCGGCGGCTGTGGCGTCCCACGGCGGCCCTCAGCTCCCCGCACCCGCGCCGGCGGCGCCGCCACCGACCGGGTCGCCCGTCTCCCGCAGCAGCTCCCGGACCGCTGTGGCCACCACCTCCGGGTACTCCATCATCGCCACGTGTCCGGCGTCCGGCAGGGTGAGCAGCCGGGAGTCGCGGAAGGCGCGGGCGGCCCGGCGGGCCATCCGGAAGCCGACGAGCTGGTCCCGGCCGCCGTAGACGAGCAGGGTCGGCGCGAGGACCCGCTCGGCCTGCCGCCACAGCCCGTGCTGGCCGCCGAGCGTGTAGGCGTCCACGATCCCGCGCGCGGAGCGTGCCATCGCGTCCCAGAAGTACGGGAGCTGAAGCCGCCGCTCCAGTTCCTCGACCGCCAGTTGGAACGCCTCGGGCGACACCCGCCCGGGGTCGCCGTAGCAGAGCGCCGTGACCCCGCGGACCCGCTGCTCGGCCGTCCACTCCCGGGTGAACCGGGTGAACAGGGCGGCGATCCCGGGCACCGCGAGCAGCCCCGTGGGCACCGCCGTGCGCTGGACGCGCAGTTCCGGCAGGGCCGGCGAGACCAGGGTGAGCGTACGGGCCAGGTCGGGGCGGACGGCGGCCACGCGGGTGGCGACCGCGCCGCCCAGCGAGTTGCCGAACAGGTGGACCGGGCCGCGGCCCGCCGCGTCCAGATGGCGGATCACCGCGCGCGCGTGCCCGGTGACCGAGTAGTCGCCGTCGTCCGGGGGCGGGGAGTCGCCGAAGCCCGGCAGGTCGACGGCCTCGCCGTCCACGACGCCGTCCAGCCCGGCCATCAGCGCGGACCAGTTCTGCGAGGAGCCGCCGAGCCCGTGCACGTACAGCGCCGGCGGCAGGCCCTCGCGCGCGGGCGGACGGGAACGGACCGTCAGGGTGACACCGGGCAGGCTCACGGACCGCAGCCGCTCGCCCTCACCGACCCGGACGGGCGCCACCCTGGGAAGGACACTGGCGGCCGAAACGGACGGCGACTCGGTCGAAGACATGCGGCAATGTTACGAGGTGATCACGTCGGGGATGATGTGTTCGCCGTCACAGCGTGAGGCGCGGCCGACCGGTGAACCGGCCGGGGACGGACGCGATGGCATGGCGTCCGTATCAGCCGTCTCCTAGGCTCGTACAGAGGGCACCCGCGTGTGGCCACTGGCCGCCCTGGGGGACGTTCACAGGAAGGGAGCCCAGCATGGCGTACGACCCCACCGAACCCGATGCCGTCGACCCGGACGCGATCGGGGAACCGGACACCGAGGCGGCCCCGGAGATCGGCGTGGAGGCCCCCGAGGGGGACGCGGCGGAGCAGCAGACGGACATCGCGCCGGACCGCGACGACCCCCTGACGGACGTGGACCCGGACCGCGCGAACGTGGCGGATCTGGTCGAACAGGCGCGGGTCGTCTCCCTGGACGAGGACGACTACCGCTGACCTCGCGGGACCGCGGCCGGCCGGCGGCGGCGCACGGAGTGCCCGGCGGCTTTCGCGGCCGTCCGGTACGTGAAATTCTGCGTTCGCACCGCGCACACCACGGTTACCGAAAAGTACGATGGCCGCGCGGTCGACACCGCATGTGGACGACATTGGGAGGCGGCGTGACAGCCATCGAGCAGACAGAGGCGGCACGCCCGCGCGGCACCCGGCTGCCGCGCCGCGCCCGGCGGAACCAGCTGCTGGGCGCCGCCCAGGAGGTCTTCGTCGCGCAGGGCTACCACGCGGCGGCGATGGACGACATCGCCGAGCGCGCGGGCGTGAGCAAGCCGGTGCTGTACCAGCACTTCCCGGGCAAGCTGGACCTGTACCTCGCCCTGCTGGACCAGCACTGCGAGTCACTGATCCAGTCGGTGCGCGGGGCGCTCGCGTCGACGACCGACAACAAGCAGCGCGTGCGCGCCACGATGGACGCCTACTTCGCGTACGTCGAGGACGACGGCGGCGCCTTCCGGCTGGTGTTCGAGTCGGACCTGACGAACGAGCCGGCGGTCCGCGAGCGCGTCGACAAGGTCACCAACGAGTGCGCCGAGGCGATCTGCGAGGTCATCGCGGAGGACACCGGCCTGTCCCGCGCGGAGTCCATGCTGCTGGCCTCCGGCCTCGGCGGCCTGGCGCAGGTCGTGGCCCGCTCCTGGCTGCACAGCGACCGCAGCGTGCCGCGCGACCAGGCGGTGCGGCTGCTGGCCTCGCTGGCCTGGCGCGGGATCGCCGGCTTCCCGCTGCACGGCAATGAACACCACTGACGGCCGGCCGGGGCGCCTTCCGCGCCCGTTGTTCGCTGACGGCGTTCCGGCCCACGGCGTGCGCGTCCCCTCACCGGGCTAATGTGTGCTGCGTACGGCGCGGAAGATCGCGCAATCACTGACCGTCGGAGGGACATAGCCGTGGAGGTCAAGATCGGCGTGCAGCACGCGCCCCGCGAGATCGTTCTGGAGAGCGCCCTGAGCGCCGAGGAGGTCGAGCGCCTCGTGTCCGACGCGCTGTCGGGCAAGACGCAGCTGCTGAGCCTCCAGGACGAGAAGGGCCGCAAGATCCTGGTGCCGACGGAGCGTCTGTCGTACGTGGAGATCGGCGAGCCGACCGTCCGCAAGGTGGGCTTCGGCACGCTGTAGGCGACGTCACGGGAAGGGCCCGGCGGCACCGAGTGCCGCCGGGCCCTTCGGCGTGCGGGCGTCCGCACGGACGGCGCACAACTTCCCCCGGCGAAGGATTGCCTTCCGCAGGTCACGGGTATGACGGGCTACGACCGACAAAGGGCGCAGACCGCCATGGGAGGGACCTCGCGATGATCCTGGAAGTACTCGGTTCGGCCGTGCTCGGTCTCGTGCTCGCGTGGGCGGTCGGCCGCCGCCTCTCGCACCGCCTGCCGACCCGCCCGCTGGTGTACTTCACCGGCCTCGCCGGCGCCCTCTTCGGCGACTTCGTCACCCACAGCGCGCTCGGCCCGGGCAGCGCCCTGCCGAGCCTGCTGGGCGCCGCCATCGTCGCGACGGCGTCCCTCTCCCTCCTCCTGCGCCCCAGCCGCCACCTGCGCAGGCGATCAGCCCCGGCGTAATTCGCAGGACCTTCCAGCCGAGCCAGGCGGAAAAGGGCGCGGGGAACTGCGCGACAAGCCACGACGCACCGCAAGCCGCGCATCCCCCGGCACCCCCCCCACGAGGCGTTACGCGGCCAAGCCCAGCGCAGCCATCCGCTTGGTGTGCGCCTCCGTGATCCGCGAGAACATCCGCCCCACCTCCGCGAGGTCGAACCCGTCGGCCACCCCGCCGACGAGCATCGTGGACAGCGCGTCCCGGTCCGCGACCACGCGCTGCGACTGCGACAGCGCCTCGCCCATCAGCCGCCGCGCCCACAGCGCGAGCCGTCCGCCCACGCGCGGGTCGGCGTCGATGGCCGCCCGCACCTTCTCCACCGCGAATTCGGCGTGCCCGGTGTCGTCGAGGACGGCGAGCACCAGTTCCCGGGTGTCCGAGTCGAGCCGGGCCGCGACCTCCCGGTAGAAGTCGCTCGCGATCGAGTCGCCGACGTACGCCTTGACCAGGCCCTCCAGCCAGTCCGAGGGCGCCGTCTGCCGGTGGAAGCCGTCGAGCGCGGCGACGAACGGGTCCATCGCGGCCGTCGGCTCCTCGCCGATCTCGGTCAGCCGGTCGCGCAGCCGCTCGAAGTGGTGGAACTCCGCCGAGGCCATCTTCGCCAGCTCCGCCTTGTCCGCGAGGCCCGGCGCCAGCTTGGCGTCCTCCGCGAGACGCTCGAACGCGGCCAGCTCTCCGTACGCGAGGGCGCCGAGCAGGTCCACGACCGCCGCGCGGTACTGCGGGTCGGCGGCGGCCCGCGCCCAGTCCTGGGCGGCGACACCGGTGGGGCGGGCGGAGGCGGCGGACGCGTTCTCAGGCTTGTCAGAGCTAGTCATGAGGCGCACAATAGCCCGCTCACCGCCCCCTCGAAGCCCCTGGTCAAGCACTGTGACCACGACTACGTGACCGATTCGGCCATCACATGTGCGCGATTCCGGGGTATGGTGGTAATGCGCCTGCTGAGTGCGTCGACACTGTTCGACGTGTTCCGCCAGGGCGCACGCATGAGGATGCCCGGTCGGTGGCCCGATCGGCTCCGACCCGACAGCCCTCCGTGGCCGTACGGCTCAGTACGTACGACGACCGGAGGGACACCCTCAGCGGTACGAGCGCTAGAGCGTCGGCAGAGGTCCCGTGTCATACGGCTTGCCCGAGTGGTTCGCCCGTACGGCGGCCGACGTCCCCGGCACGGTCACCCATGACCCCCCGCGCTCGCCTCGCACCGCGCCACACAGAAGAGGCAGCACCCTGACTACCACGTTCCGCGAACTCGGCATCCTTCCCGAGACCGCCGAGGCCCTCGAAGCCGTCGGCATCGTCAACCCCTTCCCCATCCAGGAGATGACGCTCCCCGTCGCCCTCGCCGGCACGGACGTCATCGGCCAGGCCAAGACCGGCACCGGCAAGACGCTGGGCTTCGGTCTCCCGCTCCTGGAGCGCGTCACCGTCCCCGCCGACGTCGAGGCCGGCCGCGCCACCCCCGAGGACCTCACCGACGCCCCGCAGGCGCTCGTCGTCGTGCCCACGCGCGAGCTGTGCACCCAGGTCACCAACGACCTCCAGACCGCCGGCAAGGTCCGCAACGTCCGCGTTCTCGCGATCTACGGCGGCCGGGCCTACGAGCCCCAGGTCGAGGCGCTGAAGAAGGGCGTCGACGTCGTCGTCGGCACCCCGGGCCGGCTGCTCGACCTGGCGGGCCAGAAGAAGCTCGACCTGCGGCACGTCAAGTGCCTGGTCCTCGACGAGGCCGACGAGATGCTCGACCTGGGCTTCCTGCCCGACGTCGAGAAGATCGTCAACATGCTGCCGGTCCGGCGCCAGACCATGCTGTTCTCGGCCACCATGCCGGGCGCGGTCATCGGTCTCGCCCGCCGCTACATGTCCCGGCCCACGCACATCCGCGCCACCGCGCCGGACGACGAGGGCGCCACGGTCGCGAACATCAAGCAGTTCGTCTACCGCGCGCACTCCATGGACAAGCCGGAGATGATCGCCCGGATCCTCCAGGCCGACGGCCGGGGTCTGGCGATGATCTTCTGCCGGACCAAGCGCACCGCCGCCGACATCGCCGAGCAGCTCCAGCGCCGCGGGTTCGCCTCCGGCGCGGTCCACGGCGACCTCGGCCAGGGCGCCCGCGAGCAGGCGCTGCGCGCGTTCCGCAACGGCAAGGTCGACGTGCTGGTGTGCACCGACGTCGCCGCACGCGGCATCGACGTCGAGGGCGTCACCCACGTCATCAACTACCAGTCCCCCGAGGACGAGAAGACCTACCTGCACCGTGTCGGCCGCACCGGCCGCGCGGGCGCCAAGGGTACGGCGATCACGTTCGTGGACTGGGACGACATCCCGCGCTGGCAGCTGATCAACAAGGCGCTGGTGCTGGACTTCAACGACCCGGCGGAGACCTACTCCAGCTCCCCGCACCTGTTCTCCGACCTCGGCATCCCCGCCGGCACCAAGGGCGTCCTGCCGCGCTCGGAGCGCACCCGCGCGGGTCTGGACGCCGAAGAGGTCGAGGACCTGGGCGAGACCGGCGGGCGTGGCGGTCGCGGCGGCCGTGACCGGGACCGGGGCGGTCGCGGTGACCGTGGCGGTCGCGGCACCACCACCGAGTCGGCCACGGCCGAGCGGGAGCGTCCGGCGCGCACGCCGCGCCGTCGCCGCCGTACCCGCGGTGGTTCCCCGCTGGACGCCTCCGCGGCCCCGGCGGCAGCGGCGCCCGTCACCGAACCCGGCACCGAAGAGGCCCAGGCGACCCGCACACCGCGCCGCCGTCGCCGTACGCGCGGCGGGGCCCAGGCGGAGGCCGTGCCGGCGACCGCCGCTCCCGTCACCGAGGCGGCGGTGGAGACGCCGGCCCCCGCCGAGGACACGACGGCCGCTCCGGAGCAGCCGCGCCGCCGCCGTACTCGCAAGACGGCCGAGCCGGTCGTCGAGCAGGCGGTGGAGACGGCCGCCGAGCCCGTGGCCGCGGTGACCCCGGTCGCCGAGCCAGTGGCGGAGCCGGTCGCGGAGGCCGTGGAGGCCGCGCCGCGCCGCCGCACCCGGAAGAAGGCCGAGCCGGTGGTCGAGCAGGCGGTGGAGACGGCCGCCGAGCCCGTGGCCGCGGTGACCCCGGTCGCCGAGCCCGTGGCGGAGCCGGTCGCGGAGGCCGTGGAGGCCGCGCCGCGCCGCCGTACCAGGAAGAAGGCCGAGCCGGTGGAGACGGTTCCGGCCGCCGCCGAGGCGCCCGAGGCCGAGGCAGAGGCCAAGCCGCGCCGCCGCACCCGCAAGGCGGTGGCACCGGAGGCGGCGACCACGAAGGCACCGGCAGTGGAAGAGGCCGCCCCGGCGGCCAAGCCGCGCCGCACCCGC
>NZ_JANUGP010000026.1 GCF_024753135.1 Streptomyces pyxinicus | reverse complement strand
CTTGCCGTGGTCCCCGAACCGGGCGGAGGGCTGCCAGCCCCAGTAGTCGGCACAGGCCACGACCAGACCGAGCCCACGCCCGCCCTCCAGCCCGGCGGCCTGCTCCAGCGGCTTGGGAGGCGGTGGCGGGGCGGGGTCGGTGTCCCAGGCCCCGATCCAGACCACCCCGTGCGGGGTACGGCGCACCCTGAGTGCGGCCGGGCCCTTGGTGTGCCGTACGGCGTTGGAGACCAGCTCTGTGGCCAGCAGCTCGGCGGTGTCCACGAGCCCGATGAGGCCGTGCAGGGTGAGGATGACGCGCAGGGTGCGGCGGCAGATGGTGACCGCTCTGGGGTCGTTGGGGATGTAGAGGGTGTAGTCCCAGGGCTCGGTTTCGGGCATGCGGCATCAACTCCGAGGAGATGAAATGGATTTGGTGCAGCGCAGGGTGGCATCGCCGCAGAACGCGGTGCACTTCCGCAGGGTGTGCGTTGCATCACCGACGGTAGGGCTAAATGTTTAAACGGTGCAAGCGGATCGCGTAAAGTGACGCCCGAACGAGTCGCCCTGACTTGTGTGTTGGGAGAGTCCGCCGATGGCGTTGAGAAGTGAGCCGACGGCGCGGCAGCTGCGGCTGGCTGTCGAACTGCGCAGGCTTCGGGAGGCTGCGGGCATCACGGGCCGCCAAGCAGCTGCCCTGCTTGGCGTCACTCCGCCGGTCATCAGTCAGATCGAGTCCGGGATCGCCGGCCTGAGCGAGGAGCGGCTACGCCGCCTCGCCTCCCACTATGCCTGTGCGGACGAGGAGTTCATCGACGCACTGGTAGGAATGGCCACCGATCGCACGCGGGGCTGGTGGGAGGAGTACCGAGGTTCGCTGCCCACATCATTCCTTGACCTCGCGGAACTGGAACACAATGCCGCCTATCTGCGCGAGGTAGCGATCCTCCACGTGCCAGGTCTCTTGCAAACAGAGGAGTACGCCCGCGCGTTGTTCTCCTCCCGAGTGCCGGAACTGACCACTGAAGAGCTGGAGCTGCGCGTCCGCCACCGCATGCAGCGTCAGCAGTTCAGCGTCCCGTACGAGCTGTTGATCCACGAGGCGGCCCTGCGCATCCGGGTGGGTGACCGCGCCGCGTCGCGAGTTCAACTCGTCAGGCTGCTGGAGCTGTCCGAAGCGGACCACATCACCCTGAGTGTCATCCCCTTCGATCTGGATGGCTTCACCAGGGCCTCAAGCACTATGACGTACGTGGGTGGCTTCCTACCGAAGCTGGACACGGTGGTGCGCGATGCGCCCCACGGTGCAGTGCTCATCGATGCCGAAGCGCAGCTCAACGCCTATCGAACGCGCTTCCGTAAGGTAGAGGCTGTTGCACTCGAACCTGACCGGTCGCGCGACTTCATCCACATGCTGGCTCAAGAGCTGTGAGGCACCCATGACCACCCCCGACACCTGGCGGAAGTCGTCCTACTCGGGCGAGGGTGACGGCAACGCGTGCGTGGAGATCGCCAGCACCCCCACCCACATCTCCATCCGCGACTCGAAAACCCCCGCCCGAGCCACGCTCACCTTCCCAGCCGCGGCCTTCACCGCATTCCTCGCAGCGCTCGCAGAGCACCCGAACCGATGACTGGACCGCTGCGCGAGGTCAAAAACCATGCTGCGGAGGAACGTCTGATCGCACCAGGCGGACTCGCGCGGCTGGTATGCGGCTGGGCAGATAGAAGAATCCGTTGCCGCTGTCGAGGAGCAATCCTTCGTCAATGCCGTCCACGGACCAGAGATCAACCGGCCCACCGGTGTTGTTGATCTGAAGGAAGAAGTCTGCTGCCTCCTCGCTCGGGCAGACGAAGACTCCCTCCACTTCAGAGCGACGGCTGCCGGCGATTCCCGGTGCGGCGCCCATCCGGGTCCAATCCAGGCCATGCTGGGCGATCGACCGCCGATTGAGCACGGACGAGACGTGGAAGAAGTTCGGCGCATCGAACACGCCAGGAGTATAGGAGGCGGTGAGGTCCCCCCCCGGGGCTTGAGGGTGACCATGGCTTGTTCGCCGAGTGCACGGATCTTCGCGTGGGCGCGGTTGACGGCCTTCTGCGGGTCGGACGGGCCAGGGGAAGCGGAACGGGGAAGCGGACTTCAAGAGCAAGAGGGGGAGACACCATGGATGGCGTGCGGAACGACCGGCGTCGGCCCGACTCGGCGGACCTCGTCATGGCCGGGTGGGGACGGCTGCTGATCGTGGCGGTGATCTCTCTGCCCGGCTTCCTGTCTCATGACGGGCCGCGGACCGCATCGCGTGGCGGTCCTGGGGGCGCCGTCGGCGCGTAGGAGGCTGCGCCTCTGACAGGCCCGCACCTGAGCCGGGTCGACCGGACCGTGGAGCTCGCGACGGCGCTGTCACGGACGCGGTGGCCGAACGAATTCGCCGACACGCGTCCGCGTCGGATACTGCCTCACGGAAGCGCTGACTTCACTGCTGGCCGGCACCGCTTGGCGATGCCCGTCACCGTGGCCCGCTTGTCCCACCGGTGGTGAGTACGGCTGGCTCGGTCCGGACGCCGAGCCGGTCCAGGTCGGTGCGGATTTCGACGCACTCGCGGACGGGGCCGGGAGTGAGCGCCACTCAGCGCAGATGGAGCCGTGTCCGGCCGGCACCGACGTCACCCCGTGCGCGTCCGGCCGTTCTTGAGCACCCCGTAGTAGTCGCGGTAGGGGAGTTCCAGTTTGAACACGAGGCCGTACCGTTTCCGGATGGCGGCGACCGTGGCGGTCTTCGGGTCACGGACCACGCGGGACACCGGCGGATCGTCGACGAGGCCGGCGTAGGGCTCCTCGACCAGTCGGCGCGGGGCGTCGCCGCGAGTGGTGTCCCAGGTCAGTGTCTGTCCGGAGGCGGCCAGCCGGGTCGGTTCCGGGGCTTGCGGACTCCGGGAGTTCCGACTGTGCCCCCGGTAGTACGCGACGAGCCGCTTTCCGTGGCCGTCGTGTGTGAACGGGATGGGGTTTCCGGACCCGTCCGGCCGGGACCGGGCATCGTCGCCCGCGGTCAGGATCGCGTCGAGGGTGTCACCCATGTGCGCGGGGTCGGCGCCGTAGTAGGCGGTGATGTTCATCGAGCAGGCGATCTTGTAGTCGTCGGTCTTCTGCTGGAAGAACCAGCCCGGTCCCGATCCCGGCACGCACACGTCGTGCACCACGACCAGGCCGAGCGACAGGGGCGCGTGGTCGGCGTACGCCCGCGCCACGTCCCGAAGCCGTTGCTCCGTCCGCTCCCGGGCCCGTACCGCCTGGCCGCTCTCCCCGAGCTTGCGCAACTGCTTGTCGCCGACGGCGCGGTCCGGGGTCATGGAACAGGCCGAGACGGTGAACAGGACGATCATCGCCAGCGATCCCCACACGCGTTTCGAGGCGGCGGCACGACACGCTACGGCCCTCACACCTGTCCGCCTCTCATCGACACTGCCTCTCCGACGTCGTACGCCCGGCTCCACCGTCACTGTTCACCAGGATGGCCGGACCGGGCATGAGTACCCGTACTCACGCCGGCCCCCGAACCGACAGCCCCCCTGTCACACCCCCCAGGTACCGTCCCCCCATGGCGCAACAGGAGAGCCCCCCGGCCGGCGAGCGGCGGCTTGCTGTGGTGGAAGGGGTGTTGGAGCGGGTCACGTACGCCAATGAGGAGAACGGGTACACCGTCGCCCGGGTCGACACCGGAAGAGGTGCCGGTGATCTGCTCACCGTCGTCGGTGCGTTGCTCGGTGCGCAGGTGGGGGAGTCGCTGCGGATGGAGGGCCGGTGGGGGTCGCATCCGCAGTACGGCAAGCAGTTCCATGTCGAGAACTACACGACCGTGCTGCCCGCCACCGTGCAGGGGATGCGCCGTTACCTCGGCTCGGGGCTCGTCAAGGGCATCGGACCCGTCTTCGCGGACCGCATCACGCAGCACTTCGGCACCGACACGCTGCGGATCATCGAGGAGGAGCCCAAGCGGCTGATCGAGGTGCCGGGGCTCGGGCCCAAGCGGACGAAGAAGATCGCGGAGGCCTGGGAGGAGCAGAAGGCGATCAAGGAGGTCATGCTCTTCCTCCAGACCGTCGAGGTGTCCACCTCCATCGCCGTGCGGATCTACAAGAAGTACGGCGACGCCTCCATCGGCGTCGTCAAGGAGCAGCCGTACCGGCTCGCCGCCGACGTCTGGGGCATCGGGTTCCTGACCGCCGACCGGATCGCCCAGTCCGTCGGCATCCCGCACGACAGCCCGGAGCGGGTCAAGGCCGGGCTGCAGTACGCCCTCTCCCAGTCCGCCGACCAGGGGAACTGCTACCTGCCCGAGGAGCGGCTGATCGCCGACGCGGTCAAGCTGCTCCAGGTCGACACCGGCCTTGTCATCGAGTGCCTCGCCGAGCTGGCCCGGCCCCCGGAGGACGGGGCGGACCCGAGTGTCGTACGGGAGAAGGTGCCCGGTCCCGAGGGGGACGCCGAGCAGCCGGTGTCCGCCGTGTACCTGGTCCCCTTCCACCGTGCCGAGCTGTCCCTGTCCGCCCAGGTGCTGCGACTCCTGCGGACCGACCAGGACCGCATGCCGGGCTTTCGGGACGTCGACTGGGGCAAGGCGCTCGGGTGGCTCAGGGGCCGTACCGGTGCCGATCTCGCCCCGGAGCAGGAGGCGGCCGTCCGGCTGGCGCTGAGCGAGAAGGTGGCCGTACTCACCGGCGGGCCGGGATGCGGCAAGTCCTTCACCGTGCGCTCGATCGTGGAGCTGGCCCGCGCCAAACGGGCCAAGGTGCTGCTCGCCGCCCCCACCGGCCGGGCCGCCAAACGCCTGGCCGAGCTGACCGGCGCCGAGGCGTCCACCGTGCACCGGCTGCTGGAGCTGAAGCCCGGCGGCGACGCGGCGTACGACCGGGACCGGCCGCTCGACGCCGACCTGGTCGTGGTGGACGAGGCGTCCATGCTGGACCTGCTGCTCGCCAACAAGCTCGTCAAGGCCGTACCGCCGGGCGCCCACCTGCTCTTCGTCGGTGACGTGGACCAGTTGCCCAGCGTCGGCGCCGGCGAGGTGCTGCGCGACCTGCTCGCCGAGGGCAGCCCGGTCCCCGCCGTCCGGCTCACCCGGGTCTTCCGGCAGGCGCAGCAGTCCGGCGTGGTCACCAACGCGCACCGGATCAACGCGGGACAGCATCCGCTCACCGACGGACTGAAGGACTTCTTCCTCTTCGTCGAGGACGACACGGAGGAGGCGGGGCGGCTCACGGTGGAGGTGGCCGCCCGGCGGATTCCGGCCCGGTTCGGGCTCGACCCGCGCCGGGACGTGCAGGTCCTCGCCCCGATGCACCGGGGCCCGGCCGGCGCCGGCACGCTCAACGGGCTGCTCCAGCAGGCCATCACCCCGGGGCGGCCCGACCTGCCCGAGAAGCGGTTCGGCGGGCGGGTCTTCCGGGTCGGCGACAAGGTGACCCAGATCCGCAACAATTACGAGAAAGGGGCGAACGGTGTCTTCAACGGCACCGTCGGCGTGGTCACCTCGCTCGACCCGGTGGACCAGCGGCTGACGGTCCTGACGGACGAGGACGAGGAGGTGCCGTACGAATTCGACGAACTCGACGAGCTGGCCCACGCGTACGCCGTCACCATCCACCGCTCGCAGGGGAGTGAATATCCCGCCGTGGTGATCCCGGTCACCACCGGGGCGTGGATGATGCTCCAGCGCAACCTGCTGTACACGGCGGTGACCCGGGCCAAACGGCTCGTCGTCCTCGTCGGTTCACGCAAGGCGATCGGGCAGGCGGTGCGCACGGTGTCGGCCGGACGGCGGTGCACAGCCCTCGACTTCCGCCTTCAGAGTTCCTGATCGTCCCCTTCACAAAAAATGATCGATCAAACGAGTCGCAAAGGTCACAGAGCACTTCCGGATGGTGGTCGGAGGGGGCAGGATGAGCAGGTTGGCGGCACTGAGTGCCGCCAATAGGCCCAATGGTCGACCCCGAGTGCACTCTCCTGAGCCAAATGGGGGATGGTAGAGACAGTCAGGGCACCTCGAAGATGAGGCACTACGTCGGTGAGGGAAGACGTGAGCGACAACTCTGTAGTACTGCGGTACGGCGACGGCGAGTACACCTACCCGGTGGTCGACAGCACCGTCGGCGACAAGGGCTTCGACATCGGGAAGCTCCGCGCCCAGACCGGTCTGGTGACCCTGGACAGCGGGTACGGGAACACGGCCGCCTATAAATCCGCGGTCACCTACCTCGACGGCGAGGCGGGCATCCTCCGCTACCGCGGCTACCCCATCGAGCAGCTGGCCGAGCGCTCCACCTTCCTGGAGGTGGCGTACCTGCTGATCAACGGCGAGCTGCCCACCGTCGACGAGCTGACGACGTTCAAGGACGACGTCACGCGGCACACCCTGCTGCACGAGGACGTCAAGAACTTCTACCGGGGCTTCCCGCGCGACGCCCACCCGATGGCCATGCTGTCCTCGGTCGTCTCGGCGCTGTCCACCTTCTACCAGGACAGCCACAACCCGTTCGACGAGAAGCAGCGCGACCTCTCCACGATCCGGCTGCTCGCCAAGCTTCCGACGATCGCCGCGTACGCGTACAAGAAGTCGATCGGCCACCCGTTCGTCTACCCGCGCAACGACCTCGGCTACGTCGAGAACTTCCTGCGCATGACCTTCTCGGTGCCGGCCGACGAGTACGAGCCGGACCCGGTCGTCGTCTCCGCGCTGGACAAGCTGCTGATCCTGCACGCGGACCACGAGCAGAACTGTTCGACCTCCACGGTCCGCCTGGTCGGCTCCTCGCAGGCCAACATGTTCGCCTCGATCTCCGCCGGCATCAACGCGCTGTGGGGCCCGCTGCACGGCGGCGCCAACCAGTCCGTGCTGGAGATGCTCGAAGGCATCCGCGACTCCGGCTCCGGCGTCGACACCTTCATCCGCAAGGTGAAGAACAAGGAGGACGGCGTCCGCCTGATGGGCTTCGGCCACCGGGTCTACAAGAACTTCGACCCGCGTGCCCAGATCATCAAGGCCGCCGCGCACGACGTGCTGTCCGCCCTCGGCAAGTCCGACGAGCTGCTGGACATCGCGCTCAAGCTGGAGGAGCACGCCCTCTCCGACGACTACTTCGTGGAGCGCAAGCTCTACCCGAACGTCGACTTCTACACCGGTCTGATCTACCGCGCCATGGGCTTCCCGACCGAGATGTTCACGGTCCTGTTCGCCCTCGGCCGCCTGCCGGGCTGGATCGCCCAGTGGACCGAGATGATCAAGGAGCCGGGCTCCCGCATCGGCCGCCCGCGCCAGATCTACACGGGTGTCGTCGAGCGCGACTTCGTGCCGGTCGAGGAGCGCTGAGCCCACCGGCTGACACAGCGCACGCGTGACGGGGCTCGCCGGACGACCGGCGGGCCCTTTGTCCGTGGGCGCGCAGACGGGCTAAGGAAACGGAAAAGAGCAGGTGGAAGGCGCCCTGACGCCGGTCCCCCCACGGGCCGACGAACCAGGGCGCCTTCCCATGTCCCGGTGCGGATTCCCCCCACGGGATCCGGCCGGGCGCTCGGAGAGAACAGCGCCTGAATCGCTGCTGTTCGAGCACGGCGAGCGGAACTCGTCGGACTCGTCGAACTCGTCGTGCTCCAGTGATGCGGTGCGATCTGCCGGGACAACGCACGCAGGGAGGGCCGCTCAAAGCTTCCCGGTGTACGTGCCCCGGCAACGCATCTCCGAGGAAGTCCCCCAAGACATCCTCAGATGCCGGTCAGCGCCCCCCAAGACGCTGAACTGACACCGCCAACTTAGACCTTCGAACCCCTTCGATGGTTACGTTCGCATCACTGTGATCTGCGTCTCTTGCATATGTCCTTTGTGTGCGCAAGAGCCCCGATACCGCGATCGGGACTCAAGCGTAAGGATGATGCGCGAGCCTTGTGAAGAGCTTATGTGAGGTGCGCGCCGGACTCTAGGGGGACTCTTACTCCGATCCCTGTGAATACCTGGCCGGCGATTCCGCCGAATCCCCGGCACATACGGGCAAGTTCACCGGAACCTCCGCAGCCGCAGGCTGTTCGTCACCACGAAGACCGAGGAGAAGGCCATCGCGGCCCCCGCGATCATCGGGTTCAGCAGACCGGCGGCGGCCAGCGGCAGCGCGGCCACGTTGTAGCCGAACGCCCACACCAGGTTGCCCTTGATGGTGGCCAGCGTCCGCCGGGACAGCCGGATCGCGTCCGCGGCCACCCGCAGGTCCCCGCGCACCAGCGTCAGGTCGCCGGCCTCGATCGCCGCGTCCGTCCCGGTGCCCATCGCGAGCCCCAGGTCGGCGGTGGCGAGAGCGGCGGCGTCGTTCACGCCGTCGCCGACCATCGCCACGGTCCGCCCCTCGCGCCGCAGCCGCCGTACGACGTCCACCTTGTCCTCGGGCAGCACCTCGGCGTACACGTGCGCCGCGTCGATGCCGACCGCCTTCGCGACCGCCTCGGCGACCGTCCGGTTGTCCCCGGTGAGCAGGACCGGGGTGAGGCCGAGCGCGCGCAGCTCCCGTACCGCCGCGGCGCTGGAGTCCTTGACCGCGTCGGCGACGGAGAGCACTCCGCGGGCCCGCCCGTCCCAGCCCGCCACGACGGCCGTACGGCCCGCCCGCTCGGCCTCCTCGGCCGCGCGTGCCAGCTCGGGCGGCAGCGCGTCGTACAGGCGCCCCACGGCCACCTCACGGCCGTCCACGCGCCCGCGTACGCCCCGGCCGGGGACGTTCTCGAAGTGCTCGGCCGGCGGCAGCGCGCCGGTCCGCTTCTCGGCGCCCGCCGCGATCGCGCGGGCGATCGGGTGCTCGGAGGCGTGCTCCAGGGCGCCGGCGAGCCGCAGCAGCTCCGTCTCGTCCTCGCCCTCGGCCGCGTACACGCCCTGGAGGGTCATCCGGCCGGTGGTGACGGTGCCGGTCTTGTCGAGGACCACGGTGTCGACGCGGCGCGTGGACTCCAGCACCTCGGGGCCCTTGATCAGGATGCCGAGCTGGGCGCCGCGCCCGGTGCCGACCATCAGCGCGGTGGGCGTGGCGAGCCCGAGAGCGCAGGGGCAGGCGATGATCAGGACGGCGACGGCGGCCGTGAACGCGGCGACGGTGTCCCCGGTGACGACCAGCCAGCCGCCGAAGGTGCCGAGCGCGAGGGCGATGACCACGGGCACGAACACGGCGGAGACCCGGTCGGCGAGCCGCTGCACCTCGGCCTTGCCGTTCTGCGCCTCCTCCACCAGCCGCGCCATCCGGGCGAGCTGGGTGTCGGCGCCGACCCGGGTCGCCGCCACCACCAGCCGGCCGCCCGCGTTGACGGTGGCGCCGGTGACCCGGTCGCCGGGACCGACGTCCACCGGCACCGACTCACCGGTCAGCATCGACGCGTCGACCGCGGAGACGCCCTCCACGACGGTGCCGTCCGTGGCGACCTTCTCGCCGGGCCGTACGACGAACCTGTCGCCGACCGCCAGCGAGGACACCGGGACCCGCACCTCGCGCCCGTCCCGCAGCACGCCCACGTCCTTGGCGCCCAGCTCCATGAGCGCCTTCAGGGCCGCCCCGGCGCGCCGCTTGGAGCGGGCCTCCAGGTACCGGCCGAGCAGGATCAGCGCCACGACCCCGGAGGCGACCTCCAGGTAGATGGTGGAGGCGCCGTCCATCCGGGAGACGGTGAGCCGGAACGCGTCGTGCATGCCGGGCATGCCCGCGTCGCCGAGGAACAGCGCCCACAGCGACCAGCCGAACGCCGCCAGCGTGCCGACCGAGACCAGGGTGTCCATGGTGGCCGCGCCGTGCCGGGCGTTGGTCCAGGCGGCCCGGTGGAAGGGGGCACCGCCCCAGACGACGACGGGCGCGGCGAGGGTGAGGGAGAGCCACTGCCAGTTGTCGAACTGGAGGGCCGGGACCATCGCGAGGAGGGCCACGGGCGCGGCGAGCAGGGCGGAGACGAACAGGCGGTGGCGCGCGGCGCCGAGCTCCGGATCCCGCTCGGACGTGTCGCTGCCGCTGTCGCTGCCGGCGGCTGCCTCCGGCTCCGGGTGGGGCGGCGCGGGCTCCTCGGCGGTGTAGCCGGTCCGCTCGACGGTGGCGATCAGGTCGGCGACCCCGACACCCGCCCCGTAGGTGACCTTCGCCTTCTCGGTGGCGTAGTTGACGGTGGCGCTGACGCCGTCCATCCGGTTGAGCTTCTTCTCCACCCGGGCGGCACAGGAGGCGCAGGTCATGCCGCCGATGAGCAGTTCGACCTCGGCGGGCGCACCCGTCGTCATGGGCGTCTCTGCGGTGGTGCTGGTCATGTCCGGACTCCAGACATCGGACCGGACCGCGCGGATCCAGTATCAGCTGGTCGGCACGGCCCGGTCGGGGAAGGGGTGCGTGCTTCTCAGGCCCGGCCGGCCAGCTCGAAGCCGGCCTCGTCGACGGCGGCGCGCACCGCCTCGTCGTCCAGCGGCGCCTCGGACACGACGGTCACCTCGCCGGTCGACGCGACGGCCTTGACCGAGCTGACGCCGGCGATCTCGGAGATCTCGGCGGAGACGGAGCCCTCGCAGTGGCCGCAGCTCATGCCGGTCACCTGGTAGACGGTGGTGACGGGGGCCGGGGTGTCGGTCTGGGCGGTCATGTCGTTCTCCTCGTCGGGGCACGTGGGGCCTGTGGGTTCTCTCAGGGAACCCCCGGTACTCTTCACACTATACCCCTAGGGGGTATGACTCCAAGGGGTCCCCCGACGGGCCAGCGACCGCACCCACCCGACTCCGGCCAGCCCGACCAGAGCCAGGCCCCCGACCGAGAACAGCGCGAACAGATGCCGCCCCGCCGGGCCCGCCGCGCCGGCCGGATGCTCCGGCGTGACCCCGGCGCCGGTCAGCCGCCCCGCCAGCCACAGCGCCAGGCCGGGCGTGGAGTCCGTCAGGACGTGCAGCAGACAGGCGCCCATGCAGGCGGCGAGCACCGGCGGGCCGAGCCGGAAACGCCCGTCCACCCGGCGCGACGACAGCAGCGCGGCGCCCGTGACCGCCGTCCACAGGCCGTGCCCGAGGGGGGTGAGTACCCCGCGGGGCAACTCCGTCTCCAACAGCGCCCGCAGATCGGTGCTTCCGGTGCTTCCGGCGGAGACGATCGCGTCGACCGCGTACCCGAAGCTCGCCGGTGCCGCGAAGCCGAGGCCGACGGCCGCGCCGAGCACCAGCCCGGCCCGGGTCCCGCGGATGCCCGGCAGCCGGCGCAGCGCGAACGCCAGCACCGCGAGCTTGGCCGCTTCCTCGACCAGCGCGGTGCCGAGGAGCAGGCCGGGAGAAGGGTGCGGCGGGTACGGCCGCACGAGGGCGATGCCGGGCACGTCGAGCGTCGCGCCGGCCAGGAAGCAGCCGAGGACGGCGCTGACGCCCAGGTCGCGGGCATGCCGCTCATAGGCCCACAGCACGAAGGCGACCGGTCCGAGGAGGGCGCCGAGCAGGATCAGGGTGGGCAGCGGGGCACTCGCCCGGGTCGCGTAGACGGTCCCCGCGGTCAGCGCCCACAGTGCGAGGCCGCCTCCCAGGAACCGCCGCCACAGCCCCGGCCCGATGCGCGGATACGGCGGCGGAGGCTGCTGGGGGCCGGGGATGCGGGCCCTGGGCGTGCCGGGCGGCGGGGAGTGCGTCACGGGGTTCCCTGGGGCGGCTGGACGACTTATCCGCACCCTAGGCAGATGTGGCGGGGGGCGCAGTTCAGGGGGGCCGCTGGGGGTATTTCAGGGTTGCTTGGGGGGAATTCCCGGGTGGTGGGGGGCGATCTACGGGGTGTCGGTGGGGTCACGCGCCGTCCGAAACCAGCGGCCGCAGGTACCGCACCAGCACGTCCTTGACCTCCCGCACATAGGCCTCGCGCTCGGGGCCCTCGTGGGCGAGGACCAGTTCCAGGCCGGCCTTGTAGATGCCCAGGCAGACGTGTGCCGTGCGGGTGACCTCGGGCGGGGCGGCGCCGGGCATGAGGGAGGCGAGCAGGGCCTCGATGCGGGTGACCAGGGTGGTGTGCAACTGGTCGTGCGCCTCGGCCATCCGGCCCGGGATGTCGGGGCCGTGCATCAGGGCGAAGAACACGGGGTGGTCGGTGTTGAAGGCCATGAACGGGTCGACGGCCGCGTCGATCGCCTGCTCCAGCGGTGTGCCGGCGTCGAGGGGGGCCAGCGCCTCGCCGTAGGTCTCCCGCATCTCGTGCATCAGCCGGTCGCCCAGCTCGATCGCGATGGCCTCCTTGTTCGGGAAGAACTGGTACAGCGTGCCGGGGGAGACGCCGGCCTCGCGGGCGATGGCGTTGGTGCTGGCGGCCGTGTAGCCGGAGGTGCAGAAGACCTGGGCGGCGGCCTGGAGCAGCTGGGCGATCCGGCGCTCGCCACGGGCCTGACGGCGGCGCGGCCGGCTGTCCTCGGACTTGTCCGCCCGCTTGCCCTCCGGCTTGCCCTTCGGCTCCTCCGCCCGCTCGTCCGCCCGCTTGTTCTCCGTGGTGGTGGGCTCGGTCTTCTCGGGCACGCGTTATCCCCAGCTCTCGGAACGCGATTGACAAACGCGAGCGGTCACTCGCATTCTTGTGAAACGCGAGCGATCTCTCGTGTTTGCCAGTCTACGGCAATGGCTCATCCATGCTGCCGTGCTCGCACACGGTCGTGCAGGCCAGGGTGAAGGGGACACCGGACGATGACCGAAGTCAACACGCCAGCGCGCCCGGGGGAGGGGCCGCCCGCCACCGGCGACACCCCGCCCCACTCGGGGGACGGCCCGGCCCGCCCCGGCGGCTGGACGCGGTTCGTCACCGCCCGCCCCCGCCTCTCGCTGCTCGTCGCCCTGGTGCTCACCGCGCTGGCGGTGCTGGCCGGCGGCGGGGTCGCCGACCGGCTCGGCAGCGGCGGCTGGGAGGACCCGGCCGCCGAGTCGACCTACGCCACCAAGGCGCTGGAGCGCGAGTTCCCCGGCTCCCAGCCCAACCTGCTGCTCCTGGTCGGCGCCGGCCGCGGCTCGGTGGACGATCCGGCGGTCGCCGCCGAGGCCAGAAGCCTGACCGCCCGGCTCGCGGCGGAGCCCGGCGTCACCGGCGTCGGTTCCTACTGGCAGGGCAAGTCGGCCGCCCTGCGTGCCGAGGACGGCCGCGAGGCGCTCATCGCCGCCCACATCACGGGCGACGAGAAGGCGATGGGCGCCACCCTGGACCGCATCGCCCCGCACTACCGGGGCACGCACGGCCCGGTCCAGGTGCGGATCGGCGGCATCGTCGCGGTGCGGCACGAGATGCAGACCATCATCCAGGAGGACCTGACCCGCGCCGAGCTGATCGCCCTGCCGGTCACCCTCGTGCTGCTGGTGATGGTCTTCGGCAGCGCGGTCGCCGCCCTGCTGCCGCTCGGCATCGGCATCGTGGCCATCCTCGGCACCAACGCGGTGCTGCGCGGCCTGACGAGCTTCACCGACGTCTCGGTCTTCGCCCTGAACCTCACCACGGCCCTCGGCCTGGGTCTCGCGATCGACTATGCCCTGTTCATCGTGCGCCGCTACCGCGAGGAACTGTCCACCGGCGCCGACCCGTTGACGGCCGTGGCCACCACCCTGCGCACAGCGGGCCGCACCGTGCTCTTCTCCGCTCTCACCGTCGCGGTGTCCCTGGCCGCGATGATGCTCTTCCCGCAGTACTTCCTGCGGTCCTTCGCCTACGCCGGCATCGCCGTGGTCCTCCTCGCCGCCGCCGCGGCGCTGATCCTGCTCCCGGCGGCCCTCGTCCTGCTCGGCCACCGGGTCAACTCCCTGGACCTACGGCGCCTGTTCCGCCGCCGCGACCGGGAGCCGAGGCGACCCCAAGGCACCTTGTGGGCCCGCACCGCTGATCTCGTCATGCGCCGCGCCCCGCTGTTCGCCGTGGGCACCGCCGCCCTGCTGGTCGTCCTCGGCACCCCGTTCCTGGGCGTGACGTTCGGTACCGCCGACGACCGCCAGCTCCCCTCGACCGCCGAGTCCCACGTCGTGCAGCAGCACCTCCGGGAGGGCTTCCCGGGCAGCCCCGGAGGCGGCCTGGAGGTGCTCGCCGAGGGCCCCGCGACCAAGGCCCAGTACGCGGCCTACAGGCAGCGGGTGGCCGCCCTGCCCGAGGTGGCCGGCGTGGAAGGGCCGCTGGTCAAGGGCGACGCGGCCTACTTCACCGTGCGGCCCCGGGGGGAGGCGGTGGACGACCCCGCCCAGCGCCTGGTCGGCGACCTGAGGGCGCTGCCCACCCCCTTCGACACCAAGGTCACCGGCACGGCCGCCGTCCTGGTCGACACCAAGCACGCGATAGCCGAACGCCTGCCGTGGGCCGCCGCGTTCATCGCCGTGGTGACCGTGCTGCTGGTCTTCCTGCTCACCGGCAGCGTCCTGATCCCGCTCCAGGCGGTGGTGCTCAACGGCCTCAGCCTGACGGCGATGTTCGGCGCCGTGGTGTGGGTCTTCCAGGACGGCCACCTCTCGGGCGCGCTCGGCTTCACCAGCCCCGGCTCCATCGAGACCACCCTGCCCGTGCTGATGTTCTGCGTGGCCTTCGGCCTCTCCATGGACTACGGCGTCTTCCTGCTCTCCCGCATCAAGGAGGAGTACGACCGCACGGGCGACCACGAGTCGGCGGTGCGGCACGGCCTCCAGCGCACCGGCGGGCTGATCACCGCGGCGGCGGTCATCCTCGCGGTGGTCATGGTCGCCATCGGCACCTCACGGGTGACCAACACCAAGATGCTCGGCCTGGGCATCGCGCTCGCGGTGCTGATGGACGCGATGGTGGTGCGCAGCCTGCTGGTGCCGGCCATCATGCGGCTCACCGGCCGGGCCACCTGGTGGGCCCCGGCCCCGCTGCGCCGCTTCCACGCCCGGTTCGGAGTGAGCGAGGGCGGCGGACAGGCGCCCGAGCGAAGAGCCGGGAGCGAGGAGCACCGGGAGCCGGTCACGCGGGCCTGAACTGCCCGGACCCTCTAGCCTGCGTCCAGGGTCCCCGAAGGGAGCGCGGATGCGAGCGGTGGTCTTCGAGCGGTACGGCGAGCCGGCCGAGGTGCGGGAGGTGCCCGACCCCGCACCCGCCGAGCACGGCGTGGTCGTCCGGGTGGAGGCCACCGGGCTGTGCCGCAGCGACTGGCACGGCTGGATGGGACACGACCCGGACATCACTCTGCCGCATGTGCCCGGCCATGAACTCGCCGGTGTGGTCGAGGCGGTGGGCGCGCTGGTCACCGGTTGGCGGCCCGGCGACCGGGTCACCGTGCCGTTCGTGTGCGCCTGCGGCACCTGCGCCGCCTGCGCGGCCGGCGACCAGCAGGTGTGCGAGCGCCAGACCCAGCCGGGCTTCAGCCACTGGGGCTCGTTCGCGGGGTATGTGGCGCTGGACCACGCCGAGGTGAACCTGGTGGCGGTCCCGGAGGGCATGGCCTTCGCCACCGCCGCCGCCCTCGGCTGCCGCTTCGCCACCGCCTTCCGCGCCGTGGTCCAGCAGGGCCGGGTCGCGGCCGGGGAGTGGGTGGCGGTGCACGGCTGCGGCGGGGTCGGCCTGTCGGCGGTGATGATCGCGGCGGCCTCCGGGGCCCGCGTGGTCGCCGTCGACGTCTCCGCTCAGGCCCTCGCTCTGGCGCGGAGGTTCGGGGCCGCCGAGTGCCTGGACGCGGCCGGGGTGTCCGACCCGGCCGCCGCCGTCCGCGCGTTGACCGGCGGCGGCGCCCATCTCTCCCTGGACGCCCTCGGCTCCCCGGCGACCTGCTCCGCCTCCATGAACGGCCTGCGCCGCCGGGGCCGGCACGTCCAGGTGGGCCTGCTGCCCTCCCCGGACGGGACGACCCCGGTGCCCCTGGCCCGTGCCATCGCCCTGGAGCTGGAGTTGCTGGGCAGCCACGGCATGGCCGCCCACGCCTATCCCGGCATGCTGGAGCTGGTCCGCTCCGGCGTCCTGCGCCCCGACCTGCTGACCACGTCGGCCATCCCTCTGGACGCGGCCCCGGCCGCGCTCGCCGCGATGGGCTCGGCGCCCGGCGCGGGGGTCACCGTCATCGAGCCCTGGGCCTGAGACCCGGCACGGAACCGGGGCGGAGACGGCAGGCCGCCCCCGGGTCGGACGTGTGTCAGTCTCTGCGGCCCCGGTTGCCGGGCCGGGATGCCACCCAGGCGCGCACGGTGTCGGCGTACCAGTAGGGCTTGCCGCTTTCCACGTGGTCGGGCGGGGGCAGCAGGCCGTGTTTGCGGTAGGAGCGGACGGTGTCCGGCTGCACCTTGATGTGCGCCGCGATCTCCTTGTAGGACCAGAGCCTTCGGTCGGTCATGAGTCGCACCTCCCCGCGTGCGCCGCGGCGACGGCCGGGGGACGGCCGTCGGGGGAGCCGGGCGCTTCGCTGGCGATCACCAAGCCTGTGCCCGGTGAACGACGCTGTGTGATCGACCGGACGCACCTGTCGTCCGGGTGTGACCGAGAGCCCGCGTACACGCGACATACGTGACAACACGGTGGTGTTTGTGACACACCCGCCACAGAAGTCGGCCGCGTCCCCAACCCTTTCGGCTGAGCGCCGATCTCCGGTGGGTGCGGGACAGTGAGGAGGGCAGGGGTGATCCCGATGACTGGTCCGAATGTCCGGACAAAACATTGACAGGGCTCGGCGGACGGGACTAGAAAGCCGGGGAGAGCCGCGACGAAGGGAAGCCGATGGCCTACGACCTCATCACCATGGGGCGGATCGGGGTGGACCTCTACCCGTTGCAGACCGGTGTGCCGCTCGCCCGGGTGTCGTCCTTCGGCAAGTTCCTCGGCGGCTCGGCGACGAACGTCGCGGTCGCCGCGGCCAGACTCGGCCGCCGCACCGCAGTGATCACCCGCACCGGCGACGACCCCTTCGGCCGCTATCTCCACGAGGCGCTGCGGGACTTCGGCGTGGACGACCGCTGGGTCACTCCGGTCCCCGGCCTGCCCACCCCGGTCACCTTCTGCGAGGTCTTCCCGCCGGACGACTTCCCGCTCTACTTCTACCGCGAGCCCAAGGCCCCCGACCTGGAGATCGCCGCCGACGACCTGGACCTGGGCGCCGTCCGCGACGCCCGGATCTTCTGGGTCACCGGCACCGGCCTGAGCGAGGAGCCGAGCCGGGCGGCGACCCTCGCGGCCCTCGCCCACCGGGACCGGTCCGGCACCACCGTCTTCGACCTCGACTGGCGCCCGATGTTCTGGCGGGACCCCGGCGCGGCCCGCCCCTTCTACACCGAGGCCCTGCGCCACGCCACAGTGGCGGTCGGCAACCTGGACGAGGTCGAGGTCGCCACCGGGGAACGCGAACCCCACACCGCCGCCCGCGCGCTGCTGGCCGCGGGCGTCGAGATCGCCGTCGTCAAACAGGGACCCAAAGGCGTCCTCGCCGTCAGCCGGCAGGGCGAGTCCGTCGAGGTGCCGCCGCTGCCGGTGACCGTCCTCAACGGACTCGGCGCCGGGGACGCCTTCGGCGGCTCCCTCTGCCACGGCCTGCTGTCCGGCTGGGACCTGGAGACGGTCATGCGGTACGCCAACGCGGCCGGGGCCATCGTCGCCTCCCGCCTGGAGTGCTCCTCCGCGATGCCGACCCCCGACGAGGTGGCCGCCGCGCTCGACGCCGGAGCGGTGCTGTGAGGGCCGGCCGGGTCGCGGGCACCCACACCGAGGGCGGCGACGGCGCCCGGCGCCCCCGCGTCGACGTCGCCGAACTCGTCCGGATCCGCACCCGGCACCCCGAGGCCATCGCCGAGGCCGCCGCCCGCCGGGCCCGCCGGCCGCTGCTGAACGGCAACGGCCGGCTGATGATCGTGGCCGCCGACCACCCCGCCCGCGGCGCCCTCGGTGTGGGCGACCGGGCGCTCGCCATGGCCAACCGTGCCGACCTGCTCGAACGCCTCTGCCTCGCGCTGTCCCGGCCCGGTGTCGACGGCGTCCTCGCCACCGCCGACATCCTGGACGACCTGCTGCTGCTCGGCGCCCTCGACCACAAGGTCGTCATGGGCTCCATGAACCGCGGCGGACTGCAAGGGGCCAGCTTCGAGCTGGACGACCGGTTCACCGGGCACCGCCCCGAGGACATCCGGCGCCTCGGCTTCGACGCGGGCAAGCTGCTGCTGCGCATCGACTACACCGACCCCGGCTCGCTGACCACCCTGGAAGCCACCGCCCGGGCCATCGACGCCATGGCCGAGCGCCGGCTGCCGGTGTTCGTGGAGCCGTTCATCAGCCGCCGCACCGCCGACGGCCGGCTGCGCAACGACCTGTCGGCGGAGGCGGTCACCCGCTCCCTCGCCATCGCCTCCGGGCTCGGCGGCAGTTCGGCCTACACCTGGCTGAAGGTGCCGGTCACCGAGAACCCCGACGACATGGCCCGGGTCATGGAGACCTCCACCCTGCCCGCCGTCCTGCTCGGCGGCGACATAGGGGACTCGCCCGAGGACCAGGTCGCCGCCTACGAGAAGTGGCGCGGCGCGCTGCGCCTGCCCACCGTGCGCGGCCTGGTGGTCGGCCGCTCGCTGCTGTACCCGGCGGACGGCGACGTGGCCGCCGCCGTGGACACCGCCGTAGGACTGCTGTGAGGGCCCGTATGACCAGCACCGAGCTGCATCTGCCCAGGGGCGCCGCCGCGAGCGCCGGGTACGCCGTCGACATCGACCCGGAGCGGGCCGGCTGGGCCCACAGCAGCCTGCGCGTCGTGGAGTTGGCACCGGGGGGTACCCGGACGTTCACCACCGGGGACAGCGAATGGATCGTGCTTCCCCTGGAAGGCGGAGGTACCGTACAAATCGAGGAGCACGAGTTCCAACTCCTGGGACGGGAGAGCGTGTTCGCGGGGGCATCCGACTTCGCGTACGCGCCCCGGGACGCCCGGGTCCAGATCGCCTCCGGCGCGGGAGGCCGCTTCGCCCTGGCAGGAGCGAAGTGCGAGCGACGACTCCCCGCCCGCTACGGCCCCGCGCCGGAGGTACCGGTCGAACAGCGCGGCAGCGGCACCTGCGCCCGCCAGGTGCGCAACTTCGCCTCCGCCGACGCCTTCGCGTGCGACAAGCTCATCGCCGTCGAGGTGATCACCCCGGGCGGCAACTGGTCCTCGTACCCGCCGCACAAGCACGACGAGCACCGGCCGGGCGAGGAGTCCGAGCTGGAGGAGATCTACTACTTCGAGGTCGCCGGTCCGAACGGACTCGGCTACCAGCGCGTGTTCCCCTCCCGCGCGGGCGGCGCCGACGTCCTCGCCGAGGTCCGCTCCGGAGACGCCGTCCTGGTGCCGGACGGCTGGCACGGCCCGTCCATCGCCCAGCCCGGACACGACCTGTACTACCTGAACGTCATGGCGGGCCCGGGCGCGATCCGGGAGTGGCGGATCTGCTTCCACCCCGACCACACCGAGACCACAGGGGGGTACCGATGACGATCCGGCTGACCGTCGCCCAGGCACTCGTCCGCTTCCTCGCCGCCCAGCACACCGAACGCGACGGCAACCGCCGGCGGCTGATCGGCGCCACCTGGGGCATCTTCGGCCACGGCAACGTCGCCGGGCTCGGGCAGGCCCTGGTGGAGTACGCGGACGTGATGCCGTACCACCAGGGCCGCAACGAACAGGCCATGGTGCACGCGGCCGTGGGCTACGCCCGTCAGTCGAACCGGCTGGCCACGCACGCCGTGACCACCTCGATCGGCCCCGGCGCCACCAACCTGGTCACCGGCGCCGCCCTCGCCACCATCAACCACCTGCCGGTCCTGCTCCTGCCCGGCGACGTGTTCGCCACCCGCCCCGCCGACCCGGTCCTCCAGCAGCTGGAGGTGCCGTACGCGGGCGACGTCTCGGTCAACGACACCCTGCGTCCGGTCTCCCGCTACTTCGACCGCGTCACCCGCCCCGAACAGCTGATCCCCGCCGCCCTCCAGGCGATGCGGGTGCTGACCGACCCGGTGGAGACCGGCGCCGTCACCCTCGCGCTGCCGCAGGACGTGCAGGCGGAGGCGTTCGACTGGCCGGAGGAGTTCTTCGCCGAGCGGGTGTGGACCGTACGCCGGCCGGGTGCCGACCCCACGGAACTCGCGGAGGCCGTGGCGGCGATCCGCTCCGCCGCCCGGCCCCTGGTCGTCGCGGGCGGCGGCGTCCACCACAGCCGCGCGGAGGCGGCCCTCGCCGAGTTCGCCGCGGCCACCCGGATCCCGGTCGCCGCCACCCAGGCCGGCAAGGGCTCACTGCGGTACGACCACCCCCAGGACGTCGGCGGCATCGGCCACACCGGCACCGCGACCGCCGCCGAACTCGCCCGCACCGCGGACCTGGTGATCGGCGTCGGCACCCGGTACACCGACTTCACCACCGCCTCCGGCACCCTCTTCCAGAACCCGGACGTCCGCTTCCTCAACCTCAACATCGCGCCCTACGACGGCCACAAGCTGGCCGGGCTCCCGCTGGTCGCGGACGCCCGCAGCGGCCTGGGCGAGCTGACCGAGGCACTGGTGATGCACGGGCACACCGTGGCCGGCGCGTACGCCACCGAGTACAGCGAGGACAAGGAGCGCTGGGAGCAGCGCGTCGACGCCTGCTTCGAGGTGGACGAGATCGACGCCCGCCCCACCCAGCCGCAGGTCATCGGGGCGCTGGACGCCCTGGTGGACGAGTCCGACGTGATCGTCAACGCGGCCGGCTCGCTCCCCGGGGACCTGCACAAGCTGTGGCGGGCCCGCTCGGCGGACCAGTATCACCTGGAGTACGGCTACTCCTGCATGGGTTACGAGATACCGGCCGCCCTCGGCGTGAAACTGGCCGCGCCCGAGCGCCACGTATGGGCGCTGGTCGGCGACGGCACCTATCTGATGATGCCCACGGAGATCGTCACCGCCGTGCAGGAGGGCGTCGCGATCAAGGTGCTGCTGGTGCAGAACCACGGGTACGCCTCGATCGGCGGGCTCTCGGAGTCGGTGGGCGGCGAGCGGTTCGGCACCGCCTACCGCTACCCGACCGAGGAGGGCACCTACACGGGCGCCCCGCTCCCCGTCGACCTCGCCGCCAACGCGGCCAGCCTCGGCATGCGGGTGCTGCGCGCGAAGACCGTACGGGAACTGCGCGAAGCGCTCGCGACGGCGCGCGCCGCCGACACTCCCACATGTGTCTACGTGGAGACCGAAACGTCCGACACTGTGTCGGGCGCGCCTCCGGCGCAGGCCTGGTGGGATGTTCCCGTGGCCGAGACCGCGACCCGACCGTCCGCGGTCAAGGCCCGTGAGCTGTACGAACGGCACGTCTCGACCCGACGCCGCCATCTGTAAAAGGAGTATCTGGGCATGACGAAGATCGTCAACCACTGGATCGGCGGCAAGACCGTCGAAGGCGCGTCGGGTACGTACGGGCCGGTCACCGACCCGGCGACCGGCGCGGTCACCACCAAGGTGGCGTTCGCCTCGGTCGAGGAGGTGGACCAGGCCGTCGCGGCGGCCAAGGACGCCTTCGCGGCCTGGGGCCAGTCCTCGCTGGCGCAGCGCACCACCATCCTCTTCAGGTTCCGGGCGCTGCTGGACGCCCACCGCGACGAGATCGCCGAGCTGATCACCGCCGAGCACGGCAAGGTGCACTCCGACGCGCTCGGCGAGGTCGCGCGCGGCCTGGAGATCGTGGACCTGGCCTGCGGGATCAACGTGCAGCTCAAGGGCGAGCTGTCCACCCAGGTCGCCAGCCGCGTCGACGTGGCCGCGATCCGCCAGCCGCTCGGCGTGGTCGCGGGCATCACGCCGTTCAACTTCCCGGCGATGGTCCCGATGTGGATGTTCCCGATCGCCATCGCGACCGGCAACACCTTCGTGCTCAAGCCGAGCGAGAAGGACCCGTCGGCCTCGCTGCGCATCGCCGAGCTGCTGGCCGAGGCCGGCCTGCCCGACGGCGTGTTCAACGTGGTGCACGGCGACAAGACGGCCGTGGACCGGCTGCTGGAGCATCCGGACGTCAAGGCCGTCTCCTTCGTCGGCTCGACCCCGATCGCCCGCTACATCCACACCACCGCCTCGGCCAACGGCAAGCGGGTGCAGGCCCTCGGCGGCGCCAAGAACCACATGCTGGTGCTGCCGGACGCCGACCTGGACGCCGCCGCCGACGCGGCCGTCTCCGCCGCCTACGGCTCGGCGGGCGAGCGCTGCATGGCCATCTCGGCGGTCGTGGCGGTGGGCGCGATCGGCGACGAGCTGGTGGCGAAGATCCGCGAGCGCGCCGAGCAGATCAAGATCGGTCCGGGCAACGACCCGGCGTCCGAGATGGGCCCGCTGATCACCGCCGCGCACCGCGACAAGGTGGCCTCCTACGTCACGGGCGCCGCCGCCGAGGGCGCCGAGGTGGTCCTGGACGGCACCGGTCACATCGTCGAGGGCTTCGAGGACGGCAACTGGATCGGCATCTCGCTGCTGGACAAGGTGCCGACCACAGCCAAGGCCTACCAGGACGAGATCTTCGGCCCGGTGCTGTGCGTGCTGCGCGTGGACACCTACGAGGAGGGTGTGGCGCTCATCAACGCCTCGCCGTTCGGCAACGGCACCGCGATCTTCACCCGGGACGGCGGCGCGGCCCGCCGCTTCCAGCTGGAGATCGAGGCGGGCATGGTCGGCGTGAACGTCCCGATCCCGGTCCCCGTGGGCTACCACAGCTTCGGCGGCTGGAAGGACTCCCTCTTCGGCGACCACCACGTCTACGGCAACGACGGCACGCACTTCTACACCCGCGGCAAGGTGATCACCACCCGCTGGCCCGACCCGGCCGACGCCCCCACCGGTGTGGACCTGGGCTTCCCGCGCAACCACTGAGCGTCACCCGGAGGTCACCTCCGGCACCCGTCAGGCCGTCCGGACTCCGGACGGCCTGACATTTTTTTGACACCTTGGCTGCGATTCCCGTTCACGCGGGATGAAACGGATGGCGAAGGGGTTCTTCGGTTATTGCCTTCGAAAGCATGGTCACATTCCCCTGAAGCTTGATGGAAGCACCTATAGGGCGTCACGGCCTGGGAAACTCAAGCCGAGCGCCGGTCGGTCGAGGTGCGGATTCCGCAGGTAAACAGCCATTGACGTGGTGGTTTTCGTCGGGGTTCTCTAAGCAGCGCCGGGAGCGGACGACAGGAACGTACGACGAGCCGCCGGAGGCGATAACGCTCCTGGACCCCCTCACTCGCACCAGTCGATCGGAACCGCCGCATGACCGACACGCTCCGCCCTGTCGAGACGTCCCCTCTCATGGACGCCTCGGGGGCCGCCGGGAGTCCGCAGAAGCTCAAGCGATCCATCGGCGTCGTCGGCGGCACCCTGCTGACCCTCTCGTGCGTCACGCCCGCCTCCACCCTCTTCGTGGTCGTCCCGGACCTCTTCGGCTCCCTCGGCACCGCCACCGCCCTCACGATCGCCATCGGCTCCCTCCTCTGTATCGCCGTGGCGTTCTGCTACTCGGAGCTGGGCACCCTCATCCCCAGCGCGGGCGGCGAGTACGCCATGGTGTCGACGATGGCCGGCCGCCTCGCGGGCTGGCTCGTCTTCGTGCTCTCCCTGCTGGTCGTCATGATCGTGCCGCCCGTCATCGCGATGGGCACCGCCGACTACCTCGCCCCGCTCGTGCACCTCGACCCGTCGATGACCGGCGCGGGCGTGATGCTGCTCGCCACCCTGGCCGGCCTGCTCGACCTGCGCGCCAACGCCTGGATCACCGGCATCTTCCTGGTCCTGGAGGTCATCGCGGCCGGCGTCGTCGCCCTCCTCGGCTTCACCCACGGCCACCGCGGCGTCGGCAGCCTCGTCTCCATGCAGGTCGCCGGCGGCGACGGCCACACCGACACCGTCACCGCGATGCTGGTGGTCTCCGGGCTCGCCATCGCCCTCTTCGTCACCCAGGGCTTCTCGACCGCCGTCTACCTCTCCGAGGAGCTGGAGCACCCGCGCCGCAACGTCGCCCGCACGGTGCTCGCCACCCTCGCCATCTCCACCGTGATCATCCTGGTGCCGGTCGCCGCGATCACCATGGGCGCGGGCGACCTCAAGGAGCTGACCGGCGGTGACATCAGCTCCATGGTCACCGCCTGGTCCAACTCCGCGGTCGGCACCTTCGTCAGCCTCTGCGTGGCCCTCGCCATCATCAACGCGGGCATCGTCATGGTCATCCAGAACTCCCGCGTCCTGTTCGCCTCCGCCCGCGACAAGGCCTGGCCCGGCCCGGTCAACCGGGTCTTCTCCAAGCTCGGCCGCTTCGGCTCCCCCTGGGTCGCCACCCTCGCCGTCGGCGTCCCCGGCGCGCTGCTCTGCTTCGTCAACCTGGACACCCTGTACGGCGTCACGGGCGTCTCGGTGACCGGCATGTACCTGCTGGTCGCGGTCGCCGCCCTGCTGTCCCGCCGCGGCTCCCACAAGCACACCGCCGCCTGGCGGATGCCGCTGTGGCCCGCGGTGCCGGTCCTGCTGATCGCCGTCCTCGCCTACATCCTCACCCAGCAGGAGACGGGCTACCTGCTGTGGACCGGCGGCATCACCGCCGTCGCCACCCTCTACTGGGCCCTCTACCTCCGCCCCCGCAAGGACACCCGCTGGCTGGTCTCGATCCCCGAGGACGAGCCCACCGAGACCGCCGGGCCGGCGCGGGCCTGAGCGCTCAGAACGCCCACGTCACCACCGTGCACCTGCCGTCGTCCTCGCCGCCCGCACTCCGGTACGCGGCGAGGGCGACGTCGTTCCCGGCGTCGACCCCCACCCACATGCCGTAGCAGCCCCGCTCCTGGGCCAGCGCGGCGAGCCGCAGCACCAGCGCCCGCCCGATCCCACGGCGCCGGTACGGCTCCGCGACCGCCAGCTCGTACAGGAACATCTCGGCGCCCTTGTCGGGGTGGAGGGTCTCCACACCGCTGACGAAGCCGACGGGCGGCCCGGCGGCGTCGGTGCGGGCGAGGAACAGATGGTGTCCGTCCGCCGCCAGGAACCGCCCCGCCCACTCGGGACGCGCCGGATGGTCGAACAGCGGCCCGGCGGCGGCGATCTCGGCGACGGTGGTGGCCCGGCGAATCTCCATGACGGCCTTCGTACCACGGCTGCCGTACGCCGGCACCCGCCCCTACTCCTCACGGAGGGCGGCGGGTTCAGCCCCGCGGGCGCACCGGTTGTCAGTGCCGGCCCGTACCGTTGACCCATGGATCTTCGACTGCCCGCGCTGCGCAGGCTGCTGCGGCGGCGACCGCGCCGGTTCGCCGCCGCGGCGGCCGCCGTCGTGGTGCTCGTCGGCGCCGGCACGTGGACGGCGGCCGTCGCCTCCGACGACGCCCCGGCGGTGCGCGCCGACGAGCGGGTCATGGCGGTCGACGGCGTCCGCCTGGACACCTCGTTCTTCACCCCGGCCGACGGCGCCCGGCACCCCGCCGTGCTGCTGGCACACGGCTTCGGCGGCAGCAAGGCCGACCTGCGCGAGCAGGCCCAGGACCTCGCCCGGGACGGATACGCGGTCCTGACCTGGTCCGCGCGCGGCTTCGGCCGCTCCACCGGCAAGATCGGCCTCAACGACCCGAAGGCCGAGGTCGCCGATGTCTCCCGGCTCGTCGACTGGCTGGCCCGGCGCCCCGAGGTCCGCCTCGACAAGACCGGCGACCCGCGCGTGGGCGTGGCCGGCGGCTCCTACGGCGGCGCGATCTCCCTGCTCGCGGCCGGACACGACCCCCGTATCGACGCCATCGCCCCGGCCGTCACCTACTGGAACCTCGCGGACGCCCTCTTCCCGAACGGCGTCTTCAAGAAGCTGTGGACCGGGATCTTCTTCAACACCGGCGGCGGCTGCGCCCGCTTCGAGCCCGCGCTGTGCCGGATGTACGACCGGGTCGCCGCGTCCGGCACCCCGGACCAGGCCGCCCGGAAGCTGCTGGAAGAGCGCTCGCCGTCCGCCGTCGGCGACGCCATCAAGGTGCCCACACTGCTGGTGCAGGGTCAGACCGACTCCCTGTTCACCCTCGACCAGGCCGACGCCGCGGCGAAGGCGATCCGGGCCAACGGCGCCCCGGTCGACGTCGACTGGATCGCGGGCGGCCACGACGGCGGCGACATGGAGACCGGCCGCGTGCAGAACCGGGTGCACGCCTGGTTCGACCGGTATCTGAAGGGCGACGAGGACACCGCCACCGGCCCGGCCTTCCGCGTCACCCGCACCGGCGGCGTCGACTCCACCGACGGCGCCGCCCAGCTGCGCGGCGCGACCGCCGACGCGTACCCCGGCCTGCGCGGCCACCGGGAGTCCGTCGCCCTCACCGGCCGCGAGCAGCGCGTCGCCAACCCGGCCGGCGCCAGCCCGCCCGGCGTCTCCGCACTGCCCGGCCTCACCGGCTCCGGCGCCCTGTCCCAGCTCTCCGCGCTCGGCACCGGCGTCTCCCTCGACTTCCCCGGCCAGTACGCGCACTTCGACTCCGCGCCCCTCACCCGCGACCTGCGCGTCACCGGCGCCCCCACCGCCACCGTCCACCTCACCTCCACCAGCGACGAAGCCGTCCTGTTCGGCAAGGTGTACGACGTCGGCCCCGACGGCTCCGGGCAGGTGCTGCCCGCCCAGCTCGTCACCCCGTTCCGGGTGACCGGCGCCAAGGCGGGCAAGGACGTCACCGTCACCCTCCCGGCCATCGACCACGAGGTGCGGAAGGGCCACCGGCTCCGCCTGGTCCTCGCCTCCACCGACCTCGGCTACGCCTCACCGATGGCCCCGGCCACCTACACCGTCTCCCTCAAGGGGAACCTGAGCGTGCCGACAGCGCCCGCCGTCACCACGGCCGCGGCGGCCCTGCCCGCCTGGGTGTGGTGGCTCCCGGCGGCCGGCGCGGCCCTCGCCCTCGCCCTGCTGCTCACCGCCCGCCGCCGCACCTCCGCCCCCGCGCCGGACCCGGACCTGACCGAGGTCCCGCTCGTCATCAGCGGCCTCGGCAAGCGGTACGTGCGCTCCACCGACCGGTACGCGGTGCGCGAGCTGTCCTTCCGCGTCGAGAAGGGCCAGGTGCTCGGCCTGCTCGGACCCAACGGCGCGGGCAAGACCACCACCCTGCGCATGCTGATGGGCCTGATCACCCCGGACACGGGCGAGATCCGCGTCTTCGGGCACGTGATCCGGCCCGGCGCCTCCGTGCTCTCCCGGGTCGGCGCCTTCGTCGAGGGCGCCGGCTTCCTGCCGCACCTGTCCGGCCGGGAGAACCTGGAGCTGTACTGGCGGGCCACCGGCCGCCCGCCCGAGGACGCCCACCTGGACGAGGCGCTCCAGATCGCCGGACTCGGCGACGCGCTCGCCCGCGCGGTGCGCACCTACTCCCAGGGCATGCGCCAGCGCCTCGCCATCGCCCAGGCCATGCTCGGCCTGCCCGACCTGCTCATCCTGGACGAGCCCACCAACGGCCTCGACCCGCCCCAGATCCGCGAGATGCGCGAGGTGATGATCCGCTACGCGGCCGGCGGACGCACCGTGATCGTCTCCAGCCACCTCCTCGCCGAGGTGGAGCAGACCTGCACCCACCTGGTGGTGATGGACCGCGGCCGGCTCGTCCAGGCCGGTCCGGTCCGGGACATCGTCGGCTCCGGTGACACCCTGCTGATCGGCACCGCCACGCCCGTCGAGGAGCCGGTCGTGGAGAAGGTGGCCGCGCTGCCCGCCGTCGCCTCCGCCGTACGCACCGAGGACGGACTGCTGGTCCGGCTCGAAGCGGGCGGCACGGCCGAGGTCCTGGTCGTGGAGCTGGTCCGGCTCGCGGTGCCGGTCGCCTCGGTCGGCCCGCACCGCCGCCTGGAGGACGCCTTCCTCACCCTGATCGGAGGTTCCGCATGAGCACGCTCACCGAGGTCGCCTCCGGCTACCGGGCGGGCCGCACCCTGCCCCTGCGGGTGGAGCTGATCCGCCAGCTCAAGCGCCGCCGCACCCTGGTCATGGGCGCGATCCTCGCCCTGCTGCCCGTCGTGCTGCTGATCGCCTTCGCCGTCGGCGGCGACCCCGGCGGCCGCAACAGCCAGGTCAGCCTGATGGACACGGCCACCGCGTCCGGCGCCAACTTCGCCGCCGTCAACCTGTTCGTGTCGGCGGGCTTCCTGCTGGTCGTCCCGGTCGCCCTGTTCTGCGGGGACACCGTGGCCGCCGAGGCGAACTGGTCCTCGCTGCGCTATCTGCTGGCCGCCCCCGTACCCCGGGCCCGGCTGCTGTGGTCCAAGCTCGCCGTCGCGCTCGGCATGAGCCTCGCCGCGATGGTGCTGCTGCCGGTCGTGGCCCTCGCCGTCGGCACGGCCGCCTACGGCTGGGGCCCCTTGCAGATCCCCACCGGCGGCGCGCTCGACACCGGCACCGCGGCCCAGCGGCTGCTGATCGCCGTCGGCTACCTCTTCGTGTCCCAACTGGTCACCGCCGCGCTGGCGTTCTGGCTGTCCACGAAGACGGACGCCCCGCTCGGCGCGGTCGGCGGCGCGGTCGGCCTGACCATCGTCGGCAACGTCCTGGACGCCGTCACCGCCCTCGGCGACTGGCGCGACTTCCTCCCCGCGCACTGGCAGTTCGCCTGGGCCGACGCCGTCCAGCCCCACCTGGAGTGGTCCGGCATGATCCAGGGCGCCGCCGTCTCCGTCACCTACGCCCTGATACTCTCCGCCCTCGCCTTCCGGGGCTTCGCCCGCAAGGACATCGTCTCCTGACCGCCACCGCTCACCAATCGGTCCCGGCCCATTGACCTTTCCTTACTTACGAGTAAGTTGACGCTCCGGTAAGGACCTGTGGGCACGAGCCGCGAGCGGGAGCCGTCATGGGCGTACGCAGGGATCTGAAACGGGCACGGCAGCGCACCGACCTGGCAGCCCGGGGCGAGGTGGAGCTGGTCCGGGACGCCACGGGCACCGTGCGCGAGGCCCGCGCGGCACCCCTCGCGCCCCCGCTCACCACCGGCTCCCTCGCCGACCTGCCCTTCGCGCACGCGGCCGAGACCCCGGACGCGGTCCTGCTGCGCCGCCGGGAGCGGGGCGCCTGGCGGCCGGTCACGGCCACCGCCTTCGCCGCCGCGGTCACCGCCGTCGCCAAGGGACTGATCGCCGCCGGCCTGGAACCCGGCGGCCGGGTCGCCGTGATGTCCCGCACCCGCTACGAGTGGACCGTCCTGGACTTCGCGATCTGGGCGGCCGGCGGCCAGTCCGTGCCCCTCTACCCGACCTCCTCCGCCGCCCAGGTCGACTGGATCGTCCGCGACTCCGGCGCCCGGTTCGCCGTCGCCGAGACCACCGAGAACGCCGCCACCGTCACCACCGGCACCGCCGGCCACCGCAACCCCCCGCGCCTGTGGCAGCTCGACGAAGGCGCCCTCCGCGATCTCGCCGCCCTCGGCCGGGAGGTGGGGGACGACGAACTCGCCAAGCGCCGAGGCGCCCTGACCCCCGACACCGTCGCCACCCTCTGCTACACCTCCGGCACCACCGGCCGGCCCAAGGGCTGCGTCCTCACCCACGCCAACCTGCACGCCGAGGCCGCCAACACCGTCGAACTCCTGCACCCGGTCTTCCAGGCCGTCACCGGGCAGCAGGCGTCCACCCTGCTCTTCCTGCCGCTCGCCCACATCCTCGGCCGCACCCTCCAACTGGCCTGTCTGCTGGCCCGCATCGAGACCGGCCACTTCCCGAGCGTCAAGCCCGACGAACTGCGGCCCGCGCTCAAGGAGTTCCGGCCCACCTTCCTGGTCGGGGTGCCGTACCTCTTCGAGAAGATCCACGACACCGGACGCGCCACCGCCGAGAGGCTCGGCCGGGCCGCCTCCTTCGACCGGGCCGAGCGGATCGCCGTCCGTTTCGCCGAGGCCCACCTGCAGAAGTTCCCCGGCACCGGAAAAGGCCCGGGACCCGGCCTCTACGCCGCCTGGGCCCTGTACGACCTGCTGGTCTACCGGCGCATCCGGCGGGAACTGGGCGGCCGGCTGCGCTACGCCATCAGCGGCGGCTCCCCGCTCGACCGCGACCTCAACCTGTTCTTCCACGCCGCCGGGATCGTCGTCTACGAGGGCTACGGCCTCACCGAGACCAGCGCCGCGGCCACCCTCGTACCCCCGCTGGCCCCCCGCCCCGGCACGGTCGGCCTGCCCATACCCGGTGTCTCGGTGCGCGTCGCCGACGACGGGGAGGTGCTGATCAGGGGCCCGGTGGTCTTCGGGGCGTACTGGAACGACCCGGCCGCCACCGAGGCCGCCCTCAGCGACGGCTGGTTCGCCACCGGCGACCTCGGCGCCCTCGACCAGGACGGCTACCTCACCATCACCGGCCGCAAGAAGGACATCCTCGTCACCTCCGGCGGCAAGAACGTCTCCCCGGCCGTCCTGGAGGACCGGCTGCGCGGCCGGGCGCCCGTCGGGCAGTGCGTGGTCGTCGGCGACAACCGGCCCTTCGTCGCCGCCCTGATCACCCTCGACCCGGAGGCGCTGGCCCACTGGCTGACCGTCCGCAAGCTGCCCGCGGACACCCCCCTCGCCGAACTGCTGCGCGACGAAAGGCTGCGGGCGGACGTGCAGAAGGCGGTCGACCACGCCAACGCGGCCGTCTCCCGCGCCGAGTCCATCCGGGCGTTCGCCCTGGTGGAGGGCGAGTTCACCGAGGAGAACGGGCTGCTGACGCCCTCGCTGAAGGTGAAGCGGCACGCGGTGACCGCCGCCTACGCGGACCGGATCGAGGAGCTGTACCGCCGCTGAACCGGAGGAGCCGGCCCCGGACACGCGAGAGCGGGCCGCCGGACCAGCCGGCGACCCGCTCCCCGGAACCCTCGGATCAGCTGCCCGACTCGCCGTTCGCCGACAGGATCGACACGTCCTCCAGCAGGTGCGCCAGCGCGCCGTCCCGCTTGACGTTGGAGGAGTTCTCGGTGCACTGCTGCTGCATGTGGTCCGAGAGGATCGGGATGTCCTGGACGTTGACACCGATGAGCGCGCCGACGCCGATCGGAATGTCGTTCAGGGCGATGCACGGCTTGTTGAACGAGCCCTGGATCAGCGCGATCTGGGGGCTCATGTTCCCGTACGTGGCCGAGTTGCCGTAGCTCTGCCAGCCCGCGTTCCCGTTGGCGACGGTCGGGCCGTCGTCGTTGCCGATCGCCAGCGCCTGCGGTGCCGCGGCAGCGGAGGCGCCGATGGCGGAAGCGGCGACAACCGCAGTCGCAACAAACTTCTTGATCACTGGCCTGTCCTTTCTGAGGAAACCCCGTCACCGGAGCTCTCTGGTCAACTCCTTCGGCCCCTTGTGGTTTCTCCCGTTCACTCCCTCGGACGATGCCGCGGGCTGGTGGTGCGCTTGTCCGACTTGCCGATTTCCGGGCCCGTCAGAGGGCCCTGCGGCCAACCGGGTGAATGGCCGCAACCATTCCCGGTGGGCCGGGTTTATCTCGCCGTAGGGCATGCGTCGCTACGAGGAAAGGAACGCGAAGTGCTCAAGAAGGCAATGGTCGCCGCCGCGACCGCCGCTTCTGTCGTGGGAATGGCGGTGGCGGCCGCGCCGCAGGCGCTTGCCATCGGCAACGACGACGGACCGACCGTCGCGAATGGCAACGGCGCCGTGTCGTCGTTCGGCAACTCGGCGACCCGGGGCGACATGAGCCCGCAGCTCTCGCTGGTCCAGGGCAGCCTGAACAAGCCGTGTGTCGGTATCCAGGACGTCGACGTCGCCGTCGACGTGCTCATCGGCGTCACCGTTCAGGACCTCCCGATCCTGTCGGACCACCTGCAGCAGCAGTGCTCCGACAACTCCACGAACGCCAAGCGGGACGGTGCCATCTCGCACGTCCTGGAGGACCTCTCGGTTCTCTCGGCCAACGGCGAAGGCTGAGCCGTTTCGGCCGGCCCGGGCAGTCCGCCGCATCGTCTCGCGGACTGCTCGGGCCCCTTTTTTCACCGGACGCGGTGCGAGCGGATGTCGCGTGAGGAAACCGTGCGATCGAGTGATTATCACTCAGTTCACGTTCTATCGAAGCGCTTTCCGTCTATCTCTCGTTCCGTGCCACGACCGTTCACGTCGTGCTCACACGGTTATGGCCGTCATCGGGGCATGACCCCAAGGAAGGGAACTTTCATGAAGAAGAGCGTTGCTGTCGTCGCCGGTGCCATCCTGGCCATGGGCATGGCCGCCCCGGCCTTCGCCGACGCCGGTGCCGAGGGTGCGGCTGTCGGTTCCCCGGGCGTCCTGTCCGGCAACGTCGTCCAGATCCCGGTCCACGTGCCGATCAACATCTGCGGCAACACCGTCGACATCATCGGCCTGCTGAACCCGGCCTTCGGCAACACCTGCGTCAACGACTGAGGACGCGCCACCACGCACCAGCCACCGGCGGTGTCCTGGCCGGCCCGGATCGTCGAATGACCCATTCTTCGTTCCGAGGCCGGCCGTCCCACTTCTGCGAGCAGGAAGACGACGACATTGCGTCAGACCCTCAGCAAGGGCATGGTCGTGGCCGCCGCGGCGGCGGCGACGGGCGTGCTCTCCTTGTACGGCGGCACCGCGCTCGCCGACACGGGCGCGCAGGGCGCCGCCCAGGGCTCGGCCGGTGTGCTCTCCGGCAACAACGTCGAGGTCCCGGTGAACGTGCCGGTCAACGTCTGCGGCAACTCCGTGGACGCGGCGGCCCTGCTGAACCCGGCCTTCGCCAACTCGTGCGCCAATCACGAGGTCCACACCGGCACCGGCTCGTACGGCGCTGACGACTCCGGCCACGGCGGCCCGTCCGCGTCCAGCCCGGCCGGCCATTCCGGCGGCTACGGCGACGACGACACCCCGCCGGCGCACACTACCGAGCGGACGACTCCGCCGGCGTATGGCGGTGAGGAGAAGACGACTCCGCCCGCGTATGGGGGCGAGGAGAAGACGACTCCCCCCGCGTACGGCGGTGACGAGAAGACCACCCCGCCCGCGTACGGAGGGGAGGAGTCGACCCCGCCTCCCTACGGTGGTGAGGAGACGACCACTCCGTCTCCGTCCGGCGACAAGACGACTCCGCCCCCGTATGGCGGTGAGGAGTCGACCCCGCCCCCGTACGGCGGTGAGGAGACCCCGCCTCCCGGTGGTGGTGAGCACGAGCATCCGAAGCCGCCGCCCAGCCTGCCGCACACGGGCAGTGACTCCCGGGCCATGCTCGCGACCTCGGCGGCCAGTGCCGCGCTGATCACGGCCGGTGCCGTCCTGTACCGCCGGGGCAGGTCGTCCAGCACCCACCGCTAGATCAGGTCCGCCGACCGCCACCGCCGTACCGGCGGTGGCGGTCGCGTGTTTTCCGGTGCCGTCCGTTCGGCCGTGCGGCGGTTCGGGCGTACCTGAAAGTCGTAACCGGGCGGGCGGCGTCCATATTGATGTGACGGTGTGTCAATAGCAGAGGAGGCAGGAGAGAGCCGACGAGAAGTATGTGGAGAGGAGCAGGCATGGCTGCACAGCGGCGACGGATGACCGTGCTCGCGGCGGCGGCCGTCGCGGCGGTCGTTCTGGCGGCCGGGCCGGGGTCCGCGGTGGGAGTGGCCCGGAACACCGACCCGCCCACTCCCGCACCGACGGCGGCGCCCGCGACGACACCGGCACCCTCGGTTTCCCCGACCGCCCCGCCCCTCCCGCCCTTCGGGGCCTTTCTCGACTCCGGGCCGCTCGGCGTGGCGCGCATGGCCGAGCTGAGCCAGTGGCTGGGCGGGACCGAGCTGAAGGTCGCCCACACCTATCTGCCCGGCGGTCGCTGGCGGGACATCGAGGGGCCGCCCGGCTTCCTGGACGTCTGGGCGCACTGGCGGCTGGAGAAGTTCGACCGCACGCTGGTGCTCAACGTGCCGATGCAGGAGCGCAACGAGGAGCACCTGTCCGACTCCCAGGTGCGGCTGCTGCTGCGGCAGGCCGCGGCCGGCGCCTTCGACCAGCACTTCCGGGCCCTTGCCGAACGGCTGGTCGCGCTGAACGTGCCGGACACGGTGATCGTGCTCGGCTGGGAGATGAACGGCACCACCTACACGCACCGCTGCGGTCCGGACCCGGCGGCCTGGAAGACGTACTGGAAGCGGATCGTCACCACCATGCGCGCGGTGCCGGGCCAGCGGTTCCGGTTCGACTTCAGCCCGAGCCGCGGCCGGGACGCCGTGCCCTGGACCGAGTGCTACCCCGGTGACGACACGGTCGACATCATCGGCATGGACTCCTACGACCAGCCGGCCGGGATCTCCTTCGACCAGCAGGTGACGGAGCCCTACGGCCTCCAGCAGCACGTGGACTTCGCGAAGGCCCACGGCAAGCCCGTCTCGTACCCGGAGTGGGGCCTCTTCCGCAACGGCGACAACGCCGAGTACATGAAGCGGATGCTCGCCTGGATCGACGAGCACCGGCCGCTGTACAACACGCTCACCGACTACTGCCCGCACGGCGTCTGGCAGTGCGCCGGCAACCCCCGCTCCGCGCAGCTCTACCGGACGGCCCTGTACGGCCGCACCGAAGAGCCGACGCCGACCCCCACCCCCACCCCCACCCCCACGCCGGTCACCCAGCCCCCGGCCAACTGCTCGCCGCTGGAGCTGGGCGACTGGGTCGAGCACTGGCTCGGCGGAAAGCTCTGCGTCCGGCTCGACTGGTGGTCGAGGAACCGTTAATCCCGGTCCCGCTCCCGCCACCGGCGCAGTACCTCCCTGCCCCGCTGCCGGGCGGCCGCGTCGCACAGCGCGGCCGTCAGCAGCGGGGCGGTGCGCCGCCGGGCCAGCAGCAGCCGCCGGTTGGCGACCGCCTCGGGCCGCCAGTGCCGCTTGTACGGCTCGTCCCCGCGCAGCAGACTCAGCGTGCCCCGGCCGCCCGCACCGGCCCGCACGGCGTGCTCGGCGCACGCGTCCAGCAGCATCACCGCCACGTCCGCCTTGCGCCGGCGCAGATCGGGATGGGCGCCGTAGAGGTAGCCGCCGGCCAGTTGGGCGGAGAGCAGGGTCAGATCGACGGCCACCACCTCGCCGTCCATCCGGAACTCGGTGACCACCGCGTTCCCGGCCCGCACCATCGGGCCGGCCGCCCGCACCAGATGCGCCCGGAACCGGGCCGTGAGGTGCTCGGAGGTCACCTTGCGGCCCTGCCACTGGAGCCGGTGCAGCTCCAGCAGCCGGTCCACGGCCGCACCCGCCTCCGAGGCGGGGACCGCGCGCCGCTCGACGCCCAGCGCGGTCAGCTTGCGCAGCTTGGCCCGCGCCCGCTGCTGGGCCTTGGCGGACGGCAGCCGGGACACCAGTTCGTCCATGGGAGCGGCCGGCAGTTCCAGGCACACCGAGTCGGGGATGTCCCGGCGCGGCCCGCGCCAGCGGTCGTAGACCCGCTCCGCCGCGCCGCCCGGCCGTACCTCGCGCAGGTCGATCAGCGCGCCGCGGGCCGTGTCCGCGAGGGCGTCGGCGAGGGCGCGGGCCGCCCGGCCGTCGTCGGCGTCGTCCAGCAGCAGGTCGGTGTAGTCGGAGATCGCGCCGCCCAGCGGGACCAGCGCGGGCAGCGGCCGGTGCGCCAGCATCAGCGGGGCCACGGCCACGAGTTCGCCGTCCGAGCGCACCAGCAGCAGCCGCAGCCGGCCGGGTCTGCCGTACGACAGCCACCACGAGTGCAGCCAGGCGTGGCTCTGGAACGGGGTCGCGCGGGCACAGCGGGCGTGCAGCCGGTCCCAGGCGGGCCCGAGCCGGGCGAAGGCGGTCTCGTCGGTGACGAGTTCGGTGGTGAGGGCGGGCCGGGTGCGGGTCGCGGTGCGTGCCGCGCAGGTCGCCGTCACAGCTGGCCGTGGGCTTCGGCGGCGAGGGCCGGGCCGGGCACCGAGGCGGGCCGCGGGCTCTCCTCCTCGGTCCGGCGCCGGGGCCGGACCAGCAGCGCGAGCCCGCCGAGCAGGCCGCCCCCGCTCGCCCCGACCAGGCCGGTCAGCGTGGGGGAGGGGGAGGAGGGACCGGTGGGCTTGACCGCCCGGGAGAACTGGAGGAGCTGGACGTGCGTGGCGGACTCGGTGTCGTCGGCGTGCCGGGTGAGCGCGCGGGCGACCGCGTTGGCCATGTCGGCGGCCCGGTCCGGGCGGTCCGAGGTGGCGGACACGGCGACCATCGGGGCGTCCGGCGAGGTCGCGGTGCGCACGTCGGCGCGCAGCGTGGCCACCGGCACCCCGGCCCACACCTGGGCGTCGGCGAGCACCGCGAGCTGGGTGGCGACCCGGCCGTAGGCCTGGGCGAAGCCCAGCGCGGTGGCGGTGTCGGACTTCTCGGTGGGGACGGCGACGACATAGCTGGTCGCCGTGTACGTGGCGGGCTTCAGGGCGCCGTACGCGCCGCCGAGCAGTCCGCCGGCGAGGGTCCCGGCCGCCACCAGCGACCAGGCGGGCAGCGTGCGCAGACGGGCGGCGCGGGGGCGCCGGGGAGGGGTGTCGGTCATGACGGGCTTGCTCCCTGCTGGATCGGGGCTCGGGGTGGGGTGGCGGGGGCGAGCGCGGCCCGGTAGACGTCCATGAGCCGGGCGGCGCTGCGGGTGACGCAGTAGTGGCGGGCGGCCTCGGGGGCGGTGCGCGGGCCGGGTCCGGCGGCGCGGACGCCGGCGAGCGCGTGGGCGTAGGCGCCGGGTTCGCACGGGACGCGTACGGCGTCCGGGGCGGCCTCGGCGGGCAGGTCCTGGAGTGCCGGGCAGGAGGTGTAGCGCACCGGCAGCCCGGCCGCGAGGGCCTCGACGACCGCGAGACCGAACGCCTCCTCGGGGGAGGGGGCGGCCAGGACGTCCATCGCCGTGGTCAGCGCGGGCAGGTCGGGGCCGGGCGTGCCGTCGGGCAGGTACGGCCGTTCCCCGGCGAACAGCACCCGGTCCTCGACCTCCGCCCGCCGCGCGGCCCGCCGCAGCGCCGATTCCTCGGGGCCGCCGCCGACCAGCAGCAGCCGGCAGTCGGCGGGGAGGCGGGCGAGGGCGTCGATCAGGACGTCGAAGCGCTTGCCGGGGGCGAGTCTGCCGATGCCGCCGATGACGAACGCGTCTTCGGGCAGGCCGAGTCGGGCGCGCGTGCGCTGCCGGACCGCCGGGTCGTGGGCGAACCGGGTGAGGTCGATGCCGTTGGGTACGACCGTGATCCGGGGCTCGGGGACGCCCCAGCGGGCCAGCCGCGCGGCGACCGTGGGGGAGACGGCGACGGTGGACCGGCCGAGCCGCTCGCCCAGCAGGTACAGGCCGCGCACGCCTCTGGTGAGCGGGCGGCCCTCCAGCTGCGCGTCGCCCAGGGAGTGTTCGGTGGCGACGACCGCGCGAACCCCGGCGAGCCGGGCGGCGATCCGGCCGTAGAGGCAGGCCCGGTAGAGGTGGGTGTGCACGAGGTCGTAGCGGCCGCGCCGGATCAGCCGGACCAGCCGGGGCAGCGCGGTCAGGTCCCGGTTGCCGGCCATGCCCAGGTGCGTCACCCGCACCCCGTCGGCCGTCAGCCCCTCGGCCACCGGCCCGGGGTTGGTCAGCGTGACCACGTCGCAGGTCACCGGCAGGTGCCGCAGCAGCAGCCGCAGCTGCTGCTCGGCGCCGCCCACACCGAGCCCGGTGATGATGTGCAGGGCCTTCACCGCAGCCCCGCCACGGGTTGCCGGCGCCACCGGTGCAGCCGGTGCTTGAGGAACAGCCGCCCCGCGCCGTCGTTCTGCCCGACGTGCACGCGCGGCAGCACCAGCGGGCCGTTCAGGGCGCCGGGGTCGATGGCGCAGCCATAGCCGTACCCGGCGTCCCGCACGGCGTCCATCGCGCGCCGGTCGACCGTGCCGTACGGGTAGCAGAACCCGGCGACCGGGCCGCCGGTCAGCTCCTCCAGCAAGGCGCGGCTCTCGGTGATCTCGGCGGTGAGCCGGGTGTCGTCGGCCCGGGTGAGGTCCACGTGGGTGAGGCCGTGCGAGCCGATCTCCATCCCGGCGTCCCTCGCGCGCCGGATGCCGTCGGCGGTCAGCAGCGGCTTGCGCGGGCCGAGCGGGTCCCAGGCGTTGTCGCCGCCGAGCCGGCCCGGCAGCACGAACAGGGTGGCCGTGCAGCCTCTGCGGGCCAGCACCGGCAGGGCGTGGTCCACGAAGTCGGCGTACCCGTCGTCGAAGGTCAGGCCCACCAGGTCCCGGCCCTCCCCCCGGGTGCGGGCTGCGAGGAGTTCGGCCACCGAGACCCCGCGCAGCCCCCGCCGCGCGAGCCAGCGCAACTGCCGGTCCAGGCGCTCGGGGGTGACGGTGATCCGGTACGGGTCCGGGGAGCGGTCGCCGACCGAGTGGTACATGGCGATCCACGGGACGGGGCCGGGCCCGGCGGGGGCCGGGGCGCCGGCGCGGGCGGGGGAGACGGACTCAACGGAGTACGGCATGCACGAGCCTTCGCGTGTGGGTGCGTACGAGACGGAGCGCGGGCGCGAACTCCCGGGCGCCCAGGGCCCGGCCGAGCAGGACGAACACCACGGTCACCGTGGTGCCGCCGGCGGCCAGCTCGGCGAGCGGCGACCCGGGCAGCCCGGCGACCAGGGCACCGGCCGGGGCGGCGACCAGGGCCGCCCGCAGCGGCCGGCTCAGCTCGCCCAGCAGCCGCCGGGTGCGGACGGGCACGCTGCGGCGCCGCATCCCGGCGAGCAGCAGGACGGCGGTGAGGGTGATGCCGGTGGCGTTGGCGGCGGCGATCCCGGTGACGCCCCAGGGGCCGACGGTCGCGGCGCCGATCCAGGAGGTGGCGGCGATCCCGGCGGCCATCGCGGCGACCGGGTACCAGGTGGCGCGGCCCGCCGAGAAGTAGGAGCGGACCAGCACACCGGTCAGGGTCTGGCCGAGCAGTCCGAGCGCGTAGACCCGCATCACGCCGGCGGTGGCCGCGGTGTCGCCGGCCGTGAACGCGCCCCGCTGGAACAGCAGCCCGATCAGCTGCGGGGCACAGGCCACCACCGCCGCCGCGCCGAGCAGCACGAGGGCGCCGGCCAGGACGAGGTCGCGTTCCACCCGGTCCCGGGCCCGCTCGGTGTCGCCCTCGGCCAGCGCCCGCGCGACCACCGGGAAGGTGATCGTGCAGAGCATCATCGACAGGGTCATCGGGATCTGCGCGACCTTCTGGGCGTAGTTCAGGTGTGAGATCGCCCCGGCGGGCAGCGTGGAGGCGAGGAACCGCTCGATGAGCACCTGCGACTGCCGGCACAGCGCGAACAGCAGCACGGTGGCCAGCAGCGGCGCGTCGAGGGGCCCCGCCGCCGCCCGCGTCCCCGCCGCCTCAGCGGCCGGTCGCCGCCTCAGCTCCCGCACCAGCGACGGCAGTTGTACGGCGACCATCAGCACACCGCCCGCCGCGACCCCGACCGCCGCCGAGCGCACCCCCCAGCGTCCGCCGAGGGTGTACATCGCGGTGATGATGCCGACGTTGTAGGCGATGTAGATCCCGGCCGGCGCGAGGAAGCGGCGGTGCGCCCGCAGGACCGCGCTGCAGTAGCCGGCCAGACCGAAGCTGACCACGCACGTCGCGGTGATCCGGGTGCAGTCCACGGCCGGGCGCGGATCGGGCAGGCCCGGCGCCAGCGCCTCCACGAACTGCGGCGCGGCCAGCGCGAGCAGTGCGCCCACCGCCGCGAACCCGAGGGCCAGCCGGGGCAGCGTGCCCGCGACCAGCGACCGCACCGGGTCCCCTCCGTCTCCCCGCGCCCGCCGGGCCAGGGCCATGCTGAACGCCGGGATCAGCGCGAACGCCAGCCCGTCCTCGATCAGCAGGGTCGCCGCGAACTCCGGCACGGTCCAGGCCACCAGGAACGCGTCCGTGTCCCGTCCGGCCCCGAACAGCCTGGCCAGCGACTGGTCCCGCACCAGCCCCAGCAGCGCCGCCGCGACCGAGAGGGACGCCGTGAGCAGGGTGGCCCGTGCGAGGAAACGGCCGGTGGGCGGGGCGTGTTCGGCGGGGGGCGGAGGGGTGCCCGCGGAGGCGGCTGCCGGCTCCGGGACGCTGGTCGTTCCGGTCGTCTGCTGCGGGGCCGTACCGGCCGTCGAGTCGGTCATGCCGGCCGTCCGCGGGTGGGGCGCGTGGTCATCGCAGGGCCGCCTTCCGCGCGTGCGGCTCGGACGGGTCCGGTACGGCGGTGCCGGCCTGCGGGGTGACGCGGTCGGCGCCCGCCAGGGACCACCAGGAGACGAGGCCGAGGGAGACGGCCGTCAGCACGGTGGAGGGGCCGCCGATGTCGGCGTAGACGAAGTCCACGAGCTGCCACAGCAGCAGCCCGCAGGCGACCAGGGCGCACTCCAGGTCCCGGCTGCCCAGGGCGTGCGCCCGCCACAGGCCGCGCAGCGCGCACACCAGCAGCGCGAGCCAGCCGCCCGCGAGGCACAGCAGGCCGATCAGCCCCTGCTCGCCGAGGACCAGCAGGTACATGTTGTGCGGGGAGAGCAGCGGCTGCCGGTGGAAGGCGGCGCCCGCGCCCTCCGTGTCGCTGCCCGAGGACAGCGCGAGCGAGGCGTGCCCGTCCCGGTACTCCGGGAAGCCCTTCAGCCCCACGCCGGTCAGCGGGCGGTCGCGCCACATGTCGACCGCCGCCGCCCACATCGTGTACCGGTCGGTGACGGACTGGTCGGGGGCGTCGGTGACCTGCCCGATGCTGTCGATCCGCTCCTGGAGCATCGTCGTCCCCACCCCGAACCCGCCCACCAGCACCACGCACGCGGCCACCGCCACCGCGCCCGCCTTCAGCGCCCGGCGCGGCCCGGCCAGCAGCAGCTGCGCGGTGACGGTGACCGAGGTGGCGATCCACGCGCCCCGGCTGAAGGACAGCGCGAGCGGCACCAGCAGCGCGAGCGCGCAGCAGGCGGCGACCAGCCGGTCCCGCACCGGCGCCCGGCCCAGCGCCAGGCCCACCGCGCACACCAGCCCGAAGGACACCGCCGTCGCCATGCCCATCACGTCCACGGCCCCGAACGTGCCGACCGCGCGGACGTCCTCGCCCTGGTACGACGCCCCCGTCCCGGTGAGGTACTGGTGCACGCCGATCGCGCCCTGCCAGCCGGCGAGCGCCACGAACGCCCAGGCCAGCAGCCGGAAGTCGGAGCGGCCCCGGACCAGGACCACGACCGCCGCCGGGACCAGCACGAAAATCTGCAGATAGCGGCCGAGCCCGGCGATCCCGGCGCCGGGCGAGACCGCGTTCATCGCGGCCAGCGCCACCCCGGCCACCGGCAGCCCGAGGACCACGGCGGCCCGCCGGCTCAGCGGGCGCCGGCGGGCGCGCAGCAGCCGCACCGCGCAGTAGCCGACGACCAGCGCGGACACCGCGTCGGCCGGACCGGCGCCGTCCCCGCCGGCCGGGACCGGCAGCGCGAGCAGCGCGACCACGGCCAGCACGGGCAGGACCGGGGGGAGCCGCCGGGGGCGGCGCGAGGGCAGGGCGAGGGCCATCGGTCAGCTCCCCGTCGAGCGCACGAGCGCGGCGGCGGTGCGCAGCAGGATGCAGACGTCCTGCCACAGCGACCAGTTGTCGATGTAGGCGTTGTCGAACCTGGCCCGGTCCTCGATCGAGGTGTCCCCGCGCAGCCCGTGGATCTGGGCGAGCCCGGTGATACCGGCCCGCATCCGGTGCCGGGCCGCGTACCCGGGGTACGTCTGGCTGAACTGCCCGACGAAGTAGGGCCGTTCCGGGCGCGGTCCGACCAGGCTCATGTCGCCGCGTACGACGTTCCACAGCTGGAGCAGCTCGTCCAGCGAGGTCTGCCGCAGGAACCGGCAGAAGGGGCTCATCCGGCGCTCGCCGGCCACGCTCCACCGGGTGGCCGCCTCGTGCTCGTCGACCGGGCGGTGGGTGCGGAACTTCAGCAGCGTGAAGGGCCGGCCGTCCTTGCCGATGCGTTCCTGCCGGAAGACCACACCGGGCCCGTCGGTGAGCCTCAGCACCACCGCGCACACCAGCAGCACCGGGCCGGCCAGCAGCAGCAGCGTCCCGGACACCGCCACGTCCAGCAGCCGCTTGCCGGCACCGGTGCGCCGCCCGGCGCCCAGGTCGAGCCGGCGCACCGCGAACCCGGCGAGCTGCTCGCGCCGCTCGTACACCGGGCTGTCCGCGTCCACCTCCCACACCGCGCAGCCGGACTCGACCAGCGCCCGCAGCAGCGGACCCTTCTCGGTACGGACGGCCGGGCCGACGGTGAGCACCGCCCGCACCCCGTTCTGGATGAGCGCCCGCTCGACGTCCGCGCCGCTGCTGAGCACCGGCAACCCCCCGCTGCCGTCCGGGTGTTCGGCGACCACGCCGACCGGGCGCACCCCGCAGCGGGGGTGCCTGAGCAGCGCGGCGGCCACCCGCTGGGCGGTGCCGGCGGGCCCGATCACCAGCGCGGCGCGCGGGTGCCTGCGCAGCACGGTCCGGCGCCGCCAGTGCACCAGGCCCCGGCCCGCGCAGGCCGTCGCCGCGTGCAGGGCCCAGCCCAGCAGCAGGGCCCGCGCCGGCAGGGCGTGCCCGGGGTCGTGGGCGCCGAGCAGGGCGGCGAGGGCCAGCCAGGCCACCGCGATCCGCCCGCAGACGGCGGGCAGTTCGTCCAGCACGCCGGGCACCGGCCGCGCGGAGTGCGGGCGCAGCAGCAGCGCGCCGGCCACCAGGACCGCGACCGGCAGCGGCCGGCGTACGGCCTCGTCCAGCGCGACCGCGCCCACCAGCGCGGCGAACAGGTCGGCGGCCAGCGGCGACAGTGGCGGCAGCGGCGAGGCGGGCCGCGCGGGCGGGCGCCGCAGCGGGAACCGGAAGCCGCCGGGGGCGCGGGCCGGCAGCACCGAGACGGACGAGAACCCGTGGTCCCAGGGCCCCGTGCCGGGGGAGGGGACGGTAGTTTCCGCGGTCACGAGTGGATGGACTCCCTGCGCTCAATGGACACGGGCGGGCGGGCGCCGAGGACTTCGCGGTACAGGGCCGCGATCCGCTCGGCGGTGTGCCGCACGTCGTGCGTGGAAAGGACGTGCCGGCGGCCCTGGTCACCGAGCGACGCGCGCAGCGCCGGGTCCGCCAGCAGCGCGGTGACCGCGGCGGCCAGCGCGGCGGGATCCTCCGACGGGACCAGGCAGGGCGCAGCCGGGGCAGGTGCGGGCGCGGCTGGGGCGAGCGTGGCTGGCGCGGGCGGGATGGGTCCGGCCGGGATGGGCCCGGGCGGGATGGGCCCGGCCGGTGCGGGCCCGGTCGAGGCGGGCGCGGCCGGGGCGGGCGGCAGGCTCTCGCGGGCGCCGTCTACGTCGGTGAGTACGACCGGCCGTCCGCAGGCCTGCGCCTCCAGCGGGACCAGCGCCATGCCCTCCCAGCGGCTCGGCAGGACGACGAGGTCGGCGGCCCGGTACCAGGGCAGGACATCGGTGACGGCACCGGCGAAGTGGACGGAGGGGTGGGCGGAGCGCCGTAGCACCTCGTGCGCGGGGCCGTCGCCGACGAGGGTGAGCCGGGCGCCGGGGTGCGCCGCGCGGACCGTGTCCCAGGCCCGGAGCAGGACGTCCTGTCCCTTCTGCCGGCACAGCCGCCCGACGCAGACCACGTGCGGCGATCCGCCCCCGCCGGGACCGGCCGGGGTGAAGCGCGCGGTGTCGATGCCGTTCGGGACGACCCGGTACGCCGCCCGGATCCCGGCGCGTTCGCCCGTGCCGCGTTCCGCCTCGCTGACGCACAGCACCCGGTCCGCCCAGCGGGCGCCCCACCGCTCCCAGCGCAGGGCCACGGCGGCGGTGGGCCCGGTGACCGCCTCGAAGGACCAGGCGTGCGGCTGGAACACGGTCGGGACCCGGCCCCGGAGGGCGAGCCGGGCGGCCAGACCGGCCTTCGCGCTGTGCGCGTGCACCAGTTCGGGCCGTACCTCTTCGATCAGGCGTGCGAGGCGCCGTACTTCGCCGGGCAGGCCGGGCCCCGGGGAGCGGCCGGCCCGCCAGTCACACACCTCGACGCCGGGGAGTTCCCGTACCGCCGTGGCCAGTTCACCGCCGGGGCAGGCCACCGCGACGCGCAGGCCCGCCGCCACCTGGGCCCGGACCAGGTCGGCCACGACCCGGGCGACCCCGCCGTCGACGGGTTGCGCGACGTGCAGGACCCGTGGCCCGGGGCCGGGTGGTGACTGGTGCATTCGGGGGATTCCTCGCTGCTCACGGGGGGCGCTCGGGACTCGGATCGGGAACGCGCCTCACTGCCGGACGTCCGCGGCGGTGACGAGCACAGCGGCCCGTGCCGCGTCCCGGTGGGGAACGAGCCGGAAGCCCGGCCGGTCACCGCCGTTCAGCGGAGCCGGGCCGAGATCAAACAGATAAGAGTCATGGCCGAGCGGCTGGGCGTAGGCCGAAGCCCGCCGCGCCGGTACCTCATCTGGTCCGATGATCGTAGGTTCGGCTACGTCGTCTGCCGGGCCGGCCGGGTCGCGCGGTGCGACCGGTGTGCGCCGGGGCCCGGAGGAGCGTGTGCGCGGCGTACTCGGCGGCGGACCCAGGAGCTTGCGCATGCCGGCGGCGCCCTTTCGCACGTGCTGGTGACATCCGCAACTCTAGTGGCTATCCGTACTAATACGGAGAAAGCAGACAAGTGTGTCGGAAGGGTGAAGGGCAGCTTACTGATACCGCCCACATCACCCCATTGGCGGCACAACCCGGACGGGCGCAGCGCGTTGACACAACGCCGGGCAGCCGCCCGGATGTTGTGTCGATCCCAAGGAGTACCTCTCCATGTCGCGTATCGCGAAGGGCCTGGTCCTGACCTCCGCCGCCGTCGCGGCCGTCGCCGGCGGTGTCGGCGTGGCCTCCGCCGACGCCGGTGCCGGCGCCGCCGCCGTCGGTTCGCCGGGCGTGCTGTCGGGCAACGTCCTCCAGGTCCCGGTCCACGTGCCGGTCAACGTCTGCGGCAACACCGTCGACATCATCGCCCTGCTGAACCCCGTGTTCGGCAACACCTGCGTCAACGACTGACGTCGGACACGCCCCTTCGGCCCGCCGCCCGTCCCATGCGCACCGCGTGGGGCGGGCGGCCGGTTTCCGCTCCCCCGGATGGGTCACGCATGGTAGCCGAGCGGTTGCGGGGTGTGAGAGCGGAACGGACGGTGGGCTCAGGTCCCGATGTCCACCGAAAGGAACGCCATGCGTGCTCTGCCGTCGCGGCGCCTCGCGTCCACCGTCCTCTGCGCCGCCGTGCTGGTAGGCATCGCCGGTCCCGTCGCCGTCGCCACCGACTCGGCGCGGGACGGCGCCCCTGCCACCTCCCGGGCGGCCGTCCCCGGCGCCGAGGAGCTGCTGGCCCAGGTCAGGGCGCTGCGCGCCACCGGAACCGTGCTCAACCCGGTCGCCGACCTGCTCGACCAGTCCCTGACCAGGGGTCAGCTGCCCGCCGACCAGGCCAAGCGGCTCGGCGACGCGGCGAAGAAGGCCGTCGCCGAGGCCGCCAAGGACCCGGCGCCCGTCGCCGCCGCGGCACCGTCGGCCGCCGTCGCGCCTGCCGCCCCCTCTACGCCCGCCGCGCCCGCCACCCCCGCGACACCCGCCACCCCTGCGGCCCCTTCGGCTCCGGTCGCCCCGTCCGCGCCCGCCACCCCCGCCGCGCCGTCGGCCCCCGTGGTCCCGTCCGCGCCCGCCTCGCCGAGTCAGCCCACCTCTCCGGACGCGGCGGCCAGCCCCTCGCAGTCCCCGGCGGCCGTGCCCGCCGCCCCGCAGCAGGTCCTGGCCGACCAGCAGCCCCAGGCCCGCGACGCCGTGAGCGACCTGCTCGCCGCCCTCGACAAGGCGATCGACGACCTGGTCGCGTCCCTCACCTCCAGCACCTCTCTCACCCCCACCACCTCCAGCGTCGGCACCGAGGCCGACACCGACGCCGACAGCGTCCTGTCCTCCGCCAACGGCGTGATGGACAACCTGCTCGACCTGATCAGCTCGGCCCTCGGCCAGGCCACCTCCGCCATCCCCTCGCTGGCGCCGCTCCCCTCCCTGAGCCTGCCGCCGGCGCCGTCGCTGCCGGCCGCGTGACCCGATAGGCGCACCTCGTCCCGCCGTAGCACCCTCGGCCGCCGCAGCCCCTCGGCCGCCGCAGCCCCTCGGGCGCGGCGGCCGGGGCGTGCGTGCGCGCGGATGGGGGCCGGGATCTCATATGTCTTGTGGGCACGGGGTTTCCGGTCCGGTCGGAACTCGTTGGACAGGGCGCCGGACAACCCGCGGGGTGACGCGAGTCGCCCAGGAAAGGAACACGATGAAGTCCCTCAAGGCCGCCGCCCTCGTCGCCGGTTCCCTGGCCCTCGTGGGCGCGGCCACGCCCGCGTTCGCCTACGGCCCCCACAACCTGCCGCCCATGAGCCTCAACGGCGGGCTCGACGCGCTCGCCAAGAACCCGCCCACCGTCACGGACCTGCTGCCGGTCCAGCACCAGTCCGACGCGCTCGACACCCAGAACAAGGACTCCGTGCTGCACAGCCTCAACGGCGCCACCGACTCCCTCAACCAGCGAGGCCTGCTCGGCGGCATCCCCCTGCACAGCTGAGCCCCGCCCCGCAGGGGCTCCGCACGGGCCGGTACCGCACCGCGGGACCGGCCCGCGCCGCGTCCGGGACGGCTTCCCTCGATCGTGTGGAGCGCCCCCGGGCACTGCTCCGGAAGGGTGAGAAGCCCGCGGCCCGCGCCGGAGGCCGTCGGTATGGTCGCGCGGTGACCTCAGCAACGAGTGAGACCCGTCCCTTCCGCGCCGCCGACATCGGCACCCTCGTCCTGCTCGCCTGGCTCGCCAGGAACGAGGAGGGCGACGGCCGGACGCCCTGCCTGCTCGCCTGCTCCCTGGGTGACGGCCCGGACGGACCCGAGGCCGCGTCGGCCGCCGTCGAGCGGCTCCTCGGCGACCTCGGCCTGCCGATCGGCGGCGAGCCCGTCGACGGCACCAGCCGCACCCTGAAGGTCGGCATGCTCGTCGCCGCCGGGCAGATCGTCCTCCAGCTGCCGCAGATCACCAGCCAGGTCACCCCGCCCGCCGACTGGCTGGCCGCCGTCCAGAAGCTCGGCTACACCTACTTCATGTTCAGCAAGCGCGTCTGCCCCTCCACCGGCCCGCGCACGCCCGTCACCGGAGCGGCGCTCGCGGAGTTCGCGGGCTCCCCGGAGACCACGAACGCCGCCGCACACGCCTACCTGCCCGCCCGGGGCCTGCGCGTCTGACGCGCCGCGCCGTACCGCGGGCGCCGGCCGCGCCTTCGGCGTGCTGCTGATCCTGACCCGCTGGTGGGACTTCCGGACAAGCCGATGTCCGAAGAGCCGACTATTACGGCACCTGGGGGAATTGTGAACTGAAGCCGTTTTCCGGCTCGTTACGCGGTACGGACGCCGAACCCCCGCACCCGGAAAGGGACCGTACCTGACATGAAGCCGACCACCCGAGGAACCCTCGCCGCCGTCGTCACGGGCGTCGCGGCCGCCGCCGCCACCATGGGCACCGCCGGCTCCGCAGCGGCGGCCGGCACGGTCCCCGTCCCCGTGCCCCTGGACGGCGCCGCCACGGCACTCCGCATGGAGCTGCCCCACCTCGGCGCCGAACTGCCACTGCTCCGGCCGGGCGCCCCCGAGGGCCCGCGCTACGCCACCGGCCACCTGCTGCCGGAGCGCACCCTGCCCCAGCTGCCGCTCAGCGCCGGCCTGCCCGGCCTGGACGCCCGCTCCCCGCTGCCGCACGTCCTCGGCGACGGCCGCTTCGACCACGTCGGCATTGACGCGCCCGCCTCCGACGTGCACGCCCTCGCCCCCGGCCTGTCCGCGGACGCCCCGCTGACCGCGCCCAACGGCGACCACTTCGGACTGCCCTCCACCAAGCTCCCCGAGGCCGGCGTCCTCGCCCCGGTCCTCCGGACGATGGCCGGCGGCAACCTGACGACGGGTCCGGGCCTGTGACCCGCTGACCCGCTCGTCCCCGCACGAACCGCCCCGGATGGCCCCCCGGCGGTGACCCCGCGCGCCCTTCACCGGTTACCGGTACCGACAGGATCGGGAACCCGGACGAGGAGAGCGCGATGGTCATCGGTGCCGGCGGTATGGCGGTGGGGACGGAACAGCAGGTCACAGCGGCGGCGGTGGGGAGACCGACCCGCCGGGAGGTGGCGCGGGGGCTGCTGGCCTCCCTCGCCGCCCTGGCCCTCGCCCCGGTCGTCGCCGCCTCCCGCCCGCTGCCCACGGCCGGCGGCGACTCCGGGTCCTTCCACGAGACGTACCGGGGCCGCCGTATCCAGGGCGTCCTGCTGCCGGTCGCGGGGCGCCGGGCGGCCGAGGGCGAGTGGCAGATCACCATCGACGGGCGCCCGCTGCACCTGATGCGCCGGGCCGACGGCACCTGGCTGAGCATGGCCGACCACTACACGTCGTACGCCACCCCGCTGGAGGCGACCCGTGCGGCCGTGGACCAGCTCGGCCCCGGCCAGCGGCTGCGCGACCTGGCACCGGGCCCGATGGACGCCACCCACGCGGACCACATGGGGACGGGGGGCGGCCATGGCGTACGTGCGTAAGGACGTCCGGAAGCTGACCGCGAGCGAGCGGAAGCGGTTCGTGAACGCGCTGCTGGAGCTGAAGAGGCGCGGCGAGTACGACGAGTTCGTGCGCACGCACATCGACTTCTACACCTCCGACGGCGAACACGGCCTGCGCACCGCCCACATGGCCCCCTCCTTCCTGCCCTGGCACCGCAGGTTCCTGCTGGAGCTGGAACGGGCGCTGCGCCGCGTCGACTCCTCGGTGACGGTGCCGTACTGGGACTGGACCCGGGACCGCGCGACGACGTCCCCACCCTGGACCAAGGACCTGCTCGGCGGCAACGGACGGTCCTCCGACCGGCAGGTGATGACCGGCCCGTTCGCCTATTCGGCCGGCCACTGGACCATCAAGGAGGGCGTCACGGACGGCAGGTTCCTCACCCGGGACCTCGGCCGCGCCGCGGCGCCCCTCCAGCTGCCGACCGGGAAGGAACTCCAGTCGGCGCTCGACGACCCCGTGTACGACGCCTCGCCCTGGGACTCCACCGTCCGCACGGGGTTCCGCAACAAGCTGGAGGGCTGGGGGAGCGGCACCGGCAGCGCCTCCTGGCGCAACCACAACCGGGTGCACCGCTGGGTCGGCGGCGCGATGCTGGGCGGTGCCTCGGTCAATGACCCGGTGTTCTGGCTGCACCACGCCTTCCTGGACCTCCAGTGGTCCCGCTGGCAGCGCGCCCACCGCACGCACCGCTATCTGCCCGCCCAGCCGCCCGGCCCCGCCGACCGCCAGCACGGCCGGGTGGTGGCCCGGCACGAGCGGCTCCCGCCCTGGGACGAGACCCCGGACCAGCTGGAGGACCTGAGCCGGACGTACCGGTACGCGTGAGGCGGCCCCGGCACACGGGAAGGGCCCCGGCGCTCGGAGTGCCGGGGCCCTTCCCTGTCGTACGGACGGCTCAGTTGCCGTAGCCGCCGGCGTCGTGGGTGCTGACGTTGGCGCAGGTGTTGCCGAAGGCCGGGTTCAGCAGGCCGATGACGTCGACCGTGTTCCCGCACAGGTTGACCGGGATGTGGATCGGCACCTGGACGATGTTTCCGGACAGCACGCCGGGCGAACCGACGGCGGCGGCCTGGGCGCCGGAGTCGGCCAGGGCCAGACCGGCCCCGCTGATCACCACGGCACCGGTGCCGAGAGCGACGGCGGCTGCCTTCGCGATGCGCGACATCACGTTCTCCTTCTGTTACTCGAAAGGGACGATGCGGCAGGCCAGCCACCGCACTTCCCGTTCAACGGCGTCGCGCGGGCCTGGTCACGGGGCCCGGCCGGGGATCACCCTTTTATCCGGGGGTACCACCCACGTCCCTCGTGCCACGTCAGGGCAGCCGCCGTACCGGCGAGCCCGCCAGATAGGCCTCGATGTCCTCGACCGCCTCGCCGTAGTAGGTCGCGTAGTTGGCCCGCGAGACATAGCCGAGGTGGGGTGTGGCGAGGAGGCGGGGCGCGGTGCGCATCGGGTGGCCGGCGGGCAGCGGCTCGGTGTCGAAGACGTCGACACCGGCACCGGCGATCCGCCCCTCGTGCAGCGCGGCCAGCAGCGCGTCCTGGTCCACGATGGCCGCGCGGGAGGTGTTGACGAGGAAGGCGGTCGGTTTCATCAGGGCGAACTCGGCGGTGCCGACCAGGTTCCGGGTGCGGTCGCCGAGGGCCAGGTGGACGGAGACGAAGTCGCTGTCGGCGAGCAGTTCCTCCTTCGACGCCGCGAGTTCGACACCGACCTCCGCGGCGCGCTCGGCACCGAGGTTCTGACTCCAGGCGCTGACCCGCATGCCGAAGGCGAGTCCCACCCGCGCGACCCGGCCGCCGATCCTGCCGAGCCCGAGCAGCCCCAGCCGGCTGCCGTGCAGATCGGCGCCGACGGTGGACTGCCAGGGGCCGCCCGCCCGCATCGCCGCGTTCTCCGCCACGATCCCCCGGGCCAGCCCCAGCAGCAGGGCCCAGGTCATCTCGACCGGGGGAGTCCCGGCGCTCGCGGTGCCGCACACGGTGACGCCGTGTTCCTCGGCGGCCGCGTAGTCGATCACGGTGTTGCGCATGCCGGAGGCGATGAGCAGCCGCAGCCGGGGGAGGCGGGCGAGGAGTGTGCCGGGGAAGGGGACGCGCTCGCGCAGGGTGACCACGATGTCGAAGCCGGCGAGAGCCGCGGCGAGCGCGTCCTCCCCGTCGAGGTGCTCGCGCAGCGCGACGACCTCGACCCGGTCCTCGATCACCGACCAGTCGGCCACCGAGGTGGCCACCCCCTGGTAGTCGTCCAGCACCGCACAGCGAAGTCGCACGTCGTCTCTCCCCTCGGACGGATCCCGCGCTCGGATCCCAGGGTGACTGTAACGCCGCCGACCGGCCCGTATCCGTCCTCAACCCCCGTGATGACGCCCACTGTTGATCTACGTCACCGCCAGGCACTTCAGGGTGAAAGTCATGGATATGTCCGGAATACGTAACGACGTGCGGGGCACCCCCGCGCACCGGGGCTCCGAGGCGCAAGGTGTGGGGGCGCGGCCGGCCGGCCGCCGAACCGCACCACGCACCACCGCACGGGGTGCTCTGGACCCTTGAGGGGGATCCTCGTGACCGTTTCCGCTTCTGTGCGCCGCATCACCGCCGTCACCGCCGTGACGGCGGCCGCCCTCGGCGCCGTGGCCCTGCCGGCCGCAGCCGCCGACCACCACCCGACGCCGCACAGCCGGCAGGGCGTCGTCCGCATCAGCGCCGCGCACGTCCATGCCCCGGGCCGCGACGACCGCAACGTCACCCTGGCCAAGGAATGGGTGGCCGTCACCAACGACGCCCGCCGTCCCGTGGACCTGAACCACTGGACGCTCACCGACCGGTCCGGCCACACGTACACCTTCCACCACTACCGCCTCGGCGCCCGCTCCACCGTGCGCGTCCACACCGGCGTCGGCCGCGACACCCGCAAGGACCTGTTCCAGGACCGCCGCAGGTCCGTCTGGGACGCCACCGACACGGCGACCCTCCGCGACGACCACGGCCGCGTCGTCGACGACGCGTCGTGGGGCCGCGGCCGGGGCCACCGCCACCACTGACCCCCGCGCCACCGAGGCCCACGGTCCCGGCCACCCCGGCCGGCCGTGGGCCTTTCGCGCGCCCGCCGCGGGCCGCCCCCGCATCACGCCCTTCCCGCCGCCCCCGCATCACGTCCTTCCCGCCGCCCTCGCCTTACGCTCTTTCCGTGCCCTCGGACGACGACGTTCCGGTCCTCAAGCGAAGCGGGCGGGAAACGAACTGCCACCCGCACGGCCCCCTGGGCCTGGCCCTGCTCATCCTGGCCGCCCTCACCGCGGCCCTGGTGCTCCTCCTGATGCACCGCCACGCGGGCCCGTTCACACCCCCGGCCGCCCCGACCCGCACCCTGTGGAGCCCGGCGCCCAACGCCCCGTACCGCCCGACACCTTCCGTGCCCGCACGGCAGTACGCCCGGTAGGCGTGGCACCCTCCCGGGTGAGTGCCACGCCTACCGGGCTACCGGGAACGCGGGGCGGCGTTCACCGGCGGGGACTGCGGGCGGTCAGCGGCGGCCACGGCCCCACGACGCGTCGTCGACGAACCGCTTGTGGTCGTTGCGCAGGGTCGCCGTGTCCTTGGCGTCCCACACCGACTTGCGGCGGTCCTGGAACAGGTCCTTGCGGGTGTCGTGGCCGACACCGGTGTGGACGCGCACGGTGGAGCGGGCACCGAGGCTGTAGTGGCGGAAGGTGTACGTGTGGCCGGACCGGTCGGTGAGGGTCCAGTTGTTCAGGCTGACCGCGTGACGCGAGCTGTTGGTGACGGCCACCCATTCGTTGTTCAGGGTGGCGTTGCGGTCGTCACGGCCCGGGGCGTGAGCCTTGGCGCCGCTGATGTAGACGGCGCCGTGCTGGTGCCGCGGCGCCGGGTGGTGGTGGTCGGCGGCGGCGGCCGGCAGGACCACGGCGCCGAGGGCGGCTGCGGTCACGGCGGTGACGGCGGTGATGCGGCGCACGGATGCGGAAACGGTCACGAGGATCCCCCTACAGGAGTCCATGGCACCCCCCTTTGCCAACCCACGGACATTGATCCCCGCAGGTCAGCGGTGGTGCGTTGTACGAGCGGCGACCGGCTGGCCGCGCACTCACACTGTGCGGGCCGGGCGCCCGGATTGCTGGGGAGATGTGCCTGTCATTACGTGTTCAACATATTCCTGTGACTCTTCGCTGTAACGTCCATGTATGGCTTGAACAGGCGAGATTGAACGTTTGTCAGGAAACCGGCCGCTCTATCACTGCAGCCCGCCCCCCGCGCCCGCCGCGAGCAGCCGACGCCTCACGCCGGGCATCACCCGAAAGTGAGTAACAGAACCCGTGCCCGCTGGGACGGACTAGTCCGTCAGGGGCACGAGTGGCGCCCCGCAGGACTGGCACGCCTGCGGATAGGTATGGCGAAAGGACTTCACCCGAGGCCCGTCCGCAGGGTCGTGTACATCGCCAACGGGCAGCACCCCGCGAGGCTTGGCGCCGGCCGGAGTGCTGGACGGCGCTTCTGTCCGGGAAGCCGTTCGCGAGCCCGTCGACACCGGACGCATGTCCGGTTTGGCGGGCAACGGCGAAGCGGTGCGACGGAGAACGGCAGCCGAACTGCTGGAGCAAGCCTCGGGGCGCCCTGGACGCCCAGGACGCGGGTTCGAGGATCGCGACGCATCACGGCTCGGTGAGATGACTCACGGCCACCCGCCATACCTTTACCTGGTGTTGGGATGACTCGCAGTAGCGAATAATCTACCGGCGACTAGGGTCACATGCGCGTGCAGTCGTTCAGAGAGGGCGGGGTCTCAAATCGTGGCTGACCATGGTGAGATACTCGATATCAAGGTCGCCGACATCAAGGCGACCGCTCCCCACTTCCAACATCAAAGCGTTGCCCTTGCACACGCGTTGACCAAGTTGAAGCACGGCCTTGCCGCAACCGGGTCCCCGTGGGGTGATGACGAGCAGGGCGAGAAGTTCCACAAGGCGTACGGCCCGCACGTCAAGCGGATCGAGCAGGCCGCGCAGATTCTGGCCGAGGGCCTGGCCAGTATCCACGAAGCCATGTTCGACATGGCTGACGGGCATATCGACAACGAAGAGCTGATCCGTGGCATGTTCAGCCGGATCCGTGTCGGCCATGACACCAAGGGCGACGGCAAGTGAGCGTCGCGGACAAAGCCCTCAAGGTCGTCCAGGACATGACGGGCATGTGGTGGCCGGACGCCGACGAGGGCGGCCTACGGGATGCCGCGAAGGCGTGGAGAGACTTCGCCGACGACGTGGATGACGTCACCTCCGCAGCCAACAAGGCGGCACGATCACTGATCGAGAACAACAAGGGCGAGGCGATCTCCGCCTTCAACGACCCTTTCTGGCGCCGCTACTACCGCGACGGGAACGGCTGGCTGAAGGACCTGCCCGACGCCGCACGTGACATGGCCAAGGCGCTGGAGGCGTACGCGGACGCCGTGCACAGCGCGAAGAAGAAGCTGGAACACGAACTGGAGATCGTCGGCGCCACCCTGGTCGCCGGTACAGCTTTGGCGATCTTCACCGCGGGTATGTCGGAGGGCGCGGCAGCCGCGGCCGCGGTCACCGTCGCCGACCTGGCTGCCGGCCTTGGGGTCACGGTCTCGACCGAGATCGCCACCATTGCGGGCACCACTCTGGCCACTGCGGCCTTCGCCGGCGTCGAATCCGTCACCGTCGACTTGGCCGTCACTCAACCCGTTTCCATCGCTCTCGGCGAGAGCAAGGGTCTCAGCCTCGACGAAGCGGGCAACGCCGGTCTCTACGGCATGGCGTTCGGCGGACTGTTCGGTGCCGGAGCTGGGACCATAAGGGCAGCGACCGAGGCGGGGGGCTTCGGCGACCTCTTCGCCGGCTTGCCCGGCTTCTCGCGCTCGGCGGCAGGACTTCCCGGGGAACTCGACTCCCTCAGCCCGGACGAGCTCCGTCTGATCCGCCAGGACGACGACTTCAGTGCCACCCACAACCCGCTCGGTCTGAAGAAATCGCGCTTCGATCCGGATGTCGGGATCATCCCGGCGGATCCGGAGGGTGACATCACACCGCTTCAGCATGTGCTCGGCGGAAAAAACAAGGCTGCCAAAGAGTCCAGTCAGTTCACCTCGTTCGCGCCGCAGGACGGCACGGGCAAGGTGTACGGAAGCGAGGAAGTCCGGGTCGACTACCAGCGGCTCCAGAAGGACATCGACGCGGGCCATGTCCACGGAGTCGAGATCCTTCCGCCACAACGCATCCAGCAGTCCATCGGTGACGAGATCGACAAGGTCGCCGGTCAGCACGTTGAGGTCCCGTCCGAGCTCAAGCCCCACGATGTGTCCGACTTCGTCGACGGTCTCGGCCTGAGCAAGGGCAAGTCACGTAAGGTGACAGACAGGATGATGGCCATGCTCAACACTCGTCGGGACGGCGAATGGCTCATCAGCGGCGTCGTCCCCAAGGAATACATCGACGGCCCCTACCCCACCTCGTGACCTTGACTCCGGAAGGGAGTGCCCCGTGCACGATGCCACATCCCGATGGGAACCGGACCCCGTGCTGAAGGAGCTCCTGTTCATGGACTTCGACGGCCTGCCCGCCGAGCCGGACGACGTCATCGCCGATGCCCTTGACGGCGGCTACCGGGAACGCACGGAGGGCCTGGTGACTCTCCTGCGCGACGAGAACGCCGATCCGGCCGCACGCTTTCTGGCCTGCTGCGCCCTCGCCTCCTGGGCGGACCCGATCGGCTACGCGACGGTGGTCGAGGCGGCTGCCGCGCCCGACGATCTGACGTGGCGGGGGCAGTCGTACGACCGCTTCAACAGCCAGGACGACACGTTCGCGCATCTGGCCGAGGCGGTGGGCCGCAGCCGCGACATGGTCGAGGAACGCGGCACCGCGGCCGAGCGCCTTGAGGCGGCCCGGGCGCTGATCCGGATCGCCGACCGCGTCCAGCTCGATCGCCGGGCGAATGATCTGCTGTACCCCGAGGTCGTCTCGGCGTGCCGGGACGACCTCTCCGCCGCCGTGGACCGAGGCATCGCTCGCCTCGCGGCCGGCAACCCCCCCAAGTTCGACCTTGGCGTGCAACTAGCCCTGTTCATCAACGCCCTCGCCGAATCCGAGCCCACCTGGGCCGCTGATGCCAGGAACGGGCTCGCCGCCGCACATCCCGGCGACCGGGCGTTGCGAGAACTGGCCGAGTCGGGGGGCAGCTCTCTCTGGCTGATGTAGCGGTGTCGACAAGTGGGCTCGTTCGAGCGGCCTTCGGTGGTTCGTCCATCGGGCCCCGGCAATCCTCGACCTTCTCCGTACGCACCGCTCCTGCCGGCCACTGATCGGCCGACGCGTGTACGACAACCGGAACAAGCGTTCCCGGCGTGTCTTGTGTCGCGTTTCACCCACTCGGAACAGCGAAAACACCCTCCCGTAGACCGCGAGAACACAGCACTGCCGAGAAGTTGCACCCGCGGTATCGCTTAGACGCGGGGGAGCTGGGCGGCTTCCTCGCTGGTTCCGTCTACCGACGTGCGTGGCGGCAGGCACGGCGAAGGGTTCTGCCGCCGCACATGTCAGCGCAGCGGAGTGCCGCCGGCGCGGGCCGCCGAGTGGGCGGCTACCGGCGTGGCCATGCTCTTCCCGGTGTGGCGCACTGCGTCAGCGGGCAGGCCAAGGAGCTGCACCACCGTGTCGAGGCGGCGTGGGACATTGCAGCCCCGGCGTGGCGGCGTGACGGTGAGGCTCTCTTGACCGAGTGCGCGTGGGGCGGCGGGCTCAGGAGCGCGGGCGGTAGGGGGCGGCGTACGGCTCCATGGACTGGCAGATCTCTTCCCGGGCCCATGAGGGGCCTGTGGGCGTAGTAGCGGGCCCTGGCCTTGCCGTGGGGAACGAGCGAACCGCGGGCGAGGAGCCCGCAGATGTCGCGGATGGCTTGTTGGTCGCTGGGGCCGGCGTCCTGTTGGTAGACAGTGCGGCGGACCTCCGCGTCTGAGAAAACGGGCAGCAAGGCGTGGACGGCCCGCTCGTCCGGGTCGGCTGCCTCGGCGCCTTCGACCAGGTGGGTCCAGGCCCGCAACATCATGTCGAAGCGACGCCGGGCCTGCTGGCCTGGCGGTGGCGGGCGGTCAGGCGGAACCGCATCCAGAGCCGGGTGCCCCGCTCCGGACTCCAGTGCGGCCCGTCCACGCGGGGAAAATCAGGGTGGGCAGGGCACGGGACATGCGTCCGTTGCCGCGCTTCCGCGGGTGGATCTTGACGAGGTCGAGGTGAGCCATCTGCCGACTTTCGCCAACGCGGCGGGTGCCGGGAACAGGGCAGGTGCTGTGTTGACGTCTACCCTGTTCTTGGCTGATAGGCCATCAGTATGGCTCTGACCAGGAACGACTCTTCCGGCAGTGGCGGTTGGGCGTAAGTTGCGGGCCCGGCTGGGGGACGCATGTGGGACGCGGCTCTCTCCTCCGCGAGTGACCTCGCGGAGGGGCAAACACACGCTCTGACCTGCATAAGCGAGCGCCCCCGGCAGGACTCGAACCTGCGGCCAAGCGCTTAGAAGGCGCCTGCTCTATCCACTGAGCTACGGGGGCCTGGTGGGGTGGCCTCGTACCTGGCGCCCCCGGGAGGGGCTGGTCAGTGACGTTGCCGTGGTCAAGGATAGGGCTCCTCGATCCTTGACCCTGTCGCTCCACCTCCGTGGCTCGATGTGGAGGTTCGGTGAAGCGGTCCTGATAATCGCAGGCAGGTACGAATCGTGCACTGTTTTTGGGCGGCTGGCGCCCCTGGTGTTGTGCACTCGTTATGCCTGGACTGAGCCATTGTCCCAGTCATCCCATCTGTCCGATCCACCCGGTCGGCGCGCAGACATGTCTATATGCTTCAGAATTCCCCTGAAATTGGGCATTCTTCGCATGTGGTGACCTTGGACGTACGGCCTCAGCTGCTCGACACACTCTCCGCTCTGCGCGACCGTGTCGCCGCCGCACGCTTTCCGCTGCCCCTGGCCGGGGCGCCACGCGCGCGTGCCAACCGCGACGAACTCCTCGCGCAACTCGACGACTACCTCCTGCCCCGGCTCCGACACCCCGAGGCGCCGCTGCTTGCCGTCATCGGCGGCTCCACCGGCGCCGGCAAGTCGACGCTCGTCAACTCCCTCGTCGGGCGGCGCGTCAGCGAGGCGGGCGTGCTCCGGCCGACGACCCGGACCCCGGTCCTCGTCTGTCATCCGGAGGACCATCACTGGTTCAGCGACCTGCGGGTCCTGCCCGGGCTGACCCGCGTGTGGGCCCCCAGACAGGACCCCGTCGACGACTTCCTGTCCCACGGCGACCCCACCGAGCGCGTCCTGCGTGTCGAGAGCGTCGAGAGCCTCCCGCGCGGCCTCGCCCTGCTCGACGCCCCCGACGTCGACTCGCTGATCGCCGAGAACCGCGCCCTCGCCGCCGAACTGGTCTGCGCCGCCGACATCTGGGTCATGGTGACGACGGCCGCCCGGTACGCCGACGCCGTCCCCTGGCACCTGCTGCGCACCGCCAAGGAGTACGACGTCACCCTCGTCACCGTCCTGGACCGCGTCCCCCACCAGGTCGTCTCCGAGGTCTCCCGGCAGTACGGCGCCCTGCTCACCAAGGCGGGCCTCGGCGACGTACCGCGCTTCACCGTGCCCGAGCTGCCGGAGTCCGCCTGGGGCGCCGGCCTGCTGCCCGCCACCGCCGTCGCCGCCCTGCGCGGCTGGCTCGTCCAGCACGTCCAGGACCCCGCCGCCCGGCAGCAGGTCGTGGCCCGAACGGCGCACGGCGTGCTCGACTCGCTCAGGTCCCGGATGCCGGAGCTGGCCGGTGCCGCCGCCGCCCAGTACGCGGCGGCCCTGCGCCTCACCTCCACCGTCGAGGCCGCCTACGACGCCGAGCGCGCCCGGGTACGCGGGCGGCTCGGCGCCGGTGCCGTCCTCGCCGGCGACGCCCTCAAACGCTGGCGCGCCTTCCCGCTGGACTGCACTGCCGGTGAACTGCTCGACGCCCTCGTGGAGAGCCTGGCCGCCCTCCTGCTGTGCTCCGTGACCGCCGCGGACGAGCGCGTCGACGAGGCCTGGCGCGCGGAACCGGCCGCCGGCGCCCCCGCACTCGCCCACCGCGACGCCTCCCTGGAGAGCGCCGAGCACCGCATCGGAATCGCCGTACGGCGCTGGCGGCGCGAGTTGGAGGAGTACGCCGAGGAGGAGACCCGGGAGCTGGACCGCACGGTCTCCCCGGACGCGGAGGTCGTCGCCGCCGTCGTCGCCACCGCGCTGCTGGGCGGGAAACGGGCGCGCAACGCCGGTGAGGGACTCGCCGGGCGGCTCGGCGCCCACGGTGCGCTGCGGCTGCGGGACCGGGCCGGGCGCCTGCTCATGGAGCACGTGGACCGTGTCATGCACACCGAACGGGAACGGCGCCTCGCCCCGCTCGACGCCCTGGACGTCCGTCCCGACCCGCAGGCCGAACTCATCGCCGCGCTGTCGGTACTGCAGAAGGAGAGGTGACCGGTGACCGCCGTCACTGACCAGGACCACGCGGATCACACCGATCACGCGGACGAACACGCCGGCCACGCTGGCCGCACCGATCGCACCGATCGCACCGATCGCCCGGATCACATGGATCGCCAGGACCGCTTCGATCACAGCGACCGCCTCGATCACAGCGATCGGGGCGCTCGCACCGAGCACCTGGACCACTTCGACCGCATCGGTCACAGCAGGCGCATGCGGCACGGCAGCGACAGCGATAACGGGACGGGACCCATGAAGTACGGCGAGCACACGGGCGGCTCCGGCGGCTCGGGCGGTACGGAGGGTTCGCCCGACACCGGTGGCCCTTCGGGAGACGCTTCCCCGGCACCGGGCGACAGCGGCTTCCGCGGCGCCGGGGAAGCGGGGGAGCGGTCGTCCGCACGTGAGCCCCACGCGCGCGGGACGGACGAAACGGTGGCCGACCCCCACCGTCCCGCCGCCGACGCGGACCAGGCGCGGCCGGTGTCGTACGGCGCCGGTGGTCGCTTCGGCGCCGTCCCGCACACGCCGAAGCCCCGTCACACCGAGGACCCGCCCGCACCGCGTCCCGCCGAGGACCCTCTGAAGCCCCGCAGGCCCGAGGGCGTGCTGATGCCCCGTCCGGCGGAGGAAGGCCGGCGGTCCGGCCTCGCCGAGGCGCCGCGCCGTACGCAGGGGACGCCATCACCGAGCAGCCGTACGGAGGATTCCCCGGCCTCCCGCACGGCCGAGGGCCCCCGGAAGCCGTGGTCCGTGGAGGAGCCGGCGAAGCCCGCGTCCGTCCAGGAGCCGTCGGAGCCCCGACCCGCCCGGGAGGCTGATGTCGGCAAGAAGCGCCGCCCTGCCGACGCCTCCGTACCCGACGCCTCCGTACCCGACGCCTCCGTACCCGACGCCTCCGTAGCCGACACTTCAGTAGCCCACCCCTCCGCACCCGACGCCGCCGATCCCGAGTCCGCCGAGGCCTGGGACGACGGGCTCATCGCGCGGCGCGTCACCGGTGCCGGGGCCGCCGCGCTCGCCGCCGAGCGGGCCGCCGCCCTGGAGGCGCCGAGCCGCGCCCCCGCGCGCGGGCAGGGCCCGGCTCCGCTGGCGTACGACGGCCCGCTGCGCTCCCGGCTGGACGCGCTGCGCGAACTCGTCGGGCTCTCCCGGGCCCGCCTGGACGGCCACACCCTCGCCGAGGCGGGCCGGGTGCTGGACGAGGCGGCGGCGCGCCGCAAGCTCTCCGGCCGGCACACCGTCGTGGCCATCGCGGGAGCGACCGGCAGCGGCAAGTCGCAGCTGTTCAACTCCCTCGCCGGTACACCCATCTCGGAGACGGGCGTACGGCGTCCGACCACGGCGGCGCCGATCGCGTGCAGTTGGAGCGACGGCGCGGCCGGGCTGATCGACCGGCTCGGCATCCCGGGCCGGCTGCGCCGCCGCCCGGTGCAGAGCGCCGAGGGCGAGGGGCAGTTGCGCGGGCTGGTCCTCGTGGACCTGCCCGACCACGACTCGGCCGCCGTACAGCACCGCGAGCAGGTCGACCGGATCCTCAAGCTGGTCGACGCGGTGATCTGGGTGGTCGACCCGGAGAAGTACGCCGACGCCGTGCTGCACGAGCGCTATCTGCGGCCCATGGCCGGACACGCGGAAGTCATGTTCGTCGTCCTCAACCAGGTCGACCGGCTTCCCGGCGAGGCCGCCGACCAGGTGCTGGACGACCTGCGGCGGCTGCTGGACGAGGACGGCGTGGCACTCGGCGAGCACGGCGAGCCCGGCGCCGCCGTGCTCGCCCTGTCCGCGCTCACCGGCGAGGGCATGGACGACCTGCGCGAGGCGCTCGGCCAGTTCGTGGCGGAGCGCGGCGCGGCGGCCCGCCGGGTCGGCGCCGACGTGGACGCCGCCGCGTCCGACCTGCGCCCGGTGTACGCGACCGGGCGGCGCACCGGGCTCAGCGAGGAGGCGCGCGAGGAGTTCGCCGCACGGCTCGCGGACGCGGTGGGCGCCACGGCGGCGGGCGAGGCGGCCGAGCGCGCCTGGCTGCGCAACGCCAACCGTGCCTGCGGCGACCCCTGGCTCCGGCTGTGGCGCTGGTTCCACGACCGCGGCGAACGCACCACCGGCCGGCACCTGGTGCGCACCCAGGCCGACGAGGAGGCCACCGCCCGCCAACGGGTCGAACAAGCGGTCCGTACGGTGTCCGACCGGGCCTCCGCCGGGCTGCCCGCACCCTGGGCACAGGCGGTGCGCGAGGCCGCCGTACGCGGCGCGCAGGGCCTGCCGGAGGCCCTGGACCAGTTGGCTGCGGGGGCCGCGCTGCCGGGCCGTCCGCCCCGGCCGGGGTGGTGGCCGGTGGCGGTGCTGGTGCAGGCGTCGATGACTCTCCTCCAGATCGTGGGCGGCCTGTGGCTGGTCGGCCAGATCGCCGGTGTCATGGAGCCCAACCTGGGAGTGCCGGTCCTGCTGATGATCTGCGGGATCGTCGGGGGGCCGCTGGTGGAGTGGGGGTCGCGGATGGCGGCCAGGGGACCCGCGAGGCGCTGCGGCCTGGAGGCGGAACGGCAGCTGAGGGAGGCCGCGGCCAGCTGCGGCCGGGCCCGGGTCCTCGATCCGGTCGCGGCGGAACTGCTGCGGTACCGGGAGGTGCGAGAGCAGTTCGCGCGGGTGGTGCGGGGTGGGGCCGGGGTGAGGTGAGGCTCTGACGGCCCAACGGCCCAACGGCCCAACGGCCCAACGGCCCAACGGCCCAACGGCCCAACGGTTCTGACGGCCTGGCGGCTCTGAAGGCCGGACGGTGCTGAAGGCCCCGTCACCCACTCGGGTGGCGGGGTTTTCCACAGGTCAGGGGGCCGTCCACAGTCCTCGGCGGGTTCGGCTCGGCGGAGGCAGTCTGAGGGCACGGCGATCGCACGACACGTCCCGCCGGTAGGTGTGCGGCGGGGCGGGCGGCGGTCGGCGGGCGTGCGGGTGCACGCGGTGGTCACGGGACCGCCGCGGGGGCGCCGGCACGGCAGACGCAGCCGCACGGGACGGACCCGTACGGATGTCCACCGGCCGCCGCCGAGCGGCCGGGGGAGGGGAACGAGGACATGAACGAGACGATCGTCTGCGTGGTGGGCAACGTGGCGACCGCGCCGGTGTACCGGGAGCTGGCGGCCGGACCGTCGGCCCGGTTCCGCCTGGCGGTGACCGCCCGCTACTGGGACCGGGAGAAGAGCACCTGGACGGACGGGCACACCAACTTCTTCACGGTGTGGGCCAACCGGCAGCTCGCGGTCAACGTGGCCGCGTCGGTGGAGGTGGGCCAGCCCCTCGTGATCCAGGGGCGGTTGAAGGTGCGCACGGACGCGCGGGAGGGCCAGCAGCAGTGGACCTCGGCCGACATCGACGCCGTGGCGATCGGCCATGACCTGGCGCGCGGCACGGCGGTCTTCCATCGCGCCGCCAAACCGGAGCCACCGGCGACGGCGGGCCGGCCGGAGCCGAACTGGGAGACACCGCGCCCGACGAACACATCGGATGGTGACCCGGCACAACAGACGCCGGAATCAGCGGTAATGACGTGACGTCAGGAAGCGCGCTCAATGGGGCTCTTACCGGTGCATGCCCTCCGGCGAACCGGTGGATTTATCGATAACCCCAGCTCATGACCGGTCCCCGGGATAACGATTGCGGATCGGATCCGCCATCGGATGATCCGACCGGCAGATGAGGTACCGGCTGGTCCATAGGATGCCGGGCATGCCCTTCGGGGCTGCCGATTCTGCTGGTGGGACCGTCCCCCACGTCCAACGGTCCTGCTCGAAGGGAATTCTGTGCTTGCTGCGCTCTCTGGGTTCTGCCGGTCCACCGGAGCGGCCCGCCTGGCCGCCGCCACGGCGGCGACCGGTCTCGTGGCCGCCGGTGTGCTGTCCGGGGCCGGTACGGCCGCGGCGGACGGGAGACCGGGGACTCAGGGCGGCGCGGCGGCCACGATCAACGGGCTCAAGACCTACGGCGAGGCCGTGATCCACGAGGGCGGCGGGGACCAGCGGGTGTCGGCCGGGCTGTTCGAGATGTCCGTGGACGGCGGCGGCACGCTCCAGACGTACTGCGTGGACCTGCACAACCCCACCCAGCGCGACGCCCGCTACGAGGAGACGCCGTGGAGCGGCACCTCTCTGGGCGCCAACAAGGACGCCGGCCGGATCCGCTGGATACTGCAGAACTCCTACCCCCAGGTCAACGACCTCGCCACGCTCGCCCGGCGGGCCGGCGCGGGTGCGCTCACCGAGCAGGACGCGGCGGCCGGCACCCAGGTGGCCATCTGGCGCTACTCGGACGGCGCGAAGGTCGACGCCGTGGACCCGCAGGCGGAGAAGCTCGCCGACTATCTGGAGAAGAGCGCCCGGAACCTCGGTGAGCCGCAGGCCTCGCTCACCCTGGACCCGCCCGCGGTCTCCGGCCGGCCCGGTGACGTGCTGGGACCGGTCACCGTGCACACCAACGCGGACGCGGTCACGGTGCTGCCGCCGGCGGACGCGGCCTCCAGCGGTGTGCGGATCACCGACAAGACCGGCAAGACGCTGACCTCCGCCCGGGACGGCAGCCGCGTCTACTTCGACGTGCCCGAGTCCGCGGCGGACGGCACGGCACAGCTGACGCTCCAGGCGTCGACCACGGTCCCGGTGGGCCGCGCGTTCGCCTCCGACAGCCGCAGCCAGACCCAGATCCTGGCGGGCTCCAGCGAGTCCACGGTCTCCGCGACGGCGACGGCGAACTGGGCGGCTGAGGGCGCCATACCGGCGGTGTCGACGCGGGAGGACTGCGCCGCGGGCGGAGTGGACGTCATCACGGCCAACACGGGCGACAGGCCGTTCACCTTCGACCTGCTGGGCACCGAGCACACCGTCCCGGCGGGCGCCACCCGCACGGTGACGGTCCCGCTCCAGGAGGACCAGGCCTACGACTTCACGATCACCGGCCCGAACGGCTTCAGCCACCACGTCACCGGCCTGCTCGACTGCAAGACCCAGGGCGCGGTCACGACCGAGCACGCCCCGGCCCACAACCAGCCCAGCCCCGCCACGGTCGGCGGCTCCGCGATCCCCGACAACACCGACCTGGCCGCCACCGGCGGCTCCGCCATCACCCCCCTCATCGCGGGCCTCGCGATCGGCCTGGTGGTCATCGGCGGCACGGTCCTGATCATCCTCCGCAACCGCGAACAGCAGAACGGCTGACCGCCCGCACTGGCCGGAGCGACAGGTCGGCGTACGACGACGCGTCCACGTCACACGCCATCGCCCCGCCTCCCGGTCCTCGCAGGAAACACCCCGACAACCGAGTGCAGGCGCTCGGCCTTGCCCGACCGGTGTTCTGCTGCCCGCTGCCACCGATGCCGAGGCCAACAATCTCGTACGGGAGTTCGGGATCCGCCGTCAGGCAGGCGCAATGCCCACGGGGCGCTACCACGGCAATCGAACAAAGGCGCTCTGTTCGCTCAGCCGATCCCCGGGAATCCGCCCTGGAGGCCCTCGGTGTGGGCGCCGAAAATCTGACTTTGCACGGGGCCGGAATTCGGGCCGCTCGGCGCGCCGGCGCGGGTAGCGTCAGTCTTGCTCCGCATCACGCGAGCCTGCCCCAGAGGCCGGAGGCTACCCGGCCCGGGGGTGCGAACCGCAGTCGAGTAAGGAAGCACCATGCCCAACCTGATTCGCCGAGAGCGCTGGCGGCTCTCCAGGCAATTGCACGGTATCAGTTTCGCTTTCCCTCATGGGGTGATCTCGCGGCGTAAGGCACTCGCGGGCTGATCCTTTGCCTCACGTTCGCGTTGGCATATGCCATCACATCTGCCCTGCCGGAGGCAGCGGTCCACTGGCCGGCCAATTTTTCCCTGGCCGTGACCGACTTGGAAATCACCCTGCAGATCCGCTGTTACCGACCACGCACGGAGTCAACGGGCTTGGGCCGCTTCGGCCATGGGCAGCGCAGGCCCTCGGCCAGTACAGCCGGATTCGAGGTCACCATGCGGAAAGCGAATCTCTCTACCTCTTCACCTCCGCCCGCGCACGCCGATGGGTCCGGAACCCGCCCGACAGCCGCGCCGACCACCGCCGCATCGACGCGTCACACGGCATCACGCCGTTCCGACCGTCTCGGATACGAGGCGTTCCGCCAGTTGTATGAGCCGTTGTACTTCCGCTACGCGCGAGCACGCCTGCACGCGGACGCGCCGTCGCGGCTGGCCGTGGCCTCCGCCGTAGGGGCCATCGGCAGCCGATGGACGGAGCTTTTGCGCCAGCCCTGCCTGGCGACAGGCACGTGGCATCAACTCCGTTACCACGTAACGACCTTGTGCACAGAGGGTGACGGCGTGATCGACAGCCTCTACCAGACCTGCGTGCCCGACGTCGCGGACGTCGTCCTGCTCAGGTACCGGCTCGGGCTATCGCCGAATGCCGTTGCCGACGTCATGGGGGTTGATCACCACTTCGTCGCGGCCGGCCTTCAGGCAGCGATACGGCTGCTTCCCCGACAAGCACTCGAACACTTGGAGGAAGTCGTCCCTCGTTCGTAGGTCAATATTCGCGGCCAGTAGTGGCGTTCAGCGCCCAGAACGCCACCTCCGCGCCACATACGCGCCACCCTGCACGCCACCATCGCCTCAAAGAGCGGTGGTGGATCTTGCCATGCTCTCCTAGGATGCCGATCAATTCCCTGGAGAGATCGGGGCTCGACCAGGAGGGGCATGCGCGTTGGCTGACAACCGACCGATCGACCTGTCTGTTCCCAGTGCGGCCAGGATGTACGACTGGCTGCTGGGCGGGCACTTCAATTACGAGGCAGACCGTCTGGCCTGTGAGGAACTCCTGCGCTATGCGCCAACCACCAAAGCGCTGGCGCGCAACAACCGTTGGTTCCTGGAACGCGTGGTCCGCGCGCTCGCCGAGGAACACGGCATCAAGCAGTTCGTCGACTTCGGTTCCGGGTTGCCGACCCAGAACAATGTGCATCAGGTAGCACAGGCCGTTCACCGCGACGCACGTGTCGTCTATGTGGACAATGACCCGGTCGTCCTCGCCCACGGCCGTTCGATCCTTGATTCGCACGACGGCAACGCCACCATCATCGAAGGCGACATGACACACCCGGAGGCCGTTTTCGAGAGTGCGGAATTCGGTCGCCTGATCGACCTGAAAGAGCGGACGGCTGCTCTGTTCATCTCGGTCCTGCACTGCGTCAAGGACAGAGACGACCCGGCGGGCATCGTCCGACGAGTGGTCTCACGGCTCAAACCGGGTAGTTTCGTGGTGATCTGCCATCTCGTCAGCGACGACGTCGGCCTCCGAGACCAGGTGACCGACCTGATGCGCAAGCAGACGGACGACCACTGGGGCAGAGTCCGGGAGAAGTGGGAGGTCGACCGCTTCTTCGAGAACCTGACCCTGCACCGCCCCGGGCTCGTGGACGTCACCGACTGGCGACCTGACTCCGACCTGCGTCAGCACGACCGCAGCGTCGAGTGGATGGACTACGGCGGCATGGCGGAAGTGCCGCCACGGTCGGCGCGGACGGATCCCTAGACGGACCCCAGGACGTGGGCTAGACGTAGCGCTTCTGGACGTTCTGGAGCAGCTCCAGGGTTTCCTTCGGGTTCAGAGCGGAGTTGTTGCTCAGGCGCAGGAGCAGCGTCGCGAAACGCTCGACGTCACGCGTCTGCGAGTGGTAGTCGGCGTTGTCGTTGCCCTCCACGTACACCATCGGAGGCAACTCGCCCACATCGAAGCTCAGGTGGGTCATCGAGGCGTGGTTGGAGACCACCTTCCCGCTGAGCGGGACGACCCGGATGCAGACTCGCGGGTCGTCCATGAGGTCGATGAGCTTCTGGATCTGCTCGTACATGACGGTCTCGTCGCCGACCATGCGGTACAGGATGCTCTCGTCGAGCAGGAACGTGGCGTGAGGCTGGAGCGCCTGGTGGAAGAACCGGTCCTGGCGCTCCGCCCGCAGTTCGGCACGCAACTCGATGACGTCCGGGGTGCGCGCCGCCACTTCCAGGCCGTCATGGATGATCTGTTGCGCGTACCGTGGCGTCTGGATCAGCCCCGGAACGATGAAGGCCTCGAAGGTCAGCAGCAGCGCGCACTGCGCCTCGATCCCGATGAGACGTTTCATCCACTGCGGCGCGCAGTCGGAGAACTTGCCCTCGAACCACTCCGGTTCAACGGCCCGCTGCGCAAGCCCCATCAGCCGCCACCGCTCATCGGTGTCGAGCCCGAAGAATGCGGCGAGTTCACGGATATCCCGGAAATCCGGGGGACTTTCCCCCCGCTCCAGACGGCTGATCTTCGACACGGACGCGTTGATGGCCTTCGCGACCACGCCGAGGGTGCGCTCACTCCTCAGTTCGCGGAGCCGGCGTCCGAGCATGAGACCGGCGACAGTTGGCGCGACCTCGGGATTCGGCCGCTCTCCGAAAAGCGGGACAACGCCCTCAGACACAGGGGACACGCGGCCTCCAACGAGTGCTCAGCATGAGTCCATGATGGCACGCTGGAGGGCCGCGCGTCCCCTCGAATGAATTTCTGACTAGCAGTCGATCAGGTGATCGAACTCCTGCTTCTTCGCCCCGTCCAGGAATGCCGCGATCTCGGCACCCTGGAAGACCAGAGCGGGGCCGGCCGGGTCCGTCGAGTTCCGCATGGCCACCCTGCCGTCCGGGAGCGCGGCCAGTTCGACGCACTGGCCGTTCGCGGAACTCTTCCTGCTCTTCACCCATTCCACCTTGAGTGAATCGGCAGGGAGACCGTTCGAATACATCTCCACGTGCGCCCACCTCCTGTCAGTCGTGATGTGCTGATCCGACTTGGCCGTCGCACTGCCATGCCCACCGCTGGGCTGGCAGGCGACACCTCATGCAATCCCGCGATGCAATTGCACGGGTTCCACCGTAGCGGAATTAGGGACCGCTCTATTCGAACATTGCGGCACACTTTCGAGTGATCCACTGCGAGTGCCGGCTAAAAGTTCAATGCAGAAACACCCGTGAGGTGCGGCGAGATCTCCCGTGCCGGCGTGGGAAGTTCACGCTTACGGATGCACGAACCCCGGAGATCGTTTCCCGTGGTCCTCCCTGACACAGCATTCTCCTGGCGCTCCTCATGGGGGCGTTTCCCATCGCTGTGAGAGGTGACAGAAGCGGATGAGTTCCAGGAATGTGAGCGTGCTCCGGCGAATCGGCGGCGGCATCGGGACGGCGGTCCTGGCGGTGGCAGGGCTCATGGCGGGGGGTGCGACAGCGAGTGCGGCCGACAGTACGGTGCGGGCTGTCAGCGGCCCGGAAGTGGGGCCGGGCGAGGTCTCCTGGGCGCAGTGCCCCGACGGCACACAGCTCGTCGGCGGCGGCTACTCCGCTGCTCCCGCCTATACCTACGGGGGTGCCTACTCCGACACCGTGCAGGCCAGCGCCCCCTCGGTGAGCCACCCCGGAGCGTGGGCGGCGCAGCCGCACGCGGGGCGGATCAGGGCATACGCCCTGTGCGACAGCGGCTCCGCGCCGACCCGGGCAGTCGCCGACCACGTACGCAACGGCGGCGACACCTCCTACGCCCAGTGCCCCGCGAACACCAATCTGGTGACCGGTGGCTACGCCATCAACCCGGTGTACAGCGTCGGCGGAACCCCCTACGACTCGGTGGACGTCAACGGCCCGTCCGAGAGCCGGCCGAACGCGTGGGCCGCCAGGTCGCACACCAAGGAAGGCCACATCCAGGCCTTCGCCCTGTGCCGGGACATCGGCTGACGGCGAATCAGCCCTTCGCCGGTCCCTGAGAGTCCACCGCTGCTGCGCGGCTCGCCGGAACAAGGTCGATCTGCCCGGCCACCATCGGCGGCCGGGGCCGGTGCTGTCCTCGCTCGCCGGTCGTGAGACCAAGCGCCTTCTAAGCGCCTGGCCTCAGCAGCCGCAACCGCACGCGTCCGCCCCTGAGTCCGCTCGCGCCGCCGCCGCTGGCGGAGCGGCGCAGCACCCCTTGCCCCGCCACGTGTCGCGCCCCTCCTTGGCGGCGATGACGGCGATGGCGAGGGCGGCGGTCGGGTCGGCCCAGGACCAGCCGAGCGTGGCGTTGAGGACGAGGCCGATGAGGAGTACGGCGGAGAGGTAGGTGCAGAGCAGGGTCTGCTGGGAGTCGGCGACGGCGCTCGCCGAGCCGAGTTCGCGGCCGGCCCTGCGCTGGGCCGCGGACAGGAAGGGCATGACCGCCAGGGAGAGGGCGGCGAGGGCGATGCCGGGGAGGGAGCGGTCGGCTTCGACCTGGCCGTCGCGGTCTCCGCTCAAGTGGTGGCGGTGTCGGTCACGGACGACGGCGGTACGGGGACGGCCCCAAAGGTCGAGCACCAGGACCAGGACGCCGAGCACGGCCGGGGCCTGGGCATGGTCGGCGTCATCGCGCACCGGGTCGTCGTGCACGACAGCGACCAGGGCCACACGGTCACCGCGGAGCTGTACGCGGACGCTCGGCGTGGAGGCTTCCCATGCTGATGACGACACCGCAGCGGGGCTACTGGTGTGAGTGCTGGACCGAGGTCCTGACCGAGGAGTGGCCGCCGGCATTGCTGGCATCGTTCGACGCCTACTCAGCGCCGCAGGCGGACCGTTGGGTAGCGGTCGTACTCCGCACGATTTCACCGGCACTGGACGCGGACGCATCGGACGCGGCGTGGGAGTGGCTGTACGAGGGCCGCATCGAGACGCGTCGAGCCCTGCTGCGTGCCGAACCGTGCACGGGGTCTGTCACCCACGCCGGCACCCGGATCACGTGGACGATCAGACCAGTGCTCTACTTGCCGCTGGCTCATCGTCAGGGCACCGAACTGCCGGCGTGCGCATACCGTTTCAAGGCCCACGCGACCGACTGAGTTACAACTTTCTCTACTGGTTCAAGCCCCGGCTGCGCTCCGCTCCGCCGGGCGCGCTTCCCGGCTCTGGCTGCGCCCGCGCTCCTGCCTCCGGCCCGCTCGGCGCTGCCGCCGCCGACGCGCGCCCGCATGTGGGTAGGACCGGTGGCCATGAGTCGATCACCGCACAGAGCGGCCACGGTCACGGCCATGCCTCCGGCGGGGGATCGGCCGGCACCGGGATGGAGGGGGCGCCGTTCCCGACCGCGGGTCCGCAGTGGCGTGCGCGGGGTGCTCCCATCCCGTCCACCGTCGACCCAGGCAGAGCCGAGCAGACGCGGCCCCTGGCGTCCAGGTCGTTCGTACAGTGGCGCGCTCCACCTGGACGCCAGGAACCACGCCCGCTCCACGGTGTGTGGGTCGACGGCGGACGGGATGGGAGCTGGGGAGAGTGGTTGGTTGAGGAGAGCGGCACAGCCTGAGGCGAAAAGCTGGAGCCCTGACTTGAGGCCAGGACTCCAGCTTCGTATCTACTTCCTCTTGCTGAGAGCCAGAGCCCTCACTACCTCCGGTACGTCGCAACTGTCGCACTTACGCAGTGCGACAAGGCCGATCACCAAGCGCACCAGCGGAGAGAGCACGAGACTCAGAAGGATCACGATCTGGAAAAACACGGACTACACCCTTTGACGAAACGGGGTGTAGTCGAATGTGGCTAAAAAGTAGGGCTCGCAGTGCCCAGCGCTCCACCTCGACCTACACAGGACAGACACACTGAAGTAGGCGAAAAGTCATTTTCGCCCAACCAGGTCGATGTGTCAATAGGGGCCCCGGGAGGCCGAGTTGATGCAAGGCCACGTAGCGCAGCTCGCTGCCGTACAGCAGTGGAGTACAGCAACCGCACTGACCGCAGGCGATCGTTCGCGGCCCTGAGCGACCTTGTGGCCAGTCCAGGAGACTTCAGTGACCCCCGTGCCTGCAGTTCGCATCGAGTGGCGCCAGATCGGGTAGTGACTTGACTCGCGTTCGAGACTCCGCCGACCTGGTCGTGAGCTATAGCGGTCTCCCCCGAGCATCGCGTCGCCGAGGTACGGCATCCTGAGCCAACCCAGCGGCGCCCAGAAGCCCGATGAAGATCGCCGGGGCACTCAGCCACCACCAAGCGCCGCCACGAGCCACACAGACTGCCAGCAGGAAGACGGCGACCGAGAGGAAGCCCACTGCCAAGCAAGATCCTGTGTATTCGCGGGTTCGCTGATCCTCATCATCAACGATCTTGCGCACAGTGGCGTCTATGTGCTTGGCGAGGAGCTGCTTCGCCTCGCTGCCCTCCGGGAGCATCCCCAACAGTTCAACATCCTGCTTGACGATCTCCCTAGTCATGGGCCGCTTACGGCGAGCCTGGAAGATGCCACCAACGATTGTGACTCCCGCCACAATGATCGGTGCCCAGTCTGCTAGCTTCAACGAAACTCCAGGAGCATGCAGGAGTGGTGAGGTCAATCAGCATGCCCGGCGCGTGTCCCTGACATGCCCGATCGAGCAGCCACTAGCGGAGAGCAACGGGGAATCACGGAGACAGCGCCGAGAAGACGCAGGTCACCGTCTCACCAGCTCGGCCCCCCTCCGCATACGCGATCTTCCAAGCTGGCTACTCGGGTACGGCCCTGGCCGCCGGCTCTGCTCGGCCCGGGGGTTTAGCGCCGCGTGCGACGCTGGCCCCCCCCGTGACAGGTAGATCTTCATCCACCTGTCACGACCGGAACGATCACCGCCGCAATAGCCGAAATCAGACCCCCCACGGCAAGGACGGCGTTGAACTTCTCCTTCGCCGTGGGGAAGACCGCACGGCTGAAGTCTCCAGCCTTGCTGCGCAGCACGAGCAGCTTTAGCTTCTGCCAGCGATGCTGGCGGTTCCGGCACCCCATCAAGATGCCGTAGGCGTTATTGCGACAGTAGGTCTTCCCGTCTCGATTGACCGCTCCACACCAGACCGGTACTTGGAAAGAGGCGTAAGCCGAGACTGTGACAGACAGAGCAACAACCATTGGTAGTGACCACCGTTGGCTCCACGCAACGATGAGAGCCGCAACCGCTATGTATCCCCAGTACAGGCGCACCGTTTTCCCCATGGATGCGGAGAGTAAGGGCATATGCGTTGCAGGCGGCAGATCCGATCCAGCCACGCTGAGTGCTTGCCTGGTCCCTGACGTGCGGAACATCGCTCGACATCGTCAGCACGCGCCTCCTTGGACCGTTTGTAGGCAATAGCGGCGACGACGGTGAGGCTGCGGGGAGCTTGAAGGCGGTCGGCGTATAGGCAGCCTTACACCCAGATCGACCAGGCGCCGGCCGCCGTGGCAACTATCAGTCCCGCGACGGCAAGCCACACCGGACCGCGTAGATCGTTCATCGCCTGCTCCCAGGCCAACCGCTGAGCCCACTCATACGTGGAGGTGAGGCGTCCGAAATTGATGACCGGCTGAATCGTTGCGGTTGATCGGGCGGCCGTGGTCCCTGTGGAAGATCAGTGATGCAGTCGCCGGTGCTCCATCGACAGCGCGCCAGGGCAGCGTCACGGAGGCCGGCGGATGCCGGTTGACATGCTCCTCCATCGACCGCGCCACGGCCGCTCCGCCGTCCAGCCACCTGGACCACAGAAACCCGTCGACGGCGCCCTCCATCCACGACAAGCCACCTCTGCGCATGCGTTACCCGGAACCCATCGTTCCGCTTGCGTGAATGGCTTACACCCGGCGACCAGTGATGAGCGAAAGAGTGAACCCAAGTAACAGTTTCACTACCACGAGTGACTGATGTCACACTTTGCCGTCGACAGTGAGGGTCTCCTCACCTATCCTCGTTCTCACGTACGCGGGTGTCTGCGTAGGAAGCGGGGGGCATGTCTCAGAGGTCAGGCGTGACGTCAGGCACGGATACCGAGGAGGCTGCAGTGGCAGGATTGCCGGATTTCGCTCTGCCGCCGGTGGTGGAAGTGGCTTGCGGTGTGAAGTTCCGAAAGATCCCAGAGCTATCCGGGATCCGACTGGCGCCGTTGTATGAAATGTGGAAATCTGATCTTCCTACGCTCGAAGAGCAGCCCACACTCCCATCGACTGAAGCTGCATTCGGGCCACGAATCCGAATCGACCTCCCTTCTCTCCGGGAAACACGTTACTGGTTTCTTAGTGAAGACGGGAAGAATCTCGTCCAATTGCAACCTGACCGCCTAATCGTCAACTGGCGCGGACGCGGCGATGGGGCAGATTACCCCCGATTCGGACACATTCTACAATCTCTGGGCCAACGAGCCGCCCAGCTTTCGGATTTCGTCGATGAGAATTTTCGGGCCAAGCTTGAATTCCTGCATGTCGAATTGAGCTACATTAATACCTTGCGCAACGACGGGCCCGACCCGTGGGACTTGCAGGATATCTTCCACACATGGCCTGATTTCGCGAGGCATCATCTAGGGCGTCCAGCAAACTCGCAGATAGCGTTTGACTTCCCGATCGCATCAGCAACTACGGGCAGTGACTTTTTCTTGCGCGTCTCGATCGAGCCTGGAGTAGTAGGAAACGCGACACCGGGCACATTTCTCACAATGACAGCCCAAGGCAAGCCGGCGCAAACTTCGATTGATGGCGCTATCGACTCCATAAAAGAAGCGCACGATCATCTCGTTAGGAGCTTCGCAGAAATCACCACCGAATCCGCTCATGAACGCTGGGGGAAACGCTCATGACCGTCATGGAAGTCGAAGCTTTGAGTCCGGTAGTAACTGGGCTCACCACTAGAAGGTCGTCTCCGGCAGATATCGCCGCTGAGAGTGTCGCAAGTCGCCGCCACATGCGGCCGAAGGCGCCTCTCTCGGTTACGGTCGCCGTGCAGGACGACGGCGCAGGCATTCCCGATCTTCGCCCGATGGTCGAAAAAATCAATAAGCTTCTCGCTCTTCCCAGGGGCTGGGACTCTTACCGCGCTGAGCCGATTACAGTCGAGGCAGCGGTTGCAATGCTGCAAATCCTAGTATGCGTAATGGATCGCAACAGCTTGCCGCCACAGCTTTTCCCATTGCCGGACGGTGGCCTACAGGCGGAGTGGCACGTGAGCGGGAGCTCGGTGGAAATCGGGGTATCAGGGGATGGTCAGTCAGGCTCTGCCCTCACGGACGGGGAAGAGGAAGTCGAAACAGAATTCTCTCTCCCAATTGCACGCGATCGGCTAGCCGATTTCCGGAACATCCTAGCCGGATTTTCTGGCCAAGCGGGAAGAGTCACCTCTAGGTGACCTTTGGTACATCGGGGGTGGGGATGAGTGAAGAGCAGGACATTTTCGATGGAGATCTGCTCTGGCGCTGGGTGGCTACTGAAAATCCTCAAATGATGCGTTATGACAGCGTGACTAATGAGGAGCTTGGTCCATCCAGTGCAGCTTTCAAACCGCACGAGGATGGAACTTCCGTATATGTCCGCCGAATTCTTGACGAGTGCGACGTCGGGCCTACGAGCATATCCGACAGTCCCCAGAATTCCGTTTGGGAGTTAGAAGCCAAAAGCATTCGCGAGCAAGAACTGGATGTAATCCCTGATGCGTGGCCGCAGGGAATACCCAACCCAGATCATCCTCGAAATGCAGCACATGCGTTGATCGTGGGCTGGGATAATTTGAGTCGGAAGCAGGTAGACAAAAGGGCAAAGGCGCTCGCTCGCCTAGCCTCTTGTGTATTCCATCCGCAAAAGCGGTTGCCGTAAGGGCGGGGCAATTGCGATAGCGGCCTGGCTGCGGCGCCTCCTGCGGACGCTGCGCCTCCAAAGTGGCGTTGCGTCCAGCGCAGCATGCTGGCATAGCTGCTAGGAGCGAGCTCTTAAAGCGGTGGTCATATGGCGGCGCCGTAGACGGCAGTGACGGCAGCGCTGACGGCAACGACGGCGGACGACAGCGGCACTCGGCGGCCCGGCACGGTGGTGGCATAGGTAACCCGGACCGGCCCACCACGGCGTGCCCGCATCTTTTAAGCGTCGACCCGCCCCGGGCGTCATGATCTAGCGATGGATGAGTACGCGGGCTAACGAGCCCTGAAGTGCCGGCCAGAGACATGGTGCGGCGGAGCTGGGCGGCGACCGTCGCTGCCCTGCCCGTGGGGACCTGGGTCACCCGGAAGGTCGTGAGCCGTCAGCCGTTCGGGATCTTCAACCTTATAGAAGGTGTGCCGGATGCCTTGGGGCTGACTGAGATCACAGCCATGCCGCTCGGGATGGAGCTGCCTGCCCTCGGGGCCGCCGTCACGGGCGTCGTCTACTGGCTCGATGCACGCGACCACCAGGTGAGGGTCCGGCTCGTTAGTGATCGTTCCCGGGCCGTCTCTGGGCCGTGCGAGGGTGGCCGAGGCCGACCGACGGCGACCGACACTGACAGGCGAGCCACGGCCGCCACCAGCGAAACCCCAGGTCAGAGCCGCCCGGGCGGACGCGTTTCCGCACAGGGGTGGCGATACGGCAAGATGGGGTGTATCTGCCCACTGTCAGATTTCAAGTTGCCGGACGGTTTCTCTTGGCTGAGTTCATTTACACCATGCGCAAGGCGCGCAAAGCGCACGGCGACAAGGTGATCCTCGACGACGTCACCCTGAGCTTCCTCCCGGGTGCCAAGATCGGCGTCGTCGGTCCGAACGGTGCCGGTAAGTCGACCGTGCTGAAGATCATGGCCGGTCTGGAGCAGCCGTCCAACGGCGACGCGTTCCTGTCGCCCGGCTACAGCGTGGGCATCCTGCTCCAGGAGCCGCCGCTGAGCGAGGACAAGACCGTCCTGGAGAACGTCCAGGAGGGTGTCGCCGAGGTCAAGGGCAAGCTCGACCGGTTCAACGAGATCGCCGAGCTGATGGCGACCGACTACTCCGACGCGCTGCTCGACGAGATGGGCAAGCTCCAGGAGGAGCTGGACCACGCCAACGCGTGGGACCTCGACGCCCAGCTGGAGCAGGCCATGGACGCGCTGGGCTGCCCGCCCGGCGACTGGCCCGTGGCCAACCTCTCCGGTGGCGAGAAGCGCCGCGTGGCGCTGTGCAAGCTGCTGCTCGAAGCCCCTGACCTGCTGCTGCTCGACGAGCCCACCAACCACCTCGACGCCGAGTCGGTGAACTGGCTGGAGCAGCACCTGGCCAAGTACGAGGGCACCGTCGTCGCGGTCACCCACGACCGGTACTTCCTGGACAACGTCGCCGGGTGGATCTGCGAGGTCGACCGCGGCCGGCTGCACGGCTACGAGGGCAACTACTCCAAGTACCTGGAGACCAAGGCCACCCGTCTCAAGGTCGAGGGCCAGAAGGACGCCAAGCGGCAGAAGCGGCTCAAGGAAGAGCTGGAGTGGGTGCGGTCGAACGCCAAGGGGCGCCAGGCCAAGTCCAAGGCCCGTCTCGCGCGGTACGAGGAGATGGCCGCCGAGGCCGACAAGATGCGGAAGCTGGACTTCGAGGAGATCCAGATCCCGCCGGGCCCCCGCCTGGGCAACGTGGTCGTCGAGGTCGACAAGCTGAACAAGGCCTTCGGTGAGAAGGTCCTCATCGACGACCTCAGCTTCACCCTGCCGCGCAACGGCATCGTCGGCGTCATCGGCCCGAACGGCGCCGGCAAGACCACGCTCTTCAAGATGATCCAGGGCCTGGAGACGCCGGACTCCGGCGACATCAAGGTCGGCGAGACCGTCAAGATCTCGTACGTCGACCAGAGCCGCGCCAACATCGACCCGAAGAAGACACTGTGGGCCGTCGTCTCCGACGAGCTGGACTACATCAACGTCGGACAGGTCGAGATGCCGAGCCGGGCGTACGTGTCCGCGTTCGGGTTCAAGGGCCCGGACCAGCAGAAGCCGGCCGGTGTGCTCTCCGGCGGTGAGCGCAACCGCCTCAACCTCGCACTCACCCTCAAGCAGGGCGGCAACCTGCTGCTCCTCGACGAGCCCACCAACGACCTCGACGTCGAGACCCTCTCCAGCCTGGAGAACGCGCTGCTGGAGTTCCCCGGCTGCGCCGTCGTCGTCTCCCACGACCGCTGGTTCCTCGACCGGGTCGCCACCCACATCCTCGCCTACGAGGGCGACTCCAAGTGGTTCTGGTTCGAGGGCAACTTCGAGTCGTACGAGAAGAACAAGGTCGAGCGGCTCGGCCCGGACGCCGCGCGTCCGCACCGCGCCACCTACAAGAAGCTCACCCGGGGCTGATCGGTCTTGCGCCACCTCTACCGCTGCCCCCTGCGCTGGTCCGACATGGACGCGTACGGGCATGTCAACAACGTGGTCTTCCTCCGCTATCTGGAGGAAGCCCGCATCGACTTCCTGTTCCGTCCCGAGAAGGACTTCCAGCAGGGGTCCGTGGTGGTGCGGCACGAGATCGACTACAAGCGGCAGCTCGTCCACCGGCACCACCCGGTGGACATCGAGCTGTGGATCACCGAGATCCGGGCCGCGTCCTTCACCGTCGCCTTCGAGGTGAAGGACGACGACCTCGTGTACGTCCGGGCCTCGACGGTCGTCGTGCCGTACGACTTCGAGGCGGGCCGACCGCGCCGGATCACCGCGGAGGAGCGCGAGTTCCTCCGGTCGTACCGGGACGAGGCCGACGAGGAGGCCGCCGCCGCATGACGGTGCTGCACCTCGCCGACGAGACAGAGGCGGCGGACCTCGCCGCCTACCTCTCCCGGCTGCTCCACTACGACCGTGGAGCCGCGGTGCGGTTGCAGGCGGCCGGCACGGCGCTGGCCGTCTTCGGCCGGCCGCCCTCCTTCGAGGTGCTGGCGGTACGGGCGGTGCGGCTGGCCAAGCCGTACGAGGACGGGCTCGCCGTCACCCTCGACCTGACCGTCTCCGCCGGGGAGTTGCTGGAGTCGGTTGACGAGCGGGCGGCGACCGCGGGCGTGCCCGCGGCGGTCACCGGGCCGCCGTGGGCCGGGGTGCTGCCGCCGCGCGGCGGCTGGCGGCCCGAGCCGGGGCTGCCGGCGCCGGACGCGCTGCGGGCGACCGTCTCCGCCGCGGTGCGGGAATTCCGGTCCCGCACCGAGGAGTTGGCGCCCGAGCGGCGCGGCCGGACGGAGCTGGACCGGATCGGGCGGGACATCTGGTCCCGGGAGATCGCGGGCACCGGGCTGCCGGTGCGGGCCGTGCACGCGGCCCAGTCCCTGGGCTTCCTGCGGCCGGGCGCCGGACCGGAGGACACCGGGCTGTACTCCTCGGGCGCGTGGCTGCGGCTGCGCACCCCCTACGGGTCCGTCGCCGTACGGCGGGAGGGACGGCAGGGGCTGGGAGCGGCTCTCGGTTTCAGCGTGCGCTGAGCACCGTCCGCCCCCGCGTGCCCGCCTCCGGGCGTCTCAGCCCGCGCTGTTCACCATCGACGCCGCCGCGTACGTCAGGTAGTTCCACAGCGTCCGCTCGTGCTCCTCGGACAGGCCCAGCTCGTCCACCGCCACCCGCATGTGCTTCAGCCAGGCGTCGTGCGCCGCCCGGTCCACGGTGAACGGGGCGTGCCGCATGCGCAGCCGGGGGTGGCCGCGGTTCTCGCTGTACGTGGTGGGGCCGCCCCAGTACTGGATCAGGAACAGGGTCAGCCGCTCCTCGGCCGGGCCCAGGTCCTCCTCCGGGTACATCGGCTTGAGCAGCGGGTCCTCCGCGACCCCCTCGTAGAAGCGGTGCACCAGCCGGCGGAAGGTGTCCTCCCCGCCGACCTGCTCGTAGAAGGTCTGCTCCTGAAGCGTGCCGCGCCGAATCTCTCTCACCCCTCCATGGTCTCAGACCGGGTGACCCAGGTCCGGGGACTTAGGACCTCGGCGGGATCCCGCCCCTACTGTGGAGTCATGGGCGCCCACGACACACGGACCGAGGCCCTCGCCGCCGCCGAGCGGGCCGAGCTGGTGCGGGAGATCGACGCGGACGGCGCCTGGGCCGCGGACCCGGTGTGGCGGGAGGCGTTCGCCACGGTCCCCCGGCACCTGTTCGTGCCGTACTACTACGTCACCGGGCCGCGCGGCCACGAGCGGCGCTGGTGCGAGAGCCCCGATCCGGCCGCCCGGGAACGCTGGGTGCGCGGCGCCTACGCGGACGTACCACTGGCCACCCGGCTGCGCGACGGCGAGCTGCTCTCCTCCAGCAGTCAGCCCTCCCTGATGGCCCGGATGCTGGTCGCGCTCGGTGTCGAGGACGGCGACCGGGTCCTGGAGGTGGGCGCCGGCACCGGCTACAACGCGGCCCTGCTCGGGCACCGGCTCGGCGACGACGGCCTCGTCACCACCATCGACCTGGAACCGGAGATCACCGAGTCCGCCCGGCAGCACCTGGCCGCCGCCGGGCACCACCCGGCCGTCGTCACCGGCGACGGGGCGCGCGGGGTGCCCGAGCGCGCCCCCTTCGACCGGATCATCGCCACCTGCGCGCTGCCGACGGTGCCGCGCGCCTGGATCGCCCAGTGCCGTCCCGGCGCGCGCATCCTGACGCCGCTGACCACCGGGCTGCTCTCGCTCACGGTGGCGGACGCCGGGCACGCGGAGGGGCGCTTCCTGCCGACGGCCGCGTACTTCGTGCCCCTGCGCGGCGAGGGCCGGGCCGAGCCGGCCGGGGTGTCCCTGGCCGGGCTGCCGCCCCAGGCCCGCGAGCAGGACGCCTTCCACTTCCTGCTCGCGCTTCTCCGGGACGCCCTGGACGCCCCGGAGGCCTACGCGCTGTGGCAGCGGGAGGGCGAGCCGGACCGGGGGCGGTACGGCGTCACGGTCGCCGGCGAGCGGGCCTGGGCCTGGCTGGACGACCCGGAGGGGCCCTACGCCTGGCCCCTCCCTTGAGCCTCCGTGCGCCCGCTCAGCCCCGGCGGACGGTGATCGTCGTCCAGGCGCCCACGTGCACCTGGTCGCCGTCGAGCAGCGGCACCGGCACGAACGGCTGGATCGGCTCCTCGCCGCCGTTGACCGTGGTGCCGTTGGTCGAGTTCTGGTCCACGACCGCCCAGCTGCCGTCCGGCTGCTTCACCAGCACCGCGTGCTGGTGCGAGACGCCCGGGTCCTCCGGCGGCACCGACAGGTCGATGTCGGGGGTGTCGCCGGTGGAGTGCCGGCGGCGGCCGATGGTGACCTGGTTGCCGGTGAGCGCGCGCTGCTGCGCGGGCGAGTACGCGGGCAGGTTCAGGCCCGCGGCCTCGGGTCCGGAGCGCTGCATCATCGCCATGAAGTAGTCGCGGTCCGGGCCGATGGTCGCGGTCCAGGTGGCCGGCCACGCGGTGTCGTCCGGGAAGCCGGGGCCGGCGGAGACGCGGGGCACTCCGTGCGTCGCCGGCGAGTAGACGTAAGCGCCCCGGTCGGCATGCCCGCCCGTCTCTTGTCCTCCGGGACCGGTGGCCGACGGCGGGGAGATCACCCAGTCGTCCTCGCCGCGGCCCGAGGTGGGACCGCCGCCGGGCGCGCGGCCGGTCTCCCGCGGGTACGTGGGCGCGGGCGGCCCGGAGTACGACGCCTGAGCGGCGCCACCGGGAGCGGCAGGGGGTGTCGGCCCGGGAGGGGGCGGCACCGGGCGCGAGGGGTCCCCACCGAAGCCGGAGGGACCACCGGGGCCGGGGCCCTGACCCTGACCCTGGCCCTGACCCGGGCCCCTGTCGAACCCGGAGGGACCGCCAGGGCCGCCGGGGCGCTGCCCCGGGCCTCTGTCGAAGGCGGAAGGCGCACCGCCCCCCGGACCCTGACCAGGCCGACCAGACCCACCAGAACCACCAGGCCCCGCACCGAACCCGGACGGGCCACCAGGACCGGGACCCTGCCCCGGACCCCGGTCGAACCCGGAAGGCGCACCGGAGCCGGGGCCCTGACCCGGACCCCGGTCGAACCCGGAAGCCCCACCGAAACCGGGCCCCTGGCCCTGGCCCTGCCCCTGCCCCCGGCCCTGGCCAGGACCCGGACCGAACCCGGACGGACCCGACGGGGCGCGGTTGCCGCCGAACGGGATCGGGCCGGAGGGCTCGCTGTCGACGTGGGGGAGCGACTCGGCGCCCCGGTTCACCTGGGACGGGCGCGAGCCCCGGTAGTCGTCGCCGAACGGAGGCCCCGGCGACCGGTACGCGTCCGGCGGAGCGGCCGGCGTGTACGAGGTCGCCGTGTTCGTCAGGAAGTTCCAGCGGCACTCCTCGCAGAACGGCGCGCCCCCCTCACGGGGCGTACGGCACTGCGGGCACAGCTCCGGCTCGGGCGCGCCGGAACCACGCGGGGGCGGGAAGCCGTAGCCGCCGGTGGGCGGGGGCGGCGGGGGCGGAGGTACGGCACCGGCCATGCGGTGACCGCAGACCTCGCACCAGTCGTCGGAACCCGACTGGTGTCCGTTCGGGCAGGTCGGCATGTCGGTGCTTCCCCTTCTCCTGAGGCTCGTCCGGTCTCACACCGCCGTGCGGCGGCGTCACTTCTTTACACGAACAGTCTTTGTGGACCGGGTCTCCAGCGTCATCTCGTCGGCCTCCGCGACCCTCGTCTTCAACCGCACAGTACCCGTCGCGGCGTCGACCACGTCCACCACCTTCGCAAGCAGTTTCGCAGTATCCGCGTTCCCCGAGGCGCCGGCGAGCTGAACGGCCCGTCCCAGTTTGGCCGTTGCTCCGTCGAAATCGCCCGCTTTGCGAAGGTCGAGGCCCTGTTGGATGGCTTGTGCCAGTTCCGCCTGCCCGGTGTAGTGCGCGACTTGGGGGTTGAGCGCCGTGGAGGCCGCCATGTCGTCGGTCCACACGGCCCGTACGAGCCCCTGTGCTCCCTGTGCTCCCTCGGCCCCGGGGTTCTGTGCCGTTCCGTCCGGTTGTGGGACGACCAGGGAGACGCGGGCGGCGAGCATCTCCTGGCCGAGGCCGGCCGCCGGGACCTCGACGCAGACGTGGTAGTCGCGGGACTCGTCGCCCCAGGAGCCGGTGGGGTAGTCCCCGGCACGCGGGCCGGCCTCGGTGCGCCGGCCGGTCAAGTTCTCCACGCTGGGGGCGACTTGCTTGACGTACCGGATGGTGGTGCCGACCGGTGTCCACACCCGCAGGGCGACGTCGGCGACCTCCTTGCCCATCGCGGTCTCCATCATCCGCGTGAAGTCGGCGGCCAGCCCCGCCGGATCGGCGACGATGTCGGCGGTGCCGAGCAGCGCCGAGGCGATTCCTGTGACTTCTTTCACTTCCCAGTCGGTGCCCACGCCCCGGGCATCGCAGGTGAACCGCCCGGCACACGCGTCCAGCGCGGCCCGCAGGTCCTCGGGGGACTCGTGCTCGTTGCGGCCGTCGGTGAGCAGGATGCCGTGCCGGATGGTGACGTCCGCCGAGGACAGCAGCCGGTCGGCGAGCCGCAGCCAGGTGCCGATGGCCGTACCGCCGCCCGCGTCGAGACGCCGTAGCGCCTGCTTGGCCTCTTCCCGGGTGCCGGCGTCGGCGACCGCGAGGGCGCCGCCGCCCGGGTAGACCTCCTTGGCCACGTGCGTGCCGGCGATCACCGCGAAGCGGGTGCCGTCGCGCAGGGCGTCGACGGCGGCGGCCGTGGCGGCTTGGGCGTTGCGCATCTTGGTGGGCGGGTAGTCCATGGAGCCCGAGCAGTCGACCATGAGCACCACGGCGGCCGAGGGTCCCCGTCCCGGGCCGTACAGCGGTGCGGCGACGGTGCCGCCGCCCGTCGCCGTGACCGTGACGATGGCGTTGACCTCCCGGCCGCCCTCGGGCAGGTACGCGTTCTGGTAGACGTCCACCGAGAACCGCGGCACGTCCGGCTTGGCGAAATTGGCCATGCTTGATCGACTCCCCCTGAAAGGCGCCCCGTTCCCGCGGGGCGCGGGTGTGGACGGACCGGTCCCCTCCGGTCCGCCGCCGCTGCCCCCGCCGGGCGCGGCGTTTTGTACGGCCTCAGGCCGATACCGGCGATCCTGCCCCGTGCGACGGCGCCGGGAACGGCAGCACCGCCACTGTTACGTTGTCGTGGCCCCCGCCGTCCAGGGCGTGCCCGACCAGCACCCGGGCGCTGTGCAGCGGGCGTTCGGCCGCGTCGGCGGGGAGGGCCTCGGACATCTCCTCGGCGGTCTCGGCGTAGTTCCACAGGCCGTCGGTGCACACCACCACGACGCCGGGCCGGTCCGGCTTGAAGGACGCGGTGTGCGGTTCCAGTTCGTAGGCGTCGGCGCCGAGCCAGCCGGTGATGGCGTGGGCGCGCTCGTCGGCGTACGCCTCGGCCTCGTTCATCAGCCCGGCGGCGACCATCTGCGCGGCCCACGAGTCGTCCTCGGTCAGCCGGGCTGGGGGTGCCGAGCGGTCGGCGGGCACCCAGTAGACACGGCTGTCGCCGACCCAGCCGACGACCAGCAGGCCGGGGCTGACGATCGCGCCGACCAGCGTGCAGGCCGGGGCGTTCTGGTGCGGTGCGTGCTCGCGGGCCGTGTCCGGCTCCTCGGCGAGCGCGTTGACCGCCTCGGCGGCGGCGACGATCGCCTCGTGCATGGCCTGCTGCGGGTGGGTGCCGCGCGGCAGGGCGGCCAGCAGGGCGTCCCCGGCCGTCCGGGAGGCGGCCAGGGAGGCCTCGTCGGGGCGGGTCGCGGAGGAGACGCCGTCGCAGACGACGGCGAGCGCGACGGGGGTGCCGTCGGGCAGCGCGGTGTGGCCGACGGCGAAGGCGTCCTCGTTGCGGTGGTGGCGCAGTCCCCGGTCGGTGACGGCCGCGACCGGGCCCGACTCCTGCTCCATGTGGTCGCGTTCGCGGGGCTGGGCGTGGCCGCAGTGCTCGCAGTAGCCGTCGTCGTCCACCCGGCCGGCCCGGCAGGCCACGCAGACCTGTGCCGTACCGGGTGCGGTACCGGCGGCGGCCGGCTCGGCCGCGGGGTCGCTCGCGCGGGGGTCCGGCGCCTGCAAGGGGTACTCCTCGGGTTCGGCGGGCCGGTCGAAGCGGACACCGGGCGCGGCCGGCCGTTGCTCGCCGGTCAGCGGCCGGCCACCGGAGTCGGTGCCGGGCAGGTCGGTCGGCAGATGGGCGGCCGGCGGGGTGCCGGCGGAGCCGGGCGGCTCGGGCGCCGGCCAGTCCACCCCGTCACCGGGCGCCGGGGCACCGGACAGGGTGAGGGTCGGATGGTCCTGCGGGGCGGCGGGCACCACCGACAGGTCGTGCCCGCACGCTCCGCAGAAGTGGTCGCCCGGTTCCACGGGCTCCGCGCAGCTCGGGCACTTCGCCGGTGCGGCCTGCTGGGGCTTCTGCGACATCAACTACACCCACGTCCGGGGGCGGTAACGGTTGGCCCGTTCCACCAGTTCGATCCTCTCCTCGCCGCCGGCCGCCAGCCGGGCCAGCGCGCGGTAGGCGCGCTCCAGACCGAAGCGGAGTCCCCGCTCGTCCAGACCGCTGCCCAGCAGCACCCGCCCTTCGGCGGCCGAGGGAGTGGTGCCCTGCCCCGAGGAGAGTATCCAGTCCAGGGCGCAGCCGAGCACTTCGACGGACAACTGCCCGCGGCGCGCCGGGTCCAGACCGTACGCGTCCAGCGCCTCGACCTGCCCGGCGGCGGCCGTCAGGTCGTCCAGGAACGGTACGTCACCGGCGCTCGCGGTGCGCTGTCTCAGCCGCGCCCGTACGGCCGCCACCCGGGCCGCCGTGTAGTGGATGGAGGCCTCCGGCACCGACTCCAGGGTGCGCACCGCGCCCTGCCGGTCCCCGGCCGCCAGCTGCACCCGGGCGAGACCGAACGCGGCGCTGACATGGCCCCGGTCGGTCGCCCACACCAGCCGGTAGTACTCGGCGGCGTTGTCGAGCTGGCCCAGCACCTCCGCGCACAGGGCGAGCGCCAGCTTGGGCGCGGCCTCGCCCGGGAAGGCGTCGTAGACCGCGTCGAAGCCGAGCGCGGCGCCCTCGAAGTCGCCGGTGACCAGGGCGGCCAGGCCCCGGTACCACACCACCCGCCAGTCGTCGGGGCGTTCGCCGTCCAGTCCGGCCAGGGCGGTGAGGGCCGCCTGGTGGTCGCCGCTCTCCAGGCGGGCGCGGACCTCCCGCAGCCGGGTCTCCACGGTCCGCGCCGGTGCCGAGGCCAGCGCGGCGAGCAGCTCGGCCGGCGCGGAGGTCACCAGGCCCGCGAGGAAACCGGCGTTCGGGTCGCCCGGGTCGACCAGTGGCACGGGCAGCGCGAGCGCGGCCGGCGGCACGTCGACCGGCTGCACCAGGGCGGCGGCCGGCTCGGCGGGCCGTCCGCCACGCGCCCCGAGCCGGGAGACGTCCTTGGTCAGGCGCGGGAACAGCTCGGTGTCCGTGACCCTGACCTCGGGCCCGAACAGCGTGGACAGCGCCGACCGCGCCTGCCCGGTCTGGAGCGAGACGACCTCCCGCAGCACCCCGGTGAGCTGCTCGGACATCTCCTGCGCGGAGGCGAACCGGCGGGCCGGGTCCGGGTCGGTGGCGCGCACCAGGAGCCGGTAGAAGGACTCGTAGCGGCGGAACACCTCGATGGTGTCCGGGTCCGGCAGCGAGTCCGCGAAGACGTTCGTGTAGCCCTGGAAGTCGAAGGTCAGCACGGCGAGGGTACGGCCCACCGTGTACAGGTCGCTGGCGACCGACGGGCCGACCTCGGCGACCTCGGGCGCCTGGTAGCCGACCGTGCCGTAGATCGCGGACTCGTCGTCGTCCATGCGGCGCACCGCGCCCATGTCGATCAGCTTGAGCTGGTCCTCGGTCTGGATGGCGTTGTCGACCTTGAAGTCGCAGTACAGCAGGTTGCGGCTGTGCAGGTGGCCGAGGGCCTCCAGCGCCTCGATGCCGTAGGCGCAGGCCTGCTCCACGGGCAGCGGGTCCCGGCGCCCGTCGGGGGTCCGGCGGCCGTTGGCGATCTCCTTCAGCGACTTGCCGCCGACGTACTCCATGACGATGTAGCCGTCGAGGGAGCCGGTGCGCTGGTCCAGGTGCTCCACGAAGTTGTAGATCCGCACGATGTTGGCGTGCTCGATCTCCGCGAGGAAGCGCCGCTCGGAGATCGCGGCGGCCATCGCGTCCTGGTCCCCGGTGTCCAGCAGGCCCTTGAGGACCACCCAGCGGTCGGAGACGGCCCGGTCCACGGCCAGGTAGACCCAGCCGAGCCCGCCGTGCGCCAGGCAGCCCGCCACCTCGTACTGGCCGTGCACGACGTCCCCGGCCGCCAGCTTGGGCACGAAGGAGTACGGGTGGCCGCACTTGGTGCAGAACCCCTCGGTGCGCCCCGGGCGCTCGCCCCGGGCCCGGCCGACCGGCGCCCCGCAGTCCGCCCGCGAGCAGAACCGTTTGCGTTCGGGGACCTCCGGGTTCTCCAGCACCATCGCGCGCGGGTCCGGCCGGGGCACCCCCGGCACGCTCACCAGTCCCGCGCCCAGCCGGCCGCGCGTCGAGGTGCCCGAGGAGGAGCCGGAACTGCGCACCGACACCGAGCGGCCGGTGGAGCGGCCGGACAGGGACCGGGAGAGCCGCCCGGACACCGAGCGACGCGAGCGCGCGGACTGCGAGGAGGTGCGGGCACTGCGCGCGCTGCCGCTGTCGGCCGCGTTCCTGGTGACCCCGGTGGGCGGCGAGCCGACCATGCCGGTGGCGGCCACCACGGGCGCGAGACCGCAGGTGTCGCAGTACAGCTCGCCGCCGCCGACGTCCTCGTACGCCCCCGCGCAGCCCGGCCGCTGACAGGTCTGCCCCGCCTGGCTCATGACTGGTCCCCCTCACGGTCCTTGGGTGTGCCCGCGCCGCCCAGCAGCTCGCGGGCCAACTGCTGGTAGCGCAGCACGGCTTGTTCCGCCACCCGCAGGTCGCAGGGCGCGCTCCACAGCATCCGCCGGGCCGCGTCGTACCGCTCGATCAGGAACGGGTCCTCGGCCAGGCCGTGCCGGGCCACCTTCGCCCGGTAGGCGTCCAGCCGGCCGCGCAGCTCGGCGCGGACCGCGAGCGGCGCGGTGACGGCCGTCAACGACTCGCGGGCCCGCAGCAGTTCGTCCTCCGCCTTGCGCTCCAGCGACTCCAGCAGCGGGGACAGCCGGTGCCACTGGGCCTGCCTGCGGTAGTCGGCGGCCGTCGCGAGCTGCTCCTGGAGCACGGTCGGCGGGCCGCTGACCACCGGCACCTCGGTCGCGGCGATCTTCGCCAGCACCTCGCCGCGCGCGGTGCGGGCCTCGGCGAGGGTGCGGTCGGCGCGCGAGAGGACGTCCCGCAGCCGGATCAGCCGGGCCTCGGCGTCCTGCCGGACGGTGAGCACGGCGTCGATCTCGCGGCGCACCTCCTCCAGGGCGCGCGCCTCCCGGTCGTACACCGTGGTGTCCGGGCGGCCGCCGCCGGGCGCCGAGCTGCCCTCGGCGGGCACCCAGTGGGCGAGCGGGTCGGAGACGACCTCCTCGCGCAGCCTGGTCAGTATCCGGGTGATCCGCTCCAGGTCGTCACCGGCCGGGTGCTCGCCGGGCCGGACGCCGACGGAGTGCGCGAGCCGCCGGGTGCGCCGGAGTTCCGCGGCCAGTAAATCGATCCGGGCGGGCAGCGCCGACCACACCGCGTCGGCGGCGACCACCAGGTCCAGGCTGGAGGCGTACAGCTCGTTCATCCGGTCCACCAGCGCGGACAGGGTGTACGTCTCGCTGAGCCGGCCCTCCCCGGCGACGGTCACGGACTCGCCGCGCAGCAGCTCGGTCAGCTCGGCCAGGTCCTCGCGGCTGGACCAGCGGCGCCGGGCGCGGATCTCCCGGGCGGAGCGCAGCGCGGCGGTGTAGGCGTCGAAGCAGACCCACAACCGGGTGATGCGCGCCTCGGTGGTCTCCCAGCGCTCCCGGGTGAGGCCGGTCAGCTCGGCGCCTTCGAGGAGTCTGCGGCCCGCGTGGTCCTGGAGGGCCAGCAGGGAGGTCTCGATCGCCTCGTACTCCTGGCCGAGCCGCGCCAGCGCACGGTCCACCTCGTCCCGGTCCATCACCGGCCCGGCGGGGTCCGTGACGCCCATCGATCACCTCTCGCTGCTGTGTCTGGTCGGCCTGTCGGGTTGTCCGGTTGTCGGGGTGTCGGGGTGTCGGGGTGCGGGGGTCAGCCGCCGTGCAGGTAGCGCGGCGCGGGGGGCTCGGACGCGGCCGGGTCCTTCCCCAGTGTCGCCGACAGCCACCGGTCGTACGACGCCTGCCAGCCGTGGTCGCGGTAGTCCACCAGGACGTGGTTGACCCGGCGCACCAGATCGCTCGCGCCCTTCTTCATCGCCACGCCGTAGTACTCGGTCGTGAACGGCTTGCCCTTGAGTTCGACGGTCGGGTCCTGCGCGGCCTGGCTGGCGGCGAGCGCGCCGTCGGTCACCACCGCGTCCACCTCGCCGAGTTGGAGCCGCACCAGGCAGTCGAGCTGGTTCGGGACGGTGATCGAGACATCGGTGGAGGCGGGCAGCCTCCCGGACGTGCGGTCGGCGTCCAGCTTGGTGTGGGCGGTCGAACCGGCGGCGGAGCACACCCTCTTGTGCGCGAGCGAGCCGTCGTAGCCCGTGATGCCCGAGGACTTGGGCGCCAGCACCTGCTGGCCGGTCTTGAAGTAGGGCGCGGAGAACGCGACTTGGGACAGCCGGTCGCAGGTGATGGTCATCGTGCGGACCACCATGTCGACCCGGTTGTCCTGGATCGCCGTGATGCGCTGGCTGGTCGGTATCGCCTTGAACTGCACGGCGTCCGGGTCACCGAGGAGGTCCTCGGCGATCCGGTGCGCCAGGTCGATGTCGAAGCCCTCCAGCTCCGCGCCCTCGGTGTTGGGGTTGCGGTAGCCCCAGCGGTAGCTGTTCTGGTCGACGCCGACGATCAGCTTGCGCTTGGCGCCGGTACGGGCCTTGATGGCGTCGATCGTCGGGCCGTCGGCGCCGGACGGGGACAGCGAGCGGTCCTGGGCCCCGGCGTCCTGGCAGTCGTCGGCGCGGACCTGGCCCGCGTGGGCGGTGCGCTGCCCGGCCGGCCTGCCGTCGGCCGGGGCCTGGGTGTGCGGGAGCAGCAGGACGAACGCCAGTGCCAGCGCGCACAGCACCGCCATCGCGCCGACGCCGCCCCAGCCCCGTAGGGCGGCCCGCGCACGCCTCCCGTACATCGCCCTGCCCCCTGTCACCGGTACTCCGAAAGCCTGCGCCCGATGCCGGCCACGGCACCGGCCGCGCCCAGCAGCGCGAGGGCCGCCGCGCCGGCCGGCAGCCCGGTCAGCGCGTCCCGGCCGTCCCCGGCCGCCCGCTGGAACTCGCCCTGTTCGTGGTCGATGGCGCGGGCGAGGTTGGCGTCCACGCTGTCGAAGCACGCGCCGGTGGCGCCCTTGGCACCGATCACCTTGTCCAGCGCCTGCTGGTAGTTGCCGTTCTCGTCCTCGGTACGGGCCGCCGCGTGGCGCTGCTTCCACACCGCCATGTTGCCCTCGGCCGCCTTGACCGGGGCGGTGCCGGCGCTGTCGTCGGCGAGCCGGCCGGCCGCGGCCAGCCCCTTGCCGAGCGCGGCCATGTCCTTGTCGAAGTCGCGGTAGTACGCGTCGTACACGGTGCCGTCAACCGTGACGGTCTCGGCGCCGCGCGCCACCAGGCTCAGGTTCTCGTTGCCGCGTGCCTTCAGGGAGGCGATCCGGGCGTCGTGCAGCACGCCGAGCGAGCGGATGCCCCGGTCGTAGGAGCCGTCCAGTTCGGAGCGGGCGACGGTGTGGCCGACGACCAGCCAGAGCAGCACGACCGTGGTGGCGGCGGTGCCGGCGACCAGGCCGTGGTTGAGGACGCGGTGGGTGCGCTGGTAGGTGCGGTGCTGGGCCCAGCCGAGCGCGCCGAGCGCGAGGACGCCGAGCGCGATCGCGGCCCACGGGTACGGGGTGGCGTCCGCGTAGTCGGCGTCGAGCCGCTGGTTCTCCCGGGTGTAGAGGTCCTCGGCGGCCGGGAGCATCTGCCGCTGCATCTTCTCGTTGGCGTAGCGCAGATAGGCGCCGCCCACCGGGTAGCCCTGCCGGTTGTAGGTGCGGGCCCGCTCGATCAGGCCCTTGTACTCGGGCAGCAGCCGGTTCAGCCGGGTGATGGCCGCCTCGGACGCCGACCCGGGCTCCGCGTTGGCGGCGGCCGTCACGAGGCCGCCGGCGGCGGTACGGATGTCCTTCTCGTACCGGTCCCGGGTGCCGGCCGTCTCCTGCCCGCCGGCCAGGAAGCCGCTGGAGGCGGCGGTGTTGGCGTCGGCGAGCGAACGGTAGATGCCGGCCGCGCCGGAGCTGAGCGGCTGGCTGCGGTGCAGCACGTCGTCGGCCGCCGCGGCCCGCTCGCTGGTCTGCCAGGCGGTGACGGCCCCGAACGCGACGACGACCAGGGCGAGTACGGCGCCGATGATCCGCAGCCGCCCCGGCTCCGTCGTCGCGGCGGCCCGCAGCCGCTCGGCACCCTCGGCGAAGGCGGTCCGCCGGGCCGGCGGCGCGGCCGGCGGACGCGGGGTGTGCGGTACCGGGGTGTACGGCACCGGGGGCGCGGGCGGCCCGGACTGCGCGGGCACGCCGGGCACCGCCACCGGTGGCGGTGCGCTGCTCTTCGGCGGGTGTGTCACTCGACCTCCCCCATGGCCATCCGTTCGCCGCCCAGTATCACCGCCACGACCGGCGTCCGCACCGGCCTTCACTGGATCTTGATCGGATCGCAGCGTCCCCTACGGGCGCGCGCCCCCAGCGCACCACCCCCTGCTGATGAACACGCGGGGCGCACCGGATCGGTTCCGCCGGCCGTTGTCGCCCGAGTCGTCGCGCGGGCGGGAGCGGCTGAACGACCGCAGGGGCGATCCCGCGTCCGCACACGATCCCGCGCGCCGAAACCCCGGCCCGTCGGTTGTCGCTGGCACCGACGCCGGGTCGCACCACCCCGGACACGACGAGGCTCCGGGTGACGAGGTCACCCGGAGCCTCCGGCAGAACCGAGGTCTCAGCCCCCCGCTGGTGCCCTACCAGCCGCCGGTGCCGATCTCGGTGGGGTCGCCGATGCCGCCGTTGCCGGTGCCCTTGTAGAGGTAGAGCTTGCCCGTCTCTCCGGTGTCGGACTTCACGGCCGCCAGGTCGCCGACGCCGTCACCGGAGAAGTCGGCACCGGCGTAGCCCGAGATCCCGTTCCAGCCGCCTGTGCCTATCTCCACCCGTGAGGTGACACCGGAGCCGTCGCCCTTGTAGAGGAACAGCTTCCCGGTCGATTTCTCCGTGCCGACGAGGTCGTCCTTGCCGTCCTTGTTCATGTCGCCGGGGCTGACGACCTTGTTCATGCCGTTCCAGCCACCCGTGCCGATCTCCACGCGCCCGCTCAGGCCCGAGATCGTCCCGTTGCCGGTGCCCTTGTAGAGGAACAGCTTGCCCGACGATTCCTCCGAGGCGCCGACGTCGTCCTTGCCGTCACCGTTGAAGTCGCCGACGAACAGGTTGGTCATGCCGTTCCAGCCGCCGGTTCCGATCTCCACCCGTGACGCCAGACCCGTACCCGTCCCCTTGTAGAGGAACAGCTTTCCCGTCGACTTCTCCGTCGCGACCAGGTCGTCCTTGCCGTCACTGTTCAGGTCGCCCGCGGCCACGTTCGCCATGCCGTTCCAGCCACCGGTACCGATCAGCACCCGGGAACTCAACGCTCCCACCTTCGGGCCCTTGTACAGCCACAGCTTCCCCGTGGACACCTCCGTCGCCACCAGGTCCGCGACCCGGTCCCCGCTGAACTCACCCGCCGTCAGATTCGTCATCCCCGGATCGGTGATCACGGGAGCGTCATCGGTCACGGACTTGTTGCGCACCGGCTCGAAGGTGCCGTGGCCCGAGAAGTACGGATAGGGGATCTCGTGGTGGATGACGTCCTGCCTGCTGCTGAACTCGTAGCCGATGTAGCTCGTGTGGGAGCTGTCCGTCCACTTCTCGAAGAGCGCGACATGACCGTCGTCACGGACCGCGTCGTTGAGGAGGGCGTCGCCGGCCTTGAGATCACCCTTGGAGATCGATTCGGTGACGCCGGCGCTGGCGAAGGTGTCCGTCGTCAGGGAGGAACTGAGGCGCCACGCCATCGACACGTATCCGGAGCAGTCGGTGCGGTAGCCGGCGTAGTACTCGCCCTGGTTGTACTTGAGGCCCTTGCCGAGCCAGCTCTGGGCCCGGTCGATGACCTCGCTGCGGGTGATGGACGGTGCCGTCTCCGCCGCGCCGACGGCGGTCCTCCGGCCCGGGACCGGCGTCACCGGGCCCTGGCCGCCGCCGGCGAGCTGCCGGACCGTCGCGCCCGGGGTGAGCGGGACCGGGGCGGCGTGGGCGACACCGCCGCCGACGGACACGAGACCGCAGGACAGCGAGGCGGTGACGGCGAGCGTGACCGAGACGGAACGGGCAGCGACGGGTCTGGGCATGACACATCCTCAGTGAAGGAAGGCGTGATGGTCCGTGGGGTGGGGCGAAACAGGCGGTCCCCGATACGCGGCGAGCCCACAGGAGATCAGCCGCGGGGCGCGTGGGGGAGGCAGTGACCGCTGTGAGTGCCGTGTCGACACTCTGCCCGCTCCGGCAGCCCGGAGGGAGCGTCGGAGCCTGGCATCAAGGAGCCTGTCACCTTGGTGCAACGCCGTTTCGAGCAGGCCGACTTGTCGATTGCTCGTCATCGGGACGAATGCAAAGATCAGGTAACGATGACGTCCACGTGGGGACGTGCCGCAGCACGCTTGGGGGGCGGAATGCTGGAGATCCTTGGCTTGGAACCGCAGGTGGAGGCGGTGTACCGGCTCCTACTCGACAGAACCGATCTCGGCGTTCCGCAGCTCTGCCGCGAACTGGGCCTCGCCGAGCGCGACGTGCGCGAGGCACTGGACCGGCTGGCGGAACTGACCTTGCTGCGGCAGTCGCGGGACGAGCCCGGACGGCTGAGAGCGCTGAGCCTGGACCTCGCCCTCGACGTGCTGCTGCGCCGGCGGGAACAGGACGTGCTGGAGCAGCAGCACCACCTGGCGGCCGCCAGACTGGCGGTGGCCCGGGCGATGACGGAACGGGCCGGCCGCCGCTTGACGGCCGGCTGCGGCTCGGACGCCGACGTGCTGCTGGGACTGGACGCCTTCCAGGAGCGTCTGGAACTGCTCGCCAAGGACCTGCACCACGAGTGCCTGGCCATGCTGCCGGGCGGTGCCCAGTCTCGCGAGGGCCTGGAGGCGTTACGTGCGCTCGACGAGGAGGCGCTGGGACGAGGCGTCACCCTGCTGGCGCTGCACCACGACAGCGTGCGTACCGACCCCGCCATGGCCGAGTACGTCGGCCGGCTGTCCGAGGGGAGCGGTGAAGTGCGCACCGCCCCCATGCTGCCGCCGCGCTTCCTCGTCCTGGACCGCGCGACCGCCCTGATCCCCGTCGACCCCGACAACACGCACCACGGGGTTCTGTGCACGAAGGAGCCCGCGGTCGTCGCCACCCTCTGCGCGGTCTTCTTCCACACCTGGGAGACCGCCATCCCCCTGGGCGCCGGGCTGCCCGCCGAGGAACTGAGTGCCGAGGAGCGTTCCCTGCTGCGCCTCCTGGCCCGCGGCCTGACCGACGAGGCAGCGGCCAAGCGGCTGGGAGTGTCGCTGCGTACGGTGCGGCGCCGGATGTCGGCCCTGATGGAGCGGCTGCACGCCAGGAGCCGGTTCGAGGCCGGTCTGAAGGCGGGGCAGCTCGGGTGGCTCTGACCGGCGGCCGCTGGGCCCAAGGGGAGGGGAGCGTCCGGCGGCTCCGGGGCTACGACGAGCGCACACGGATGGTCCCGGTGGCCGGCTGGTCAGCTTCCCAGAGCTGTGATCACCAGTGGTGCTTTCCCTCCACGGTGCGGGCCAGGATGCCCAGCGTCGCGCGCAGCCCTGCTTCCGGGATGACAGGGAAGACGTCGGCCTGGCGGTACCGCTCATGGATACGGCTCCAGTCGTAGTACGAGGTCACCAGGGAGCCCCGGTCGGCCGGTTCCACCCGGTAGCCGTACACATGGCCGATCGGAGGCTGGATCGTGCCGGAGATCGTCCACTCCAAGTGAGCGTTCCGCGCGTACTCGGTGATGATCACCGTCACGTCGTAACGGCCCATCGGCAGATCCCCGAGAGGCTCCCGGTCCATGTGCACGACGAACTCGTCCCCGACACCGCGAACCGTGTCTCCTTCCGCCGATTGCAGCATGCCGGAACTGTCGATCGCCACGTGCCCTCGCGGCGAGCAGAGGAGTGCGAAGATCTCCTCCGGAGAGGCTGCGATCTCACGGCTCGTCTCGAATCGCTCTGTCGTCATACCTCTACTGTCACACGACCGAGAAGGCTCGGAAGCGGACGCCCTGGCCGGAGCCGTGCCGGGCGGCGCCCGGCCGCCGGCTGGTCATGGAGAGCGCGGGTATCGACCAGCGGCTCGTCGGCCGCGTCCGCATACGATCCCCGAACGGGCCGACCAGGTCCGCGACCGGACCCGGCGCGGCAGGCACGGAGGCCGCCCGCCGGCCTTCGACCGCGAGGCGTACCCACACCCCGACGTCGTGGAACGGTGCTTCGACCGCAGGTCCTCGGCGCTGAGCCGGTGCTCGGGCTCAGTGCCGCCCGGACTCCCAGTGCCGCCGCGCCCGTTCCTGGGCCTCGGTGCCGGCGGCCAGGTGGTCCAGGCCCAGCAGGGCCGCTCCCAGGACCGGGCTCGTGGAGACCACGTGGACGTCGGCCTTGGGGGCGCGGGCGGCGAGTTGGTCGCGGACGGCGTCGTCCAGCAGGGCGTGGCCGGCGGTCAGGACGCTGCCGCCCAGCAGGACCGGGGTCTGCTCGGTGAGGAGGTCCAGGCGGGTCAGGGCGACCGTCGCCATCACGGTGACCTCCCGGGCCAGCCGTCCCACCAGCGCGCGGGCCACCGGGTCGCCGTCGGCGGCCGTGGCGAAGAGCACCGGGGCCAGTTCGTGCCGGCGCTCGTGCCCGACGTGCCCGAGGTGCAGGGCCTCGATGAGGGCGTACATGGTGGGCAGCCCGAAGTGCGCGGGCAGGGTGCTCGCGAGGGTCGTCGGTTCGCCCCGGCCGTCCTCCGCGCGGGCCGCGTGCCACAGCGCCTCCTCGGACAGGCCCCAGCCGCCGCCCCAGTCCCCGGAGATCCGGCCGATCGCCGGGAAGCGGGCGGTACGGCCGTCGGGGCGCATGCCGACGCAGTTGATGCCCGCCCCGCACACCACCGCGACCCCCCGGGGTTCGGCGACGCCCGCGCGCAGGATCGCGAAGGTGTCGTTGCGGACCGTCACCGACGCCCCCCAGCCCCGCGCTTCCAGGGCGGTCGCCAGCCGCTCCTCCTCCAGGGGCAGGTCGGCGTTGGCCAGGCAGGCCGAGACATGCCCGACGGAGGTCACGCCGGCGTCGGCGAAGGCCCGCGCGACCGGTTCGGCCAGCGCGTCCAGCGCCGCCGGCACGCCCACCGCCGGCGGCCGGAAGCCACCGCCGCGCGCCGTGGCCAGGACCTCCCCGGCGGCGGTGACCACGGCCACGTCGGTCTTGCTGTTGCCCGCGTCGACGGCGAGCACGGTCGAGATCAGGCCCACGCCAGATGCTCCCGGTTGTGTGCGACCAACTGGTCGGTGAGGGTCTCGGCATACGCGTACTGGCCGATCAGCGGGTGGGCCAGCAGGGCCCGGAAGACCCGGTCCCGGCCGCCGCGCAGCGCCGCCTCCAGGGCCAGCTCCTCGTACGCGGTCACGTTGGCGACCAGGCCCGCGAACAGCGGGTCCAGCTCCGGGACCGGCAGCGGCACCGGTCCGGACGGGCCGACCGCCGCCTGCACCTCGATCACCGCGTCGTCCGGCAGGAAGGGCAGCGTGCCCCGGTTGAGCGCGTTCACCACCTGGTAGGGGCTCCCGCCCCCGCCCAGCAGCGCCGCCGCGAGGTCGACGGCCGCCTCCGAGTAGTAGGCCCCGCCCCGCTTCGCCAGCAGCGCCGGCTTCTCGTCCAGGGCCGGGTCGCCGTACATCTCCAGCAGCTCCCGTTCCATCGCGGCGACTTCCTCGGCTCGCGAGGGCTTGGTGCGCAGGTCGCGGACGACCTCGTCGTGGGCGTAGTAGTAGCGCAGGTAGTACGACGGCACCACGCCCAGCCGGTCCAGCAGGGCCCGGGGCAGCCGGAGGTCGTCGGCGAGCGCGTCGCCGTGCTCGGCCAGCAGCTTGGGCAGCACGTTCTCGCCCTCGGGACCGCCGAGCCGTACGTCCGTCTCCCAGGTGAGGTGGTTCAGGCCGACGTGCCCGAGGTGGACGTCGGCCGGGGCCACGCCCAGGTGCCCGGCGAACCTGCGCTGGAAGCCGATCGCCACGTTGCACAGGCCGACCGCCCGGTGCCCGGCCTGGAGGAGGGCGCGGGTGACGATGCCGACCGGGTTGGTGAAGTCGATGAGCCAGGCGCGCGGGTTGCTGCGCCGCACCCGTTCGGCGATGTCCAGCACCACCGGGACCGTGCGCAGCGCCTTGGCGAGGCCGCCCGCGCCGGTGGTCTCCTGGCCGACGCAGCCGCACTCCAGCGGCCAGGTCTCGTCCTGCCGCCGGGCCGCCTGGCCGCCGACGCGCAGTTGGAGCAGGACGGCGTCGGCGCCCTCGACGCCCGCGTCCAGGTCGGAGGTGGTGACGATCCGGCCGGGATGGCCCTGCTTGGCGAAGATGCGCCGGGCCAGGCCGCCGACCAGGTCGAGACGGTCGGCCGCCGGGTCCACCAGGACCAGTTGCTCGACGGGCAGGGTGTCCCGGAGCCGGGCGAAGCCGTCGACGAGTTCGGGGGTGTAGGTCGAGCCGCCGCCGACCACGGTGAGTTTCATACAGACATCAACCCTTCACTCCGGTGAGCGTGACGCCCTCGACGAACGCCTTCTGCGCGAAGAAGAACACGAGGATCACGGGTGCCATGACCAGAACCGTCGCGGCCATGGTGAGGTTCCAGTCGGTGTGGTGGGCGCCCTTGAACGACTCCAGGCCGTAACTCAGGGTCCAGGCGCCCGGGTTCTCGGACGCGTAGATCTGCGGGCCGAAGTAGTCGTTCCAGGCGGAGAAGAACTGGAAGAGGGCCACGGCGGCGATGCCCGGCTTCGCCATCGGCAGCACCACCCGCAGCAGGGTGCGCAGCTCACCGCAGCCGTCGACGCGGGCCGCGTCCAGGTACTCGTTCGGGATCGTCAGCAGGAACTGGCGCAGCAGGAAGACGGAGAACGCGTCCCCGAACGCCATCGGCACGATCAGCGGCCACAGCGTGCCGGACAGGCCGAGCTGCTTCGCCCAGAACAGGTACATCGGGATGACGACGACCTGCGGGGGCAGCATCATCATCGAGATCACCAGCATGAGGGACAGGTTCCGGCCCCGGAAGCGGAACTTGGCGAGCGCGTAGGCCACCGGGACGGACGACAGCACGGTGAGCACGGTGCCGAGTCCGGCGTACAGCAGGGTGTTGCGCCACCAGGTGAGGAAGCCCGGGGTGTCGAACACCTTCCGGTAGTTGCCCCACTCCCAGGTGTGCGGGATCAGGTCCCGGCTCAAGGCCTGGCTGTCACTCATCAGCGAGGTCAGGAACACGAAGACGAAGGGCAGCGTGAAGAAGAGCGCGGCGGCCACCCCGAGGGAGTGCACCGCGACCCACTCCAGCAGGGCCCGGCGGCGGGCGGTGCGCTCGGCGCCGGAGGCCCCCGGGGCGAGCTTGAGCGGTCGCTCCAGTACCTGGGTCATGGTCAGTCACCTGCCTGGATCAGGCCGCCCCGGCGCCGCATCAGGAGCGCGGTGAACGCCATCGACAGGGCGAACAGCACCAGGGCGACGACACAGGCCGAGCCGTAGTCGAAGCGCTGGAAGCCGAGGTTGTAGACGAGCTGGGGGAGGGTGAGCGTGGACTTGTCCGGGTAGCCGGGCTCGAACTGGGTGCCGGCGCCCTGGATCACGCCCGACGCCACCTTCCCGGCGATCAGCGGCTGCGTGTAGTACTGCATGGTCTGGATCACGCCGGTGACCACGGCGAACATCACGATCGGGGAGATGTTCGGCAGGGTCACGTACCGGAAGCGCTGCCAGGCGGAGGCGCCGTCCAGCTCGGCCGCCTCGTACTGCTCGGTGGGCACGTCGAGCAGCGCGGCCATGAAGATGACCATCAGGTCGCCGATGCCCCACAGCGCGAGCAGGGTCAGGGCCGGCTTGGACCAGGAGGGGTCGTTGAACCAGCCGGGTGCCGGGACGCCCGCCTTCTCCAGCAGGGAGTCGACCGGGCCGGTACCGGGGTTGAGCAGGAACGCGAACGCCATCGTCGCCGCGACCGGCGGGGCCAGGTAGGGCAGGTAGAACAGGGTGCGGAAGACCCCCGTACCGGTCTTGATCCGCGTGATGAGCATCCCGATCCCGAGCCCGAAGACGACCCGGAGGCTCACCATCACCAGCACCAGCCACAGGGTGTTTCGCAAGGCGGGCCAGAACAGCGGGTAGTGCGTGAAGACGTACGTCCAGTTCTGGCCGCCGCTCCAGGTGGGCGGCCGGAAGCCGTCGTAGTGCGTGAAGGAGAAGTAGACCGTCGAGACCAGTGGATAGGCGAAGAACACCCCGAAGCCGATCAGCCAGGGTGACATGAAGGCGAGGTTGCGCAGCGCCGCCCGGCGGCGCTTCGACGTCAGCGTGAGCGTGGTCATGGCTACTTCGCCTGCTCGATGTCCGTGTCGATCTGCGCGGCCGTCTTCTTCAGTCCGGCCTTCAGGTCGGTGACCTCGCCGCTCTCGTAGTCGTAGCCGAACTGCTGGATCGTCGTCAGGTACACGCCGCCGTTGACGGACGCGGGGCTGGTGGTGGAGTTCGGGTCGGCGGCGATGTCCAGGAAGGTCTTGAAGCGCGGGTCGTACGTCAGCTTCGGGGACTTCAGGGCCGCGAGGGTCGAGGGCACGTTGTGGATGGCGTTGGCGAAGCCCACCACGGCGTCGGTGTCGGTGGTGATGTACCGGACGAACTCCCAGGCCGCGTTCTGCTTGTGGCTGGTGGCGGCGATACCGGTGATGGTGCCGGTGATGTAGCCCTTGCCGTACTGGTCGGCCTGGTCGTCCGGGACGGGCAGCGGGGCGACGCCGATCCCGAAGTCCGGCTTGGTCTCCTCCGCCATCCCGAGCCGCCACTCGCCGTCGAGCTGCATGGCCACCTGGCCGGTGTGGAAGGGGTGTTTGGCGCCCCACTCGTCACCGAGCGTCGCCCGGTACTTCTCCAGTTTCTCGTAGCCGCCGAGTTCGTCCACGAGCCGCTTCTGGAGTCGGAAGCCCTTCGCGAACGCCGGGTCCTTCGCCAGCTCGGACGTGCCGTCCTTGCCGAAGTAGGTGGGGGAGAACTGCCCCAGGTAGTGCTCGGTGGTGGACTCCCAGCCGTGGTAGTCCGGCATGAACCCGAGCTGCCGGTACGTGTCCCCCCGGGCGATCGTCAGCTTCTTGGCGTCCGCCTCGAACTCGGACCAGGTCTTCGGCGGGTGCGCTATGCCGGCCTTCCGGAACGCCGTCTTGTTGTAGTAGAGGCCGTAGGCGTCGCCCAGCAGCGGGGCGGTGCAGCGGTCGCCGTCGAACTGCGTGTACTCGTTCATCGCCTTCGGGAACGTCGTCCCCGGGTCGATGCCCGCCTTCTCGAAGAAGGGGTTCAGGTCCACCAGCGCGCCCGAGGAGCAGAACTTGCCGACGTTGTTGGTGGTGAAGGAGGAGATCACGTCGGGTGCCTTGTCGCCGCCCGCGCGCAGCGCCTGGTTGATCTTGTCGTCGGTCATGTTGCCGACGACGTTCACCCGGATGTTGGGGTGCGCGTGCTCGAAGCCGGCGACCAGCGCCTTGACGGCCTGCACCTCGTTCGGCGCGCTCCAGGCGTGCCAGAAGGTGATCGTCGTGTCCTTCGACGGGTCGTCCGAGGCGCCCGCGCCGGACTGGCCGGTACAGGCGGTGGTGAGCAGCACGGTGGAGGCGGCCAGGGCGAAAGCCGCTTTTCGGACGGCTTCGGGCAGGGCTGTGGGCATGACGAGGTCTCCCAGGGGCGGGGACGGGGGAAGGGGATGGGGAAGGGCGGTGCCGGGGTCGTACGTCAGCGGGAGGTGTCGAAGACCTCGTCGCGGGTGGTGGCCAGCGCGGACTCCAACGCGCCGCGCAGGACGGGGTGTTCGTGGACGTCGCCGACGACCAGCCGGGGGCGGGCCGCCGCCAGTTCCGCCAGCTCGGCCTGGACGAGGGCGCGCAGCACCTCGCCGCCGGCCGTCAGGGCGGAGCCGGACAGGACGACGAGTTCGGGGTCGAGGACCGAGACGAGCGAGGCGAGACCGGTGGCCAGCCGGGTCGCGTAGGTCCGCAGCAGTTCCCGGTGCGGCCCGTCCGCGTGGTCGGCGGCGCGGGCCACCAGCGCGGCGGCGGCCTCCGGGTACGGCCCCGGCGGCACGTCGGCGACGCCCAGTTCGCGGGCCAGCCCCGGCAGCGCCTGGGCGCCGGCCAGCTCCTGGTAGCCGCCGCTGTTGGCCCGGGTGACCTGGCGCACCAGGGGCGTGCCCGGCACCGGCAGGAACCCGACCTCGCCGGCGCCGCCGGTCCAGCCGCGGTGCAGCCGGCCGCCGAGGACCAGGGCGGCGCCGAGGCCCTCCTGGTTCCACAGCAGCACGAAGTCGGCGTGGCCGCGGGCCGCGCCGAGCCGCTGTTCGGCGATGGCGACGAGGTTGACGTCGTTCTCGTACTCGACCGGCATCGGCAGCGCGGCGGCGAGGTCGTCGAGCAGCGCGGGGGAGTGCCAGCCGGGCAGGTGGGAGGCGTAGCGCAGCCGCCCGGTGGTGGGGTCGAAGGCGCCGGGGGTGCCGATGACGAGCCGGTGGACGTCGGCACGGGCCAGCCCCGCGGCCTTCACGGCGCCGTCGAGGGCGTCGGTGACCTGCTGTACGACGGGACCCGCGGACCGCCTGCCGGGGGTGGGCAGCTCGAACTCGCCGACCGTGCGGCCGGTGATGTCGGCGACGGCGGCGCGGATGCGCTGCGGGGTGACGTCGAGCCCGGCGGCGTACGCGGCACCGGGTTCGACCGCGTAGAGCTGGGCGTTGGGTCCCGGGCGGCCCTCGCTGGTGCCGGTGGCCCGGACCAGTCCGGCCGCCTCCAGCCGGGCCAGCAGCTGGGAGGCGGTCGGCTTGGACAGGCCGGTGAGCTTGCCGATCCGGGTGCGGGAGAGCGGGCCGTGCGCCAGCAGCAGGTCCAGGGCGGCCCGGTCGTTCATGGCGCGCAGGACCCGCGGGGTGCCCGGCGTACCGGCGGTTCCTGCCATGGACTCGACACCTGCCTCTCCGGCCGCCCAGCTTCTCAGTGTCCGGGCCGGGCGTCCAGTGTCGATCAAGGAGGCCGCGGGGGAGCACCGTTCATACTGTTAGGAAACTTTCCTGTCGGGGTGGGAGGAACGTAAGCCCAGGACGAAGGGGGCGTCAAGAGACAACGGCCCCGGGCGACGGAGTCGTTACCTCGGGGCGGGGGAGGGGGCCGGGGTCAGGCGGTGACGAAGCGGGATGTGTCGAGGGTGGGGTAGGGGGAGGGGAGGGGCAGGGGTTCGCCCAGGGCGACCTTGGTGTCGTCCTCGTAGTACGCCTTGGCGGGGTCGTCACCGGGGAGGACGGGGTCGGTGTGGCAGTGGGCCGTCCACGTCTCACGGTTGATCAGGACGTAGGCCGGGATGCCGGCGGCCGCGTAGGCGGCGAGCTTCGCGCCGGTGTCGATGGCGTGGTTGGACGAGGTGACCTCGCCGACGAGAGCGATCATGCCGATCGGGTACCAGCCCTTGTGTGCCCTGAGGTACGACTCGTCCAGCTCGGTCGGCTCGCGGCGCAGGACGTAGAAGTCGGGGATCACCAGCGCCATCGTGCTGCCGTCGCGATGTGCCGCCCGGAAGCCCATGCCCATGCCCGCCAGGTCCAGGCCGGCCGTATGGAACTGGACGGTGAGCCCGACCGCGCCCTTGCTGTGCTGGTAATCCGGTTGCGGCGGCACGATGACCGTCCCCTCGACGTACTCGGGTCGAATCGGCGCCACCGACGCCTCCTCGAACGCGATCAGCAGATCGATGGGGTCCTGCGTCATCACCGGCTCCACAAGAGGTTCGGCGCTCATCGCTCATTCTCCTCGTCGCACTGATGCCAGGCTAAGCCCGCGCTGGGTGCCCCGGCAGAACGATGGGGCACCCCGTGCGCGCCCCGCGCCGGAATGCCCCACCGCTTCACTCGAACGAGCGTGCTGAACCGTTCCCCTACTTCCCCTACTTCGCCTACTTCGACGGCGGTGCCGGGCGCTGCGGCGCGATCGGGGTCGTGGCGATCGACTGCGGGGAGTCGGCGTTGGCGTAGACGGAGGGGGCCGCGACCGCCGCCGTCGGGTCGGGGGCGGCGGCCGCCACGTCCTCGACCGCCGTCGCGCCGCCCACGATGCGGATGCTCGCCGCGTCGAAGGCCCGCTTGACGCGCCAGCGCAGCTCCCGCTCGACCGTCAGCGACTTGCCCGGCATGGTCTTGGCGGAGACCCGGATCACCATGGAGTCGATGAGCACGGAGTCGAGGCCGAGCACCTCCACCGGGCCCCACAGCAGCTCGTTCCACGGCTCTTCCTTGCTCAGCTTCTCGGCGACCTCGTCCAGTGTGGCCTTGACCTTGTCCAGGTCCTCACCCGCCCGCACGGTCACGTCGACCCCGGCCGTCGCCCAGCCCTGCGACAGGTTGCCGATCCGCTTCACCTCGCCGTTGCGGACGTACCAGATCTCCCCGTCGGCGCCGCGCAGCTTGGTCACCCGCAGCCCGACCTCGATCACCTCGCCGGAGGCCACCCCGGCGTCGATGGTGTCGCCGACCCCGTACTGGTCCTCCAGGATCATGAACACGCCGGAGAGGAAGTCGGTGACCAGGTTCCGGGCGCCGAAACCGATCGCCACGCCCGCGACACCGGCCGAGGCCAGCAGCGGCGCCAGGTCGATCTTGAAGGTGCTCAGCACCATCAGCGCGGCCGTGCCGAGGATCAGGAAGCTGGCCACCGACCGCAGCACCGACCCGATCGCGGCCGAACGCTGCCGACGGCGCTCGGTGTTGACCAGCAGCCCGCCCAGCGCGCTGCCGTCCGCCGCCTGCGCGCTACGGCCCATCCGGTCTATCAGCTTGCTGATCGCCCGCCGCACCACCGCCCGGAGCGCCACCGCCACCACGATGACCAGCAGGATCTGGAGCGCCATCGCGAGCCACGTCGACCAGTTCTGCTCGACCCAGCTCGCCGCGTTCGTCGCGCTGTCCTGGGCGTCCTGGAGGGTCGGCACGGCCGGCGCCGTCGAGCCCGAGGGGGACGGCGATGGGGACGGCGTCGTACCGGCGGCCAGCAGGACGGCGGGCAAGGACGACACGGCAGGTACCTCCAAGTGCTGCGCGGTCCGCACCGGCGGGGTCACGAAAAGGTCACCGGACGGACAGGACCACCACACTAACGGGGCATGGCGGGTGCCCCGCGCGGATCCACCAGGCGGGCCCCCAGGAGAGACCGGACTCACTCCGGCTTGAACAGGCCGTGGTCCTGGGGATGTATGGGGTGTGGTCGAAAACACTCCCAGCCCGTTACCGGGACATGGTGGCGCGTTCACCAGGCATGAGGGGAGACTGACCTCAGATCGTCCCGGCGCGAGCCACGCGCCGCCGACGCCCAAGGAGGCACCCGTGCCGCACGTCCTGGTCCTCAACGCGTCGTACGAGCCGCTCGGCGTCGTACCGCTCCGCCGCGCGCTCGTCCTCGTCCTGGAGAACAAGGCCGTCTCCCTGGAGGAATCCGGCGCCTATCTGCACAGCGCGACCGTCACCGTCCCCGCCCCCAGCGTGGTCCGGCTCAAGCGTTTCGTGCGGGTCCCCTACCGCGGACCCGTCCCCCTCACCCGGCGGGCGCTGTTCGCGCGCGACGGAGGCCGGTGCATGTACTGCGGTGGCGTCGCAACCAGCGTCGACCACGTCATCCCGCGCAGCCGCGGGGGCAAGCACGTCTGGGACAACGTGGTGGCGTCCTGCCGCCGCTGCAACCACGTCAAGGCCGACCGCCACCTCGTCGAGCTGGGCTGGCGGCTGCGCCACAAGCCGGCCCCGCCCTCCGGCCTGGCCTGGCGCATCATCGGCACCGGCCACCGCGACCCGCGCTGGCTGCCCTACCTCCAGCCGTACGGCGCGGACGACGCCCTGGCCCGGATCGACGGCATCTCGGCCTGACCGGGCCCCGCCCTCGTGGCGCGGTTCAGCCGCGAGGGCCCTCCGGGCGGACACCGCGTACAGCGCCCGGCGCGAACGCGGCCGGCGCCGCCGCCCACGCCCCGGCCTGCGCGCTCGGCTGCACGGGCCACGCCCACACCGCCGCCGCGCGACCGTGCCGCCCGGCCGCCGCGCCCAGGCACACCGCCGTGACGTAGCCGAAGGCGGGCAGCTAGCTCGGCCGCGCCCCGAACAGCACGGCGGCCGCCGCCGTGAGCCCCGTACAGCCCAACGTGTTGCGCAGCACCGCCGGCGGTCCGAACACGTCCGGGTGCCCGAGCACCGCGAGCGACAGCAGCCCCCCGGCCAGTGCCGTCAGCGCCGGCAACTGCGCCAGCCGCCGCGGCCACCAGGGGCGGACGGCCGTGCGGTCCAGTTCCGCCGAGGCGCTGTACAGACTCGTCCCGATCACCGCCGACGCCGGCAGCGGTGCCGGCGCGACCACCGGCACCCGGCGGTCCGGGTCGAGACAGGCGTCCAGCAGACCGGCCGCCCACACCGCGAAGGCGGCCGTACCGGCGAGCGCGGCCGGCGCCAAGGGCAGCGCCCGTGAGCGGGCGTACCGCAGCGGACCGTTCACAGCGCCGGCACCCCCTTCGTGTCGCAGCGTCCCCGGGCCGCGAAGTACGCCGACAGCCACGCCCAGCGCTCCCGCTCGCCCATCCCGGCCAGCCGGGCGCGGGCCGCCAGCCGGGCGCGCAGGTCGGTACGGTGGGCCCGGTCGCCGCGGGCGTCGATCTCGTCGACATACTTCCGCGTCCTGCCCGGCGCGAGGTAGGCCTCCACCGCGTCGTCCGCCCGGTGGGCGCGGTCGCTCGGCTCCTCGTCGTAGGGGCAGTCACCCTGGCCGCTCAGTTCCGTCACGGCCTCCCACGCGAACTGCTCGGGATCGATCAGCCGGCCGCGTACGAAGTGCCAGCCGAGCGGTGTGAGCATCGGCAGCCGCGCCTCGTCCGTGTGCGGTCCGCCGGGCCGGTCCGCCCAGCGCGCCGGCAGTCCCGGGACGCCCGCCAGCTTCCCCGTGACACCCGACAGAGCGTCCCTGACCTGCGGGAGCAGGCGCGCGTACCGGGCGTTGACGCAGACCGCGGGAGTGGTGGTGGTGTCGCACACCTGGCGCCGGGTGAGCGGGTCGGTGTGCCACAGGCCGTCACCGGTCCCCACGAGCAGCGCCCCCGCGGCCACGGCCGCCGCCAGCGGCAGCACCGCCGTCGTCCGGCGCCGGGCCGCGTACGCCAGCGCGGCGGCCAGCGCGAGCCCGCCCGTCCACACCGTCATGGCGAGCGGCTGCCACCACACCGGCAGCACGTCGTCCGCCAGGGTGGCGGCCGGGTTCAGCGGGCTGAGGGAGCCTGAACGGACGGTCGCGGCACCGAGGCCGACGTACCCGGCCATCGCCAGCAGCGGCGCGGCCAGCCGCGTCGGCACGAGCCGCCCGACCAGGTGCCCGAGCAGGGCGGCCGCCGCCATCGCCGTGGTGCTGCCCGGCACCAGGGCCGGGTGCGGGTGGTCGCCGCGGGCGTAGGGCCAGGTGGCGAGCAGGGCCCCGGCCACGGTGAGCAGGTAGCCGGCGGCCACCCAGAACGCCACCGGCAGCGCCGAGACCAGCAGCCGGGACAAGGGGCCCCGGGCGGCCGTCTCCCACAGCTCCGTCGTCCCGCGCCGCCGCTCCCGGCCGCCCTGCCAGCAGCCCGCGGCGGCGGCCAGCGGGATCCCGACCAACAGGATGGTGTGCAGGGTGTCCGCGGTCTCCGCCCAGCCGCCCTGCCAGGTGCGTGCCCTGCCGGCCAGCGCCACGACGAGGCTCAGCGCGACGGCGGCCCCGGCGAGCGGGCCGAAACCGCGCAGCGCCTCGGCACGCAGAGGGTGGCGGACGGAACGCCTGGTGGTCCGGGTCCGGTACGCGGTGGCCGTGCCGTTCATCGCAGCGCCTCCCGTCGCTCGGCGGTGCGGTGGGCGCGCAGGGCGGCCGTGTAGCCGCGCTCGATCGGGTGGTCGCCGGGGCCTCCGGAACTCTCGCCGAGCCGGGTCAGCGACTTTGGGGTGCCCCGGTAGGCGATCCGGCCCCCCTCCAGCAGCGTGACCTCCGTACAGGCGGCGGCCACGTCCTCCACCAGGTGCGTGGAGACCACGACGGTCGCCGAGGCGCCCAGTTCGCGCAGCAGCTCGCGGAACTCCACGCGCTGCTCCGGGTCGAGTCCGGCCGTCGGCTCGTCCAGCAGCAGCACCTCCGGGTCGTTCACGACGGCCTGCGCGATGCCGACCCGGCGCACCATGCCGCCGGACAGCGTCCTGACCTTGGCGTCGGCCCGGTCCGCGAGGCCCACCCGGGCCACGGCCCGCGCCACGGCGGCCGGCACCCGGTCCGCCGGGATCTCCTTCAGCCAGGCCATGTACGCCACGAACTCGCGCACGGTGAAGCCCGGGTAGTAGCCGAACTCCTGCGGCAGATAGCCGAGCCGGCGCCGTACCCCGGCCCGGCCGCGCGGGTCGGCGACGTCCGCGCCGAGCAGTTCCACCCGCCCGGCGTCCGGCCGCGCCACCGTGGCCAGCACCCGGATCAGGGAGGTCTTCCCGGCGCCGTTCGGCCCCAGCAGCCCGTGCACGCCGGTGCCGAGGTCCAGGTCGACGGAGTCGAGCGCGAGCCTCCTGCGGTGCCGGACGCGCAGTCCGGTCACGTGGATCGAGGTCAAGGTGTCTCCGGAAGAGAGGAGGAAGAGAGAGGAGGGCACGTCACCGGCCGAACGGGCGGTCGTACGCCGGGCGGCGGGCCGCGAGCAGGGCCGCGCTCAGGACGGCCGCCGCCGCCCACGCGCCCTGCGTCCCGGTGCCGTCGAGGCAGCGGCCGAGCTGCTCGGCCAGCCGTGCCGTGAGCGGCCCGCCGGGCGCGGCGGACACCGGCGCCAGGACGGCGCACAGCCAGCCGCCGCCGGTCAGCCCGGCCGCCGTGCGGCAGCCGGTGAAGGAGGCCAGGGCCAGCGTGCCCAGCGTCAGCGCCAGCCCCGGCAGCAGCCAGGCCACCGCGGCCGGGGCTCCGGAGGCGGGCAGCAGCAGGCCGGCGAGGGTCAGCAGCGGCAGGCTCACGGCGAGTACGGCGACCGTCCGGACGAGCGCCAGCCGCAGCCCGCCGCCCGGGGTGGCCGCGGTGACCTCGTACAGCGGGTCGGCGGCCGGGCCGTAGGACAGCGCGACCCCGGCCACCGGCAGTACCGGCGCGACGGCCAGCAGCAGCGCCCGCGCCCCGGGGAGCCCGGCGCCGTGGGAGAGGGCCAGCGCGCCGACGGCCACCGCGAGTACGGCGGGCGGCCAGGCGCCGCGTACGGCGGGACCGGCGGCCCACAGGAGCCGGGCGAGGCGGGAGACGGCGGGGACGGGTACCGGTGTCGCCCGTGCCAGTACCGCGTCCCGCACCTGCGCCAGCACCGGACCCGCCGCCGTGCCGCGGACCGCCGCCGACACCCGGGAGGCACAGCCGGCGCAGCCCTCCAGGTGCTTCTCCACGGACCAGGTGTCCGGCTCGGGCAGGGTGCCGTCGGCGTAGCGGGCGGCGCGGCCGGCGCTCACGTGCCAGATGTGGGTGTTGCCGTCGCTCATGCCGTGCCTCCCAGCGGGGACGGGTTCAGCAGGTCGAGGGCGGCCCGCAGTTCGGCGCGGGCGCGCCGGGCCCGGGACTTGACGGTGCCCTCCGGGATGCCGAGCAGCCGGGCCGCCTCGCGGGTGCTCAGCCCGTCCACGACGGTCGCGCGCAGCACCTCGCGCAGCTCCGGGGAGATCCGGTCCAGGGCGGCGCCGACATCGCCGTACTCCAGCCCCGCCAGCACCCGCTCCTCGGCGGACGGCGCGGTGACCCCGTGCCCGCCGCCGCCCGGGAGCCCGGCCTCCAGCGGCGGCCCGGCGAGGCGCGTGACCCGCTCCTGGGCGCGCAGCGCGTCGACCAGGCGGCGGGCGGCGATCGTCCACAGCCAGCCGCCGGCCGCCTCCCCGCGGTGCCCGGACGCCGACCGCCACACCGTGACGAACGTGTCCTGCACCACCTCGCGCACCACCTCCGGGTCCGCGCAGCGCCGGGTCAGCCGGGCGTGCAGCCAGCCCGCGTGCCGGTCGTACAGCGTGCCCAGCGCCGCCGTGTCCCCCGCGGCGACGGCCCGCAGCAGCGCCGCGTCCCCGTCGTCGTCCTTCTCCCGCTGGCCCCCCACGGGGCGGAACAGTCTCACACCCCCTCTATCGACCGGCGGGGCGGTGCCGGATCACGGTGCTCCGGCAGCGGTCGCGAGTGGCTCGGCCGGTTCGGGGTAGGCCTGCCTGAGTCCGGCCCCGAGCCGGACACGCGTCCGATCCCACCCTTGGGGGTCCCCCCGAGGATCCGGACGCGACCGCCCACGACCGAGGAGACCTTCGTGCCCGCACCCGCTGCCCTCACCGTCCCCGCCCAGTGGAAACCCGAGGCGGAGCAGTCCGCCGAGACCGACGAGAGGCGGGCGTACGTCTTCAGCGCGGAGGGCGCGTGCACGCAGGCGCCGCTGACCAGTGAGCCGCCGCTGCCCGACGCCGAGCCCCTGACCAGTGAGCCGCCGCTCGCCGAGGCCACCCCGCTGACCAGCGAGGCCGACCCGATTCCCGACTGCTACGCCCCGGGGGTGTAGATGCCCGCGGCGCACGACGAGGATCCCGCGCTGGATCTCTCCCGGCTCGCCGAGCTGCACGGCGTCGCCACCTCCTACAGCCCCGCCCCCGACCTGACCGTCCTGGTCCCCGCCTCCGCCGTGGTCGCCGCGCTGGCCGCCCTCGGCGTCGACGCGGGCACCCCGGACGCCGTACGCGCCGCGCTCGCCGTACGGGAACACGAGCTGCGCGAGCGCCTGCTGCCGCCGACGGTGGTCCACTGGGCCGGCGCCGAACCCCCCGCCGCCCTCGCCGCGCTGCCCGCCGGCACTCTGCTGAGCGTCGCCACCGAGGACGGGCGGCACCGGGACGGCTGGGACGGAGTCGTCGAACTGCCGCTCGGCGTCCACCGCCTGACCGCCACCGCCCCCGACGGCCGCACCGGCACGGCCCACCTCGTCGTCGCCCCCGACCGGCTGCCCGCCCCGCCCGGCCGCTCCCACGGGCTGCTCGTCCAGCTCTACTCACTCCTCTCCCGCCGCTCCTGGGGCATGGGCGACCTCGGTGACCTGGCCGAGCTGGCCGGCTGGGCCGGACGCACCGCGGGCGCCGGGTTCGTGCAGGTCAACCCGTTGCACGCGGCCGTGCCCGGGGCGCCCACCGACCCGTCGCCGTACCGGCCGTCCTCCCGGCGCTTCCCCGACCCGGTGCACCTGCGGATCGAGGAGATCCCCGAGTACGGGTACGTCACCGACCGCGCCCGCCTCGACCCCCTCCTGGAGCGCGCCGAACGGCTGCGCACCGCCGTCCTCGACCAGGGCGCCCTCATCGACCGGGACGCCGTGTGGGACGTCAAGCGCGCGGCGCTGGAGATCGTCCTGCGCGTCCCGCTCGGCCCCGGCCGCCAGGCCGCCTACGACGACTTCCGCGCCGCGCACGGCCAGGCCCTCGACGACCACGCCACCTGGTACGCCCTCGCCGAGACGCACGGCTCCGACTGGCGCGGCTGGCCCGCCGAGCTGCGCGACCCCCGCTCGCCCGGCACCGCCCGTGCCCGTGCCGAACTGGCCGGCCGGGTCGAGTTCCACGCCCGCCTGGCCTGGCTCGCCGACGGCCAGTTGCGCGCCGCCCAGCGGGCCGCCCGGGAGGCCGGGATGGCCGTCGGGATCGTGCACGACCTCGCCGTCGGTGTGCATCCCGAGGGCGCCGACGCCTGGGCGCAGCAGGACGTGTTCGCCGCCGGCACCTCCGTCGGTGCGCCCCCGGACGCCTTCAACGCCCGCGGCCAGGACTGGGGCCTGCCGCCCTGGCGCCCCGACCGGCTCGCCGCCACGGGGTACGCCCCCTACCGCGACCTGCTGCGCGCCCTGTTCCGGTACGCGGGCGCGCTGCGCATCGACCACGTCATGGGCCTGTTCCGGCTCTGGTGGGTGCCGCAGGGCAGCCCGCCCACCGAGGGCACCTACGTCCGCTACGACGCCGACGCCATGCTCGCGATCCTCGCCCTGGAGGCCGGCCGGGCCGGGGCCCTGGTGATCGGCGAGGATCTCGGCACCGTCGAGCCGGGGGTGCGTGAGCGGCTCCAGCGGCGCGGGGTGCTCGGCACCTCCGTGCTGTGTTTCGAGCGGGACTGGGCGGGCGACGGCCGCCCGCTGCCGCCCGAGCACTGGCGCGCCGACTGCCTGGCCACCGCGACCACCCACGACCTGCCGCCCACCGCGGCCCGGCTCACCGGCGACCACGTCGAGCTGCGCGACCGGCTCGGCCTGCTCACCCGCCCGGTCAGCGAGGAGCGCGCCGAGGCCACCGCCGACATCGCCGAGTGGCTCGCCCTGCTGGGCAGCCTCGGCCTGCTGCACCTGACGGCCGCCGGGCCGCCCGGCACCGACGAGGAGGAGGAGATCCGCGCCGTCCACCGCTTCCTGCTGCGCACCCCGGCCCGGCTGATCGGCGTCTGGCTGCCCGACGGGGTGGGCGACCGGCGCCCGCAGAACCTGCCGGGCACCTGGGACCAGTACCCGAACTGGCGGCTGCCCGTCGCCGACCACGACGGCCGCCCGGTGCCGCTGGAGGAGCTGACGGCCTCGCCCCGGCTGCGGGCGCTGCTCGACGTGTTCGCGCGGGCGGAGAGCGACGTGTTCGCGCCGGCGGAGGGCGAAGCGTTCGCGCCGGCGGAGGGCGAAGCGTTCGCGCCGGCGGAGGGCGCGTGAGCCCGCGTACGGGACCCCGGGCGCGCGGCCGTCCGGGTGATTCGCTAACTTGAGATCGTGGACAAGAAGAACGCCCTGCGCGCCGGCGCCCTGGCCGCCGGTACGACGCTGATGATGCTGCTCATGTCGTCCCCCGCGCTCGCGCTGACCCGCGACGACGGCGACGACCCCGGCCCGGGCCTGAGCGTCATCCAGACGCTGGGCCTCTACGTGCTGCTCCCGGTGGCGCTGTTCGCGGTCATCGCCGGCCTGGTGATGGCGCTGGACAAGTCCCACAACAAGAAGGACGCCACCACGTCCAACATCTCCGTCAGGCCGGGCACCAAGGCCTGACCGCTCGACTCCGTCACCGGGGGCGCCGCCTTCCCGCCGCGTATGCGGGCGGGACCGGCGCCTCCGGTGTTTCTCGTGTCTGTGCGGGCGGTTACTTCACGGTCCCGTCCAGCAGGTCCCGCAGCAGGCCGGCCAGGTGCTCCGCCTGCTCCGGGGCGAGGGCGGCGAGGGCGTCGCTCTGCTCGGCGAGGCCCGCCCCGACCGCCTCGTCCAGCACCCGCAGCCCCTCCTCGGTGAGGGTGACCTGGAGCCCGCGCCGGTCGTGCGGGTCGGGGGAGCGGCGCAGCAGCCCGGCCCGCTCCAGCTTGTCCAGCCGCCCGGTCATCCCGCCGGTGGTGAGCATCAGGGTGGCCGACAGCTGCCGGGGCGAGAGGGTGTGCGGCTCGCCGGCCCGGCGCAGGGCGGCCAGCACGTCGAACTCGCCGCGCGAGATGCCGTAGGGCTCGTACGCCTTCTCCATCCGGTCGCCCATGGCCCGCGCGAGCCGGAAGACGCGGCCGAAGACCTCCATCGCCCGGGTGTCGAGGTCGGGCCGTACCCGTGCCCACTGGCCGATGATCGCGTCGACGGGGTCCTGGTGCTGCTGCATGCGGCGAGTATCCGCCCGCTTCCGCTCACCCGCAAGAAAGTCACTTGACGCTAAGTCGCTTAGAGCTAAGCTACTTGCAAGCGACCTGCATCGACCGACCCTTGAAGGGTGCTCCATGGCCACCCGCTCCCGCGCCGCCCTGATAGCCCTCACCGCCCTCGCCCCCGTCTCCTGGGGCACCACCTACGCCGTCACCACCGAGTTCCTGCCGCCGGACCGCCCCCTGTTCACGGCTCTGGTGCGCGCGCTGCCCGCCGGACTGCTGCTGCTCGCCGCGACCCGGGTGCTGCCGCGCGGCGCCTGGTGGGCCAAGGCGGCCGTGCTGGGCGCGCTGAACATCGGCGCCTTCTTCCCGCTCCTCTTCCTGGCCGCGTACCGCCTGCCCGGCGGGATGGCCGCGGTCGTCGGCTCCGTGCAGCCGCTGCTCGTCGTCGCGCTCTCGGCGCTGCTGCTCGGGCAGCGGCCGGCCGCGCGCACCCTGCTCACCGGCATCACCGCCGCACTCGGCGTCAGCCTGGTCGTGCTCAAGGGCACCGGCGCGCTGGACGTGACCGGAGTCCTCGCCGCCCTCGCCTCCACCGCCTGCATGGCGGCCGGAACGGTGCTGACCAAACGCTGGGGACGCCCCGCCGGCGTCGGACCACTCGCCCTCACCGGCTGGCAGCTCACCGCAGGCGGCCTGCTCATCGCACCGCTCGCCCTCCTCGTCGAGGGTGCCCCGCCCGCGCTGGACGCCCGCGCCGTCGGCGGCTACCTCTACCTCGCCCTGGCCAACACCGCCGTCGGCTACTGGCTCTGGTTCCGCGGCATCGCCCACCTCACCGCCGTCCAGGTCGGCTTCCTGGGCCCGCTCTCCCCACTGACCGCGGCCGTGGTCGGCTGGGCGGCCCTCGACCAGACCCTGACTCCCGTGCAACTCGCGGGCCTGGCGGTGGCGTTCGGCGCGACGGTCGTCGGCCAACTGGGCAGCCGTTCCGCCAGTTTCCCTGAACGGACCGGTCGGGGAGATGCGATGGGCCCCCGCACGACGACGGCGCGCCGGATCGCCCCCGGCACGGTCATCCAGCCGCTTTACGAGGAGGAGGACGCCAGTGAGGCGGTCACCACGACCTGCTCGGCGCACCCGGCCGCACGCAACGCGTCACCCGTGACCTCGACCAGCCACACGGCGGCGTCCACCGACCACTCCGGCACGCGACACACGAACCGCAGCACGCCACGGTCACGACCCTTGTTGTAGCCGTGCTCACCGGCCACGTCCGCCATACCGGACAAGTCGAGTGCCCCAGCGGCCACTTCGGCCTCCGCGATGTCGCCGAGCCGCTCTTTGATGGCGTCGCGCACCGCCGTGTCCTTCCCTCGCATCGCGGGTCCGGCGGCGACAGTGACGCTCACGGGAACCGACCTGGACGGGTCGGTGAGGGCGAACCACTTCCGCATCGCCCGCAAGTCGTCATCGGCGTCACCGACAAGCTCCTGCAGCGGGAGGACAGCATGCAGCCCGGTGAACCGGACGCGCCCGATCCGATGCACCGCGTCCGACAAGATGCGCGTCACGTGGAGCAGCGGGAGACGCGGCTCACGGACGTCGACCGGGATCTCCGCCGACATCCAGGCCAGTTCCCGGACCTTCCCGTCCTGCGTCCAGTCCCCGCCGGCCAGGGCATCGGCCCAGCGCCCCGGGTCCTGGACGATCCGGGCCTCGCCCCATCCCTGGTACTCGTAGGTCCATCCGCCGGTGGAGTACCAGCCGTAGGCTTCTGCCCTGCGCATGGCCAGGTCGTACAGTTCGCTGCCGTGGGCGTCGCACGTGAGATGCGACGCCCACGGATACCGGTCGAGTACCCCGTGCAGGGCGACAAGCGTCTCGTAGTACACGCGATGACCTCTCTGTACGCACTCGTTCCGCACGGGACCGGTATCCGTCGGCGGGACACTGGATCCGGATGCCGGATCCGACGCTAGATGCCGCAGTACAGCGTCTGCGTCTTCGTGGTGAGTTTCGAGTCACCGTCCGGGTAGCCGACGATGTCCGCGTCCACCACGGTCCGGAACTGGTTCTTCGCGATGAGGTTGGTGCACTTCCAGTTGGCGACCGCCCTCTTGTTGCTTCCTCCGCCCGGCGGAACCGTCTTGACTCCCGTGTCGAGATTCTTCCACCCGGAACCGGTCTTGACCTGCAGCCAGATGGTGATCTTCGCGTGTGTCGCCGGGCCGTCGTACTTCTTCCACCAGCCGTGAGCGTTGATCGTGTGGCTCACGGTGTGGGAGAAGTGGACGTAGTCCCCCTTGGTCTCGAAACCGTGAATGGGCCCGGCGGCGGTGGCGGCACGGTAGCTGCCCGGACGTACGTCGCGGTCGTCGGCGTGTGCCGACACAGCCGTGGCAGCGGTCAACAGCACGGCCAGCACGGCCGATGCTCCCCCGATACGTATGTTCAAGATGTTTCCCCTCGTTCGGGCGCGATGGCGCGCGCCGCGACAGACTCCATCACACCATCCCGTCTCGCTCAATTGTTTTCATCGGCGCACGAGTTCGAGGTCGGCTCGGGCTCGCGCGCCGAGTGGGGTGTCCTGTGTCACCGGACCTTGACCGTCTGCCCTCGGACTTCGACGGACGCGAGCTTGTGCCATCGGCCGCGCGGGGGCAGGCCGTCCCGTTTCGGCGTTCCAGCGGCGCGTATCGTTGCTGGTCGCGGCCGGTTTCGCCGTTCCACCGTCCCGGAGTGGGGAAAGCTCCTGGCGCCCGGGCCGCTCTCTTCCCTACCGTTCAGGTCGTCAAGGCGCCGCCCCGGAGGTTCAGATGGAGCCGACGGGTGAGCGGGCCGAAATCCCAGGATCAGGGAGGTCGTCTTGCGTCGTCTCACGCGCGTACTCGGCGTGCTCGGCGGGAGCGCTCTGCTCACGCTCGGTCTTACTCAGTCGGCCGACGCCGCGGTCGGGAACTTGCACCTGAACCAACGTGTCATCACCGACCCCGCCCGGTGGTCATGCCATGACGGCGGTCCGCTCAATCTCATCGTGCACAACTACACCAGCTCCCCGGTGGTTGTCTTCGACCAGCCGGCATGCGCAGGCAACGCGATCGGCCTGGTGGCGCCGATCAGCAACGGCTTCTTCCCCAGGGGATGGAGTGTCCGCGTCATGCAGTAGGCGCCATCGACGCGTACCTCACGCGGAGCTGGACAGGCAGGGGCCGCTGTCCGGGGATCAGGTGTCGTCGGTGGGCGTGGTCACCCGATGCGCATCTCGTAGCGCAGTTGCTGCCGATGGGCCGGCATGAGCATCTCGTCGGCCTGGATGGGGCGGTCGTGCTGGTCGAGGGTGAGGCGTCTGAGGCGGAGCAGTGGCTGATCCGGCGTGATGCGCAGAGCCTCGCACTCCTCGGCGCTGGGCATGCGGGCGGTGACGTCCTCGCGTACGCGGGCGCCGACGTGGCCCAGTTCGGCGAGGAGGGTCACGGCTCCGCCGGGGATCTTCCCCTTCTCGGCGAGGCGGGTGCCGCGGGCGATGTCGAGGGGGTAATAGGTGTCCGTCAACTCGTTCGGTTCGCCGTCCAGTTCGATGACCCTGCGGCGTACGACGACGGTCTCTCCCGCCGACAGCCCGAACAGCGCGGCGACCTCGTCCGGAGCGGGGACCTCACCGGCGAACACGACGCGCTGGCTTCCCTTCCGGCCCCGCGCCGCGGCTTCGGCGGCCCAGGCGTCGGGCTGCCCCTGCTTCGGCGGAGTCAGGTAGGGCATCGAGGTGCTGACCCAGCTGCTGTCACTCACACGGTCCTCCTGTGTTCGGGGCGTGGATTCCGCCGCCCGTCGAGCCCGAGATCGATGCAGAGAAGCGCCCGACCGCAGAACGGGTCGGGCGCTCATGGGGGTGGGCTTCCAGCGCTCTACGCCCTGCGGAACCCGCCGCCCGCGACGCCCCGTACGAAGGCGTCGAACTCGGTGGTACCGAACGCCAGGGCGGGGCCGTCCGGGGTCTTGCTGTCACGCAGGGCCCGGCCGCCGCCAGGGAGGGTGGCGACCTCGACGCAGTCACCGTTGTTGCCGGAGTACGAGGACTTCACCCACTCCACTCCGGCAGCCGACAAGAAGGCGTCGAACTCGGTGGTGCCGAACGCCAGGGCGGGGCCGTCCGGAGTCTTGCTGTCACGCAGCGCCCGGCCGACACCAGGAAGGGCGGCGACCTCGACGCAGTTGCCGTTGTTGCCGGAGTACGAGGACTTCACCCACTCCAGTCCGGCAGCCGAAGCGCGCTCGATGTAAGGCTTCACCGTCTTATTCCATTTCCTCTATGGCGCCCAGAATGAGTGCCCGTGAATCGCGGACGTTCGCCGCGGCCATGTTCAACCGCCGGAACAGGGTGGAGTAGGTGTCGACGTCGGCGGGTTCCTCGTAGTACAGGGTGCTGGTCGGCGATTCGGTGTAAATGATGTCCGTCTCGGTCGACGCCGGGAAGCTCATGATGACGAAGGGCCCGAAGAGGCATGCGTTCATAGGGTCGTTCCGGGGCAGCACCTGAAGCGGTACGTTCGACCGCCTGCTGTCCTCGACCAGTGCTTCGATCTGCGCCTTCATGACCTCGTTCGAGCCGACGCGGTGGTGCAGGACACTCTCCGAGATGATCACCCAGAGCTGCAACGGGTTCTCGCGCGTCAGCACCTTCCGCCGTTCGCTGCGCACATTGATCTGTGTCTCGACATGCTCTTCGGTGGCATCCGGCACTTGCAGCTCGATGAGCGCCTTGGTGTATTCCGGCGTTTGAAGGAGCCCCGGAACAAGGTTGGTCTCGACGTTGTACAGCTCGGCCGCGTCCCACTCGATGGCGACGTAGGCGGCGTACGCCGAATCGACGGCGTTGGTGTACCGCGACCACCAGCCCTTTTTCTTCGCTTCGCGCGAGAGTTCCTCGATCTCGGCGCGCTCGGCCGGGTTGGTGACCCCGGTCGCGTCCATCCAGGCGCGAAGGTCGGGGAGGCGGATGCCGGACTGGGCGCCCTCGATCCGTCCGACCTTCGACTCGGCCGAACCAAGCACCTTGGCGATGTCGGCGTGAGTCAGCCCGGCACTGTTTCGCAGCTCCTTGAGGCGCCGAGCCAACCGTCGCTGACGGATCGTCGGGTTGCTGTTGGCGGGCACGTTCGAGCCCCTCCTCTTCTTCGTGCGGGTCAAGTGTGCCGCTCGCGCGCGGCTGCGGCAACAACCCATCGAACGTCCTCAAAATGGGGGCTTTGGTACTCCACACTCAAGATCGCCGCAAGCTCCCCCGTATCCGATCAAAGAGGGCAGGTATGGCGGATCAGGGGACGGAGCAAGCGCGGTACCGGCGGCAGCGACCCAGCGTCAGAGCCGCTCGTGCCGATGCCAGGGCATTAGCCGGCAAGTGGAAACACCCGGAGATCGCTGCTGAGTTGGCGTTGCTGGTCTCGGAGGTGGTCACCAACGCCGTGATCCACGGGGACGCGGGCCGAGGGAGTCAGGTGCAGGTGACGTACCGCCTTCTCGACGACCGCCTGCGGGTGGACGTCCGGGACGCGGCGACCGGCCGGCCGCGGATACTGCGGCCCACACCGTTACCGGATGAACTCCGCGAGTTCGGGCGGGGCTTGACCGTCGTCGCCTCGCTCGCGCACCGCTGGGGCGTGATTCCCAGGGTCATCGGCAAAAGCGTGTGGTTCGAGGTCCTGCTCGGCACGCGGGTCGCCCCGGACACCGAGCAGGCGGTGTTCCGGTGAATCGGACGGCCGCACCCCAGCTGTACTACGCGACCAGTCTGCGCCTGGCCGCGGTGCCCTCGGCGGTCGGTTGCTCGCGCATGTTCGTCCGGCAGGCGCTCCGGCGCTGGAAGGTGCCGGACTACGTCGACGTGGCCGAGCTGGTGGTGAGCGAACTCGTCACCAACGCCGTCAAGGCGACCGGCATCACCGAGCCGCAGCCGAGGTGGACGGCGATCACGGCGGAGCACGTCGTCGCGGTGCAGCTTCGGATCACCGACAGGCGGCTGTACGTCGAGGTCTGGGACCGCAGCACCGACGCCCCCGTACGGAAGGACCCGGACGACGACACCGAGGGCGGCCGTGGCCTGCCGCTCATCGAGGCCATGACCGAGGGGTGGGACGTCTACCGCCCGGCCGTCGGCGGCAAGGTCGTCTGGGCCGAAATGTCGCTCGACGAGCCGCCGAAGCCGCCGCCTTTTCCCGCCATGCCGATACGGGTGCCGAACGAGATCAGGCCGCCGGGGGGTCGGATGGAGCGGGTGGCCACCACCGCCCTCATGCAGCGCGTCCTCGACGGACTCCGGGAACTCGTCTGATCCGGACGCCGTAGGAGGAGGTGGCGGGCGGAGGCGCACGATCCACGCAGAAAGAGGGCGTCCGGCGCGGTGCCGGACGCCATCTTCAAAAGCGCGTGACGTTACGCCGTAGCGTCCGCCGACTGTGCCCGCAACGCCCGCTCGACGCCCGCGCGGGATTCCGAGACCAGGCGGCGGAGGGCCGGGACGGGCTCGGTGGTGGTGAGCCAGGTGTCCGTCTTGGTCAGGGTGTCCTCGGAGACCTGGACCGACGGGTAGAGGCCGACCGCGATCTGCTGGGCGATCTCGTGGGAGCGGGACTCCCAGGCGCCCTTGAGGATCTCGAAGTAGCGGTCCGTGTACGGCGCCAGCAGCTCGCGCTGGTCGGTCTGGACGAAGCCGCCGATGACAGCCTCCTGCACCGCGTTGGGCAGCGAGTCGGACTCGACGACCGACGCCCAGGCCTCCGCCTTGGCCTCCTCCGTCGGGCGGGCCGCGCGGGCGGTGGCCGCGTGCCGCTCGCCGGCGGCGGTGCGGTCCCGCTCGTACTCGGCCGCGATCTCCGCCTCGTCGAACCGGCCGACCGCCGCGAGCCGCTGCACGAACGCCCAGCGCAGCTCGGTGTCCACGGCCAGCCCCTCGACCGTCTGCGAGCCGTCCAGCAGGGCCTCCAGCAGGTCGAGCTGCTCCGGCGTACGGGCGGTCGCCGCGAACGCCCGCGCCCAGGCGAGCTGGTGGTCGCTGCCCGCCTCCGCCGCCCGCAGGTGCGCGAGCGTGGCCTCGGTCCAGCGGGTCAGCAGCGCCTCCCGGGTGGCCGGCGCCGCGTACAGGTCGATCGCCAGCTTGACCTGGCGGTGCAGGGACTGCACGACGCCGATGTCGGACTCCTTGCCGATGCCGGACAGCACCAGCTCAAGGTAGTCACGGGTGGCCAGCTCGGCGTCCCGCGTCATGTCCCACGCCGACGCCCAGCACAGCGCGCGCGGCAGCGACGCCTCGAAGTCGCCGAGGTGCTCGGTGACGACCCGCAGCGACTCCTCGTCCAGGCGGACCTTGGCGTAGGACAGGTCGTCGTCGTTGAGCAGCACGACCGCCGGACGGCGCTTGCCGGTCAGCTGCGGTACGGCGGTCAGCTCGCCGTCCACGTCCAGCTCGATCCGCTCGGTGCGCACCAGCTTGCCCGACTCGGCCAGCTCGTACAGGCCGATCGCGATGCGGTGCGGACGCAGCGTCGGCTCGCCCTTGGCACCGGCCGGCAGCGCCGGGGCCTCCTGGCGGACCGCGAAGGAGGTGACGGTGCCGTCGGCGTCCGTGGCGATCTCGGGCCGCAGGACGTTGATGCCGGCGGTCTCCAGCCACGCCTTCGACCAGGTCTTCAGGTCACGCCCGGAGGTCTCCTCCAGCGCGCCCAGCAGATCGGTCAGACGCGTGTTGCCGAACGCGTGCCGCTTGAAATAGGCCTGCACGCCCTTGAAGAACTCGTCCTCGCCGACGTAGGCCACCAGCTGCTTGAGGACGGAGGCGCCCTTGGCGTACGTGATGCCGTCGAAGTTGACGAGCACGTCGTCCAGGTCGCCGATGTCCGCCATGATCGGGTGCGTGGACGGCAGCTGGTCCTGCCGGTACGCCCACGTCTTCATCGAGTTGGCGAACGTCGTCCACGAGTGCGGCCAGCGCGAGCCCGGCGCCGCCGCCTGGCAGGCGATGGAGGTGTAGGTGGCGAACGACTCGTTCAGCCACAGGTCGTTCCACCACTCCATGGTGACCAGGTCGCCGAACCACATGTGGGCCAGCTCGTGCAGGATGGTCTCCGCCCGCACCTCGTACGCCGCGTCGGTCACCTTGGACCGGAAGACGTACTGGTCGCGGATGGTCACCGCGCCCGCGTTCTCCATGGCGCCCGCGTTGAACTCCGGCACGAACAGCTGGTCGTACTTGGCGAACGGGTACGCGAAGTCGAACTTCTCCTGGAACCAGTCGAAGCCCTGCCGGGTGACCTCGAAGATCGCGTCCGAGTCCAGGTACTCGGCGAGCGAGGGCCGGCAGTAGATGCCGAGCGGCACCGACTGCCCGTCCTTCTCGTACACGCTGTGCACCGAGTGGTACGGGCCCGCGATGAGCGCCGTGATGTACGTCGAGATGCGCGGCGTCGGCTCGAAGATCCAGACGTCGTCCTTGGGCTCCGGCGTGGGCGAGTTGGAGATGACGGTCCAGCCCGTCGGCGCCTTCACGGTGAACTGGAAGGTCGCCTTCAGGTCCGGCTGCTCGAAGGAGGCGAACACCCGCCGGGCGTCCGGCACCTCGAACTGCGTGTACAGGTAGGCCTGCTCGTCGACCGGGTCCACGAAGCGGTGCAGGCCCTCGCCGGTGTTCGTGTACGCGCAGTCCGCGACGACACGCAGGATGTTGCGGCCCTCCAGCAGCCCCGGCAGGGTGATCCGGGAGTCCTGGAAGAGTGCGGCGGGGTCGAGCTGGTCGCCGTTCAGGGCGACCTCGTGCACGGCCGGTGCCACCAGGTCGATGAAGGTCTCGGCGTCACCCCGGGCGACGTCGAAGCGCACCGTGGTCACGGACCGGTAGGTACCGCCCTCCTGCGCGCCGGTGAGGTCAAGTTCGATCTCGTACGACTCAACGGTGAGCAGCTCGGCCCGCTGCTGCGCCTCTTCGCGAGTCAGGTTTGTGCCAGGCACGCGGTCATCTCCTCGTGATGTGTCGGTCGCTTCATCCTTCCATGCGAGCCACCGGGAACGCGATGTCCGGTTCCCACCGGTGCGGGCGGCGCCGAGCCCGGGGCCGGACATGCCGAAGGGCGGCCACCCACCGGTGACCGCCCCTGTGCCGCCACCGCCTACCTGGCGGACAGCTCCGCCGCCACCAGCTCCGCGATCTGTACGGCGTTCAGGGCCGCGCCCTTGCGGAGGTTGTCGTTGGAGACGAACAGGGCCAGGCCGTTGTCCACCGTCTCGTCACGGCGGATACGGCCGACGTACGACGGGTCCTGGCCGGCCGCCTGGAGCGGGGTCGGGATGTCGGAGAGGGCGACGCCCGGGGCCTTCGCCAGCAGCTCGGTCGCGCGCTCCGGGGAGAGAGGGCGGGCGAAGCGGGCGTTGACCTGGAGGGAGTGGCCCGAGAACACGGGCACGCGCACACAGGTGCCGGACACCTTCAGCGCCGGGATCTCCAGGATCTTGCGGGACTCGTTGCGCAGCTTCTGCTCCTCGTCGGTCTCGTTCAGACCGTCCTCGACGAGGTTGCCGGCGAAGGGCAGCACGTTGAAGGCGATGGGGCGCTTGTAGACACCCGGCTCGGGGAAGTCGACCGCCGCGCCGTCGTGGGTGAGCTTGTCGGCCTCGGCGGCCACCTTCTGCACCTGGCCGTGCAGCTCGGCCACGCCCGCGAGGCCCGAGCCGGACACCGCCTGGTAGGTGGCGACGACCAGCGCCTCAAGGCCGGCCTCCTCGTGCAGCGGCTTGAGGATCGGCATCGCGGCCATGGTGGTGCAGTTCGGGTTGGCGATGATGCCCTTGGGGCGGTCGGCGATCGCGTGCGGGTTCACCTCGGAGACCACCAGGGGCACGTCCGGGTCCTTGCGCCAGGCCGAGGAGTTGTCGATCACGACGGCGCCCTGCGAGGCGACCTTCTCGGCCAGCGCCTTGGAGGTGGCGCCGCCCGCGGAGAACAGCACGATGTCGAGGCCGCTGTAGTCGGCGGTGGCCGCGTCCTCCACCGTCACACCGTCCAGCACGGTCCCGGCCGAGCGGGCCGAGGCGAACAGGCGCAGCCGCGTGACCGGGAAGTTCCGCTCCGTGAGGATCCCGCGCATGACCGTGCCGACCTGACCGGTGGCTCCGACGATTCCGACCCTCACAGTGACTCCCTCTATCCGTGTCTCGCGTGACCGGGGCTTTTCCATCATGCGGCCGACCCCGGTCGACCTGTCCAATTTTTCGCGCAGCGTGCCCGAGGAATGGGACACGATCACCCGCCGGGCGGTTCCATACCTCCGCCCGGGACCCCGCTGAGCTGCAGAAATTCGCTTCGCGAGGCTCCGGCGCCGCAAGCTGTGCCGTCCGGGTCCCTGCCCGGGTGCCTTCCGGCCACACGACGGTGTGACGTACGCCTCTGCGGCCGGCGCGGAAACTCCGGGGGCGGCCGAACGTTCCGGCGGGCTCGCGCGTCGTAGGGGCGAACGCGGGAGGGGGTGGCGTGTGCTGCGCGGAGGGGCGTGCCGCGAACAGGGGTCGGGCGCCGTCGGCACGGAGTGTGCCGACGGGGCCGACGATCCGCTGGACGCGGCCCAGGAACGCCGGGTGCGGGCGGTGCTCGCGCTCGGCGGGGTGCCGCAGTCGGACCTGCCGGACGGGGTACAGCAGGTACGGCTGCGGCTGCTGGAGCGGACCGCCGGCGGGCGCGAGGCCCCGCGGGACGTGTCGGCGTGGGCGGCGGTGGTGGCGTCCAACCTGGCCATGGACTGGCACCGGGCCAGGCGGCGCCAGGAACGGCTGGGGGAGCGGCTGGCGGCGCTGCGCGAGCCGGCGCACCCTTCCGGGGAGGAGACCAGCCTGCTCTCCCTCGCCGTGGCGCGCGGGCTGGACGAACTCCCCGACACCCAACGGCAGGTGCTCGTCCTGCGCTTCTTCGCCGACCTGCCCGTGCGGGGCATCGCGGAGGAGCTGGGTGTCCCCGAGGGCACGGTCAAGAGCAGGCTGCACACGGCGGTCCGCGCCCTGCGCGAGCGGCTGCACGAGGACGAGGTGGTGTGACGTGACCGCCGGACACGAGAGCGGTGACGGTGTGACGCACGAGGACATGGACGCCCTCCTGCGCGAACAGCTGACCTGGCTCGCGGAGGCACTGACGGGGGAGCGGCAGCGGGCCAGCGCAGAGCCGGTCCGCGAGCCCCGGGGGGAGGACCTGCCGGGGGCACGGCCTACGGCGGACAGCGCCGCGGCTGTGCGGGGGGAGGCGGTGAGTGCGGGGCCGGTTGCGGGGCTGGAGAGCGGTCAGGCGGCGGCGAGGGCCGCGGTCGAGTCGGCCGACGGGCGGACGACCGAAGGGGGCTTGCCGGGGCCGGCTGGTGGTGGGTCGGTCGAGGGGGATTTGGCGGAGTCGGTCGGTGGTCGGGCGGCCTTGGGGTGCTCGGCGGCGTCGGGCCGCGATCGGGTGGCCGAGGGGGGTTCGGTGGAGTCGGCCGGGGGGAGGCCGGGTGGGGAGTCGGCGGGTGCGCCTGTCGCCGGGGGCGACCCGGCGGGTGCGGGGGCGGCCGGGGTGACAGCCGCCGGGTCTCCCGGTGAGGTGGACGCGGCCTCGCCCGGCGAGCCCGAGGCTCGGGCGGCGTCCGGTTCGGGTCCCGCCGCCGGGCGCCCCGCTTCAGTCGGCGGCGAGCGGCGTGGCGGGACAGCTCGGCGCTTCCGGCTCGGGGGTGGGCTCGGGCGGTCGTCGGACGGGGCGGGAGTGGGGGCGGCCGGGGCGTCGGCCGCCGCGTCTCCCGGCGAGGCTGAGGTAGCCCCGCCTGGCAAGCCCGAGGCTCGGGCGCTGTCTGGTTCGGGTCCCGCCGCCGGGCGCCCCGTTTCAGTCGGCGGCGAGTGGCGTGGCGGGGCGGCTCGGCGCTCGCGGCTCGGGGGTGGGCTCGGGCGGTCGTCGGACGGGGCGGGAGTGGGGGCGGCCGGGGCGTCAGCCGCCGCGTCTCCCGGTGAGGCGGATGTAACCCCGCCTGGCGAGCCCTCGGCCGGGGCGCCGTCATACTCGGGCTCCGCCGCCGGGCGCCCCGCTTCAGTCGGCGGCGAGCGGCGTGGCGAGACGGTCCGGCGCTCCCGGCCCCGGGGTGGGCCCGGGCGGTCGTCGGGCCCGGCGGGCGTGCGGGCGGCCGGGGCGGCAGTCGCCGCGTCTCCTGGCGAGCCCGAGGTTGGGGCCTCGTCCGGCGCGGGCTCCGCCGCCGGGCGCCCCGCTCCAGTCGGCGGTGAACGGCTCGGCGGGACGGCTCGGCGGTCCCGGCCCCCGGGTGGGCCCGGGCGGTCGTCGGGTCGTGGGCGGGCCGGGCGTATCGCGCTCGGGGCGCTCGTCGGGGCGGCCGTCCTGTGCCTGGGCCTCGGGTGGCTGGTGACGCAGTCGGGGAGCGATACGGGTGGGAGCAGTGCCGACGCGAAGAGTGCCGTGCAGGCGCCGGCCGACGGCGGGAAGCTCGGGCGGCCGGCCGACCCGGTGGGGGAGCTGGCCTGCTCCCGGCTGGTCGTGGAGGGCACGGTGGTGAAGGTGGAGCCGCGAGGCGAGTCCGGGGGGAGCCGGGTGACGGTGACCGTCGGCCGCGCCTACAAGCCCGCGCACGCACCGGTCCGGGTCAGTTTCCTGCTCGACGGCTCCCAGCCCGCACCGCACACCGGGCAACCGGTGCTCGTACGGGTCGCGCGGGACCGGCAGAACGCCGACCTGTGGGCCGTCGGCGAGGCCCCCGTCAAGGCCGCCCGCGCCTGGCTGACCGAGGCCCTGCCGGACTCCCGTCACGCCACCTGCCCAGCGGCCGGACGACGCTGAGAAGCGCGGCGCGAGGGAAAGGGGGCGGACGCCCACGCACGGCGCCCGCCCCCCTCAACCAGCCGTCACCCCGTTACGGCGTGACCTTCTCGATCTTCACGCTGCCCGTGCCCGCGACCGTGCCGCGGTTGTTGACGAGCTGGACCTGGCCGAAGAACTCGCGGCCGGCCGGGGCTTCGGCGGCGGCCGTGAGGGTGCCGCTGACCGTGGCCGTGTCGCCGGTGCCGAGCTTGACGCCGGCCGTGTCGTCCACCGTCACCGCACCGAGGGTGGGGGCGAAGAACACGTCCCGGTAGTCGTAGTCGGTCGAGCCGGACGGAATCGAGTAGCCCGCGACCTCGATGGTGTAGGTGCCGGCGGCCGGGGACGGCACGGAGACCGCCTCCTCCGAGTCACCGTCGGCGGACTTGCCGACCTCCTTGCCGGACGCGTCGTACACCGTCAGGTCCAGGTCGGCCGCCGTGTCCGAGACCGAACCGATCGCCACGTCCAGCGACTTCGCGCCGGCCGGCACGGTCACCGTGGAGGTCTGCGTCTCGCCCTGCTTGATGGCCGGGCGGGCGGTCTTGGCGGAGCCGAGCGGGCCGCCGACCAGCTTGCCGTCCAGCGCGGCGTACTTGTTCGTCACCTTCCAGGACGCGGTGGCCGGCCGGCCGACCTTCGCCTCGGGCACGGTCACGGTCTCCGGGTCGAAGACCGCGCCGAGCGCGGTGACGTCCAGCCGGTACGGGTTGTCCAGCAGCGGCGAGGTGCGGCGCGCCTCGACCTCGATCTCCCAGACGCCGGGCTGCGGGTCGGCGTACGAGCGCACGTCGGGCTTGCAGCCGTTGCCGTCGAGGTAGTTGTTGTAGCAGTACGGCGTCGAGGTGTTGTCGACCGGCGTGCCGTACGGGTTGATGGCGATGAACCGGGTCTGGCTGCCGGAGGCGAGGCCGCCGATCGCGACCTCCAGCGACTTGGCGCCCTCGGGCACGGTCACGAAGTAGGAGGTGGTGGCGTTGCGCTGGACGGAACTCGACGCCGCGACCGTGTACTTCACCGGCGCGGAGACGACGACGGTGGAGAGGATCTGCTTGTCGACGCCCTCGGTACGCGGGTCGTCGACCTCCAGGATCGCGCTCTTGAGACCCGCCGACCGCGGAGCCGCCCGCACCTTCACCGTCACCGGCTGGTTCAGCGGGAGCTTGACCACGTCGTCGCCGAGGATCTTGAAAGTGTGCTCGGCGTTGTTCTCGAAGTACAGCTCGTGGCGCACCGGCGTGGCGGGGCCCGAGGTACGGGTGACGGTGACGTCGTACGTCTTCTTCTGGCCCGCCTTCAGGCCGCCCTCGCGGTCGTACAGGCCGGTGCCGAAGCCGGGGGTCTTCAGGGCGGAGTCGAGCGCGGTGTCGACCGGTGCCTTGACCGTGTAGTCGTGGGCGGTGGCACCGCGCCGGATGGACTTCCAGGCGTCCACGATGTTGATCAGGCCCGCGCCCTCCTCGTACGCCTGCGCGCCCTTGATGTGGTCGGCGGTCGAGGTCAGCGCCGTGCGCAGGGTCGCCGGGGTCAGGTCGACGTGCTGCTGCTTGGCCGCGCTCAGCAGCAGCGCGGAGGCGCCGGCGGCCTGCGGGGAGGCCATCGAGGTGCCCTGGAGCATGGAGTAGCCGGCCGGCAGCGAGTAGCCCGCCTCGGCGACCGGGGAGCCCGGCAGCCAGGTCTGGGTGGTGTTGATCGCCGCGCCGGGGGCGCTCAGGGTCGGGGTGAAGCCACCGTCCTCGCGCGGGCCGCGTGAGGAGAAGGGCATCATCGCGTACCGGGTGGAGACGGCCGAGCCGTAGTTGGCGGCCCAGGTCTCCTTGGAGATGGTCGCGCCGACGGAGATCACCTTGTCCGCGAGGCCGGGGTCGCCGATGGTGTTGGCGCCGGGGCCGGAGTTGCCCGCGGAGATCACGAGCTGGACGCCGTAGGTGTCGATGAGCCGGGTGTACAGCTCGGCGCGCGCGTTGTTGCCGTCGTTCAGTGCCGGCAGGCCGCCGATGGACATGTTGACGATGTCGACGCCGCGGTTGGCGACGAGGTCGATCATGCCCTCGGTGAGCGCGACGTTGGTGCAGCCGCCGGTCCAGGTGCAGGCGCGCGAGGAGACGATCTTCGCGCCCGGGGCCTCGCCGTTCATCTTGCCGCCGAACAGCCCGTTGGCGGCGGTGATGCCGGCCACGTGGGTGCCGTGCTCGGACTCGATGACGCCGATGTTGACGAAGTCGGCCTTCTTGCCGACCCAGTCGCCGCCGTAGGGGTCGGTCGGCACGTCCTTGCGGATCTGCACGACGAACGGCTGGCGCTCGGCCACGTCGGTCTTCGGGTCGTCGGTGCCGAACCAGCCGACCTGGTGGTCCTCCTTGTACGGCTTCATCGGCGTGTCGTCGGTGAAGTCGAAGTTGTTGTTCAGGTCGACGCGGACCGTGCCGGCGGCCGGGTCGTAGAGGATGCCCCAGGAGTCGGTGGTGTCGCCGTCGCGGTTGGCGTCGCCCTTGGCGTCACCGCCGGCCGTGGCGTTCTCGCGGAACAGGTTGACCTGGTAGTCGCCCGCGGGAGCCTTCCAGTTCGCGCCGCCGTAGCTGAAGGAGGGGCCGCTGACCGGGTTGGTCATCCGGCGCCAGGTGCCGTCGCTGTCGGTGATCGGGTCGGTCGAGGTGACCCAGTCGACGATCTTGCGCTCGCCGGTGCTGGTCTTCTGGAGCGCCGGGTGGCTGAGGTCGACGCCGGAGTCGAGGATGCCGATGGTGACGCCCCGGCCGTCCGCCTTGGGGTTCTTCTTGACGAAATCGACCGCGCCGGTCTCGAACGACGGGTTGTAGGGGTTCTCCGCCGGGGTGCTCTTGCCCGGTCCCGAGTACGTCCTCTTCGCCGCTGCGGACTTGCCGGTGGTGGCGGTGTTCGGCGCCGGGTCGTCCAGCGGGATCTCCTGGCGCAGGTCGATCGCGTGCACCGAGGTGAGCTCGGCGGCGGCCTTGATGGCCGCGTCGGCCTGGGCGGTGGGGACGGTGGCGCGGACGTAGCCGACCTTGTCGTAGCTGCGGCCCACCGAGCCGCCCTTGACCGCGTCCAGCTCCCGGGCGACCTGCTCGGTCCGGCCGGGGGCCGTCGCGATCATCATCGTGACGTTCTTGGTGCCGTCGGCCTTGGCCTCGGCGAGCGCGTCGGCGTCGTCCGAACCCAGCTTGGCATGGGCGGACTTGAGACCGGGATCGGCGGCCGGGGCGGTCGGGGTGTCCGCCGCGACGGCCAGCGGGACCGACCCGGTCGCGGCGAGGGCGGCCACGACACCCACGGCCGCGGCTATGCGGGCCAGGCGTCTCGGACCGGATATGGGATCACGCTCGGGCGTGTGGGTCATCGGCATCCCTCAGGTAAAGGAACGTGTGAACGAGAGCGCTCAGCTTTACCCGAAGGGCAGGAATTTGGGGTTCGTTGACCGAATCGATATCCATGTATGGGGAAAACCCCCGATGGATTTCGGGGTGATCCGGGCGGATCTCCCCCCGTTGGTCCGGCGCGGTCTTCGCGGCTAACGTCGGGGAATGCGACGTAAGTTGAGGGTGGCGGCCTACGCCGTGTGCGTCCGTGACGGCCGGATACTGCTGGCCCGCTCGCCGGGACCGGACGGCACGCCCGAGTGGGTGCTGCCCGGCGGCGGCATGGAGCACGGCGAGGACCCGTACGACACCGTGCGCCGCGAGGTCGCCGAGGAGACCGGGTACCGCGTCGAGGTGACCGGCCTGCTCGGCATCGACTCCGCCCGCCATCTGCTGCCCCGCCGGGCCGCCCGCGGCCGGGTCGACCACCACGGGGTGCGGATCGTGTACGAGGCGGTCGTCACCGGCGGCGAACTCCGCCACGAGGTGGGCGGCTCCACCGACCTCGCCGCCTGGCAGGACCTGGACGCCGTCACCGGACTGGTCCGGGTGCCGCTGATCGACACGGCACTGCGCCTGTGGCGCGAACGGCCACCCGGCGGACGAGCCGGCACCACCCCTCATGCCGCCCCCGAGGCAACCCCCGAGGCAACCCCCGAGGCAACCCCCGAGGCAACCCCCCAGAGGACCGGACA
>NZ_JANUGP010000025.1 GCF_024753135.1 Streptomyces pyxinicus | reverse complement strand
GCCCGGATGCCGTCCGCGTCTCGTGTTCCACCAGGGTCCGCGCTGCCATGGGTGTTCCCCTCCCGGATCGGTCTGCGTCCGTGTCTGTTGTCATACGTCAACGACAGGCCGGTTACCCCCACTCTCCGGATGTATGCGTGATCCTCCTCGAACCGGTGACTTTTGTGTGCCGCGTGCGGGGCGGCGCGGGGCGCGGGACCATGGTCGTCCGGGATCCGGGGTCGTCCGGGGTCCGAGATTCTCCGGGATCCGAGGAGGACACCGTGTGCCGGCTTTTCGGGCTGAGCAGCTCCCCCGTGCGGACGCACGCCACGTTCTGGCTGCTGGACGCCCCCGACAGTCTCCGTGCGCAGAGCCACCGGGACCCCGACGGCACCGGGCTGGGCTTCTTCGCCCCGGACGGCACTCCCGAGGTGCACAAGGCACCGATCGCCGCGTACGAGGACCGTGCCTTCGCCGAGGAGTCCCGGCAGGTGGAGTCGTCGACGTTCCTCGCCCACATCCGGTACGCCTCGACCGGTGGGCTGGACACGCGCAACACCCACCCCTTCGAGCAGGACGGGCGGCTGTGCGCGCACAACGGCGTGATCGAGGGCCTCGACGTGCTCGACCGGCACCTGGGCGCGGACCGCGCGCTGGTGCGCGGCGACACTGACTCGGAGCGCTTCTTCGCCCTGGTGACCCGGGAGACGGCGGCCCACGGCGGCGACGTGAGCGCCGGTCTCGTGGCGGCGGCCCGCTGGACGGCGGAGAACCTGCCGCTGTACGCGCTCAACATCATCCTGGTCACGCCCGGGGAGCTGTGGGCGCTGCGCTACCCCGACACCCACGAGCTGCACGTACTGCAACGCCCCGCGGGCGGTCATCAGGGCTCGCGGCATCTGGACCACACCGGCCGGCACGGCCGGATGCGGGTGCGCTCGGCGGACCTGGGCGACCGGGCGGCCGTGGTCGTGGCGAGCGAGCCCATGGACGAGAACCCGCACTGGCGGCTCATGGAGCCCGGCGAGCTGCTGCACGTCGACCGCCGGCTGCACACCACCTCGCGGCTCGCGCTGCCCGACCCACCGGCCCATCCCCTCACCCTCGCCGACCTCCGTCCCACGGCCGCCGCCTCGCAGCGACCCGGGTAGGTGTCGTAGCGCGGGCCGGGGGCATCGGCGAGGTATGGGCACACAGACTTGGGCACTGCGGGGACGGTCCCGGGCCCGCCGGGCCGCGGACAGCACGGCGATGGCCGCGGCGGCCCGGGCGGGTTTCGCCGCTCGCGGCCTCATCTACATCCTGGTGAGCGTGATCGCGCTCCAGATCGCCTTCGGGGACGACGGCGGCGGACAGCAGGCCGACCGCGGCGGCGCCCTGGGCGAGCTGGCGGGCAAGCCGTTCGGGGCGGTGCTGCTGTGGATCGTGGGCATCGCCCTCGCCGGCATGGGGCTGTGGCGGCTGTCGGAGGCGGTGTTCGGCGGTGCGGGCCCGGACGGCTCCAAGCCGACCTCGCGGGCGGCGAACGCGGGCCGGTTCGTCTTCTACGCCTTCACGTCGTACTCGGTGCTGGCCTACGCGGCCGGTGACCGGGGCAGCGGCAGCGGCAGCTCCGACCGGCGCACCGACGACGTCACCGCGACGGTGCTGGGCTGGCCGGGCGGGCCGTGGCTGGTCGGGCTCGCGGGTGCGGGCGTGGTGGGCGCCGGTCTGTGGATCGCGTTCCGGGCGGCGCGCAAGAAGTTCCGCAAGCATCTGCGGACCGGGGAGATGTCGCCGCACACGGAGCGGGTGGTCAACGTCCTGGGCGTGACGGGCGGTACGGCGCGCGGGCTGGTGTTCGCCTTCGCCGGGGTGTTCGCGGTGGTGGCGGCCGTCCAGCACCGGCCGGGCAAGGCCAAGGGCATGGACGACACGCTCCGCGCCTTCCGGGACCTGCCGGCGGGGCCCTGGCTGCTCGCCCTGGTCGCGCTGGGGCTCGCGGCGTTCGGGCTCTTCTCGTGGTGCAACGCCCGCTGGCGCCAGGTCTGAGCCGGGGCGTCGGGCTTGTTGAATGATCGCCCTCCGGACATACTTCTACAGCACTGTAGATCGTAGGCGGAGGGCGTTCCGATGTTCGGCTTGAGCGAGCTGGCCGTGTTCCTCGTGGTGGTGGTCGTGGTCCTCGGAATCCGCAGGCTGCCCGGGCTGACCCGGTCGGCGGGAAAGGCCACCCGGATCTTCAAGAGCGAGGCCCGGGCGCTCCGGGACCAGGACGAGGTGCCGCCCGGCTCCGTCCGGGTGGTCGCCGGCACCGTCGTGGAGCGGGACGAACCGCGCCCCTGACCCGTCGGCTCAGGAGTCGGAGTCGGGCTTGCCCCGGGCCGCCGCGTACGCCTGGGCCGGTGTCATGGCGACGCCGTTGTACGTGACCGTCTTGTAGCGGCTGACCTTGGCGCAGGTCTTGGCCTGGTCGGCGGTGGAGGCGTGCGCGTCGGACACGGCGGCCTTGGTGTCGGCGGACGCCTTCGACGAGCCGCCCCCGGGATAGCGGGTGCCGCTCGGCCAGTCGCCGCCGACGACGAGTGTCAGTCCCGTGCCGGTGCCCTGCTTCAGCTGGGCGGCGGACAGGCCCAGCGCCTTGGCGACCGTCCGAGCCGCGCCCTCGCGACCGGTGCCGTAGGTGAGCGTGGTGGTGCTCGCGCGGCTCGGGGCGTTCTCCGTGGTCGTGGCCGGGCTGAACCCCCGGTCGGTGAGCGCGTCGGCCACGGTGCCGGCGCGGCCGGTGATGCCGGTGCCGTTCTCCACGGTGACGGCGACCTCGGAGGCGGGTACGGCCGAGGCGGTGGCCTTGGCGGTGGCGGAGGCCGCGGCGGCCTTCTTGCCCGAGCCGGTGGTGAGGGACTGGTCGTCGGCGATGGTGGCGAACAGGCTCTTCGCGGCGGAGGCGACCACGACGCGGTCCTTGTCGGCCGGGTCGGGGGCCGTCTGCATCGTGGTGAACGTGATCCGCTTGGTGGGCACCTTGTTCACGTCGGAGGCGAGTCCGATCAGCTTCTTCACGGTGCCGAGACCGTCGTCCACGGTCAGGGCCTTGGTGGCGGCGTCGGCGAGGTCGTAGACGGCGGTCGGGTCGGTCAGGGTGCCCGCGCTCTTGAACTTGCGGATCATCGCGCTGAGGAAGATGTGCTGCGAGATGGTCCGGCCGAGGTCGCTGCCGTCGCCGAAGCCGTGCCGGGAGCGCACGAACTCCAGGGCCGCGACGCCCTTGAGGGTGTGGGTGCCCTCGGACAGCTTCAGGTGCGAGTAGGTGTCGTAGACGTCGTCGTCGACGCACACCGAGACGCCGCCGACCGCGTCGGACATCTTGACCACGCCGGAGAAGTCGAGCTTGACGAAGTGGTCGATGGGGATGCCGGTCAGCCGGTGGACGGTGGCGACCTGGCAGGCGGGGCCGTACTGGAGGGCGCTGTTGATCTGCCCGTAGTAGCCGTTTGTGGACTGGCGGGACTCGGCGTCGTGGCAGGCCGGGACCTGGGTCATGGTGTCGCGCGGGATGCTCATCACGGTGGCGTTGGAGCGGTCGGCGGATATGTGCAGCACCATCTCCACGTCCGCGTTGCTGCCGCTCTGCACGCCGGTGTGCGAGCAGCCGCCACCGAGCTTGCAGTCCGTCTTGCTGGTCCGGCCGTCCGAGCCCATCACCAGGATGTTGATCGGGGTGCGGCCGAAGGCGTCGGCCTTCTCGGTGCCGCCCTTGCCGTCCAGCGCGACGCTGTGGATGTTGCCGTTCAGGTGCTCGTAGAACCACCAGCCGGCGCCGGCCGTGACGACGATGAGCACCGACAGACAGGTCGCGAATATTCTCAGCAGCCGTCGGCCGCGGCCCCGTTCACCACCGGGCCGGGCGCCATGGGAGCCCTTGGCCGGCCGGCCGTCGTGCGCGCGGGCCCCGCCGGGCGCCGCGGAGCCCTGCCGGGGCACCCGTGCGCCGCGGCTGCGCGTGGCCTGGCCGGCGGGCCGGTCCCACGGGTCGCTCATCTCCCACTCCCATGAACACGGTCGGGCCCGTCCGGCCCGGGGCGTCCGAGGGACGGCCGGGCGTGTGCGGCGGTCTTCAGGCAGGTGAAGCGGGGGTTCACCTCGATTGCGTAGTTGCGCAATCTAACAAACCCGGGCTTGCGGCAACACAAAGCGCGGTGCGATTCACAGGTGAGGCATCTCATGCAACCACCTCGCGGGCTCCGCCCTCCACCCCCGGGTCCCGGCAGGCGTGCGCCGGGGCCGAGCGGGCATCTGTAGGCCACCGACGAGTGAGGGGTGGCAGAACAGTCATGGAGATTTCCGGGATCATCAGCGCGATCATCATCGGCATCGTGATCGGCGTCCTCGGCCGCCTCGCCGTGCCCGGCCGCCAGCACATCGGCATCCTGTGGACGATCGTGATCGGCATCGTCGCCGCGCTCATCGGCAGTGCCCTCGCCGCCGCTCTGGGCGTCGCGGACACCAAGGGCGTCGACTGGATCGAGTGGCTCATCCAGATCGCCCTCGCGGCGGTGGGCGTGGCCGCGCTGAGCCGGGTGAAGGTACGCGGCTGAGGGCGGAGCGGCGACGGGTGACGGGCGGGCCTCCTCCCCGCCACCCTCGCAGGAGTACAACGGGCGCCGCGGCACCGGTCAGACGGCCCTGCGGCGGCGCACGGCCACGAGCACCAGTCCCCCGGCGACCACGGCGGCCCCGGCACCCGCTGCGAGCAGCGGCCTGCCGTCGCTGCCGGTGCCGGCGAGGACGCCCCCGGTGGAGTCGGCGGCCGCAGCCGAGGTGCCGGTTCCGCTGGTCCCGCCGGTCGACTGGCCGTGCGGGGCGTTGCCGCCGCCGCCCGTGCCGGAACCGCCGGTGGCCGAGCCGCCGTCGCCGGATCCACCGGCCGTGGACCCGCCGGCCGTGGACCCACCTCCCGTGGACCCACCTGCTGTGGACCCGCCGGCCGTCGATCCCCCGGAGGTGCCGCCGGAATCCGTCACGTCCACGTCGAGGTAGGCGGTGTCGTTCGCGCGGTTCTTGTCGACGTCCAGGTGGGTGCCGTACACCGAGCTGGCCGTGATCTCGCCGCGGGTGTCCCGGGCTCCCTTTCCGATCTTCAGGACGAAGGTGTAGTCGAGCTTCTGGCCGGCCTCGATGATCTGGTCGGCGGGCCAGCAGACGTACTTCGGGTGGCCCGGCTCCGAGGGGCCGGTGGGGGCGTCGACGCCGAACGGCGCGCAGTCGCCGGGCACCTGGACGGCGGTGGTGCCGGCCGGGATGCGGACCAGCAGGCCGGGCTGCTCGTCGCTCTCCTCGTTCTGGATCCGGCCGGGGCCGGCGTCGCGCAGGGTCGCGGTGAGGGTCACCTCGCCGCCCGGGTCTCCGGCCGCCTTGTCGCCCTCGGCGAGCAGGTCGGCCGTGCTGTCCGCGGTCAGGGCCAGGCGCCGGTTGGCCTCGTCGAAGCCGTCCCCCGGTGCCGCGCCGGTGGGGCTCGTGCCGTACTCCACGTACTCCAGCAGCGCGTCGGGCCGGGCCCGGAACCGGACGCGGGTGGTGACGGATGCCTTCGGCTCGACGGTCTGGTGCAGGTCGCACAGTGCCTGCGGGCCCCCATCCCGGGTGGTCGAGTAGGTGCAGCCCTCGACGTGCTCCGGGAAGTCGAGGCCGCGGCTCAGCCCGATCCGGAAGACGACGTCCCGCGCGGCGGCCGTGCCGTTGTTGGTGACGATGACGGTCTTGTCGTAGACCTCGCCCGGCTTGGGGGAGGCGACCGGCAGGGTCGAGATCACCAGGTCGGGGCCGAGTTCGCCGGCGTGCGCCACGGGGGCGGTGAGGGCGGGTACGGCGATGCCGATCGCGGCGGCCGCCACGGCCGCCGCCGCGGGACGGAGGGGTGAGCGCACGTGGGTCTCCTCGTCGGGACGGGACCGGCGCGCGGGCGCGCGGGCCCGGTTGACCGGCTGATCATGTCCTGGACACGCGAGGAACCCGAGAGGTTGTACCGGGCGGCGAAGTCGTGCCGGTCCGGTGCCGACGGAGCGCGATCAGCGGGAGCCGGAGTCGGAGTCGGTGAGGGTGGCCAGCGGTTCGTCGTCCCACAGGGCGATCCGGGCGGTGACGCACTTGCCGACCGGTTCGCGTCGTACCTCGAAGCCCTGGACGACGGCCATCACGATCTCCAGACCGTGCTGGCCCACGCGGCCCGGATCGGCGGCCCGGGCCACCGGCAGCACGGGCACGCTGTCCCACACCTCGACCGCCACCGCGTTGCCGGTGATCCTCAGACTCAGCAGCAGTGGGCCGGGCGCGTACTTGCAGGCGTTGGTGACCAGTTCGCTCACCACCAGCCGGCTGAGCTGCATCGCGTGCGCCGTCACCGGCATGCCGTGCGCCGCCTGCGCCCCGGCGAGGAAGCGCCCCGCCCGATCCCGCGCCTCGGCGATGCAGCCGTCGGCGGTGCCGTCCAACTCCACCGTCATCTGCGGCGGCCAGTGACCGCCGGCCGCGGCGGGCCCCTCGTGGCGAGCGCCCGATTCCTGTCCGTTACGTCCTGTCACCCCGTTCACGCACCAGCGGATACCCGCGTTCGCACCCCGTACGCCTCCCGTTTCTCAGGGAAGACGCATCCTCGGCGCGATCGGGGGCAGGCGCGTCCCCGGGGAAGTCCGGTCAGACCGTCGAACGTGGACGAGGAACGCGTGTCAGACACCGCACACACCAGGGAACCGGCCGCGCCGGACGGGCTGGGCATCAGCCGTGCCGTCGTCGACGGGGTCACCGTCGTCACCGTGAACGGGGAGATCGACCACCACACCTCCGGTCTCCTCCGTCACGCGCTGGTGCCCGCCGAGGAGACGGCCTCGCGCACGGTCGCCGACTTCACGGGCGTCGATTTCATGGACTCCAGCGGCATCAACGCCCTGATAGCGGCGCACCAGGCCCTCGGACCGGGCGGCCGGCTGCTGCTCGCCGGTGTCCGCAGGCCGGTCCTGCGGACCCTGGAGATCGTCGGCCTGACCACCCTGCTCGACTGTCACCCCACGGTCCGGGACGCGCTGGAGGCCTGAGCGGCACTCGGCGCGCCGTACTCACCCCGACGGGTCCGGTTCGGCCTCGGCGGCGTCCCCGGCCGTGGCGGTCGCCGCCGGTTCTGGCAGTTCCGGGTGCGCGGCGGCTCGCTGTACGACGAGACGGCTGACCTCGAAGGACATCTCGGTCGTCGTCGCCGCGGGCGGCGGGTGGTAGCGGCCCGCGCACACCGACAGGTTGACGATGAGATAGGCGTGCCAGCCGCGGCCCACGCCCCGCCGGTCCGCGAAGACCTGGCTGCCGTTGACCCACCACACCACGGACTTGGACCCGAACTCGGTGCGCAGGTCCACCCAGGCACCGGGGGCGATGGCCTCGTCACGGTGGTAGAAACCCGTGGCGCGTACGTGGTTGCCGAACTCCAGCAGGTCGGGGTGGTCCGGGTGGTACTCGAAGACGTCGATCTCCTGGTCGCCGTCGCGCCACGTCCAGATCGCCGGCCAGGCCCCGACCTCGCGGGGCAGCCGTACCCTGGCCTCCAGCACGTCGCCGGTCCGGACCATGAAGGCCTCGGCACTTCCCTCGGTGGTCAGCAGGCCGGTGTTCCAGCGGCCGTCGCGGCGGCGGACGGCCTTGAAGGTGCCGGAGCGCGCGTAGGCGGGGTCGGACACCAGGTAGTCGAGTTTGTCGTCGTCCGGGTTGACGGGACCGCCGCCGGGATAGGCCCAGGAACGGCCCGCGACCCACTGTCCGGCCGACGTGAAGTCCGCCGTGAGGACGGTCTGGAGGGAGGACGCCTGCGGGGTGCGCGGGGCCGGGAGGGCGCCGTCCGCGTTCGGTTGCTGCATGCCGGATGTCTCTCCGGCTCTCCTGTGGGCATGCGCCGGGCCCCTCTCCCGGGGGGCGCGACAACCCCTTCGGGGGACGCTTCGGCTCAGGTCCCGCTGAAGTTCCCCCAGCGGGGCCCGATCTGCTTCCACTCCTCGTCCCACTCGGCCAGGCGCCGCCTGATGAGCCGGCTGCGCACGATCCAGCCCACGCCCCAGACCGCCGCGGCGGCCGTCGGCGCCACCAGGGCGCCGGTGAGGGCGGACTGCGCGCCGGCGGCCGCTCCGGTGACGGGTGCCGGGACCACCCGGCCGGACCGGTTGGTCCACACGGTGATCGTGCTGCCGGCGGGGGCGCCCGGGTAGACCTTCGCGCGGTCGGTGTGCACCGCGCCGTCCGGGCCGGTCCAGCGCACGCCGGCCCACACCCGTCCGTCGTCGTACCCGCTGCCGGTGGCGGGGGTCTTCGCGGCGTCGTCGGTGAGGACGGCGGACACGGTGCGCAGTTCGGCCCGGCGCTCGGCGAACGAGGCGTCGGAGGCCCGCGCGGCGAGCACGCCCGCCAGGGTTCCGCAGAGCAGGACGAGCACCCACGTGGCCAGCACGATCCAGGCCTCCACCATGTCGCTCGGCCGGCGCAGCGGGTTGCGCCGCCACCGCCACAGCCGGACGGGGGCGGCCGTCGTGGGAGGTGTCCGGGTCATCGTCACCGCCTCCTCAGGTGTGCCGGCGGCATCGCCGTCACCGTGTGCCGGTCCGCTCGACGGCCGGAGGACCCGCGTCCAGGTCCAGGTCCGGGTGCCCGGGCGGCCCGGTGAGCACGCACCGTACGTCCACGACGCCCGGCACGGAGCGCGCCAGGCGGACGGCGAGCGGCACGAGCGCGGTCTCCCGGACCCGGCCGGCGAGGGTCACCACTCCATCGTGCACCTCCACGCCGATCGCGGCCGAGCGGGTGCCGAAAAGACGGCCGACGACCTCGCCGCGGACCTGCTCGGCGATGTCCGCGTCGGCGCGCAGGAACACCTTCAGCAGGTCGGAGCGGCTGACGATGCCGCGCGGGGTGCCGTCGGGCGCGACGACCGGGAGGTGTTCGACCCCGGCGCGCGCCATCAGGCGAGCGGCCTGGCCGAGACCGGCGGCGGGGGTCACGGTGGCGGCGGGCGTGGTCATCAGCTCGCCGGCGGTCGTGCCGGTGGCCTTCCGCGGGTCCACGCCTTCCCGGACACGGCCCAGATGGCCGAGGTCGTCCTCGCGGCACTCCTCCCTGGCTGGCAGATCGGCCGCGGCGACCACGCCGACCACCCGGCCGGCGTCGTCCAGGACGGGCAGGGCGCCGATCCGCCACTCGCGCATCGCCCGCACGATGTCCTTGAAGGCGGCGCCGGTCCGCAGGGCGAGAACCTCGCGGGTCATCACGTCGCTCACGACGGTCGGGGTGCCGTCCATGGCACCTCCAGGGGTTCGGATGCCGTCCCTACGGCACCTCCAGCCTGACCCGGCGAGCCGGGCGGGGCCATGGGCCGTTCGGTCCCGGCGGCACCGGGACGGGGCCGGGGTGGGGACCTATGGCCCCGGGCCGGGGGACCGAACGGCACTGCCGCGCGGGCGCGGAGCGCGGGAGGGTTGCTCACAGGAGCGGCGCCGATCCCCCGCGGCGCCGCTCCGCACACGGAACCCGCCGCCCGCACCGGGCCCGGACCCAGGGGACGACGATCCACGCACCCGTGAAGAAGCCGGCCATGACCCGCACCGACGCCGCGGCGCCCAGGCGTGTCGACCTCGACCGCGCCGAGGCCCTGCGGCTGCTCGGCAGCGTGCCGTTGGGCAGGATCGTGTTCACCCGGCGGGCGCTGCCCACCGTGCGGCCGGTCAACCATGTGCTGGACGGCGGTGACATCGTGATCCGCACCCACGAGGGCGCCGCCCTGACCTCGCGGGCCCGGCAGGGCGACGGCACCGGCGTGGTGGTCGCCTACGAGGCCGACGCGATCGACCCGGACACCCGGCTCGGCTGGAGCGTGGTCGTCACCGGGTACGCCCGGCTCGTCACCGACCCCGCCGAACTGGGCCGGGTACGGACGCTGCTGAGCCCGTGGGCGCCGCAGGAGGGCGGCATGGACCACGCGGTGCGCATCCGCCCGGACCTGGTCACGGGCGTGCTGCTCACGGACGCGGAGCCCGCGTCCGACGAGACCGTCCCTCCCGGGCCGCGGCCCTGACCGGGGCGGGCCAGGGCGGACCCCGGGACGGACAAAGAGCCGCCCTGAGCCGGATCAGGAACGGACCTGAGCCGGATCGGGAACGGACCTGGGCCAGGTCAAGGGGGGACCCGGCCCGGACCAAGAGCGGACCCGGCCCGGACCAAGAGTCGACCCGGGCCGGACCAAGGCCGTTGGGCCCTACCGGGCACCCTCGCCCGTGGGTTCTGCTGGTCACATGCCCGAGAAGCAGAGGCGGTCCACGGCCGCGCAGTCGGCCCGTCCCGGCGTGGCCACGGGCCACCGGAGCTACGGCGTGGCCTCGGCCCACCGCATGCCCGGCGGGGCGACGGTCCTCCCGTTGCGCGGGGAGATCGACGTGCTCACCGCGCCCGAGCTGACCCGACGGCTCGACGCGCTCACCGGCGACCCGCGGCCCGACCTGGTGCTGGACCTCAGGCCGGTCGACTTCATCGACTGCGCCGGGTTGAGCGCGCTGTGCCGGGCCCGCAACCGGGTGCTGGCCCGGCGCGGTCGGCTGCGGCTGGTCACGGACAGCGTGGGCTTCCTGCGGATGCTGCGGGTGACGGGTCTGCGGGACGTCTTCGAGGTGCACCCGCGGCTGCCGGCGCACTGCGCGGAGGCGGGGGCCGCCGGGGCGAGGGCCTGACCCGGCCGGAGGCCGCCACACAGCCGGCGTGCCACGACCGCCACGTCCGTCCCCGCGCACCGGCGCTCGTCGCACCGGCCGCCGGGTTCGGTGGCCTCACGGCTTCCCGGGTGCCCGCACGATGGCCACCGGGCAGTCGGCGTGCTGGGCGACCTGCCGGCTGACCGAGCCGAGCAGCGCGCGGGCGAAGCCGCCCCTGCCCCGGCTGCCGACGACCAGGGCCTCGGCACCCTCGGAGGCCCGGACCAGGATCTCCGTGGGGTTGCCGTGCACCACACGGCTGGTCACGGAGGCGGCGGCGTCCGGGCCGAGAGCCTCGGTCAGTTCCCGCACCATCTTCTGCCGTGCCTCGTCCGCGTCGATGTCCGTGCCCACGGCGGGCGCCGACCAGCCGTACAGCCCCGGCAGTTCCCACGCGGCGATCGCCTCTACGGCGCCGCCGACGAGGGCGGCGTGGCGTACCGCCCAGCGACGCCCGCCACGACCCGGGGCCTGGAGACATCCTGTTCCATCAGTGCCACCTCTCCCGCGGCTCCCGTGGCTCCCGTGGCTCTCCCGCGACCGGGGTGTCCGGTGTCCGCCACGCGCGTCGCCGCTCCCCTCCACGCTGCGCGCCGCAGTGGCGAACCGCCGGAGAGGGGCGTCCGGCGAGGTCAGGACGGCCGTAGGGGCAGGTCGTCGGTGAAGGCGTTGACGGGCTGGGCGACGGGCTGGGCCGCTGTGACGTCGAGCGCCGCCTCGGCCGTGCGGGTGCCCAGGGCGCCCCGGGGGTGCCAGGTGCCGGTCACCGCGAGCCAGCTGTCGGCGGGCGGCGCCTCGGTGCCGTACATCCGTACCTTGACGGTCTGTGAGTCGGCGGCGCAGCAGGTGAAGATGATGCGGGTGAGGTACCAGCCGTCCCCCTCCTCGGCCGGGGTCACGAAGCCCGTCAGCTGCACGGCGCGGCCTTTGACGGCGAGGCTGCGGTCCTGCTGGACGCGTTTGGTGAAGTCGGTGAGGGTGAGCGGCACCGGAGAGGCCGCGGGCAGCGGGTCGAAGCCCTTCTTCTGCACGGTGACGGGTTTGGCGCCCGAGCGGGACGCGGTGTAGGCGCCCAGGGCGGGCGGGGCCCAGACGGTCAGGCTGAGGGCGGGCAGGAAGAGCAGCCAGGCGATGCGCGGGGTGACCGAGTGATCGTGCCCATGATCACCCCCGTCCCCCTGCCCGCCCCCGTGCCCGCTCCCGTGCTCGTGTCCGCGTCCGCTGCCCCCGCGCCTCTCCCGCGCGACCGCCGCCGTCAGGCCGAGCAGCAGCAGCGCGGCGCCGGAGGCGATCAGCGGGACGCGCAGGCCGGCCTTGACGTAGCGCAGGTAGGTGTCGGTGAACAGGGCGGTGTGCAGCAGGCCGAGGCCGGTCAGCGTCAGGAGCAGGGACTGTACGGGGCGTTTCACAGCAGCAGGCCTCCGATCAGGACGCCGGCGGTGATCGCGACGACGGTGGTGGCCGTGGAGAACCGCCAGGCGAAGGCACGCCCGAAGGTGCCCGCCTGGAGGGCGATGAGTTTCAGGTCGACCATCGGGCCGACGACCATGAAGACGAGTCGGGCGACGGGCGAGAACCCGGTGAGCGAGGCGGCGACGAACGCGTCGGCCTCGGAGCACACGGCCAGCAGCACGGCGAGCCCGGCGAGGAAGAGGACCGACAGCCAGGGTGAGCCGGAGAAGGCGTCGAGGACGGAGCGCGGCACGGCGACGTTGAAGGTGGCGGCTGCCATGGCGCCGAGCACCAGGAAGCCGCCGGCGTGCAGGAAGTCGTGCTGGAAGCCGAGGCGGAACTCGTGAAGGCGGCTGTGGCCGTGCTGGTGGCCGGTGTGCCGGTGGCGCAGGCCGGGCCGTAGCCACTCCTCCCTGCCGAGCCACAGCCACAGCCAGCCCATGACGGCCGCCGTGGCGAGGGAGGCGAGCAGCCGGGCGGCGACCATGGCGGGGCTGCCCGGGAAGGCGACGGCGGTGGCGGTCAGCACGACGGGGTTGATGGCGGGCGCGGAGAGCAGGAACGCGAAGGCGGCGGCGGGGGTGACGCCCCGCCGGATCAGGCTGTTGGCGACGGGCACCGACGCGCACTCGCAGCCCGGCAGCACCGCGCCGGCCGCGCCGGCGACGGGCACGGCGAGGACCGGCCGCCTGGGCAGCACCCGGGTGAACAGGTCGGCCGGGACGAAGGCGTTGATGGCGCCGGACAGGACGGTGCCGAGGAGCAGGAAGGGCAGTGCCTGGACGGTGATCGCGAGGCAGACGGTGCGCCAGGCCCGTACGGCCGGCTGGTCCGGCCAGGCGGTGCCCGCGAGCAGCAGCCCGGCGGTGGCGACGGCCGTGATGGCGAGGGCGGCGCCCAGCGGCCACCGCCGGCCCCGGCGCAGGGGCGGAGCGACGGGGACGACCGTCACGCGCTCGGCCACTGCAACCACTTCATCCGATTTTTCCATTATCACTCCGGATGTCGGTGTCTGGGCGAAGATAAGCGACACCGTCGGCCACACCGCGCGCACACGCCGCCACGGCGGTGACCGGGCACCCCGATGCGCCCCAACGGTGGCTCTTCTCACACTTCGCGCCGAACAGGGTTCCGAGTGACGGGAGCCACGTCGCGCGCACCGGAATGTGGCTTACGTTCTGGCCCCATGGCGTCCCACCCCTCCCCCACCATCCGCACGGCACGCACGGCACGGATCGCGGCCGGCACCCTCGCGGCATCGGTGGCAGCCCTGCTCCCGCTCGGCCCGCTGACTCCGACCCCGGCGTCCGCCGCCACCCCGCCCGCCCACGGCAGGGTGACGGCGGCGGTGCTCGACCTGGACGGCGCCGGCCGCGCCCCCGAGATCCACGGCACGGACACGGCGTACGACACCGCGAGCATCGTCAAGGTCGACATCCTCGCGGCACTGCTGCTCAAGGCGCAGGACGCCGGACGGCGGCTCACGGCCGAAGAACGCGGGCACGCGGAACCGATGATCCGGCGCAGCGACAACGCGGCGGCCAACGCGCTGTGGCGGGAGATCGGCCGCGCCCCGGGCCTGGCCGAGGCCAACAAACGGCTCGGGCTCACCTCGACCACCGGCGGCCCCGGCACCAAGTGGGGGCTGACCCGCACGACCGCCGGCGACCAGATCCGGCTGCTGCGCGCGGTGTTCGACGACGGCGGCACGGCGAAGGCGGGTGCCACCGGACTGAACCAGGCCTCCCGCGCCTATCTGCGGAGCCTGATGAGCCAGGTGACGCCCGAACAGGCCTGGGGCGTGTCGGCGCCGGCCGCGTCCGGCTCCGCGAGCGCGCTGAAGAACGGCTGGCTCCAGCGCAGCACCTCCGGCCTGTGGGACGTCAACAGCATCGGAGAGGTCACCGTGCGGGGGCACCGGTACCTGGTCGCGGTCCTGTCCGACGGCAGTGCCTCCATGCGCGACGGGGTCTCCCTGGTGGAGCGGACCGCGCGCGCCGCCCTGGCCTGAAGAGCGACCCGGACCCGCACAGGAGCGGAGGGACGGTCAAACCGTTCCGCCGCCCCTGTGACGCGTCTGTGACAGTCGGCGGACGCCGTCGTGAAGTGCCGCGCCCAGCCTGGAGGAACAAGGGCAAATCGCCCTTACCGGTCGGAGGCATCGATCGGAGACATCGGTCAGCGACCTCCCCGTCCGCCGGAGGAAACCCCATGAGCGCCACCCTCGCCCCCGCGTCCACCGAGGCCCCCACCCCCGCGCTGGCTCCGCGCGAGCGGGAGACGCTCCGGCACATCGCCGCCGGCCGCACCTACCTCCAGACCGCCCGCCACATGGGCCTGTCCGCGCACACCGTCGACGCCTACCTGCGCCGCATCCGGGCCAAGCTCGACATCACCAGCACCGCGGAGCTGACCCGTCTGGCCATCTCCCTGGGCCTGTGACCCGAGCGCCCGCACGACGGCGCTTTTCGGCCGCCGCCGACGGGGCACGCGGCCGGGGTACGACTTCCGAGCCGAGGGACGGTACGACCATGGCCGAGTACGAACGTTCCCGCACGATGCCCGCGCAGCCCGAGCAGGTCTTCGACCAGGCGGCCAACGCCGGACAGCTCGACGCCTGGCTGCCGGAGGAACTGCACGTCGAGGTGGCGGACCCGCCCGCCGTCACCGTGCACGAGGACCGCTCGGGCCAGGATCTGCCGGCCGTGCTGCGGGCCGAACCGGACCAGATGCGGCTGGAGTGGGGCACCCGCGAGCGGGGCGGCTACACCGGCTGGCTCCAGGTCGCCGGCATCGACAGCGGTGCCAGCGAGGTCACCGTGCACCTGTCGTTCTTCGACACCGAGCACGACCCGGGTGAGCGGGCCGTGCAAGACGCCCTCGACGGCAGCCTGCGCCGCCTGGAGGACCAAGTGCGGCTTCGCGTGGACAACGCGGCCGGCTGAACCGGCAGGGCGCGCGGCTCCGGGACACCCGCACCCGGAGTCAGGACCGGCGCCCCGCGTCAGGACCGGCGCGCGGCAACCGCGGACGGCCGGGTCCGGCGCGTGCCCGGTACGGCGCGGGGGCCGGCCGGGTCACGGTGGCACAGCAGGGCGGCCCAGAGGTCGAGGCGGTCGACGAGCCGGGACAGGTCGCGGCCGGTGAAGTGCTCGATGCGCTGGATCCGGTAGTGCACGGTGTTGACGTGCAGATGGAGCGACTCGGCCGTCCGGGCCCACGAGCCGTCGTGCGCCAGGAACACCTCCAGGGTGTGCAGCAGCGCGGCGGCCGAGGCGCTGCCGGTGTCGAGCAGCGGCCCCAGGACGGTACGGCTGTAGGCGGCGCGGACCTCGGCCGGTACGCCGGTGAGCAGCGCCTCCAGCGTGGTCAGGGTGGTGGCGTCGGCGAGTTGGGAGGCGGCCGGGGCGGTGGTGCGGGCGCAGGCCAGGGCGTAGCGGGCCTCGGCGAGTGCTCCGGGCAGCGCGGCCGGCTCGGTGACCGGTGCGGAGAGGCCGCCGTACAGGAGGACACCGGGCGCGCAGGCGGCGACACGCGGCCAGACCTCGGCCGGCGCGGCGGCCGACTCCTCGGGGACGACGGCGAAGGCGGTGCCGTCGGGCAGCGATCCGACGGTGGCGAAGGCCGGCGAGGTGTGAGCGACGGCTTCCGTCAGACCGCCCCGCGCGAGATCCTTCCGCGTCTCGTGCGGCCCGTGCCGCTCGGGCACCGCGTCCGCGACGAGCACGCGGTAGGGCCCCTCCCCCGGCAGGCCGCAGGCCCGGACCGCGCCAGACAGTCCAGCGGGTCCGGCTCCGGCGAGCGCCGCGCCCAGTTCCCGGGCCGCGCGGCGCCCGGAGTCCTGGCGGTGCAGCGCGTCCTGGCAGCGGCCCAGGACCGCGGCGATCTCGTGCAGCAGGCGCGGCGGCGCGACGGAGGCGTCCGGCAGGTGCAGCACCCAGCGTTCGTACGGCGTGACGGTCTCGGCCTCCACCGGCACGGTCACTCCCCCGTCCGCCACGCCCAGCGTCGCGCCCTCCGTCGCGCCCCCGTCCGCCGCCGGGAGGGGAGCCGCACCCGGTGTGACGGCGCTCGTGGTGGCGACGGTGCGGCCCGCCGCCGTGCGGACGCGGGCCTCCGCCCCGCCGACGTGCGCGAAGGCGGCGGCCAGCACGGCGGCCGGATCGGGGTCCTCGGCGGCCAGCCGGTCCAGCCGGGCCCGTACCTGCGCGGGCAGCGCGTGCCGGCGGCTCAGCTCGCCCCACTGCCCCAGGTAGACGGTGTCGGTGATCGCGCGGAACAGCACATGGGCCGGCACGCCCGCGACCGGCACGCCGTGCCGTTCGCACGCCTCGACCAGAGCGTCCGGCACCGAGCCGTGGGTCTCCTCGCCGGCCAGCAGCGCGACCGCGCCCGCGTCCTTGAGCCCCGAGACGAAGCGTTCGGCCTTGTCCCGGCCGCCGTCCGCACTCCACCAGACGAGCCCGCTGAGCACCACCTCGTCGGGGCGGACGAACCGGGCGGGGTCCTCCAGGTCGGTGACGGTGACCCCGCCGATCTCCCGGCGCAACAGCGCCTCCTCGGCCCAGAGCAGACGCAGCCCGAGGGTCTCGTCCTGCAGGAGGTGTTCGACGTGCATGTGCGGCGGCTCCTTGTACCCGTCTCGCATTCACCAGGTGAATTCGAGTCATCGCATGGTAAATGCCAGGCGCATGGAGCGGAATGCCTCTTGGTGAATCCTCCAGGACCGGGGCCCGTGCGGCCGTCGTTTCCGTGTCGGCAACCAGTCGCCGCGAGGCGGTGCGCGTTGCTTCACTGCGGGCATGGACCTGAACACGGTGGTGGAGGTGCGGGACGCGCGGCATCCGGTGCCCTGGCGGCCGGGCGACGCCTGGCTGGGCGGCGGCACGTACCTGTTCTCCGAGCCGCAGCCGCACCTGCGCCGGCTGATCGACCTCTCCCGCACCGGCTGGACCCCCGTGCTGCGGCACCCGGACGGCGCGCTGGAGATCGCCGCCACGTGCACGATCGCCGAGCTGTCCCGGTACGCGAAGGAACTGGCGGCCGAGGCGGCACCGCTGTTCGAGCAGTGCTGCCGGGCGTTCCTCGCCTCGTTCAAGATCTGGAACATGGCGACCGTCGGCGGGAACCTGTGCAACGCGCTGCCGGCCGGTCCGATGACCTCGCTGACCGCCGCGCTGGACGGGGAGTGCCTGCTGCGGGCGCAGGACGGCGCCCGCCGCCGGGTGCGGGTGACCGACTTCGTGACCGGCGCCGGCCGCAAGGACCTGGCGGAGGGCGAGCTGCTGCGGTCGGTCACCCTCCCGGGGCGCGCCCTGCGCTGCCGTACGGCGTTCCGGCAGGCGTCGCTGTACGGGCTGGGGCGCTCGGGGGTGCTGGTGATCGGCGTCCTGGACCTGCGGGACGGCTCGCTCGCGGTCACGCTCACCGCGTCGACGGTCCGGCCGGTGCGGCTGTGGTTCCCGCTGCCGCCGTCCGCCGCGGCACTGCGGGCGGCGATCGGCGGGGCCGTCGCCGACGACGAGTGGTTCGACGACGTCCACGGACTGCCCGAGTGGCGGCGGCACATGACGTTCCGGTACGCGGAGGAGATCCGCCGGGAGCTGGAGGGAGCGGCGCGATGAGGGTCGAGGTCAACGGGCGCGCGCACGAGGAGGAGCCCCGTCCCGGGCAGTGTCTGCGCACCTATCTGCGCGACCGGGGCTGGTTCGGGGTGAAGAAGGGCTGCGACGCGGGCGACTGCGGGGCCTGCACGGTCCATGTGGACGGCCGCCCGGTGCACAGCTGTCTCTACCCGGCGTTCCGGGCGGACGGCCGGGCGGTCACCACGGTGGAGGGCCTGGCCGCGCCGGAGGGCGACCTGCATCCCGTGCAGCGCCGGTTCCTGGACGCCCAGGGCTTCCAGTGCGGTTTCTGCACGGCCGGGTTCCTGATGACCACGGCCGCCCTCGACGAGGAGCAACTCGCCGACCTGCCCCGGGCGTTCAAGGGCAACCTGTGTCGCTGCACCGGGTACCGGGCCATCGAGGACGCCGTACGCGGGGTGCGGAATGTGGAGGAACCCGCGCCCGGCGAGTCCGTCGGCCGGAGTCTGCCCGCGCCGGCCGGACCGCAGGTCGTCACCGGTACGGCCCGCTACACCTTCGACATCGAGGTGCCCGGCCTGCTGCACATGAAGCTGCTGCGGTCGCCGCACGCGCACGCCCGGGTCCTCGCGGTCGACACCTCGGCCGCGCTGCGGCTGCCCGGCGTGCACGCCGTGTTCACCCATCACGACGCGCCCGGACGGCACTTCTCCACCGCCCGCCACGAGCACCCCGAGGAGGATCCGGCCGACACCCGGGTCCTCGACGACACGGTCCGCCACGTCGGGCAGCGGGTCGCGGCCGTGGTCGCCGACAGCGAGGGGATCGCCGAGGAGGCCTGCCGGCGGATCGAGGTGACGTACGAGGTGCTGCCCGCCGTACTGGACCCGGAGGAGGCGATGCGGCCGGGGGCGCCCGTCGTGCACGACAAGGACGCGGTCACCGCCCGGATCTCCCGCCCGCGCGACAACGTCGTGGGCGAGGCGCACGGCGAGATCGGCGACGTGGCGGCGGGTTTCGCCGAGGCCGACGCCGTGTACGAGGGCACCTTCCGCACCCAGCGGGCGCAGCACGCCAGTCTGGAGACGCACGGCGCGGTCGCCTGGATCGACGAGGACGGCCGGCTCACCGTGCGCACCAGCTCCCAGACCCCGTTCCTGACCCGCCGGGCCCTGTGCGCGCTCTTCGACCTGCCGCTGGAGGAGGTGCGGGTGGTCGCGGGCCGGGTCGGCGGCGGGTTCGGCGGCAAGCAGGAGATGCTGGTCGAGGACGTCGTGGCGCTGGCCGTGCTGCGGCTGCGCCGGCCGGTGAAGCTGGAGTACACCCGCGCCGAGCAGTTCTACGGCGCCACCACCCGGCACCCGTTCACCATCGAGATCAAGGCGGGCGCCCGGCGCGACGGCACGCTCACCGCGCTGCGGCTGCGGGTGGTGTCCAACACCGGGGCGTACGGCAACCACGGCCCGGCGGTGATGTTCCACAGCGTCGGCGAGTCCATGGCGGTCTACCGCGCCCCGCACAAGAAGGTCGACGCCTATTCGGTGTACACGCACACCGTCCCGGCGGGCGCCTTCCGCGGCTACGGGCTCGGCCAGGTGTCGTTCGCCGTCGAGTCGGCCTTCGACGAACTCGCGCGCCGGCTGGGCCTGGACCCGCTGGAGTTCAAGGCACGCAACATCATCGGTCCGGGCGAGGCGATGGTCACCCCGGGCGGGCACGAGGAGGACCTGCACATCGCGAGCTACGGCCTCGACCAGTGCCTCGCCGTCGTGCGCCGGGCGCGGACGGAGGGGGCCCCGCCCGCGCCGGAGGGCTGGCTGGTCGGCGAGGGGGCCGCGCTCGCCATGATCGCCACCGGGCCGCCCGGCGGGCACATCGCGGACGCCCGGGCCGCGCTGCTGCCCGACGGCGGCTTCGATCTCGCCGTCGGCACCGCCGAGTTCGGCAACGGGACGACGACCGTGCACCGGCAGATCGCGGCCGGTGAACTCGGCACCACCGTCGACCGGATCGCGGTCCGCCAGTCCGACACCGACGTCGTACGGCACGACACGGGCGCCTTCGCCTCCACGGGCACGGTCGTCGCGGGCAAGGCCACCCTGCGCGCCTCCCGGGCCCTGGCCGACCTGCTGTTCGACTTCGCCGCCGCCCACCTGCGGGTGCCGCGCGCGGACTGCCGGCTCACCGAGGAGGCCGTCCTGCACCCCGGTGGCCGGCTGCCGCTGAAGGAGCTGTACGCGGCCGGCCGGGCGGTGGGCGTCGGGTTCGCCGCCGACGGGCACTTCGGCGGCACCCCCCGCTCGGTCGCCTTCAACGCCCAGTGGTTCAAGGTCGCCGTCGACCCGGACAGCGGCGAGATCCGCATCCTGCGCAGTGTGCACGCCGCCGACGCGGGCAAGGTGATGAACCCGATGCAGTGCCGGGGGCAGGTCGAGGGCGGTGTCGCGCAGGCGCTCGGCGCGACCCTCTTCGAGAACGTCCGGATCGACGCGCGGGGGGCGGTCGAGACGGCCGCGTTCCGCCGTTACCGGCTGCCGCAGTACGCCGACGTGCCGCGCACGGAAGTGCACTTCATGGAGACGGCGGACGCGATCGGGCCGCTCGGCGCCAAGTCGATGAGCGAGAGCCCCTTCAACCCGGTGGCGCCCGCCCTCGCCAACGCCCTGCGGGACGCCACCGGCGTCCGCTTCACGGAACTCCCGCTGACCCGCGACCGGGTGTGGCTGGCCCTGCGGGACGCCGGCCGTGCCGTCACTCCTCCCGCTCCAGCAGGGCGCGGAAGGAGCCGGGCGGGCGGCCGGTGACACGCCGGACGGTGTCGGTGACCCGGTCCTCCGCCCCCTGCGCGACGGCCCGGTCCAGGCCGGCCAGCAGGGCGGCGAACTCCGCCGGCATCAGCGCCGCGAGCCGGTCGCGCAACTGCTCGTACGACAGCCGGTGGTGGACCACGCTCCGGCCGGTGACCTCGGTGGTGATCGCGGCGATGTCGTCGTAGCCGAGGGCTTCGGGGCCGGTGAGGACGAGGTCGGGGCCGGGGACGTGGTCGTCGGTCAGCGCGTGGCAGGCGACGGCCGCGATGTCCTCGGCGTCCACGAAGCCGACCCGCCCGCCGCCGGCCGCGCTCCGGATGACGCCCTCGTCCCGGATGCCGCGGGCGTGCAGGTGCGTGCCGGTGAAGTTCTGCATGAACCACGAGGGCCGCAGGACCGCCCACTCGGCGAACAGGCCGGGCAGGGCCTCGTGCACCACGCCCACGGCCGGGCCGCCCGCCGGGACCGCCGAGGAGCTGAGCAGCACCGCGCGCCGCACCCCGGCGGCGCGGGCCCGCCGGAGAAACGGCAGCATGACCGCAGCCGGGTCGCTGTCGCCCACGGGCGGGACGAGGTAGAGGCGGTCGACGCCGTCGAGGGCGGCGGCGTGGGTGCCGGGCTCGTACCAGTCGAAGGCGACCGGCTCCGCGCCGGGCACCGGTGTGGCGTTCCGGCTCGCGGCCTTGACGCGGTGTCCGGTGGCCGTCAGCCGCGCGGTGACACGGCTGCCGGTGGTTCCGGTGGCGCCGACGACGAGCGTGGCGGGGGTGGTGGTCATCGGCTGCTCCGGGTGAAGTCGGTGCCCGGTTCGAGCACCGCGAGGGGGTTCCAGTAGTCGCGGTAGGAGGTGATCAGCCCGTCCCGGACGGTCACGACGGCGATGTACGTCATCTCGAAGGGGCCGCCGGTCGCCACCAGACGGCCGACGGCGCGCATCTCCACCACGATGGTCTCGGGGTCGGTGGTCTCGTGGATCAGCACATCGGGGAAGTCGTGCAGGTCGATGTGGTCGGGGTACGGGCGCATGTAGGCGGCGACGGCCGCCCGCCCCGCCAGCCGCCGGGGCCGGCCCTCGGGGGCGAAGGGGAACTCCATGACGCCGTCCTCGGCCCACAGGCCGACCCAGCCGGCGATGTCCTTGTCGAGGAGCAGCCGCAGACTGTGGCGGTAGAGGTCGGGCGGGGAAACGGGTGCGGACACGGGAATCCTCCCTCTCATAGAATACGGACCCGAGGTCCGCTTCAACGATACGGACCCGGGGTCCGCTTTGCAAACGGAGGACGAGGCATGACGGAGGACCAGGCATGACGACCGAGCGCAAGCCCCGCAAGGACGCCGCCCGCAACCGGGAGGCCGTCCTCGCGGCAGCCGACGCCCTGTTCGCGCGCGAGGGGAGCCCCGACGACGTCACCATGGCGGATGTCGCGGCGGCGGCCGGCGTCGGCAAGGCCACCCTCTTCCGGGCCTTCGGCGACCGCCCCGGACTGCTCCGCGCGCTGTACGAGGCACGGCTCGCGCCGGTCAGGGAGGCGATCGAGTCCGGCCCGCCGCCACTCGGACCCGCCACCCCGCCACGGGAGCGGGTGCCCGCCCTGCTCGACGCCGTCCTGTGCTTCAAGCTCGACAACCGGCGCCTGGCGGTGGCCCTGGAGGAGAGCGGCACCAACAGCCCCTACCAGGCGGCGCATTACCAGCGGTGGCACGGCCTGCTGCGCGGTGTGCTGGAACAGGTCCCCGGGCTGCCCGACGGCGACTTCGCCGCCCACGCCCTGCTGGCCGCCGTACGCGCCGATCTCGTGGAGCATCTGGCCGGGCGGGAGCGGATGCCGCGCGAGAGGATGCGGGAGCGACTGGCGGAGTTCACCGCCCGCGTCCTGGGCACGGCCCCCGGGACCGGCTGACAAAGATATACGTGCCCTGTACAACCCTTCCGTCCCGCCGACGGTCTTGAGTTGCGGGAACGGGTGTTCAACCGCCTTTCCCCACAGCGCTTTTGTCCCCCACCGCTGTCCTCCGGAGAGGAACCCATGCCTTTCACCGCCCCCGGCCCCCGTGCACTGAGGCAGTCCGCCGGCGCGATCGGCGCCCTCGCCCTGCTCGCCCTGGGCGCCGCGCCGGCCGTCGCCGACGACGCCGCGACCGGTCCGGTGCTGGGCGGCATCGCGCCGGTCGACGGGGTGAAACCGGGCGCCCAGGTCCCGGTGTCGGCCACCTTCACCAACACGGCCGGCTCGGCGCTGGCCAAGGTCTACCTGTCGTACTCCGTCACCCGCGGCCTGAGCCACACCGAGGTGCCCGCCAACTGCCTGCGCTACGAGGTCGCCCCCGCCGACGAGGCGCCCGGCCGGTCCGACGTGGTCTGCGAGTTCGACCAGGCGGTGCAGCCAGGCGTCGTCTACGGCACCGCGAAGCCGCTGACCCTGAAGGCCCTCGACCACGCCCTCTACGACGAGTTGCGGGTGACCGTCGACACCCACGACCCCGCGCCGGAGGAGGGTGCCGGCGAGCCGGTGCGCGGCACGGCTCCCGCGGTCGGCCTGGTCGAGCGGCCCGGGGACACCCCGGCGGCTCCCGGCTCGGCGCGGCACGACGGCTGGGACGCGGCGACCGTCGCGGTGACGGCCGACAACACGGCCGACTTCCAGGTGACCGGCGCCGAGTTGGAGGGCCGGGTCGGGCAGAGCGTGCCACTGAAGGTGACGTTCACCAACGCGGGACCGGGTTGGGTGCTCCGGGGCCTCGACAAGCCGGCCACGCACGTCCTGGTGAAGCTCCCCGAAGGCACCTCCGTGACGAAGGCCGACGGCTTCTGCGACAAGGTCTCCGCCCGCTCCTACGACTGCGGCACCAGCCAGCGCTGGGTGAACGAGAACGCCGGGGAGACCTACCACTTCACCCTGCGCGTCGACAAGGCCGTGACGGGCGCCGCCGGTTCGGTGGCGCTCACGGGCGCGACGCGTCCGTTCGACCACGAGAAGACGAACGACACCGCCCGCGTCACCCTGGACGTGCAGGACTCCACGGGCGGCGGCGGGTCCACGTCGACGTCCGGCGGCACGGGCGGCGCGAGCACGACGGGCGGCACCGGCACGTCCGGCTCCGCAGCCGGCGGCTCGTCCACCGGGGGCACGGGGAGCACGGGCGGCACCGGCACCTCCGGCTCAGCGGCGAGCGGTTCGACCGGCAGCACCGGGTCCGCCGCCACGGGCGGCAACCTGGCGAACACCGGCTCCGGACCGATGCTGCCCGTCGCCGCCGCGGCGGCCGCCGCCGTGGTCGTCGGCGCCGGGGCGATCATCGTCGTACGGCGCCGCCGCTGAGCCCCGCCGCGTGGTCGCACGGTGAGATCGTTCGGGCTGTCGTCCTTCCGTGGCGAACCGCTCCATGGTGAAGGCTTGGCCAGACGCCCCCTACGTATCCCTTATTCGCCTCCTGCCCCATATGTCCGATTACTCTTGGCGGCCGTGCCCGGGCCCGGTGAGGGCCCCGGCGACCGGACGGTGATCGCGCGACGGGCGAAGGAGGCGGACGAGGCATGCACGGCACCCGGCTCTCCGCGCGCTTCCGGCACCTCGGTGGCGCCGAGGCCGCCCGGGCCGCGGTGGCCGCCGGGCTGACCTGGCAGACCTGTACGGCGCTGCTGCACACGTCCGCCCCCTACGCGGGCGCCGTCGCGGCGGTGCTCATCGTGGAGACCACCGTGGTGGGCACCGCCGGCGCCGCCCTGCGCTACGCCGCCGGCTGTCTGCTCGGGGTCCTCGTCGCCGTGCCCGGCGCGCTCTACGTCGAGCCCGCGACGGCCGGTCTCGGACTGGTCGCGTTCGCCTCCGTGCTGCTGGCCCGGCAGGGCTTCCTCGGTCATTACGGCCTGCACGTGCCGACGACCGCGCTGCTCACCTACGCCATGGTCCGGGGCCGCCACTCCGGTGAGGTGGTCTCCCACCTCGCGGAGATCGTGCTCGGCATCGCCTTCGGCCTGGCCTGCGGCGCGCTGCTGTTCCCGGCCGTGCGTGTACGGTCCGCCGAGCGGGCCCTGGACGACCTGCGCCTGCTCACCGCCCGGTCCCTGGACGGCCTGGCCGCCGCCGTCGCCCGGCACGAGCGTCCGCGCGACCTCCTCGGACCGACCTGGCAGGACGACCTCGACAGGGCGCTGGAGCGCGCCCGCGGGGCCGTGGAGGAGGCCCATGAGAGCCTGCGCTGGAACGTCCGCCCGACGGCCCGCCGGCGCCGCTGGCATCTGGACCGGCGGGTACTGCGCACCCTGACCGAGGTGGCCCACCGCGCCGCCGCGACGGGCCGCCTCCTGGACGCGCACCCGGCGGCCACCACCGGGGAGACCGCGCCCTCGGCCCCCGCCGCCGGGGAGTCCGCGCCGGGAGCCGGCACCCCCCGCACTGAGCCCTACCCACGGCTGCTGCGCACGGCCGCCCTCTGCGTCTACTCCTGCCGGGGCGGTCGCCCGCACCCGGCCCTGCCCGCCGCCCGGCACGCCCTCGCCCGGCTGGACACGGCGGATGGCGGTCCGCCCGCCGGCACCGCCGGGGACCCGCGCCTGCTGGAGCACCTCGGGGCGGTCCTGGACCGCCTCGCGGCCCCCGCGCCCGCGCCGCCCGCCCGGCCCCACCACCCATCCGCCCGCCACCGGCTCTCCCCAAGACGATGACCTCACAGCACACCACCACGCGCCCCCTCGACACCGGCACCGAGCACGACCACCGTCACCCGCCCCTGCTCCCCGGCACGGCACCCGTGCTGCTCCTGCTGGTCGTCGCCGTGACCGACCTGCTGACCCCCGACTGGCTGCACGTCCTCCCGGTGATGGCGGGCGTGCCGGTGCTGGCCGCCGCGCTGCTGTCCTGCCGGGCGACGGCGGCGCTCGGCGCGGCCACTCTCGCCGTCACCGCGCTGCTCCAGACGGACTCGGGGCGGTGGGGGCGTCCGGACGGGGACGTCACCCTCGTCACGCTGGTCGTGGCCGGGCTCGCCTCGCTCGCCGCGTGCTCCCTGCGGCAGCGCCGGGAGGCCCAGCTGCGGCGGGTCCGTTCCGTCGCCGAGACCGCGCAGCGCGCGTTGATGCACCCGCTCCCGCCCCGGATCGGCCCGCTGGAGCTGCGCGGGGTGTATCTGCCGGCCGAGTCGGAGGCGCGGATCGGCGGCGACTTCTACGAGGCGCTGCGCACCCCGTTCGGCCCGCGCGTGCTCATCGGCGACGTCCGGGGCAAGGGCCTGACGGCCGTGGACGCCTCGGCGACCCTGCTCGGCGCGTTCCGTGAACTCGCCTACCGGGAACCCGAGTTGACGCGGGTGGCGGAACAACTGGACGAGCGGGCCCGGCGCCAGATCGCCGCGCTGGACGGGACACCGCACCAGGACGGCGTGGGCGCCCTGTTCGCGGAACGGTTCGCGACCGCGCTCCTCGTGGAGTTCCCGCCCGGCGAGCCCGTGGCCCGGATCGTGCACTGCGGTCACCCGGAACCGTACGTCCTGCGCGCGGGCGCGGTACGGCCCCACGAGCCGCACCAGCCGGGCGCGCCGCTGGGGCTCGGCGACCTGCTCGACGCCCGGCCGGTCGCCGAGACCGTTCCGTTCGCCCCCGGCGACCGGCTGGTGCTGTACACCGACGGTTTCATCGAGGCCCGGGACCGCGGCGGCCGGTTCCACGACCTCGCCGCGCAGGTCCGCGCCCATGCGGACCGGCCGCTGGAGACGATGGTCACCGCCCTCCGCCGGGACCTCCTGCACCACGTCCGGGTCGACCTCGACGACGACGCGGCCCTGGTCGCGATCGAACGCCTGCCCGATGAGGAAGAGGACCGGTCGACGGACGGCCGTGATCCCACCGCCCCTCAGCGCTCCAGCGCCGACACCAGCGCGCCCACGGCCAGCGCGAGGTAGAGGGCAGGGAAGGCGATGTTGTGGAGGACCCGGGCCCGCACATGGGCGCCCACCGCGCCGACGTAGAAGAGCACCAGCCCGGTGCCGGCCGCGATCCCCAGCGGCCGGACGCCGGCCAGCCCGAGGAGCAGGCCCACCGCCCCGGCCGCCTTCAGCAGGGCCAGTACCGGTATCCAGGCGGGCGCCACCCCCACCTCGGCGGAGTTGGCGAGCACGACCCGCGCCTTCGCCAGGTCGGCGGCGGCGATCCCGGCATTGGCCAGGACGGCCGCACAGATGACGGTCACCCAGACGATTCCCACAGCGCGCCTCTCCCTCTCGCCTACTCCCCCGAGGACGTCTCCAGGCTCGCCGAGCGTCCACCGCGCCGTCCAATACCTGCGTCTATAACCTGGAGGAATGGACGCCGACACCCGTCTCCTGCGGTCCTTCCTCGCCGTCGCCGAGGACGGCAGCCTGACCCGCGCCGCCGAGCGGGTGTACGTCTCCCAGCCGGCCCTGACCAAGCAGATCCGGCAGTTGGAGACCCAGCTCGGGGTGCGGCTCTTCGACCGGTCGCGCAGCGGGATGGCGCTCACGGAGGCGGGCCGTGAGCTGGCGCGGCGGGCGCCCGAGGTGCTCGCGGCCTGGGACGGCGCGGTGCGGGCGACGAAGCGCGCCGAGCGGCGGTCGGCGCGGGTGCTGCGGGTGGGGTTCATGGCGAGCGCGGCCAACGAGGCGACCCAGGCCATCGTCGCCGAGTTCGCCCGCCGCCGGCCCGGCTGGCGCGCGGAGCTGCGGCAGGCCGCCTGGACCAACCCGAGCACCGGGCTGGCCGACGGCGACGTGGACGTCGCGCTGCTGCGGCTGCCGTTCCCCGGCCGGTCGGCGCTGCGCGTCGAGGTGCTGTTCACCGAGCCGCGCCTGGTGGCGCTGTCCGCAGCGCACCCGCTCGCGGAGCGCACGCAGCTCGACTTCCGCGAGCTGTGGGACGAGCCGTTCGTCGCCGCGCCCGAACAGACCGGCGCCTGGCGGGACTACTGGCTGGCCGCCGACGAGCGCGAGGGGCATCCGGTCCGCGTGGGCGCGGTCACCGAGCAGCCCGACGAATGGCTGACCGCCATCGCCGGCGGCTACGGCATCGCCCTCGCCCCCGAGTCCGCCGCCCGCTTCTACGCCCGTCCCGGTGTCGTCTACCGGCCGGTCACCGGGGTGAGCCCCAGCCGGGTCGGGGTGGCCTGGGCACCGGCCGACGACCGCAATCCGGTCGTACAGACGTTCGTACACTGCTGCCTCGCTCTCGCCCGGGCCTCCTGACCTGGGGCGACGCGCCGCGATTCGCCTGACCGGCCCAATGAGGGTGCGCCTGAGGGGCGATGTCCGGTGACGGGAGCGACCGTGGTGGAAGGAATCCGCGCGTGCACAGCGGACGTCCGCGCGTGCACAGCGGACGGACGCGTGCGCCGAGGACGACGGACGTGTGCACCGAGGACGAGGAGGCGGCATGGCGGACCCAGTCGGCACGGCGGGCGCGCTCGTGGTGGACGGCGCCGGCCCGGCCCCCGACCGGCCCGGCGGTGTCTTCGCCCGGATCAGCGCCGTCGCGGACGCCGTGCTGTACGAGGGCTACCTGCTCTACCCGTACCGCCGGTCCTCACCGAAGAACCGGGTGCGCTGGCAGTTCGGGGTGCTGCTGCCCCGGGACTGGGTGGAGCGCGACGGGCCGGTCACGCCCGGGATCTCCGGGTCCGCGGACTCCTGGTACCAGCGGACGCAGTGCCTGGTGCGGGCGCCGGGCGGGGACGCGGTCGTACGGGTGCGGGTCCGCTACCTCCAGACGCAGGACAAGCGGGTGGAGGCGGCCGGCCCGGACGGGGCGTACCGCGCGGTGGAGTCCCTGCGGACCGCCGACGGCGCCGTCCATCTGTCGTTCGAGGAGGCCGTCGCCCGCGAGGGCGAGCTGACGGTGCCGCTGGCGGAGCTGCCGCGGGGCGCCCGCAGCGAGGCCGTCGGCGCGTCCGGCGGCGAGGAGAGCGAGCCGCTGCCGGACGGGACCGGCCGGATCGTACGGCGGCGCCAGGAGGTGCGGGCCACCACGACGGTCGAGGCCGAGCCGCTCGGCGCGGACCTCTACCGGCTGACGGTGCGCACCGAGAACACCGGGCGGGCGGCGGACCCGGCGGCCCCGCGGGGCGAGGCCCTGCGGCAGGCGCTCATCGCCACGCACACCCTGATCGGCGGGGAGGGCGTGGAGTTCGTGTCGCAGATCGATCCGCCCGCCGAACTGGCCGAGCGGACCCGCGCGTGCCGCAACGCCTTCACCTTCCCGGTGCTCGGCGACGCGCCCGCCGGAACCGGGACCGTCGTGCTCTCGGCGCCGATCATCCTCCCCGACCGGCCCCAGGTGGCCCCGGAGAGCCCCGGCGACCTGCACGACGCGGCCGAGATCGACGAGATCCTCACCCTGCGCACGATGCTGCTCACCGACGAGGAGAAGGCCGAGGCCCGTGCCACCGACGCGCGCGCCGCCGAGATCCTCGACCGGGTGGACACCATGCCCCCGGAGGTCCTCGCCCGCCTGCACGGCACCATCCGCTCCCTGACCCCGGCAGAGCCCCGCCCCGCCGCCGCGCGGCCCGCCTGGTGGCGGGAGGGCGCGGACGACGGGCTCTCCCCCGCGACCGACACGGTGTTCGTGGCCGGCGTGCCGGTCGGCGGCGGCAGCCCGGTGCGGCTGCGCCCGCGCGGCCGGGGCGCCGACGCGCAGGACATGTTCCTCGCCGGCCGGACCGCCCACGTCGCCGCCGTCTTCCACGACGTGGACGGCGGAGTCCGTCTCGCCGTCACCGTGGACGACGACCCCGCGGCCGAACTGCACGAGTGGTACGGCCGCTTCCACTACTTCCGGCCCGACGAGGTCGAACCGCTCGCGGGCGGCGACGCGCCGGGCCCGGACCGCTCGCCCCGGCCGCACTCCCCGCGGCCCGCCCGCCCGGCCGACCGGTCGGAGGAGGGACGGTGCGATGGACGCCCGTGACGTGCCGGCGCCCGACCCCCGTACGACGCCCGCGGCCCACCCGGCCGCGGCCCACGACCGACTCCGACCCCGGAAGCGACGGAGGCAGCGGACATGACCACGCAGAGCGGTACGACCGAGGTGAGCGGCGAGCCCAGCCGGTCCGAGGTACGCGAGGGCATCGACGAGATCACCATCCTGTGGATCTCCGAGGGCATGAGCTGCGACGGCGACACCGTGTCGCTGACCGCGGCCGACCAGCCCTCCATCGAGGACGTGGTGCTCGGTCTCATCCCGGGCCTGCCCAAGGTGAACCTCGTCAACAAGGTGCTGTCACCGAGCCTGGGCGGCGAGGACTTCCTCGCCCCCTACCGGGCGGCGGCCCGGGGCGAGCTGAGCCCCTTCATCCTGGTGATCGAGGGCTCCATCCCGAACCAGAACATCATCGACGGCGACGGCTACTGGACGTCGTTCGGCAACGACCCGGAGACCGGCGAGCCGCAGACCCTGAACGACTGGATCGACCAGCTCGCGCCGAAGGCGTGGGCGGTGGTGGCGGCCGGGACCTGCGCGACCTACGGCGGCATCCACGCCATGGCCGGCAACCCCACCGGCTGCATGGGCCTCGCCGACTACCTCGGCTGGGACTACACGTCGGTGGCCGGGCTGCCCGTGGTGAACGTGCCGGGCTGTCCCATCCAGCCGGAGAACTTCATGGAGACCCTGATCTGGGTGCTCCAGCACGCGGCCGGCGCCGCTCCCCCGCCGCCGCTGGACCACATGCTGCGCCCGCAGTGGCTGTTCGGGAAGACCGTGCACGAGGGCTGCGACCGGGGCTCGTACTACGAGCAGGCAGACTTCGGCCTTGACTACAACTCGCCCAAGTGCCTGGTGAAGACCGGCTGCTGGGGTCCGGTCGTCAACTGCAACGTGCCCAAGCGGGGCTGGATGGCCGGGATCGGCGGCTGTCCCAACGTGGGCGGCATCTGCATCGGCTGCACCATGCCCGGCTTCCCGGACGCCTTCATGCCGTTCATGGACGAGCCGCCCGGCGGCACCCTGTCGTCCATGGTCATCAAGCCGTACGGCGCGGTCATCCGCCGGCTGCGCGGCCTGACCAACGACATGGTCAACCACGAGCCCAAGTGGCGCCACAACAAGCAGAAGCTGACCAGCGGCTTCGACCCGCGCTGGCGCGCCTGACACCACCGGGCCGACCGCCCGCCCAGGAAGAGCCTCCGAACCGCAGATCCCGCAGATCCAGCAGATCCCGCAGATTCCGAAGAGCGAGGGGCAGCACCGCACATGACCACCACCGAGTCCCGCAAACCCGCCCAGATCGTCGACATGTCATGGGATCCGATCACCCGGATCATCGGCAACCTGGGCATCTACACGAAGATCGACTTCGCCAACCGGGAAGTGGTCGAGTGCCACAGCACCTCGTCGCTCTTCCGGGGCTACTCGGTGTTCATGAAGGGCAAGGACCCGCGCGACGCCGGCTTCATCACCTCCCGCATCTGCGGGATCTGCGGCGACAACCACACCACCTGCTCCAACTACGCCCAGCAGATGGCCTACGGCGTCAAACCGCCGAAGCTGGCCGAGCACATCACCAACCTCGGCGAGGCCGCCGAGTACATGTTCGACCACACGATCTTCCAGGACAACCTGGTCTTCGTGGACTTCTGCGAGGCGATGGTCAAGGCCACCAACCCCGGGGTGCTGGCCCGCGCCGAGCGCACCGACGCCCCGCGCGGCGACATCCACGGGTACCGGACGATCGCCGACATCATGAAGGCCTTCAACCCCTTCGAGGGCGAGGTCTACAAGGAGGCGCTGAAGGTCAGCCGGGTGACGCGGGAGATGTTCTGCCTGATGGAGGGGCGGCACGTGCACCCCTCCACGCTGTACCCGGGCGGTGTCGGCACGATGCCGCAGCCCAACACCTTCACCGACTACCTGTCCCGGCTGATGCGCGTCATCGACTTCGTGAAGAAGGCGGTGGCGATGAACGACGACGTCTTCGACTTCTTCTACGAGGCGCTGCCGGGCTACGAGGAGGTCGGCAAGCGCCGCATCATGCTGGGCTGCTGGGGCGCCTGGCAGAACCCGGACGTGGTCGACTACCGCTACTCGACGATGAACGAGTGGGGCAAGGCGATGTATGTCACCCCGGGCATCATCGTGGACGGCAAGCTGGTCACCAACAACCTGATCGACATCAACCTCGGCCTGCGGATCATGCTCGGCTCGTCCTTCTACGAGGACTGGGTCAACGAGCAGCCCTTCGTCACCCACGATCCGCTCGGCAACCCCGTCGACATGCGGCACCCGTGGAACCAGACGACGGTGCCGGTGCCGCAGAAGCGCGACTTCGACGGGAACTACAGCTGGGTGATGAGCCCGCGCTGGTACAACCCGGCCGGCGACGAGCACCTGGCGCTCGACACCGGCGGCGGCCCGCTCGCCCGGCTCTGGTCGACCGCGCTGAGCGGCCTGGTCGACACGCCGTACGTGAAGGCCACCGGCAGCAGTGTGAAGATCTCCCTGCCCAAGGGCGAGTCGCTGCCGGAGACCACGCTGGAGTGGCACATCCCGAAGTGGAGCAACACCATTGAGAGGGACCGTGCCCGGCCGTACTTCGTCGCCTACGCCGCCGCCATGGCCCTGCAGTTCCTGGAGGAGGCGATGGGCATGCTCCGCGACGGCGACACCAAGGTCTTCCAGAACTTCGAGGTGCCCGACGAGGCGATCGGCTGCGGCTTCCACGAGGCCGTGCGCGGTGTCCTCTCCCACCACCTGGTGATCCGGGACAAGAAGATCGCGAACTACCACCCGTACCCGCCCACGCCGTGGAACGCCAGTCCCCGCGACATCTACGGCACCCCGGGCCCGTACGAGGACGCGGTGCAGGGGCAGCCGATCTTCGAGGAGAACGGCCCGGACGACTTCAAGGGCGTCGACATCATGCGCACCGTGCGCAGCTTCGACCCCTGTCTGCCCTGCGGTGTGCACATGTACATGGGCAAGGGCAAAACGCTGACCACCGTGCACTCGCCGACCTACGGGGCGAACCATGGCTGACGGCGCCCGGCTGTCCGACCCGGCCGTGGAGGCGCGGCTGGGCCGGCTCGACGAGCTGCTGGCCGAGCTGGAGCCGGCGCCCGGACCGGCGCTGGAGGCGGTGGGTCTGCTCACCGAGGTGTACGGCGAGGCCCTGGCCCGGGTCCTGGACGGCGCCGACGCGTCGCTGCGCGCGCGCCTCACCGAGGACGAACTGGTCGGGCACCTGCTCGTGCTGCACTCCCTGCACCCCGAGTCCCCGGAGCAGCGGGCGGCCCGGGCCGTGGAGCGGCTGCGGCCGGCCGTGCGCGAGCGCGGCGGCGACGTGGAGTGGGCCGGTGTGGACGGCGAGGTGGCGCGGGTGCGGCTGAGCACGGGCGGCGGCGGCTGCGGGAGCGGCTGTGGCGCCGGGGGCGGGGCCGACATCGCGGCGGCGGTGCGGGAGGCGGTACTGGCCGCCGCGCCGGAGCTGACCGGGGTGGAGACGGTACCGGGCGAGGACGAGCGCCGGGCGGCCCCCGCCTTCGTACCGCTGGCCACGCTGACCCGCCGCACCGAGGCCCGGCCGCAGGGAGCGCGGTGACCATGGACGGAGCGCTGGCCCGGGTCATCCGCTCGGCCGCCGACCGCACGGCGGCGGCCGGCGTCGAGCGCTGCGAGCTGTGCGCCGCCCCGGTGCCCGGCGGACACCCGCACCTGTACGACACCCCGGACGGCGAGGTGCGGTGCGTGTGCCGGCCCTGCTCGGTGCTGTTCGCCGGGGACGGCGCGGGCCAGGGCCGGTACCGGCTGGTGCCCCGGCGCCGGGTGCGGCTGCCGGCCGTGGACACCGGGGTGCTCGGGGTGCCGGTGGGGCTGGTGTTCTTCGTGCCGCGTGCCGACGGCACCGTCACCGCGCAGGGTCCGAGCCCGGCCGGTGCGATGCGCTGGGAGGTGGACGCGGGGGCCTGGGAGAAGCTGGCGGCGATGTGTCCGCGGCTCGCCTCCGTGGCACCCGACGTGGAGGCGCTGCTGGTGAACACCGTGCGCGGCCTCGACGAGCACTGGATCGTGCCGGTCGACGACTGCTACCGGATGGTCGCCCTGATCCGCCGCGAGTGGCGGGGCCTGTCCGGCGGCTCCCGGGTCTGGCCGGCCGTGGAACGGTTCTTCGCGGAGCTGACCGAGCGGTCGTGAGGACCGGGAAGGAGATCGATCATGGGCACCATCCGAGTGGGCCGCCCCCAGGCGAAGCCCGACGCACTCACCCACATACGCGGTCTGCACCAGGGCAACAAGGGCCCGCACGACCATCAGACCGGATTCCACCGGGACGGCACCTCCGACGCGCGCCGCTCCACCGGGATCCAATGGAAGCGGCACGACGCCCTGCTGGACGTCATGCCGAACATCTCACCGGGATGAGAGGGCGCGAAGTGAACCGGAACAAGCGCCGGCGCGGAGCCGGGACGACGAGGTCGGTGGTGTCCGGGCGGCAGGTGCTGATCGCCCAGGCCGCCCTGGCCGGCGGTCTGGCCCTGGCCCTGGTCATGAAGGAACTGCCCGGGGTGGTACGGGAGTTGCGGATCTACCGGATGACCGGTGGGCCCCGTGCCAACCGCCGCTACCCCTGAGCCGCGCCGTGCACGAGCTGTCGATCGCGACCGCGATCGTGGAACAGGCCGAGGAGATCGCCCGCACGGACGGCGCGGACGGCGTGTCGTCGGTGACCGTCCGGGTGGGCGAGCTGGCCGGTGTCGTCCCGGACGCCCTGCACTTCGCGTTCGAGGTGGCGCGGGAGGGTACGGCGCTGTCCGGGGCGAGCCTGGTGGTGGAGCAGGTCCCCGCGCTGGCCTGGTGCGGCGGGTGTGCCGAGGAGTTCGCGGTCGGCATGCCGCCGTTCTTCTGGTGCCCGGCGTGCGACCGTCCCTCGCGGGAGCTGCGCAGCGGACGGGAGTTGGAGATCACCGGCGTGGAGCCCGTCCCGGCCCCGACCTGACGGCGGGGCCGGGGGGCGGGGAGGTTCAGCAGATGCGGGGCAGTTGCTCGCCGAGCGGCAGGTCGAGGACGCGGCTGCCGCCGAGCCCGGTGGCGACGACGACCATGCCCGGATGCTCGGCCACGCACTCCCCGATGAGCGCGGCGCCCGCCCCCTGCGGATGGGCGCGCATGGCCGCGAGGACGGCCTCGGCGTGCTCCGGGGGCACGAAGGCGACCAGCCGGCCCTCGTTGGCCACGTACAGCGGGTCCAGGCCGAGGAAGCCGCAGGCGTTCGCGACGTCCTCGGGGACCGGGATGGCGCGCTCGCGCAGCCGGACGCCGGTGCCGGAGGCGCGGGCGATCTCGTTGAGCGAGGCGCCGAGGCCGCCCCGGGTGGGGTCGCGCAGCACATGGATGTCCCGGGTGACCGCGAGCATGGCCGCGACGAGACCGGCGAGGGGCGCGGTGTCGGAGGCGATCTCGGTCCCGAACTCCAGGCCCTCGCGCACGCTCATGATCGCCACGCCGTGCAGGCCGATCGGCCCGCTGACCAGGACGGCGTCGCCGGGCCGGGCGCGCTGCGGGCGGATGTCGACGCCCTCGGGCACCAGGCCGACGCCGGCGGTGGTGACGTAGACGCCGTCGCCGTGCCCGGACTCCACGACCTTGGTGTCCCCGGTGGCGACGGTGACCTCCGCCTCCCTTGCCGCCGCGCCGACGGCCCGGGCGACCCGCTCCACGGTGTCCAGCGGCACGCCCTCCTCCAGGATGAACGCGGTGGAGAGGTAGGCGGGGCTGGCGCCGCTCATGGCGAGGTCGTTGACGGTGCCGTTGACGGCGAGGTCGCCGAGGCTGCCGCCGGGGAAGAACAGCGGCCGTACGACGTAGGAGTCGGTGGAGAAGGCCAGCCGCGCCCCGCCCAGTTCCAGGACGGCGGAGTCGGCGAGCGCGGCGAGGGTGGGGTTGCCGTAGGCGGGGGTGAAGACCTGCTCGATCAGTTCGGCGGACAGGGCGCCGCCGCCCCCGTGGCCCATGACGACCACGGGCTGGTCGCGCAGGGGGGCGGGGCAGGTCCGGTTCGCGGGGTCGACGGCGGTCTCTCGGACGTCGGTGGCGAGGTCAGCCAACGGGGTTCATCTCCTCCTGCGGGATGCGGGATCCCTGCGGGGCCGGGTTGTTCATCCGGCGGTACAGGTAGTAGGCGGCGCAGGCGCCCTCGCTGGAGACCATGGTGGCGCCGAGCGGGGTGCGCGGGGTGCAGGCGGTGCCGAACGCCTCGCACTCGGTCGGCTTGATCAGGCCCTGGAGGACCTCGCCGGCCCGGCACGCGGCGGGTTCCTCGGTGCGGATGCCGGTGACGTCGAAGCGGTGCCCGGCGTCGTGCGCGCGGTAGGCCTCGGTGAGCCGCCAGCCGCTGCCCGGGATGGGGCCGATGCCGCGCCAGTTGCGGTCGGTGACCTCGAAGACCTCCTCGATCATCCGGAGGGCCGCCGGATTGCCCTCGTCGCGTACGGCGCGCGCGTAGGCGTTCTCCAGCCGGTGCTCGCCGCGTTCCAGCTGGCGGACGGCGCGGCGGATGCCTTCGAGGATGTCCAGCGGTTCGAAGCCGGTCACGACGATCGGCACCCGGTGCCGCTCGGCCAGTTCCGGGTATTCGGCGGTGCCCATCACGCTGCACACGTGACCGGCGGCGAGGAAGCCCTGCACCCGGCACTCGGGGGCGGTCATGATGGCCTCGACGGCCGGGGGGACCCGGACGTGGGAGACCAGCAGGCTGAAGTTGTCCAGGCCGAGCCGGCGGGCCTGGTGGACGGCCATGGCGTTGGCGGGGGCGGTGGTCTCGAAGCCGATGGCGAAGAACACCACCTGCCGGTCCGGATGCCTGCGGGCGAGGTCCAGGGCGTCCATCGGCGAGTACACGACGCGGACGTCACCGCCCTCGCCCTTGACCCGGAACAGGTCCCGGCCGGTGCCGGGCACCCGCAGCATGTCACCGAAGGAGCAGAAGATCACACCGGGCCGGGCGGCGATCTCCAGGGCCTGGTCGATGACGTCGAGCGGAGTGACGCACACCGGGCAGCCGGGCCCGTGGATCAACTCCACCTCTTCGGGCAGGAGTTGGTCGATGCCGTGCCGGATGATGGAGTGGGTCTGGCCGCCGCACACCTCCATCAGGGCCCAGGGCCGGGTGACCGTGGCGCGGATCTCGTCCAGCAGCCGGCGGGCGAGGGCCGGGTCGTTGAACTCGTCGAGGTACTTCACGGTGCCTCACTCCCGCTCTCCTGCCGGGCCGCCTGCTGCCAGGCGTCCCCGAACTCCTCTTCCAGCAGGCCAAGTTGCTCGAACAGTTCCAGGGAGGCACGGGCCGACTCCTCGTCCAGGCGCTGGAGGGCGAAGCCGACGTGCACGATCACGTACTCCCCCACCTTGACGTCGGGCAGGTACTCAAGACACGCCTGTTTGCTCACCCCGCCGAAGTCGATCAGCCCGGTCAGGGGGTCGGCGCTGTGGTCGATGGACACGACCTTGCCGGGCACTGCCAGACACATGGGTCACTCCGTCTCTCGGTGGGTTGCTGATCCCGCGACCATCAGCTGGCCGAGCGCCAGGCCGCCGTCGTTGGGCGGCACCTCCCGGTGCCGCAGCACCGTGAAGCCGTCGCCGGCGAGCAGGGCGGTGGCCTCCTCCTCCAGCAGGGCGTTGGCGAAGACGCCCCCGGTGAGGGCGACGGTGGTGAGACCGGTGGCCGTCCGGGCCCGCCGGCAGATCCCGGCGACGGCGCGGGCGAGCCCCCGGTGGAAGCGGGCGGCGAGCACCGGGGCCGGGGTGCCCCGGCGCAGGTCGGCCAGCAGGGCGGCCAACGGCGGCGTGAACTCCCACGGCACCCCGTGCCCCTCGCTGATCCCGAAGGGGTGCGCCCCGCTGTCCGCGTGCCACCCCTCGGCCGCCGCCGCCTCCAGTTCCAGCGCCGCCTGCGCCTCGTACGCCGCGCGGTGGCAGAGGCCGAGCAGCGAGGCCACCGCGTCGAAGAGGCGTCCGGCGCTGGAGGTCGGGGCGCAGGCCACCTGACGCTCCAACTGCCGTCGCAGTACGGCGCGTTCGACGTCCGAGCAGGCGGCGGTGCTGGGCAGGTCCGGGTCCCACGGCAGGCCCGCCGCCCAGAGCCGGGCCAGTGCCAGCCGGCAGGGGTTGGCCACGCCCGCGTCGCCGCCGGGCAGCGGGGCGGGGCTCAGCCGGGCGAAGCGCCGGTGGCCGGTGTAGTCGGCGAGGAGGATCTCGCCGCCCCACACCGTGCCGTCGTCGCCGTACCCGGTGCCGTCGAAGGCGACACCGATCACCGGGGTGCGGCCGTCGAGGCCGTGTTCGGCCATCGCGGCGGCGATGTGGGCGTGGTGGTGCTGGACCAGCCGCAGCGGGAGGTCTTCGGCGCGCCGGCGGGCGAGGGCGGTCGAGTGGTAGCCGGGGTGCCGGTCGGCGGCGACCAACGCGGGGGTGACGCCGCTCAGGCGGGTGAGGTGCGTCTCGGCGCGCCGCGCGGCCTCCAGGGTGGCAAGCTCGCCCATGTCCCCGATGTGCGGCCCGAACCAGGCCAGGTCGCCCTCGCCCAGACAGGGCACGTTCTTGAGGTCCCCGCCGACCGCGAGCGTGGGCCGGACCGGCACCGGCAGCCGCAGCGGACGCGGGACGTACCCGCGCGAGCGGCGCAGCACCTGTGCGGTGCCGTCGGGACGGACCCGGAGCAGGGAGTCGTCGCAGGGGGAGGCGATGGGCCGGTCGTGGCTCAGCCAGGCGTCGGCGAGGCCGGCCAGCCGGGTGAGCGCGTCGGCGTCGTCGGTGACGATGGGCTCACCGGAGCGGTTGCCGCTGGTCATGACCAGGACCTGGGGTCCTGGCGGGTCGCCGAGCAGTCCGAAAAGCAGGGTGTGCACGGGGGTGTAGGGCAGCATGACGCCGACGTGCGGGCTGCCCGGGCAGACCTGGTCGGCGAGGGCGATACCGGGGGCCGGCCGGCGGCGCAGCAGGACGATCGGGCGGCGGGCGGCGGTGAGGGCGTCGCGTTCGGCGTCGGTGGGGTCCGCGAGCCGTTCGGCCGTGGCGAGGTCGGCGCACATCACCGCGAAGGCCTTGCCGCCGCGTTCCTTGCGGGCGCGCAGCGCGGCGACGGCCCGGGGGTCGGTGGCGTCGCAGGCCAGGTGGTAGCCGCCGACGCCCTTGACCGCGACGATCCGCCCGGCCGCGAGCAGGGCGCGGGCGGTCGCGAGCGCTTCGGCGTCCCGGGCCGGGCGGACACCGAGGCCGGCGGCCGGGACCAGGGTGAGGCGGGGGCCGCAGTCGGGGCAGGCGACGGGCTGGGCGTGGAAGCGCCGGTCGGCCGGATCGCCGTACTCCCGGGCGCAGGCGGGGCACATCGGGAAGCCGGCCATGGTCGTGGCCGCGCGGTCGTACGGCATGCCGGTGGCGATGGTGAAGCGGGGGCCGCAGTGGGTGCAGGTGACGAAGGGGTGCCGGTACCGGCGGTCGGCCGGGTCGGACAGCTCGCGCAGGCAGTCGGCGCAGGTCGCGGTGTCGGGCGGCAGCTGGGTGCGGCCGGTGGCGCGCTCGCTGGGCCGGATGGTGAAGGGGCCGGTGTCGCCGGTGGCGGGCAGGTCCTCGCCGACGATGCCGGTGACGGCGGCGAGCGGCGGCGTCTCGCGGGCGAGCCGGTCGCAGAAACCGGCCACCTCCGCCGCCGGCCCCTCCACCTCGATGACGACGCCGTCCCCGGTGTTGCCGACGAACCCGGCCAGCAGCCGCCCGGCGGCCAGCCGGTGCACGTGCGGGCGGAAGCCGACACCCTGCACGGTGCCGCGCACGGTGAGCCGGCGCCGCACGGGGCCGGGGGCGGGGGCGGGGGTGGTCATACGACGGGCGCGGACTCGTGCTCGTGCTCGTGATGACGGTCCTCGTGCTCGTGGTGATGGTGGCCGTGCGGGTGCGGGGCGAGGGGCGGCCGGTGCGCCGGGGCGCCGTCGCGGGCGGCGAGGGCGCGCTCCAGGAGGGTGTCGACGCCGTCGCCGGTGCGGGCGCAGGACCGTACGACCTCCACGCCCGGGTTGACCCGCCGCACGTTGGCCAGGAAGGCGTCCTCGTCGAAGCCGGCGGGCTCGGCGAGGTCGGTCTTGGTGATGACGACGAGGTGGGCGGAGCCGAAGGCGGTGGGGTACTTCAGCGGTTTGTCCTCGCCCTCGGTGACGGCCATCAGCACGATCCGCAGGGTCTCGCCGAGGTCGTAGGAGGCCGGGCAGACCAGGTTGCCGACGTTCTCCACGAAGAGCACCGAGGTCTCCGCCGGCAGCCAGCCCTCCAGGCGGGCACGGACCTGGCGGGCCTCCAGGTGGCAGAGCCCGTCGGTGAGCACCTGCTGGACGGGGGCGCCGGAGCGGGCCAGCCGCACGGCGTCGTTCTCGGTGGCGAGGTCGGCGGTCAGCGCGGCGACCGGCACCTCGCGCTCCACCGCGCGGGCCAGGACCCGGCCGAGGAGTTCGGTCTTGCCGCTGCCCGGGCTGGACAGCAGGTTGACCACGGTGACGCCCTGCCGGGCGAGGTCGTCGCGCAGGGTGGCGGCGAGGTCGTCGTTCTTCGCCAGGACGGCCTGTCGGACATCGGACCGGCACATGGGGGCTGCTCCTCGGATGGTTCGGTGGAGCCCGGTTCGGGTCCGGTGCGGCTCCGGGGACTCACCGATCTTCGGCCGCGCCGGGCGCGCCGGCGTGCAGCGCAGCCGGGTGCGCGGGGCCGGATTCCCTCGGGCGGCCCAACGCGGGCACGGGCCCGGCGGGGTCGGCGAGCAGCGCGGGCACGAGCCGGTGCAGGGCGTCGACGGCCCGGCCGACGGCGTCCCGAACGGGTGTGCTCAGGTCGGGCAGGACGTCCGCGTCGCCGCTCGGCAGCAGCTCGGGTTCGCAGGCGAGGACCAGGACCCGGGGCAGTGGCTCGTCGCCCAGGTGGGTGGCCAGCGCCAGCACCTTCGCCGGGTCCATGCCGTGGGCCTCGGGTGCGACGGTGCCCTGCGGGGGTTCGGCCTCGATGAGGGTGAGGGTGCCGGGGGCGTGGCCGCGTTCGGCCGCGTCGACCAGCACGGCGGTGGCACAGCCGGCCAGCAGGTCGTAGGCGAGGTCCATGCCCCGGATGCCGTAGTCGCGCACGCGGACGCCGGGCGGCAGCGGGCGCTCGGCGAGGGCGCGGATCACCTCGGGCCCGAACGCGTCGTCGCCGAGGAAGATGTTGCCGACACCGGCCACCAGCAGGCGGTCGCTGGCGGGTGCGGCGCCGGGGCGGGGAAGTCGGTCGGGCTGGATGTCCACGAGACGGCATGCTGACGGGTGTCCGGGGCACCGTGCGCAGGCGCGGCCGGATGTCCTCCGCCCGGGTCAGGCCGCCTGCGCCATCCGGACCGTCCCGCGCCCGCCGTGGAGCGGGGCCGCGGCTCGCGCGCGGGTCGCCTGAGCGGCTACGCCGTGCTCACGTCCGTGTCCGCGCGCGGCGGCGCCCCGGTTCACGCGCCTGGCCTGCGGCGGCCTCGGCGGTGACCGTGTCGGACCGGCTCCCGTACGCCCGGACGTGGACGCGGCGGAACGCCGAGGACCGAGCGCCCCGGGGCGGCGGCCGGCTACTCGTCGTCCGTCGCCGCCGTCATCTCCACGTCCAGCACCCCTTCCGCCTGGAACAGTTCGGACGTCAGCCGCGTGGGATCGTCGGTGCCCTCCAGTTCGAGCACCACGCGGGCCGCGTCGTCGGTGCGGCCGGGCAGCCGTTCGACCTTGAGCTGCACGATCCGGAAGCCGCGCCCGGTGCAGGTCTCCAGCAGCCGGGGCAGCAGCGCGGTGCCCGTCCGGTACGTCAGCCGGGCCTCGAAGGTGGCGGCGGCCGTCCCGGGGATCAGGCGGGAGGCGAAGCGGGGGTAGCCCCGCACCACCAGGAAGTGCAGCGCGGTGGCCGCTGCCGCGAGGACCGGCAGCCCTCCTCCGCAGGCCATGCCGACGGCGGCGGTCAGCCAGATGGTGGCGGCCGTCGTCAGGCCCCGTACCGCGTCCCGGCGTACGAAGATCAGACCGCCGCCGATGAACCCGATGCCGGAGACGATCTGCGCGGCGACCCGGGAGGGGTCGAAGGAGACGTTCTCCAGGCCGAGGACGGCGGTGAAGCCGTGCTGGGACACCTCCATCATCAGCGCGCTCGCGATGCCGACCAGGGTGTGCGTGCGCAGGCCGGCGCTCTTCTGCTGGGCCGCCCGCTCCCAGCCGATCAGGCTGGACAGCAGCAACGCGAAGCCCAGTTCGGCCAGCTGCCGCAGTCCCTGCCCGTTGCCGACGTCCCACAACGGCGCCGCGAGCCCCGCTCCCGTCATGCACACCTCACTCCTGGTTCCGTGTCGCTCCGCCGCGACGCCTACCCCGCGGGCGGGGGCGTGACGCCACCGGTCTCGTGCCTCCACGACGAAATCACGGGCGCGGTCCAGGCGCTCGCCCAGGTGCCGGGCCGGCGCGCTGCGACAGGTCCTCCTCCTTGGGCGGACCTCTGCGGAGGAGACGGCGACGGCGGCGGGTCAGTGACGGCCCGCCCCGAGGCGACGGCGTCTGCGGGGGCGCGCGTGCCGGGCGCCCGGGGGCCGGACGACCCAGCGGTTCTCGACCTGGTCGAGTCCGTACAGCAGGGCGCTGAGCACGGGGAGCAGCAGCACCGCGACAATGATCACTGGAGGTTCCCCCTCCGGGCCGGCAACGTCTCCCGGGTGCCCGGACCGGCGCCCGGCACCCTCGGCGCACCGTGAAGGTCCTGTGACCGGACAGGGGTCCCTTCCCCGTTCCTCGGCTTCCGGGGCCCACCACCCTGCCATGTGGATCATGAAGGGCGGCCGGTCCGGCGGGGGCCGTCGGGCCCTCGGGCGCGTTGCGCGGGTGCGCCCCCGGCTTGCGCTTACCTTCTTCTCTGGATCTGACCGGCCGTCAGCAGTCGGGGCGGGAAGCAGGCGGGAGCAGCGGTGGGCGACGCGCGGCGGCGGGCGGTCCGGGCGGCGGGTGGACGCCGGGCGGGCGGCCCGGTGCTGGGCAGCCGGCCCGCGTACTCCGTGCGGCTCCCGGCCACCGCCCGGCGGGGACCGCAGGCGCCGCCGGACGACCGGACGGTGCCCTGGCTGCGGGTCGCCGCGGGCTACGCCTGGCGGCTCATCCTCGTCGGCATCGTCGTCTACGGCGTCTTCAGCATCCTCGGCAGCTTCCAGCTCATCGCCGTCGCCCTGTTCCTCGCGCTGGTCGTCACGTCCGTGCTGCGGCCGCTCGCCGACCTGCTCGACCGGGCCCTGCCCAGACCGCTGAGCGTGGCCGTCGCCCTGGTGGGCAGCCTGCTGCTGCTGTTGGCGCTGCTCGCCCTGGTCGGCAACGCGGTGGCGGGCGAGTCGGGCCGGCTGGCGGGCGAGTTCCGCGGTGGTGTGCACCGTATCGAGGAGTGGCTGCGGCGACCGCCGTTCCGCCTCGCACCCGGCACGCTCTCCGGTCTCCAGCAGCAGCTCGCGCACTACCTCTCCGCGCACCGTTCGGATCTGCTCGACAGCGCGGTCAGCGGTCTGGGCCGGCTGGTGGAGGTGGTCACGGGCGGTGCGCTGGCGCTGTTCGCGTCGGTGTTCTTCATCCACTCCGGGGAGCGGCTGTGGGGCTGGGCCCGCGACCGGCTGCTGCCGAGCGGCGCCCGGCCGGCCTGGGACCGGGCGGGACGGGCGGCCTGGCGGACCTTCGCCGGATACACCCGGGGCATCATCATCGTCGCCGCCACCAACGCCGTGCTCGTGGGCGTCGCCCTGTTCGTGCTGCGGGTGCCGCTCGCGCTGCCGCTGACCCTGCTGGAGTTCTTCGCCGCGTTCGTCCCCCTGGTGGGCTCGCCGGTCGCGCTGGGCATCGCGACGATCGTCGCGCTCGCGGGACGCGGGCCCCTCACGGCTGTCGCGGTGCTCGTGCTCATCGTCGTGATCGGCCAGCTGGAGGGGCACGTCCTGCATCCGCTCGTGCTCAGCTGGGCGGTGCGGCTGCATCCGCTCGTGGTGGCGGTGTCCGTCATCGCGGGCAGCATCGTCGCCGGCGTGATCGGTGCCGTGGTGGCCGTCCCGCTGGTCTCGGTGGTGTGGGCGGTCCTGGGCGCGCTACGTGCCGTACCGCCGTGACGGGCGCAGTCCGCGCAGGTCACCGGGCGGTCTCCCGGTGGGCCGGTGGCATGGGTGGGCGGTCTCGGTGGCACTCGGGGCGCTGTGCGTGGGATACGAGTGGCAGGACAGGGGCTGTGGCGGGATCTGTCCGCCGCGGCGAACGGGGTGCGCCGGGCGTGGGCAGGGCCGTGCCGGGAGCGCGATCTGGTCGTGCAGGCGGCGAAGGGGGCGCTGGCCGCGTGGGTGGCCTGGGCCGTGGCCGGCTGGTGGCTGCACGCGCCGGTCGCGTTCGTCGCGCCGTGGGTGGCGCTGGTGCTGGTGGAGTCGACCGTGTACCGGTCGATCGCGCACGGGCTCCAGCAGCTCGGGGCGATCGCGGCCGGTACGGTCCTGGCGACCGCGGTCGGGCTGCTGCTGCACAGCGCCGTCGGCGCGATGGTGCTGGTACTGCCCCTCGTGATGCTGCTCGGCCAGTGGAGCCGGCTCGGCAGCCAGGGCGTCTACGCCGCCACGGGCGCCCTCTTCGTGCTGACCGGCGGCCCGGTGACCGTCGCCACCTCGGCGGCCCGGCTCGGCGAGGCGCTGTTCGGGGCGGTGGTCGGCATCACGATCAACGCGCTCGTCCGGCCGCCGGTGTATCTGCGCGACAGCCGTGCCGTACTGCGGGACGCGACCGAGGAGGCTTACGACATCCTGCGGGACGTCGCCGACGGACTGGCCGGGGGACGCTGGGACCCCGAGGAGGCCGGCTCCTGGCACGACCGGGCGCTGCGACTGCACCAGCGGGTCCAGGAGGCCCACTCGGCGGTCGCCTGGGGCCGGGAGAGCCTGCGGGCCAACCCGCGCCTGCGCAGGGGCAAGGTGGCGCCGGCCGGCAAGGAGTACGACGACGCGGTGGTCGTCCTCGACTACGCGGCCGTCCACACCGCGGGCGTCACCCGGACCGTGCGGGCGATCGCCGCCGAGGACGGTACGGCCGGCCTCTCCGATGTCCGGCTCGCCCGGCGGTACGCGGACTTCCTGCGCCAGACGGCCCACGCACTGCGGCTCTACAGCCACAGCCGGTTCGACGACGAGCGCGAGGACGAACTGCGCACGGCCGTGACGGAGCTGCGCGAGAGTCTCGGCGGCCTGCGCCGGGACCTGGTCCGCTCCCGGACGGACGATCCCGACGAGCTGGCCACGTACGGCGCCCTGCTCGCCCAGGCCCACCGGCTGACCGACCAGCTGGCCGTCTCGGGGACCTGAGCGGGGGGCTACGCCGGGTCCCGGACGGTGAACTCGGCCGGGCCCACGGTCAGGACGCCGTCCGTCAGCGGGCGGCAGCGCACTCCCCCGCCGCCGCGCAGCGCGCGCTGGGCGCCGGGGCCGAGCGTGGTGTCCATCCAGGCGCACGGCCGGGCGGCGCTGCGCACCTCCAGCTCGACCGGACCGGCGCCGCAGTCGAGGAGGACGGTCCTCCCGACGCAGGCGTCGATGTCGACACCGCGCAGCAGGACGTTGCGGCGGGTCCGCAGTAGGTCGGGCTCGTCGTCCGGGCCCTGGAGCGGGATGCGTTCGGCGGCGATGAGGGTGATCGAGGCGGCCCGGTGGGCGGGGTGGTTGAAGTACCGGTCGCCGACGATGCCCAGGCCCGCGCGCACCTCCGCCTTCGCCACCAGCTCGGCGGCCGGCAGCTCGGGCGGGCCGGCGCCGGGCCGGCCGGCGAGCCGGTGCACCGGGGAGACCAGGAGCTGGAGGATGTCGACGCGGGCCACGCATCGAGCCTAACCAGCCGGGCGGACCACAGCAGGAAGCGGCCGCCGGCCCGGCGGCCGGCAGCCCGGCGACCCTGACGGCCGGGCTCGGACCGGGCCCGGACGCCCCATCGGCGTCGGCGGCTCGCGCGGCCGGCACGACGGCCATCGCGAGGGCCGTCCCGGGCCGTGCCGGCAGGGCCGGGCGGGTCCGGACGAGGTCGTCCTCGGCCGGCGAGCCGAGCACCCCGACGCCGAGGACGAGCGCCCGGACGCCGAGCGCCTGCGCGCCCACGCGGTCGGTGAGCCGGGGCACGAAGCCGGCCCGGAGACCGGGCCGCACGAGCGGTCCGGTGCCGATGCCGAGCCAGGACGAACCGAGCACCGCCGGCGGTGGCTTGGCCCAGCCGGGCAGCGGGGCGGTGCGGGGCGCGGGCGGCCCGGAGCCGGCGCGGGCCTGCCCGGCAGGGCCTACGACCGCAGTTCGGTCATCGCGAGTGGCGCACACCACAGGCAGACGGCGGTCACGGCGACCGCGGCGACGGGCGCTGCCACTCCGCGGACGCACGGCGATCGCCTCGGGGCAACTCCGGGACGGCCGGCCGGCTGCGCAGGCCCGCCGTACCCGGGTAGGACGAGGTCGTCATCCGCGGATCAGCGATGGCGCCGGCGAACCCGCACAGCGCGGCCCGCGTGCCGTGGGCTCACCTCACCGGTTTCCACTCGAACATGAGGATGGTGGCGTCGTCGCGGAGCCGGCTGTCCTGGGAGTCCAGCAGCGAGTGGATCAGGCGGCGCAGGGTCTCGGGGGCGATCTGGCCGGTGGCGCTGGCCCGGATGACGTAGTCGGCGAACCGCTCCAGGCCGAGCAGCCTGCCGTCGGCCATCCGGGCCTCGGTGACGCCGTCGGTGTACAGCAGCACCCGGTCGCCCGGCTGGAGCCGGGCCTCGTGCACCTGGCGGTCCCGGGCGGACAGCAGGGCGCGCAGGCCCATCGGGGGGTCGGCCTCCCGGGTCAGCGCGTCCACGATCAGCTGCTGGTCGCGGATCAGCAGGGGTGCCGGATGGCCGCAGTTGCTCCAGCGCAACAGGCCGGTGGTGACGTCGAGTTCGGCGAGGATGCCGGTGCAGAACTGGTCGGGGAGCCACCGGGTGAGCGCCTCGTCCACGCTGGTCACGAGGGAGCGCAGGTCCGCGTCGGTGCGGCGGCCGTTGCGGCAGGCGGCGAGGGCGACCGCGCTGGTCAGTCCGGACAGCAGGTTGTGTCCCATGGCGTCCAGGACGACGGTGTGCAGGGTGTCGCCGGTCAGGGAGTGGTCGAAGGCATCGCCGCCGATGTCGTAGGCAGGTTCGACGACGGCGGTGGACAGGGCGTGGGCGTTGCGGATGGTGCGCGGCGGCAGGAAGGCGCGCAGCATCTCGGCGGGCAGGCTCATGGCGGCGGTGCGGGTGCGCCGGACGAAGGAGTCCTTGGAGGCCCGCTTCGAGGTGATCATCATCGCCAGCAGGGCGGCGAAAGCGCGGCCCTGGCGGAGCGACAGGGGGGTCAGCGCGTAGGTGTGCACGGCGAGTACCCCGAGCCGTTCGCCGCCGTCCAGCAGCGGGAACCAGGCGGTGACGCCGTCCCGGTCGGTCTCCTCCACACGCAGGGTCTGGGTGCGGTAGCACCAGCCGGCGAGCGAGTCGTCGATGGGGATGCTGGCGGCGACGTCGGTGAGCGGCACGAGGTGACGCTGTTGCAGGTCGGCCAGGTAGACCACGGCGTGCCGCAGCCCGAGCAGCCGCACGCAGCGGGCCACGGTGGTGGAGAAGTCCAGGTCGCCGTTGGCGGGGTCGGCCAGGAACTCCTCCAGCGGCGCCCCGCCCGGCTCTGCCGTCATCTCGCCGTCATCCGGTCGCGAAGTCCTTCAACTGGGTGGTCGTGCCGTTGAAGCGGTCGTGGTCGCCGACCCTCTTGCCGGTGGAGGTGTACTGCCACATGGTGTACGCCGACCAGCCCGACGGGAGGGTGCCGGGGGTGGAGGCGTAGCGGGCGATCCACAGCGGGTTGGTGGCGCCGAAGGCCCCGCTGTTGCCGGTGCACTGGGTCCACCAGCTGGTCGCCGTGTAGACGACGGCGGCGCGGCCGGTGCGGGCCTTGTAGCGGTTCAGGAAGTCGCGGACCCAGGTGACCATCCCGCTCTTGGACTTGCCGTAGCAGGCGTCGCCGTAGGGGTTCCACTCGATGTCGAGGACGCCGGGGAGGGTCTTGCCGTCCTTGGACCAGCCCCCGCCGTGGTCCACGAAGTAGTCGGCCTGCTTGGCGCCGCCCGTCGTGTCGGGCGTCGCGAAGTGGTAGGAGCCCCGGATCAGGCCGGCGTCGTAGGAGCCGTCGTACTGCTGGGTGAAGTAGGGGTTGGTGTAGTACGTCCCCTCGGTGGCCTTGGTGTAGGCCCACTTGACGCCGTCGCCCCACAGGGCCTTCCAGTCGACGTTGCCCTGGTAGCTGGAGACGTCCACGCCCTCCGTCTGGGTGGCGCGGCTGACGGTGTCCGAGGGTGCGGTGTCGGTGTCCGGGAGGCTGCCGTCGTGGGTCAGGACGCCCATGCCCATGTAGGCGTCGCCGCGTGCGGGCAGGGCGGGGATGGCCGGAACGGCCGGAGTCGTCGGGGTGGACGCGGTGGAGGGGGTGGGCGAGGGAGATGGGGAGGTGGACGGGGAGGTGGACGGCTGGGGCGGGTCGGCGTCGTCGGCCGGGGCCGCCGGGGCGGAGAGGGCGATCAGGAGGCCGGTCAGCGCGGCCGTGACGGCCAGGCGCGAGCGGCTGCTGCGGTGAAGGCGTATGAGGTGTCGCACGGGTTCCATCTGACCCGGGGTCGGGCGGCACCGCATTCCGGGTACCGCCCGACGATGCCGCTGCCGCCCGACTTTCATCCGTCCGGGGGCACCGGCCCGGTCCGGTCAGCCGTCTCCGGTCAGCCGTCGATGCGGTGCTGGGTCCAGAAGGAGGTGAGGTCCGTGGTGGTGGCCGCCTGGGCCGCCGCCTTGAACTCGGCCGTGGTCGAGACGCCGTACCAGTGCGCGGTGGCGTAGTCCTTCAGGAGCTTCGTCATCGCGCCCTCGCCGATGAGCCGGCGCAGATCGTGCAGGGCGCACTTGCCGTAGCCGTAGACGACGGTGGAGTAGCGCGAGGAGTGGGCGTCCCAGTAGGCCATCGAGTTGGTGATCTTCTCGCCGCTGGAGGCCCAGGAGACGCTGTTCCAGCAGTTGGCGCCGGTGATGCCCTGGGCCAGGTCGGTGGCGTAGTCGGTGAACGCCTCGTCCAGCCAGGGGCTGTTGTACTCGTCGTCGCCGACGATGCCGTACCACCACTGGTGGCCGATCTCGTGGGTCAGCGCGGTGGTGCTGACCAGGTCGAGGACGAAGCCGGGGTACTCCATGCCGCCGAACCAGAAGTTGTTGTCGATGACGGCGTCCAGTTCGCCGTAGGGGTAGGCGCCGAAGCGGGACGCGTGGGCGTCCACCGCGCTCTTCGCGGTGCTCAGCATCGACTGGGCGTTGGAGGAGCTGATGCCGGAGACGGAGTACACGTTCACCGGGACGCCGCCGGGCGAGGTGCCGGAGATCTTGCTGAAGGGGCCGGCGGCCCAGGCGAAGTCGCGCACCTTGGAGGCGGTGGCCGTGGTGACCGTACGGCCGCTGGAGCCGGGGGTGTCGGTGGAGGTGCCGGTGGCCGGGACCAGCAGGCTGGTGGGGTGGTCGAGGGTCACCTTGAAGTCGGCGGCCAGGGAGTAGAAGGACTCGCCGTTGTTGGTGTACGGGTCCAGGTGCCAGCCGGCGCTGTCGCGGACGGCGAGGACGGGCAGGGCGTTCCCGATGAAGCTGAACGCGCCGTCGTGGCCGAACCGGTCGGCGCCGCTGGGCACGGTGATGCCGAGGTCGAAGCCGACGGTGGCGCTCTGGCCCTGGGCGAGCGGGGACGGCAGGTCGATCTTCAGGGCGGTGCAGGCCACCGAGAGGGCGCCGGCGGTGCCGCCGGTGACGTTGCTGACCTTGATCGGCATCGCGTCGCAGGTGCCGTGGTAGTTGTCCCACAGCCGCAGGTAGACCTCGCTGAGCGCGGTGGCGGAGGCGTTGGTGAAGGTGACGCTCTCGTGGCCGGTCCAGTTGGTGCCGGCGGTGTCGCTGCTGAGGCTGACGGTGTACGCGGGTGCCGCCGGGGTGCGGGTGGAGTCGCCCGGCGGGGTCGTGCCGCCGCCGGAGGTGTCCAGGGCGACGTCGTCGAGGACGAAGCTGGTCTGGAGGCTGGAGTCCTCGGTGCCGGTGAAGGACAGGTTCACGGTCTGGCCGGCGAACGAGGACACGTCGACCGTCTTCTGGACGTAGCCGGTGTTCTTGTTCAGGTTCGAGTAGGTGGCCAGCGTGCTGCCGCCGAGCTTCACGGTCAGCTTGTCGTACGCCGTCGAGGAGGTCGTCTCGGCGGTGTCGATGTGCAGCCAGTAGCTCAGGGTGGCGGTGGAGCACCCGGAGGGGATCGCGACGCTCTGGGTCAGGGTGTCGGTGCGGGTGCCGCCGGTGCCGTCCAGCCACGCGTAGGCGCTGCCGCCGTGCGGGGTCTGTCCGGAACGGCTGGTGATCACGCTGGACGTGGACGCGGTCCAGGGTGAAGTCCCGCTCTCGAAGCCGCCGTTGCCGACGACCTGGGCCGGGGTGCAGGCGGCCGGGGCGGTGTCGGGACGGGCGGCGGCGGGGCTGCCGGGGAGTACCAGGGCGGCCACGGCGGCGACGGTGAGCGCACCGATGCCGAGGGCCTTGTGGGGGGTCGGTCTCACACGCTACTCCTTCTGCGGCGGCCGGGATCCCGGCCGGCTCGGAGGCCGCCGGGCCGGCTGGGGTGCGCCGGTGGCGGCCGGGGGTGGGGCTTGCGCGGTGCCGTGCCGTGCCCGGGTGCCGTCGCACTCCTCTGGGGTCGGGGCGACGACTGCCGGGACGACTGCCAAAGACTGCCAGATTTGACCGGTCCATGCCAGACGTCTCCGACGGTTCGGCGGGATGGGGGGGCCGGGGTGCTGGGTTCCGGGTGCGGGGTTGCTGGGTGCGGGGTGCGGGGTGCTGGGTGCGGGGTGCTGGGCGCACGCGTATGCCGCCCGCCGCCCCTGTCGGGCGACGGGCGCCGGTTCGCGTCTGGGTGGTGTGCCGGTGGGCCGTCCGGCGCCGGGTGGGCGGCGGTGTGCCGGGCGGGGACGGGGCGGAGCGTGCGCCCGCACAGGGCGGCCACCCGGCCGGGCGGCGGATCGAAGCGCGGCACGGCAGGGTTCCGGCCGCCGGGCGACCGCGCGGAGCGGAGCCCGGCGGGGCAGGCGGGGCGGTCGGGGCAGGCGGGCGGTCGGGCGATCGGGGCAGGCGGGATAGACAGCGCAGGCGGGATAGGCAGCGCAGGCAGGGCGATGGCGCCAGGCGGGCCGCAGCGCCGGAAAGCGGGTGCCGACAGTCACCGCATGCCACCCGCCAGACGTCTCCGACAGCTCGGCGGGATGCGGAGGCCGGGCGGCGGCCCGGCCCGCGCCGGCGGCCGCCGCGCCGAGGAGCGGAGTCCGGCAGGGCAGCCAAGGCGGCGGCGCCCGGCGAGGGGTCGTAAGCCGCCGCCTGCCGTCCCTCGGTGGGCGGCGGCTGGGGTCAGGCCTTGCGCAGGGTCATCAGTACCGCCCGCAGACGCGTGTCCGCCGGGCCCTGCCAGCCCGTGGCCACGTGGCCGAGGGTGGGCTCGGGTGGCAGGGGCGGGTTCTGGTCGACGGGGGTGAGCACCCGGTGGAGATGCAGGACCGTGCCGTCGGGGGTGGGGAGGTGGGTGCCGGCGGCGTCGTCCGTCGGTGCCGGGGCCGGGGCCGGGTCGGCCGCCGTGTGGGCGGGGCCCGTGAAGGCGCGGGTCACCTCGTGGTCGGGGGTGTCGGTGATGCTCTGGGCCATCGCCGGTGCGCGGCCCTCGATCAGCGCCAGCACCTCGGTGACCAGCACCGGGTCGTGCAAGCCGTCGTAGGCCCAGCGCTTGCCCAGCACCCCGTGCTCCATGGTGCCGACGAGGGCGTGCTCGGCGCCCTCCAGCGGCGCCCCGCGATAGGTCAGCGGCACCAGGTAGGCGGTGTGCTCGGGGCTGGTGGTGTCGGTGGCCACCAGGAACTCGATGCCGACCTCACCGGCCGGGTCGTCCAGGCGGAAACCGCCGGACCGCTCCAGCACCGGGGCCGCGGAGCCCCGGTACCAGGGGCGGGTCGGCAGCCAGCCGGCGAGCAGTTCGACCTTGGTGGGCTTGAGGGTGGTGCGGTGGATGACGGCCATGCCGTGCTCTGCCTCCCCGTGGTGCGGACGTGTGCCGCCGCTCAGCCTTCCACACTGTCCGCGCCGGGCAGCGCCGGACTCAACCCGGCCCAGGGATTGGGGGGTTCGCCGGTGACCGGCCCGCACACCGCCGCGCCCCGCTCGTGCGCGGTGCGCACCGCGAGCGGCACGAGGGCCCCGGGCACGCCGTAGACCAGGTGGCAGAAGCGCTCGGGCGGATGGCGTGCCGTCCAGGTGGGCCGGGTGAACGCCGAGACGTACGTCGTCCAGTGGCCCTCGAAGGTGACGGTCAGATCGGCGAGGCGGACGTACCCGGGATCGGGGTGGACGCCCGGGTTGAGGACGACCGTGGGCGTCCCGAGCCGGCGCAGGTCCCGCACCAGGCGGCGGCAGGCCGGCAGGCCCGCCGCCGTGGCGGTGACGCGGTCGAGGAAGCAGCCGTCGGTCGCGTACCAGTCCTGGTGGCGGCGCACGTCCTCGGCGATCGCCGCCCGCTCCCGGACGCCGTAGTCGGTGTCGACGTACCCGAGCACCCGCGCGCCGGCCGCGCGCAGGGCCCGGGCCGCCGCCGCGAAGGCGGGGTCGGGCGCGGCGCCCGGTCCGCTCGCGGGGTTGAGGACGACGGCGTAGGTGCGGGCGGCCGAGGTGATCAGGCGGTGCCAGGCGCCGGGGTCCTCGGCCGGGTGCACGTAGAGCGGTATCAACAGGCTCACGGCAGGGGCCCGTTCCCCGCCCCGGCCGCCCACAGCGCGTCGAGGGCGGCGTCCAGGTCGTGGGCGGGGCGCCAGCCGAGGGCGCGTGCGGCGGCGGTGATGTCGGAGCACTGCCAGGACACGGCGGCGGAGCGGGCCGAGCCGCGCGTGTCCTCCGCCACCCGCCCCCGGAACCCGGCCCGCCGGGCGAGGCCCTGGACCAACTCCCGTACCGGTACGGCCGTTCCGCCGCCGATGTTCAGGACCGGCGGCAGGATTCCGGGACGGGTGGCGGCCAGCGCGGCGGCGTCGGCGACGTCCCGTACGTCCACGAAGTCGCGGTGGGCGGACAGGTCCCCGAGCCGCAGCACCGCCTCGGGGTCCGTCCCGGCGGAGCGCAGCAGCGCGGCCATCCGGCCGGGCAGGCCGGCCCGGGGTGCTCCGGGTCCGACCGGGTTGCCGATCCGGAGCACCACCGCGTCCAGGGCGGCGGAGGTCACCGCGACGGTGCCGGCCAGCTTCGTCGCGCCGTACGGGGTGACCGGGCAGGCGGGCGCCGTCTCCGTGACCGGGACGCCCGGGGTGCCGGGCCCGTACTCGGCGGCGGAGCCGAGGTGCACCAGGCGGGCCGTGGGCGCCGCCTCGCGCAGCGCGGCGCACAGCGCGGCGGGCCCCCGGGCGTTGGCCTCGGCCAGGGTCACGGCGTCGCCGCCGGTGGCGCCCGCGCAGTTCACCACGGCGTCGGGCGCGGCGGCCGCGAGCGTCTTGGCGAGCTGTTCCGGACGGTCACCGGCGAGGTCGATCCGGAAGTCGGCCGCCGAGGAGCGGCCGGCGGCCAGGATCCGCGTGTCCGGCAGGGCGCGCAGCCGCGCGGCCACGTGGCGGCCCAGGTATCCGGTGCCGCCCAGGACGAGAATGCGCATGCGGGACTCAGGCTCCCTTGAGCAGCAGGGACTTGCGGCTGGTGAACTCGGCGTTGGCCCGGTCGTAGTCGTCGGGGCGGCCGATGTCGAGCCAGTAGCCGTCGAAGTCGTAGGCGTGCGGCGGGTTCTGGTCCCGCAGCAGGTCGAGGACGAGCTCGTCGAAGCCGAGCGGCAGGCCCGGCGTGTAGCCGTCGAGGGTGGCGCGGCTGAGGCCGTAGACGCCCATCGAGACCCGGTAGTCCATGCTGGGCTTCTCGGTGAAGGCGACCACCTTGCTGGCGGCGGTGGTCAGGACGCCGAAGTCGATGTGCACCTTGCGGGCGTAGGTGGCGATGGTCAGGGGCGCTCCGGACTGCCGGTGCCGGTGCAGGACGTCGGCGTAGTCGAGGTCGGTGAGGACGTCGCCGTTCATCACGAGGAAGGTCTCGGGCAGCCGGTCTCTCAGGTTCAGCAGCGGGCCCATGGTGCCCAGCGGGCTCTCCTCGGTGGCGTAGTCGACGCGCATGCCCCACTGGGCGCCGTCGCCGACGTAGGCGCGGATGATCTCGCCGAGGTGGCCTATGGCGATGGTGCAGCGGGTGAAGCCGGCGGCGCTGAGCTGGCGCAGCACGATCTCCAGGATGGCGTGCTGGTCGCCGATCGGGACCAGCGGCTTGGGCAGCGCGGTGGTGTAGGGCCGCAGCCGGACGCCCTTGCCACCCGCGAGGATCACTGCGTGCATGGGGCTTCTCCTTCGAAGAAGTCGTGCCGTGACGTACCGGACGGGTCGGATGTTCGTGCCGGACGGGTCGGATGTCGTGCCGGACGGGTCGGATGTCGTGCAGGACGCGTCAGATGTCGTGCCGGACGGGTCAGATGTTGTAGATGCCGGTCTTGTAGCGCGCCAGGTTGGCGGGGTCGCGGAAGAACTCCACGGTGTGCGCGAGGCCCTGCTCCAGGGAGTGGGCCGGTTCCCAGCCGGTGGCGGCGGTGAGTCGGCCGGCGTCCGCGACGAGCCGCATCACCTCGGAGGCCGCGGGCCGCAGGCGCGCGGTGTCCTCGCGGACGTCGAGGGCGGTGTCCATGACCTTGCCGATCAGGGCGACGAGGTCGCCGACGGAGATCTCGCCACCGGTCCCGGCGTTGAAGGTGCGGCCGACGACCCGCTCGGCGGGCGCGGTGCCGACGGCGAGGAAGGCCTGTGCCGTGTCCCGGACGAAGGTGAAGTCCCGGGTGGGCCGCAGGTCCCCGAGGGTGATGACGCGCTCCCCCGCCGCCACCTGGCCGATGACGGTCGGGATGACCGCGCGCATGGACTGGCGGGGCCCGAAGGTGTTGAAGGGCCTGAGGGTGACGACGGGGGTGTCGAAGCTGGCGTGGTAGCTGTCGGCCAGCCGGTCCCCGCCGGCCTTCGAAGCGGCGTACGGGGACTGGGTGTTGATGGGGTGGTCCTCGGTGATGGGGACGGTCCGCGCGGTGCCGTAGGTCTCGCTGGTGGAGGTGTGCACGAGCCGGGGGGTGCCGAGGGCGCGGACGGCTTCCAGCACGTTGAGGGTGCCGGTGACGTTGGTGTCCACGTAGCTGTGCGGGGCCTGGTAGGAGTACGGGATCGCGATCAGGGCGGCCAGGTGGTAGGCGACGTCGGCGCCGTCGAGCAGGCCGCGCACCGAGCCGGGGTCGCGGACGTCGCCGAGGACGATCTCGACATGGTCCAGGACGTCGGGGGCGAGGGTCTCCAGCCAGCCGTAGGAGGAGAAGGAGTTGTACTGGGCCATGGCTCTGACCCGGTGCCCGGCGGCGACGAGGGCCTCGGTGAGGTGGGAGCCGATGAAGCCCTCGGCTCCGGTGACGGCGGCGAGCGGTCGGGTGGTCACGTGAACGTTCCTTCCGGTGGGTGGGATCGCGGGGTCAGGCGTGCCGGGCGGGGCGGCCGAGCAGCCGCAGCGCGCACGCCACGAGACACAAGGCGGCGCCGGCGCAGGCGAGCGGGAGTGCCCCGGCCGGGCCCGGTGGCAGGTGCAGGAGGGTGACCGCGCCGGCCGTGGCGGCGGCGGCCAGACAGATCACGGCCGGTGGCCAGGCGGTGCCGAAGGCCTGGAGCAGCAGCGCGGTCCACAGGGTGGCCGCGAGCGCCAGCAGGCCGGCCGGCGGGGCGCCGGTGAGGTAGGCGGCGGGCAGCAGCGGCAGCAGGTAGGCCAGCAGGCACAGACCGAGGACGGCCGTGGAGCGCAGCAGGAAGCCGGCGGGGGTGGCGGTCGCGCGCAGGGCGGCGACGGACAGGCCCCGGTAGCGGTAGAGCAGCCATTCGGCGGGTCCCATGCTGAGGGTCAGCACGATCACGGCGTACGGCTCCCGGCGCCCTTCGAGGAGCACGAGCAGTGCGGCGGCGAGCCCGAACAGCCCGTACGGCAGCGACCACAGCAGGGGCGGCCGCTTGCCGTCGGCGGCGGCCGGGGTGGCGAGGGCGCCGCGCAGGACGTATCCGGTGACGGCGAGGGTGGCGAGCAGGGCCAGCAGGGTGAGGCCGGTGCGCAGCGGGACGCCGGGGTCCCACCAGGGCAGGGCGGCGGCGCCCACGAGGAGCGGGGTGAGCGCGGCCAGCAGCAGCCGTTCCCGCGCCAGGACCAGCAGGACGCCGGCCGCCGCGAGGTACAGGGACTGGGCGGTGGCCGCCAGCAGCGCCGGGGCGCCGCCGGTGAGCGGCAGGGCGGTGGCGGTGGCGAGGGCCGCGCCGAGCGGGGCGCCGGTGAGCAGGGCCCGGGCGGCCTCCCGGCGGCCGGCCGCCATCCGGAGGTGCGCGCGGTGGCCGAGGCCCTGCCCCCACGCCCAGGAGACGACGCCGGCGACGACCAGGGCGGCGGCGTGCCGGCCGGGGTGCCAGAGCGGGGCGGTGAGCAGGTAGGCGAGGCCGGGCAGGGCGAACAGCACCCCGCGCAGCAGGCAGCGGACGGTGTCCGGGCGCCAGGGGTCGGCGGCCGGTACCGGTTCCGGGAAGGTGCGCGGCACCTGTTCATACAGCGCGGTGGCCAGGGAGAACAGGTTCGGGTGGCCGTAGCGTTCGGTGATCTGGCCGGCCGTCAGGCCCTCGGCCTCCAGCAGGGCGGCCACCTCGTAGGGGTGGACGGCGGGGCCGACGCGGTCGGCGAGTTCGGCGGCCAGCCGGCTCACCGCCGCCTCGTCGACGCCGTGGCCGGGCAGCCGCAGGGTGAGGGTGTGGTCGTCGCGGCGGGCGGGTGCCTCGGCGAGCCGGAGCGCGAGGGTGTCCTGTTCGGTGCCGCCGGGTTCGAGGGCCATGGGTCCGCTCATCCGGCCAGGCTCCCCGCGGCGATCCGGAGGTCCGGTCCCGGCTCGGCGGGTGCGGTGCACGGCCGGGTGTGGGCGGGCAGTTCGAGGTAGATGGAGCGGAAGGTGTCGATGGTCTGGCGCAGGGTGAACTGCTCGATCACGCGCAGCCGGGCGGCCTCCCCCATCGCCCGGCGCCGCTCGGCGTCGTCCAGCAGCTCCAGCGCGGCGGCGGCCATCCGGGCCGGGTCGCGCGGCGGTACGACGAGCCCGCTGTCGCCGACCGCCTCCCGGACCCCGCCGACGTCGGTGGAGACGGTGGCGCGTCCGCAGGACATGGCCTCGATGAGGGTGAACGGGAAGCCCTCGCTGATGCTGGAGAGCATCACGACGTTGCCGGCCGCGTAGGCGTCCTTGATGTCGTCGACCCGGCCCTCGAAGGTGACGGCATCCGCGTGGCCCAGCTCGGCCGCCAGCGCCTCGCAGCGCTCCCGGTAGGCCTCGCCGCCGCGCGGTGTGCCGCCGAACAGCCTGAGCCGGGCCTCGGGTATCTCGGCGCGGACCAGGCCGAAGGCACGGATCAGGGTCTCCAGGTCCTTGATGGGGTCGACCCGGCCGGCCCAGCTGAGGGTGGGCACGTCCGGTTCGGGTCCGGCGGGCGGGAAGGCGCCGGGGTCCACGCCGTTGTAGACGGTGCGGATCGACTCGGGGTCGGCGCCGCCCTGTTCCTCCCAGAGCCGGTTGTAGCGGTTGCCCGGGGTGATCAGGGCGGCCCGCCGGTAGCTCTCCTCGGCCAGCAGCCGGAAGAAGCCGAGCACCAGGGCCTTCACCGGCCAGCGGTACGGCGCGGTGCGGTAGCCCAGATAGCGTTCGCGCAGGTAGACGCCGTGCTCGGTGAGCAGCAGCGGGACCCCGTGGCGGGCCAGGCCGGCGAGTCCGGGCAGCACGGCGACGCCGCCGCTGACCGCGTGGGCGACACCGTGCCGGGGCGGCGGCGCGGCGAGCGGGCGCAGGGCGTGTTCGAGCAGGGCGGTGGCGGTGACCGCGTCGTGCAGGGTGGGCCGGGCCTCGCGGACCGCCAGTCCGGGGCGGTTCCAGACGGCGGCGAGCAGCGAGACGGCCCGGTCGCCGCGCAGGAACGGGCTCAGGGCGCCGTCGGCGGCGGCGCGCGCCATCGCGTAGAGCGCGGGGGCGAACCGGCCCTCGGCGGCCGGGTCGAGCAGCGCCGTCAGGAAGCGTTCGTAGGCGTCGGCCAGCCGGGCGAGGGCCCGGCCCCGGGGCGGGCGGCCGTCCGGCGGGGCGCCCCACATGGGGACGGACCGCACCTGGCGGACGTGGGCGGGCAGGTCCCAGACGACGGGTTCGCGTCCGGTGCCGGTGACGGCGACGACGTCGAAGTCCAGGTCGGGCATGCCCTGGACGAGCTGGTCGCACCAGACGCTGACGCCGCCATGGCTGTGCGGATAGGTGCCCTCGGTGAGCAGGGTGACGTGCGCGGCGCCGGGACGGCGCGCGCCGTGCTGAACGTGCATCGATTGTGCTCCACGGCCGGAGTGTGGGGTGGTCGTGCGGTCCCCGGGCGCCGGTGGGCAGCCGGGGACGCGGGCCCGCCCGGCCGCCGCCCGCCGCGGGGTGGCGGGCGGCGGCCGAAGGGGCCCCGAGGTCGGTGCGTCGCTCAGTTGTCCGGGGTGTACGGGACCTGCTTCGTCATGCCGGCCGGGACCTTGGCGCGCGGGGCGGGGCCGGTGGCCTTCGCCCCGCCCCCGGTGGTGGCGGCGGGTGCGGTCGCCGCGGCGGGCAGGGTGAAGGTGAGCGGGCTGCCGGCGGAGGCGGTCCAGCCGGAGACCGCGCCCGCGTAGGCGCTGCCGAAGGCGGTGCCGCCCCGGGTGGTGCCGGTGGGCAGGGTCGCGGTGACGGCGGTGCCGTTCGGCGCCTGGACGGTGACGGCCGTGCCGATGCGGTAGGCGGTGACCTGTCCGGCGTTCAGGGCGCTCTTCCAGGCGGCGCGGCGCTGGAGTTCCACGCCGATGTCCTTCATGCGCAGATTCACCACGGGGGTGTTGGCCGCGAACAGGGCGTCGTAGCCGTCGAGTACGCCGTCCAGGACCGGGTAGGCGAGGCGGTCCTCGGCGAGGTTGGACTGGTGGATGAAGTGCGGCTTGGGGTCGTTGGACAGGACGTGGCCGAGGGCGGTCCGGGTCTCCAGCGGCACGATGTAGTCGGTGTACCCGGTGCTGGTGTCCAGCGGGGCCGGCAGGCAGGTGGTGGTCGCGGGGTTGTCCTCGCAGACGCCGCTGCCGCCCTGGGCGCGGCTGGTGTAGAGCCAGTTGTACTCGTCGACCTGTTCGCCGGCCCGGCCCGCGTTGTAGAAGACGTTCATCGGGTAGCGGGCGACCGTGGTGGCGGGGCCGACCTGGCGCTGTTCGGGGTCGCGTGAGTTGTCCGAGGCGAGCCACTTGACGCCGTCGTCGGTGAGGGCGAGCGCCAGGTTGGGGTTGTCCTGGGGCTGCTGCGGCAGGATGCGCAGGCCCGAGTGCTCGCCGGTGACCAACTCCTGGGTGTCCAAGGGGAGTCCGGCGGCCTGGCCCCAGGCGCGGTTGGTGGCGATCTCGTCGTTGATGGTGGCCCGGCTGACCCACTTGGTGCTGCCGTCGGCGTTGGTCTCGCAGGTCCAGGGCACGACGGTGACGTTCTGCTCGCAGCCGAGGAAGGCGTGCGTGTAGGTGTGGTTGACCCAGCGGAACTGGTTCCGGTCGGCGATGAGCTTGTCGGCGAGCAGGTCGACACCGCCGTTGTCCTCGCGCTGGTCGACGCTGCCGGCGCCGTTGTAGACCATGTCGAGGGTGAAGTGGTGGCCGGCCTGCCAGGCGGTGGCGTGGTCCACGTCGGCCGGGGTCATCCGGATCGGGTCGGGGGTGCCGGAGCCGTTGACGCAGTCCACGTCCCCCGGGGTGCAGTTGAGCTGGGTGTCCCAGCGGTCGTCGGCGGCGAACACGTCGTCCACGTGTACGGCGAAGTAGTTGCGGGAGGCGCCGAGGTGCACCCCGCCGGTCATCCACTCCACGATGCCGCGGGCCAGCAACCGGAACTGCTGCTGGTACTGGTTGTAGACGAAGGTGACGACCAGTTCGCGGCGCCCGTCGTGCCGGTACTCGCCGACCAGGGAGCCCTGCCGGGTGGTGCCGGGGATGGTGGCCTGGACGTACGGGGTGAAGTCGGCGCCGGGTGCCGGGGTGGAGAGGTAGGCGTAACTCTCGCCGACCGAAGGCGAGTTGTCCTCGAAGGGCACCGAGCCGTCCAGGTAGCCGAAGGCGCCGGCCTTTCCGGCGGCGGTGACCTGGGCCGTGGTGCCGTCGACACTGCCCGCGTAGCCGCCGGACGCGGGCACCTGGAGGCCGGTCTGGGGGCGGGCGTAGGTGTAGGCGTCGACCTGCGGGATCGCGTACGTCTGCTCGTAGGCGGCGAGCGCGGCCATCTCGGCGCTGCCGGCCGCGAACGGGTTGTCGTTGGGCAGCACGACGGCCTGGAACTTGGCGCGGGGGCGCCCGTCGACGGTGTCCGCGAGGAAGGCGGCGTCGATGACGGGCCGCCCGGCGCTGCCGAGGTCGACCTTCGTGTAGGGCGTGCCGTCGGCGTCGAGTTCGGCGGTGATGGCGGCGGTGGCCGGTCCGCCGTCGCTCACCACGAGGACCCTGAGGTCGATGCGCGGTGTCGTGGTGTCGGCCTGGGCCGGTGCGGCCCCCAGGCCGAGCGCGGCGATGAGCGCGCCCACCGTCAGGACGGTGGTGCGTGTGGTCCGCTTCATGCGGTGAAGTCCCCTCCCCGGGCAGGGGTGAGCACGGCTCCAGTGGAGCGGACGCACCCCCTTGCACGGCGCCGGCGTCCCCCTCAGAAGCCGGTCGTCGTCCATCCGTCGCGACACATGGTGATGGCTGTGTGCAGCTTTTGTGGTCGTGTTACGAAACCTGACGGAAAAGTGCAGGTGTCCGGTCGCCTTCGGAGGCAACCCGGAAGGCCGTTCCTCCGTCGTCCCGCGAGGGGGTCGCGGCGACGGCGGGGGGCTCGGACCGCTGGTCCGGCGGCGGCACCCCGCCCGGTTGACCGGGCGGGGTGCCGAGCGGGGTGCCGGTGCCCGGCAGGGTGGCGGAGGGTGGCGGGGAGGCCGGTTTCGGATCGTCGCCACCCCGCCGTCGCGGGGTCCGTCAGGCGCAGAGCACGCGGGTCTCGGGCGTGTAGACGGGCCCGCCGTTGGTGTTGCCGCTGTCGCTGAACTCGGCGTAGTAGTACGAGTAGAAGCCGATGTTGCCGTTGCAGCCGGAGTCGGCGGCGACCTGGAGGGTCAGCGTGACGGTACGGCTCTGACCGGGCGGGATGGTGGCGCCGTAGTTGCCGCCGAGGTTGCTCGGACCGGTGCCCGAACAGGGGGTGGCGCCGGCGGCGGTGGCCAGGCTGCACCCGGTGAAGCTGTACTTCAGGTCGGGGCGCTGCGTGGTCAGCCAGGTGGGGTCGATGCTCTGGTACACGAACCAGATGTCATAGGTCCGGTTGTTCGTGAGCGTCATCGACAGCTGCACCGTGCCACCCGGGGTGGTGGTGGCACTGCTGGTGCTGAAGGTGAGCGCGGCGGGCGCGGGGTCGGCGCCGGCGGCGGGGGCCAGGCCGAACACGGCGAGGACGAAGGCGAGGACGGCGGTGAGCCCGAGGCGTCTCATCAGAGGTGATCGCATGGCCCGGGAGGCTAGGCACGCGCTCCCGGCGCCGTCTGCCCCACCGGACCCGCCCGGAACGGAGATCGGCCGAAAGTGATCGTTACGTGAAGGACTCATGAGGAACCCGTGAGGGCTTGTCACGTGCCGTCCGCACATCCCCGGAGGGTGTCGATGGCTCCCAGGGCGATCCGGACGCCGGTGCCGCTATTGGCGCGGACATGACGCATCGCACGCGACGGAACGACACCTACCGCTTGTGACCTGGTCCCCTTCTCGGCCAAAAAACGCTTTCCGGCCCGGAGTCGGGGTGGTCCGGGCCGGGAGGGGATCAGCGCACCGCGCGCTCGTGGGAAGACTCGAAGGCGGCGAAGGCGGCCTCCTGACGCCATTCGACACGGGCCTTCGGGCTGTCCGCGAGCAGGTGTCGGCAGGCGCCCCCGCGCACCGGCAGGCCGGGGCGTTCGGCGCGGCAGGCGGCGACCGGCCGGTAGCCGCCGGCGGTCGGGCCGTCCTGCCACAGGCTCGCGCCCGGCAGGAAGCCGTACTCCAGCGAGGCGCGGGCCAGGTCCTTCAGCTCGGGGTAGCGCAGGCCGTAGGTCTCGGAGGCGTACCGGTACTCGTGGCTGATGTCGATCCGGGAGACTCCCGGGTCGTCGGTGGCCAGGACCACCGGGACGCCGTAGCGGCGGTAGACCGTGAAGGGGTGGTCGGCGCCCCGGACGCCGAGGATCTGGGCGTTGCTGGAGAAGGGGACCTCCACCGCCACGCCGCGGGCCGCCATGGTGCGGGCGGTGCGCCGCCAGTCGTCCTCGTGGACGAGGTCGACGCCGTGTCCGACCCGCTCGGCACGGGCGACGTCCACGGCCTCCCCGATGTGGAACGCCAGGTCCTCGGGCTTGACCAGTCCCGGCCACAACTCGCCCGCGTGCAGGGTGACATGGGCCTTCGGGTACTGGGTGCGCAGATAGCCGGCCATGCGCATCTGGAGACGGTAGTCGCGCAGCGCGACCTCCCCGTCCTCGGGCTGGACGAGGTTGACGGCGACGAACCGGGGGTCGGCCTCGGCCAGCCGCATGCCGAGCGCGAGTTGGGTGAAGACCCGCTCGGGCGCGCTACCCCGGGAGGCCTGGGAGATCCAGCGGACGGTGAGCCCGCAGGCGGGCCGGGCGTCGGCGGTGCCGCAGCGCTCGGCGGACCGGAACTCGGCGTCGCCGTCGTCGGCCTCCGTACGCGCCTCGGCGACGAGCCGGTCCAGTCTGCCGCCCGCGACCAGTCTCCGGTGCAGGGCGGCCAGGTCGTCGTCCCAGCCGATCTCGGCGGCGAGCTTCTTCGCGCCGTCGGAGGCCGGGGTGACCATGGTCTCCAGGTAGAACTGGTTCTCGCGTACGGCGGTGTCGGCGACGTCGGCGAGCAGCTTGCCCCGGTGCCGCCAGGTGACCTCGCCGAACTTGCCGAAGGTGTCGAAGAAGTGGTCGTGGCCGTTGCCGTCCGGTGGGAAGTCCTGCATGGACCAGGCCCGCACGAGCGCGGTGCGGAAGGCGCGGTCGGTGCGGGCGTCGGCGGCCGGGCGGGTGCCGGCGCCGCAGGGCGGGGCGACGGCGGTCAGGGTCTTCGTGTCGACGCAGAGGCCGTCCTCGGCGGCCAGCTCGATCAGGTACTCGGTGGTCACCGCGCCGGACAGGTGGTTGTGCAGGTCGCCGCCCTTGGGCAGCCTCCGGAAGAAGTCGACCAGGGCCGCGGGCCGGTGCCGCACGGACCTCAGGTAGGCGTCGGTGCGGGACTCGGCCGCGGTGACCGGGCGGGGCGCGGCGGGCCGGTCGTCCCGCTGGGCCGGCTGCGCGGCGGCGGGCAGGGCGGGCAACGCGGACAGCAGGGACAGGACGCTGAGGGTGCCGAGCGCGGCCGGAACGACGCGGCGGCGCACGGCACTTCGGGGTTGGGGGCTCACACGCGCATGATCACGGACGGGACCCGGCGGGATCGCCGCGCCGGGCGGACGGCGGCCGGAGAGCACCCGTCCGGCTGAGGCCGGGGGAAGGCCAGGGGTGGGCGGGGGCCTCTCCCGGCCGGCCCGCGAATCCGCACGATCAATGGGGCATGTGGGTGACGGGCAGGGGTATGCGGGCCCCGACCTCACCCGTCCCACGTCCTCTCCGAAGGCGGCACGCATGCTGATGGCACACCCCGCGGTACTCCAGGACCTCATCGCCCAGTACGAGGCCCTGACGCTGCTCGGCGCCGAGGAGAGCACCTCGCAGGCGCGGCAGCGGCTCGCGGACATCTCCTACACGCTGTGTGTGGCCACCGGCACCAAGGACGTCGACATGGCCCTGATCGCCGCCCGGCACCGCCTCTCCGGCGCCCGTCCCGAGGACGACTCGCTGCTGCGGGCCGAGATCCCGGCACCGTCGGCGAGCGCGCCCGTCCCGGTTCACTGAGCCCTCCCCTCCCCCAACTCGTCCCCTCCCGCTTCTGGTCGGCGCGGTCCGCCGGGCGGTATACAGGCGCAGTCGAACGCGTGCGCACCGCTCACCGGTGCGGCCCGCGTGGTGCTGTACCGGCCTCAAGGGGGAGGATCCATGGCGGACGAGACAGGTGCGGCGGGTACGGCGGGACGCCGGCGGCGGGCCCGCGCACTCGGGGCGGCGCTGGGCGGCTGCGCGCTCGTCGCCGCCTCCGCCGTACCGGCCGCCGCGCACTCCGGCGGACCCGGGCACCGGCTCGCGTACGTGGCACTCGGCGACTCCTACACCTCGGGCCCCGGCATACCCACCCAGGTGGACGCCGGCTGCGCCCGCTCGGACCACAACTACCCCTCCCTGGTGGCGGACCGGCGCCGCGCGACGTCGTTCACGGACGTCAGCTGCGGCGGCGCCACGACAGCGGAGATGTGGCGGGCACAGGGCGGCAACGGCCCGCAGCTCGACGCGCTGCGCAGGAACACGGACCTGGTGACGGTGCAGATCGGCGGCAACGACGTCGGCTTCGGCACGATCATCGCCACCTGCGCCGGACTCGCCGCGCGGGACCCGGCGGGCAACCCCTGCGAGCGCTCGTACCAGGCGTCCGGGTACGACGAGCTGACCCGGACGATCGCGCGGACCGCGCCGAAGGTCGACCGGGTGCTGCGGGCCGTACGCGCCCGCGCCCCGCACGCCCGGGTGGTCGTCGTCGGCTACCCGGACCTGCTGCCCGACGACGGCAGCGGATGCTTCCCGCAAGTCCCGTTCGCCCGGGGCGACTTCCCCTACCTGCGCGACACCGAGAAGCGGCTGAACCTGATGCTGCGCCTGGTGGCCGGGGTGAACCGCGCCGACTACGTCGACACCTACGGCCCGACGGTCGGCCACGACATGTGCAAGGCGCCCGGTGACCGCTGGATCGAGCCGCTCCAGCCGGCCGCGCCCGCCGCCCCGGCCCACCCCAACGCCACCGGCGAGGCGGCCATGGCTCGGGCGGTGCTGGACCGGGGGCGCGGGCACCACCGCTGACCGGACGGCGGCCTCCCCGCACTCCTGTGACGGAGGCCGCCGTGACCGGGTGTCAGCCGCCGAGCGCCGCCGACACCACCGCCTGGGCCTCCTCCTGCACCCGGGCCAGGTGGTCGGCGCCGAGGAAGGACTCGGCGTACACCTTGTAGACGTCCTCGGTGCCGGAGGGCCGGGCGGCGAACCAGGCGTTCTCGGTGCTGACCTTGATGCCGCCGATGGCCGCGCCGTTGCCGGGCGCCTCGGTGAGGACGGCGGTGACGGCCTCGCCGGCCAGGGTGTCGGCGGTGACCTGCGCCGGGGACAGCTTGCCGAGCAGCGCCTTCTCCTCGCGGGTGGCGGGAGCGTCGATGCGGGCGTAGGCGGGGGCGCCGAAGCGCTCGGTCAGATCGGCGTAGTGCTCCGAGGGCGTGCGGTCGGTGACGGCCGTGATCTCCGAGGCGAGCAGGGCCAGGATGATCCCGTCCTTGTCGGTGGTCCACACCGAGCCGTCCCGGCGCAGGAAGGACGCGCCGGCCGACTCCTCGCCGCCGAACCCGAGGTCGCCGGTGACCAGTCCGTCCACGAACCACTTGAAGCCGACCGGCACCTCGACCAGCCGGCGGCCGAGGTCGGCGGCGACCCGGTCGATCATCGTGGAGGACACCAGGGTCTTGCCGACGCCCGCCGCCTGCGGCCACTGCTCGCGGTGCCGGAAGAGGTAGGAGATGGCGACGGCCAGGTAGTGGTTGGGGTTCATCAGGCCGGCGTCCGGGGTGACGATGCCGTGCCGGTCGGCGTCGGCGTCGTTGCCGGTGGCGATGCGGAACCGGTCGCGCTGCTCGATCAGGGAGGCCATCGCGTAGGGCGAGGAACAGTCCATCCGGATCTGGCCGTCCCAGTCCAGCGTCATGAACCGCCAGGTCGGGTCGGTGCGCGGGTTGACCACCGTGAGGTCGATGCCGTGCTGCTCGGCGATCCGGCCCCAGTAGGCCACCGAGGCGCCGCCGAGCGGATCGGCGCCGATGCGCACCCCGGCGGCGCGGATCGCGTCGAGGTCCAGCACGCTCGGCAGGTCGGCGACGTAGCTGCCGAGGAAATCGTAGCGGCCGGTCGTGTCGGCGGCGAGCGCGCGGGCGTAGGGCACCCGGCGTACGTCCTTCAGACCGCCGGCGATGATCTGGTTGGCGCGGTCCTGGATCCAGGAGGTGGCGTCGGAGGCCGCGGGGCCGCCGCTCGGCGGGTTGTACTTGAAGCCGCCGTCGGCGGGCGGGTTGTGCGAGGGGGTGACGACCACGCCGTCCGCGCGGTGGCCGGCGCGGCCCCGGTTGTGGGCGAGGATCGCGTGTGAGACGGCGGGGGTGGGCGTGTAGCCGTCCTCGCTGTCGACCAGGACGTGGACCCCGTTGGCCGCGAACACCTCCAGCGCGGTGGTCCTCGCGGGCTCCGACAGCGCGTGTGTGTCGGCGCCGAGGAACAGCGGGCCGTCGGTGCCCTGTTCCGCGCGGTACTCGCAGATGGCCTGGCTGGTGGCGGCGATGTGGTCCTCGTTGAAGGCCGTCGCCAGGGACGAGCCCCGGTGCCCGGAGGTGCCGAACGCCACCCGCTGTCCCGGATCGGCCGGGTCCGGGTGCAGCGCGTAGTACGCCGTGACCAGCCGGGCCACGTCGACAAGGTCCTCGGGACCGGCCGGCCGGCCGGCTCGCTCGTGCGGCATGAGTCCGCTCCTCCGCATCGTCAGTTCGAACACTCACCGTCCATCTTTCCTCGTCAGGCCGGTGCCATGCGAGTGCGCCCCGCCCGGTGATCCAGGGCTGCGGTCTTCCCGCGCGCTTCCCGGGTCCTGGTCGCCCGCTCAGCCGAGGTGGTAGCTGTCGCCGTACACCTTCCAGTCCAGCGGAGTGTTCAGGTCGAGGTTGCCGTCGCGCAGGAAGACCCGCTGGGCGGTGTCGACGCGGCTGGTGTCGCTGTGTGCCTCCTCCTGCCTCATCGCCCACACCCGGGCGTCCAGGAAGGCGTTGAGGTACGCCGTCTCGCCGCCGCCCTGGGCCGGTGGCCTGGCGGTGCGCAGGGCGCGGGCCCGGATGCCGCGGAAGCTGGTGGGGTCGTCGCCGTCGCCGTGCATGACGAGGGCGTCGTAGTAGGCGAACTGGCCGAGCGCGCGCAGTCCGTCGGTCTTGCCCCGGGCGACGGCGGGGTTGAAGTAGACGCGGTCCCGTTCGTCGTTCTGGGCCTGCTGGAAGGCGGTGTCCTCAGCGGCCCTGCGCCAGTCCCCGGGGTAGTCGGGGTCGAGCCCGGTGTGGGAGTCGGTGCCGTTCACCTCGCGCAGGGCGGGCAGGTACCGGGCGAGGACGTTGCCCGGCCTGCGGTCGGCGTAGAGCTGGACCAGGTCGAGCATGTCGCCGGTGCCGGAGCAGAAGCCGATGATGCCGGCGGTGTAGCCGCGGCCATCGCCGATGTCCTCGATGTACCGGTACTGAGCCTTCCAGTCGAGCGAGGAGTTCTCCGCGCTCGACACGAGCTTCATCGCCGTCTCCTTCTTCGCCGGGTCGTCCAGGCCCGGTGCCGCCGCCGGTGCGGCGATGGCACGCCGGCCGGTGAAGAAGGCGCCGACGACGATGACGCCGAGCGCGGCGACGGCCGAGCGGCGGGAGAGGGGTGCGGGGGCTGCTGTGTCGCGGTCTGCGTGCGCCACGGGGGCTCCAGGGGAGTGTGGGGGGCGGGTGGTTGGTCCGTACCGACACTGGTAGGAAAGTTTCCTATCAGAGCCGGGACGGACCGGTAACCCGGCACGCGAGAAGTTCGTGGGATCGGACAGCGGCCGGTGCGGTCAGTGGTGCCGCGCCTCCTCCCGCCGCTTCGCGAGGGCGTACAACTCCTTCGAGGTGCTGATGAGTTCGCGCCGCTCCTCGCGCGAGCCGACCATCGGCTGCGAGCCCTTGAGCGGCACCTGGGCGCTCTCGGGGAGGAACTTGACGGTCACCAGGCCGATGACACCGGCCAGCATCAGGTAGTAGGCGGGCATCAGGTCGTTCCCGGTGGCGTCGACCAGCGCGGTGGTGACCAGCGGTGTGGTGCCGCCGAACGCGGCGACGGCGATGTTGAAGCCGATGCCCATGGCCGCGTACCGCACGGCGGTCGGGAAGAGCGCGGGCAGGGTCGCCGCGCTGGGCGCCGCGAAGCAGGCGAGCAGCGTGGACAGCAGCAGCACGCCGAGGATCGGCAGCCAGGTGCCGTGCGCCTTGATCAGCAGGAAGGACGGTACGGCGAGTACGATCATCGCGGCGGCGGCGACGCCGTAGACGGGCCGCCGCCCGACCCGGTCACTGAGCCGGCCGATGAACGTGATGAGCACGACGATCCACACCATGCCGATGAGCACCAGGACGTCGGCCGATCCGCTGGAGCGGTTGAGGGTCTCGGTCTGATAGGTCGGCAGGTAGCCGGTGACCATGTAGTTGGTGACGTTGTAGAGCAGCACCAGACCCATGCAGATGAGCAGCGGACGCCAGTGCTTGCGGACGATGTCCTTGAACTCGCTGCCCGCCGACTCCTGCGCGAGGCTCTTCTCGTGCTCGTCCAGCTGCTGCTGGAAGGCCGGGGACTCCTCCAGCTTGAGCCGCATGTAGAGGCCGATGGCCCCGAGCGGACCGGCGATCAGGAAGGGGATGCGCCAGCCCCAGGAGAGCATCTGGCCGTCCGTCAGCGCCAGGTTGAGCACGGTGACCAGCGCCGAGCCGAGCGCGTACCCGACGAAGGTGCCGAAGTCGAGCCAGCTGGAGAGGAATCCACGCCGGCGGTCGGGCGAGTACTCGGCGACGAACGTGGTGGCGCCGCCGTACTCGCCGCCGGTGGAGAAGCCCTGGACCATCCGGGCCAGCAGGAGCAGCACCGGCGCGGCGATGCCGATCGTCGCGTAGCTGGGGATCAAGCCGATGGCGAAGGTGCCGGCCGCCATCATGATCATGGTGGTGGCGAGCACCTTCTGCCGGCCGATCCGGTCGCCGAGCGGCCCGAACACCAGTCCGCCGAGGGGCCGCACGACGAAGGCGGCGGCGAAGGTCGCGAAGGACGAGATGAGCTGGGCGGCCGGGGAGGCGCCCGGGAAGAAGACCTTGCCGATGGTGGCGGCGAGGTAACTGTAGACGCCGAAGTCGAACCACTCCATGCAGTTCCCGAGCGCGGACGCGCCCACGGCACGCCGCAGCAGCGGGGGTTCGACGACCTGGACGTCGTCCTTGCCGAAGGCCCGGCGGTTGCGCCGCAGCCTGCGGGTCAGTTCTTCGCGGACCTGGCGCGGCAGGCGCCCGACGGCACCGGGTACCCGGTGCCTGGTCTGCTGTTCTCCCTCGGGTGTCGTACCGCTCACGAGGGCCTCCGTATCTCTCGTACCACTGATCACCGCCTGCCCCGGCGGCCGATTCAGAAACGGAACGGCACAATCCCATCCACGGTGACGGTTGGACTTGCGCCCGCACGCGGCGGAGGCTGGAAAGGCCCGCGCGCACCCGTACGGGCACCCCTACGGCACCTCCCGGAGAAGAACCAGATGACGTACGTCGCGGACCCCGCTCGCTACGACGGCACCATGCGCTACCGGCGCACCGGCCGCTCGGGACTGGACCTGCCCGTCCTGTCGCTGGGCTACTGGCACAACTTCGGCGACGACCGCCCCTTCGAGACGCAGCGCGAGATCGCCCTGCGCGCCTTCGACCTCGGGATCACCCACCACGACCTGGCCAACAACTACGGGCCGCCCTACGGCTCGGCCGAGGAGAACTTCGGCCGGCTGCTGCGGCAGGACCTGGCTCCCTACCGGGACGAGCTGGTGATCTCCACCAAGGCCGGCTGGGACATGTGGCCCGGCCCCTACGGGCAGGGCGGCGGCTCGCGCAAGTACGTGCTGGCCTCACTGGACCAGTCGCTGCGCCGGCTGGGCGTGGACTACGTGGACGTCTTCTACTCCCACCGTCTCGACGCGAGCACGCCGCTGGAGGAGACGATGGGCGCGCTCGACACCGCAGTATGCCAGGGCAAGGCGCTGTACGTCGGCATCTCCTCCTACGACGCCGAGCGCACCCGGCAGGCCGCGGCGATCCTGCGGGAGCTGGGCACGCCGCTGCTGATCCACCAGCCGTCGTACAGCATGCTCAACCGCTGGATCGAGACCGACGGACTGCTGGACGCGGCCGAGGAGGAGGGCTTCGGGGTCATCGGGTTCACCGCGCTCGCCCAGGGGCTGCTGACCGGGCGCTATCTGGAAGGTGTGCCGGAGGACTCCCGGGCGGCGCAAGGCACGTCCTTCGACCCGGCGTGGCTGACGGACGACATGCGCGGGCGGCTGCGCGCGCTGAACGAGGTCGCGGCCCGCCGCGGGCAGAGCCTCGCCCAGCTCGCACTGGCCTGGGCGCTGCGCGACGAGCGGGTGACCTCGCTGGTCATCGGGGCCTCCCGGGTCGAGCAGCTGGAGCAGAACGTGGCCGCGCTGGAGAACACGGACTTCAGTGCCGAGGAGCTGGCCGAGATCGACAAGCACGCCACCGACGGCGGCGTCGACCTGTGGCGCGAGGCCCGGCTCGGCACCCTGGGGTGAGCATGGCACTCGGTGCCGCGGAAGTGCGGCACCGAGTGGCTTGCACCTCTGGACATAAGGCAAAAGTCGGACATAATTGGTGCATTCGCCCGCGACTTCGAGGAGCCGCTCTCCGCATGGCGCACGGAGCCCACCGCAGCCCCCTTCTCCCTCCCCACCCCGACCTGACGGCGGCCCGCGACTGCGAGCAGTGCCTCGGCTGGGGAACCGTCGTCACCCGCGACGGCGCGCACGAACTGTGCCGCAGCTGCCAGCCCGACGCCGCCGACGACGAGGGCACCGACCCCACCGGTCCCTAGGTTTTCCGCACGGTAGGGTTCCGGTAATGGTTCCACCAAGAAACCTTCAAGTCGGGCAGGGGGGCGGCCATGGGTGCCGTGCGCACGAGTAGTACGCCGTTGCCGGGGATCGGCGTCCGTTACGACCTCACCACGCGCGAGGACCGCCGTCTGTCGGTGGTGGCGCACCGGGACGGGTCACGCACCCTCAGCGCCTACCGGGGCGACGACCCCGACGCCTGCGCGCTGTCGCTGCGGCTCACCGGCGGGGAGGCGGAGGCGCTGGTAGACGTGCTCAAGCCGACGCACCACAGTCCCACCCTGCTGTCCACGACGGAACTGGGCCTGGTCGCCGAGCGGATCAAGCTGTCCGCGGCCTCCCACTGGAACGGCCGGCTGCTCGGAGAGACCCGGATGCGCACCGAGACGGGCGTGTCCATCGTGGCCGTGCTGCGCCGGGCGGAAGCCATCCCGTCCCCCGGCCCCGACTTCCGGCTGGCCGGCGGGGACACCCTCATCGTGATCGGCACCCGCGAGGGCGTCGACGCCGCCGCCGCGATACTCGGCCGGGAGTGACGCGGATGCATTCCTCCGCAGTCTTCCTCATCGAGTTCGGCGCCATCATCCTGGGCCTCGGCCTGCTGGGCCGGCTCGCCGCCCGGCTGAGCTTCTCCCCCATCCCGCTGTATCTGCTCGCCGGCCTGGCCTTCGGCGAGGGCGGGCTGCTGCCGCTCGGCGCCAGCGAGGAGTTCGTCGCGATCGGCGCCGAGATCGGCGTCGTCCTGCTGCTGCTCATGCTGGGCCTGGAGTACACGGCCAGCGACCTGGTCTCCAACCTCAGGACGCAGTACCCGGCCGGCATCGTCGACGCCACCCTCAACGCGCTGCCCGGTGCCGTGGCGGCGCTGCTGCTGGGCTGGGGGCCGATCGCGGCCGTCGTCCTGGCCGGCATCACCTGGATCTCCTCCTCCGGTGTCATCGCCAAGGTGCTCGGCGACCTCGGCCGGATCGGCAACCGCGAGACCCCGGTGATCCTCAGCATCCTGGTGCTGGAGGACCTGTCGATGGCGGTCTACCTGCCGGTCGTCACGGCACTGCTGGCCGGGACCGGGCTCGCCGCCGGCAGCGTCACGCTGGCCATCGCGCTCGGCGTGGCCGGCCTGGTCCTGCTGCTGGCGGTGCGCTACGGCCGCCACATCTCCCGCTTCGTCTCCTCCGACGACCCCGAGAAGCTGCTGCTGGTGGTGCTCGGCCTGACCCTGCTGGTCGCCGGGGTCGCGCAGCAGCTCCAGGTGTCGGCGGCGGTCGGCGCGTTCCTGGTCGGCATCGCGCTGTCCGGGGAGGTCGCCGAGGGCGCCCACAACCTGCTGGCCCCGCTGCGCGACCTGTTCGCGGCGGTGTTCTTCGTCTTCTTCGGGCTGCACACCGACCCCGCGAGCATCCCGCCGGTCCTGCTGCCCGCGCTGGCGCTGGCCGTCGTCACCGCGCTCACCAAGATCGCCACCGGTTACTGGGCGGCCCGCCGCGCCGGGATCTCGGCCAAGGGCCGCTGGCGGGCCGGCGGCACCCTGGTGGCGCGCGGCGAGTTCTCCATCGTCATCGCCGGGCTCGCCGTCACCTCCGGCGTCGACTCCGACCTCGGTCCGCTGGCCACGGCGTACGTGCTGATCCTGGTCGTTCTCGGCCCGCTCACCGCCCGCTACACCGAGCCGCTCGCGCGGCGCCTGACCGGCCGGCGTACCCGTCGGGCCGTACCGGCCGGCGACGGTGAGGCCGTGCTGCGCGAGGAGGACACGGTCGGCCTGCCCTGATCCGGCCGCCGTACCGTGGGGGCATGTCCACTCCGCTGCCGGGACCGCTGGAGCACTTGGCGCCGCTGCTCGGCCACTACGGCTACTGGGCCGTGGGTGCCGTGGTCCTCGTCGAGGACTTCGGGGTGCCCGCGCCCGGCGAGACGATCCTGCTCGCGGCCGGGGTGTACGCGGGCGCGGGACGGCTGGACATCGTGGCCGTGGCGGCCGTCGCGTTCGCCGCGGCGGTCGTCGGCGACAACATCGGCTATCTGGTCGGCCGGGCCGGCGGGCGCGCCTTCGTGCACCGCTGGGGCCGGTACGTCTTCCTGACGCCGAAGCGGTTCGCGGCGGCCGAGGCGTTCTTCGGCCGGCACGGCGGCAAGATCGTCACCGTGGCCCGGTTCGTGGAGGGGCTGCGCCAGGCCAACGGCATCATCGCCGGCACCTCGGGCATGCGCTGGCGCCGCTTCCTCGCCTTCAACGCCCTCGGCGCCGCCCTGTGGGTCGGCGTCTGGGCGACGCTGGCCTATCTGGCGGGCGACCACATCACGACCGTCTACGACGAGATCAAGCACTACCAGCTCTACGTCGTCGCATCCGTGGCCGCCCTCCTGGCCGCCCTCGTGACCCGGCACCTGCTGCGGCGCCGCCACGAGCGCTGACCCCGGCCGCGGACCGTCACTCGGCCGCCCCTACGGGAGACCCCTGGCCGCCAGACCCGTCACTCGGCTGCCCGTACGGGACACCCCGACCGCCCCGCACCGGCGTCCGGCGCCTGCCCGGGAACCCACCGGGCGGATCCCGTAGGTGCGATCCGGCGGTGCCGTGGTACTCGACGGTCAGCGGGCCCGCCCCGCGAGACGGACCGCCGGACCTGCGGGGCCGACGGTGCGGGGCTCCCCCGGTTCGGCCAAGTGCTGGGGGAGTCTTCGGGCCTCCGCTTCTCTTCCCCTCCCCCTCCCCTGGGCGCTCCTCGGTGTTACCTGCGGGTAATCCCGGATGGTTTGATGTGCGGCGCCACTCCGCGCCCTCGCGGCCGCCGTGCCCGCCGTCGCCCTGCCCGCCGCGGCACTCGCCCTTCCCACGCCGGCGCTCAGGGTACTGACGTACAACACGTTCCTGATGAGCCGGAGCCCCGGGCCGCCGAGATACCGAAGGCGGACCGGTACCCGTACCAGACGCCGTTGGTGGGGCGCGGTCGCACCGGCTGGGACGCGACCGGTGGGGCGTACGCGTCGACCACGCCGGAGGACGGCGGGGTCACCGTGCTGAGCAAGTGGCCGATCGTGCACCAGGAGCAGTACGTCTACCAGGACGCGTGCGGCTCGGACTGGTGGTCGAACAAGGGGTTCGCCTACGTCGTGCTGAACGTCGGCGGCGTCAAGGTGCACGTCGTCGGCACGCACACGCAGTCCACCGACTCGGGGTGCGCCGCGGGCGAGGCGGCGCGGGACCGCAGCCGGCAGTTCAAGGCGATCGACGCCTTCCTCGACGCGAAGAACATCCCGGCGGACGAGGAGGTACTGCTCGCGGGTGACCTCAACGTCGATTCCCGGAGCGCCGAGTACGCCTCGATGCTGGCCGACGGCGGGCTCGTCGGCGCCGACGCCCGCACCGGGCACCCCTACTCGTTCGACACACGGGAGAATTCCATCGCCCGGGGCCGCTACCCGGACGACCCGTCGGCTGACGTGAGGCGGGCCCGCTCTTCCCGGAGTCATTTCCGCCACTGCGTTTGGGCGGCGCGAGGACGGCAAGTCGAATGGTGGAACGATGACCACGACGACGTTGGGATGTGAAACCCGATGGCAGGCGACCAGAAGGCCAAGGGCAAGGTGGAGCAGGCCAAGGGCAAGGCCAAGGAGGCCGCGGGCCGCACCGTAGGAAATGAGCGCATGGAGGCCGAGGGCCGTATGGAAGGCGCGCGCGGTGACGCCCGCCAGGCCAAGGAGAAGGCCAAGGACACCTTCAAGCACTGAATTGTCCGCCGGATTGCGAACGGGTCCGGGAAATGCAGCGGAAGCTGATTTCCCGGACCCGTTCCGCTGTGTACGGGCGACATCGCGCGGCGCACCGCCGCCGGACCCCGTACCGCCGGTTCGAGTTCCCGTGCAACCGGAGGAATCCTCGCGGACGTCCCCTTGATCGACGGTCCAGGGGGTAGCCGGAGCGAGGACGGCCACGAACCCCCCGTGTGCACAGGAAGGGACCCTGACCCCGGAGGAAAAGGGCACGAGGTATGGACATCCCGCTCACCAAGCAGGCGACGGCACCGCACCGTCCCCCGGCGCTGCGCTACAGCCGCACCTGGGACACCGGCGTGACCGGTATCGGGGACGCGAGAGACGCCGTGGCGGCCCTGCTCTCCCGCGCGCGTCCGGCGCCGGACCGTCGCTCGGTGCAGGATGCCCAGCTCACCGTCAGCGAACTCGTCACCAACGCGGCCAAGCATGCCCCCGGGCCGTGCGGGCTGCGGCTGGAAGTGACGCCGGACGGCTCCGCGGTGCGCATCAGCGTGACCGACACCAGCGCCGAGCCGCCCCTGCGGCGCCCGCCCGACCCCCGGCGGGTCGGCGGGCACGGCCTGCACCTGGTGACGATGCTCGCCACCGAGCTGGAGGTGATCCCGCTGCCACAGGGCAAGCGGGTCACCGCCACCGTGCCGCTGACCGGCGCGCCGGCCGGCTGAGGACCGGGACCGCGCGTCTCAGCCGACCCGGATGCCGACGATGCAGGTGTCGTCGTCGGTGTCCGAGCGGCTGTAGGTGAGCAGCCGGTCCAGTTGCTGGTCCAGCCTCCTGGGCGCCGAGCGCGCCGTCTCCAGCAGGTGGGACAGGGACTCCTCCACCGAGCGGTCCCGGCGTTCGATCAGACCGTCGGTGTACATCAGCAGGGTGTCCCCGACGGCGAGCTGGACCTCCGTCTCCTCGTACTCCGCCTCCGGCAGCGCGCCCAGCAGCAGGCCCTTGAGCGTGGGCAGGGCGGTGGCCTCCGCGTCCCGCACCAGCACCGGTGGCAGATGGCCGGCCCGGGCCCAGCGCAGGGTCCGCCGCTCGCCGTCGTACAGGCCGCAGACGGCGGTCGCGGTGACGGCGCCCGTCAGATGGTGGGCGACGATGTTCAGCCACGACAGCAGCTGCCCCGGGCCCGCTCCGGTCACGGCGAGGCCGCGCAGCGCGTTGCGCAGGACGACCATGCTGGTGGCCGCCTCGATGCCGTGCCCGGCGACGTCCCCGACGCAGAGCAGGACCAGGCCGGAGGGCAGCAGGACGGCGTCGTACCAGTCGCCGCCGACCAGGTGCTCGGTCTCCGCCGGCCGGTAGCGCACCGCCACCTGGAGGTCGGGCGCGGTCAGGGGTGCCTGGGTGGGCGGCATGATGGCGTGCTGGAGCTGCAGGGCCAGCCGGTTGCGCTCGTCGGCCTGCTGCTCGGTGTGGGCGAGCTGGTCGCGGGTGGCGGCGAGCGCGACCTCGGTCCAGTGCTGGGCGGAGATGTCCTGGTAGGCGCCGCGCAGCACGAGCAGCTGGCCGTCGGTGTCCAGGACGGGTTCGGCGACCAGGCGCATGTGCCGGGTCACGCCGTCGGGGCGTTGCAGCCGGAAGTCGGCGGACGCGGGCCTGCGGTGGTGCACCAGGGTGCGCAGGAAGCGGCCGATGGAGACCGCGTCGTCGGGGTGGGCGTGCGCGGCCAGTTCCTCCAGCGCGACCGGGGTGCTGGTGGCGGGGCGGCCGTACAGGTCGAAGAGCTGGCCGTTCCAGGTGATCTCGCCGGTGAGCAGGTTCTCCTCGAAGCCGCCGATCCGGCCGAGCCGCTGGGCGTGCTGGAGCAGGCTGGCCAGGCGGGCGGACTCGTCCTCGATGCGCCAGATCAGCAGCACCGCGGCGCCGTGCCGGCTGATGCTGATGTCCGCGATGGCCGACAGGGGCACCTCGTCGACCAGGGCGGTGAGCCGCATCCGGTGGGCGCGGAACGGCTCGCCGGTGCCGTAGACCCGCTCGACGCGCTGGAACAGCTCGCTGGCGCCGGCCGCCATCGGGTAGGCCTCCAGCAGCAGGGCGCCGCTGACGACGGCGCGCGAGCGGCCCGCCGGGTCCAGGAAGCGGCTGTTGACGTGCTGGATCCGGAAGTCCACGAGCCGCCCGTCCGCGTCCAGGTGCGGCACCAGGACGAGGGCCGGGTCGTGCAGTCCGTCCGCCAGGTCCATCAGCTCGACCACGTCGGGCAGCACCCGGGGCTCGGGTCCGGCGCCGGGCGGCAGCGCCGTGGTCTCCAGGGTGTGGGCGCACAGTTCGGCGAGCGCCTCGACCTGCCGGATCACCGGGCGCGGCAGCGGCTCCTCCGGCTTGGGCCAGGCGATCTCCAGGACGCCGTGGAGCCGGCCGCCTCTGCCTGCGGGCAGGGCGATGCGGGCGCCCTCGGCGTACTCCCGGCGGCCCAGGGTGGGCAGTCCGGAGGCGGCGAGCGAGGCCAGCCACTGTCCGCCGGGCTGGGTCAGGCCGCGCCGGGCGACGGTGGCCACGTCCGGCGGCACATAGCGCCAGCGGGCGGCCTCGCCCGGCGGGAAGCCCGCGCTGCCGGCGAGGGTCAGCGAGCCGTCGGGGCCGAGGGCCCAGATGGCGACGGCGACCGCGCCGAGCGGCCTGAGGGCGTGCTCCAGCAGGGAGTCGGCCATCGCCTGGGCGTCGCTCGCGGCCAGCACCCCGCTCTCGGCGGCGCGCAGCCGTACGGCGGCCGACTCGTCCACCGGCCCGGCCGGGTCGGCGGCGAGGGACAGGAAGGCCTCGGTCACCTCGGTGACCCGGTCCCGGGCCGCCTGGTTGATGACGTCGACCGCGAACTCCAGCGGGGTCACCTGGGCGTGCTCGGCCAGTTCGGCGAGCTGGCGGGCGGCCTGGGCCGGGCCGCAGCCCAGGCGTTCGACCAGGATGCCCTTGGCCAGTTCGATCAGCGCCCGGCCCTCGGCCTCGGCCTGGGCGGTGCGTACCTCGCGGCGCAGCCGCTCGACGGTGGCCGCGAGCCGCCCGACCGGGGTGCCGGGCGCGTCGGGCGGCTGCCCGGTGGATGCCGGGGAGATGTCAGGGGTGTTCACCGGTTGCGTACTCCTCCGCCCGGGTACCGGCAGGTCGGCCGTGGCGTCCTCATGCGGGGAGCCAGCGGCGGACACAGTCGATGAGGTCATGGGTGTCCACCGGTTTCGTGACGTAGTCGCTGGCGCCGGAGGCGAGGCTCTTCTCCCGGTCGCCCTGCATGGCCTTGGCGGTCACGGCGATGACCGGGAGGTCGGCGTACAGCGGCATCTTGCGGATCTCGGCGGTCGCCGTGTACCCGTCCATCTCCGGCATCATCACGTCCATCAGGACGAGTTCGATGTCGGGGTTGTTCACCAGCGTCTCGATGCCCTTGCGGCCGTTCTCCGCGTGCAGGACGCGGAAGCCGTGCAGTTCGAGGATGCCGCTGAGCGCGAACAGGTTGCGGGCGTCGTCGTCGACGACGAGGACGGTACGGCCCCGGGTGTGCTCGTCGATCAGGTGCGGTGCCGTCCGCTGGGGTTCCTCGTTGCGGACGAGGGTGAGCACCTCGCCGGGCTCCTCGGCGGACAGGTGCAGGGCGATCCGCTCGCGCAGTTCGTCCAGGCTGTACAGGTACTCCAGGGTGCCGTCCGGGCCGGCGGCCGGCTCCTCGGTGCGCTGGGTGCCGTGCACCAGGACGGGGACGCCGGCGAGGGCGGAGTCGCCGCGCAGCGCCTCCAGGAAGCGGGCCGACTCCCCCTCGGGCATGCCGAGTTCGACGACCACGCAGTGGCAGGGTTCGGCGGCGAGGGCGCCGGCCGCCTCCTGGGCGCCGACCGCGGTGATGATGTCGACGGGCGGTCCGCCGGCCTCGGGCTGGCCGTGCGCGAGGTCGCCGACCACGCTCTCGGCGACGAGGGTGAGCAGGCCGCGCGGCCGTTCCTCCACCACCAGCAGCCGGCGGGCGCGCTGCCGCTTGGCGGTGACCAGCGGCGGTCCGGCCGTGATCTCGGGCCCGCCGGTGCCCGTGGGCAGTTCGCGCGGGGGCTTCGCGGCGATCCGGGGGCTGCCCAGGGCCTCCTCGAAGTCCGGCCGGGCGACCGGCAGGAAGAGGGTGAAGGTGCTGCCCTTGCCGGGGATGCTGTCGACGGTGACGGCGCCGCCGAGCAGGTGGGCGATCTCCCTCGTGATGGACAGGCCGAGCCCGGTGCCGCCGTACTTGCGGCTGGTGGTGCCGTCGGCCTGCTGGAACGCGCCGAAGATGGTCTCCAGTTGCTGTTCCGGGATGCCGATGCCGGTGTCCTTCACCCGGAAGGCCGCGATCGCGCCGCCGCGCACCACGCCGGCCGGCACCTCGTCGTCGGCGGCCGGTTCGACCCGCAGTTCCACCCCGCCCTGTTCGGTGAACTTCACCGCGTTGGACAGCAGGTTGCGCAGGATCTGGCGGAGCCGGGAGTCGTCGGTGAGCAGGTCGGCGGGGGCGCCGGGAGCCGTGGTGATGGTGAAGTCCAGGCTCTTCTGCGAGGTCATCGGCTGGAAGGTGGCCTCGACGTACTCGATGAGCTGGCGCAGCGGCACCCGCTCGGGGGTGACGTCCATCTTGCCGGCCTCGACCTTGGACAGGTCGAGGATGTCGTTGATGAGCTGGAGCAGGTCGGAGCCTGCCGAGTGGATGATGCCCGCGTACTCGACCTGCTTGGGGGTGAGGTTGCGGGAGGGGTTCTGCGCGAGCAGCTGGGCGAGGATGAGCAGGCTGTTGAGCGGGGTGCGCAGCTCGTGGCTCATGTTGGCGAGGAACTCGGACTTGTACTTGGAGGCGAGCGACAACTGCTGGGCGCGCGCCTCCAGTTCCTGCCGGGCCTGCTCGATCTGGAGGTTCTTCGCCTCGATGTCGCGGTTCTGCTCGGCGAGCAGCGAGGCCTTCTCCTCCAGTTCCGCGTTGGAGCTCTGGAGTTCCTCCTGCCGGGCCTGCAACTCGGCCGAGCGGGACTGGAGTTCGCTGGTCAGGCGCTGCGACTCCTGGAGGAGTTCGTCGGTGCGGGCGTTGGCGACGATGGTGTTGACGTTGACGCCGATGGTGTCGACGAGTTGCTGGAGGAAGTCCCGCTGGACGTGCGTGAACGGGGTCACCGCGGCCAGCTCGATGACGCCGAGCACCTGCTCCTCGAACACGATGGGCAGCAGCAACAGGGCGGTGGGCTCGGTGTGTCCGAGACCGGAGGAGATGGTGACGTACCCGGCCGGCAGCTCGTCCACCGCGATGGTACGGCGGCTGCGCGCGGCCTGGCCGACCAGGGAGCGGCCGAACCTGAGCCGGTCGGGCCGGGTGTCGTTCTCGGGCCGGCCGTAGGCGCCGACGAGCCGCAGCTCGGGGCCCCCGGAGGCGTCCTCGGCGAGGTAGAAGGCGCCGTACTGGGCGGCGACCTGCGGCACCAGCTCGTCCATGATCAGCTCGGCGACGACGGGCAGGTCGCGGTGTCCCTGCATGAGGCCGGAGATCCGGGCGAGGTTGGACTTGAGCCAGTCCTGTTCCAGGTTGGCCCGGGTGGTCTCGCGCAGCGACTCCACCATGGAGTTGATGTTGTCCTTCAGGTCGGCGACCTCACCGGAGGCGTCGACGGTGATCGACCGGGTCAGGTCGCCCTCGGCGACGGCGCTGGCCACGTCGGCGATGGCGCGAACCTGCCGGGTGAGGTTGCCGGCGAGTTCGTTGACGTTCTCGGTCAGCCGCTTCCAGGTGCCGGAGACGCCCTCCACCTCGGCCTGCCCGCCGAGCCGGCCCTCGGTGCCGACTTCCCGGGCGACACGGGTGACCTCGTCGGCGAACGCGGAGAGCTGGTCCACCATCGTGTTGATGGTCGTCTTCAGCTCCAGGATCTCACCCCGGGCGTCGACGTCGATCTTCTTCGACAGGTCGCCCTGCGCCACCGCGGTCGTCACCTGCGCGATGTTGCGCACCTGGCCAGTGAGGTTGTTGGCCATGGAGTTGACGTTGTCGGTGAGGTCCTTCCAGGTGCCGGCGACGTGCGGCACGTGCGCCTGGCCGCCGAGCCGGCCCTCGGTGCCGACCTCCCGGGCCACCCGGGTCACCTCGTCCGCGAACGCGGACAGGGTGTCGACCATGGTGTTGATGACGTCGGCGAGCGCGGCGACCTCGCCCTCGGCCTCCACGATGATCTTCTGCGAGAGGTCGCCCTTGGCGACGGCGGTGGCCACCTGGGCGATGGACCGGACCTGGCCGGTCAGGTTGGAGGCCATCACGTTGACGTTGTCGGTGAGGTCCTTCCAGGTGCCGGCGACTCCCCGCACCTGCGCCTGGCCGCCGAGCCGGCCGTCGGTGCCGACCTCCCGGGCGACGCGCGTGACCTCGTCCGCGAACGCCGAGAGCTGGTCCACCATCGTGTTGATGGTGTTCTTCAGCTCCAGGATCTCGCCCCGGGCGTCCACCGTGATCTTCTGCGACAGATCGCCCTGCGCCACCGCGGTGGCCACCTGGGCGACGTTGCGGACCTGCGCCGTCAGGTTCCCCGCCATGAAGTTCACCGAGTCGGTGAGGTCACGCCAGGTTCCCTTGACGCCCTTCACGTCTGCCTGGCCGCCGAGCCGGCCCTCGGTGCCGACCTCCCGGGCGACGCGGGTCACCTCGTCCGCGAACGCCGAGAGCTGGTCCACCATCGTGTTGATGGTGCTCTTCAGCTCCAGGATCTCGCCCCGGGCGTCCACCGTGATCTTCTGCGACAGATCGCCCTGCGCCACCGCGGTCGTCACCTGGGCGACATTGCGGACCTGCGCCGTCAGGTTCCCCGCCATGAAGTTCACCGAGTCGGTGAGGTCACGCCAGACACCGGCGACTCCGGGAACCTGTGCCTGACCCCCCAGGCGGCCCTCGGTGCCGACCTCCTTGGCCACGCGTGTCACCTCGTCGGCGAACGCGGACAGCTGGTCGACCATCGTGTTGACGGTCTCCTTCAGCTGGAGGATCTCGCCGCGCGCGGGCACGTCGATCTTCTGGGAGAGGTCGCCCTTGGCCACGGCGGTGGCGACCTGGGCGATGTCCCGGACCTGCGTGGTGAGGTTGCCCGCCATCGCGTTGACCGAGTCGGTCAGATCGGCCCAGGTGCCCGAGACACCCGGCACCTGCGCCTGCCCGCCGAGGGTGCCCTCGGTGCCGACCTCCCGGGCCACGCGGGTGACCTCGGAGGTGAACACGGACAACTGGTCCACCATGCCGTTGAAGACGGTGGCGATGTCGCCCATGAGCCCGGTCGCGTCGTCCGGCAGCCGCGTGCCGAAGTCCCCGTCGCGCACCGCGGTCAGCCCCGCGAGCAGTCTTCTCAGTTCGTGGTCACCCGGGACCACGTCGGTCGTCCCGGTCGCCTTGCCGGCCATGAGCACCCTCGTTCCGCTCCCCAGGAGCCCTTGCGCCAAGGGCTCGGAACCAATGCCGGGCACGCGGCCTGACCCGACGACTGGTGTGTGCATCTCCGCAGTTCACGGAGGTGCGTGATGAGAGAAATACGTCGCAGGCTAACCCACCTCCGGGGCCCCGGACAAAGCCGTCGGTGAACCGGGGCGATCATTGCGACTCCTCGCGGGCGGGAGGCATGGGAGCGGACGAGCGGGGTAGTCGAGGGAGTTCGGCCGAGGGCGTTCGGCGGCAGCCGGGGGACGGCGAGGGGGCCCGCCGGTTCGTTTCGGCCGCGCGGCGCCCGGGCACCCGTGCCAGGCTCGACGCGAGGCACCGAACGGCGGGCGGCCTGCCCGACCGGGGCACGAGGAGGTGCGACGGATGAGCGGTCGCGAGGACCCGGGCCATCTGCTGTACGGCCCGCAGCCGGACGTCGCCGGCGCCGCCGGCTACCCGGACGCCCCGCCACGGGTCGGCTTCTTCACCGACACCTCGGTGTGCATCGGCTGCAAGGCCTGCGAGGTGGCCTGCAAGGAGTGGAACGCGGTCCCGGAGGACGGTCTGCGGCTGACCGGCATGTCCTACGACAACACCGGGGGGCTCGGCGCCGACACCTGGCGGCACGTGGCGTTCATCGAGCAGCGCAAGCCGCTCGGCGGCCAGGAGCCCGGGGTGTGGCACGAGAACGCCGAGAACGCCGAGGACACAGACGTCTTCGCGGCCGCCGCCCGGCTCGGCACCGACGCCGCCCCTGGTCCCGGCACCACCACTCCCCCGCCGGACCGGGCACCCGAGGGCACTCCGGCCGGGCAGATCTCACCGGTGGCTCCCGACGGCCGTACCGAACTGCGCTGGCTGATGTCCTCGGACGTGTGCAAGCACTGCACCCACGCGGCGTGTCTGGACGTGTGCCCGACCGGGGCGCTGTTCCGCACCGAGTTCGGCACGGTCGTGGTCCAGGAGGACGTCTGCAACGGCTGCGGCTACTGCGTGCCGGCCTGCCCCTACGGCGTCATCGACCAGCGGCGGGACGACGGCCGGGCGTGGAAGTGCACGCTCTGCTACGACCGGCTCGGGGCCGGCATGGAACCCGCCTGCGCCAAGGCCTGTCCGACCGACTCCATCCAGTTCGGCCCGCTCGCGGAGCTGCGCGAGCGGGCGGCGGCCCGGGTGGCGCGGCTGCACGCGGCCGGCGTGACCGATGCCCGGCTGTACGGCGAGAGCCCGGACGACGGGGTCGGCGGCGACGGGGCGTTCTTCCTGCTGCTGGACGAGCCGGAGGTGTACGGGCTGCCCCCGGACCCGGTGGTCACCACCCGTGACCTGCCCGGCATGTGGCGGCATGCGGCACTGGCGGCCGTCTCCCTGGCGGCGCTGGCGGTGGGCGGCTTCGTCCGGAGGCCGCGGTGATCGAGCCGGACGAGACCCGGGGCGCGGAGGCGGCCCGGGACGCGGTGACGGGCGAGCGGGCGGGCCGCCGCAGGCGACGGCGCGGCCGGGGCGAGCAGCCGATGGTGCCGGACGCGGCGTTCTCGTCGTACTACGGCAGGCCGGTGCTGAACGAGCCGACGTGGCGGGCGCTGGACATCGCCGGCTATCTGTACCTGGGCGGTCTGGCCGGCGCGTCCTCGCTGCTGGCGGCGGGCGCGGAGGCCACCGGCCGGCCGGCGCTGGGCCGGCCGGCGAAGCTGGGGGCCGCCGGGGCGATCTCGCTGTCGCTGGCGGCGCTGGTCCACGACCTCGGCCGGCCGGCCCGGTTCCTGAACATGCTGCGGGTGTTCAAGCCCACCTCGCCGATGAGCGTGGGCTCGTGGCTGCTGGCCGGGTACGCGCCGCTCACCGTGGCCGCGGCGGCGGCCGACGTGGCCGGCCGGTACCGGCTGCCGGGCTCCGCCGCGACGGCCGCCGCGGCCGTCCTCGGACCGGCGGTCGCCACCTACACCGCGGTACTGGTCGCGGACACGGCGGTGCCGTCCTGGCACGAGGGCTACCGGGAGCTGCCGTTCGTCTTCGCCGGGTCCGGCGCGACCGCCGCGGCCGGACTCGCGCTCGTCGCGGCACCGGTCGGCGAGGCGGGTCCGGCGCGCCGGATGGCCGTGCTCGGGGCCGCCCTGGAGCTGGGTGCCTTCCAGGTCATGAAGCGGCGTATGGGACTGGCGGCGGAGCCCTTCGAGCAGGGCCGGGCGCACCGTCTGCTGCGGGTGGCGGAGGTACTCACCTCGGGCGGCGCCGCGCTGGCGGCCCTGTCGGGCCGGCCGCGGGACCGGCGGTCGGCAGCGGTGGCGGGCGCGGCCCTGCTGGGCGGGTCGGCGGCGCTGCGGTTCGCGGTGTTCCACGCGGGGGTCGCCTCGGCCAGGGACCCGAAGTACACGGTCGTCCCGCAGCGCGAGCGGCTCCGGGCCCGGTCCGCCGACGGCTGATCCCGCGGCCGGGACCGGTTCGCCGCACCCGCACAGGGGTACTCGCGGCGCAGGAAACAGGACCTCGACCGGACAGCAGGAGGAGGTGCGGCTGTGGGCGTACGCACCTGGATCGACTCCTGGCCGGTCTACCGCCAGCTCACCGGCCAGGACCCGCTGGGCCGGGGCGCCGCCGCCAAGAGCGGGCGCAGCGCCCGTCTGAAGCCCCGGGTGGCCACGGCCGACCGGGTGGTGAAGTCGGTGTGCCCGTACTGCGCGGTGGGCTGCGGGCAGAACGTGTACGTCGAGGACGGCGAGGTCACCCAGATCGAGGGCGACCCGGACTCCCCCGTCTCGCGCGGCCGGCTGTGCCCCAAGGGCTCGGCGAGCCTCCAGCTCACCACCGGGGACGCCCGCGAGCACCAGGTCCGCTACCGGCGGCCGTACGGCACCGGGTGGGAGCGCCTGGACCTCGACACGGCGATGGACATGATCGCCGACCGGGTGATCGCGGCGCGGCGGGCCGGCTGGCAGTGGGAGGCCGACCAGACCCGTACCCGGCGCACGCTGGGCATCGCGAGCCTCGGCGGAGCCACGCTCGACAACGAAGAGAACTACCTGATCAAGAAGTTGTTCACGGCGCTGGGCGCGATCCAGATCGAGAACCAGGCGCGCGTTTGACACTCCTCCACCGTTCCCGGTCTGGGAACCTCGTTCGGTCGCGGCGGCGCGACCACCTTCCAGCAGGACCTGCGCAACGCGGACTGCGTCGTCATCGAGGGCTCGAACATGGCCGAGTGCCATCCGGTCGGGTTCCAGTGGGTGATGGAGGCCAAGGCGCGGGGCGCGAAGGTGATCCACGTCGACCCGCGGTTCACCCGCACCAGCGCGCTGGCCGACGTGCACGTGCCGCTGCGCGCGGGCTCGGACATCGCCTTCCTCGGCGGGATCATCCACTACGTCCTGGAGCGGGAGAAGTACTTCCGGGACTACGTGGTGGCGTACAGCAACGCGCCGGTGATCCTGCGGGAGGACTTCCGCGACAGTGAGGACCTGCCCGGGGTGTTCTCGGGCCTGGACACCGGTACCCGCAGCTACGACAACGGCAGCTGGCAGTACGAGGGCGCCGGGATGTGGGCCGTCTCGGGCGAGCGCGACGACGAGGACGGGCCGGACGAGCCGGACGACGGGGACACGGAGCGCGCCGACGGCGGCAACTCGGTCAAGGAGGCCGCGCGCGGCGAGGCGCACGGTGCGGGCGGCGCGGACATCGGCGAGGGCGAGCCGGAGCGGGACGAGACGCTGACGCACCCGCGCTGTGTCTTCCAGGTGCTCAGGCGGCACTACGCCCGCTACACCCCGGAGATGGTCGAGGAGGTCTGCGGGGTGCCGCGGGACCTGTTCCGGCAGGTGTGCGAGCTGGTCACGGAGAACTCGGGCCGGGAGCGTACGACGGCCTTCGCCTACGCGGTCGGCTGGACGCAGCACACCGTGGGCGTGCAGTACATCCGCGCGGCCTCCGTGCTCCAGACGCTGCTGGGGAACATCGGCCGGCCGGGCGGCGGCATCCTCGCGCTGCGGGGACACGCGTCGATCCAGGGCTCGACGGACATCCCGACCCTGTTCAACCTGCTGCCCGGCTACATCCCGATGCCACACGCGCACCAGAACCAGGACCTGGAGGCCTACGTGCGCGCCGAGTCGACCCGCAAGGGCTACTGGGGCAACATGCGCGCGTACCTGGTGAGCCTGCTGAAGGCCTACTGGGGCGACGCGGCGACGGCGGAGAACGACTTCTGCTTCGACTACCTGCCGCGGCTGACCGGCTCGCACTCGACGTACGAGACGACGATGGTCCAGCTCGACGGCGTCTGCAAGGGCTACTTCCTGGTCGGTGAGAACCCGGCGGTGGGCAACGCCAACGCCAAGCTGATGCGTCTCGGCATGGCCAACCTGGACTGGCTGGTGGTGCGGGACTTCTCGCTGATCGAGTCGGCGACCTGGTGGCGGGACGGCCCCGAGATCGAGACCGGGGAGCTGCGTACGGAGGACATCCGTACCGAGGTGTTCTTCATGCCGGCCGCCGCGCACACCGAGAAGGACGGCAGCTTCACCAACACCCAGCGGCTGCTGCAGTGGCACCACCAGGCGGTCGAGCCGCCCGGCGAGGCGCGCAGCGAGCTGTGGTTCGCCTACCACCTGGGGCGGCGGATCCGGGAGAAGCTGGCCGGGTCGGCGGACGAGATGGACCGGCCGGTGCTGGACCTCGCCTGGGACTACCCGGTCAAGGGCCCGCTCGCCGAGCCGGACGCGGAGGCCGTCCTCGCCGAGATCAACGGCCGGGACGCCGAGGGCCGCCCGCTCTCCTCGTACGAGCAGCTCAAGCCGGACGGGTCGACGAGCTGCGGCTGCTGGATCTACTGCGGGGTGCGCGCCGACGGCGTCAACCAGGCCGCGCGCCGCAAGCCCGGCCGGGAGCAGGACTGGGTGGCGGCCGAGTGGGCGTGGGCCTGGCCGGCCAACCGCCGCATCCTGTACAACCGGGCCTCCGCCGATCCCGAGGGCCGGCCCTGGAGCGCGCGCAAGGCGCTGGTGTGGTGGGACCCGGACCAGGGTGAGCGGGGCGAGTGGTCCGGGTACGACGTGCCCGACTTCAAGAAGGACAAGCCGCCCGGCTACCGGCCGCCCGAGGACGCGTCCGGCCCCGAGGCGCTGTCGGGCACGGACCCGTTCATCATGCAGGCCGACGGCAAGGCGTGGCTGTACGTGCCCTCGGGGCTGACGGACGGGCCGCTGCCGGTGCACTACGAGCCGCAGGACTCGCCGTTCCGGAACCGGCTGTACGACCAGCAGCGCAATCCCGTACGGCACTTGCTGCCCCCGCACCCGGACAACCGCTACCAGCCGAGCGGCGACGAACCCGGCGCCCAGGTGTTCCCCTACGTGGCGACCACCTACCGGCTCACCGAGCACCACACGGCGGGCGGCATGTCGCGCTGGCAGCCGTATCTGGCGGAGCTGCAGCCGGAGTTCTTCTGCGAGGTCTCCCCGGAGCTGGCCGCCGAGCGGGGCCTGGCGCACACCGGGTGGGCGACGATCGTCAGCGCGCGCGGGGTGATCGAGGCGCGGGTGCTGGTGACGGACCGGATGACGCCGCTGACCGTGCGCGGACGCCGGCTGCACCAGGTGGGCCTGCCCTACCACTGGGGGCCGAACGGCTACAGCACCGGGGACGCGGCGAACGAACTGCTGCACCTGTCCCTGGACCCGAACACGCACATCCAGGAGGCGAAGGCGTTCACGGTGGACATCCGCCCCGGCCGCCGTCCGCGCGGCCCGGCCGCCCTCGCCCTGGTGCGCGCGTACCGGGCCCGGGCGGGCATCGACGAGCACACCGGGACGGAACCCTAGGAGGCGTCACCGCAGGACGACGGAGTGGGTGCCGCGGGGTACCAGTTCGCCGACGACCGGGGCGCCGGGCACCTCCCCGGCGACGAGGAGGCCGCCGGAGGTCTGCGCGTCGGCCAGCAGGAGGCGGGTGTCGGTGTCGGCCGGACCGAAGTCGGTGCCCGGGGTGACCCAGGCGAGGTTGCGCCGGGTGCCGCCGCTGACGTACCCGTCCCGTACGGCCTCCCGGGCGCCGTCCAGGCAGGGCACGGCGGCGGTGTCGATGACGGCGGTGACGTCGGAGGCGCGGGCCAGCTTGCGCAGGTGGCCGAGGAGGCCGAAGCCGGTGATGTCGGTGGCGCAGGTGGCACCGGCGGCGAGCGCGGCCTCCGAGGCGTCCCGGTTCAGGGCGACCATGGTGGCGATGGCCTGCTCGAACCGCTCACCGGTGGCCTTGTGCCGGTTGTTGAGGACGCCGGTGCCCAGCGGTTTGGTCAGCGACAGCGGGAGTCCGGGCCGGCCGGTGTCGTTGCGCAGCAGCCGGTCCGGGTCGGCGATGCCGGTGACGGCCATGCCGTACTTGGGTTCGGGGTCGTCCACGCTGTGCCCGCCGCCGACGTGGCAGCCGGCCTCGGCGGCGACGTCCAGCCCGCCGCGCAGCACCTCGCGGGCCAGGTCGAAGGGGAGCCGGTCGCGGGGCCAGCCCAGCAGGTTGACGGCGAGCACGGGCCGGCCGCCCATCGCGTACACGTCGGACAGCGCGTTGGCGGCGGCGATGCGCCCCCAGTCGTAGGCGTCGTCCACGACCGGCGTGAAGAAGTCGGCGGTACACACGATGGCCGTCCCCGCGTGCACGACCACGGCCGCGTCGTCACCGGTGGCGAGCCCGACCAGCAGCGGGGTGTCACCCCCGATGCCCCGCGGCGGAACCAGCCCTGCGACCACCTCCTCCAACTCCCCCGGCGGAATCTTGCAGGCACAGCCACCCCCATGAGCGAACTGCGTGAGGCGAACGGGAGCTTGCCGGGTCGCTGGTGTCATCCCTGTCTCCTGGAGCGGTAGCCTGGCGGACGGTGGAGGCGTGCGGGTGCCTGGTGGCCCTCCCGGTCTTCAAAACCGAGGTGTCCGAGGATCTCGGACAGGCAGGTTCGATTCCTGTCCGCCTCCGTCCCCCGCGTCCGGCCGGCAGCGTCGGTGCTGGTCGTCGAGCCGCTCGGTGTGTCCCCGGGCGTCCAGGAGTTCCAGGAGCGGTACGGCCACCCGGCGGGTGGTGTCGAGGGCGCGCCGGGCCTCGCTGAGGGTGAACGGCTGCGGAAGGTTGCGCAGCACGGTGGCGGCCTCGGTGTCGGCGCCGGGGAGCAGCACGATGCCGTCGGCGATGCGCAGCAGGGCGCCGGCGGTCACGGCGGCGGCCAACGCCCTTCGGTGCAGGCCCAGTTCGGCGAGACGGCCGGCCTCGGGGGCGCGGAACGGGGTGGTGGTGAGGTCCCGGCGTACGGCGTCCACGGCGGTGCGGACGGGTGGGGGCAGGTCGGGCCGCTGGTGGTCGGTGGGGAACAACCGGCCCTGGCGGCAGGTGAGTTGCGGGAGGGTGGCGGCCAGGGCGTCGATCAGGGCGCGGTCGGGGAGACCGAGCAGGTGGCGGGCGGCCTCGGTGGGCAGGCCCGGGTCGAGTGGATGGGTGCTCGCGTGTCGCCGTGTCTCGGTGAGCAGGCGTTGCCGAAGGGCCATCCAGTGGTCCGGGGCGGCGAGCCAGTCGGCGGTGCCGGGTGCGGCGGGCGGGGGGACGCCCATCGCCCGCAGTTCCGTGCCGGCCACCAGTTTCCGGCGGCGCAGTTCGGCGGCGCCGTCCGGGCGGCCGGTCAGGGCGGCGAGTTCGGCCGCGCGGGCCCGGCCGGCGCCGCGCCGGGCCAGCCGGGGCGGCCGTACGTCGAGGACCGTGACCGCGCGGGGCGTCCGGCCGCCGCCGGGTTCGCGCAGCACCGCGCGGTCGCCGACCCGGAGCGGCAGCGCCCTGGACAGGGTCAGCCGGGCGGTGTCGGTGCCGAGCGGCCGGACGGTCACGGGCACGGCGGCGGTGCCGATGTGCAGGGTGACCGAGCGGGGCAGGCCGGCGGCCGGTTCGCCGGTGATGCGGGCGTCGACGGTGTCGGTGGTCAGCCAGCGGTCCGGGGCCAGCAGGACCTGGCCGCGGCGCAGCCCGTCCGTGCCGGCGCCGTGGACGTTGACGGCGACACGGGCGACCCCGCCGACGGCCGTCCGCTCCTCGTTCAGGCTCTGGAGCCCGCGCACCCGCAGGGATGTGCCGTCCCCGGTGACCAGCCGGTCCCCCACCCGCAGGGTGCCCGCGCCGAGGGTGCCGGTGACGACGGTGCCGTGTCCGCGGACGGTGAAGGCGCGATCCAGCCAGAGGCGGACGTCGGCCTCCGGGTCGGGCGGCGGCAACGCGGCGGTCAGTCGGGCGAGTTCGGTGCGCAGGTCGTCCAGGCCGGCGCCGGTGACGGCGCTGACCGCGACCGAGGCCACCTTCCCGAGGCTGGTCGCGGCGAGCCGCTCGACGGCGTCCGCGCGCACCGGCCCGGGGTCGGCGAGGTCGCCGCGGGTCACGGCGAGGACGGCGTGCCGGACGCCGAGGGCGTCGAGGACGGCGAGGTGCTCCTCGGACTGGGGCTGCCAGCCCTGGTCGGCGGCGACCACGAACAGCACGGCGGGTACGGGCCCGACGCCGGCCAGCATGGTGGCGACGAACCGCTCGTGCCCGGGGACGTCCACGAAGGCCAGGTGGTCCCCGCCCGGGTGCAGCCGGGTCCACACGAAGCCCAGGTCGAGGGTGAGGCCCCGGCGCCGCTCCTCCTCGTACCGGTCGGGCTCCATGCCGGTCAGGGCGCGGACCAGGGCCGACTTGCCGTGGTCGACGTGTCCGGCGGTGGCGAGGACCCGCATCCCGCTCACTCCTCCCTCCGCGGTACCGAGCGGATGGCCCGCGCGAGCCGTTCGTCGTCCTCCTCCGGCACCGCCCGCAGGTCCAGCAGGCAGCGGCCGCCCTCCAGGCGTCCGACGACCGGGGTGGCGCAGGTGCGCAGCGCGACGGCGTAGGGCTCGGGCAGCGAGAGCGCCGCGCTGGGCAGGGTGACGCCGGGCGCGCCCCCGCCGCCGACGGTGGCCGCGCTCTCGACGGCCCGTACGTCGACGCCGTCGGCGGCGAGGGCGCCGGTCAGCCGCTCGGCGCGGGCCCTGAGCCGGGCGGGGTCGGCGGTGAGGCCGAGGGCGGTGGGGGTGGGCGGCCCGGTGAGGGTGGCCTCCAGTGCGGCCAGGGTGAGCTTGTCGACGCGCAGGGCTCGGGCCAGCGGGTGCCGGGCGAGGGTGCGGACCAGGTCGGGGTCGCCGAGCAGCAGCCCGCACTGGGGTCCGCCGAGGAGTTTGTCGCCGCTCGCGGTGACGAGGGCGGCGCCGGCGCGGAGCTGGGTGTCGGCGTCGGGTTCCTCGGGCAGCGCGGGGTGCGGGGCGAGGAGTCCGGAGCCGATGTCGACGACGACCGGGACGCCGAGGCCGGCGAGTTCGGCGACCTCGGCCGCCCGTGTGAAGCCGGTGATACGGAAGTTGGAGGGGTGCACCTTGAGCAGGAAGCCGGTCTCGGGGCCGATCGCGTCGGCGTAGTCGGCCGCGGTGGTGCGGTTGGTGGTGCCGACCTCGCGGAGCCGGGCGCCGGTGGAGACCAGCAGGTCGGGCAGCCGGAAGCCGTCCCCGATCTCCACCATCTCACCCCGGCTGACGACGATCTCCCGGCCGGCCGCGAGCGCGGTGGCGGCGAGCACCAGCGCGGCGGCGCCGTTGTTGACGACGTGCGCGGCGCCGGCGGCCGACACCCGCTCGCGCAGTGCGGCGAGGGCGGTGCGCCCCCGGCGGGCCCGCCGCCCGGTCGCGAGGTCGAGTTCGACGTCGGTGGGTCCGGCGGCCTCCGCCAGGGCCTGCCGGGCGGCGGCGGAGAGCGGGGCGCGACCAAGGTTGGTGTGCAGCAGCACCCCGGTGGCGTTGAGCACCGGGCGCAGGCCTCCGGCGGTGCCGGGCAGCAGGGCGAGTGCCGTGTCCGGTACCTCTTCGGGCGCGACGCGGCCGTCGCGGGCCCGCTGCTGCGCCTGCCGGACGGCGGCCTTGACGACGTCCGCGCCGAGCCGGCCGACGGCCTCGGACAGCCGGGGGTCGCGCAGCAGCAGGTCGGTGCGCGGGATGCGGCGGCGTACGTCGGTGGCGTCGCCGCCCTCGGGCCGTACGGGACTGTCGGCGCGGCACTGTCCGGGGCCCGTCGTCCCGGGCCGCCGCTCCACGGTGTCCCGCCGCTGCTCCATGCCGCCGCCCTCGTCCTCCGGTCCGGTGCCCGCCGCCCGTGCGGGCCCCGTCCATCGTCTCCCAGTGCCCAGGGCCGGCGTCTCGACACGCCGGGGCCGGCGTGGGGCGCGGAACTCTACGGATCGCGTCCCGAGCGTTCGTCGGCGTCGGCGGGGCCGGGGTACGGCCGGGGCGGCGGGGAGTCGCCCGCGGTGAGGTGCTCCAGCACCTCGACCAGTTCCTGGCAGGCCTTCTCCACCGAGCGCCGGGTGTTGCGCTGCTCGGTGATCACGGCGGACAGCAGCAGCGCGGTCAGCGCCATGGCGCCGTTGAAGGCCTGCAGCTCCAGCATGACCCCGATCCGGCTCAGCCCGGTGAACGCGCCCGCCCGGTCGGTGGCGGCGATGGTGGCCAGGACGGAGGTCAGCAGCGCGACCAGCACGCTGCCCACGAGTTCGAAGCGCAGCGCGGCCCAGATGATCAGCGGATAGACCAGGAAGAGCATGCTGACCGAGCTGTAGGCGGCCAGCGGCACCAGCAGGCAGGCGGCGACGGCCAGCGCGGTCGCCTCCTTCCAGCGGGCCATCGGTGGAGGCCAGCGGGCGCCGCGCAGCAACAGCAGCAGGGGTGTCACGATCAGGACGCCCATCGCGTCCCCGACCCACCAGGCCAGCCAGACGGCCCAGAAGCCCTGCGGGGCCAGCTTGTCGGTGAGGACGAGCAGCCCGGTGCCCAGGGTGGCGCTGATCAGCATGGCCGTGAAGGCGGCCAGGAACACCAGGGCGACGCCGTCGCGCAGTCGCCTCAGGTCGGTGCGGAAGCGGGCCCGGCGCAGCAGCAGGACCGCGCACACGGGTGCGGCGGTGTGGCCGACCAGGAGAGCGAGCACGTCGAGGCCGGGCGTGGTGAGGGAGAGGACGACGAGGAAGGCGCCGAGGGTGATACCCGGCCAGCAGCCCAGACCGAAGACCAGCAGGGCGGCGACGGCGACACCGGTCGGCGGGTAGATGGGGGTGACGACGGCGCCCTCGACGGACAGCTCCAGCAGCAGGCCGAGGCGGCCCGCGCCGTAGTAGCAGGCCGCGACGGCCAGCACCAGGGCGAGGTACTCGCCCGGCCGGCGCGGATGCTCGATACCCACCACAGCAGCCATCTCACACCGGCCGTGCCGCGACGGCGAGGCGAGAACCGGTGCGGGCCGCCCCGATGGCTGAATACCGGGCGCCCGCCCTGCTCGGCAGGGCCGGTCAGTCCGGGGCCCGGAGGCTGTCCAGGCCCACGACCAGTACGGCGGCGTCGTCGTCGTGGCCGACGTTCTCGGCGCCCTTGATCACGGCGGCTGCCAGGGCGTTCGTCTCCAGCCTGGCCACGGCGGCGATGCCGGCCAGCCGCACCACCTGGTCGAGCCCGTCCTCGATGTCGAGCAGCGGTCCCTCCACCACCCCGTCGGTGACCAGGACGAAGACACCGCCGGTGGCCAGCCGGTGCCGGGTGACCGGGTACTCCACGCCCTGCTGGATGCCGAGTGGCGGGCCGCCCCGGTCGTCGACGACGCCGGACTTGCCGTCCGCCGTGGCCCATACGAAGGGGATGTGGCCGGCCCGCGCGCTCTCCAGCACCCCGGTGGCGGGGTCGAGCCGCAGGAAGGTGCAGGTGGCGAAGAGTTCGCTGCCGAGGGAGACCAGCAGGTCGTTGGTGCGGGCGAGGAGTTCGCCGGGTTCGCCGGTGACGGAGGCGAGGGCGCGCAGCCCGGCCCGGACCTGGCCCATGAAGGCGGCGGCCTCGATGTTGTGCCCCTGCACATCACCGATGGAGAGCCCGATCCGGCCGTCCGGCAGGGCGAAGGCGTCGTACCAGTCGCCGCCCACGTTGAGGCCCAGGTTGGCGGGCGCGTACCGCACGGCCAGGTGCAGGCCGGGCGCGGCGGGCAGGTCCCGGGGCAGCATGCCGCGTTGCAGCGCGATGGCCAGCTCGACCTGGGTGCGCTGCAACTCGGCGCGCCGGCGTGCCTGGGCGGTCAGCGAACCGAGTCTGGCCAGCAGCTCGTCGCCTTCGTCCGGGGAGTGCTTGCGGGGCATCGATCACTTCCGTCGGGGCGGTGGCCCGTGTGGGCCGGCCACCTGGACGTTCGGCGAATGTCTAGATTTTATCCATTTCCGATGATCGCGCCTCGCGGAGTGCCTGTCGCCCCGGTCAGTGGACCTGGGAGTCGATGCCGGTGATCACGGCGGGGCCCAGTGGCACGCTGCCGTCGTCCAGTCCGACGTCCCGCAGCGCGGCGTCCGCGAGCCGGCGGGCCTCCTCCTCGGCGTGCGGGCCGGTGTCGGCCTCGACGGACAGGCGGAGGGTGAAGGTGTTGTCATCGTTGACGCTGAGCACGTCCAGGTCCTCGGCGTTGCCCATCCGCGTGCCGTGCGGGTCGGCGGGCCGCAGCGCGCGGGCCAGCCTGGTCCGGGCATCCGGCCCGACGTCCCCGGTGAACGTGCCGGGGACGCTGATCACGTAGGTGGTCATGACGATCCTTTCCTCGGGCCACCCTCGCCTACCCCGAATCCCGGCCTTCGCACCGGGCCGCGTCCATCCGTGCGACGCCCGGACGGCGGGCCGCCCCTTGTCGACCTCGGGCGGGCGCGGGGCCCGGGGGTGGGATGAGGCCGCATGGCGCAGGAGGCCCATGGCGCCCGTGACTCCGCCAAGAAGCCGGTCACCCTGTACAGCCGGAAGAAGTGCCGGGGCACCGCGTCGCGACGCGCGCCCGGACACGCGGCCCCGGCCGGGCAGAAGTTCGCGAGCCTCACCATCAACCCGCGCTGAACGCCCCGCACTGAACCCGGCGCGCCGGACGGCGGCGGTGGTTCACAGCGGGGAGTGGGCCACCGCCAGGACATAGGCGCCGAACCCCAGGGAGGCGGCGGCGAGGGCGCCGTAGAGGCACACCGCCTGGGCCGGGTGCAGGCGCCAGGAGCGGGCCAGGGCGCGGGCGGCCGGGATCAGCAGGGGGAAGGCGGGGAGCAGGAAGCGCGGCTTGGAGGAGAAGGAGCCGGAGCCGCCGAGCGCGAGCAGGATCAGCACCCCGGCGTAGACCACCAGGACCAGCGGGGCCCGGTCCAGGCACAGCAGAGCGAAGAGCAGCACGCTGGTCGCGACGATCAGCAGCGCCGCCGGATAGACCAGGCCGCCGCCGTGCAGCAGCAGGGCGCGCAGGAAGCGCAGCGCGCCCGCGCCGAAGTCGAAGCGGGAGCCCCAGGCGCTCTGCACCTCCAGATAGCCGCCGAGCGGGTCGCCGGTCCGCGTGCCCACCCACAGCACATAGCCGAGCCAGCCCAGCGGGGCCAGCACCGCCCCGGCCCACAGGCGCGCCGGGACCCGGCCGCGCCGGCGCAGCACCTCGTGGACGGCGGCGAGCGCGACGGCGACCGCCACGGCGAAGCCGCTCGGGCGGACGAGACCCGCGAGCGCGGCCAGCGAACCGGCCCACAGCCAGCGGCCCTTGAGGACCCCGTACAGGGACCAGGCGGCGAGCGCGGCGAACAGCGACTCGGTGTACGCGATGGTCAGCTCGACGGCGTGCGGCAGTACGGCCCACAGTGCGACCAGTGCCGTGGCGACGCCCCGCCCGTACAGGTGGTGGCCGACCGCGTAGGCGCCGCAGGCCGCCGCGAGCGCCGCCGCGCCGGCGAGGACCATGCCGGCCTGCCCCGGGGTGAGGGGCGAGACGGTGGTCAGCGCCCTGATGAGCGCCGGGTAGAGCGGGAAGAACGCCCAGTCGGTCTGTACGGCGCCGTCGGGGGTGATGTAGATGAGGTGCCCGTAGCCCCGGTCGGCGATGTGCAGGTACCAGCGGGAGTCCCAGGAGTGGGCCAGGTTCCTGACCAGCGGGTGGCCGCGGAGGCCGTTGGCGAGGACCACGGCGAGGATTCCGGCGAGCCGGACGGCGGTGAACAGGGCGAGGGCGGCGAGGACGCCCTCGGGCACCCCGCGCCGGGCGATCCGCGGCAGGGGCACCCGGCGCCGCTGCCGAGCGGGGGCGGCCGGTTCCGGCCGGGGGACGGATGAGGTGCTCACGTTCCCGACCTTGGGCGGGCCTCCGCGCCGGTGCAACGCACGACCCGGGTTTCCCGCTCACTTCCACCCTGATTCAGGAATCACGCCCGTGACCTGCGCGGATCCTCGTCCCCCGCCCCCGCCGGAAGACCGTTCGGATGATCGTCGTAGGGTGTGGTTACCATATGAGCGCTGCCTAGCTCGAAAGATAGATCTGTGACTGTCAACGACGACTCGTTCACCAACTGGAAGATCCGCGAGGAGATCGCGGAGTCGATGATCCCGCTCATCGGGAAGCTGCACCGCGAGCGGGACGTCACCGTCCTGCTGCACAGCCGCTCCCTGGTGAACAAGTCGGTGGTCAGCATCCTGAAGACCCACCGCTTCGCCCGGCAGATCGCCGGCGCCGAGCTGTCGGTCACCGAGACGATGCCCTACCTCCAGGCCCTGGCCGCCCTCGACCTCGGGCCCGCGCAGATCGACCTCGGCATGCTGGCCACGCTGCACCGGGCCGACGAACGCGGCCTGAGCGTCGCCGAGTTCACCGCCGAGGCCGTCGCCGGCGCCACCGGCGGCAACAAGATCGAGCGCCGCGCGCCCCGCGACGTCGTGCTGTACGGCTTCGGCCGCATCGGCCGGCTCGTCGCCCGGCTGCTGATCGAGAAGTCCGGCTCCGGCAACGGCCTGCGACTGCGCGCCATCGTCGTGCGCGGCGGCGGCCCCCGGGCCGCCGGGGATCTCGTCAAGCGCGCCTCGCTGCTGCGCCGCGACTCCATCCACGGCCAGTTCCAGGGCACCATCACGGTGGACGAGGGCAGCAGCACGATCGTCGCCAACGGCAACGCCATCAAGGTGATCTACGCCGACGACCCGTCGCACGTGGACTACACCGAGTACGGCATCCGCGACGCCATCCTCATCGACAACACCGGCAAGTGGCGCGACCGCGAGGGCCTGTCCGGGCACCTGCGCCCCGGTATCGAGAAGGTCGTGCTGACCGCGCCCGGCAAGGGCGACGTCCCGAACATCGTGCACGGCGTCAACCACGACACCATCAAGCCGGACGAGCAGATCCTGTCCTGCGCCTCCTGCACCACCAACGCCATCGTGCCGCCGCTGAAGGCGATGGACGACGAGTACGGCGTGCTGCGCGGCCACGTGGAGACGGTCCACTCGTTCACCAACGACCAAAATCTGCTGGACAATTACCACAAGTCCGAGCGCCGGGGCCGTTCCGCGCCGCTGAACATGGTGATCACCGAGACCGGTGCCGCCTCCGCGGTCGCCAAGGCGCTGCCCGAGCTGAAGGCGAAGATCAGCGGCAGCTCGATCCGGGTCCCGGTGCCGGACGTGTCGATCGCCATCCTCAACCTCCAGCTGGCCCGGGAGACGACCCGCGAGCAGGTCCACGACTACCTGCGCGAGGTCTCGCTGACCTCGCCGCTCAAGCGCCAGATCGACTTCATCACCGCGCCCGACGCGGTCTCCAGCGACTTCATCGGCTCGCGGCACGCCTCGATCGTGGACGCCGGCGCGCTGAAGGTCGACGGCGACAACGCGATCCTCTACCTCTGGTACGACAACGAGTTCGGCTACTCCTGCCAGGTCGTCCGGGTCGTCCAGCACGTCTCGGGCGTGGAGTACCCGACGTTCCCGGTGACGGCGCACTGACACCGACGGCGGCCGCGTACGGCCACGGCGACGGCCGCCGACCGGGGTTCCGGTCGGCGGCCGTCGTGTGCGGCGGGTGCGAGGGTGCGCTCAGGCCGCGGGAGGCCTGGCGCAGGCGCCGGCGGCGCACGCCGTGAGCCACTGGTCGAAGTCGGCGTCGTAGCGGGTGCCGATGCCGTCGTGGTAGACGGCGTACCCGCCGGCGTAGTCACCGGCGCGGAAGCGGGCGAGCATGCGCTGCACGTCGTCGGGGTGCCGCTCGGTCATGTACCGGACGGCGAGGTAGCCCCAGGGGTAGACCCGGGTCGTGTCGCTGTTGTCGTAGGTGTTCTCGAAGAGGGTGCTGAGCCGGTAGGTGTGCTTGCCGGCCTCTTGGACCGCCTCGGCGTCGGTGATTCCCCGGTAGCTGTAGGAGACGTACTCGGCGAGGCCCTCGATCCACCACACGTCCGGCACCGAGATCTGCTGCCCGAAGTCGCCCTTCATGTCGTCGCGGGCGTCGAGGAAGTGCGTGTACTCGTGGTTGAGGTTCCAGATGCGGGCCACGAAACCGTCGTCGTAGTCCTTCTGGTACATGATCGAGGTGACCTGGTTGGCCGGGTCGGACGGGTCGCCGTCCAGGGTGATGCCGCCGTTGTCGGTGCTGACGCCGTAGATCGCGCCCGCGTAGGTCTGGTAGTCGGCGCGGCTCGCGAACACCACGAGCTGGATGTCGGACACGTACTGGCCGGTTATCGGCCCGGCGGACCTCACCAGTGCGCGGTGGTAGGCGTCCTGGCCCAGGACACTCGCGCAGGCGGCGTCGAGGTCGGCGGCGGTCAGGGCCTGGGCGCGGAGGGTGACGTGCGCGTCGCAGCGATGGGTGGTGGGCAGCACGGCCCGGGTGAGCTTGTCGGGCAGGCCGCACACGTCGTAGTACGCGCAGTCGGCGCCGTCGTAGTAGTCGACCTGTGTGGCCACGGCGACCCACAGCCCGGCCGTCGGCCCGTCGATCCGGGTCGCGTCCAGCAGGTCCTTGGCCAACGGGGCTGCGGTGTCGCGCAGTTCGGGATGCTCGACGTAACGGCCAACATTCATCCCGGCGTTGGAGTCCAGGACGGCCCAGGTGGTGCCCAGCAGGTCGGTGTTGGAGCGCGCGAAGTCGTACAGGGTGTCGATGACGCGCGGGTCGGCCGCCACGGCGCTCACGTACGCGGGGTTCCAGTTGCCGCGCCACAGCGGGGTGTAGACGTCGTTGACGGCCGTGAGCATGCTGTCGACCGCGTCGTAGGAGCTGTCGTAGTCGTCCAGCAGCCGCCGGTAGACGGAGAGGTAGCGGCCCTGCTGGTCGGCGCTGTCGGTGAGGATGACGCTCTCGCCGAGGATCTCGCCGTTGGCCGCGCTGACGTCCCGGCTGTGGGAGCGGGCGAAGAAGGCGTCCAGGCCCGCGGTGACGGCACCGGTCAGACTCGCGGTGTACGGGCCCACGTCACCGGGGTGGTTGAACTGCACGTAGTAGCCGGCGCGCAGGAACAGCACCAGTTGTTCCAGGCTCCCGGAGTTGTCGCCGCGGTACTGGCCGGCGGCGCGGGTGTACGCGTTCGCCACGGTCAGCATCTGGGGCTCACGGAAGATGCCGTGGGCGTCCGTGCCGGTGACCGAGAACAGCGTGTTGACGCAGTCCGTGGTGGAGGCCTTCACGAAGGAGACGAGGGCGGAGCCGGTACGGCCGCCGAAGTCGCCCGGCGTGCAGGAGGCGGCACGCTTGCTTCCCCGTATGAGCTTCACGGTGCTTTGCTGCGGGGGAAGTTGGGGGATGCTCAGGCGCCGGGGCTGGGTGGCGGGGCGTTCGGTGGGGGTGGTGGTCGCGCCGGTGGGCGGCGGCTGGGGAGCCGGTTGCCGGGCGGTGGTCGCGGACGAGGTGGTGTGCGGCCGGGGTGCCGCCAGGGCCGGGCCGGCCGACAGGCCGGTCAGGGTGGCGCAGACGACGGCGGCGCCGGCCAGACCTCTAGCCGTGCGGGCCGGCCGGCGCCCGGACCCGCGTCCGGGCAGCGCGAAGCGAGAGCGAAAGCGCATGGGGGATCCTCCACGAAGGGGGTGCGCCTCTGTGGGGTGGCGAGGCGTGTCAGGCACTGTCTCAGCGGCCCGGCCGCCCCAACAATGGCGTGTGACATAGCACATGACACCCACGGCTCATAACATCGCGGTGCCCCCGTGACCGGCACTCAGGCGCCGGCGCCGCTCCAGGTCCGGGAGGCCCAGGTGCGCAGGTGGGGTGCCTGGGCGACGAGGTCGCGGTAGGCGGCCGTGGCGGACTGGCAGACCGTCTCCACCAGGTCGTCCGCGACGGTGTCGGGCCGCCAGGCCAGCACGTACCGGCACCACAGCGGGGTGCCGGCCAGGGGCTTGACCACGACATGCGGCAGCGGCCGCAGCGTCGGCTGGACGAGCGAGACGCCGACCCCGTCGGCGATCATGCTCTGCAACTGGGTCTGGTCGCCCAGGAATTCGTGCACGGTGACCGGGGTGAACCCGGCGGCGGCGCAGGCGTCGTAGAACACCCCGGGCCAGCCCGCGCCGTCGTCCGGGGTCACGAACCAGGCGTCCTCGGCCAGATCGGCGAGCTGCACCTGGGCGCGCTGCCGCAACCGGTGCCGGGCGGGCAGGGCGACGAACGTGGGCTCGGTGACGATCCCCCGGTGTCGTACGGCACGCGAGTGGCGCAGCTCCATGCCCGGGTAGTCGGCGGCGATGGCGAGGTCCGCGGCACCCTCTTCCAGGAGTTCCACGATCCGCGAGGAGGCGTACACGCTGTGGACCGCCAGGGACAGTTCCGGCAGCCGGGCGCGGACGCGGGACAGCGTGCCGGACAGCAGGGGCGAGTTGGTCGTGGCCAGACGCAGGGTGCGGGCGGCCCCCGGGGCCGCCGGGCGGTGGCCGATGGCGTCGGCGCGGGCGAGCACGTCACGGGCCTGGGCGACCACCTCGGCGCCGTAGCGGGTGGGGCGCACCCCGCTCGGGCCGCGCTCGAACAGCGGCTCCCCGAGATGGCGTTCGATGCGGCGCAGCTGGGTGCTGACGGCGGGCTGCGAGTACCCGAGCTGTGCGGCGGCGCGGCCCACGCTGCCCGCGTCGGCGATCGCGCACAGCACCCGCAGGTGCCGCAGCTCCAGCTCCATCCGACGCCTCCCGGTCCGGTTCGCGGGCCCCTGCCCGCGCGGCCGGCGGCCGGGGGCGCTCCATTGTGCCCGGCGCGCGCGACCCGCCGCCGCCTACGCCTGTATGGAATTTGCCTAAAGCTATTAGGTACGTTCATAATCGGCGGCGGAAAGACAGGAGGACACTCATGGTTCGCGCGGGTCTCACCCCCGACCGCCTGGTCCGGGCGGGCGCCGAGCTGGCGGACGAGGTCGGTTTCGACCAGGTCACCGTGTCGGCGCTGGCCCGGCGCTTCGACGTCAAGGTCGCCAGTCTGTACTCGCACCTGCGCAACTCGCGGGACCTGAAGACACGGATCGCGCTGCTCGCGCTGGAGGAGCTGGCCGACCGGGCCGCCGACGCGCTCGCCGGGCGGGCCGGGAAGGACGCCCTGACCGCCTTCGCCAACGTGTACCGCGACTACGCGCGCGAGCACCCGGGCCGCTACACGGCCGCCCGCCACCCGCTGGACCCGGAGGCCGCCGCGGCGAGCGCGGGCGGCCGGCACGCCCAGATGACCCGGGCGATCCTGCGCGGCTACGACCTGTCCGAGCCCGACGAGACCCACGCGGTCCGCCTCCTCGGCAGCGTCTTCCACGGCTACGTCAGCCTGGAGTCGGCCGGCGGCTTCCGCCACAGCGCCCCCGACTCGCAGGAGTCGTGGGACCGGGTCCTGGACGCCCTCGACGCCCTGCTGCGCGCCTGGCCCCGCCCCTGACCCCACTCCCCCACCCCCGGAAGCACCAGGACGGCCATGCACACCACCACCCTGACCGCCGAGCTGATCCGCGGCGCCCTCGACCTGGAGCGCACTCCCCGGGGACTGCTGCCGCACCGGCTGCCCGCCCGGGCCCGCGCCCAGTGTGCCGATCCGCAGCTCGCCCTCGCCGAGTCCCAGCCCTCCGGCGTACGGCTGGCCTTCCGCACCCGCGCCACCACCGTCGAGCTGGACACCGTACCCACCAAGCGGATCTACGCCGGCGCACCACCACGCCCCGACGGCGTCTACGACCTGCTCGTGGACGGCCTCCCGGCGGGCAGCGCCACCGCCGACGGCGGCGACACGCTCACGGTCGACCTGCGCAGCGGCGCCACCGAGCACCGGCCGGGCCCGGTCGCCACGGTCCGCTTCGCCGGCCTGCCCGGCACCGTCAAGGACGTGGAGATCTGGCTGCCGCACAACGAGACGACCGAACTGGTCGCGCTGCGCACCGACGCGCCCGTGGACGCCGTACCCGACCGGGGCCGCAAGGTGTGGCTGCATCACGGCAGTTCGATCAGCCACGGCTCCGACGCGGCGAGTCCCACCGGCACCTGGCCGGCCCGCGCCGCCGCCCTCGGCGGGGTGGACCTGGTCAACGTGGGCCTCGGGAGCAGCGCCCTGCTCGACCCGTTCACCGCCCGCGCGCTGCGCGACACCCCCGCCGACCTGATCAGTGTCAAGCTCGGCATCAACCTGGTCAACGCCGACCTGATGCGGCTGCGCGCCTTCGGGCCCGCCGTCCACGGCTTCCTCGACACCATCCGCGAGGGTCACCCCCGTACACCGCTGCTCGTCGTGTCGCCGATCCTGTGCCCCCTGCACGAGGACACCCCGGGCCCGACCGCCCCGGACTTCGCCGCGCTCGCGGAGGGCCAGCTGCGGTTCCGGGCGGCCGGCGACCCCGCGGAGGTCGCGGACGGGAAGCTCACCCTCGCCGTCATCCGCGCGGAACTGTCCCGGATCGTGCGCGAGCGGACGGCCGACGACCCGGGGCTGCACCACCTCGACGGCCGGGCGCTGTACGGCGAGGCCGACGCCGGCGAACTGCCGCTCCCCGACGGCCTGCACCCGGACGCCGCCGCGCACGCCCGGATGGGCGAACGGTTCGCGGCGCTGGCCTTCGCGCCGGGCGGCCCCTTCGCGCGGTGACGGCGCCCGATCAGGCCAGGTGCGCGAAGACCACCAGGTTCTCGGTGTAGTCCCGCACCGCGTGGTCGTAGTCACCGGCGCAGGTGATCAGCCGGACCTCGGGGCGGTCCGTGTCGGCGTACACGCGCTTGCTGGGGAAGTCGTCCTTCGGGAAGTACTCCTTCTCGTCGACGACGAACTCCGCCTCGCGGCCGTCGGCGCGCTCCACGGAGAACCGGTCGCCGGCCTCCAGTTGGTCGAGGTTGACGAAGACGGCGGCGGAGGTCGTCGTGTCGACGTGCCCGGCGATGATCGAAGTGCCCCGCTCCCCCGGCGCGGCGCCCTTGGAGTACCAGCCGACGAGGTTGGTGTCGGCCGCCGGCGGGGGCTCCAACTGGCCGGTGGCGGCCAGCGACAGCTCGGTGAACGGCGCGTCCACCCCGATCTTCGGGATGCGCAGGCGGGTCGGCTCGGAGCGGGGCAGCGAATCGCCGGCGGGTTCACGCGGGTCGGCCGGTGCGGTGGCGGTGGTGCGGGGGATGCCGGCCGCGCCGGAGGCGCCGTCGTCGGACGTGTGGTGGCCGCCGAACACACTGACACCGAGCACGGCGATCGCCACGCCCCACAGGAGCAGCCGCCCACCGCGGCCGGGGTCGGGCGCGTCCGGCGCCGGGTCGGCGGGGGCCTGCGAGGACGGATCTGCTGCCATCGGGCATCACCTCTCTCGGGTGCGGCAGCACGGGGACCGGACCGGCGGACGCGTCGACGCGTCCGCGGCACGGTGCCGGTGGTACGGGACGGCCGCGGGGCGGCGGTCGCGGGGAGCGGCGACGCCGGGGCGGTCGCCGGGGGTGGCCACGCGAGGGTCGTCGCGGGACGCGGCGGAGCGGGGCCGGGGGACGGCCGCGGGCGGCGGTCGTCGGGAGGGCTCACGCCGGATCGGCCGCAGGCGGCTACCGGCAGCGGGCCGCCGGGAGATGGCAGCGCCGGGCCGGCCGTACGGGACGGCCAGGGGGGTGACGGTCGTACGGGGCCGGGGGTGCGGGCCGTCGGCACGGGGAACGCGCCGACGGCGTCCGCAGCCCCTGGAACGTGGCGCCGCGTCAGGACGCCGCGGCGCCGGCCTTCTTGCGGCGCATGGCGTACATGCCGGTCGCGCCCACGGCGAGCACGGCCAGGCCGCCCGCGGTCACACCCGGGTCGGCCAGCGCGCCGCCACCGGTGTGCATACCGCCGCGCGGCTTCTCCTGGTCGCCACCGCCGCCCCAGTCGTCACCCTTGCCGCCGCCCCCGCCACCGCCGCCACCGCGGCCGCTGTCGCCGCCCTTGTCCTTCTCCTTGTAGCTGTCGGGGTCGAAGCGGCTGTCGTCGCGGCCGGAGCCGGAGTCCGAGCCCGAACCCCAGTCGCCGCCGCGCACCACACCGGCGAGCGCTCCGCCACCCGTGTGCATTCCGCCGCGCGGCTCGTCGCGTCCGCCGTCGTCGTCGCGCTCCTTGCCGTAGTCCTTGTCGTGGTCCTCGCCGGACCCCTTGTCGTGGTCGCCGCCGGACCCCTTGTCCCGGTCGCCGCCGGACTCGCGGCTGTAGGCGGAGTCGTCACGGCCCCCGTCGTCGCCCCCGTGGGCGGCGAGCGCGGCGCCCGGCGTGGCGAGGGCGAGCACCGCCGAGGCGGCCGCCGTGCCCAAAAGCATGCGGGCAGAACGCATAGTGATGTCCTTCCGACGTGGCCGGGCAGCGGATACCTCATCCGCCGTCAGACCCGGTCTCGACATGAACCACCGTCAGTGAGGGCTCCCGGTCCCACCATCCGAGCCGTCCAGCCGGGGCACCGCACCACCCGTCTGCCCCAGCACCCGCCCCTCGGGGCCCCTCGTCCGGCCCAATGGGCCCCGCGCCCCGGCGGGGCCCGGCGGTGTTTGGCCGGAAGTCGTCGTAGCAACGCTCGAAGTGAGCTGGGGAAAGCGTTTGTCCCGGCCGTACTCTGGGGCCGTGGTCAACCGAGACGAGGTTCGAGACGACGACCCCGCGCGGGTGGCGTCGCGGCTCACCGGGCGCCCGGCCACCGGCGCCGGGGCCGCCTCCGGGTCGCCGGCCGAGGTCACGCTGGACGGCGGGACCCCGGTGATGGTCAAGCGCGGCGACGCACCCGGCGCCGTACGCGCGGAGGTGGCCGGATTGCGCTGGCTGGCCGCGGCCGGTGCGGTCCGGGTGCCGGCGGTGCTCGGGCACGACGAGCGCTGGATGGTGACCGAGCGGGTGCCGACCGGGCGTCCCGGTCCCGAAGCGGCGCTGCGTTTCGGCCAGGGGCTGGCCAAGCTGCACGCCGCCGGCGCACCGCACTTCGGGGCGGCGCCGCCCGGCGGCCCCGAGGACGCCTACATCGGCCGCGCCCCGATGCGCAACGCGCCGGGCACCGACTGGCCGCACTGGTACGCGGAGCACCGCGTGCTGCCGTACGTGCGTGCCGCCGTCGAGCGCGGCACGCTCCGCCCGGCGGAGGCGGGCGTGTTCGAGCGGGTCTGCGCGCGGCTGCCGGAGCTGGCCGGACCCGCCGAGCCGCCGGCGCGGCTGCACGGCGACCTGTGGAACGGGAACGTGCTGTGGGGTGCCGACGGCGCCGTCCGGCTCATCGACCCGGCCGCGCACGGCGGACACCGGGAGACGGATCTGGCCATGCTGGGCTTGTTCGGCTGCCCCCACCTTGACCGGGTGCTCGCCGGGTACGAGGAGGTGGCGCCGTTCGCCGAGGGCCGACGGGAGCGGGTGGCCCTGCACCAGCTCTTCCCTCTCCTGGTCCACGCCGTCCTGTTCGGACGCGGCTACGCGGAACAGGCCCTGACGGCGGCACAGGAAGCACTCGCGCACTGAACCGCCCCCGACACACCCCCTCCATCCGGCCGCATCGGCTGTGACATACGACACTCTGTCACCGACGCGACGGCGATCGGCAGACCGGCGCAACCGCATAACCCCGCACTGCTTCCTTATGTACGGCAACCGCACGGCACCGACGGGGGACCCGCTCCGGACCATGGTCACGGAGAGTAAGGAAACCAATCACCCGTTCGATTCGTATAAGGACGTGAAAGCCGAATCAGGGAGAGACCCATGCAACCGTTCACGCTCAACTACGCGCGGCCCGCAGTGCAGTTGGACGTCACCGCACCGTATGCGTACGACTCCGGACTGCAGTTGAACGTCCTCCCGGACGGGCGGATCGCCGCCACCGACCACGCGACCCTGAGAGCACTGGGGACGACCACGTCGACCGCCGGTTCCAAGACGCACTTCGACGACTGAGCCACAGGCCCGAGACGATGACCGTGCTCATCCTGACCAGTGAAGAGGACGTGACGGCGGACATGGTGGTCCTCCGGCTGCGCGAGGCCGGCGTGCCCGTCGTCCGGCTCGATCCCGCCGACCTGACGAACGGGGTGGCGCTGTCGGGTGAGTACGTGCGGGGCGCCTGCCGCGGACACCTGTCCGTCGGCGGGCGCCTGGTGAGCATGAGCGGCCTGCGCTCCGTCTGGGTGCGCAGACCCGGCGTGCCGGCCGCCCGCGCGGCGCACCCGTCCGCCTGGCTGACGGAGGAGTCCGCGCAGGCCCTGTACGGCATGCTGCGGGCCACCGGGGCCCGCTGGATGAACCATCCGGACGCCGCCCGCCGCGCCCGGCACAAGCCCTGGCAGCTGCACCTCGCGCAGCAGGTCGGGCTGGCGGTACCGGCCACCCTGATCACAACGTTCCCGCAGGCGGCGCGGGAGTTCGCGGAGCGCTTCCCGGACCTGGTGGTCAAGCCGGTGTCCGGCGCGCATCCCCAGGAGCCGCCGCGCGCGGTGCCGACCAGCCGGGTCGCGCCGGACGCCGACTTCTCGACGGTGGCCTTCGGACCGACGCTGCTGCAGCGGCGGGTGGCCAAGCGGGCGGACATCCGGCTGACCGCGGTCGGCGACACCCTGCTGGCCGCGCGCATGCCCGTCGCCCCGGACGCCCATCCGGACGAGGTGGACGTCCGGTTCGCCCCGGCGTCCTCCCCCTGGGCGCCCGTGGACGTGCCCCCGCGGGTCGCCGAGGGCGTCTCGCGCTATCTGCGGGAGGCGGAACTAGCCTACGGCGCCTTCGACTTCGCCGAGGACGCCGACGGGATCTGGTGGTTCCTGGAATGCAACCAGTCCGGTCAGTTCGGGTTCGTGGAGATGGACACCGGGCAGCCGATCGCCGCGACCATCGCCCGGTGGCTCGCCGGTGCCGGGGAGCCGGGCCACGCGGGCGCGGACGCCGACCGGAGCACGGCATCATGAGCACGCGGCGACGGCCCGGCGAGCGGGACGCGAATAGCGCCAGGCACCCGAGATACGCGAGGAACGCGAGGAACACAGCATGCGCATAGGACTGCTGGGCACGGGCCCCTGGGCGCGGGCGGCGTACGCCCCCGCCCTCGCCGGGCACACCGGCGTGGAGTTCGCGGGGGTGTGGGGGCGCCGGCCGGAGGCGGCGGACGAGCTGGCGAAGGAGTACGGCGTCACCGCCTACGCCGACGTGGACGCCCTGCTGGCCGACGTGGACGCGGTCGCGGTGGCGCTGCCGCCCGCCGTACAGGGGGAGTTGGCGGTGCGCGCGGCGCGGGCGGGCCGCCATCTGCTGCTGGACAAGCCGCTCGCGCTGACGGTCACCGAGGGGCGGGCGGTCGCGAAGGCGGTGGCAGCGGCGGGGGTGGCCTCGGTGGTGTTCTTCACCGCCCGGTTCCAGCGGGAGCCGGCGGCCTGGATCGAGGAACAGGCCGCGGTGCCGGGCTGGTTCACGGCGCGGGCGCAGTGGCTGGGGGCGGTGTTCACGACCGACAGCCCGTTCGCGGCCTCGCCGTGGCGGCGGGAGAAGGGCGCCCTGTGGGACGTCGGCCCGCACGCCCTGTCGGTGCTGCTGCCGGTGCTCGGCGACGCCCGGCGGGTCGCGGCGGCGGCGCGCGGTCCGGCGGACACCGTGCACCTGGTGCTGGAGCACGCCGGCGGCGCCTCCAGCGCGCTGACGCTGAGCCTGACGGCCCCGGCCGCGGCGGCCGGGGCCGAGGTGGAGCTGCGGGGCGAGGCCGGGGTGTCGGTGCTGCCGGGCAGCTCCGAAGGGGCGGTCCCGGCGCTCGCCCGGGCCGTGGACGCCCTGACGGCGGCCGCCCGTTCGGGCCGTCCGCATCCCTGTGACGCGGCGTTCGGGCTGCGGGTCACCGAGATCCTGTCGGCGGCCGAGGACCTGCTGGTGCCTCAGCCGGTGCGCGCCGCCCAGTAGTTCAGGCGTTCCCGTACGACCGGACAGCCGGCCCCGGCGCAGTGCGCGGCCATCGGGAGGTTGCCCCGGTCGGTGGCGGCGGCGACGGCGCCCAGGCCGGTCAGGAAGTGGGTGCACGCGGCGAGCAGGTCGTAGGCGTACCCGTGGCCCCGGTGCTCGGGCAGCACGCCGATGGACCCGACACACGACCCGGTTGAGTCGCGCGCCGGGACGTGGCCGCCGACCGGGTCTCCCGCGCGGGTGCGGGCGACCTGCCACCACGCGCGCGGCGAAGGCATCCCGCGCAGGACGGCCAGTTCCTCCCGCGCGGCCTGCTCCGCCCCGCCCTCGTCGGTGGCGCGGCGGGCGTGGGTGTCCAGGGTGACGGGGTGGACGCGGCGCAGCAGTCCCAGGAAGGCGGTGTCGTCGGGTTCGGGGCCGAAGCGCAGCCGGCCGGGCCGTGCGGGCAGGCCGTCGCCCGGGGTCCAGCGGTACAGGAAGCGTTCGACCAGCGGCTGGTAGCCGGCCAGGCGTGCGCCCGCGTCGCGGGTCTCGGCGGCGGCCCGCCGCGCCGGGTCCGCGCGCCGGCCGGCGGGCAGGTCGAGTGCGAGTTCGCCGGGCCGCCAGGGCGCGGTCCGCAGGAGTACGGCGCCGGCGTCCTCCTCGCCCTCGGCGACGTCGAGCCAGTTGATCGGCAGCGGCTCGGTGTCCTCGGGCCCGCCCCACCACGCGGCGCGCGCCCCGGGACGGCCGTCGCGCCGGGCGACGCGCTGCCACGCGGGGCGGAAACGGGTGTGGCGGTGCTTCTCGCGGAAGCCCAGCTCAGGCGTGGCACACCCGGGCGACGGGGAGGGGAGAGCGCGCGATGACACTCGGCTCCTTCCGTCGGTCCCGGCGTGCGAGGGGGACGCCCTGTGGTCCGCGCGGCGGCGGTCCAGCGCTTTTCCGCGCCCCCCTCCCGCCTATGGAGGGGAGGCCGGGCCGGGGGCGCGGGCGTAGCGTGGTGCTGTGCGATCGGTGCGCGACCGGGCGTCGCGTGGTCACCCGGAGGATCGCGGCTGGTTGCGGGGCGCGCCGCCGCCGCGGTGGGTGCGGGTGCTGCCCTTGCTGCTGCTCGCCGGGGTGACCACGGCGTCCTTGATCACTCCGCACGCGAGCGATCTCGGTTTCCTGCTCGGGGCGATCCCACCGCTGGCGGTCCTGTCCTACGGCCCGCTGGCGACCGCCGTCCTCGGCGTGGCGGTCGTCGTGGCGCTGAACATCCCCTCCGCCCATCTGAACCGCCCCGGCAACACCGATCTGCTGACCATCGGCTTCGTGGCCGCGCTGAGCGTGTTCGTCTCCTTCGTGCGCAGCCACCGGGACGCCCAGCTCGACACGGAACGGGCCATCGGGGAGGCCGTGCAGCGGGCCGTCATGCCGCCGCTGCCCGAGCGGGTCGGCGGTGTCGGGTGCGCGGGCTTCTACCGGGCCGCGCAGGACGGGACGCTGGTGGGCGGCGACTTCTTCGACGTGCGGGCGGGGCCGTACGGCGTGCGGGCGGTGATGGGGGACGTACAGGGGCACGGGCTCACGGCGATGGCGACGGTGGTGTCGCTGCTGGGGGCGTTCCGGGAGGCCGCGCTGGACGAGGCGGACCTGGCGGCGGTGGCGGCGCGGATGGACCGCCGGCTGTGCGTGGACTCGGCGGCGGTACGGCACGCGGAGCTGTTCGCCACCGGGATGCTGCTGGAGTTCTCGGCCGACGCGCGCTCGGTGCGGGTGGTGGCCTGCGGGCATCCCGCGCCGGTGCTGCTGCGCGCCGGTGCGGCGCTGGAGGTGAGCGTCGTGCCGGGGCCGCCGCTCGGTATCGGGGTGGCCGGGGTCGGTCCGCCGAAGGAGGTCACCGTGCCGCTCGGGCCGGGTGACCGGCTGTTCCTGGCCTCGGACGGCGTGTGGGAGGCCCGGGACGCGGCCGGTGTGTTCTACCCGCTGCCCGAGCGGCTGGCCGCGCTCGGCGGCGCGCCGACCACCCGGCTGCCCGGCGCCGTGTGGGCGGACCTGCTGCGGCTGCGCTACGAGGTCCGGGACGACGCCACCATGCTGGTGCTGGCGCCGGACCCGCCGGCCGCCTGAGCCCACCGGACGGGTGACGCATCCCCCCTGTCCCAACTGACGAACCAGCGCGCGGAGTTCGAACACCCCACCAGAAACGCCAGGCCTCGCCACCCCTTCCGCCAGGTAGAAATATCTACGAGCATGCATATGCCGGGTCGCTGTGCGGGCGCCCGAGGACACCGGAGCGGTGCATGACGAACAGGATGTGGACGCGGGGCGTGGAGTGGCTGGCCGCGGCGGCGGCGGACCCGCGCACCTGCAAATGGGAGTGGGATCACGGGGAGGGCATCGCGCTGCTGGAGGCGGGCCGCTTCTGGGACATGCTGAGCGTGCCCGAGCGGCTGGGACTGCTCACGCTGGACCTGCTGTGGCGGCCCTCGCTGCCGGTGCCGGGGCCGACCCTGGTGGACACGGCGTCGGGCCGGGTCGGATTCTTCCTGCCCCCCGACCCGGCCGAGGGCTGGGTCGGCGCCGGGCTGCGTCATGCCGGCAGGGGCTCCTGGGTCGCCGTACCGCCCCCGTACCGGGCCACGGGATTCCTGGAGTGGCTGGTGCCGCCGGACGGCAACGGCACCCTGCACTCGCCCGGCACCCTGGAGCTGGCGTTGCGGCAGGCCAACGGCACGCTGGCGGTGCTGGCACCGCTGGGCGGGCCGTGACGGATCAGGGGCACTCGGCTTCGGCGCGGGCCCGCCGGGGGCGGCCGGGGAGGGTCAGCTCCAAGCGGTCCGGCCCGGCGGGCACCGTGCGGCCCTGTGCCCGCCACTCCGCGACGAGCCGGGCGTAGATCGGCTCGCGCGTCCGGTCGGTCCGGTCGGTCCGGTCGGTCCGGTCGCCGGGGTCCAAGCGGTTCATGCCCGGGGCAACGCGCGCGAACCGCCGCCGGTACGCCCCGCTCCCCCGGGCTCACCGGGTCGGGTGAGGTCGCCGCCCGAACGGTGCGTCCCACCCGTCGGACAAACCGACCGGTTGGGGCGCGCGCCGCGGGTACCGCCCGGCGGGCGGGGCAGTGCGGACGCTTCTATGCTCGAAGAAGCGGGCTCCGGCGTCCCGTGCACCGCAGGGCCCCGTCCCGCGCTGGGAGTCAGGCCATGCCGCATCGATTCGGGCGTCTGCGCCGGGGGGTTCTGGCCACGCTGGCGGCGGGGACGCTGCTGACACCGCTCGCCGCCCAAACCGCGTCCGTCCCGCCCGCGTTCGCCGCCGAGACGCCCGGTCCCGCCCCCTCCGGGCCGGACGTGCGCGCCCTCACCCCCGAGGTGGCCCGGCAGGTGGACGCCTCGGTCCGGCGGGTGATGCGCGAGGCGAACGTGCCCGGCGTCACCGTGGGCATCAGGACACCGGGCCAGAACAGTCACGTCCGCTCGTTCGGCGTCGCCGACAAGGCGGACGGCCGGAAGATGGCTCCCGACCTGTACATGCGCATCGGCTCCGAGACCAAGACGTTCACCGTCTCCGCCCTGCTGCAACTGGTGGACCAGGGCAAGGCGGCCCTGAACGATCCCATCGGCAGGTACGTCGACGGCGTCCCGAACGGCGACCGCGTCACCCTGCGGGACCTGGCCGGCATGCGCAGCGGGCTGTTCAACTACTCCGAGGACGACGGCTTCTTCAAGGCCCTCACCTCCGATCCGCAACGGTCCTTCACGCCGCGGGAGTTGCTCGGCTACGCGTTCCGGCACCCGGTGATGTCCGCGCCGGGCGCCACCTTCTTCTACTCCAACACCAACCTGATCCTGCTCGGTCTCGTGGTGGAGAAGCTGAGCGGGCAGAGCCTCGCGGACTACGTCCACGACCACATCCTCGGCCCGGCCGGCATGAAGGACACCCTCTTCCCGACGGGCAACGAGTTCCCCAGTCCACACGCGCAGGGCTACACCGACCAGACGGCGAACGGGAAGAGCGCCGACAGCACCGACTGGAACCCGTCCTGGGGCTGGGCGGCCGGGGCGATGATCTCGACCCTGGACGACCTGCGGATCTGGGCGCGCACCGTCGCCACCGGCGAACTGCCCGACGGCAAGCGGATGATCAGCCCCGCCACGCAGAGACAGCGGCTCGTCACGCCGCCGACCACGATCCCGGGCGCCGGGTACGGGCTCGGCATCTTCGACGTCCAGGGCTGGATCGGCCACAACGGCTCACTGCCCGGCTACGAGTCGCTCACCGTCTATCTGCCGGCCACCCGCACCACCCTGGTGGTGCTGCTCAACACGGACACCGCGCACGACGGCACGGAGCCCAGCACCCTGTTCGGGCAGGCGATCACCCGGATCATCTCGCCCCGGCACGTGTTCGACCTGCCGGCCGAACCGGCCGCGCGCTGAGGCATCCGGGAGCCGGAGAAGGAGAGCGCGGGGCCCCGACCGGTCCCCCGTTCCGGTCGTGCCCCGCGCGTACTGCCGAAACTACGCAAGGATCCCGACCCGGGCCAGCGCAGCGGTGCCCGGTGCGGCCGGTACGGCACTCACCCGTGCACGGCCGCGTCCGGTTGGTCCGGGTTCGCCGGGCCCAGCGGAGGTATGGCGAGTTCGCCCGTGATCAGCTGGGCGAGGACGACCTCGTACAGATCGCTGCCGCCGGTCAGCAGGCGGCGCTCCAGGACGGGTTCGGCGGCCCGCACGTGCTCCCGTACGGTCTGGGCGTGCACCCCGCGGGCCAGCGCGGCACGCTCGGCGTTCGCGTCGGCGGCGATCCAGGCGCGCAGTGTGCCGCGCAGGTCGCGGCCGTCCCCGTCGAGCCGGGCCAGCAGTTCCCCGGCCCAGGCGCGCAGCGCGCCGGTGCCGAGCAGGTCCGCGAGCCGTACCGGGTGCGGGGCTCCGGGGCCGTCCGGGTCCGCCGGGCCGTGCGCCGCCTCGGTGTTGAGCGCGAGACGGAGCGCGGCGCGGACGGCCGGCGAGGCGAGGTCGGCGCCGACGAGCACGGCGACCCGGTCCATCCGGGCCCGGACCGTGTTGCGGCTGACGCCGAGCACCTTGGCGGCGCTGACGGCGGTGAACTCCAGGCCGAGCCGGGTGGTGGCGAGCAGTTCGGCGCGCACCTGGTGCGGCAGACCGTCGAGCGGGCGCAGCAGGACGGCCGACCAGGCCCGCAGGGCGGCGGGGTCCATGAGCCGTTCCGGGCGGGTGCGTTCGGCGTAGACGGCGGACCGGGCGGGGTGGAAGCGGGCCACGGCGAGCGCGGTGACGGCCTGCGTGTAGGCGGTGGCGGTCAGGGCGAGGCGCTGGCGGAGGCTGCCGCCGAGGAAGGTCTCCGGCCGGCCCGCGACGAGCGCGCGCAGCCGCTCCCCGACCGCCCGAGCGGGGCCGACCACGATGACGTGCTGGTCCACGGCGGGGCAGCGCACCACGAGCGCGAGCCCCTCGGTGGCCTCCACACAGGCGTCGGCGAACCGGTCGCGCTCGGCGCTCGCGCACTCCACGACGTACACCCGGGCCGTGTCGTCCTCCAGCAGCCCGGGCCACAGCCCGGCGGCGACCCGGCGGGCGGAGACGGTGTCCTCCACCATCAGCAGTTGCAGGATGGCCAGCCGCAGATCGGCCGTGACCCGGCGCAGCCGGCGGCCGGTGGCGGTCAGTTCCCGCTCCCGCAGCAGCAGTTCCAGCACGCCCGCGGTGTGGCCGAGGATCTCGGCGGTGTGCGGGTCGAAGGGTGCGGTGCGGGCCACGGCGAGGACGGCTCCCGCACTCGGGCCCGGCCGGGGGCCGCGGATCGCGGCCAGGCGCAGTCGGCGGGTGCCGTCGTCCAGGGCGGCGGCGGAGATCCGGCCGGCGACGAGATCCGCGACCACGGCCGCGTCCAGGGCCATCGGCTCCCCGGCGAGCAGCGCGCCGTCCGCGTCCTGGAGGCAGACCGCGGCCCCGGTGGCACGGGCCAGCCACGCGATGAGCCGGCCGAGGTCGCGCCCCGCGGGCCGCAGCTGGCCGAGCAGTTCCCGCTCCCAGTCCTCGCCCCCGCCCCGGTGCGCCCGGGGCGCCGCTCCCGCGTCCGTTCGGCCGGCCACGTGCCTTTCCCCTCGTCCGCATATCGATCGGGCATACGCCTCGGGACGCTACCCGACGCGCCCCGGTCCCGGTCCTGTGCCGGGACACGGCTCCGCCGGCGGCCTGGGGGGGATGGGCCGCCGGCGGAGACTGCCGCACCCGGGGCGGGGGGACAGGCCCCGGGTTGCTCAGAGGTCGGTTGCCCCGGATCCGGGGGCGTACACCCAGCGGATTCGCACGGGACGCGTACGAGGCGGCGGGCCGGGCCGTCTCCGGGCGGCGGGCCCCGCGCGTGCGTCGCGCAAGGACAGCATAAGCTCGGTGAATGGCGAAGTACTTCGACGTGCACCCCGAGAACCCGCAGCAGCGCAGCATCGCCCAGATCGCCGACGCGGTCCGCTCGGAGGCACTCATCGCATACCCGACCGACTCCTGCTACGCGCTGGGCTGCCGTCTGGGCAGCCGGGACGGCATGGACCGGATCCGGTCCGTCCGCCGGCTCGACGACCGGCACCACTTCACGCTGATGTGCCGTGACTTCGCCCAGCTCGGCCAGTTCGTCCAGGTGGACAACGACGTCTTCCGGGCCATCAAGGCGGCCACACCAGGCAGTTACACCTTCATCCTCCCGGCGACCCGCGAGGTGCCGCGCAAGCTCTGGCACCCGAAGAAGAAGACGGTGGGCGTGCGCATCCCGGACCATGTGGTGGCCCAGGCACTGCTGGCCGAACTGGGTGAGCCGCTGCTGTCCAGCACGCTGCTGCTGCCGGACGAGGAGGAGCCGATGACGCAGGGCTGGGAGATCAAGGACCGGCTCGACCACGCGCTGGACGCGGTGGTCGACTGCGGCGAGTGCGGTACCGAGCCGACGACCGTCGTGGACTTCTCCGGCGGCGAGGTGGAGATCGTCCGGCGGGGCGCCGGGGACCCCAGCCGCTTCGAGTAGGCCCGCGTGGCCGGTTCCGGCGGGCGCGCCCGCCGGAACCGGCCCGCCCGGTGCGGTGCGGGCGATCTTGCGTGACAGCATGGCCCCAGCCGCGGCGTCGAGGAGGCATCCGCCGCCCGACGCCCGTCCGCCGAGGGAAGGGCCCGCTCACCATGACCGACGTCCAGGGAACCGCAGTCGACATCCCCACCGAGGACGGCGTCGCCGACGCCTACCTCGTCCACCCGGCCGACGGACGGCCCCGGCCGGCCGTGCTGCTCTACCAGGACGCCTACGGCCTGCGTCCGCAGCTGAGGTCGATGGCCGACCGGCTCGCCGCCGCGGGCTACACGGTGCTGGTGCCGAACGTCTTCTACCGGTCCGGCCGCGCCCCGCTCCTCGACCTGCCCGAGTTCATCGACCCGGGCGGCGACCCGACGATCTGGGAGCGGCTCGGCCCGGTCATGTCGGCGCTGACTCCGGACCTGGTCCGGCGGGACGCGGGCGCCTACCTGCGCTGGCTGGCCGACAGTCCGCGGGCGGCCGCCGGGCCGGTGGCGCTGACCGGCTACTGTATGGGCGCCCGGCTCGTGCTGTGGACGGCGGCGGCGTACCCGGACCGGGTCGCGGCGGGGGCCGGGTTCCACGGCGGCAGGCTGGTGACCGACGAGTCGGACAGTCCGCACCTGGGGGCCCCGCGCGTCACCGCGGAGCTGTACTTCGGGCACGCCGACGAGGACCCCTCGCTGACCCCCGAGGACATCGCCCGCTTCGAGGCGGCGCTGACGGACGCCGGGGTGCGGCACACCTGCGAGGTCTATCCGGGCGCCAAGCACGGTTACACGCAGGCGGACACCCCCGCGTACGACCGTGCGGCCGACGAACGGCACTGGGGCGCGCTGCTGGCCCTGCTGGAGCGGACCTTCTGACGTCTGCTGACGTCGTAGCAGGTCAAGCCGGGTCTTCCGCTCGGTCTCCGCCATCCGTCCACGGCGTCCGTCACACGGCGGGCGCCGGACGGATCTCGTCCACATCATTGACATGGACGCATCCCCACACCACCCTGAGAGCGCTCTCACACTAGGTACGGACCACCCGTCCGTACGACCCCGACCCCACACGGAGGTGGAGAGTGCCTCACAGGCTCACGCGCCCCGCGCTGCCCCTGGCGGCCGCGGTGGCCCTGGTCGGCGGAGTGCTCGTGTTCGGCGCGACGGACCGGGCGGATGCCGCCGTACCCGACACCATCACCCTGACGATCACGAACAACTCGGGCCGTTCCGAGCCCGTCCACCTCTACGACCTCGGCACCCAGCTCTCCTCGGGACAGCAGGGCTGGGCCGACGCGGACGGCACCTTCCACGCCTGGCCGGCGGGCGCGAACCCCCCGGCGCCCGCGCCGGACGCGTCGATCCCCGGTCCGGCCGCCGGGCAGACCACGACGATCCGGATACCGAAGTTCTCCGGCCGCATCTACTTCTCCTACGGCAGCAAGCTCGACTTCCGCCTGGCCACCGGTGGACTGGTGCAGCCGGCCGTGCAGAACGCCTCGGACCCCAACCGGGACATCCTGTTCAACTGGTCGGAGTACACGCTCAACGACTCCGGGCTGTGGCTCAACAGCACCCAGGTCGACATGTTCTCGGCGCCGTACGCGGTCGGCGTGCGCGGGGGCGGCGGCACCACCGCGGAGACCGGACACCTGAAGCCCGGCGGGTACACGGGCTTCTTCGACGCGCTGCGCGCCCAGGGCGGCGGCTGGGGCGGTCTGATCCAGACACGCTCCGACGGTACGGTGCTGCGCGCGCTGTCCCCGCTGTACGGCGTGGAGACCGGGGCGCTGCCGGCCGGCGCGATGGACGACTACGTGAACCGGGTCTGGCAGAAGTACACGACGTCGACGCTGACCGTGACGCCGTTCGCCGACAAGCCGGACACCAAGTACTTCGGGCGGGTCTCGGGTGACGTCATGAACTTCACCGACTCCTCCGGTGCCGTCGTCACCAGCTTCCGGAAGCCGGACGCCTCCAGCGTCTTCGGCTGCCACAACCTGCTGGACGCCCCCAACGACCAGGTGCGCGGACCCATCTCCCGCACGCTGTGCGCCGGTTACAACCGCTCGACGCTGCTGACCGACTCCGACCAGCCGGACACCACGCCGGGCGACTTCTACCAGGACGCGGTGACCAACCAGTACGCGCGCGCCATCCACGAGCGGATGGCCGACGGCAAGGCCTACGCGTTCGCCTTCGACGACGTCGGCGACCAGGAGTCGCTGGTGCACGACGGCGACCCGCAGGCGGCGTCCCTGACGCTGGACCCGCTGAACTGAGCCCCGGCACGGCACGGTCCCGTACCCCGGACAGCGGGGTGCGGGACCGCGGTCGTGCGGTGGCTCAGCCGGTGGTGAGGGCGGTGTCGTCCACCACGAAGCTGGTCTGGAGCGAGGAGTCCTCCACGCCGTTGAACTTCAGCGTGACCGTCTGGCCCGCCAGCGAGGACAGGTCGAAGGACTTCTGGCTGTACCCGGAGGCCTTGTTCAGGTTCGAGTAGGTCGCCAGGGTCTTCGAACCGGCGGTCACCGTCAGCTTGTCGTACTGAGTGCTGGTGGTGGTCTCCGCGCTGTCGATGTGCAGCCAGTAGGTCAGGGTCGCCTTGCAGCCGGCCGGGATCGTCACCGACTGGGACAGGGTGTCGGTGTGCGTGCTGCCGTAGCCGTTCAGCCAGGCCTTGTAGGAGCCGCCGTGGGACGCCTGGCCGCTGTCGGTGGTGATCACGCCGCTGGTCGCGGTCCAGCCGGAACCGCCGGACTCGAAGCCGGGGTTGGCCAGCAGCTGGGTCGCCGAGCAGCCCCCGCCGCCACCGCCGGAGACCGTCCAGGTGAAGGTCGCGGTGCCGGTGGCGCCGGTGGAGTCGGTCACCGTGACGGTGGTGCTCGAACTGCCCGCGGTGGTGGGCGTGCCGGTGATCAGACCGGTGGAGCTGTTGATCGACAGGCCGGCCGGCAGTCCGGTGGCGCTGTAGGTCAGCGAACCGCTGTTGGTGCTGCTCGCCTGGATCTGGAGGCTCACGGCGGTGCCGACGGTCGCGGACTGGCTGCCCGGGTTGGTGACCGTCACGCCACTGCTCGGCGGGTTGATGTGACCGCCGACGGCGATGCCGGCGAAGGCGTTGCCGACGCCCGCGTACTGCGTGGAGTTGGTGCCGTACAGCGCGGCGGCGGCGTTCAGGGCGGCGGTGCGGGCGCCCGCGTAGTTGGTGCTGGACGTCATGTACGTCGTCAGCGCCTTGTACCAGATCTGGAGCGCGGCGTCCCGCCCGATGCCGGTGACCGCGACACCGTCGGCGGTCGGGCTGTTGTAGGTCACGCCGTTGATGACCTTGGTGCCGCTGCCCTCGGACAGCAGGTAGAACATGTGGTTCGCGGGACCGGACGAGTAGTGCACGTCCAGGTTGCCGATCCCGGAGTACCAACTGTCCTTGGACCCGCCGTCCTTGCTCGGCTGGTCCATGTAACGCAGCGGCGTGCCGTCGCCGTTGATGTCGATCTTCTCGCCGATGAGGTAGTCGCCGACGTCGGTGGAGTTGTTGGCGTAGAACTCCACGCCGGTGCCGAAGATGTCGGAGGTCGCCTCGTTGAGGCCGCCGGACTCGCCCGAGTACTCCAGGTTCGCGGTGGCCGCGGTGACGCCGTGACTCATCTCGTGGCCCGCGACGTCGAGCGAGGTCAGCGGGTCGTTGTTGCCGGAGCCGTCGCCGTAGGTCATGCAGAAGCAGCTGTCGTCCCAGAACGCGTTCACGTACGAGTTGCCGTAGTGGGTCCGGGAGTACGCGGCGACGCCGTCGTTGCGGATGCCGCTGCGGCCGAAGGTGTTCTTGTAGAAGTCCCAGGTGGTCGCGGCGCCGTAGTGCGCGTCGGCGCCGGCTGTCGCGGCGTTGGAGGTGGTGCCGTTGCCCCAGGTGTCGCTCGTCTGCGAGAACAGGGTGCCGGTACCGGAGGTGCCGTGGTTGAGGTTGTACGTCTTGTGGCCGCCGCGTGCGCCGTCGGTGAGCGTGTAGTTCGAGCCCGACTGCGTCGTGGTCAGCGAGACCTGGCCGCTGTACTGGGTGTTGCCGACGCCGTTCTTGATCGCCTGGTAGCGGTACAGCTCCGCGCCGCTGGTGGCGTCCGTGATGACGTGCAGCTGGCTGGGCGTGCCGTCGTCCTGGAAGCCGCCGATCACGGTCTCCCAGGCAAGCTTCGGGGTGCCGTCGCCGGCCCAGATCACCTTGCGGGCGCTGTCGGTGGTGGCCTTGTCGGCGTCGAGGGCCTTGGCGGCCTTGAGCGCCTTGGACTCGGCGGCGGACTTGGTGAAGGCGGCGGTGGTGCTCGCGACCTTGATGGTGCGCTTGCCGTTGAAGGTGGTGCTCACGGTTCCCGCGGCCAGGGAGGCGGGCGGGGTGTGCACCACGAGGTCGCCGCCGAGGACGGGGAGGCCGGCGTAGGTGCGCTCGTAACGCGTGTGCACGGTGCCGTCGTTGTCCTTGACGACGTCCTTGACGACCAGCTTCTCCTTGGCACCGAGGCCGAGGGTGCGGGCGGTCGTGGCGGTCTTGTCCTGGGCGCTCTTCACCAGCGCCCGGTGCTGGGCCGGGGAGAGCTTGGCCTCCAGGCCGCCGGAGCGCAGCGAGCCGGGGTGGGAGGCGGCGGGCGTGGCGGTGGCGGGGACCGCCTGCACACCGACGGCGATGAAAGCCGCGGCGGAGACCAGGGCGGCTCCGACGGTGGCCCGCTTGTGACCTCTGTGGGGAAGGGGTCTGTGGGGAAGGGATCTCACTCCGTACTCCTCCTGCTGCGACCGCTGACGGCGGCCGGTGACAGACCGGGCGGACGGGTCCGCCGCCCGGGCGAGCTGAGCTGAGCTGTGCGGGAGCGCGGGGGAAGAGTCGCAGCTTTGACTCGCTCATGTCATGCGAGTGAGGGTCATTCGAGGGTTTTCCCTATGCGGGGTTCCCGCGGAGCGCCGACTGTGGCGACAGCCTGCGGAAACGCCGTACCCGTGCGAGGACTTGGGCACGGGGTGTGCGACGCCGGGCGCGAAGTGGAACGCGGTGGCGTAGGCGGTCGGCTGCGGGCAAGGGGGTGCTCGGAGTGGCGGGGCCGTGCTGAGGAGCGCGAACGCGGGCGCGTCCCTTGCCGGGTGCGGGGAGGGGAGCGCGGACGCGGAAGCTCCGGTCCTGGCCGGCCGACTACGCGTCGAGGGGAGCGTGCCCGGGTCTTCGAGGGGCCCCGGGCGGGTGCACGGGCTCTGTCCGCGCCGGTGACGGAGGGGCGGGCGGCCTCGTCAGATGCCGAAGGGCTTAGGGGCAGGCGGCCTCGTCAGATGCCGAAGGCTTCAGGCCGTCGGCGTCGACGGGCCCGCCGGCCGGGCGGCCCGGGCCCAGGTCACGCCGTGTCGGAGACTTCCGGGGTCGTGTCGAGGCCGTCGCCGGTCCGGCCGTTCGGCGCGTCGGCCGGGCGCCGGGCCGGCGCGGGCCGGGTGCCGCCGCTCCAGGGGACGCGGACCGCGGACAGGCGTCGTACGGCGGACAGGCGTCGTACGGCGGCGACGGCCCAGGGCGGGGTGTGCGCGCGCAGCCGGCGGCGGGCGCGGACACGTGCCCGGACGAGGCGCAGCAGGGCGCGGGCGGCGGCCGGGGTCGGCTCGGACAGGTCGTCGGTCAGGGCCACTTCGACGCCCCCGCTGTAGGGCGCCGACAGGTTGTAGAGGAAGGTGGACAGCGTCGCCAGGCAGGTGCCGAGGACCACTTCCAGGGCGGTCACGGCGGCCCCGACGGCCAGCACGGTGGTCAGCGGTGGCAGGACGTCCGGCGCGGTGAACTGGAGGATGACGCAGACGGCGAGCGTGGTGCAGAGGGCGACGATCCCGAGTCCGGTCAGCAGCAGGAAGCTCATGACCATCGCGGACCAGGGGTCGCCCTCGGCTATGCGCAGCCGTATCGTGCGCGGTCCGGCGGGCGCGGGGTGGACCGCCGGCGCCGGCCGCACGGGGGCACCGGCCGCGGGACCGGTCCGGTTCGCGGACGCCGCGCGCTCCTCAGCCGGCCTGGACGCCCGCGGGTCGGCACGCTTCGCGCGCACCGGGACTCCCTCGGCCGCCCCCGGCGTACGCGGAACTTCCCGCGCCCCCTTCACGAGTGCCGCGCGCTCCGCAGCGGACCCCGACGCGTCCGGGACGTCCCCGGCCCCCTGCGAGGGCTCCGGGCGCCCCCCGGCCCGCCCCGGCGCGGCCGGTGCTTCGTCGTGCCCGGTCTCCGTGGCCGTACGTGCCCGCGTCTGATCGTGGGCCGGCATGAGGCGGGTGGGGCCGTCCTGCGGGGAGTGCGGGGAGACGGCGGCGCCCTGCTTCGGGGTCGCCTGGGTGCGGGCGGTGCCGCGGGTCCTGCGCCTGGCTCGGCTCATGCCTGTCTCCCTGACTGGTCGGCCGGCGGCCTCGGGGCGCCCTCCCGCATCGGACGGGCCCGTTGACCACAGCAGGCGGCCTCCGGGGTCTGCTGGTCCGTGGCACCGACCGTAGGGAGCGCCGACCGCCCACGCACTCCGGGGCGGGCGGGAGACGGGCCGGTGAGACGCGCCGGAAGGCCGCCTCGGCCAAGGCAGGCCGGGCCGCCGGCGGTCGGGCCGCCGGTCCGGGCCGTGCACTCCGAATGGGCGTACGAGTGACGAAGCGGGCGCGCCGGCCCGGGGACGCGGCATGATCCTCCCCATGAGCGCAACCGAACCACGCGGCGGCAGGCTGGCGCACAGCAGAGTGCCCATGACGGGCCGCGACCCGAGACAGCCCGGGCGGGCCTCGACACCGCTGGAGCTGCTGTTCGACCTGACGTTCGTGGTGGCGGTCGGCACCGCCGCGGCGAACTTCGCCGAGCTGATCGCGGAGGGCCGCTTCGGCGCCGCGGTCACGGCGTTCGTGCTGGCCATGTTCGCGATCAGCGTGGCCTGGATCAGCTTCAGCTGGTTCGCGTCGGCCTTCGACACCGACGACTGGCTCTACCGTGCCCTGACGATGCTCCAGATGATCGGCGTCGTGGTGTTCGCCCTCGGGCTGCCCGCGATGTTCCACTCCGTGCGGGAAGGCGGCCACCTGGAACTGCGGGCGATGGTGATCGGGTACGTCGTCATGCGGATCGCGATGCTGGCGCAGTGGCGGCGCGCGTGCCGGGAGTCGCCGGCGTTCCGTGAGGTGGGCGGCGCGCAGATCCGCTGGACCGCGACCGCCCAGGCCGGCTGGCTCGTCGTCGGTTTCGTGGCGCTGCCGCTGCCGGTGGTGTTCGTCGCGTTCGCGCTGCTCGGGGTGCTGGAACTGCTGCTGCCGGTGCTCAGTCAGGGCGGTGCGGGCGGCACCCCGTGGCATCCGCACCATGTCGCCGAGCGGTACAGCCTGTTCGCGATCATCACCCTGGGCGAGGGGGTGGTCGGCACCGTCGCCTCCTCCGGTGACCTGCTGGGCGGGGCCGGCGGGACGCACTGGACGGGAAACGCGGTCGCCGTCGTCGTGGCCGGTGTCGGGCTGACCTTCGGCATGTGGTGGGTGTACTTCGCGACGCCCTTCGGCGAGGTGCTGGTGCACCGCCGTGAGCGCGGCTACCTGTTCGGCTACGGGCACATCCCCGTGTTCATGGGGATCGCGGGCGCCGGGGCCGGGCTGCACGTGGCCGGCCTGAGGCTGGAGCACCACGCGGAGATCGGCGACGTCGCCGTGGTCCTCGCGCTGGCCCTGCCGGTCGGCCTGTTCCTGCTCGTGGTGTACCTGCTGCACACGCTGCTGCTGTCCCGCGCCGACCGGTTCCACCTGCTGCTGATCACCGGCACCCTCGCCGTGCTCGCGCTGGCCGTGCTGCTGTCCGCGGTACATGTCCCGCTCGCGGTCTGCCTGCTCGTGGTCATGCTGGCGCCCTTCGTCACCGTCGTCGGCTACGAGACGGTCGGCCACCGGCACCAGCGGCACCTGCTGGAGGCGCTCGCCGCCCGGGTCACCGGGTGACACCGGGCTCCGTCACCGGCGCACGGCCACCTCGATACCGGTGACAACCGCCCTGCTCACCGGTCGCGTTGGCGTACCCGGACCCGTGCGCCGCGTCCGGCGGGTGCGTTGTTACCGTGCACCGCGTGTCTGAATCCTCTCGTGATACCCCGCAGGGCGCCGGCTGGGGCGCGGCCGAACCCGGCGTCTACCAGCGGTTGTTGCCGGCCCGTGTGGAGAGGCTGTCCTGGCTGGATCCCCGGGTCCTGTGGGCCGCCCGCAACGGCGTGCTGGCGTCCTGGTTCGGTGATCCCACCGGCCGTACCCGGGGGCGGTGGGTCGCGCGCCGGCGGGCCGCCGGGGCGCCCGCCGACAAGGTGGTCGGGCGGGAGGTGCCCGAGCGGTTCTCCTTCCTGGTCGTCGGGGACACGGGCGAGGGCGGCGCCTCCCAGTACGCCGTGGTGCCGGGCCTGTTGAAGGAGGGCCGGGGCACCGAGTTCGCGGTCATCGCGAGCGACGTCATCTACCCGGTGGGCAGCGCGGGCGACTACGGCGACAAGTTCTTCCGGCCGTACCGGGACTACCCGGCGCCGATCTACGCGATACCCGGCAACCACGACTGGTACGAGGACCTCGGCGCCTTCATGCGCGTCTTCTGCGGCGAGACGGCGGAGGGCCGGGAGGACACGCCGTCGGGGCCCCGGCCCCGCCCGCTCGCCCGCGCCTGGTGGCGTGACCTGCTGTGGCACCGGCCCGGTCCGGTGGACGAGCAACGGCTCGCCGCCGCACGGGAGTTGCGGTCGGCGCCGGGCCAACAGGCCGTCCAGCCCGGGCCGTACTGGGCGCTCGACGCCGGTCCGGTGCGGATCGTCGGCATCGACACCGGGCTGCTCGGCACGATCGACGCCGAGCAGGGCGCGTGGCTGTGCGAGGTGTCCCGGGGGCCGAAGCCCAAGATCCTCATCACCGGGTCGCCGCTGTACGTCGACGGGGAGCACCACCCGTGCCCGGTCGAGGGCGGCGGCACGGTGGACGACGTCGTCCGGGACCCGGCGCACCACTACGTGGCCGCGATCGGCGGCGACATCCACAACTACCAGCGCTACCCGGTCGAGGTGGCGGGCCGCACCGTGCAGTACGTGGTCGCGGGCGGCGGCGGGGCGTTCACGCACGCCACCCACACCATCCCGCGGGTGTCCGTCGGGGGCGTCACCGAGCGGGACTTCCGCTGCTACCCGCTGCGCGGCGACTCGCTGGCCTTCTACAGCCGCCTGTACGGCCACCGGCTGCGGCTGCGCCGCTTCTTCACACTGACCGAGGCCGAGGCGACCGCCGTGGTCGCCGAGCGTCTCGGGATCGAGCCGGCCCGCAAGCCGGGCGCCGACGCCCGGGTCACCCGGCGGGTCCGGCTGGTGGCGTCGCTGCTCGGCACCGGCCGCCGCCCCGAGCGGGCCGCCCGGTTCCGGCTGCCGGTCCGCAAGGTCTACACCCAGCTGTTCTCGCCGTCCTCCACCACCTACAGCCCGCCGTTCTTCAAGTGCTTCCTGCGTCTGGACGTGAGCGAGGAGGAGGTCCGGCTGCGCTGCTTCGCGGCGACCGGCAACCGGGCGCAGGAGCTGGCGCCGCCGGTGGAGGACGAGGTGGTCATCCCGCTGAAGTGATCACACGGTTGTCACATTGCCCTGGGAGAATCGGCCGGGAGCCGCCGTACGACCGCTGGAGGAGCCCGTGCCGTCCACCCCCCGCCCGCTGCGCAAGCTGGGCTTCCTGACGATCGGCCTGTTCGACGCGGCGGACCCGGCGCGGGGCCACGAGTCCACGCTGAAGATCATCGAACTGGGCGAGCGGCTCGGCTTCGACAGCGCCTGGCTGCGGCACCGGCACCTCCAGTACGGCATCTCGTCCCCGGTCGCCGTGCTGGCCGCCGCCTCCCAGCGCACCCGCCGTATCGAACTGGGCACCGCGGTGACCCCGCTCGGCTGGGAGAACCCGCTGCGCCTCGCGGAGGACCTGGCGACCGTCGACCTGCTGTCCGGGGGCCGGCTGAACCCGGGTGTCAGCGTGGGGCCGCCGACGCACTTCGATCAGGTCAAGGACGCCCTGTACCCGGACACCGCCGACGCGGAGGACTTCGGGTACGAGCGGGTGCGGCGGCTGCTCGACCTGGTGCGTGGCAAGCCCGCCAGCGACTTCAGCGGGGTCGAGGGCTTCGAGGTGTTCTCGGACGTGGTCCAGCCGCACTCCCCCGGCCTCGGCCGCCGGCTGTGGTACGGCGGCGGCAGCCTGAACTCGGCGCGCTGGGCGGGCGAGCACGGCATGAACCTGCTGACCAGCAGCGTCGTCAAGGTGGAGCAGGACGCCGAGGGGTCGGACGGGCCGCCGGACTTCGCGCGGATCCAGCTGTCCCACATCAGGGAGTTCCGCGCCCGTCACCCCGACGGCGAGGCGGCCCGGGTCTCCCAGGGCCTGGTGGTCATCCCGACCGACTCCGCGAGCCCCGAGCAGCGCGCCCGGTACGCGGAGTACGCGGCCCGGCGGCTGCCCCGCACCACCACCCCGCAGGGTCCGGCGCGGCTGCTGTTCGCGCCGGACCTGGTCGGCACCTCCGAGGAGATCGCCGAGCGGCTGCACGCGCACGCCGCGTTCCGGGAGGTGGACGAGGTGGCGTTCGCGCTGCCGTTCACCTTCGGGCCCGAGGACTACGCGCAGATCCTGACGGACATGGCGACGCGGCTCGGGCCCGCGCTGGGCCGGCGGCCGGCAGCGGCGGCGGGCTGACGGCTCACCAGCGGCCCGGCTCGGTGCCGGTCAGCGCCCGCGACGTCCGGCCGTCCACGCCGACGGGCACGTCCCCGGCGAGCATCACCCGGTGCATGATCCGGGGGTGGCCGAGGTGGGCGTTGTCGCTCGGGGCGAGGTGGATGGTGGCGCGGTTGTCCCAGAAGGCGACGCTGCCGGGCTCCCAGCGGAAGCGGACCGTGTACTCGGGGCGGACCGCCTGCTCCAGCAGCATCTCCAGCAGGGCCGCGCTCTCCGGCCGGGAGACGTCCTCGATCTGCTCCAGGTAGTAGCCGTTGACGGACAGCACCCGTTCCCCGGTCTCGGGATGCACCCGCACCAACGGGTGCACGGACGCCACCTGGTGGTCCAGCAGATGGCGCAGGTAGGCGTCGTCGCCGGGGCGCGGCTGGTAGCCGACGCCGAGCCGGTGCTCGGCACGCAGCCCGTCCACGAAGGCCCGGACCGGCGCCGACAGACCTGCGTAGGCGGCGGCCAGGTTGGCCCAGGTGGTGTCACCGCCGTAGGGCGGGACGGTCTCGGCGCGCAGCACGGTCGCGGCCGGCGGGTCGATCCGGGCGCCGTGGTCGCAGTGCCAGCCGCGCAGCAGGGAGTGCCGGCGCCGGCGCAGCCACTCGTCGTGCTCCATGCCGTACCGGCCGCCCAGTTCCAGCCGGTCGGCGGTGGTCTCCACCTCCGGGAAGCCGTCCGGCGAGGCGCTGCCCCGGCGGCGCAGGACGACCGGTTCGCCGAAGCGGCGGGCGAAGGCCACGTGCGCGGTGTGGTCGAGGCGCTGGCCGCGGAAGAACACCACCTTCCAGCGCAGCACGGCCGCCCGGATCAGGGCCACCACGGCGTCGTCCAGCGGTCCGGCGAGATCCACACCCTCGATCTCGGCCCCGATGTGCCCGGCGACCGGTCTCACCTCCACGCCCTCGACCTCCGGGGTGTCGTTCTCGGTGGCCCTGTGCGTCGTCATACGCGCTCCGATGCTCGTGGTGAACCGGCTCCGGGAAGATCGTGACACCTGCCGGCCGGCTCGCGCACCCGCCTGCCCCCGGTACGGGCCGGGCACGGCACCTCTGAGCTGGACGCGATCCCGGGCTGACCGGCGCCGCGCGGGGTACCCGGGGCGCCCGAGAGGCACGCACGGAAGGAGCCGCAGGTGGCAGCGGAGGAGGACCGGCTGCGGACGTACCGCGGCAAGCGCGACTTCGAGCGGACCCGGGAACCGTCGGGCGGCGCGGCCGGTGAGGGGAGTGCCGGGCCGCGGTTCGTGGTGCAGATCCACGACGCCCGCCGGATGCACTTCGACTTCCGGCTCCAGGTCGGCGACGTGCTGAAGTCCTGGTCGGTTCCCAAGGGGCCGTCCGGCGATCCCGGCGACAAGCGGCTGGCGGTGCCGACGGAGGACCATCCGCTGGACTACGAGAACTTCGAGGGCGTGATCCCGAAGGGCGAGTACGGCGGCGGCACCGTGATCGTGTGGGACCGGGGCACGTACGAGCCGCTGAGCCACGACCGGCGGGGCCGCGCCGTGGACTTCGCCGAGTCGCTGGAGCGCGGGCACGCCACGTTCCGGCTGCGCGGCACGAAGCTGCACGGCGAGTACGCCCTCACCCGGTTCCGCGGCGGCGCGGACGAGGAGGAGGCCTGGCTGCTGGTGCACAAGGGCCCGGCACGCGGCGGGGAGCACGGCACGCCCGATCCCCGGCGGGCCCGCTCGGTGCGCACCGGCCGCACCCTCGCGCAGGTGGCGGCGGCCGACGGACGGGAGTGAGCGCCGGTGACCGCCCTGCCCGAGGAGCGGCGACGGCTGCTGCGGCCGGCGCCGCCGGGTGCCGAAGTGGCCGCCTCCCCGATGCTCGCCACCCTCAGCGACCGGCGCGAGTTCGACGACGGCCGGCTGTTCGAACGGAAGCTGGACGGGGTCCGGCTGCCGGCGGTCCGCGAGGGTGGGACGGTCCGGCTGCTCTCCCGCACCGGTCAGCGGCTGGATGCCGCCTGTCGGGAGATCGTGGCGTCGCTCGCCGCCCAGGAGTGCCCGGACTTCACGGTGGACGGCGAGGTCGCCGCCTTCTCGGGCGGCGTATGGGCCTGACCCGGCCGAAGGACATCGAGGCGTCCGGAGTGGCGGTCACCTCGGGTGAGACTCATACGCCGCTGCAACTGACGCTCTCCTGCCGCGCGCCGCTGCGGCTGACCCCGCACCGCAACGCGGGCGGCGCCGAGCTGCCGGCCGATGCCTGTGGCCGGGGCTGATCGCCCAGCGGGCCGAACCACACGCGCAGGTCGCCGGAGTGGCTGAAGCTCAAGTGCGAGCAGGGGCAGGAGTTCGTGATCGGCGGCTTCACCGAACCGGCGGGCAGCCGGGTCGGCCTGGGTGCGCTGCCGCTCGGCCACGACGAGGACGGCCGGCTGCGGTACGCGGGCAAGGTCGGCACCGGCTTCGACCGGCGCACCCTGCTCGCGCTGCGCGAGCGGCTGGAGGGCGCCCGCCGGACCGGCTCGCCGTTCACCGGCGCGGTACGGGAGGCGCGGGGCCGGCGGGTGGAGCCGGAGCTGGTCGCGCAGATCGCGTTCACCGAGTGGACCCGGGACGGCATGCTGCGCCATCCCCGGTCCCTCGGACTGCGCACGGACAAGAAGCCGCGCGAGGTGGCACGGGAGCGCCCGGCCGGCTGAGCCCGCAGCACCCTGTTCCGGCCCCGGCCCGGCAAGGCCGCTGTCCGCCCCGGCGGGCGGGAGCCACAGCCGCTATCCGCCCCGGTGGGCGCGGAGGGCGGCGAGGGCCCGGTCGGCGTGGGTGTTCATGCGCAGTTCGCTGCGGACGACCTCCAGTACCGTGCGGTCCTCGGCGATGACGAAGGTGGCGCGCCGGGTGGGGGCGAGGGCGAAGCCGCGCCGGACGCCGAACCGCGCGCGGACCGTGCCGTCGGGGTCGGAGAGCAGCGGCATGCCGAGCGCGTGCTTCCCGGCGAACTCGGCCTGCCGGTCGACGCCGTCCCCGCTGACGCCCACGGGGCGGGCGCCCGCCGCGGCGAACTCGGCGGCCAGGTCCCGGAAGTGGCAGGCCTCGGCGGTGCAGCCGGGGCTGAGGGCGGCGGGGTAGAAGAAGAGCACGACCGGCCCGTCGGCGAGCAGGTCGGACAGCCGGCGCTCGATGCCCGTCTCGTCGGGGAGCGCGAAGTCCTCGACCAGGTCACCGGTCTCGACGGAGTCCTTCACGGCCGGCCCTCCCCGCTCCGGGCGACCGAGCGGGCCCACAGCACCAGCGGCACCTGGAGGGGCAGCCGCGCCAGGGCGGCCGTCCGCTGCGGCGCGGGCCGGTGCCGCCAGTCCACGGCCATCTGCACGTTGGCCGGGAACACGCCGACGAAGAAGGCCGCCGCCGCCTTCGCGGCGAGCGCGCGGGTCCGGGGCGCGGCGATCCCGGCGGCCAGCGCCAGCTCCACGACCCCGCTGCCGTGGGTCCACGTCCGGGGCGAGCCCGGCAGCAGCCGGGGGATGGTGGCGTCGAACTGCCGCGGGGCGGCGAAGTGCACGACGCCGGCGGCGGCCAGCAGGCCGGCGAGCAGCAGGGGTGAGCGTTCGGACCGGGGCACGGTTCCTCCTCTGGTGACCTGCCGCCGGATATTACTCGACGGTAAGCACGGGGGTCGCCGTTCCCCGCCAGTGTTCCCCGCCGGTGTTCCAAGCCGCGGGACGGCACGGCACAGCCGCGTGGACGGCCAGGTGGGCGGCCCGGTGGCCGCCGCGGGCGTCCCGGGGGACGTCCCGGCCGTCCCCCGGGACGCGGGGACGGCATCGCGGGGGCCGGCCACGGCAACGCTGGGTGTCGTGATCACCACTCGTGGTCACGAGAACGACAGGCGGAGGTTTCCATGATCCGACGGACTCTCAAGGGCGGCCTGCTGGCCGCGGTCGCGGTACTCGCGATCCTGCCGACGGCGGCCGGAGCCGCTCCGGCGAACGCCGCGACCGCACGCCCCGCCGCCACGGCCACCGTGCGGCACCACCACACCCACCACCGGGCCCACCACCACCGCGGGCGCGTCACGCACCGCACCCACCACCGGGCGCGCCACCTGTCCCTGCCGCGCGCGGTCTACGGCACCGCCGCCCTCGGCACGCCGTACCGGACCGCCGCGCTCGCCACTCCGGCCCGCCGCACCCCGGCCCTAGGCCGGGTCGTCACGCGCGGCGCCCGGCTCAACGTCCGCTCGGGACCGGGCACCGGCTACCGGGTGGTCGGGTACCGCTCCGCGCACCGGCTGGTGGGCCTCACCTGCCGGACCCGCGGCTCCGCGGTGTACGGCAACCACGTCTGGTACCGCCTCCCCCACCACCGGGGTTACGTCTCCGCCCACTACGTCCGCGCGAACCGGGCCCTGCCCTGGTGCTGACGCTCCGTCACCGTCCTATCCCCTGACACCGAAGGCCCGTTCGGCGACCCCGAACGGGCCTTCGGGCGTGCGTTCACCTCACCCACCTCGGGCCTCCCGGGGGGTTCCAGGCGCCCCGGGAGCGGGAAGCCATTCCGGCAACAGGGGCGAAATGGCCCATAGCGGAATGGGAGTCGAGGAACGCAGGATGCACCACCCCGGAGCGTCGATCACCCCGGACGGACAACTGCCCGCCGAACTGCGGGAACTGCGGGGCCGTACGGGGCTGAGCCTCGCGGCGCTGGCGGCGCGCACCCCGTACAGCAAGTCCGCCTGGCACCGCTATCTGTCCGGGGCCCAGCGCCCGCCCCGGTCCGCCGTGGAGGCGCTGTGCCGGCTGGCCGGCGCCGAACCCGGGGCCGTACTGGCCCTGTGGGACGCCGACGGAGCCCAGCCCCCACCCCCGCCGGACCGGGACCGACGGCGCACCCGGCTCCGGTGGCTCCCGTGGCTCCCGCTGTCGGCGCTGGTGCTAGGCGGCGGTGCCACGGCCCTCGCCGCCGCGCTGGCCGTGTCCCCACGCCCCGGTGCCGTCCCCGCCGCGCAGCACCTGCCGGCGGTGCCCCGCTGCCACCGCCGGTCCTGTCAGGGCGAGTTGCCCGCCGCCTCCGCGTGCGCCCGCGACGCGCAGACCCGCAGCACGGTCGCCGACCGGACCTACACCGTCCGGCTGCGTTACTCACCGGCCTGCGGCACAGTCTGGTCCGAGGTGGGGACGCGCGCCCCCGGACGCCGGGAGGTGTCCGTGCGGGCGGGCCAGGACGTGCTCTCGGCGAGCTATCCGGCCGGCGACACCACCGGTGACAGCAGCCCGATGCTCTCGGTGGCCTCGCCCCGGGGGGTGGAGGCCTGTGCCGAGGTGGGCGGGGAGCTGGCCTGCACGGGCCTGGACGCCGCACCGGACGGCCGGGAGCGGTAGACCCTGAGACTCTGGAGTGAGGAGCACCTTCCCGGCGAGGAGGACGGTATGTCGACGAACCCGGTCGGACGATTCCTGGCGGCCCTGGACCCGGAGCACCGGGACACCGTCGGTGGCAGGCCACGCCAGGAGCAGGAGCGGCTCGCGGCGGCCTGGGAGCGGGAGCTGGCGGCGGACGACGAGCTGGACACCCTGGACGAGCTGTCCCCGCCGGCGGCGGAGGCCGAGGCGGCCCGCCGGGTCCTGGGTCGCGAGAGCGGATAGCCGGTACGGCGGCGAAGGGCGCCCGCCGGTCACCGCCCGGGAGCGGCGGGCGGGACGCCGGCACGGGGGCCGCTCAGGGGGACCGATGGGGGAAAGCGCGGGAGGGGGCGGGGAGCGGGTGAGAACCTTAGCCGGGAACGCCGGACCGCCC
>NZ_JANUGP010000024.1 GCF_024753135.1 Streptomyces pyxinicus | reverse complement strand
GAAGACGAGAAACCCGCCCCGGAAGACGAGACCCAGGAGACGGCGTCCGACGGGACCCCGTGACCACGTCACCGACCACCCCGCCCGCCACCGCTCCCCCCGGGCCCCGAGGGTTACTCCTCACCCGCCCCCAGCACCCCCCGCAGCTCCTTCGGCAGAAGCTGTTCGCAGGACTGCTTGGCTTCGTGCGTCAGGGCGTCGCCGACGCAGGTGTAGTAGTCGCGGTAGACGAGCTGGACCGCGAAGGTCGAGGCGACCAGGGCCAGGGCCAGGGACGCCGTGACCAGACCGGTGATGGCGGCCGTCGTCTGGGGCCGGCCGGGCGAAGGCGCCGGTGCCGCCGACGGCTCCGGGGTGCGCGGCTTGGCACGCAGGGCGCTGATGCCCCAGTACAGGGCCAGCGCGCCCAGCAGCAGGGCCACGTACGGCCAGCTGAACAGCACGAAGAAGACCGACCAGATGCCCGACAGCAGCGCGTACCGCGCGCGTCTCTGCGCGGGGTCGGTCGGGTCCCAGCGCATGCCGGTGCCGGGACCGGGGCCGGGGCCGGTCGGGCCGCCGGGGCCCTGGGGGCCGCCGCCGGGCCGCTCGCCGAAGCCGCCCTGGGACCGGCCGGGCTGCCGGTCGCTCCACTGCCCGCCCCAGGGGGAGCCGCCCTGCCCCCCGTCGTCCTCGGAACCGGAGGGGTGGCGGGGCTGCCAGGGGCGGTCCGGGGTGCCCTGCGGCGGCGGCGCGAACGGATTGTCGTCCTTGTGCCCCTCACTGCCCTCACCGCCTTCACCGCCCTCACCGCTCCGGCCGTCGCCCCGGGGAGCCTGCGGCGGTGAGGCCGGCCGCTCCCGCAGCAGCACGGCGACGGCACGGCGCTCGACCCCCTGGACCGGGTACGGCGGGAACGTGAGGAGTCGCAGACTGCGATCGGGCATCAGAAAAGCGTCTTCCCTTAGTCGAGTACGGCTGGTAGTCGAGTACGGCTGGTCGGGTACGGCAGCGTTCACCACGGCACACGGCAGTCGACGCGACGGCCGACGTGAGCCTCCACCCCATGAACGCACCGCACGACGACCGCGTTCCCGAGGCCGCCCCGTGACGAATCCCGTCGACTGCCTTCGCGTCCCTGCGAACGCTACCTCCCGGCCCGGCACCCGTCCCGTGGGGGCCGTCGACGGTGCCGGTATCGTTGCTGACGGTCGGCCGGTTCGTAGACTTCCCCGTATCGCGGGGCGCGACGCATTCGTGCGAAGGCACAAGCCGCCGGCCGGACCCGTCGCCACCCCGAGAAAGGGCCCCACCGTGGCCGCCACCCCCGCCGGTCCAGCGGTCGAGCGCCTCGTCGTCCTGGTCTCCGGATCCGGTACGAACCTGCAGGCGCTCCTGGACGAGGTCGAGCGCACCGGAGCCGAGGCGTACGGCGCCCGGATCGTCGCCGTCGGGGCGGACCGCGACGGCATCGAGGGGCTCGCCCGCGCCGAGCGCGCCGGGCTGCCGACCTTCGTGTGCCGGGTCAAGGACCACCCGAGCCGCGAGGAGTGGGATGCCGCCCTCGCCGCCGCGGTCGCCGCCCACGAGCCGGACCTCGTGGTCTCCGCCGGGTTCATGAAGATCGTCGGCAAGGAGTTCCTCGCCCGGTTCGGCGGGCGGTTCGTGAACACCCACCCGGCGCTGCTGCCCAGCTTTCCCGGGGCCCACGGCGTGCGCGACGCGCTCGCGTACGGCGCCCGGGTCACCGGCTGCACCGTCCACTTCGTCGACGACGGCGTCGACACCGGCCCGATCATCGCCCAGGGCGTGGTCGAGATCCGGGACGAGGACGACGAGAGCGCGCTGCACGAGCGCATCAAGGAAGTCGAGCGAAGGCTGCTCGTCGAGGTCGTGGGGCGGCTCGCCCGCAACGGCTATCGCATCGAGGGACGAAAGGTAGTTATCCAGTGACCGCCGAGAGCAACAAGCGGCCCCTTCGCCGGGCGCTCGTCAGCGTCTACGACAAGACCGGCCTGGAAGAGCTGGCGCGCGGGCTGCACGAGGCCGGCGTCGAGCTGGTGTCCACCGGTTCGACCGCCTCGCGCATCGCCGCCGCCGGTGTCCCCGTCACCAAGGTCGAGGAGCTGACCGGCTTCCCCGAGTGCCTGGACGGCCGGGTCAAGACGCTGCACCCGAAGGTGCACGCGGGCATCCTCGCCGACCTGCGCCTGGAGAGCCACCGCGAGCAGCTCGCCGAGCTGGGCGTGGAGCCTTTCGACCTGGTCGTGGTCAACCTCTACCCGTTCCGGGAGACGGTCGCCTCCGGCGCCACCCCCGACGAGTGCGTGGAGCAGATCGACATCGGCGGCCCCTCGATGGTCCGTGCCGCCGCCAAGAACCACCCCTCCGTCGCCGTGGTCACCAGCCCCGGCCGGTACGCGGACGTGCTTGCCGCGGTGCGCGACGGCGGCTTCGACCTGGCCGCCCGCAAGCGGCTGGCCGCCGAGGCCTTCCGGCACACCGCCGAGTACGACATCGCCGTCTCGTCCTGGTTCGCCTCCGCCTACGCGCCCGCCGACGACTCGCAGTTCCCCGGCTTCCTGGCCACCAGCCTGGAGCGGGCGCACACCCTGCGCTACGGCGAGAACCCGCACCAGCCCGCCGCGCTCTACACCTCCGGCGAGGGCGGCCTCGCGGCGGCCGAGCAGCTGCACGGCAAGGAGATGTCGTACAACAACTACACGGACACGGACGCCGCCCGCCGTGCCGCGTACGACCACGACGAGCCCTGCGTCGCGATCATCAAGCACGCCAACCCCTGCGGGATCGCGGTCGGCGGGGACGTCGCCGAGGCGCACCGCAAGGCGCACGCGTGCGACCCGCTGTCCGCGTTCGGCGGGGTCATCGCCGTGAACCGGCCGGTCAGCAAGGAGATGGCCGAGCAGGTCGCGGAGATCTTCACCGAGGTCGTCGTGGCGCCGGACTACGAGGAGGGCGCGCTGGAGGCCCTCACCAAGAAGAAGAACATCCGCGTGCTGCGCTGCCCCGACGCCCCCGCCCACCCGGTCGACGTCAAGCCGATCGACGGCGGGGCGCTGCTCCAGGTCACCGACCGGCTCCAGGCCGAGGGCGACGACCCGGCGCACTGGACGCTGGCCAGCGGCGACGCCCTCTCCCCGGCCGAGCTGGCGGAGCTGGCGTTCGCCTGGAAGGCCTGCCGCGCGGTGAAGTCCAACGCGATCCTGCTCGCCAAGGACGGCGCCTCGGTCGGCGTCGGCATGGGCCAGGTCAACCGCGTCGACTCCTGCAAGCTGGCCGTCGAGCGGGCCGGCGAGGAGCGCGCCCGGGGTTCCTACGCGGCCTCGGACGCCTTCTTCCCCTTCCCGGACGGCCCCGAGATCCTCATCGCCGCCGGCGTCCGGGCGATCGTCCAGCCGGGCGGATCGATCCGCGACGAGCAGGTGATCGAGGCGGCGCAGAAGGCGGGCGTGACGATGTACTTCACGGGCACGCGCCACTTCTTCCACTGAGCAGCGCCGAGCAGCGCTGAGCATCACCTTTGGCCGGTTCCTTACGGTCGGTGATCATCCGGGTCGCCACCGCACGTACCCTGTGCGGCTCACCCGGATGATCACCACAGTGAGGACCGGCCGTTCCCATGACCTCCCGCCCGCCCGTCTGGGCCGCTCCGGCACTGTGGACCGTCCTGTTCGGCCTGTGGGGGATCGGCCGGCGGCACAGCGTGTGGCGGGACGAGGCCGCGACCTGGTTGGTGGCCCAGCGCCCGACCGGCCGGATAGCGCACACGCTCCAGCACATGGACGCCGTGCACGGCCTCTACTACCTGGGGATGCACGCCCTCTTCAGCTGCTTCGGCCCTGGCATCCTCACCCTGCGGCTGCCCTCCGTGCTGGCGATGGCCGCGGCGGCGGCCTGCGTGGCGGTCGTCGGCGCCCGACTGGGCGGCTACCGGGCCGGCCTGACCGCCGGACTGGCCCTCCCGCTGCTGCCCGCCGTGCAGTACCAGCTCCAGGACGGCCGCTCCTACGCGCTCGTCGTGGCCGGCGCCGCCCTCTCGACGCTGTTGCTGACCGCGCTGCTCCAAGGTCGCGGCGGAACGGGACACTGGGTCGCGTACGGCGGTGTCGTCCTCGTGACCGGCCTGCTGCACTGGCTGTCCCTGCTGGTCCTGCCCGCGCACGCGGTGACCCTGCTGTGGACCCGGGCCGGACGCATGACCTGGGCACGCTGGACCGGGGCGGCGGCGGGCGCGACGGCCGGGGTGCTGCCGCTGATCCTCTACAGCCGGGACCAGGCCGGACAGGTGGCCTGGATACCGCCCCTGACCTGGCACACCGCCATCGGCCCCGCCGTACTGCTGGCCGTGGGCTGCCTCCTGGCGCTGTCGACCCGCCCGAGGGCGGGCCGTCTGTCGGTGGCGGCCGTCGGGCTCCCGCTGCTGGCGGTGCCGCAACTCGGCCTGCTCGGACTCTCGTTCGTCCAGCCGGTGTTCCAGGACCGGTACGTCGTGTTCAGCCAGCTCGGCCTGGCCCTGCTGACCGGAGCCGCCCTCGACGCGGCGGCCCGGGCGGCGGCGCCCCGCCTGCCACGGGCGTCCCGTTGGCTGGTCCCGGCCGTCGTCACCGTCGCGGTCGCCGCGCTGCTGCCGCAGTCGCTGGCCGTACGGTCGCCGGGCAGCAGGGTGGACGACGTGCTGGCGGTGGCCGACCGGGTACGCGCCCTGCGCCGGGACGGGGACGCGGTGCTGTTCGTCCCGGTGTTCCGCCGCGACACCGCGCTGATCTCGCCCGACGCCTTCACCGGACTGCGGGACATCGCCCTGACCCGGAGCCCGGCCGAATCCGGCACGCTGGGCGGCGAAGAGGCCGGCCCGGCCACGATCCGGACCCTGACACTGGCCGAGCGACGGGTCCTGCTCGTGACCGACGCGGCCCCGGCGGGCGGTTCGGCGCCGGTGGCACGGGACAGCGCGAAACTGGCCGTCCTGCGCGAGCACTTCACGGCCGTGGCGGACGAGCGGGTCCGTGGACGCCGGGTGACGGTCTACGAACACCGGCCCGCCGCCGGGCCCTCGGTCAACTGACCGCCACCTCACACCACACGGTCTTCCCGTACGGCCCCTGCGTGACGCCCCAGCGCAGCGCGACCGAGTCCAGCAGGAGCAGGCCCCGGCCCGACTCCTCCTCCGCGTCGGCGTGCCGTATCACCAGCCAGGTGTGCGGCTCGCGGTCCGTCACCTCGATCCGGGCCCGGCCGGGGACCGTGCCCCGCACCCGTACCGACACGGGGGTGCCCTCGCCGACGTGCCGGATCACGTTGGCCAGCAGCTCGCTCACGCACAACTGCACGTCGGGACACGGCACTCCGAGGTGTTCCCGGACCGTCCGCCGCACCTCCGGTACGGCCTTGGGCAACGCGAGCAGTTCCAGCACCAGTGGCGGCCTCACCCCGCCGCGCCCTTCCGCAACGCCGCCGTCAGGGCCGCGGCCGTCTCCAGGTTGCAGTTGCCGAGTGCGATCAGGGGAGCGGCGTACGAGCTGGTGAGGGAGGGGAGTTCGAGGCCGAGCGAGGGGAGGGTGACGCCGTGCGCGGCGAGTGCGGCGCGCAGTTCCGCCAGGTGAGCTTCGGCTTCCTGGGTGTGGGGGTGCGGCACGGGTGTACGCCTTTCTGTGTGCGATGCGTGACGAAACACTCACACAGTGGCGTGACTGCGCGTACCGTGACAGGGGTTTGAGTTGCGCACGGTAACTGGTAAACGGCGGTGATGAGTTGTGCCTGCTCGCAAGGATCCCGACGCGTCGGCCAGCGTCCCCTCCTTCTACGGCGCGGAGTTGCGCTTCAAGAGGGAGGCGGCCGGTCTGACGCTGGAGCAGTTGGCGGAGGGCAGCTTCCGGGGGATCTCGTTCCTGAGCCAGATCGAGCGGGGTGAGCGGCGGATGCCCCTGGACTTCGCCCGGCACGTGGATCAGAAGCTGGGTACGGACGGGTTTTTCGAGCGCCGGTGTGAAGACGTCGCCAAGGCACGGCAAGTAGGGCACCCGTGGTACTACGCCGATATCCCGGACATGGAGAAGCAGGCCCAGACGCTGGAGGAGTGGGCACCCACTATCCTCCCCGGGCTCTTGCAGACCAGGGCGTACTTCCACGCCCGAATCGAGCACGGGGCTCCGGAGACGCCGGTTGAGGTGGCTGAGGAGCTCGTCCAGGCGCGTCTGGCGCGTGCGGAGCTGTGGAGCCGTGCGGAACGCCCTTCCTACTGGGTGATCCTGAACGAGTCGGTCATCCGGCGAACGCCGCTCCCTCCCGCGGTGATGGCCGAGCAGGTGGAGTACATCCTCGACATCATGCGATCCACCCGGAGCGTTCTTCAGGTGGTTCCGGAAACCATCCCGTGGCCCCCGCTCGCTCATGCCATGGCCAAGATCATGACCTTCGCTGATGCCCCGCCACTGGTCTATACGGAGGGCGATTTCGCTGGGCAGATCGTCGACTATCCGGCGCACGTGAGGGAGTACCGGCGTAGGTACGATCTGCTGAGGGCCGTCGCCCTGCCACCCAAGGCGTCCCTGGCCTTGTTGAGAGAAGCAGTGAGGAGCCTCAAAGATGAAGCACGGCAACAGGATTGACCCGGACTCCGTCGCTTGGCGCAAGAGCAGCTACAGCAATGACGAGGGCGGTGACTGCGTCGAGGTCACCGACGCTGTCCCCTCCCTCGTCCCCGTTCGCGACTCCAAGAACCCCGGTGGGCCCTTCCTCCTCATTCCCGTCCGTGCCTGGGGGCCGTTCGTCTCCGCGATCAAGGGGCAGTGAGCCCTCGCAGTACACCTACGGTGTGTACTTCCCGAGGTAGAGGGCGACCCGGTCGCAGTACTCGCGGTACTTCGGGGGGACCCCGCCCGCGCCGTTCACCTTGCGGAAAGACGTGCGGTAGGCCGCGGCGATCAGGACGCGCTGGTCGCCGGGGAGGCCCGGTCTCAGGTTCGGGGCGATGAAGCACAGGTAGCGGCCCATCGCCGGGATCGAGACGGCGGCGGTGAACGGCGGACGGGGGATGGTGTCCGCCGGGCGGCCGTCCGCGCGGATCCAGTAGCGCAGCACCCGCGGGGTCCAGCGGGCGATGCCGTACTCGTCGTGGGCCGGGTCGGACAGGGCGGGGTCGAAGTCGCTCTCCGCCTTCAGCATGGCGGCGATCAGGGCGGGCGTGACGTGCGTGTTCGGGCAGGCGTGCGCGGCGTCCACGATGAGCGGCCGGTACGACGGGGGCACGCCCTGGTCGGTGCGGAGTTCGGCGGAGCCGTAGGTGGCGGGGGCGACGGGACCCGGCAGTGGTGTCGCCGTCGGCCGGTCGTGGGGCAGGGCGCCGATGCCGTAGCCGAGGGCGGCCAGGGCGGTCGCGGTGAGTGCGGCGCCGAACAGGAGCTGTGTGCGGCGGCCGGGCGGTCGGAGGACGCGCGGCGGGCGGGTCGTGCCCGCTGCCGCCACCACCCGGCGCAGCAGCGCCTCCGTGCCGACCCGGTCGGTGTGGGTGCGGGTCAGGCAGTCCTGGAGGATCTCCCGCCAGCAGGACGGCAGTCCGGCGGCCAGCCGCAGGTCGTCGGTGCCGCGGGCGTAGGCCACGGCCGCGTCCCGGCGGGCCGCCGGGGTGCCGCCGGACAGCGGGAAGGCACCGGTGAGGACCAGATGGGCGAGGACGCCGAAGGCCCAGACGTCGGCCGAGGGGCGGATCCGGCGGCCCCGCTCGTCGATCTCGGACCACAGCAGCTCGGGCGGGGTGTAGTCCGGCGTGGAGAACGCGGGGGAGTAGGCGTGCGTGCCCTCCAGTTCGGCGGCCATGTTGAAGTCGGCCAGCCGGGCCGAACCGTCCCGCATCAGCAGCACGTTGGCCGGTTTCAGGTCGCCGTGCACCCAGCCCGCGTGGTGGAGCTGGAGCAGGCCCTCGCAGATCTGGGCGAGGAGGACGGGACCGGCGGCGGGCCGCGGTGCGGCGGCGAGCAGGGCGGCCAGCGAGCCTTCGGCCTTCTCCAGGACGAGCACGGTGGCGCCGTCCAGGGCCGGGTGGTCCGGGTCGTCCACGGTGAGGGTCTCGTACATGCGGATCAGCCGGGGGCGGCGCAGCCGGCGGTGCAGCCGCACCTCCCGCTCGACCAGTTCGCGCAGGTGGGTGAGGCGACGCGGGGTGCCGGTGCCGGTCGGCAGGAACTTCAGCGCGGCCGTCTCCGGCAGGCCGCCGCCCCCGGGGCCGGTGCGCCGGGCCTCGTACACGCTGCCGAACGCGCCCGTCGCGAGGGGCCGGCGCACCTCCCAGCCGCCGACCCGGTAGCCGCGCGGCACCGGGACGGCGTACGGGACGGTCACCGGGTGGCCCGGGCCGGCCGCGCGGCCAGGACGATCAGGTCGTCCTCGCGTACGAGGTCGAAGCGGAGCGCCAGCGAGACCAGCGACTCCTTCTTGCCGTTGAGGCGGGGGCCGGGGTCGGCGGTGTCCGGGCCCGGCTTGAGCCGCAGCTTCACCGCCAGGTAGTCGATGTTCCACTGCACCGAGGTGCGCGAGGCGGCCGGCCACCCGGGTCTGAGCCGGTCGGCGACCTGGTCGACGGTGGGCAGCGGGGCGTGCGGGTCGCCGCGCAGCCGGGGCTCGCACAGGGCGGCCAGGACGGCGAAGTAGCGCTTGGTGCGGTCCACGGAGAAGGCCGGGGCGGTGGTGTCGCCGTCCGGCCCGCCGCCCGCGCTCAGGTAGTCGTGGCGCGGCGCCCACACCTCGATCGCCAGCAGGTCCCCGGCGGCGGGCAGCACGACGCGGGAGAACTCGAACGGCACGGGCGCGTCGAGCCGGCCCGGGCCGACCTTGACGTGCTCGCCGGCGCCCTCCGGGTTCTCCACGACGTAGGTGTGCCGGGTGGACAGGTTGCTCAGCGTCCAGAACGCGCCCTGGGCGCCGATCTCGCCGGCCCGGCGCGAGACCCCGTCGTGCGGGACGCGCAGTGCGCTGTCGGCGGCGCGGCCGAAACTGAGGCGCTCACCGGGGGCGAGCCGGATCTGCGGGCGCGGCTGCCGGGCCTCCGTGGTCGGCGGAGGTACGACGATGATGCTGTACAAGGTGCGTCTCCCCGTGTGCCTGACGGCTACCCGGTCAGAGTAGGGCGAAAGCACCAGGGCCGTGCCTCCCCTGCGCGGGTGAGACACGGCCCTTGACGGTGTTTGGCGTGAACGTGTCGGTATGACCCGACCGTTGGCGATCAGGCCGAGCGGATCACGATCGACGAGCACACCTTGTCGGCGAACGTCTGGCGCTTGGCGTCCCACGCCGGCCACAGCCAGCCGATGTAGCAGGCGAGGCTGTCCAGGAAGTGCGCGATGCGGCGGACGAACGCCATGCCGACGCCGAGCGGCTGTCCGTCGATCTCCCGGACCAGCCGGATGCCGACCGCCTTCTTGCCGAGCGTCTGGCCGGTGCGGCCCTCCATGATCAACTGCCATATCGCGAGGCCGATGATGATCAGGGCCCCGACTATCACCAGTGCGGGAGTCCCCTTGCCGAACATGACCAGAAGGTACGGCACGAGGAACACGAGGCCGTCCACCAGCGTCCCCAGGAAGCGCTGGCCCCAGTTCGCGTACGGCGGCTGGGCGGGCTGGTAGTCGTAACCGGCGGGCTGCTGCGGGTAGCCGTAACCGGCCTGCGGCGGCACACCGCCGGGCTGTTGCGGGTAGCCGTAGCCGGGCTGGCCCTGCTGCGGGTAGCCGTAGGGCTGCTGGGGGTCCTGGGGCTGGCCGTAGCCGGGATTGGGCGAGCCGAAACTCATGGCGAGATTCCTCCGTTGACACTTCGGGGACGGCGCGGAAGGCACGGAGGAACAGCGGGATCCGAGCGGTTTGCCCCCCAACCAGACCGCGGTATTGCGTCGCTCATCGTCGGGGGAAAGGCCGAAATTTGTCCAGCCGTACGGGTGAGCCGTTGTGCAAGCGCAACATCCATGATCAACCCGTGACAGAACCGGCCCGGACGCACGGCCTCCCGGCCCCCCGGATTGGTACCGGGGGCCGGTCATCCGGGAGGATGGGTGTATGACCGCCCAGATTCTCGATGGCAAGGCCGCCGCAGCCGCGATCAAGTCCGATCTGACCGCCCGCGTGGCGGCGCTGAAGGAGAAGGGCGTCACGCCCGGCCTCGGCACGATCCTGGTCGGCGACGATCCCGGCAGTCACAAGTACGTCGCCGGCAAGCACCGCGACAGCAAGCAGATCGGCATCAACTCCATCCAGCGCGAGCTGCCCGCCACGGCCACCCAGGAGGAGATCGAGGCGGTCGTCCGCGAGCTGAACGAGGACCCGGCCTGCACCGGCTACATCGTCCAGCTTCCGCTGCCCAAGGGCATCGACGAGAACCGCGTCCTGGAGCTGATGGACCCCGCCAAGGACGCCGACGGCCTGCACCCGACGAACCTCGGCCGGCTGGTGCTCAACGAGCCCGCCCCGCTGCCCTGCACCCCCAACGGCATCCTCACCCTGCTGCGCCGGCACGGCGTGGAGATCAAGGGCGCCGAGGTCGTGGTCGTCGGCCGCGGCGTCACCATCGGCCGCCCGATGCCGCTGCTGCTCACCCGGCGCAGCGAGAACGCCACCGTGACCCAGTGCCACACCGGCACTCGCGATCTGTCCGCCCACCTCAAGCGGGCCGACATCGTCATCGCGGCGGCCGGCTCCCCGCACCTGATCCGCGCCGAGGACGTCAAGCCGGGCGCGGCCGTCCTGGACGTCGGCGTCTCGCGCAACGCCGAGGGCCGGATCGTCGGCGACGTCCACCCGGACGTGGCCGAGGTGGCCGGCTGGATCTCCCCCAACCCCGGCGGCGTCGGCCCGATGACCCGGGCCCTGCTGCTGGCGAACGTGGTCGAGGCGGCCGAGCGCAGTGCCGGCTGAGGACACCCGCAGGGGAGCGGGAGCGGAACCGCGCGGGGCAGCGGGTGCGGAACCGCGTGGGGAAGCGGGGCCGGAGCCGACCGTGCGGGACGCGATCAGCGCCCCCGACGCCCAGGGGCGCCCGCGCCGCGTCACCCGGCGCTTCCCGCTGTTCACCAGGGACACCGCGCGCCCCGAGGGCGGCGGCCGGGCCGCGCCCGGTGACGCCCCGGCGCCCGCCCGGCAGTGGCCCGTGCTGGTCGTGCTCTCGGCGGTCGCCCTCGGCCTGCTGCTCACCGCGCTCGACGTGTTCCGCTACGGCACCCTGCTGATCGGCGCCGCCCTGCTGGCCGGGGCGGCCCTGCGCTGGTTCCTGCCCAGCGTCGGCATGCTCGCCGTGCGCTCCCGTTTCACGGACATCACCACCTACGGCGTGCTCGGCCTGGCCATCGTCATGCTGTCGCTGATGGCCCAGCCGGACCCGATCCTGCAGATCCCGTTCCTGAAGGACACCCTGCACGTCACGCTCACCAAGTAGGACCCCGGGCCGGGGGAAGAGGGGGGAGACGATGCCTCGCTGGAAGGCGTTGCCCGAGGATCTGGACCCGCAGATCAAGGAGTTCACCGAGCGGTTGCGCCGGCTCGTGGACCACAGCGGCCTGGGCGTCGCCGCACTGGCCGACCGCACCGGCTACGGCAGGGCGTCCTGGGAGCGGTACCTGGGCGGCCGGCTGCTCGCGCCCAAGGGCGCCGTCGTCGCCCTCGCCGAAGCCACCGGCACCAGCACCGTCCCTCTCATCACCCTGTGGGAACTGGCCGAACGCGCCTGGAGCCGGGCGGATATGCGGCATGACAGCACGATGGACGCGATACGCGTCGCGCAGGCCCGCCAGGCCCTGGACACACCGGGTACGGCCGGCTCCCCGGCCCCTCCCGGCGGCCGGCCGGAGGAAAGCGGCACCGGCGCGCGGGAGGCCGTACGGGAGCCCGGGCGGGGCGCCCGGCCGATCGTGGACCGGCCCGACCTCTCCAAGCCGGACCCGGTGGACGAGGAGGGCGACGGGGTCCGGAACTCCTGGCGCGTGGCGCGACCGGACGGCGTCTCCGCGTCCGGGGGCAACTCCTGGGGGCTGGCCGGGTACCAGGGGCCCTCGAAGGCGGGCCGCCGGGCTCCGGTCCGGGCCGACGACGCCTCCGGGACGGCGGGGACGGCGGGGACGGCGGGCGCACCGCTCACCCCGAGCGGCACCGATGTCCCGGCCACGGGTACGCCGGGAACGGATGCCACGGACACGTCCGAAACGTCCCCCACGTCCCACCCGGCCCCCTCGTACGCCGGGCAGCCCGCCGCCCCGCGGCCCGCACCCCCCGCGCCCCCCGGAAACCCGGGCCGGCAGCGGCTGTTCATGTTCCTCGCCGGGCTGGTCGGCACGCTCGTCCTCATCGGCGGTGTCCTCCTCGTCACCGGTACCGGCGGCGAGAAGAAGGCCCCCGGCCGGTCGCCCTCCCCGTCCGCCGGCAGCCGGGTGAGCCTGCCGCCGGGCGTGAAGTGCTCCGGGGCCGCCTGCGACGGCAAGGACGCCGAGGCCATGGGGTGCAGCGGGGACCTGGTGACCACGGCCAAGTCCGCCACCCTGGGCGGCACCGTCCTGGAGGTCCGCTACAGCAAGACCTGCGGCACCGCCTGGGGCCGGATCACCGGCGCCGCGCAGGGCGACGAGGTGCGGCTGACGGTGGGCGGCACCCGGGAGCGCGGGGACATCACCGCCGTCGGCGACACCATCGCCTACACCCCGATGGTCGCCGTACGGGACGCGGTACAGGCCAAGGCGTGCGCGACCCTGGCGACGGGACGGACGGCCTGCACGCAGTAGGGGCACGGTCCGGAGGAAACGGGGGAGGCGGCGCGCATGGGTGCCGGGATACCGGGCATGCCCGGTGATCCCCTTGTGGGGTGAGCCACACGGCCCCGGACGTCTCGCATGCCGGATGCGCGATAGCCTGACCGCTGGATCTCTCTTGACGCCAAGAGATCGATCATCCGCCCGGGGCAGGGACGCCCCACCGCCAGCTGTCATACGGAGAACGCCATGACCCGCACTCCCGTGAACGTCACCGTCACCGGCGCGGCCGGCCAGATCGGTTACGCCCTGCTCTTCCGCATCGCCTCCGGCCAGCTGCTCGGCGCGGACGTGCCGGTCAAGCTGCGTCTCCTGGAGATCACCCCGGCGCTCAAGGCCGCCGAGGGCACGGCCATGGAGCTGGACGACTGCGCCTTCCCGCTGCTCCAGGGCATCGAGATCACCGACGACCCGAACGTCGCCTTCGACGGCGCCAACGTCGCCCTGCTGGTCGGCGCCCGCCCGCGCACCAAGGGCATGGAGCGCGGTGACCTGCTGGAGGCCAACGGCGGCATCTTCAAGCCGCAGGGCAAGGCCATCAACGACCACGCCGCGGACGACATCAAGGTCCTCGTCGTCGGCAACCCGGCCAACACCAACGCCCTGATCGCCCAGGCCGCCGCGCCGGACGTACCGGCCGAGCGGTTCACCGCGATGACCCGCCTCGACCACAACCGCGCGCTGACCCAGCTCGCGAAGAAGACGGGCACCACGGTCGCCGACATCAAGCGCCTGACCATCTGGGGCAACCACTCCGCCACCCAGTACCCGGACATCTTCCACGCCACGGTCGCCGGCAAGAACGCCGCCGAGACCGTCAACGACGAGAAGTGGCTGGCCGAGGAGTTCATCCCGACCGTCGCCAAGCGCGGCGCCGCCATCATCGAGGCCCGTGGCGCGTCCTCCGCCGCCTCCGCCGCCAACGCCGCCATCGACCACGTGCACACCTGGGTCAACGGCACCGCCGACGGCGACTGGACCTCGATGGGCATCCCGTCGGACGGCTCCTACGGCGTCCCGGAGGGCCTGATCTCCTCCTTCCCGGTCACCACCAAGGACGGCAAGTACGAGATCGTCCAGGGCCTGGACATCAACGAGTTCTCGCGGACGCGCATCGACGCGTCCGTGCAGGAGCTGGTGGAGGAGCGCGAGGCGGTGCGCTCGCTCGGCCTCATCTGACGGATGACGTCCGGCGGTTCGGCCGGTCTTCTCACGCGGGCCCCGTTCCGGTTCTTCTCCGGAGCGGGGCCCGCGTCGTGCTGTCCGTCGGGTGCGGGCTCGTCACGGAGGAAGTGGAAACGGTTCCCCCGGCACGCCGCGTCACCCTATGCTGATGGCTCATCACCTCAGCTGCCCGGCCGACCGGCCAAGCCGGCGGGCCGAGAAGTGACTTACCACGCCTCGGGGGAATCGCGTGAGCACCGCCCATGTGCCGCGACAGGCGCAGTCGACGCCTGCCGCACCGCCATCGTCCGCACCACCGCCGTCCACGCCGCCGCACGCCAGTGAGGCCACCCGGCTGCTGTGCGCGGGCACCTACCTGGACCCCGGCTACCGCGACCGGGTCATCGAGGAACTCCACCTCAACGAACAGCGGTTCGCCGCGCCCTCCTTCGGCCTCGACGCCGCCCGCGTCCTCGCCCACGCGCTGCGCGCCCGCCGCCAGGAACTCCAGTGGTCCGGGGCCGTGCTGGGGCTGTGGCTGGTCGGCTTCGCCCTCGCCGGACGAGCGCTGACCGTCTATCTGTTCCCCGGCGTCTATCTCCTGATCGGCGCCTGGCTCCGGGGTCGTACCCCGGAGGTGCCCCAGTACCGCCTCGTACTCGCCTTCCTCTTCCGCTGGTGGGGCCGGATCGTGCTCGCGGTCCTGCTCGCGGTCACTCTGTTCACGGCGTTCGGCGGCGGACCGGACGACACGTCCTCGTCGTCCTCCCCGTACGGCTCCGACAGCGATCCGTACGCCTCCGACTCGCCCACCACGGGCGACGCCCTCCGGCTCGCGGGCGACGCCCTCGGCGCCGGCGTCAAGCCCTGGCAGGCGTGGGCCACGCTGGTGCTCTTCGCGCTGATCGCGCTGTGCCTGGCCGGCCAGCGCGAACAGCTCGCGCGCGTGATCACCGGCGAGCTGTCCGGGGAGCGCTTCCCGGACGCCGCCGCCGACCCCGCCGAGCGCGGCGAAAGCCGCCGGTTCCAGTGGCTCAAGCAGCGCATCCGGACCGAGCAGCACGTCCCGCTGATCATGTACCACGAGGCACGGCCGTTCTGCGGGGCCGGTGCCGCCCACGAGGACTGGGTGCTGGCCGTCGAGCTGAAGCCCGACCCCCTGAAGAAGCAGCAGCCGATCGGCAACCGGCTGGTACTGGAGAAGATCCGGCCGCTGGTGGAACGGCTCCGGCTGCCCGCCGAGTACGCCGGGCCGGGGGTGCGCGACCGGCTGCGCTGGCTGGCGGTCGACGAGTGCGTGTTCCTGCCGGCCGAGGGACTGCTGCGCCGTGAGAGCGCGCCCTACGACCGGGACGCCTTCGAGCAGCACCGTTCGCACGCGGTCGAGGAGGGTGCCGAGAAGCGCCGGCACTTCCTGCGGATCCGGGTCAGCGGCTGGGAGGAGGAGCTGGTCGTCACCGTCTTCGTCCGCATCCACACCCAGGGCCGCATGCTGGTGCTGGAGGTCATCCCGCACGTGCTGCTGCCGGTGCGCGAGGACTTCAAGGACGCCGACCGCATCGCCCACCGGTTCCGCGGCAACAGCCTGTTCGGCAAGGCGGCCTGGGCGGTGGGCGGGGTGCCGCGATCACCGGTCCGGTCCCTCGTGGTGGTCTGCAAGGCCGCCGTCTACGGCTGGCGGCTGCTGACCGGCGGGTACGCGAACGCGCTGCCGGACGGGCCCGCCCTGTCCGTCCGTGAGCTGGGCGCGGCGGCGGCCGCCTCGCAGTTCCAGGAGATGGACGTCTCCCGCTACCTCAAGAGCATCCAGGACCGGGTGGCCAACGGAGTGCGGGCCGCGCTCGCCGAAGCGGGTTACCAGACCGGCGAGTTCATCCAGCAGATCAACCACATCAGCAACGGCGGAGTGCACATCGGCCGGGTCGAGGGCAGCACGTTCGCCGTAGGAGACCACTCCTCGGCCTCCTCCGCGTCCTCCGCTTCCTCTTCCGTGAACGGCGGCAGCGCGCCGCAGAAGGGATCCGACGCCCATGGCGACGAATGACCCGAGCGTCAGCATCGGTGACGTCTCGCACAGCACGTTCGCCATCGGCGCCCACTCGCACGCCGAGAGCCACCACGGTACGACCGCCACGCCGGGCGACCAGGAACTGCTCGCGGCGGTACGCGAGTTGCGCGCCGACCTGGCCAGGGTGCGGGCCACCGCGCAGACGGCGGAGCTGGACGCGGCGCTCGCCGACACCGAGGGCGAGATCGCCCGTACCGGGCAGGCGACCCCGACCCGCCGCGAGCGGCTGCGCGAGCTGCTCGGCGACTCCCAGGCACTGCTCGGCGTCCTCGCCTCGGCGGCCACGCTGGCCGGCCTGGTGGGGCTGTGAGAGGACGATGATGAGCGGGGGAGCGCGGTACTGGAACGAGGAGACCCAGCGCTGGGAGGACCACGGGGCGCCACCCGCCGGCCGGCCGACGACCCCGCCACCGGCCCCGCCGGACAGCCCCCCACGCGTTCCCGCCCCGGAGCCGGAGACGCCGCCCACCTCGGCCCCTACCTGGCCGCCCACGTCCGAGACGGAGAAACCTTCGCCATCGGGCCCGGCCTGGCAGCCCACGTCCGGGCCGGAGAAGCCCTCCCCATCGAGGCCGGACTGGCCGCCTGCGGCCGTACCGAGGACGCGGCCCGAGCCGACCCCGGCCTCGCCGACCGCCTCGGAGCCGGGGGTACCCCCGCGGTCCGGGCCGACCTGGCCGCCCACGCCCGAGCCGGAGAAGCCCTCCCCGTCGGGGCCGGACTGGCCGCCCGCGGCCGTACCGAGGACGCGGCCCGAGCCGAACCCGGCCTCCCCGACCGCCTCGGAGCCGGGGGTACCCCAGCGGTCCGGGCCGACCTGGCCGCCCACGCCCGAGCCGGAGAAGCCCTCCCCATCGGGGCCGGACTGGCCGCCCGCGGCCGTACCGAGGACGCGGCCCGAGCCGACCCCGGCCTCGCTGACCGCCCCGGGGCCGGGGGTACCCCCGCGGTCCGGGCCGACCTGGCCTCCCGCGACGGAACCGAGGGTGCCGCCCGCGTCGGAGCCCACCTGGCCGCCCGCCGCCGATCCCGCGTTGCGGGTGCCCACCGCCAAGGTCCCGCCCTGGCCGCCCACGGCTGAACCCGCTACCCCCGCGCCTACCCCCGCCGAACCCGACACCCCTGCGCCTTCCCTCGCCGAGTCCACCACCCCCTGGCCGGGCTCCGGCAGCGGCTGGTACGGCCCCGCGAGCGGAGGGGTGACCGGCCCGGCGGCCGGAGACCCGGGCGACACTGGCGTGACGGGCGGGATCGGCGGCACCGGCACCGGCGGGATCGGCGGCACCGGCGGCACCGGCACCGGCGGCACCGGCGGCACCGGCGGCACCGGCGGCACCGGCGGCACCGGCACCGGCGGCACCGGCGGCACCGGCACCGGCGGCACCGGCACCGTCCCCACCGGCACCGCTGACGGCTGGTCCGTGCCCGAATGGTCCTCCCCGCCCCCCTTCACCCCCGCCCGCCCCCGGCGCTTCAGCCGGCGGACGGTGTGGTCCGTGCTGGTGGGCGCGGCCGTGGTCGGTGTCGCCGTGAGCCTGGTGCTGACCCTCGTGATCGGCAAGGACGACGACGGCGACCACCGGGCAGCGGACGGCGTGAGCGGCTCACCCACCGCCTCCGCTTCCTCCCCGGAGGCCCCCGCGCCGACCGGTACCGGCACCCCCTCCGCGTCGGACACCACCGCCTCCTCGTCCCCGACCCTCCCCGCCGGCTGGGAGGTGTACGAGGACGACGCCGAGCGGTTCCGGATAGCCCGCCCGGAGGGATGGACCCGGTCCTCGGTCGCCTCCGCCTTCGGGATGGCCGTCGTCAACTTCCGCAGCCCGGACAAGTCGCACCGGATCCAGGTCTACCAGGTGGCCGAGGCCTCCCCGGACGCGTCGTTCGAGCAGTTCCTGTCCGACCAGACCCCCAAGCCGGCCGGCTTCCGTGAACTGGACCTGGCCGATCTCGACCAGGGCGATGTCAGCGGCGCCCGCCTGGAGTACCTGGCCGACCGGATCAAGGGCGAGCCGGACATCGGCACCTGGCACGTCTACGACGAGCGCTTCACGGCTGTGGACGGAAACATCTACGCCATCGCCGTCTACGGCCCCGACGGCGACGGCCGCGAGGACGAGCTGCGCTACCTCGACACCGCGCTGCAGGCCTTCTGCCCGCCCGACACGAACTGTGACGCGCCGATGGACTGAGCGCAGTGCCCGAGAGCGCCGTATATGTCCGTTTCAGGGTGGCTTTTCCGTGACGCGGGGCACTTTCACCCGCCGATTCCGCATGCGAACCAGGGGCCGTGGGCAGGCGGCCACGGTCCCTGAGCCCGTCGTACGCACGACACGGGGACGTGGATCAGCTACGGAAGGCAACACCGATCATGGCGGACAGAACGGCACGACACACCCAGGCGACCATCCACGCGGGCGGCGAGTGGCTGGAGGCGGCCTCCGGCGCCACGCGCGAGATCCTCGACCCCGCGGACGCCCGCCCGTTCGTCCTGGTCGCGGAGGGTGACGAGAAGGACGCGGAGCGCGCCATCGCCGCCGCCCGACAGGCCTTCGACCACGGCCCCTGGCCCCGTACCCCGGTCGCCGAGCGTGCCGCGCTGCTGCGCCGCGTCGCCGACCTGCTGGTGCGCGACCGCGAAGAGCTGGGCCTGCTGGAGAGCCGGGACGCGGGCAAGACCGTCGAGGAGGGCCGCGTCGACATCGACTGTGTCGCCGACGCCTTCCGCTACTTCGCCGACCTGGTGGCCGCCGAGGCCCCCGGCCGGGTGGTCGATGCCGGCTCGCCGGACATCCACAGCGTCGTCGTGCACGAGCCGGTCGGTGTCTGCGCGCTGATCACGCCCTGGAACTACCCCCTCCTCCAGGCAAGTTGGAAGATCGCCCCGGCACTCGCGGCCGGCAACACCTTCGTGATCAAGCCCAGCGAGATCACCCCGCTGACCACGGTCGCGCTGATCGAGCTGCTCGCCGAGGCCGGACTGCCCGCCGGTGTCGCCAACATCGTCACCGGCCCCGGCCACACCGTCGGCGCCCGCCTCGCCGAGCACGCGGACGTGGACCTGGTCTCCTTCACCGGCGGCCTGACCAGCGGCACCAAGGTCGCCCAGGCCGCCGCGCCCACCGTCAAGAAGGTCGCCCTCGAACTCGGCGGCAAGAACCCCAACGTGGTCTTCGCGGACGCCTGCGCCACCGAGGACGACTTCGACACCGCCGTCGACCAGGCCCTCAACGCCGCCTTCATCCACAGCGGCCAGGTCTGCTCGGCCGGCGCCCGGCTCATCGTCGAGGAGTCCGTCCGGGACCGCTTCGTCGCCGAACTCGCCCGCCGCGCACAGCAGATCAGGCTCGGCCGGGGCACCGAGGACGGCGTCGAGTGCGGCCCGCTCGTCTCCGAGCAGCAGCGCGCCAAGGTCGAGGGGTACGTCGCCTCCGCGCTCGCCGAGGGCGCGGTGCTGCGCTGCGGCGGCAAGCGCCCCGAGCCCTCCGACGCCCGCCCCGAGTCGGGCTACTTCTACGAGCCGACGGTGCTCGACGCCTGCCACCGCGAGATGAGGGTCGTACGCGAGGAGGTCTTCGGACCCGTCCTCACCGTCGAGACCTTCCGCACCGAGGACGAGGCGGTCGCGCTCGCCAACGACACCGAGTACGGCCTCGCCGGCGCCGTGTGGACCACCGACGCCGGCCGCGCCCGCCGGGTCGCCGGCCGGCTGCGCCACGGCACCGTCTGGATCAACGACTTCCACCCCTACCTGCCCCAGGCGGAGTGGGGCGGCTTCGGCAAGAGCGGCACCGGCCGCGAGCTGGGCCCCGCGGGCCTCGCCGAGTACCGCGAGACCAAGCACGTCTACCAGAACCTGGCGCCGAAGCCCGTGCGCTGGTTCGCCGGCTGAGCCCCGCCCCGCCCCGACACCTCCTGGAGTAGTACCCCCATGTCCCAGACCCCCCACGTCTACGACTACGTCGTCATCGGCGGCGGCACGGCGGGCTCCGTCATCGCCTCCCGCCTCACCGAGGACCCGGACGTCACCGTCGCCGTCATCGAGGGCGGCCCGAGCGACGTCGACCGCGACGACGTCCTCACCCTGCGCCGCTGGATGGGCCTGCTCGGCGGCGAACTCGACTACGACTACCCGACGGTCGAACAGCCGCGCGGCAACTCGCACATCCGGCACAGCCGGGCCCGCGTCCTCGGCGGCTGCTCCTCGCACAACACCCTCATCTCGTTCAAGCCCCTGCCCTCCGACTGGGACGAGTGGGAGGCCGCCGGCGCCCGGGGCTGGGGCGCGGTCCCCATGGAGGCCTACTTCGCCCGTCTGAAGAACAACATCGTCTCCGTCGACGAGAAGGACCGGAACGCGATCGCCCGCGACTTCGTGGACGCCTCCCGGTCCGCGCTCGGAGTACCCAGGGTCGAGGGCTTCAACCGCGAGCCGTTCACCGAAGGCGTCGGATTCTTCGACCTCGCCTACCACCCGGAGAACAACAAGCGCTCCTCCGCCTCCGTCGCCTACCTGCACCCGGTGATGGACGAGCGCCCCAACCTCACGCTGTGGCTGGAGACCTGGGCCTACAAGCTGGAACTGGACGGCAACCGCGTCGACGGCGTGCACGTGCGCACGAAGGACGGCGAGGAACTGCTGATCCGGGCCCGCGACGAGGTCGTGCTGTGCGCGGGCGCCGTCGACTCCCCGCGCCTGCTCCTGCACTCCGGCATCGGCCCCCGCGCCGACCTGGAGGCCCTCGGCATCCCGGTCGCCCACGACCTGCCGGGCGTCGGCGAGAACCTGCTCGACCACCCCGAGTCGGTCATCGTCTGGGAGACCCACGGACCGATCCCGGAGAACTCCGCGATGGACTCCGACGCGGGCCTGTTCGTGCACCGCGACCCCGAACACCCGGGCCCCGACCTGATGTTCCACTTCTACCAGATCCCGTTCACCGACAACCCCGAGCGCCTCGGCTACGAACGCCCGCGCCACGGCGTCTCGATGACCCCGAACATCCCCAAGCCGAAGAGCCGCGGCCGGCTGTACCTCACCAGCGCCGACCCGGCGGTCAAGCCCGCTCTCGACTTCCGGTACTTCACCGACGAGGACGACTACGACGCCAGGACCCTCGTCGACGGCATCCGCGTCGCCCGCGAGATCGCGAAGACCGAACCGCTGGCCGGCTGGCTCAAGCGCGAGGTCTGCCCCGGTCCCGAGATCCTCGGTGACGCCGAACTGAGCGAGTACGCCCGCAAGGTCGCGCACACCGTCTACCACCCCGCCGGCACCTGCAAGATGGGCGCCGCCGACGACGAACTCGCCGTCGTCGACCCGGAGCTGCGCGTCCGCGGCCTGGCCGGCATCCGCATAGCCGACGCGTCCGTCTTCCCCACCATGACCGCCGTGAACCCGATGATCGGGGTGCTCATGGTCGGAGAGAAGGCCGTCGACCTGATCGGAGGCGAGTCCCGATGACTCTCAACGTCCCCAACGTCCCCACCCGCAAGCCCCCCACCGACGCCCCGGTCTTCTCCGTGGACGGCCTGTGGAAGGTGTTCGGCCCCAAGTCCGAGCGCGTCCCGGCCGACCCGGAGCTGGCCGCCCTGCCGGCCGCCGAACTGCGCACCCGCACCGGCTGCACGGCCGCCGTGCGGGACGTCTCCTTCGACGTCCGCAAGGGCGAGGTCTTCGTCGTCATGGGCCTGTCCGGCTCCGGCAAGTCCACCCTGGTGCGCTGTCTGACCCGGCTGATCGAGCCGACGGCCGGCACCATCGCCATCGACGGCGAGGACGTCCGCGCCATGGACCGGGCCCGGCTGCGCGAGCTGCGCCGGCACCGCGCCGCGATGGTCTTCCAGCACTTCGGCCTGCTGCCGCACCGCACGGTCCTCGACAACGTCGCCTACGGCCTGGAGATCCAGGGCGTCAGCAGGGCCGAGCGGCGCGAGCGGGCCGCCGAGGTCGTCGCCAAGGTCGGCCTCGACGGCATGGAGAAGCGCCGCCCCGCCCAGCTCTCCGGCGGCCAGCGCCAGCGGGTGGGCCTCGCGCGCGCCCTCGCCGTCGATCCCGAGGTGCTGCTCTTCGACGAGCCGTTCAGCGCCCTGGACCCGCTGATCCGGCGGGACATGCAGGAGGAGGTGGCCCGCCTGCACAGCGAGGAGGGCCGCACGATGGTGTTCATCACCCACGACCTCACCGAGGCCCTCAAGCTCGGCGACCGGATCGCCCTGATGCGGGACGGCGAGGTCGTCCAGCTCGGCACCCCGGAGGAGATCGTCGGCTCCCCGGCCGACGACTACGTCCGCGAGTTCGTCCGCGACATCCCGCGCGAGCAGGTCATGACGGCCCGCCGCGCCATGCGTCCGGCCCACGCAGGCGAGAGCGGCCACGGCCCCGCCGTACGCCCCGACGCCACGGTGGCGGAGGCCATCGAGGCGGTCGCGCGGGCCGGCGCCCCCGCCCGCGTGATGGACGAGGGCAAGTGCCTGGGCGTGGTCGACTCCGACCGCCTGCTCGGCGTGGTGGCCGGCGTCGACGAGGCGGCGGTAGACCCGGAGCCGCAAGAGGCCGCGAACGCGCCGCGCCGGGAGCAGGTCACCGAGACCGCCCCGGTGAGCACCACCCCCGAGGCGGTCTGATGGCCACCCTCACCGTCCCGAACGCCACCGCCACCGCCAGGCCCCGCGTCCTCAGAAGCCGGGCCGCCGGAAAGCTCCTGCTGCTGGCCCTTCTCACCGCGGTCCTGCTGCCCTTCCTCGGCCGCTGGGGCAACGGCGCCTGGCCGCACGCCCTGACCGTCGACCTGACCAAGCCGCTGACCACCGCCAGTGACTGGATCATCGACAACCGGGACAGCCACCCGCTGTTCCTGTACTTCTTCGGCTACGTCAGCGACGCCGTCGTCCTCTCCGTGCGCGCCGTCTACCTCACCCTGCTCGCCGCGGGCTGGCCCGGCGTGACGGTCTTCGCGGCCCTCGTCGCCTGGCGGGTGGCCGGTGTCCGGCTCGCCGCCGGCACGGCGGTCGCCTTCCTCGCCTGCGGCGTGCTCGGCATGTGGGTGCCGACCATGCAGACCCTCGCGCTGATGGTCGTGGCCGTGCTGGTCTCCGTCGTCGTCGGCGCCCTGCTCGGCCTCGCCGGCGGCCTGTCCGAGCGGCTGGACCGCGCCCTGCGCCCGGTGCTGGACACCATGCAGGTGCTGCCGGCCTTCGCCTACCTCCTCCCCGTCGTCCTGGTCTTCGGCATCGGCGTGCCCGCGGCCGTCCTCGCCACCGTCGTGTACGCCGCCCCGCCGATGGCCCGGCTCACCGCACTCGGCCTGCGCGGCGCCGACCCCGAGGTCCTGGAGGCCGTGGAGTCACTCGGCGCCACCCGCCGCCAACGGCTGCTGACCGCCCGTATCCCGCTGGCCCGCAAGGAACTGCTGCTCGGTCTCAACCAGACGATCATGATGGCGCTGTCCATGGCCGTGATCGCCTCCGTCATCGGTGCCGGCGGCCTCGGTGACCGCGTCTACCAGGCCCTCGCCTCGGTCGACGTCGGCGCCGCCCTCGCGGCCGGCATCCCGATCGTGCTGCTCGCGGTGGTCCTGGACCGGGTGACGGCCGCCGCCGGCTCCGGCGCGGAAGCCGCGGACCAGCGCCCGCGTGCCATCGGCTGGCTCTACGCCCTCGCCGCCACCGTGGCGGTCGCGCTCGCCGCCCGCCTGCTCACCGCCCTGGACTGGCCGTCCGGCGCCACCGTGAACATCGCCGAACCGGTCAACCGCGCCGTCGACTGGATGACCTCCCACCTCTACTCCGGGGTGCCGGTCATCGGCGGCACCGCGGACTGGGCGGGCCACTTCACCACCTGGGTGCTGGACCCCGTCCGCGACGGCCTCCAGTGGCTGCCCTGGTGGTCGGTGCTGCTCGTCGTCGCCGCGCTGGCCTGGCTGATCGGCACCTGGCGCACCGCGCTGACCGCCGTCCTCGCCATGGCCGCGATCGGCGTGCTCGGCGTGTGGGAACCGTCCCTCGACACCCTCTCCCAGGTGCTGGCCGCCGTCGCCGTGACCCTCGTCCTCGGCTTCGCCACCGGCGTCGCGGCGGCCCGCAGCGACCGCGTCGAACGTGTCCTGCGCCCGGTCCTGGACGTGTTCCAGACCATGCCCCAGTTCGTGTACCTGATCCCGGTCGTCGCCCTGTTCGGCGTCGGCCGCGCCCCGGCCGTCGCCGCGGCCGTCGTCTACGCGCTGCCGGCCGTCGTCCGGATCACCGCGCAGGGCCTGCGCCAGGTCGACCCGGCCGCCCTGGAGTCGGCGCGCTCGCTCGGCGCGACCGGCCGCCAGCAGCTCTGGCAGGTCCAACTTCCGCTGGCCCGGCGCTCGTTGCTGCTCGCCGTCAACCAGGGTGTCGTCCTGGTCCTCGCCGTCGTCATCATCGGCGGCCTGGTCGGCGGCGGAGCCCTCGGCTACAACGCCGTCTTCGGCCTCGCCCAGGGCGACCTGGCCACCGGTCTGGTCGCGGGCGCCGCCATCGTCTGCCTCGGCCTGATGCTCGACCGGGTCACGCAGCCGACGGAACGCCGTACGAGGAAGGGAGCCTGACATGCGACTGCGCACGACTCTCGCGGTCGGCTCGCTGCTGCTGCTGCTCACCGGCTGCGGCGCCGCCGACATGACCAAGCAGGCCAGCCCGTTCGCGAACGCGCGGGGCGCCAAGACCGTCACCCTGTCCGTGCAGTCCTGGGTGGGCGCGCAGTCCAACGTGGCCGTCGCCCAGTACCTGCTGGAGCACAAGCTCGGCTACCGCGTCGACACCGTCCAGGTGGACGAGGTGCCGGCCTGGGACGCGCTCAGCCAGGGCCGCGTCGACGCCCTGCTGGAGGACTGGGGCCACCCGGACCAGGAGAAGCGGTACGTCACCGACAAGAAGACGATCACCCGGGCCGGCGACCTCGGCGTCACCGGCCACATCGGCTGGTACGTGCCGACCTACCTGGTCAAGCAGCACCCGGACATCACGAACTGGAAGAACCTGAACAAGTACGCCTCGCTCTTCCGCACCCCGGAGAGCGGCGGCAAGGGCCAGCTGATGGACGGCTCCCCGTCCTACGTCACCAACGACAAGGCGCTGGTGAAGAACCTGAAGCTGGACTACCAGGTCGTCTTCGCCGGCTCCGAGGCGGCGCAGATCACCCAGATGAAGCAGTTCGCCAAGGAGAAGAAGCCCTTCCTGACGTACTGGTACTCGCCGCAGTGGCTGTTCAAGAAGGTCCCCATGACGGAGGTGAAGCTGCCGCCGTACAAGGAGGGCTGCGACGCCGACCCGGCGAAGATCACCTGCTCCTACCCGCACACCCCGCTGCAGAAGTTCCTCAACGCCGACTTCGTGAAGTCGGGAGGCAAGGCGGCGGCCTTCCTGAAGAACTTCAAGTGGACCACGGAGGACCAGAACGAGGTCTCCCTGATGATCGCCGACCAGAAGCTCAGCCCGCAGGACGCGGCGAGGAAGTGGGTGGACAGCCACCCCGAGGTCTGGAAGAAGTGGCTGTCCTGAGCCGGTGCCTCACCCGGTGCCTCACGCGGTGAGGCCGGCGGCGATCTCCCGCAGTGCCCCGGCCGCCCGCCGCTGAAGCCCCGGCCCGAACGTGACCCGGGCGGCCCCGAGTTCGCCGAGCGCGGCGAGCGCGGGGCCGTCCGCGTCCGCCGGGGCCAGCACGTTCAGCGGCCCCTCGATCCCGGCCCGCAGCAGGGGCAGTACGGCGACGGGGGCGAGGATCGGGAACACGCACTCGGCACCGGCCGCCACGTACAATGCGGCCCGCTCGACGGCCCGTTCAGGGTCGCCGTCCCCGTGCACGAACGTATCGACGCGCGCGTTGACGAAGACCCGCCCAGCGGCGGCGGCACACACCTCCCCGAGAAACTCAGCGTGCGCACGAGCGTCTTTGAGACGGCCGTCCTCCCCGTCCTCCAGATTGCACCCCACCACCCCCGCCTCCACCAGCCGCTCGACCAGCTCCGCCGCCGCGAGCCCGTACCCGCCCTCGACATCGGCCGACACCGGCACGTCCACGGCCCGGGCGATCCGCCCGACCGCCGCGAACATCTCGTCGACCGGGGTCCCCCCGTCCTCGTACCCGAGCGCGGCGGCCACCCCGGCACTGGGCGTGGCCAGCGCCGGAAACCCGGCCGCCTCGAACACCCGCGCACTGGCCGCGTCCCAGGGCCCGGGCAGCACCAACGGCTCCGCCGGCACCGCCCGCCGATGCAAGGCCCGGAACACCTCCACCGGAGCGGGACTCACCCGTGCTGTCCGGCCTGATAGTGCCCCGGCACCATCCGAGTGGTCACGGCGAACCGGTTCCACGTGTTGATGACGGCGATGGCGACGATCAGCTGCGCCAGCTCCCCCTCCCCGAACTGCTTGGCGGCCCGCTCGTACACCTCGTCCGGCACGAACCCGTCCGTCAGCACGGTCACCGCCTCGGTCAGCTCGATCGCCGCCAGTTCCTTCTCGGTGTAGAAGTGCCGCGACTCCTCCCACGCGCTCAACTGCACGATCCGCTCCACGCTCTCCCCGGCCGCGAGCGCGTCCTTGGTGTGCATGTCCAGGCAGAACGCGCAGTGGTTCAGCTGCGAGGCCCGGATCTTCACCAGCTCCAGCAACCGCGCGTCCAGCCCCCGCCGCGCGGCGGCGTCCAGCCGGACCATCGCCTTGTACGCCTCGGGCGCGTGCTCGGGCAGGGCGAGTCGGGGGATGTGCTCGGGTGCGTACTCGACGCTGTTCTCAGTGCTCATACCTCGACCCTAGGAGCGGGGCTGCCCAGTGTTCTGGTCCATTTCGAGGCCGAATCCATGGGCCACTTCGCCCGCACGCCCTCCCGTCCCGCCAGCCGCCTTCCCGTACCGCGCCAGCGCGGCGGCGGTGACGGCGTCACGGCGCGGGACACCCCAGTCGTCCAGCCGATCCCTGACCCACCCCGGCTGGAGGGCGAACGCGCGGGCGAGGGCCAGGGCGGACTCGCCCGCGAGATAGCGCCGGACCACGGCGTCCCGGCGGGCATCGAACCGGGCCTTCGCCTCCCGCACTTCCTCGCTCGTCCGGGGCCGGGCGGAACGCCCCCGGTAGACGTGCCCGACGGGACGGCGGTGCAGATGGGCCTCGTGGGGCGGGCGCCGGGGCACTCCCCAGGCGTCGAGCCGGTCCCGGAGCCACGACTCCGAGACGCGGTAGTCGGCGGCGATCGCCCGCATGGGTTCGCGGGCCCGGTAGCGGCTGATGATCGCGTCCTTGTCCGCAACGGCGGCCCTGAGCGCCGTGGTGTCCGGCTTCCTGGCCGGACGCCTCACGGCCCCCACCTGCCGCTCCGCCCGACACTGCGCGGCGACACGGACAGCGTGTAACGGCAGTCATGGTCCTCGCCGACCACGAACAGGGGACGGGCGTCCCGCTTGAGCCGAGCCAGCGCCACCTCCCGCGCCAGCGGATCCCCGGCCCACCCACGCAGAGTCGCGGGCGCGTCCCATCCCGGCGGGACCTCACGAGCGAACGCCACCGGTAGCCATTCCGTCCGCCGGGGGTCGGGATCGAGCCCGTCGGCGATCCGCAGCGCCTGGCGCGTGAGCCACCGCAGCGCCAGCTCCGGCGAGACCGTCTCGACCGCACCGAGCACGAACGGCACCCGCAGATCCCGCCCGTACACCTGCCCCTCCGCGACGACCCGGCAGACGAAACTTCCCGCTTTCACCCCAACTCACCCCGCACCCAGGCCTCGTCACGGCTCCGCCTGTTCACGTACGACGTCCTGGCCTGTACGCGCTCCGTGTCGTTCGCCGGGCGCACCAGCGCGGGGTCCGCGTCCCACTCGACGCCTCCGCCGACCGGCCGCAGCGACCAGTAGGGGCCGGCGACTCCGCGGAACTCGCCGACCTTGTCCCCGTGACCGGTGTCCACCATGAGCGTTCCGACGGCAGGCATGGCCACTCCTCTCCGTAGCGATTCCACTACCAAGCGAGTTCAGGTTGGCCTAGAGTCAGAAGCTCCTCAACGTGTCAGTTCCGGCGGAGGAGTTGGTGCCGAGATGGTCAATCGCAAGGAACTACGGCCCGAGAGCAGCCCCCAGGCGGCCTACGGGGCGCTGTTGCGCAGTTCCAGGGAAGAGAAGGGCTGGAAGCAGGAAGACCTCTCCGCGCGCATGGAATACTCCAGCACGCATATTTCGGCGGTCGAAACCAGCCGCAAGATGCCGACCTGGCGCTTCGCGCTCAGTGCGGACCGCGCGCTGGGTACCGGCGACCTCTTCCAGCGCAAATGGCGCGAGCTGAAGCACGGCGCGCTGCTGGAGGGCTTCTCGGAGTACGTGGGCTACGAGGGCCGCGCCGTCGAGATCCGGCTCTACGAGATCGGGATCATCCCGGGACTGCTCCAGACACCGGACTACGCCCGCGTACTCGCCGACAGCGCGGTGCGACGCGGTGCGATCACCCCCGAACAGGCCGACGAACGGGTGTCGTTCCTCGCGGAACGACAGCAGGCGCTGCTGCGGGCTCGGCCTCCCATGATCTTCGTCGTCATGGACGAGAGCTGCGTGCGGCGGCCCATCGGCGGACCTTCGGTCATGGAGGCGCAGTTCGAGCGGCTGGCCGAGTTCGCCGCTCTCCCGAACTCGGTGCTGCAAATCGCGCCCTTCGATATAGGGGAGCGGCGGACCTTCAATCTCCCGGTGCACTTGCTGACGCTGCCCGACCGCTCCTTGGTCGCTTACGCGGAGTCGCAAACGCAGGGACACATGGACCGTGAGATCGTCTCTGTGGTGCCCATGTTGACCGCCTACCATCAGCTACAGGCCGAAGCACTCCACCAGACTGCAACCGTGGCTCTCATCAGCCAGTTACGAAAGGGCACTCCGTGACGAACGAACCCCTCCACTGGTTCAAGTCCTCGTACAGCGACAACGGCGGCGCGTGTGTCGAGGTCGCCTTCGGCCTCGCCGCGTCGCACGGCATGGTCCCCGTCCGTGACTCCAAGCTCCAGAGCGGCCCGGTGCTGCGTCTGCCCGCCGCCGCGTTCCAGTCGTTCGTGGCGGGCATCAAGGTGGGCGACTCCCGGAGCGTCTGACAGGACTGTCCGCCTTGACGAAAGGGCACCGCGTGACGACCGACTCCCCTCGCTGGTTCAAGTCCTCCTACAGCAACAACGGCGGCAACTGCCTGGAGGCCGCCACGAACCTTGCCGACGCGCTCGGCGTGGTCCCGGTCCGTGACTCCAAGCTCCAGGGCGGCCCGGTGCTGCGTCTGGCTGCCGCCGCGTTCCAGTCGTTCGTGGCGGGAGTCAAGCACGGCGACGCCCGCACCCTCTGACCGGAGGGACGGGACAAGGGTCGCAGCTCGCCCCCCTGGGAGGGGCGAGGCGAGCTGCGCCGGGGCTGGCCGAGGAGACTAGGCGACTGGACAGGTCAGTTCAGTGTTCGCGCGGTTCGGGGAACAGGTGACTGCTGCCAGGGACAGGTACGAGGGACGTTCCAGGTAGAAGCCGTACGACACGTCAGCGCCCGAACGCAGTTGTTCGGCGGCGGTGTTCACCAGCCGAGCCAGGTGCGCGGTGTCTCGTTCCCTCTCCGAGGCGAACCGGGGCGCGTACTCGGCCAGCCGTTCACCGAGCCATGACGCGGCCTCCTTGGCCTCCTCCCACGTGCCCCGAACGAGGGAGCGGGGCTTGACGAGCCAGTACGCCGTTTCAAGGGGCGGTAGGTCGACGGTCGGGAATTCCGCCGCCACCTCGCGGTACCGCTGAATCAGTTCCGGCCGGCTTCCGGCGGGGGGTGGCTCAGGGTGCGGGGGCCGTCGTAGCGCTTCCTGGTCGAAGCGCCCTTTGGGACCGGTCCAGAGGTAGCCGTGATGGTGCACCTGTCGCTCCCGCTCCGTGTTGTCGGTCGAAAGACCAACCGGCCCCGATCCCGTCGAGAGGGGCGGACCGGAGCCGGTTGGGGGAGAGGCCGGAGGATCAGGCGCTCAGGCCGAAGCGCGCGGGGTCGATCCCGGCCGCGCCGAGCTCCGCCGTGGTGAACCGCAGCGGCTGCGCGTCGGGCCGCTTGCTGTCGCCCAGTGCTCAGGCGTCGTCACCGATCAGGGCCAGGGTCACGCACGACTCGCCGTCCGGGTGGGTGTTTCCCCCGCACGCCTTCACGAACGAGGCCCCGCCGATGTCGAGCCCGTACAGGTCGGTTCCGTTCTGCATCTCTGCACCTTCCTGATCAACTGATCACGGTCCAATGAGGAGGAGAAAGGAAAACAATGCAGCGGGATATTGCCTGCGGTTTCCCTCAACTCCATCATGGACCCTCAAGGAGTCTGCGCAGAGGGTTAGTTACGTTGATGCATGAAGTCGTCGGCTGCCTCTTCGAGGAAGGCGGAAGCGTCGTCGCCCGTCAAAGCATGCGACCAGAAAAGTTCGAACAGACCACGGTGCTGGGTTATGTCTCGGGGGTCGCGCAGTATGACTTCGCCGGAAAACAGTTCGACAGTGACGAGGCGGTCATCGTAGATCACAAAGATGTTCATCGGAGTGCCGGAAACGTACACCCCTTGCGGCACTATGCCGATCTCGACGTTGGGCTTCCTGTTGACCTCGGCCATGTGGGAGCACTGAGCCGCCATGGCCTCGGCGGTCGCTCGTTGCCACCTGACGGCTTGCTCCGTCATGAGGAACCAGAAAGAACGTGATGTGTCGTCCAGAATGGCTTTCCGGTCCATTCGGGCCTGGACGGCTCGTGCAACGTCGCGGGCCGGGTCACTGGCCACCGTGGGCGAAAGGGTCTCGACGGCGTACTCGCGCACATGCAGCAGGCCCGTTGGGATGGCTGGGAGGAAGTGCCGCATGACCCGTGAGGAAGACTCCAGGGCTTTCAGTTCGGCCTGCTTGTGGTACAGGCCGACTCGCGCGTAGGTGCGCCAGGAGGCATAGTCGACATTGGCTCGGCGCGCCAGCCGAAGAAGTTCCTCGGACACCTCGTTCGGTACAGCGAGCGCTTTGAGAATTCGTTCGACATCGAGGACCGTCGGCAGAGCGCGGCCGGTCTCGATGCGGCTGATTTTTGTCTGGCTCATATTGCAGCGCAACGCCAGACGTTCACCGCTGAGACCAGAAGCGTGGCGGAGACCCCGAAGAGCCTCCGCCAGATCCTTCCGCTCTCTTGCTTGCGCCTCAGGTTCGATAGGCACGGAACGGAACAGCACTTTCTAGTGCGAGATCTCGCCAGGCGAGATACTTGGCGATATCGGCGTTCTGGATCAGCTCTCGATTGATCTGTGTCCCGTCGGGGCGGTAGTTGAGATGCACCACGGTCGACTCATCGAACAGCCAGAAGTCCTGCTCGGGCAGTCCGGGGTCCGACTGTTCGGTCAGATCGACTATGTGGTAGTTCTCCCCGGCCGCGACGTTTCCCGGGATGCACCACTCGAACAGGTAGCGGCTGTACGGCGTGAGCGGTCGCCGCACGATCTTGGCGCGGGTCATCGTCCGGCCGGCCGCGGCGTGGTCGCGGATCGTCTGGTGCCATGACTCGTTGAAACCCTCGGGCATCGGTACCCCGCCGAGGAAGTCACGGACCGTCTCCGCCTCCGCGGGCATGGTGTAGGTCTGGTGGACTTCCAGTCGGAACGCGGAGCGCTTGAAGTTCCGGAAGTACGCCTGCCACTCGTCGCCGTCCAGCAGGACGGGATCAGAGCCATCCGCGGGCACGCGCAGCCTCCTTGAGGATGTCTTCCGGGATCAGTACGACCGACTCGCCCTCCGGTGCCGAGTGGGTCACGTCGTAGCCCTGAACGGCCAGCATGCCCGGCTCCGGGGTGGCGTACACGGTCGGACAGTCTCCGTTCCCGCACTTGTCGTCATCGTCGCTCCTGCACGGGCCGCCCGCGATCACCCGCAGTTCGTCCACTGAGCCCCCTTCCGGTCTATGTGGTCAGCAAACTACGGAACGTGACGTCCGCCGGGCAAGGGTGGTCCGTCGGCTAGTCACGAAGTCGCATAGACCCGTGGGCGTGAGTCGTCGGCCGACATGTCTCGTGGACCGTGTTCTTGCCCAGATGCGGTGTTGCGGATCTTGTAACCCTCAGGGGCGAATGCGGGCGGGCGACCGGCGTTACTCCCTCGGCGTGGTCTGCCGGTTCGCCAGCGGGCCACTGGCCGGTGCGCGCGCCCACCGCGTGCTGGTGGGCGCGCACGCTGGTCGAATCCACGCTGACCAGCCAGTCGATCTCGCCTGCTGCGTCTGCGCGGGTCTGGAACGCGGTATCGGGCCATACAGGTGCCCGCCTGTTGGAGGCGGGCACCTGCGCACACCGTGCTGCCGCTCGGTCAGGAGAAGACGACAGAGCTGAGCTTCAGGCGGCTGCCGAGCTTCTTGCCGGGGTTCATGACGTAGAAGGTGTCGCCTTCGCAGTCGGGCTCAAGGAACACCGTCGCGGTGGAGTTGGTCAGGTTCCAGGGCGAGTGGCCGGGGTGTTCAGCGCTGGTGCCGGCGAGGTTGGTGCAGACGCCGCTCCTCGGGTTGGCCAGGCCGGACTCATGGCCGGTGGAGGTCCGGTACACGAAATCGCCGGTGGCCGCGTGCGCGGAGGTCGGTACGACCAGAGCGAGCAGGAGCGCGCCGGCTGCCGCGCCCAGGGTGTGGCGGAGTTGCATGGCGATGAATCTCCTCTGGTGAAGGGAACCGTTCATCCCTAGCCTGCTCGGAGCGCCTCTCTCAGCCCCTTAAGCCTGTCCTGGTTGACCCGGTTGGAGCAGTGACGAATCGATTCACGCCCCGTACTCGGCCCACCAATCGGAGAAAGGTTGTGCGGCGGTGAGTGCCGCGTCGCGGTATCCAGTGAACTCCGCCGCTCGTCCCGGGTCCAGCACGTCCGAGCCCAGGTACTTTCCCGTCCCGTCGTAGTTCATCACGGCCACGGACCCGGAATCGAAGCACCAGAAGTCCGGGACGCCGGCCAAGGGGTTGGGCTTGTCCGTGACGTCGAGGATGAAGAACTCTTCGCCGCCGGTCATGTTCTTCCGGTAGCCCCACCCGAGTTCGAAGCGAAGATAATCCGTCAGTGGGCGCGACAGAATGTGCACCCGATAGACCCGCTTCCCGCTCTCGGTGTGCGAGCGGAGTTCGTCTACCCATCCGGCGTTGTAATTTTCGGGCTGCGACTCTCCCGCCAGGTATGCCTGATACGCGTCGACGTTCCCGGACTTGCTGTAGTCGTCCAGGGTTTCCAGGCGGAACGCCTCACGCTGGAAGGAGTCGAACAGGTCGCTGAGGGTCTTGGATGAGCTTGTCACGGATGGCCTTCTGGAGTAGTCGCTCGTGGTCGCTCGGCGTCTCGCCCTGTACCAAGAAGGTGCCGCGACCCGTCGCATAGATCGTCGGGCAGTGGAGGGCCGGGCGTGCGGGTCAAGCGATCACGGTTGACGGAACGGGAAACCACGTAACGTCCCGCTTCCCGGCCGAGGCGCGAAGTCCAGGAAGCCGACCCCCACGTAGTAGTCGATGCGGAGACCGGTGCTGTTAGACCGGCTTGTACTCCTCGTGAGGCGTGGCTCGTTCCCAGATGGCATCGAATGCGCCAGTGCACCAGGCGGCCAAGGATGCGTCGGTGACGTACTCGCGCTCCATCAGGACGCCGTCCCCGCTGAAGTGATGGAACAGCACCAACTCACCGTCGAAGACCCAGAAATCCACGGCAGGTACCGCGAGATCTCTTGCTTGGCGTCGGGGAAGCCAACGAACTTCCTCGCCGGCGGCGACATTGGTCAGGGCATACGCGTGTTCCCACCGCACATATTCGGTCAGAGGCTCGGAGACCACACGGGCACGACGAACCGTGACCCCGCGCGAAACGGCACCGTGCACCGCGTCGTGCCAGCCCTCCCACCAGTCGGCGCGGTTGTCCGGAGTGAAGGTGCGGCGGCCCTCGCGCCATGCGAGGAAATCAGGGTCCGTACTCGCGTACTGATCACGCACCTCCAGGTGGATCGCGGTCCGTCGGGCACGAGACAACGGCTCACGTGCCGGAGGCTTCATCGGCGGTGCCTCCGTCCGGCCGGGGGATGTACTGGATCAAGCACGCCGTCACCGCCTCCTCGGTCGCCCGTAGGACGCAAGCGCATGGCCTCTCCTGTGCCGATCCGATTGCAGCGGATTGGCGGATTGGCGGATTGCTTGAGCGTCACGCACTCGGCTTATTCGGTCAAGGGGCCTATCCCAGGTTGCCCAGGAGTAAGGTCCCTCCCCATGTCAGAACAGTGGGCCACCCTCGGTGTCGACCTGCACCTCGAACCCGCCGGTACGGGCGGACTGCGGCGCGGACTGACCGATGCCCTGCGGGACGCGGTCCGGACCGGGCGGCTCGCGCCCGGGACCCGGCTGCCCTCATCCCGTTCGCTCGCCGCCGATCTCGGGATCGCCCGGAACACCGTCGCCGAGGCGTACGGCGACCTGGTCGCCGAGGGGTGGCTGACGGCACGGCAGGGGTCCGGCACCCGGGTGGCGGAGCGGGCCGCCGCGCAGCCCACTGCCGGGCCGGCCACGGCTCCCCGGCGCCGGGTGCCGGAGCGCCCGGCGCTCAGTCTGATCCCGGGAAGCCCCGACCTCGCCTCCTTCCCCCGTGCCGAGTGGCTCAGGGCCGCCCGTCGCGCCCTGGCCGCCGCCCCGCACGACGCCCTCGGCTACGGCGACCCGCGCGGCCGGCCCGAGCTGCGCGTCGCACTCGCCGGGTACCTGGCCCGCGCCCGGGGTGTGCGCGCCGATCCGGACACCGTGCTGGTCACCTCCGGGTTCGCGCACGCCCTGCGTCTCGTCGGCACCCTGCTCGCCGCGCGCGGGGCGCGGGCGGTGGCCGTCGAGTCGTACGGCCTCGACGCCCACCGGGCACTGCTGCACGGCGCCGGCCTCGGCACGCCCGCGCTGCCGTACGACGAACTCGGCACCGATCCGGGCCCGTTGGGGGACGAGGGCGCCGTACTGCTCACGCCCGCCCACCAGTTCCCGATGGGCACGGCGCTTCACCCCGACCGGCGGGCGGCCGTCGTGGACTGGGCCCGGCGCACCGGCGGGCTGGTCCTGGAGGACGACTACGACGGCGAGTTCCGTTACGACCGCCAGACCGTCGGCGCGCTCCAGGGCCTCGACCCCGACCACGTGGTCTATCTCGGCACCGCCAGCAAGTCCCTCGCCCCGGGACTGCGGCTGGGCTGGATGGTGCTGCCCCCGGCCCTCACCGAGGAGGCGCTCGCCGTCAAGGGAGGCGTCGACACCGTCGGCGTGCTGGAGCAGCTCACCCTCGCCGAGTTCCTCACCTCCGGTGCCTACGACCGGCACGTGCGCGCCTCCCGGCTGCGGTACCGGCGCCGCCGTGACGCCCTCGCCGCGGCCGTGGCCGCACGGGCGCCCGAGGTCCGGGTCACCGGGATCTCGGCCGGCCTGCACGCCGTACTGCGGTTGCCGCCCGGCACCGAGCGGACGGTCGTCCAGGCGGCGGCCTGGCAGGGGCTCGCCCTGCCGGGGCTGGCCTTCCACCGGCACCCGGAGGCCGTCGCCGAGCAGGTGGACGCCCTGGTCGTCGGCTACGGCACCCCGCCGGACAGCGCCTGGGCGGGGGCGCTGGAGGCACTGTGCCGGGTGTTGCCGTAGGCCGGGGCGCCTCAGGTCTCCGCCGTCGCCGGGGCCTCCCCGAACCGCGCCAGCAGCAGCGCCCCCGTCACCGCCACCGCGAAGCCCAGCACCGCCAGCCAGCCCAGCCCCTCCCTCGTGCGGTCGCCGAGCCATACGACGCCGACCAGCGCCGGGCCGACCGTCTCGCCGATGACCAGCCCGGCCGTGGCGGTCGTCACCGAGCCGCGCTGGAGGGCCGAGGTGAGCAGCAGGAACGCGGCGGCACCGCCCAGCAGCAGGGCGTACGCCGCAGGGTTGGCCAGCAGGTCGGCCGGGCGCAGCGAGTCGATCAGCCGTACCGTCACCTCCACCACCCCGAAACCGAACCCGGCGCCCAGGCCCATCAGCAGTGCGCGCGGCCGGCCCGACAGCCGCCCGGCGACCGCGCCCAGCAGCAGTACGGCCACCGCCACCGCGACCATCGCGTACGGCAGCCAGTCGGGGCCGGTCCGCTCGCCCTCCGTGCCCGAGGCCAGCCCGAGCATCCCGAGGCCCGCGCACACCACTCCCACGGCGCCCCACTCAAGACCGCTCAGCCGGACCCGCAGCAGCCGCGCCGCCACCACGGCCGTCACCGCGAGGCTGGCCGCCAGCGCCGCGCCGACCGCGTAGATCGGCACCGAGCGCAGCGCGGCGATCTGCAGGAGGAAGCCGAGGCCGTCCAACGCCAGGCCGACCAGATACCGCCACTGCCGCAGCGCGCGCAGCAGCAGCGCCGCGTCCCCGCCCCCGCCCCCGACCTCGTCCGAGCCCGCCGCCCGCGCCGCCATCGCCTGCAACACCGTCGCGGTGCCGTAGCAGACCGCCGCCCCGAGGGCACACATCATTCCGAACAACACAAAGCGACTCTAGGCCAGTGGTGATCCATCCGGCCCCCCTGTACGGCCGTTACCGCCGGTCTCTACCCTGTTCCGGGCGACCGGATCGACATCGATGACACAACCGGCCACGCCATCACGGGGAGACACGACGACATGACCACAGTTCAGCCACGCACACGCATACGTAGGCGCCTGCGCTCCGGCACGGTCGTGCTCGGCGGTGTGGGCCTGCTCGCCACCGCCCTGACCGCCTGCTCGTCCGACCCGGACAAGCGCTGCGTGGACCGCGACAGCTACACCCAGGGCAAGGGCTACAAGGTCGTCTCCGACAAGAACTGCAAGTCCGGCAGCTCAGGTTCCCACGGCACGTGGTACTACGGCGGCAGCAAGAGCGGCGGTTACGTGGGGGACGGCTCCTTCACCAAGTCCGGCAAGGGATCCGGCGGCGTGCACCGGGGCGGCTTCGGGGGCGGCGGCAAGGGCGGCTCCGGGGGCTGACGGCCGACCACGGACCCCTGACATGGAACGCCGTACCCTCACCCCCCGCCCCGACTGGCAGCGCACCGTCGAGGAACAGGGGCTGGTCTACCCGCTCACCCGGCTGCCCGACGGCTCGCTGCGCCCCTACTGGGACGAGAGCGCCTGCTACGTCTTCTCCCTGCCCGAGGTCGAGGCGCTGGAGGAGACCGTCGAGGAACTGCACCGCATGTGCCTCGCGGCGGCCGGGCACATCGTCGCGGAGGACCGGTTCGCCGACCTCGGGATCACCGACCCGCGCGTGGCCGCCGCCGTCGCCGAGTCCTGGCACCGCCGTGCCGAACTCCCCTCCCTGTACGGCCGTTTCGACCTGCGCTACGACGGCACCGGACCGGCGAAGCTCCTGGAGTACAACGCCGACACCCCGACCTCCCTCGTGGAGGCCGCCTCCCCGCAGTGGTTCTGGATGGAGGACCGCTTCCCGGGCGCCGACCAGTGGAACTCCCTGCACGAACGGCTGGTCGACGCCTGGCGCGCGCAGGCCCCGCTGCTGCCGCCGGGCGCCCCGCTGCACTTCGCGCACTCCGCCGCCGACGAACTCGGCGAGGACCTGATGACGGTCGCCTACCTGAAGGAGACCGCCGAGCAGGCCGGCCTCGACACCGACTGGCTTGCGATGGAGGAGATCGGCTGGGACACCCTCTCCGGCCGCTTCGTCGACAACCAACTTCGGTTCATCAGAAGCATTTTCAAGCTCTACCCCTGGGAGTGGCTGACCACGGACGCGTTCGCCGGGCACGTCCTGGACACCCTCGACAACGGCGGCGGCACCGGCAGCACCCTGTGGATCGAACCGGCCTGGAAGATGCTGCTCAGCAACAAGGCCCTGCTGGCGGTCCTCTGGGAGCTGTACCCCGGCCACCCGAACCTGCTGCCCGCCTACCTGGACGGCCCCCGCGAACTCGCCGCCACGGCCGGCTGGGTCAGCAAGCCGCTGCTCGGCCGCGAGGGCGAGGGCGTCACCATCCACCCGCCCGGCAGCGCGCCCGCCCCGCGCGACGAACCCTGCTGCCACCAGGAGTTCGCGCCGCTGCCCGCCTTCGACGGCAACCACGTCGTGCTGGGCGCCTGGGTGGTGCGCGGCGAGTCCGCCGGCCTCGGCATCCGGGAGTCCGCGGGCCTGGTCACCGACGAGTACGCCCGCTTCCTGCCGCACGTCATCCTCTGAGGCCGCCCAGCACCGTCTCCGTGAACCGTTCGAGGCCCCCGTCCAGGTCCTCCTCGCCGATCACCAGCGGCGGGGAGAACCGGACGGTGGCCCCGTGGGTGTCCTTGACCAGCACGCCCCGCTCCGCCAGCCGTTCCGACACCTCCCGGCCGGTGCCGACCGCCGGGGCGACGTCCACCCCGGCCCACAGTCCGCGCCCGCGCACCGCCGTGACCGCGCCCGTGCCGAGCAGGTCCCCGAGGTAGCGGTGCATCCGCGCGCCCAGCTCGGCCGCCCGCGCCTGGTACTCGCCGGTGCGCAGCATCGCGATCACCTCCAGCGCCACCGCACAGGCCAGCGGGTTCCCGCCGAACGTCGACCCGTGCTCGCCCGGCCGGAACACGCCGAGCACCTCGGCGTTCGCCACCACCGCCGACACCGGCAGGATCCCGCCGCCCAGCGCCTTGCCCAGCACGTACACGTCCGGCACCACGCCCTCGTGCTCGCACGCGAAGGTCCGCCCGGTCCGGCCGAGCCCCGACTGCACCTCGTCGGCGACGAACAGCACGTCCCGCTCCCGGGTCAGCTCCCGCACCCCCGGCAGATAGCCGGCCGGCGGCACGATCACCCCCGACTCGCCCTGGACCGGCTCCAGCAGCACCGCCACCGTGTTCTCGGTCAGCGCGGCCCGCAGCGCCGTCAGGTCCCCGTACGGCACGATCTGGAAGCCGGGCGTGTACGGCCCGAAGTCGGCCCGCGCCTCCGGGTCCGTCGAGAAGCTGACCACGGTCGTCGTACGGCCGTGGAAGTTGCCGCCCGCCACGACGATCTTCGCCATCTCCGGGGGCACCCCCTTCACCCGGTACCCCCACTTGCGGGCCGTCTTGACCGCGCTCTCCACCGCCTCCGCGCCCGTATTGGCCGGCAGCACCATCTCCATCCCGCACAGCTCGGCCAGCTCCGTGCAGAACGCGGCGAACCGGTCGTGGTGGAAGGCCCGGGACGTCAGCGTCACCCGTTCGAGCTGCGCCCGCGCGGCCCGGAGCAGCCGGGGGTGGCCGTGCCCGAAGTTCAGCGCGGAGTAGCCCGCCAGCAGGTCGAGGTACCGGCGCCCCGCCACGTCCGTCACCCACGCGCCCTCCCCGGTGGCGATCACCACCGGCAGCGGGGCGTAGGTGGGCGCGCTGTGCGCGCCGGCGGCGGCGATCAGGTCGTCAGCGGTGCTCACAGGGCCTCCCGGGTACGGCGCTCACCCCCTTCATACGCTCGCTCGCATGGTGGACGCGGGACCTGCCGGACCCGGCGTGGCCGGTAGGCTGACGGCGGGCCGTGACTGGCGCGCTGGGATGGGACGGACCATCGGGGAGCGGCCCGCGGAACATCAGTGCCGTGCGCCTGGGCCGAACGCGAATGCCGTACGCACACCGTCCGGAGGTCCCCATGCCCGAGCAGCAGCCCCGCTCCACCGAGTCCCGCTCCACCGAGTCCACCGCTTTCCGCGCCGCCCTCGACGTGATCCGCTCCGTCGAGCCGCGCGTCGCCGACGCCATCGGCCAGGAGGTCGCCGACCAGCGCGAGATGCTCAAGCTGATCGCCTCGGAGAACTACGCCTCCCCGGCCACCCTGCTGGCGATGGGCAACTGGTTCAGCGACAAGTACGCCGAGGGCACGGTCGGCCGCCGCTTCTACGCCGGCTGCCGCAACGTCGACACCGTGGAGTCCCTGGCCGCCGAGCACGCCCGCGAACTCTTCGGCGCCCGGCACGCCTACGTCCAGCCGCACTCCGGCATCGACGCCAACCTCGTCGCCTTCTGGGCCGTCCTCGCCGACCGGGTGGAGGTGCCGTTCCTGGAGAAGGCCGGCGCCCGCCAGGTCAACGACCTCTCCGAGTCCGACTGGGCCGAGCTGCGGACCGCCTTCGGCAACCAGCGGATGCTCGGCATGTCCCTGGACGCGGGCGGCCACCTCACGCACGGCTTCCGCCCGAACATCTCCGGCAAGATGTTCGACCAGCGCTCCTACGGCACCGACCCGGCCACCGGCCTCATCGACTACGACGCGCTGCGCGCCCAGGCCCGCGAGTTCAAGCCGCTGATCATCGTGGCGGGCTACTCGGCCTACCCCCGGCTGGTGAACTTCCGGATCATGCGGGAGATCGCCGACGAGGTCGGCGCGACGCTGATGGTCGACATGGCGCACTTCGCGGGCCTGGTCGCGGGCAAGGTCCTCACCGGCGACTTCGACCCGGTCCCGCACGCGCAGATCGTCACCACCACCACCCACAAGTCGCTGCGCGGCCCGCGCGGCGGCATGGTGCTGTGCGACGACTCCCTCAAGGACCAGGTCGACCGGGGCTGCCCGATGGTGCTGGGCGGCCCCCTCCCGCACGTCATGGCCGCCAAGGCCGTCGCCCTCGCCGAGGCCCGGCAGCCCGCCTTCCAGGACTACGCCCAGCGCATCGTGGACAACTCCCGCGCGCTCGCGGAGGGCCTGAAGCGGCGGGGCGCCACCCTGGTGACCGGCGGCACCGACAACCACCTCAACCTGATCGACGTCGCCGCCTCCTACGGCCTCACCGGCCGCCAAGCGGAGGCCGCCCTCCTCGACTCGGGCATCGTCACCAACCGCAACGCCATCCCGGCCGACCCGAACGGCGCCTGGTACACCTCCGGCATCCGCGTCGGCACCCCCGCCCTCACCACCCGGGGCCTCGGCACCGCGGAGATGGACGAGGTCGCCGCCCTCATCGACCGCGTCCTCACCACCACCGAACCCGGCACGACCAAGTCCGGCACCCCCTCCAAGGCCTCCCACACCCTGGACCCGAAACTCGCCGACGAAATCTCCCACCGCGCCTCCGACCTGGTAGCGGGCTTCCCCCTCTACCCGGAAATCGACCTGGCCTGACCACCCCACGCCCCGGCCGACCGAGCCGGGTGGCAACGGGGTCCAGGGGACGGTCGCGGCGGCGGTCCCGGGCGCCGGAGTCCGGAGCGGCTTTCCGGCACCCGACCGCCCGCCCCTGTCGGCCCCACTCCCTGGCCGTGTCGGTTGCGGGACGGCTTGCGGCTCCCGCTCCCATCGGCGGGCCCCGTCTCGATCGGCCGAGTCGCGCGACCGGTGCCGAGGGCGGCGCGGCGGGGTCGCCTCTCGGCCGACCGGGTGGGGTGGTGGGTGGGCGTAGGCCGGGGGCCAGGGGGCGGTCGCGGCGGCGGTCCCGGGCGCCGGAGTCCGGAGCGGCTTTGCGGCACCCGGCCGCCCGCCTCTACCGGCCCGACTCCCTGGCCGTGTCGGTTGCGGGACGGCTTGCGGCTTCCGCTCCCATCGGCGGGCCCCCGTCTCGATCGGCCGAGTCGCGCGACCGGTGCCGAGGGCGGCGCGGCGGGGTCACCTCCTGGCCGACCGAGTCGGGTGGTGGGTGGGCGTAGGCCGGGGGTCCAGGGGGCGGAGCCCCCTGGGGCGGTGGGCGGGATGCCGGGTGCCCGGACGGGCGAGCGGTGCCGGGACGGGCGTAGAACCGGAGCCCTCAAGACCGGCGTCCCCGAAGACGGGCGTAGAACCGGAGCCCCCCAAGACGGGCGTCCCCGAAGACGGGCGTAGAACCGGAGCCCCCCACAAGAACCCGGTGTTGTCCACACCCGTTCCGGAGCCGCCCCCCGAACCTGAGAGAATGGTGAGCATGGCGACTGACCGACCCCGCGTGCTCTCCGGCATCCAGCCCACCGCCGGCTCGTTCCACCTCGGCAACTACCTCGGCGCCGTCCGCCAGTGGGTGGCCCTCCAGGAGTCCCACGACGCGTTCTACATGGTCGTCGACCTGCACGCGATCACCATCCCGCAGGACCCGAAGGAACTGCGGGCCAACACCCGCCTGGCCGCCGCCCAGCTCCTCGCCGCCGGCCTGGACCCCGACCGCTGCACCCTCTTCGTGCAGAGCCACGTCCCCGAGCACGCCCAGCTGGCCTGGGTCATGAACTGCCTCACCGGCTTCGGCGAGGCCTCCCGCATGACCCAGTTCAAGGACAAGTCCGCCAAGCAGGGCGCCGACCGCGCCTCCGTCGGCCTCTTCACGTACCCGGTCCTCCAGGTCGCCGACATCCTGCTCTACCAGGCCCACGAGGTCCCGGTCGGCGAGGACCAGCGCCAGCACATCGAGCTGACCCGCGACCTCGCCGAGCGGTTCAACGGCCGTTTCGGACCCACCTTCACGGTCCCGAAGCCGTACATCCTGCGCGAGACGGCGAAGATCTACGACCTCCAGGACCCGACGGTCAAGATGAGCAAGTCGGCGTCCACGCCGAAGGGCCTGATCAACCTCCTCGACGAGCCCAGGACGACCGCGAAGAAGGTCAAGAGCGCCGTCACCGACACCGACACGGTGATCCGCTACGACACCGCGAGCAAGCCCGGCGTCAGCAACCTCCTCACGATCCACTCCACCCTCACCGGCCGCACCATCGCCGAGCTGGAGCGGGAGTACGAGGGCAAGATGTACGGCGCGCTCAAGACCGATCTCGCCGAGATCATGGTCGAGTTCGTGACACCGTTCCGCGAGCGCACCCAGCAGTACCTGGACGACTCCGAGACCCTGGACTCGATCCTGGCCAAGGGCGCGGAGAAGGCCCGGGCCGTCGCCGCCGAGACCCTCGCGCAGGCGTACGACCGCGTGGGATTCCTGCCCGCGAAGCACTAGCCGCACCAGGGCGCACGACCGCACCCCCGCACACCCGTCCGCACGGGCAGAGCGCTGCACATCACTTCCGTCGCGCCTGCCCACAGGACAGTCATAGCCGTACAGTCGATAGCCGGATGTCGATACCCGGACGACTGGGAACACCGACGACTGAGAACACCACAGACGCGACGACAGGAGACGACGTGGGGACCGTAACGATCGGCGTGTCGATCGCGGTCCCGGAGCCTCACGGCAGCCTGCTCCAGGAGCGGCGCGCGGGCTTCGGCGACCCCGCCGCCCACTGCATCGCCACGCACGTCACGCTGCTTCCGCCGACCGAGGTCGAGGAGTCCGACCTGCCGGCCGTGGAGGCGCACCTCAGCGTGGTCGCCGCGGCGGGCCGCCCGTTCCCGATGCGGCTGTCCGGCACCGACACCTTCCGCCCCCTCTCCCCGGTGGTCTTCATCCGGGTCGTCGAGGGCGCCGAGGCCTGTGCCCGGCTCCAGCAGCGGGTGCGGGACGCCTCGGGGCCGGTGCCGCGCGAGCTGCAGTTCCCGTACCACCCGCACGTCACCGTCGCGCACGGCATCGACGACGCGGCCATGGACCGCGCCTTCGAGGAGCTGTCCGGCTACGCGGCCGAGTGGCCCTGCACCGGCTTCGCGCTCTACCAGCAGGGCACCGACGGCGTCTGGCGCAAGCTGCGCGAATACCCCTTCGGCGGCGCCGTGGTGCCGACCCAGGCCGGCCACGCCGACGCCGAGCGCGGCACCATCGCCAGCCGCTGATCCCCTCAGACCCTCAGAGGGGCAGCCTGCGGTACAGCGAGCGGGGCGCGTGCCGCAGCGCCGACATCACCGGCCGCAGCAGGCCGGGCACCCACACCGTCTCCGAGCGGCGCCGCAGCCCCAGTTCGATCGCCGCGGCCACCGCGCCCGGCGTGGTGTCCAGCGGGGCGGCGGCCCGGCCCGCCGTCCGCGCCGTACGGACGGTTCCGGGGCGGACGACCATCACGTGCACGCCGGTGCCGTGCAGGGCGTCGCCCAGACCGTGCGCGAAGGCGTCCAGGCCCGCCTTGCTGGAGCCGTAGATGAAGTCGGCGCGCCGGGGCCGCTCACCGGCGACGGAGGACAGCACCACCAGCGAGCCGTGGCCCTGGGCCTGGAGGGCGCGGGCGGCGACCAGACCGGCGGAGACGGCCCCGGTGTAGTTGGTCTGGGCGACCCGTACGGCGCGCACCGGGTCGCGTTCGTCGTGGGCCTGGTCGCCCGGCACCCCGAAGGCGAGCAGCACCAGGTCGATGTCGCCCTCGGCGAACACCTTGCCGAGGGCCGTCTCGTGGGACTCGGGGTCGAGCGCGTCGAAGGCGACAGTGCGCACGTCCGCGCCGAGCGCCCGCAGGCTCCCGGCGGCCTCCTCCAGCGCGGGGGAGGGCCGGCCGGCCAGCCACACGGTACGGGCGCGGCGCGCGACCAGCCGGCGCGCGGTGGCGAGCGCGATCTCGGACGTACCGCCGAGGACGAGCAGGGACTGGGGGAGACCGAAGGCGTCCTTCACGACAGCTCCAGGGGATCGGCGGGGCGGGGGCACGCGGCCTCAGAGGCCGAGTCGGCGGGCGAGGTCGGAGGTGAACACGCCGCGTGGGTCGCAGCGCGCCCGCAGGGCCCGGAAGCCGGCCGCGCGCGGGTACATCGTGTCGAGCAGGTCGGGACGCAGCCGGCCGTCCCCGGCGAGGGCCACCCGCCCGCCGGACGCCGCGACCTCCGCGTCCAGTTCGTCGAGGAGGACGGCGAGTCCGGGCAGCGCGGCCGGCAGGTCCACGGTGAGGCTCCAGCCGGGCAGCGGGAAGGAGAGCCAGCCGGTCCCGGCGTCCCCGAGGTGCTGGAGTACGGCCGGGAGGGTGGGTCCGGGCAGGGCGGTGAGGCGTCCGACGACCCGGTGCAGGGCCTCCTCCCGGCCGTGGCCGAGCGCGAACCGGTAGCGCACCAGGCCGCCGCCCCGGCCGTACGGCCGGCTCCACTGCTGCGCCCATTGCCGTCCCCACTGCTGGGTGCCGTCGAGGGGGTGGAAGAAGCCGGACAGCCGCCGGATCTCACCGGTGCGCGCGCGGGGCGCCGCCCGGTACCAGACGTCGCCCGCCACGGCGGCCCGCTGGTGCAGGGGGCGCGGGCGCAGGGCCTGGAGCCGCCGCCACGCGCGCGTGCCCCGGTCGCGGAGGCCGCCGGGGCCGTCCAGGGCGTCGAGAGGCGTGTGGTCGGCCCGGACGAGCACCCCGCGCCCGGTCGCCGTCCCGCGGCCCGTCAGGTCGATCCGGGCGGCCGCGTAGCGGTGCCGGTGGTCGCCCTCGGCCATCCGGGCCAGCAGCGCGTCCAGGTCGGCGGCGCGCTCGGTGTCGACCGTCAGGTACGGCGTCTCGACCGGCAGCAGCCGGAAGGTGGCCGTCAGCACGATCCCGGTCAGCCCCATGCCGCCCGCCGTCGCCTCGAACAGCTCGGTGTCCGGGGTGACCGTGCGGACCTCGCCGTCGGCGGTGAGCATCTCCAGGGACAGCACCTGGCGGCAGAAGGAGCCGGAGACATGGTGGTCGCGGCCATGCAGGTCGGCGGCGATCGCCCCGCCGACGGTGACCCCACGGTCGCCGGTCATGACCGGCGGCAGCCAGCCGAGCGGGAGCAGCACCCCCGCCAGCCGGTGCAGGGGCACGCCGGCGTCGCACAGGACGATGCCCTCGTCCGCGTCGACCACGTGCACCCGGTCGAGGCCGGTCAGGTCGAGGACCGCGCCGCCGGCGTTGCGCGCCGCGTCGCCGTACGCCCGCCCCGGACCGCCGGGGAGGGTGCCGCGCGCCCCGCTGTCGCGGACGGCCGCCGCGGCCTCCTCGTAACTGCGCGGGCGGACGAGGCGGGCGACGGAAACGGTGTCTTCGGACATGCCGGTGACCGTATCGCCCATATATCAGCGATTAGTTACAAAACATCCCGTGACCTCCCCAAGACGGGTGATTAGTGCGATGTCCCCTGATATTGACGTCATTTCAGCGGTGTGGACGGGGCCACCGAGGGCAAGTACCGATCATGGACTGGCTGAAGCGGTTGCCCGGCATCGGGCCGATCGTCACCCGGCTGATGATCACGCACGCGTGGCGGAGCTACGAGCGGCTGGACCGCGTCAAGTGGACCCGGCTGGCCGCCGCGATGACCTTCGTCAGCTTCGTCGCCCTGTTCCCGCTGCTCACCGTGGCCGCCGCGATCACCGCCGCCACGCTGAGCCCCGGCCGCCAGAAGACGGTCGAGGCCAAGATCGGCGAGCAGTTCCCGGGCCTGTCCCAGCAGCTCGACATCGGCACCCTGGTGCAGAACGCCGGCACGGTCGGGGTCATCGCGGGCGCCCTGCTGCTGTTCACCGGCGTCGGCTGGGTCGGCCAGACCCGGGACTGCCTGCGCGCGGTCTGGGAGCTGCCCGACCGGGAGGAGAACCCGTTCGTCACCAAGGGCAAGGACGCCGGCATCCTGCTCGGCCTCGGCGGCGCCCTGCTGGTCACGCTCGCCGCGTCCACGCTCGCCTCGGCGGCCATAGGCTGGCTCTCCCGGCAGATCGGCCTCCAGGAGCACGGCTGGGGCAGCGCCCTGCTCCAGGTCATCGCCTTCGCCGTCGCCGTGCTCGCCGACTTCCTCGTCCTGCTCTACGTCCTGACCCTGCTGCCCGGCGTCGAGCCGGGGCGCCACCGCCTGCTGGTGGCCGCGCTGCTCGGCGCGATCGGCTTCGAACTCCTCAAACTCCTCCTCAGCGGCTACATCCAGGGCGTCGCCGCGAAGAGCATGTACGGCGCGTTCGGCGTCCCCGTCGCGCTGCTGCTGTGGATCAACTTCACCGCGAAACTCGTCCTGTTCTGCGCGGCCTGGACGGCGACGGGCAGCAAGGAGGAGGAAGTGCCCGCGGAGCACGCACCCCCGCAGGCACCGCCCGAGAAGCCGGCGGCGGACGGGCACCCGGGGGGCGAGCCGGGGAAGCGGAGCGTCAGGGGCGCGACCGACGGCGCATCAGGTCCGGCAGCGGCCACCGGCGGTTGATCAGGAACACCCCGCCCCCGAGCAGCACCAGCAGCCCGCCCGCGACCGCCAGCGCGGTGCCGACACCGGAGCCCGTCCCCGCGGCGGAACTCGCCACCGGCCGGGACCCGGTGCCGCCCGCGCCCGAGGCCGGCTGCGGGGACGCGCCGGGGCTGGGCGCGGCGCTGTTCGGCGCGACGCTCCTGGGCGGCACCAGCTCACCCACCGGTTTCACCTTGCCGGCCGCCTGGAAGCCCCAGTCGAACAGCTTGGCGCTCTCCTTGTAGACCTCGTTGTGCTCGTGCTTTTGCGGGTTCATCACCGTGACGAGCAGCACCTTGCCGCCCCGCTCGGCGACCCCGGTGAAGGTGGCGCCCGCGTGCGTGGTGTTGCCGTTCTTCACGCCCGCGATGCCCTGGTAGACGGGCACGTCGGTGTCGCCGCTGAGCAGCCGGTTGGTGTTGCGGATCTCGGCGTCCCCGAACGTCGCCGACACCGTGGCGCAGTAGTCCCGGAAGTCCTTCTTCTGGAGCCCGGAGCGGGCGAACAGCGTCAGGTCGTACGCCGACGACACCTGCCCCGGCTCGTCGTAGCCGTCCGGCGAGACCACGTGCGTGTCCTGGGCCCGGAGTTCGCCGGCGTGGTCCCGCATGTCCCGGACCGTCTGCGCGACCCCGCCGTTCATGGCCGACAGCACGTGCACGGCGTCGTTGCCCGAGCGCAGGAACACCCCGAGCCACAGGTCGTGGACGGAGTAGGCGTGGCCCTCCTTTATGCCGACCACGCTGGAGCCGGCGCCCACGCCCGTCAGGTCCGAGGGGACCACCTTGTGCCGGGTGCCCTTGGGGAAGCGGGGCAGCACGGTGTCCGCGAACAGCATCTTCAGGGTGCTCGCCGGGGGCAGCCGCCAGTGCGCGTTGTGCGCGGCGAGCACCTCGCCGGACTCGGCGTCGGACACCATCCAGGACAGCGCCGTCAGGTCCTTGGGCAACACGGGCACCCCGGGCGCCAGGTCGACCTGGGTACCGGGCATGCCGAGCCGGGCGCCGCCCACGGTCGACATCCGCGCGGGCGGTGTGGCCGTCGGGCTCGCGGTGGGGCTCGGGGCGGCGAGGGCCGCGGGCCCGGTGGCGGCCAGGGACAGCAGGACGGCGGAGGTGACCAGCAGCGATCGCCGGCCGGTCTTCGGCCCCGTGCCACCCCCGGCGCGGAACCGGACACGGGACGGCGATACTGGGGACATGAAGCTCAGCCGCCCGGTCTCCTGGTTCCTGCTCGCCTTCGGGGTGTGGAGCTGGATCATCTGGATCACTTTCGTCAAGAACCTGGTCAAGGACGGCAGCGGACTCGCCTTCGACGACGGCCACCCGACCGCGTACTTCTGGGTGCACCTGCTGCTGGCGATCGCCTCCTTCGTATGGGGGACGGCCATCGGGGTCCTCGGGTTGCGCGGACTGCGCGCACTGCGCCACACGTCATAGCGAGGACTCCCCGGGTCGCCCTCCCCGCCCCGCGGGGAACCGTCCCCACCCCTGTGGAAAACCTGTGAAACCCGCCGTACACATGGCCGGAACAGGCCTCGGTAAGTTCTTGTCCATCCCGGTCGGAAAGCCCTTCCCCGCGCTGAAACAGGTGTGATTAGGTGAGCCGCGCCACTTAGGGGAGTGGCGCAATCGTGCTGGGCCAGGGGTAGGGCCTCGCGGGGCCTGGGGAGGGCACCACCGTGCGATCTGTTCGCATGCGGATTCTCGTGACGCTGCTCGTACTCGCGATCGTGGGAATCGGCGGCTGGCAACTGCTGCCGTCGCAGGAGGACAAGAACAAGACGATCACCGTCGGCACCACGGACGCCGTCACGGACCTCGACCCGGCCGGCGCCTACGACGCCGGTTCCTGGGCGTTGTTCAGCAACGTCTTCCAGTCGCTGCTCACCTTCGAGCCGGGCGGCGTGGAGCCGGTCCCGGACGCGGCCAGGAGCTGCGGCTTCGTGGGCGGCGGACTCAGGACGTACCGGTGCACGCTGCGCGACGGGATCACCTTCCCGAGCGGGCGCGAACTGACGGCGCGGGACGTGAAGTTCTCCTTCGACCGGGTCAAGAAGATCAACTCCGACGTCGGCCCCGCGTCCCTGTTCACCACGCTCGGCTCGGTCAGCGCCGACGACGCGAAGACGGTGACCTTCCACCTGTCGTCCCCGGACGCCACCTTCCCGCTGAAGGTCGCCACGGGCGCCGGTTCGATCGTGGACGAGGAGAAGTACCCGGCGGGCGCGCTGCGCAAGGGCTCCGAGGTGGACGGCACGGGCCCCTACACGCTGAGCGGCTACACCAAGGACCAGTCGGCGGACCTCTCCCCGAACACGCACTACGAGGGCTACCTGAGCGGCACCGGCCGCCCGGTCCGGCTCCGCTACTACACCGACTCCCAGAAGCTCGACCGCGCGTGGAAGGGCCGGCAGGTCGACGTGGCCACCCGCACCCTGCCGCCGGGCGTCCTCTCACAGCTCAACCCGAGCGACCCCGAGCAGCGCGTCACCGAATCCGACAGCGCCGAGACCCGCAACCTGTACTTCAACACCCGCGCCGCCTCCCCGCTGCACGACGTACGGGTGCGCCGGGCGATCGCCTGGCTGGTCAACCGGGAGAAGCTGGCCGCGACGGTCTACGAGGGCACGGTCGACCCGCTGTACTCGCTGATCCCGACCGGCATCACCGGCCACACCACCTCCTTCTTCGACGACTACCCGGAGCAGAGCGCCAAGAAGGCACGCGAACTGCTCACCCAGGCCGGCGTGAGCCTGCCGGTGCGGTTCACCTTCGGGTACGGCATCGGGCGGGGCGCCGGCGCGGAGGAGGCCGCGGAGCTGAAGAAGCAGCTGGAGGCGAGCGGCCTGTTCAAGGCCGACGTCAAGGGGTACGAGTGGACCGACTTCCAGAAGCGCTGGGCCGCCGGGAAGATGGACGCCTGGGCGGTCGGCTGGGTGGCCGACTACCCGGACCCGGACACCTTCGGCTCCCCGCTGGTCGGCACCGGCTCCACGATGAGCACCGGCTACAGCGACAAGCGCGTCGACCATCTCATCCTGGACAGCCAGCAGTACGCCGACCGCAGCCGCGTGGCGGGCGACTTCCGCGACATCCAGTCCCAGGTCGCCGAGGACGTCCCGCTGATCCCGCTCTGGCAGCGCAAGGAGTACGTGGTCAGCACGGAGGACGTCGGCGGCGGCCAGTACCTCTCGGACGGTACGGGCGTCTTCCGCCTCTGGCGCCTGAACTGGATCTGATCAACCGCCCGACTTCTGCCCGGCCTTGATGATCTGCTCTACGTCGAGGGTGACTTCGGCGCCGAGAGAATCGGGAAGGACGACGGTCTCGCCGGGGGCGTGGACGCGGTGGTTCGTGTACGTGCTCCCGTCGGGCTCGGTGAGGAGGTGGAGACGCTGGTGCTTGCGGTCGACGATCACGTAGACCGGCACCTTGGCCTCGGCATACGCGCCGACCTTCGTCTTCAGGTCGTCCCGCCAGTTGCCGGAGGTGACCTCCAGGACCAGACGGAAGCAGACCGGGTCGTAGGCGTTGTTCTCGATGAAGTGGTCGTCGATGTCGGCGTCCACGATCACCAGGTCGGGGATGCAGTAGTCCTCGGCCCCGGTCGGGAGCTTGATCGCGACGCTCTGGAGGACCTCCGTCTCGCCATCGTCCAGACCGGCGCCGATGAAGGGGCGCATGAGTTTGGTCAGAGCGCGGGCGTGCGGGGCGTCCGGTGAAGGGGTCACGAGGAGGTGGCCTCCGATGATCTCGACGCGGTAGCCCGGATGGCGCTCCATGATCTCGTCGGCGATGGCCGTGAGGGAGAACGGCTCGTCGGCGTCGAAGGGCTGCTCGACGGATGCAGCGGACATCGCGTGCCTCCTAGGGGCTGGTGTCGAGAGCATCATCGTAGGCAGGCCGGCCGCCGGACGCCCGCTTCCCCCACGTTCACCCGAAAGTGATCACTTCCGCCCCGGATCCGGCAGCGCCCTCGTCATCCCCGGCAGGAAGTCCGTGAACAGCTCGTGGATCTCCAGGACCAGGGGCCGCAGGACGCGGAAGCGGGCCAGGGAGACGCCGCGGGCGGTGAGGCGGGCGCCGCGACGGGCCAGGCGGTAGCTGCGTTCGCGGCCCTCGGTGCGGTCGAAGACCCAGTACAGGACGAGGCCCATCTGGGAGAGCCACATCAGCTCGGGCAGCACCTCCCGGAGTTCGGGCGCGACCTTGGACTTCGAGCCGGCCAGCACCTCGCGGTGGACGCTGATCGCCGCCTCCCGGGCCCGCTCGCTCTCCGGTGAGAAGGGGCTGAGCGGGCTGTCGGGGTCGGCGGCGTTCTTGAAGAACTGCACGGCGAACTCGTGGTACGGCCGCGCGATGTCCAGCCAGACGGTGAGCACCCCGGCGAGCCGCGCCTCCAGGTCGGTCTCCGTGTCCAGCACCTGGCGGACCGCAGCCTGGTGCTCGGCGGCGATCCGGTCGTAGAAGCCCTGGATCAGGTGTTCCTTGCCCGCGAAGTAGTAGTAGGCGTTGCCGACGGAGACCCCCGCCTCCTTGGCGATGGCCCGCATGGTCGTCTTGTCGTACCCGCGTTCCTGGAACAGCCGCATCGCGGTCTCCAGGATCAGCGCGCGGGTCTGCTCGGACTTGCTCGGGGGACCGGCCGCCTCGGGGCCGTCGTTGTTCGCGGGCACGACAGGAGAGCCTAACGAGTGGCGCGGGCTCTGCGGGCACCGGACGGCGGCCGATGGACCCAGCCGGTGTCCCGGTGGTACTCCCAGCCGTCGGCCCGCCGGTACGTCTGCCCGCCCCAGGACCCGCCGTCGTTCTGCCACAGCGTGCCCCGCCACTTCGCCGCCGCCAGCACCGCGCCCCGGGCCAGCCGGGCGCCGGCCGGGGTGGCGAGCCTGTGGGCCCGTGGGCGGTGCTCGCGCAGCGCCCACAGGACGACGATCCAGGCGGACGCGCCCCGGTAGACCTGCCCGGCGTCGCCGACGACGGTGACCTCGTCGCGGGCCGCCCCGTGACCGAGCCCGGGGAAGCGGGCCCGGGCCTCGGCCGAGCCCGCCGGCAGCAGGTCCAGCGGCACCAGCTGCGACTGCCGTACCAGCCAGCCGCGCAGATGGACGCCCAGGGCGCGCTCGGCGTCGTACAGGACGGTGAGCCCGCGGACCGGGACGCCGGACGCGTCCCGGCCGTGCGCGGTGGTCGCGGCGGCCATCGCCGTCACGCGCCCGCCGTCGGGGCGACCCACTCCTGCGGGGCGACCGGGGGACGCTGCTCGCGCTCCATGACCCCGCGCCGGCGGATCCGGCTGAGCACGTACACGTTGCCCAGGTGCAGCACGCCGAGCACCAGCAGCACCACGCCCAGCTTGGTCGACAGCGCCTCGAAGATGCCGCGGGTGTCCTCGATGGTGTCGTCCCCGCTCAGGTACAGCGCCACGAAGCCGAGGTTGACCAGGTAGAAGCCGACCACGAGCAGGTGGTTGACGGCGTCCGCGAGCCTCTCGTCGCCGTGCAGGACGTCCGCGAGGAATATCCGGCCGTTGCGGCTGAGCGTGCGGGCCACCCAGACGGTCAGCGCGATGCTGACGACCAGGTAGATGACGTAGGCGATGACGGTGCGGTCCATGCCCCACCCCTTCTTGAACGCGTTCAAAACGCTGACAGTGGCCACTGTAGACCTGGTTTTGAACGCGTTCAAGTTCGATGCGGGAGGACTCCGTTCAGCTTCTGCGGCCCAGCGCCGGACGCTTGGTGTAGTCCGTGAAGCCGAGCACGTTGCCCCAGGGGTCCGCGATCTCCACCGTCCAGCCGGTGGCCACCGAGAACGCCTCGTCCAGTGGCTGGACGCCGGCCGCCGCCAGCTCCCGTGCCGCCACCCGCGCGTCCGGCACCTCCAGCCACACCCGCGGCGAGGGCCAGGGCGGGGTCCGGTGGCCCAGCGTCTCCTCGGCGCGCAGCAGGATGCCCGGCGTCTCCGCGCCGACCTTGAGCAGCGCGATGCCGCCCTCGTCGAAGCGGAACCCCACGGTGAACCCGGCCCGCTCGTAGAACGCGAGGGCCTCGTCGAGGTCCCCGACGGGAAGCAGTACGTTGTCGAATCCGAGCAGTTCGTACGACTGGTCATCTGACATGCCATCAGGTTAAGTGTCGTATCACCTCGAAACGGACATTGCGGGTGTCGTGCGCCCGGTTGCGCCGGAACCGGTTTCCCGACGGCGGTCCCTCTCCTGCAAGATGTGCATCCGCCGTCGTACAACCGAAGATCCGGTCAGCCGAAGATCCGGTCGTGCGACGGTCGGAGGAATCCGTCCCGTCAGGCCATCGGAGAACACCCGTGACCGAACAGCCCCCGCAGCAGCCCCCGCCCGGATACGGCTACCCCCCGCCGCCCGGCCAGCCGCCGACGGGGCACCCCCAGGGCGGCGGCTACGCCCAGGGCGGTTACGGGCAGGGTGGTTACGGGCAGGGCGGTTATGCCCAGGGTGGTTACGCCCAGAGCGGCTACCCGGGCGGCTATCCGCCCCCGCCCGGCACCTACACCGGCGACCCCCGGGCCCCCTACGGCTACGACCCCTACGGGCGGCCCTACTCCGACAAGTCGAAGATCGTCGCGGGTGTCCTCCAGCTGACCCTCGGCACCCTCGGCGTGGGCCGGTTCTACATGGGCAGCGTCGGCATCGGCCTGGCCCAGCTGTTCACCTGCGGCGGCTTCGGCATCTGGGCGCTCGTGGACGGCATCATGCTGCTGGTCAGCGACAGCCAGACGGACGCCCAGGGGCGGATCCTGCGTGGCTGACGTGCCGGGCCGGCCCCTGCTGCGGCATCCCGCGACCGCGCCGGCCGCGGTGCTCGTCGCGGGCGCGGCGGGGCTGGCCCGGCTGTACGGCACCGATCCGCACCAGCCGGGGCAGTTCCTGCCGCGGTGCCCCTTCCACCTCGTCACCGGCCTGCTCTGCCCGGCCTGCGGCGGCACGCGCCTGGTGTACGACCTGATGCACGGCCACCTCGCGCAGGCCTGGCTGGACAACCGCGCCCTGCTGCTCGCCGCGCCCCTCGCGCTGGCCCTGTGGGGGCGCTGGACCTGGGAGGGGCTGCACGGGCGCACCTGGCGCCCGGCGCTGGGCCGTCGCGGGCAGCTCGCCGTCCTGGCGACGGCCGTCGGCTGGACGGTCGTACGCAACCTGGTCGGGTAACCGGCCCGCATGCGCGCGACGTTGGCCGGTACTGATCACGAATGGCGAACAATAGGCCGACGTTGGCTCTTTCCCTTCTTTACCTTCTCTATGCTCAGGAGACGGGGGAGCGTGCGGCCGGGTGCCGCGCAGGGCGTTCCCCTGCGCGTATCACCCACCGCATCCCAGGAGTACCAGCATGTCCGTCCCCACTCCCCAGTCCCCGTACGGCGTCGACCCGCAGGGCCGCCCCTACTCCGACAAGTCGAAGATCGTCGCGGGCATCCTGCAGATCTTCCTCGGCAGCTTCGGCGCCGGGCGCTTCTACGTCGGCTCCACGGGTGTCGCCATCGCCCAGCTCCTCACCTGCGGCGGCCTCGGCGTCTGGGCCCTGATCGACGGCATCCTCTTCCTGACGAGCAACGACCGCACGGACAAGCACGGCAACGTCCTGCGCGGCTGACACCGCCCGCACACGCCGAAGGGCCCCGCCTCCCGTCCCGGAAGCGGGGCCCTTCGGCATGCGACCCGGAGGTCAGAAGCGGCGCGTGATCAGGGCGCGCTTGACTTCCTGGATCGCCTTGGTGACCTCGATACCGCGCGGGCAGGCGTCCGTGCAGTTGAAGGTCGTACGGCAACGCCAGACGCCGTCCCGGTCGTTGAGGATCTCCAGGCGCTGCTCACCGGCCTCGTCACGCGAGTCGAAGATGAAGCGGTGCGCGTTGACGATCGCGGCCGGGCCGAAGTACTGGCCGTCGTTCCAGAACACCGGGCAGGACGACGTGCACGCGGCGCACAGGATGCACTTGGTGGTGTCGTCGAAGCGCTCGCGGTCCTCGGCGGACTGCAGACGCTCCCGGGTGGGCTCGTTCGTGTCGTTGGTGACCAGGAACGGCATGACGTCCCGGTACGCCTGGAAGAACGGCTCCATGTCCACGACCAGGTCCTTCAGGACCGTGAGGCCCTTGATGGGCTCGACCGTGATCGGCTTCTCGGGGTTGATGTCCTTGATCAGGGTCTTGCAGGCGAGACGGTTCTTGCCGTTGATCCGCATCGCGTCCGAGCCGCAGATGCCGTGCGCGCACGAGCGGCGGAAGGTGAGGGTGCCGTCGACGTCCCACTTGATCTTGTGGAGGCCGTCGAGGACACGCTCCTTCGGGTCGATCTCCAGCTGGAAGTCTTCCCAGACGGCCTCCGCCGAGACCTCCGGGTTGAACCGGCGGATCCGGAAGGTGACCGTGATGTAGGGGGAGTCGGCGAAGCCGGGCTCGGGCCGGCCGGCCTCGTCCGCCTTGTCCAGAACAGGGGTAGCCATCAGTACTTACGCTCCATCGGCTGGTAGCGGGTCTGGACGACCGGCTTGTAGTCGAGACGGATGGTCTCGGCGCCGTCGGCACCGACCTCGCGGTACGCCATCGTGTGACGCATGAAGTTGACGTCGTCGCGGTTCGGGTAGTCCTCGCGGTAGTGACCGCCGCGGGACTCCTTGCGGGCCAGCGCCGAGACGGCCATGACCTCGGCCAGGTCGAGCAGGTTGCCCAGCTCGATCGCCTCCAGCAGGTCCGTGTTGAACCGCTTGCCCTTGTCCTGGATCGCCACGTTCCGGTAGCGCTCGCGCAGCTCGCCGATCTTCTCGACGGCGGTCTTGATCGTCTGCTCGGTGCGGAACACCATGACGTTGGCGTCCATGGTCTCCTGCAGCTCGCGGCGCAGGACGGCCACCCGCTCGGTGCCGGTGGAGGCGCGCAGGTGCTCGATCTGCTCGACGACCAGGGACTCCGGGTTCTCCGGCAGCTCGACGAAGTCGGCCTTGTGGGAGTACTCGGCGGCGGCGATGCCGGCCCGGCGGCCGAACACGTTGATGTCCAGCAGCGAGTTGGTGCCCAGGCGGTTGGCGCCGTGCACCGACACGCAGGCGACCTCGCCGGCCGCGTACAGACCCGGCACGACGGTGGTGTTGTCCGACAGGACCTCACCCTCGACGTTGGTCGGGATGCCGCCCATCGCGTAGTGCGCGGTCGGCTGGATCGGGATCGGGTCCGTGTACGGCTCGATACCGAGGTAGGTGCGCGCGAACTCGGTGATGTCCGGGAGCTTCGCGTCCAGCTGCTCCGGCGGCAGGTGGGTCAGGTCCAGGTAGACGTGGTCGCCCTCGGGACCGCAGCCGCGGCCCTCGCGGATCTCCGTGTAGATGGAGCGGGAGACGACGTCACGGGAGGCGAGGTCCTTCATGACGGGCGCGTACTTCTCCATGAAGCGCTCGCCGTCCTTGTTGCGCAGGATGCCGCCCTCACCGCGGGCACCCTCGGTGAGCAGGATGCCCATGCGCCAGATGCCGGTCGGGTGGAACTGGAAGAACTCCATGTCCTCCAGCGGCAGGCCCCGGCGGTAGACGGCGGCCTGGCCGTCACCGGTGAGGGTGTGCGCGTTGGAGGTCACCTTGAAGAACTTGCCGGTGCCGCCGGAGGCATAGATCACGGCCTTCGCCTGGAAGACGTGGATCTCGCCGGTGGCCAGCTCGTACGCCACCACGCCGGCCGACTTCTTGACGCCGTCGACCTCGGTGATGAGCTGGTCCAGGACGTAGAACTCGTTGAAGAACTCCACGCCCTCCTTCACGCAGTTCTGGTACAGCGTCTGGAGGATCATGTGGCCGGTGCGGTCCGCGGCGTAGCAGGACCGGCGGACCGGGGCCTCGCCGTGGTTGCGGGAGTGCCCGCCGAACCGGCGCTGGTCGATGGTGCCGTCCGGGGTCCGGTTGAACGGCAGGCCCATCTTCTCCAGGTCGAGGACGGCGTCGATGGCCTCCTTCGCCAGGATCTCGGCGGCGTCCTGGTCGACCAGGTAGTCACCGCCCTTGACCGTGTCGAAGGTGTGCCACTCCCAGTTGTCCTCCTCCACGTTGGCCAGCGCGGCGGCCATGCCGCCCTGCGCGGCGCCCGTGTGGGAGCGGGTCGGGTAGAGCTTGGTCAGCACGGCGGTGCGGCTGCGCTTCGTGGACTCGATGGCCGCGCGCATGCCCGCGCCACCGGCGCCGACGATGACGGTGTCGTACTTGTGGATCTTCATGATTCTCGCAGCCCCGTGCCTAGCGGATGTTCGGGTCGAAGGTGAAGATCACCAGCGTGCCGAGCAGGATGGTGAACACCGTGGCGGTGTAGAGCAGGCCCTTGAGCCACAGCCGGGTGTTCGCCCGCTCCGCGTAGTCGTTGATGACCGTGCGCAGGCCGTTGGCGCCGTGCAGCATCGCGAGCCACAGCATCAGCAGGTCCCAGACCTGCCAGAACGGGGACGCCCAGCGGCCGGCCACGAAGGCGAAGCCGATCTTGGAGACGCCGCCGTCCAGCACCAGCTGGATCAGCAGGTGGCCGATGACCAGGACGACCAGCACGATGCCGGACAGGCGCATGAACAGCCAGGCGGCCAGCTCGAAGTTGCCCCGGGTCGACTTCGGGGACTTCTTGGTGCGCTTGCGCGGGGCCTCGATCAGCGGGGCCGGGTTGTCGGCGGAGTAGACGGGGGCACCCTCGACGGGGCCGACTCCGGACGCGGGGGTTTCAGTCGTGGACATGTGCCTCAGCTCCCGAACACAACACGAGCGGCGTGACCGAGGACGGAGTAGAGCGACCCGATCATCAGCACGATCCAGATGCCCATCACGGTCCAGAACATCTGCTTCTGGTAGCGCGGGCCCTTCGACCAGAAGTCGACGGCGATGACGCGCAGGCCGTTGAGCGCGTGGAAGAGGATGGCGGCCACGAGGCCGTACTCCAGCAGCGCGACGATCGGCGTCTTGTACGTGGCCACGACCTTGTCGTAGGCCTCGGGGGAGACACGCACGAGAGCGGTGTCCAGCACATGTACGAACAGGAAGAAGAAGATGAGGACGCCGGTGACTCGGTGAGCCACCCAGGACCACATTCCTTCCCGGCCGCGGTACAGCGTTCCAGCCGGCACGGAAGAACCCTCCGGGAGCGGGGACTAGGGCCGCGCCGGCTTCGGTGTCGGTCGGGCCCGGCCGGGTACGGTCCACCGGCCCCCAGCATCGTAGCGAGGCGTCGCGGCGAGCCTTACGGGGGGCCTACCTGTGTGATCAAACTGGCACCGGATGGGTTACCGGCCTCGCCCCGCAGAAACCCCGTGATCCGGCCGCGGGCCAGCCGCCGCAGCTCCTCCGCGGTGATGGCGCGCTCCTCCTCTGGATCGTTCGCCCATCGTGACCTGATGGCCTCCAGGACCCGGTCGAGGGCCTCGGCCGGGGGCACGCCGCCCAGGTCGACGACGAACACGTGCCCGAAGCGGGCCTCGTAGGCGGCCAGGGCCGCGCTCAGGGCCGTGTGGGCCGCCGCGTAGGCGTCCGCCGGCAGTTCGGGCAGGGGCTCCCCGGCCAGCGCCTGAGCGAGGTCCGCGGGCGCGAGGTCGTAGGCCGCCTCGTCCGTCGCGGCCAGCAGGGCGTCCAGGTCGGGATAGGGGCGGTGGTCCGCGATCCGGTGGGCCCAGCGATCGCTGCGCAGACAGCGCAGCAGCAGGCCGCGTGCCTCGTCGGCGGGCGCCGCGTTGAACGCGTCGAGGGGCCTGGGCAGATACGGGGCAGGGTGGGCGGACAGCGTGGGTCCTCGCGTCACGGGTGATGTGGCAGGGGAAAGCTGTGAAGGATGTGCGCTCAGGTTATCGAGAGTGGTCACTCTGTGTCCGAGCGATGCCTGAAATTCACCCGGACGGGAGAGTTTCGGTACGTCTCGATGACGGGTGACGGGCCCGGCAGTCGTACGTTGGCAGGGTGACCCAGCACAGGCGCCGGCATCCGGCGGAGCAGGTGATACGGAAGCGCGCGGTGGTCGCCGCCGCGATTCTCGGGACCGTCGCGCTCGGTACCGGGGTGGGCGTGTGGGCCTCCTCGGGCGGCGGCGGCGCGAGCGAGGACGGGGGTGCGCGGCAGTCCTCCGACCGGGTGCCGGGGAAGGACCCCAGTGGGTCGCCCACGCCCTCGCCGACCCGGTCCTACCCGCTCTCCCAGGCGCCGCGCACGATACCCGCGGTGCGCTCGCACACCGCGGCGCGCGGGCCGGGCTGGCAGCCGCAGAAGGGCGGCCGGGTCGTGGTCGGCGACCCCGGGCTGGCCGACGAGGGCCGCCTCATAGCCGGCGAGCTGGGCCTCTCCTACGCCGGGCAGAAGGACGACAGCAAGGCCGGCGACGTGCGGCTCTCGCTCGGCGGGGGCGGCAACCAGGAGTCGTACACCATGACCGTCAAGGACGGCCGGGTCGACATCAGCGGGCCGGCCCAGGCCGGGGTCTTCTACGGCACGCGCACCCTGAAGCAGGAGGTCCACGGCGGCGGCACCGCTCCCGAGGGCGTCGTGAAGGACGAGCCCGCCAAGCCGGTGCGCGGGTTCATGGTGGACATCGCGCGCAAGCCGTACTCCGAGACCTGGATCGAGGACCGGATACGCGAGCTGGGGGACCTGAAGTACAACGAGCTGGGGCTGCACTTCTCCGACGACCAGGCCTTCCGGATCGAGTCCACCAGCCACCCCGAGATCGTCTCCAAGGACCACCTCAGCACGGCGCAGGTCAAGCGGATCATCGCCCTCGCGAACAGCCGGCACATCACGGTCGTCCCCGAGATCGACTCGCCCGGCCACCTGGGCGCCGTCATCGCCGCCCACCCCGACCTCCAGCTGCGCAACGCGAGCGGGACCGCCACCCGGGGCGCGATCGACATCTCCAAGCCCGCCTCGGCGAAGATCGTCGACGACCTGCTGAACGAGTACGCCGGCCTCTTCCCCGGCGACCAGTGGAACCTCGGCGGCGACGAGTACCAGGCGCTCACCGTCAAGGACCCGCAGGCCTCCTACCCGCAGCTCGCCACCGCCGCCCGCAAGGCCTACGGCTCCGGCGGCACCGTCGCCGACCTGACCACCGGCTGGCTCAACGACCGCGCCGCCACCGTCCGCGCCCACGGCAAGATCCCCCGGGCCTGGAACGACGGCTTCTTCCGCGGCACCTCCGTGCGGCCCGACAAGGACCTGCGCGTCGCCTACTGGACCGGCAAGGAGATCGGCGCCCGGCAGCCCGACGAGTACCTGAGCGCCGGCCGCAAGCTCATCAACTACAACGACGAGTTCCTGTACTACGTCCTCGGCCAGCCGCAGACCTTCGTCTACCCGACCGGACAGCGGATCTACGAGCAGTGGACCCCGCGGGTGGTGCGCGGCACGACCGCCGTACCGGCGCGCTACGACGGGCAGATCCTCGGCGGCACCTTCGCGGTGTGGGGCGACTTCCCGAACGCGCAGACGCAGGACCAGGTCGCCGCCGGCATCCGGATGCCGCTGCGGGCCACCGTCCAGAAGCTCTGGGACCCGGGCAGGCCCGCGCTGACCTGGGCGGAGTTCCAGCAGCTCGCGAACCGGCTGGGCTGAGGGGCGGGACCCGGAACCGAGTGGACGTACGGGCCTCGCGGGCCGTAAGTTCCGGTGCTCGTGTGTCCGGCCCGGGGAAGGCCGGCGCACGCCGCACCGTCGCCACCCCCGGGGGAACGCACCATGACCACGCCCACACCCGTGCCCACGCCCGCGCCGCCGTTCGTGATGCCGCCCGGCCCCGTGCTGCGGCCTCCGGTCGCCCTCGGCCGGGTCGCGGTCGCGCTGCTCGCCCTGGTCATCGCCACCGACCTGTTCGCCGTCTGGGCCGACCTGGCGGAGCTGGACATCGCCGGTGACCTCGCCGACGGGATCCTGAGCCCCGGCACGCTGGACCGGGCCGACCGCGCCGACACCCTCTACCGCGCCGCCGGCCTCGCGCAGACCGGCGCCCTGCTCGCCGCGATGGTCGGGTACCTGTGCTGGCTGTGGCGCGTGCGGATCAACGCCGAGGTGTTCAACCCGGGCGGGCAGAGCAAGGTGCGCGGCTGGACGATCGGCGCCTGGTTCTGCCCGGTGGTGAACCTGTGGTTCCCGCGCCGGATCGTCCTGGACATCTGGGACTCCAGCGCCGAGTGGGCCAAGCGCCCCGGACACGCGCTGGTCAACTGCTGGTGGTTCGGGTGGATCGTCTCGCTGCTCGTCTACCGGGTGGCGGACGGCGCCTACGGCAGGGCCGACACGCCGGCCGAGATCCGGGACGCGGCCCGGCAGATCCTCGTCTCCGACGTCCTCGACGCGGTGGCGGCCCTGCTGGCCGTGCTGGTCGTGCTGCGGATCACGCGGATGCAGCACGCGCGGGCGCTCGCCGGACCGGAACCGCTCCCGGACAGCTCCCGGAACGTGGCTGAAACCTTCTTCCAGTGACACTCCCGGGCTCCCGGGCGCAGTAGGGGAGTGCGGGCCCCGTACCGGTCGGTGCCCTGGCGAGGGAGGCTGTCATGAGCCTGGTGGAACTGATCGCACAGGCCGACGAACGCGGACTGGCCGCCGGTGGATTGGCTTGTTTGGATCGGTGCCTGCCGCTGCTGGGCGGTGACGACGACCTCCTGCGCCCCCTGTGGACCGCCCTCGCCGACGGCTCCGCCTGGACGGAGGGCCTGGCCAAGGCCCGCGTCGCCCTCGACACCCCCGACACCGGGACCGCCCGCCTGGCCCGGGGCATGCTGGACGCGGCCCCGGTGGAGCGCACCGCCGACGCCGTACGGTCCTGGTCCGACGCCTGCTCCCGCGCCTCGCTGCGCGTCCACCTGCTCCTCGACCCGGCCGGCGACCCGGCGGGCGAGGACGCCCTCGACGCCGCCCGCGCGGGGACCGCGACGACGGACCTGCCCCCACTGGTCGCGGCCGAGCTGCGCCGCCAGACCACCGTCCTCGAACTCCTCGCCGACCACGGCCCCCAGGGCCTGCGCCCGGCCCTGGACATCTCGGTCGAGGGCCGCCGGATACTCCGCGCGGTGGTCTCACGCCGGGCACGGGGGGTGGGGGAGGCGGGAGTGTGAGGGCCGGGCTCCGCACCGAGGTCTTCAGCGGCCGGTCCTGGTGGATGGCGGTGGTGACGACCAGGATGGCGGGCTCGGGCCGGCTCCTGTGGTCGAGGCGCGCTGTCGCAGTCGCGGGCGGCGTCCGTCAGCTCATGCCCAGCCCGTTTCGGAGTAGAGGCGGCCGGAGCGGATGCCCTCGATGGCCACCCGGGTGTCGGGGACGAGGTCGTCGGGGAGCGCGGCCGGGTCCCAGAACGTCCACCGGGTGCACTTGTCCGGCTCGCGCAGTTCCGGCTCGCCGCTCCAGGTCCGGGCGCGGAAGAACAGGCCCATGCGGGGCCGGTCCCCGGCGCGGTCGATGTGGTGGACGACGTGGACGAGTTCGACGTCCCGGCGCTCGATCCGCAGGCCGGCTTCCTCTCGGGCCTCCCTGATCAGGCAGGCGATGGCGCTCTCCTGCTCGCAGTGGCCGGCCAGGACGTGCCAGGTGGACGGTGCGAACGTGGAGTCGGGGTGGCGCAGCCCGAGCAGCACTGTCCCGTCGGGCCGTTGCAGGTAGAGGTGGACGCCGATGACGTTGAGGACCGTTCCGTGCGGGGAGGCTGGGCGGCGCTCCTCGTGCGATGAGGGCCCGCTCCACGGGACGGTGCCGGCCGGGTGCCCGGCGGCGTGGCGCCGTACGAGGTCGCTGGTGGTGTCGGCGATGCGCAGGCGGTGGAGGTCGCCGGGGGCGAACCAGGCCAGCATCACCCCCTCCGTCAGGTGGAGTTCGCGGGGATCGCCGTTCCAACGGCCCGCGTAGATGGCGATGGGCACGGTCCCGCCGGTGTCGTCGGCGGCGTACTCGGTGCCGAACGGTGCCAGGTCGGCGACGTGGAGGCCGGCTTCCTCGGCGAGTTCGCGTCGCACGGTGTGTTCCAGGGTGGCGTCCTGGGGCTCTCGGCCGCCGCCCAGCAGGGACCACATGCCCGGCTCCCGGATCCGGCCGGGGAAGTAGTCGCGCAGGTGGAGCAGGTACTCGCCGCGGTCGTTGTGGATCAGGGCGGAGGCGTTGGCGGTTCGCGGCTCGGTCTCCGGCGTGAGCTTGAGCAGCTTCTCCCGCAGGGAGGGGGAGGTCACCCTGTCCACGGGCCGCCACTCGATGCCGCCGACCTCTTCTTCCCGCGGCACCACCGGCACCTCGGCCGCGGTGCGCAGGCGGAAGAGGAACCGTAGGTCGAAGTGCCGGTGTCCGGGTTCGCCCTTGTCCGGGCGGGCGTCGACGTCGTGGATGTCGATGTCGAACGGCACGGCCTCGTAGCCGGGCCACGGCGTGACGGCCCGGGGCGGGATCCCGGTCTCCTCGTGCAGTTCCCGCAGCGCCGCCGCTGCCAGGGACTCGTCGGCGGGCTCGGTGTGTCCGCCGGGGGCGAGGACCTTCCCGCTCGCCAGGTGCAGCACGTGCAGGACGCGGCCGAGCGGGTCGACGACGATCGCGCCGCAGGTGACGTGTCCGGTGAAGGTGGCACGGCCGGCGATGTCGGCGGGACGGCCGAGGGCGTCCAGGAGGCTGCCGAGCCGCTCGCGCTCGTGAGGGTGGCGAGCGAGATAGGTCTCGACGGTGGTGCGGATGTGGTCGTGCGACAACGGCATGGGGCTACCTCCCGGGGACGTGGAGCGGGACGAGTCGAGGCGGGGCGATCGTTCGGGTCAGCTCAGCCGCATCCCCTCCGCGGGGATCTCCTCGATGGCGGCGGCGCGAGCCGGCGGTAGGCCCCACCGCTCGCACGCCGTCTCCGCCGCGAGCCGGGCTTGCCGCGCGCCGGGCGGGCCCCAGCCCAGCAGCGCGGCTGCCTGGGCGGGGGTGGCGAGCAGGCGTGCGAAGGCGCGGCCGGTGGCGGGGTCAACGGCCGCGGGACCCGTTCCGGTGACCCGGGCGGCCAGGCGGAGCCGGGCGTTGGGCCCCACGCCGCCGGGGACCTCGCCGGTCTCGTCCAGCACCCAGCCCAGTCGCACCGGGTCGGCCAGGGCGAGCTGGGCTTCCTCGGCGGCTTCGCGGTGGAGGGTGTCCTCGGGTGTCGCGTCGGTGCTCTCCACGGTGCCGCCGGGCAGCATCGGCAACGCACCCCGGGGGCGGGGGTCGGCCACCAGGACGACCCGGCCGTCGGGAACGAAGCACCACGCCCAGGCTTGCCGCACCGGGAGCCTTCCGGGGACGGGGCCGCGGTGGAGAGGGCTGTCCCAGGAGGGCCGGCAGCGGACATGGACGTCATGGCGGTCCAGCGCCGGCACGTCGAGGATGTGCCGGCCGTCGGCGAGGTGAGCGGTCCCGGTGTTCCCGAGCCGGGCACGGTAGGCGGCGAGCATCATCTGCCCGTCCACCGGCCGCAGCCGCCGCACCGCGTCCCGGCTCTCCAGGAAGGCGTACGCGGACAGCTCCTCCTGAGGCAGGCGGATCGCCTCCACCTGGTCGGGGGTGAGGGTTCCGCCGTCGAAGACGAACCGGACCTCCCCCGGGCAGGGCGTGCCGGGCTGTGGGCCGGGGTGGTGCGGGGAGAGGGAGTGGACGGCGAGCACGGTCGGCAGCGGCAGATCCAGGCCCAGCTCCTCGGTGATCTCGCGGCGGCAGGTGACGTGCGGGTGTTCACCGGCTTCGACGACACCTCCGGGCAGCAGCCACGCGTCGTCCTCGCGGTAGGCGGGGCGCACCAGCAGGACCCTGCCGACCTCGTCGGTGACGATCGCGGCGGCGCCGAGCCACGCCGCATGCCGGGATGCGGCGTACCTCGCTGCCGCCAGAGCCGCACGCGGTGTGACGCGACGCGAAGGGGAGGCGGGAGAGGTCATGAAGCTCTGCCTTCCGGGGCGGGAGACGGGCGGGAGACGGGCGAGTGCGCAGAATGGACCGAGACCGGCGTGGGGCTGGTCAGGGGGAGTCGCCGCTCATCCGGCGTTGCAGCTCCCACAGGGTCCGGAACAGACCGGGCTCCCGGGTGAGCTGGGCGTAGGTGCCTTCCTGGACGATCCGCCCTTCGTCCAGGACCACGATCCGGTCGGCGACGGCCACGTTCGTGAGCCGGTGCGTGATCAGCAGGACGGCGCGGTCCTTGGCGAGTTCCCGCAGGCCGGCGAAGATCCGGTGCTCCGCGCGGGCGTCGAGGGCGGCCGTGGGTTCATCCATCACCAGCAGCGCCGCCCGCCGGTGGAACGCGCGGGTGAGGACCAGGCGCTGCCACTGTCCGCCGGAGAGCTGCTGGCCCCCGAACCACTCGCTGGTCAGGAGGGTGTCGAGGCCGGAGCGGAGCCCGGGAAGCATCTCCGCCGCGCCGGACGCCTCGCATGCGGCGAGCAGGGCCGCGTCACTGGTGTCGCCCTGCCCGAAGGTGATGTTGTCGCGCATCGTCAGCGGCAGGTAGGTGAACTTCTGCGGCACCAGCGCGACATGCTCCCACGACCCCCACGGGTCCAGGTCCGCGGCGGAGGCGTGGTCCCAGGCGACGTCGCCCTCGGTGGGCAGCAGCAGCCCGCACAGCAGGCGCGAGAGGGTCGTCTTGCCCGAGCCGTTCTCCCCGACCAGCGCCACGATCTCCCCGCGCCGCACCTGCAGGGAGACGCCGCTCAGGCTGTTCTTCGGGGCTCCGTCGTAGCGGTAGGTGACGTCGCGGACCTCGAAGCGCTCCGGGGCCACGGTCACGGGTGCGGTGCCGCGGGAGTCGGTCATGGCCTGGCCGTGGGCGTTGTCGAGGAAGTTCTGCCAGTCCTGCACGTACCAGCCGGTGCGCACCAGGCGGGCCCCGCCGTTGATGATGCCGCGCACCGAGCCGGTGGCGGTCTGGAGGGCGAAGACGGCGCCGCCGCCGGCCGCCAGGCTCATCCGCCCGGAGGCCAGCAGCCACAGCAGCGCCGCCCACACGGCGGCGGAGGCGATCCCGCCGGCCACTGCTCCGGCCAGTCCCATCCAGGCACCGGTGTTCGCGGCCTTCCGTTCGGCCGCGTTGACCGAGGCTGCCAGCCGCCGGTACCGGCCGATGAGGAAGGGGCCGGCCAGGCAGGCGCGCATCTCCTCGCTGGACTCCTGATAGGCCATGTGCCAGCGCAGCTTGCCCAGCATCCGGCGCCGCCCGGAGGTCTCCAGGCCGGCGAGGTAGATCACGCGCGCGGAACGGACGTAGGCGGCGGCCTGCGGCAGGCACGCGAGGAAGAGCAGGGGGAGGAGGAGGGGGTGCAGGACGGTCAGGACGGTGGCGCCGGCCGCGAGCGTGGCGGTCGCCGCGAGGACGTCCTGCGCTTCCTCCACGAGGTCGGGGGTGACCTGGGCGCCTCGGTCGGCGATGTCGTAGGCGTCGTTGTAGCCGGGCTTGTTGTTGGCGGCCAGTTCCGCGCCGAGGGCGGCCTCGATCATCGTCAGCTCCGCCGCCCGGCCGAGCACGGGCCGCAGACGGCCGGTCAGCCAGCCGACGGCGATGCCCAGCAGGGCGCGCAGGCCGGTGGCGGCGGCGATCACGGTCAGCTGCGGGGCGGCGTCCCTCAGCCGCTCGGTGATGTCGCCCGAGGAGATCAAAGCGGTGATCGTGCCCGTGACGGCCAGGAGGCCGAGGGCCGCGAGGACGCCGGTCCCGATCTGGCACACCAGCAGGCCGATGGTCGCGCCCCGGTCCACGCGCCAGGCCATCCGCACCGAGCGCCGCACGAGGGAGGGCAGGCGCCGTGCCATGGTGCGGGAGGTCAGCAGGGAGCCGGCCTGGAGCCTCGACTCGCCGCGGTAGAGGTATTCCTCCTCTCGAACAGCGGCCTCCCGCGGTTCGTCGTCCGGCGCGGTCCCCTTGGGTGGTCGCGGTGGCTGGTCCTGTGTGATGGCCGAGGTCATCGTTCCCCCTGGGACGGTCGCTGCGGCAGATTCGTGAGGTCTAACGACGTGGCTGCGATATCGAACACACGTCATCCGGCCGTGCTGGGGACCCCGCTGTTTCCCGCGTCTTGGAGCCCGCGCGCGCGACATCCCTGGTCCGGCTCGGAGCGGCTGCGGGCAGGACATGGCCGAAACGCCGACATGGCCGAGCAGCGTGGGCAGATGGCCGGACAGCGTGGGCAGTACGACGGGGCGTGCGGGGCCGTCCGAGCCGTGCGGCTCCGACCGCGGCGGTCCTCAGGGAGACGGCAGAGCCGTCAGGCGGGTACGCGTGTACCGGCGAGGCACCGCTTGCACGGCGACCGCGAAGGGAGGCCCCAGGGTGGCGCGACGACCGAGGCCGCCACCCCCCACAGGAGAGGCCCCGGCCGTCGCGTGGTCGGGTCGTGTGCGACCCGTATCTCCTTCAGCGTCGGGAGTGCGGTTTCTGTCACACCCGGAGCCGCCGGATCTCACCCTGCGCGCACTCGTACCTGGTCACGAGTTAGTTGCAGCTTCTACAGACATGGACGGCGCGTGGTTTCACGCCGTAACGTGCCTTTCGCGCCGACCGGAGACAGGCGTTCAAGGGAGTGCGGTGCTGGGGGACGACGCGGAGCTGACCGCCGCAGTACGCGCAGCACAGGACGGGGACGAGACCGCGTTCCGTTCGGTGTACCGCGCGGTGCATCCACGGCTGCTCGGCTACGTGCGCACGCTGGTCGGGGACCCGGACGCCGAGGACGTGGCGTCGGAGGCCTGGCTCCAGATAGCCCGCGACCTCGACCGGTTCAGCGGCGACGCCGACCGCTTCCGCGGCTGGGCCGCCCGGATCGCCCGCAACCGCGCCTTGGACCACATACGCATGCGCGGCCGCCGCCCCGCGATAGGCGGCGACGAGACGGAACTGACCGGCCGGGCCGCCGAGTCCGACACGGCCGGCGAGGCCATCGAGGCCGTCACCACCGACCGCACCCTCTCTCTCATCGCGCGGCTCCCGCAGGACCAGGCCGAGGCGGTCGTCCTGCGCGTGGTGGTGGGCCTGGACGCCAAGACCGCCGCCGAGACGCTCGGCAAACGCGCGGGAGCCGTCCGCACCGCCGCGCACCGGGGCCTGAAGCGGCTCGCGGAGCTGCTCGGCGACGATCCGGAATCGGCCGGCGTGCTCGACGCGCTGCCACCCCAGAGAGAACCGCGTGGCCGCGCGGTGACGTCCGCGACTGTGACGCATACGCGCGCGCGGACGCAGAAGGACATGTGATGGCCGACGAGCAGTACAGATGGCTGAACCGCGACACGGCGGAACGTCTGCTGCGCGGCGAGTCGCTGGAAGCCGTCGACGCCCCTGCCCGTGACCAGGCAGAACGCCTCTCCGGCGCGCTCGGCGCACTGTCCGCCCAGGCGGCTCCCGCCACCGGTGAACTCCCTGGTGAGGAGGGCGCCCTGGCCGCGTTCCGCAAGGCCCGTGAGGAGGCCGAGGCCGAACGCGCCGGCGCCGCCTTCGCGAGGGGCGCCTACGGCACCGGCTCCGCCACGCCCGCTCCCGGCGCCGACGCGGGCCTGGTCCGCATCGGCGCACGGGGCCGTACCGGAATTTCCGCCCGCCGGCCGCGCTGGGCCCGTCCCGCGCGCCTGGTGCTGGCGGCGGCCGTGGCCGCGGGCACCCTCGGCGGGGTCGCCGTCGCCGCCGGCAGCGGGGTGCTGCCCACGCCGTTCCACGACGCGCACCCCGGCCCGACGGCGTCCGTCACCGCCGGGATCACCGGTGAGCCGCTCGGCTCGGCCTCCCCGCAGGGCGTACCGGGCACCGCACCGGGCACGCCCGGCACCGCCGTCCCCGGCGGCGGCTCCGCCGAGGCCCTCGTACCGGACGAGCGTCCGTCCGCCGGCGCCACCATCGGCACCGGTGACCCGTCCGCGCCGTCCGCCGGCGGCCGGCCGGGCATCGCCTCGGCCTGCCGGGACATCCGGGACGGCAAGGGCCTGGAGACCGGCCGCCTGCGCGCGCTGGAGGACCTGGCGGGCGGCTCGGCGCGGGTGACCAGGTACTGCAAGGTCGTCCTGGCCGCCCCGGGCGGCCTCTCCGACCCCGCGCGGGGCGGCGGTGGCGGCGACGCGAAGGCCGGCGGCAAGGGCGATCCGAAGGGCGGCGGGAGGGGCCGCGGCGACGGCAGGGGCAAGGGCGGCCAGGGGGGCGACGGCCCGGGGGGTGACGGCCCGGGGGGTGACGGCCCGGGGGGTGACGGCCCGGGCGGTGACGACGACAGCCGTCCCGGCAGGCATCCCGGCAAGCACCGGGGCGGGCACGGCGACGACCGCGACGGCCGGCAGCACGGCGGCAGACCCGCCCGGCACCGCGGCATCGACCCCGCCCCCCGCGATCCCGGACGCCCGGGCCGGATCGCGGCGACCGGCGCCCCCGCTTCCCCCTCGGCCCCGGTTGCCGAAGCCGCCGTACACCGCCCTCTGACCTGCGGGTTTCCGGCCGTGGAAAAAGCCGTAGAAAAATCTGTCGGCGAGGTGTGACGTTTTCACGGCGCCCGGCGCAGTACTGAGTGAGCCGACTGGTCATCGGCCGTCGCACTGAGCCGGGGTTCCCCCCGTACCTACGGCTCGTGCACCCGGCGCGGGCGGGACACGTTCCCCCGGTCCCGCCCGCGCCCCGAACTCTCCTCACCGGTGGACGACCACCGTGTCGCCCACCCGCACCTGCGCGAAGATCGCCGAGATCGCCGCCTCGTCCCGGACGTTCACACAGCCGTGCGAGCCGCCCGCGTAACCGCGCGCCGCGAAGTCGTACGAGTAGTGCACCGCCTGGCCGCCGCTGAAGAACATCGCGTACGGCATCGGCGAGTGGTAGAGCGTGGACACCCAGTCCCGGGCCTTCCAGTAGACGTGGAAGACGCCCTCCCGGGTCGGGGTGTACTGCGTGCCGAACCGCACCGCCGTCGTCGTGACGGTCCGGCCGTCGACCATCCAGCGCAGCGTCCGTGTCGTCTTGTCGACGCACAGCACCCGCCCGGTCAGACAGCGCGGATCGGGCGCGCCGGCCGGCTGACCGCCCATCAGGTACAGCTCCCACCTGCCGGGCCGGTGCGTCATCCGCACCAGCCGCTGCCAGGTCGCGGTGTCGGTCGCGCCGGTCCGGGGCAGCCCGCGCTTGCCCTGGAAGCCGCGCACGGCCTGCTCGGTCAGGTCGTCGTACGCGCCGGTCGGCCCGTCGTACAGCCAGGCCACCTGGCGCAGCCGCGCCTGGAGTTCCCGGACGGCCGGTCCGCTGTCGCCGCGCGACCAGAGCACCCGCGCGGGCACGGCGGGCGTGGCAGGCGGGCTCGGGGTGGTGGCCGTCCGGGTGGGGGCGGTTCCCGGGGTCCGGGACGGTTCGGGGCCGGGGGTGGACGGCAGGCGGACGTGTACCGGCAGGCGGTGCTTGCCGTCGGCGGCGTCGGCACCGTCGGAGCCGGCGGGCCGCACGGTGCAGCCGGTCAGGGCCGCGAGGGCGGCGGTCGAGGCGAGTACGGCGGCGAGTGTGCCCCTGTTCCTCATGCCGGGGATGCTTCCCCGCGTGACCGCCGCCGAACTACGGGGCATGGTGGGAAGGGCGAGCAACCGTGCGGAGGCGACCATGGCGCGTGACTCGGAGTCGGGCCTGCCGATCGAGCCGGTCTACGGTCCGGCCGACCTGGCCGGCTGGGACCCGGCCGAGAAGCTGGGCGAGCCGGGCGCGTACCCGTTCACGCGCGGGGTCTACCCGACCATGTACACGGGCCGCCCCTGGACCATGCGGCAGTACGCCGGTTTCGGCACGGCCGCCGAGTCCAACGCCCGCTACCGGCAGCTCATCGCCCACGGCACCACCGGCCTCTCGGTCGCCTTCGACCTGCCCACCCAGATGGGCCACGACTCCGACGCGCCCCTCGCGCACGGCGAGGTCGGCAAGGTCGGGGTGGCCGTCGACTCGGTCGAGGACATGCGGGAGCTGTTCACCGGCATCCCGCTGGCCGAGGTCTCCACGTCCATGACGATCAACGCGCCCGCCGCGCTGCTGCTCCTGCTCTATCAACTGGTCGCCGAGGAACAGGGCGTCCCGTCGGCCCGGTTGACCGGCACCGTCCAGAACGACGTGCTCAAGGAGTACATCGCGCGCGGCACCTACATCTTCCCGCCGGCGCCCTCGCTGCGGCTGACGGCCGACATCTTCCGGTACTGCACCGCCGAGATCCCGAAGTGGAACACCATCTCGATCTCCGGTTACCACATGGCGGAGGCGGGTGCCTCGCCGGTGCAGGAGATCGCCTTCACCCTGGCCGACGGCATCGAGTACGTCCGCACGGCGGTGGCGGCCGGCATGGACGTGGACGACTTCGCGCCCCGGCTGTCCTTCTTCTTCGTGGCCCGTACGACGCTGCTGGAGGAGGTCGCCAAGTTCCGTGCCGCGCGCCGGATCTGGGCGCGGGTGATGCGGGACGAGTTCGGGGCGCGCGACCCCAGATCGCTGATGCTGCGCTTCCACACCCAGACGGCCGGCGTGCAGCTCACCGCCCAGCAGCCCGAGGTGAACCTGGTACGCGTGGCCGTACAGGGTCTGGCGGCCGTGCTCGGCGGCACGCAGTCGCTGCACACCAACTCCTACGACGAGGCGCTCGCCCTGCCGACCGACCGCAGCGCCCGGCTCGCCCTGCGGACGCAGCAGGTGCTGGCGTACGAGACGGACGTCACCGCGACCGTCGACCCGTTCGCCGGCTCCTACGCGGTGGAGCGGATGACGGACGACGTGGCGGAGGCGGCCGTCGCGCTGATGCGGCGGGTCGAGGACCTCGGCGGTGCCGTCGCGGCGATCGAACAGGGCTTCCAGAAGGCCGAGATCGAGCGCAACGCCTACCGGGTCGCGCGGGAGACGGACTCCGGTGAGCGGGTGGTCGTCGGCGTCAACCGCTTCCGGCTGGACGCGGAGGAGCCCTACGAGCCGCTGCGCGTCGACCCCTCCATCGAGGCCCGCCAGGCGGAGCGGCTCGCCCGGCTCCGCGCCGAACGGGACGGGCGCGCGGTGGAGTCGGCGCTCGGCGCCCTGCGGAAGGCGGCCGGGGGCGAGGGCAACGTCCTGTACCCGATGAAGGAGGCGCTGCGGGTCCGGGCGACGGTGGGGGAGGTGTGCGGGGCGCTGCGGGAGGTGTGGGGGAGCCATGTGCCGCACGACGTGTTCTGAGACGCCCCGCGAGGGTCCTCCGCCCGCCCTGTGGATAACCCGGAACGGGTGTCGTGCCCCCGTGCGACACTCCTTGCCATGTTCGGTGTCATCGACCTCCCCACCTATCTCGCGGGCCTGGCCCTGATCGTGCTGCTGCCCGGCCCCAACTCGTTGTACGTGCTGTCCGTCGCCGCCCGGCGCGGGGTCCGCTCCGGGTACACCGCCGCCGCCGGGGTGTGGTGCGGTGACACCGTGCTGATGACCCTGTCCGCGGCGGGCGTCGCCTCGCTGCTCCAGGCCGACGCCGTGCTGTTCGGGGTGGTGAAGTACGCCGGTGCCGGGTATCTGACCTGGCTGGCGGTCGGGATGATGCGGGCCGCGTGGGACATGTGGCGCTCGCGGCGGGAGCGTGCCGCCGAGGACGCGGCGCCCGCCCCGGCCGGTGACGAGCGGCCGTTCCGCCGGGCGCTCGTGGTGAGCCTGTTCAACCCCAAGGCGATCCTCTTCTTCGTCGCCTTCTTCGTGCAGTTCGTGGACCCGAGGTACGCCTACCCGGCCCTGTCGTTCGTCGTGCTCGGTGCCTTCGCGCAGCTCGCCAGCTTCCTGTACCTGAGCGCGCTGATATTCGGCGGCACCCGGCTCGCGGCGGCCTTCCGACGCCGCCGGCGACTGTCGGCGACGGCCACCTCGGCGGCCGGTGTGCTCTTCCTCGGCTTCGCGGTGAAGCTGTCGCTGGCCGGCGCCTAGCACTCAGTTCCGGCCGAGGCGGGTGAGGTACTCCGGCAGGCCGTCGGTCGTGTCGCCGGTCCAGCCGAGGTAGCCGTCGGGGCGGACCAGGAAGACACCGGGGCCGTACGACGCGGGGGCCGCCGGGAGCGCGCGGATGCCCTCGGCCGGTGCGGGTGCGCCCAGCAGGGTCCAGTGCGGGCCGCGGAAGGCGTCGAAGAGGCGGACGCCGGCCACCCGGCCGTCGGGGGCCCGGTCGCCGGGGCGGAGGCCGGCCGGGGCGGTGCGGGTCTCCACGCTCAGCGGGGACTCCGGGTAGCCGAGCCCGAGCTGCACGGTCGCCTTCCCGCGCCGTACCTCCCCGCGGTGCACGCCCGTCGTCAGGCCCAGCATGGCCGCCGCGTTGGGGCGCCGCTCCTCCTCGTAGCTGTCCAGCAGCGTCTCGGGCGCCCCGCCGGTCAGCACCGCGCCCAGCTTCCAGCCCAGGTTGTAGGCGTCCTGCACGCTGGTGTTCAGGCCCTGCCCGCCGGCCGGCGAGTGCACATGGGCCGCGTCCCCGGCGAGGAACACCCGGCCCGCCCGGAAGACGTCGGCCAGTGCCGCCCGGGGCCGGAAGCCGGAGGACCAGCGCAGCTCGGTGACGTCCTCGGCGTCCAGGTGCGTGTACGCGCCGACCAGCTTGCGCACCCCGTCCAGGGTCAGGTCGGGTTCGGTGCCCTCCGGGAGCCGCCCGGCGAGCTGGAAGTCCGCCGTCCCGGCGAGCGGGCAGAGCGCGAGGCCGGTGTCGTCGGGCCCCGGGAACATGTGCCAGTGGTCCCGGTCGAGGTCGCGCAGCCGTACGTCCGCCACCAGGAAGGGCGCCGGGTCGACCGGCTCGCCCGTCAGCGCGACGCCCACCGCGCGCCGGACCGCCGAGCGTCCGCCGTCGGCCGCGACGGCGTACCGGGCGCGCAGCGTCGTACCGTCGGCGAAGGCCACGTCCACACCGTCCGCGTCCTGCGTCAGGCCGGTCACCTCGCGCCCGAAGGCGACCTCGCCGCCCAGCTCGGTCAGCCGGGCGTACAGGATCTCCTGGGTGCGCCACTGGGGGACCATCAGGGGCTCGGTGTAGGGGGCGCCCTCGGTCGGCTCCACCGGATCGAACAGGGGTGCGCCGCCCGCCTGTTCGCCGTCCCGCCAGACCAGCCGGGGCGGATAGGGGCCGCCCGCCGCGCGGAGCGCCGGCAGCACGCCGAGGTCGTCGAAGACCTCCTGGGTGCGCGGCTGGACGCCCTTGCCGCGCGAGCCGGGGAACAGCCCCGCGGCCCGCTCCACGACCAGGGCGGCCACCCCGCGCCGGGCCAGGTCGATGCCGAGGGTGAGCCCGGTCGGGCCCGCGCCCACGATCAGAACGTCCGCAACCATGACACCTCTCCTTAACGCCGTTAAGTGCCGTCCCCGACGAGAGTGCCCTTAACGCTGTTAAGCTGTCAAGCGTGAGTACGGAACGACGAGCGCCCCTGGACCGCCGCCGGGTCGCGGACACCGCGCTGCGGCTGCTGGGCGAGACCGGTCTGGAAGGGCTGACGCTGCGGGCCATCGCCCGGGAGCTGGACGTCAAGGCGCCCGCGCTGTACTGGCACTTCAAGGACAAGCAGGCGCTGCTGGACGAGATGGCGACGGAGCTGTACCGGCGGCTGGCCGCCGGCCTCGCGCTGGACCCCGCCGACCCCTGGCAGGAGCGGCTGCGCAAGGTGAACCGCGCCCTGCGGGCCACGCTGCTCGGCTACCGCGACGGCGCCAGGGTCTACAGCGGCTCGCGCTTCACCGGCACGGACCACGCCCGCGACATGGAGGACCATCTGCGGGTCCTCACCGGTGCCGGGTTCACCCTGGAGCGGGCGGTGCACGCGGCCCGTACCACGCACCTGTTCACCCTCGGCTTCGTCACCGAGGAACAGGGCGTCGAACCCCGGCCCGGCGAGCCCCGGGAGGGCTTCGACGTCGAGGAGCGCGCCCGTCTCCTGGCCGACTTCCCGCTCGCGGCCGAGGTGGGGCGACTGCTCTTCGCCGGCTACGACGAGCAGTTCGAGGAGGGCCTCGACCTGGTGATCACCGGGATCGAGACCCGGTACCGGATCGGCTGAGCCCGGGTCGGCTGAACCTGACTCGGCCGAGCCCGGGTCAGCCGCGTTCGGCCAGGCGGGCGGGCGCGGTCTTCAGTGCCCTCTTCAGCCGGGGGCCCAGCGGCTTCTCCACCAAGCGGTGGATGAGCCACGCCAGCAGCAGCATGCCCAGCACGGTCACGGCGAGCGTGGGGTAGGCCGGCAGCCCGAGGCCCCGGTGCAGGACCCGGATGACGAACCAGCCCAGGTGCTCGTGGACCAGGTAGAACGGGTACGTCAGCGCCCCGGCCGTGACCAGCCAGCGCCAGTCGGCCCGGCGCGTCCAGCCCAGCGCCACGACCGCGACCGCGCCGAACGCGAGCGCGACGATCGCCAGGACCACCCACGGGTCGCGGTGCGGTACGCCCGGGGCGGCGGCGTGCCACAGCCCGCGCGTGGCGTTGCTCTGCCCGAGCACCACGGACATCGCGACGATGCCCCACAGCAGCAGGTCGCCGCCGAACCGGTGGATGAGGTACAGGGCGAGACCGCCGATGAAGAAGGGCGCGTACTCCGGCATGACGATCTGGTCGACGAGCGCGCTGCCGGAGGTACGGCACAGCACCGCCGCCAGCGTCCACACGGAGCAGAACAGCACCACGCGCCGGTAGGTGACCCCGCGCACCACGACCAGCAGGGCGAACAGCACGTAGAAGCGCACCTCGACCCAGAGCGTCCAGCACACCCCGAGCACGCGGTCGGCGCCCATGGGCTGTTGCAGCATCGTCAGGTTGACCAGGAACTCGTCCGGCCGCACCGGGTGGACGACCGCGGGCAGGACCACGGCCGCCGCGGTGACCAGCACCAGGGCGACCCAGTAGGCGGGGTAGAGGCGGGCGACCCGGGAGCGGAAGAAGTCGCCGAGGGAGCGGCCCCAGCTGCTCATGCAGATCACGAAGCCGCTGATGACGAAGAAGAACTGCACGCCCAGGCAGCCGTAGACGGCGATGTGGGACAGGGTCGGGAACACCTGCGCCGGGTTCTGGTGCCAGGACGCGGAGACGGGGCCGCCGCGGCCGGTGTAGTGGTAGAGGCAGACCATCAGGGCGGCCAGCAGCCGCAGGCCGTCCAGGGCGGACAGCCGGCCCTGGCGGCCCTGACGGCCGGTGCGCGGCGTCGGCGCGGACGCGTCCCCGGAAGCGGAAGCGGATGCCGGGGTGGATGCGGGTGCCGAAGCGGACGCGTTCCCGGGATCGGGGGCCTGCGGGGCGGGGGTGAGGGCGGGAGACGAGGCAGACATGGTGTTCGGCATTTTCCCGAACAAAAGTTAATAGTCTCGGATTCTTGTGTGAATACCGCCGGGATTCCACAGGATTCCGCCTCGTCGCCACCCGTACGTCACGCGAGGTTTCCCTCCCCGCCACCCTCCACCGTGGCCGGGTCAGCGGCGGGCCCCCCGGCGCAGGCTGCGCGCCGTGCGGGCGACCCGGCGGACCGTGGCGTTGCGCGGGATGAACGCGAGCTGGGCCGGCACCCCGCCGGGCAGCGCCAGTGAGGTCAGCCGCCTGCGCTTGAAGTAGCGCAGCGTCCCCGGGCCCAGGTTGCCCGCGAGATACGCCTCCGCCTCCGTCCGCAGCCCCGGCAGCACCTTCGGCTGCATCGCGAAGCCCAGCGCCCGCACCAGCGCGCCCAGCGACGCCACGTCCCGCCCCCGGCGCTGCTCGGTGACGGCGGCGCGGTCGCCCAGCTCGGGCAGCAGCGCGTCCACGACGGTCACCGGGACCCGGTTGCTGTTCTCGAACGGCGTCAGCCGCTCCAGCAGCAGCTCGGTGCCGACCCGGGCGACCGGCAGGCCGTACAGGGCGGAGGCGGTGAGCAGGGCGGTGGAGAAGCAGCCCACGACCAGCGCCGGACGCATCCGCTGGTACAGCACCTCGGCCAGCACCGGGGTGTCCAGCACGGTCAGCTCGACCTCCAGCTTCCGTGCCTCCTCCTCCAGCAGCCGGGCGAAGCGGGGCGGGGCGGAGGGGTGCGGCTTGAACACCACGGTGCGGTGGCCGAGCGCGGCCGCGCCCCGCAGCATCCGCACGTGCAGCTCCTCCTCCTGCGCGGGCGTGAGGATCTCCAGCGCCGACAGGTACTGGCCGAGCAGCAGGGCCGGCTCCTCGATCGCCGGCAGGCCGTCGCCGAGCGGGGCGAGTTCGGCGAGCACCTTGGTGAAGGCGGGCGTCGGCAGGATCTCGCCGGGCACCCCGAACTCGGTGAGCAGCAGCGGCTCAAGGCCCGGCACCAGGTCCAGGTGGAGGACCCGGTCCACCCGGGTGCCGACCAGCGGGTCGATCTTGTTGCGGGTGGGGCCGTAGCTCATCAGGCCGTCGGCGTAGACGGTGACCGGGGCGCCGGTGAAGATCTGCGCGAGGGCGAGCGAGGGGTTGACCTGGATCGACTCGACGGCCAGCTCGACGTCGTCGTCGCCCAGTCGCCACTCGTGGCGCAGGAACCGCTCCCACAGCGGCAGGTCGTCGCCGCGCGGCGCCCAGCCGCCCGGGTGGAACGGGAAGATCGTCTCGTTGTACGACAGCACGTCGTCGAACCGGTCGCGCAGCCGGTCGAAGCCGGGCATCGTGTCGAGGGCGGGCGTGGTCTCGGGGGTGGCCGCGTTGTTGCAGACCAGCAGGACGCGCCGGTCGGCGGGACGGAAGCAGCCGGAGTCCAGGGCGGCGGCGAGCGTGGCCGTGCCGTAGAGGGTGGACGCCTGGAAGATCTGGGTGGTCACGCGGCGGCTCCCGAGGGGGCGGGCCGGCGGCGCAGCCGGCGCAGCTTCGACGCGCGCTGGAGGTCCATGGAGTCCAGCGCCTCGTCCAGCACGTCCTGCGGCATGCGCCGCATCGCCGCGGCACTCATGGATTTCAGTTTTCTGGCCACCGCCGGCTCGAACCTTTCGATGGATCCCAAGTGATGGGAAATGATCGCGCAATAGGTGCGCACCGCTTTCGGCAGCAGCGAGACCGCCTCCGGGTCGGCGGCGGTCTCCGCCACCACCTGATCGAACGCGCGAATGAAATCGAGTTGCCGCACATCACCGATCTGGGTGAGCGAGGACGCCACTCCGCGCCGGTAGAACACCCCGAGCAGACTCACCGCCGCGAAGGACTCCGCCTCCCGGTGCAGCTTCCAGATCCACGGCCGGTCCTCGGCGGTGCGCAGCCCGTCGGTGAAGTGCAGCAGCCCCTTGTCGGCCAGCCGGCGGTGGTAGATGCCCGCCCAGGCGTAGGCGTAGTCCACGGAGGTGGAGCGGTCGGCGGGCAGGATCGCCTCGCGCGGGTTCAGCACCACCCCGCGCCGGCCCACCGGCACCCGGTGCACGCTGCGCGCCCGGGCCGTGCACTGCACATGGTCGGTGCGCACGAAGTCGCAGCCCAGCTCCTCGATCGCGGCGAGCAGCCGCGGGAAGTAGCCGGGGGCGAGCCAGTCGTCGCCGTCCAGGAAGGTGAGGTACTCGCCGCGCGCCCGGTCGATACCGGTGTTGCGCGCGGTCGCCAGCCCTCCGTTCTGTTCGTGCCGGACGACGACCGCGCCCGGCAGCTCGCGCTCCGCGCGCGCGAGGATGTCTGGTGTCCCGTCGCGGGAACAGTCGTCGACGAGAAGGAACTCGAAGTCGTCACGCGCATTGGCCGCGAGGCTGGTGAGCGTGTCGGGCGCGTATTGCTGCACGTTGTAGAACGGCACGATGACGGAGAGCTTGACCACGTCAGGGACGTTAGGGCGAAGCCCGTCATTCGTCTTGACGCTTTCCTTGATACCGGGTGAACGACGCGTGGCGAAGCTGTGAACCAGGTCTTTTCCCGGCCCGCCCACGGCCCGATTCGCCATTCGGCGACGTTCTGTTAACCGTTTGTTGCTTTCAGGTTGGGCCGCTCCTCGAAATCGCTTCCTAGCGTCTGTGACGTGCCAGCCAGTGCAACGAAGTCCCCGCGGGTAGCCGTCATCGCGGACTCCGACACCCGATGGAAGTGGGGCGCGCTCACCGCGCAGCGCCTCGCTCCCACGGCTGCCGGGAGCCGGCTCGACGGCTACCTCCTGCGAGGACGAGCCACCCCCACCGCCCGCCAGCTCCAGGAGGTCGGCGTCCAGGCGGACTCCCTCCGGGAGGTCACCGGCGCCGAGTTCCTGCGCGCCATGACCGAGGAGGCGCCCGACGTCCTCGTCCTCGCCCTGGTCGGCGGCGGTGTGCAGGCGATGCTGCACGGGCTGCGCAACGCCTGGGGCTCCGGCCCGCGCCCCGTCGTCGTCACCGGCTACGTCGGCGTCGTCTACGAGAAGCTCGCCGACGGCCTGCTGCTACGGCACGGCGCGGACCTGGTCCTCGCCAACTCCCGGCACGACGCCGACCGGTTCCGGGCCGTGTACGAGGGGGTGGGCGCCGACGCCTCCTCGGTCACCGAGGTCGCGCTGCCCTTCCTGGGCGGGGCGCCGTACACCGGTGAACACCAGCCCTACACCGTGGTGTTCGCGGCCCAGCCGTCCGTGCCGGACAACCGCCGCGACCGTACCTACCTGCTGGACCGGCTCGTCCAGCACGCCCGCCGGCACCCCGACCGCGAGGTACTGCTCAAGCTGCGCTCCCGGCCCGGCGAACACACCACGCACATCGAGGAGTTGCCCTACCAGAAACTGGTCCAGGGCCGAGACGTGCCCGCCAACTTCCGGCTGGTGTACGGGCACATGGGCGAGGTGCTCGACCGTACCGACCTGCTGGTCACCGTCAGCTCGACGGCCGCCCTGGAGGCCCTGCACCGCAGTGTCCCCACGGTCGTCCTGACCGACCTCGGGGTCCGCGAGGCGCTCGGCAACCACCACTTCACCGGCTCCGGCTGCCTGGCCTCCTGGGACCAGCTCGACGCCGGGCACCGGCCGGTGCCGGACGCGGAGTGGGTGGCCCGGCAGGGCGTCGCCGCCGACGGGTCGTACGACACGGCCTTCGACACCGCCCGCGAACGCATCGCGAGACTCCTCGACCGCCCCGGCGCCCTGCCGCCCCTGAACCCCTACTACACCCCCGAGACCGCCCCCGGCTATCTGCCCGGCATCCTGGCCCGCCACCACCTCGGCCCCGACGGCGCCCCGCTGCCCGGCGCGCCCGCCGCCGACCGGGCGCCCGGACCCGTCCGCCAGATCGTGCGCCGCGCCGCCCGCGGCGCCTACCGCCACGGTGTGCAGCGGGTCGCCCCGGTGATCCGGCGGATGGGGGAGCTGTGACCTCTCCCCAAGGAGGAGACCCCATGTCCCACCCGGACCCCATGTCCCACCCGGAAACGGGCCGCGGCGCCGAGGTGCGCCGGGTGCTCGCGGTGATCCCCGCGCGCGGCGGCTCCAAGGGCGTACCGGCCAAGAACCTCGCCCCCGTCGGCGGCGTCCCGCTGGTGGCCCGCGCGGTGCGCGAGTGCCGGGCCACCCGGCTCGTCACCGACGTGGTCGTCTCCACCGACGACCAGGCCATCGCCGCCGCGGCCCGGCAGGCCGGCGCCGAGGTCGTGCTGCGCCCCGCCGCCATCGCCGGCGACACCGCCACCTCCGAGGCCGCCGTCCTGCACGCCCTGGACACCCACGAGGCCCTGCACGGCGCCCGCGTCGACGCGGTGCTGCTCGTGCAGTGCACCAGCCCCTTCATCGTCCGCGAGGACATCGAGGCGGTGGCCGCGGCGGTCGTCGAGAACGGCGCCGACACCGCCGTCACCGTCGCGCCCTTCCACGGGTTCATCTGGCGGGACGCGGACGAGGGCGTGGCCGCCGACCCGGCCGGAGTCGACGCCCCCGGTGTGAGCGGTGGTTACGGCGTGAACCACGACAAGTCCTTCCGCCCCCGCCGCCAGGACCGCCCCCAGGACCTGCTGGAGACCGGCGCCGCCTACGCCATGGACGCGGCCGGCTTCCGCGAGCACCGGCACCGCTTCTTCGGCCACACCGAGCTGGTGCGCACCGACCCGGCCCGGGTGCTGGAGATCGACGACCCGCACGACCTGGCCCGCGCCCGCGCGCTGGCCCCCCTCTTCGACGCGGACCGCCCCGGTTCGCTGCCGACCGCCGCCGACATCGACGCGGTCGTACTGGACTTCGACGGCACCCAGACCGACGACCGGGTGCTGATCGACTCCGACGGACGGGAGTTCGTCTCCGTGCACCGCGGCGACGGACTCGGCATCGCGGCGCTGCGCCGCAGCGGCCTGAGGATGCTGATCCTGTCCACGGAACAGAACCCGGTGGTCGCCGCCCGCGCCCGGAAGCTCAGGCTCCCGGTGCTGCACGGCGTCGACCGCAAGGACCTCGCCCTCAAGCAGTGGTGCGAGGAGCAGGGCATCGCGCCGGAGCGCGTGCTCTACGTCGGCAACGACGTCAACGACCTGCCGTGCTTCGCCCTCGTGGGCTGGCCGGTCGCCGTCGGAAGCGCCCACGACGTCGTACGCGGCGCCGCACGCGCGGTCACCACCGTCCCCGGCGGCGACGGCGCGATCCGAGAGATCGCCAGCTGGATCCTCGGCCCCTCTCTCGATTCCCTCCCCAAGTAAGGACATCTCCCTGATGAGCACCAACTCCCGTCTGCGCCAGTTCGGTTCGCGCGAGGTCGGCCCCGGCCGCCCCGTCTACATCTGCGGCGAGATCGGCATCAACCACAACGGTGAGCTGGAGAACGCCTTCAAGCTGATCGACGTGGCCGCCGAGGCCGGCTGCGACGCCGTGAAGTTCCAGAAGCGCACCCCGGAGATCTGCACCCCGCGCGACCAGTGGGACATCGAGCGCGACACCCCCTGGGGCCGCATGACCTACATCGACTACCGCCACCGCGTGGAGTTCGGCGAGGACGAGTACCGCCAGATCGACGCGTACTGCAAGGAGAAGGGGATCGACTGGTTCGCCTCCCCGTGGGACACCGAGGCCGTCGCCTTCCTGGAGAAGTTCGACCTGCCCGCCCACAAGGTGGCCTCCGCCTCCCTGACCGACGACGAGCTGCTGCGCGCCCTGCGCGCCACCGGCCGCTCGGTCATCCTCTCCACCGGCATGTCCACCCCGAAGCAGATCCGGCACGCGGTCGAGGTGCTCGGCTCGGACAACATCCTGATGTGCCACGCCACCTCCACCTACCCGGCGAAGGCCGAGGAGCTGAACCTCCGCGTGATCAACACGCTGGAGAAGGAGTTCCCGAACGTCCCGATCGGCTACTCCGGCCACGAGACGGGCCTGCAGACCACCCTCGCCGCCGTCGCCCTCGGCGCCGTCTTCGTCGAGCGCCACATCACCCTCGACCGCGCCATGTGGGGCTCCGACCAGGCCGCCTCGGTCGAGCCGCAGGGCCTCACCCGCCTGGTCCGCGACATCCGCACCATCGAGGCCTCCCTCGGCGACGGCGTCAAGAAGGTCTACGACTCCGAGCTGGGCCCGATGAAGAAGCTGCGCCGCGTCGCCGGCGTCGTCGCCGAGGCGGACATCGCCGCTGCGGCGGGCGAGCCGGTCTCGGTGTGAGACCAGGACACTTACGACGGGACGGTCGTACGCCGATGAGCCCCCGCGCCGGTCACGCCGGCCACCCTCCCCGCACGCTCGCCTTCGTGGAGAGCCCGGTCCAGCTGCTCAACGTGCTGGAGTGGGCGCACCTGCGCGGCCTGCACGGCGCGGACCCGGACCCGCTGCCGTCCGTGCCCTCGCAGATACGGCGGACGGTGGCCGGGGGGCCGCCGGGGGCCGGCGCGGACCTCACCGTCGTCGTCCTGTCCCCGACCGACCCCATGACCCGGGGCCAGCTGCGCCGCATGGCCGACCTGGCCCGGGACGAGGGGTACCGGGTGCGCTGGGAGGAGGCGCGGGGCGGCACGACCGCGCCCTTCCACACCATCGGCGGCCTGGCGGGCTCGCTGCGCCGGGCCGACCGGATCGTGATGGGCGACCCCTTCTCCCGCTACGTCCAGCTGCTGCTGACCATCACCCGGGCCCGTGACCTGGTCGTGGTGGACGACGGCACCGCGACCATGGAGTTCGTCGCCCAGCTGGCCCGGGGCGAGCGCCTGGTGCGCTGGCACCGCAAGGGCGGCCGTCCGGGCCCCCGCGACCTGCTCTTCGCGCCGGTCTCCTCCTCGGCCCGCCGCCGCCTCACCCCGAGCGCCCACCGCCGGGTGGAGGTCTTCTCCTCCATGCCGGTCACGGAGACCCCCGAGGGCGTGACGGTCACCGCGAACGACTTCGCCTGGACCCGGGCCCGCTTCGGCCCGCCGCGCATCACCAAGGGCGCGGACCTGGTCGGCACGTCGCTGGTGGAGACGGGCGTGGTGGACGCCGACCACTACCTGGAAGCCGTCCGCGCCCTCGCGAAGACCCACGGCGCCACCCGCTACTTCGCCCACCGCCGCGAGAGCACCGACAAACTCCACCGCCTCGCCACCGAGACCGGCCTGGAGATCGTCCGCCCCGACCTCCCCCTGGAACTCATCGCCCGCCGCGGCCCGATCGGCCGCACCATCCTCAGCTTCCCCTCCACCGTCGTCCACACCCTCCCCCTCGCCCTCACCGGCACCGGAGTCCGCGTGGCCGTCTGCGACATCGACCCCACCTGGCTCACCGACTCCGCGTCCCCCCGGGCGCAGGGGTTCCTGTCGGGGGTCACGGGGACGGCGCGGGATGTGCATCGGCTGGCGGCGGTGGGTCTGGCGTAGGGGTGGGGGCGCGAGTTCACTTGCCGGAGATGCTCCACGCCCCGTCGCCGGCCTCAGCGGCGTTCTGCAAGGCAGCCCACGCGGTGACGTCGAGCTGGAAGGCGTCGAGGAGGTACGCGGAGACCGCCTCGGCCACGAGGGCGACCCGGGCGGGGTCCTCGTCCGTGGTCTCGGCGACCATCTCGCCGGCGATGCCGCCCAGGGTGTGCTCACCCTCGGCGAGGGTGAGCAGGCTCTTCGGGGCCGGGCTGAGGTGGTAGGCGTCAGTGAACCAGTCCGGCCCGCGGGTGGAGAGCTGGGACTGGTCCTTGCCGCCCGCGACGACCAGGGCCGGAGTGGTCATGGCGGAGTAGTCCGGCCGCATGAACGGAAGGTGCTCGGCGGCGAACGGGGTGAGGGTGTCGCCGGTTCCGGTCGCGGCGATCAAGGCCCCGGCCGCGACCTCGGGGTGGGAGAAGCTCTCACCGGGAACGCCGTCGGCGTCGAGCACGCGCGCGCCGAGGAGCGCGCCGGCGGTCTGGGCGCCCCAGGAGTGGCCGACGACCGCGACGCGCTCGCGGTCGACGCGAGTGTCCAGGCCGCCGGCCTGGAGAAGGATGTCGCCGAGGCCGTCGAGGACCGCGTGGAGGTCGGCGATCCGGACGCGCCAGATGGTGGCGAAGCGCGGGTCGTCCCACCCGATGCCGTTGCGGCGGGAGTCCAGGTGGGTGGGCTGTACGACGACGAATCCGGCGGCGGCCCACCGGTCGACGAGCGGTTCGTAGCCGTCCAGGGACCACGCGTTGCCGTGGGAGAACACGATGACGGGCAGGCTCCGGCCCGACAGTGGGGCGGTGACCTTCACCTGCAGGTCGACGCCGCGGCCGGGCGCGGGAACGGTGATGGGCTTGACCGAGACGATCCGTCGGCCGAGGTGACTGGAAGACATGGGGGACCTGCGCCTTCTCCATGGGACAGCTCTGCCATACTTTGGCGGAGCGCTGTTCCGCCAACTTAGCGGAACATTGTTCCGCGAGTAAAGGGAGGCCTTGTGCCGGAACCGGTCGGAGTACGCCAAGCCCAGGCGCAGCGCACCCGTGGCGGTGTGCTGGCGGCCGCGGCGGCGGTCTTCGTGGACCAGGGCGTCCAGGCCCCCATCCGCGACATCGCCGAGCGCGCCGGGGTCGGCGTCGGCACGATCTACCGCCACTTCCCGACCCGGGCGGACCTCGTCACCGCCGTCTACCGGCACCAGATCGACACCTGCGCCGCACTCGCGCCCCGGCTCCTGGCGGAGTCGGACTCCCCCTTCACCGCGCTGACCCGCTGGGTGGACGCGTTCGTGGAGTTCCTCGTGACCAAGCACGGCCTCGGCGCCGCACTCGGGTCCGGTGACGCGGGCCTGGAAAACCTCCACAGCCTCATGCTCGACACCCTGGTGCCGGCCTGCGCGACCCTCCTGGACGCCTGCGCCGCCGTCGGCGACTTCATCCCCGGCGTCACCGCCTACACGCTCATGCGCGCCATCGGAAACCTGTGCATCACCGGCCCGGACTACGAACAGGCCGACGCCAGGCAGATGGTCGCCGTCCTCCTCGCGGGGTGCCGGGGCAAGGCGTAAGGGTCCGGCCGTCCAGGGTGATCGGGACGCCCCTCTCATGGAGCAGCGCGGTGACATCACCGGGGCCGCTGCCGGGGTCCGCCATCGGGGCGTCGGCCACCGGCCCCGCTGTGGTCCGGTTCGTGGACATGGCGAGCGTGACTGCGGTGAGGCGTGGTATCCGTGGAAGGAGAGGAAACAGAGGTTTTACCCACCCGAATACGCCGCCATGCGTCCGCTGCTCAGATTTTCTTCCCCTAACGGGCTGAACTTTTGTTGAACGAGGGGTAGTTGATCACTCGGGCGTCCTACCCTTCAGAGGGTGAAGCAATTGATGTCCCTAGAGTCCGAGGCCGGCCTCCCGGGGGATGTGCTCCCCGGCGTGCTGAGCGAGTCCCTGCACGCCGAACTCGTCGCCTTCCGCCGCGACTTGCACATGCACCCCGAGCTGGGCAACCAGGAGTTCCGTACCACCGCCGCGATCAAGGAGCGGCTGGAGCGCGCCGGGCTCCGGCCCCGTGTCCTCAGCAGCGGAACCGGACTCGTCTGTGACATCGGCCTGCCGGAGGGCGGCCGGACCGCCGTACCGCTGCTCGCGCTGCGCGCCGACATCGACGCCCTGCCCATCCCGGACACCAAGAGCGACTGCCCGTACCGCTCCACCGTCCCCGACCGGGCGCACGCCTGCGGCCACGACGTGCACACCACCGTCGTGCTCGGCACCGGACTGGTCCTCGCCGACCTGCACGCCAAGGGCCTGCTGCCCCGCCCGGTACGGCTGATCTTCCAGCCCGCCGAGGAGGTGCTGCCCGGCGGCGCCCTGGTCGCCATCGAGGACGGCGCGCTGCACGGGGTCGGCCGGATCCTCGCCGTGCACTGCGACCCCAAGGTCGAGGCCGGCCGGATCGGTCTGCGGCACGGCCCGATCACCAGCGCCTGCGACCGCCTGGAGGTCACCCTCGACGGCCCCGGCGGCCACACCGCCCGCCCGCACCTGACCACCGACCTGGTCACCGCCGCCGCCCGCGTCGCGGTCGACGTGCCCGCGCTGGTCGCCCGCCGTGTCGACACCCGGGCCGGGCTCGCCCTCACCTGGGGCCGGATCGAGTCGGGCCACGCCCCGAACGTCATCCCGCAGCACGCGGAGCTGTCCGGCACCGTGCGCTGCCTCGACCTGGAGGCGTGGCGCGAGGCCCCCGACATCGTGCACGCGGCGATCGACGAGGTCGCCACCCTGCACCGCGCCAAGTCCGAGATCACCTACGTGCGCGGCGTCCCCCCCGTCGTCAACGACAAGGAGTCGGCCGACCTGCTGCGCCGGGCCATGGCCGCGCGGCGCGGGCGGGACTCCGTCGAGAGCACCGAGCAGAGCCTCGGCGGCGAGGACTTCTCCTGGTACCTGGAGCACGTCCCCGGCGCGATGGCCCGGCTCGGCGTCCGCCGCCCCGGCGAGCGCGTCGCGCGCGACCTGCACCAGGGTGACTTCGACGCGGACGAGTACGCGATCACGGTCGGCGTCGAGATGTTCACCGCCGCGGCCTTCCTGGAGAGCGAGAGCTGACCCGCGCGACGCAACGGACGGGCCTCCCGGCGGCGTGCCGGGAGGCCCTGGAGAAGTCAAGCGGGAGTTCCCTCGACAGCCGGCGTCATGCCGGCTCGTCGGTAACCACCTTGATCGAGTAGACGCCGATGCCTGTGTGGCCGGGGTCCGAGCTGCACACCGCCTTGGACGTCTCACCCTTGCGGGTGTTGACCCACGGGCCCTCTCGGTTGAACTTCTTACCGTCCGGGCCTATGCACACGGCCACGACCCGATGCGTGGAAAAGCGCGTCTCCCCGCCCGTGCACTTGCCGTACGCGGTGCCTCCGTTGGAGGACTTCCACGTGGTGCACGTCGACTCCGCCACGGCGGGCGATGCGGACACGGCGACGAGCGCGGCGCCGGAGGCGATGCCGAGGCCCACAGCGGCCGAAATGGTCTTGCGGAAGTTCACGGGTGTTCCCCCTGCTGATGATGATCGGTGATCGGCAATGGTCAGTAGCCGAAGATCGCGGGTCGACTGTAGTCACCGAGTTACAGAGGGTGCAAGGGATTTGATCAAAGGGGATCATGGTCAGGCCGTCCGGCGACGGTGCCGCGCAGCGTGACGCGCCTGCCGGACAGTGTTCCGGCAGGCGACGCAACACACTCGTAAGCCAATCGGACACGCTGCGCAACAGGGCCGTGAGAGGGCCGAGAGTCCGTGTTCAGGTGCTGTTTGCCTCGAATCGATAACGGCTTCGGTAGGGGGTTTTTCGCGACATCTACGCGCGTTACGATGCCGCGAAGCCGACGCCAATGGGGGCGTCCCGGCTGGAGCGCTGTCACAGTGCTCCCATCAAGCGCCGACACGGCGCTCAGGTCAGGTGAAGGAGCCTCCCGTGCGCCGGGTAGCCAAGCTTTCCGCTGCGTGTATCGCCACCGCAGCTCTCGCCGTCACTGCCACCGCGTGTGGCAGCACCTCCTCCGACAACGACACCGACTCGTCCTCCACGGGCGGCAAGGGCGGCATCAAGATCGGTCTCGCCTACGACGTCGGCGGCCGCGGCGACCGGTCCTTCAACGACTCCGCCGCGCGCGGTGCCGACAAGGCCAAGTCCGAGTTCGGCGGTTCCATCAAGGAGCTGACCGCGAAGTCCTCGGACACCCCGGCCGACCGCGAGCAGCGCCTCTCGGACCTGGCCCAGGCCGGCTACAGCCCGATCATCGCCGTCGGCTACACCTACGCGCCCGCGGTCGCCAAGGTCGCCAAGCAGTTCCCGAAGACGTCGTTCGGCCTGATCGACGCCGTGGTGGACGGCAAGAACGTCGACAGCATCACCTTCACCGAGGAGCAGGGCTCCTACCTGGCCGGTGTCGCCGCCGCGCTGAAGACGAAGAAGGACCACGTCGGCTTCATCGGCGGTGTCGACAGCCCGCTGATCAAGAAGTTCGAGGCGGGTTACGTGCAGGGCGTGCACGACACCAACAAGAAGATCAAGGTCGACACCCAGTACCTGTCGCACGGCTCTGACACCTCCGGCTTCGCCAGCCCCGACAAGGGCGAGCAGGCCGCGCAGGGCATGCTGGACAACGGCGCCGACGTGATCTACTCGGCGGCCGGCTCTTCCGGCAACGGCGCGATCGAGGCCGTCAACGGCGTCAAGGGCGCCTGGGCCATCGGCGTGGACTCCGACCAGTACGAGATCCCGGGCCTGGCCAAGTACAAGAACTCGATCCTCACCTCGATGGTCAAGAACGTCGACGTCGGCGTCTACGACTTCGTCAAGTCGGTCAAGGACGGCAAGCCGCTGGCCGGCACCAACACCTACTCGCTTGAGAAGGACGGTGTCTCGCTGTCCACCAGCGGCGGCTTCCTGGACGACATCAAGGCCAAGCTGGACGCGGCGAAGAAGAAGATCGTCGACGGCTCGGTCAAGGTCAAGACCACCCCGTGACCTGACGGTTCCCGCCGTACCCGTGGCTCGGCGTGGGGGCGCCTTCCAGAGCTCCCCGCCGGGCCATAACAATGTGTCAACTCTACGCGTGTAGCGCGGAGTTGCCGCGCTAGCGTCGCCGACGCCTGCCACCTCCCTATGCAGCCCCTTTTCCCCGAGGAGAGTGCGCCATCAACGCGTCCAGCCCTCCCGCTGCCGTCGAACTGCGCGGCATCACCAAGCGCTTCCCCGGCGTCGTCGCCAACCGCGACATCGACATCACCGTCCGCACCGGCACCGTCCACGCCCTCTGCGGTGAGAACGGCGCCGGCAAGTCCACCCTGATGAAGATCCTCTACGGCATGCAGCAGCCGGACGAGGGCACCATCACGGTCGGCGGCGAACAGGTCACCTTCACCAACCCCGGCGACGCCATCGCCCGCGGCATCGGCATGGTGCACCAGCACTTCATGCTCGCCGACAACCTCACCGTGCTGGAGAACGTCGTCCTCGGCGCGGAGAAGCTGTACGGCATCGGCGGCAAGGCCCGTACGAAGATCCGGGAGATCTCCGACGCGTACGGCCTGGGCGTCCGCCCCGACGTGCTCGTGGAGGAGCTGGGCGTCGCCGACCGCCAGCGCGTGGAGATCCTCAAGGTCCTCTACCGCGGCGCCAAGACCCTCATCCTGGACGAGCCCACCGCCGTCCTGGTGCCGCAGGAGGTCGACGCGCTCTTCGACAACCTGCGCGAGCTGAAGGCCGAGGGCCTCACCGTCATCTTCATCTCCCACAAGCTGGGCGAGGTGCTCTCCGTCGCCGACGAGATCACCGTCATCCGGCGCGGCACCACCGTCGGCACCGTCGAGCCCCGGGGCACCACCCCCAAGCAGCTCGCCGAGCTGATGGTCGGCAGCGAGCTGCCCACCCCGGAGACCGCGGAGTCCACCGTCACGGACGTCCCGCTGCTGGAGGTGGCCGGACTGCACCTGGCGCAGACCGACCTCGAAGGCATCGAGCGGATCATCCTGGACCAGATCTCCTTCACCATCCACAAGGGCGAGGTCCTCGGCATCGCCGGTGTGGAGGGCAACGGCCAGTCCGAACTGGTCGAGGCGATCATGGGCATGCGCCGGCCCGACACCGGCACCGTCACCCTCGACGGCGCCGACATCTCGGCGACCCCCACCCGCGACCGCCGCGAGGCCGGCATCGGCTACATCCCCGAGGACCGCCACCGCCACGGCCTGCTGCTGGAAGCACCGCTGTGGGAGAACCGCATCCTCGGCCACGTCTCCGAGCGGCCCAACTCGCGCGGCCCGCTCCTCGACATCAAGGCCGCCCGCGCCGACACCGAGCGGATCGTGCGGGCGTACGACGTCCGCACCCCCGGTATCGACGTGACCGCGGCCTCGCTGTCCGGCGGCAACCAGCAGAAGCTGATCGTCGGCCGCGAGATGAGCCACGACCCCAAGCTGCTCATCGCCGCCCACCCCACCCGCGGTGTGGACGTCGGTGCCCAGGCCGCCATCTGGGACTACATCCGCGAGGCCCGCCGCGAGGGCCTCGCCGTGCTGCTGATCTCTGCGGACCTGGACGAGCTGATCGGCCTGTCCGACACCCTGCGGGTGATGTACCGCGGCCGCCTGGTCGCCGACGCCGACCCCGCCACGATCACCCCCGAGGAGCTGGGCTCCGCCATGACGGGTGCGGCCACCGGCCACCTGGAGCACACAGAGGACGACGAGCGATGAAGAAGCTGACCTCACGGATCGACAAGGAGCGGCTGCTCCTCGGGATCGCGGCGCCGGTGCTGGCGGTCGTCGCCGCCCTCGTCGTCACCGCCCTGGTGATCCTCGCGACCGGCAAGAACCCCGGTGCCGCCTTCAGCGACATGACGACCTACGGCTTCGCCAGCGACAGCCAGGTCTACATCCTGAACAAGGCGACGACGTACTACCTCGCGGGCGTCGCGGTGGCCATCGGCTTCCGGATGAACCTGTTCAACATCGGTGTCGACGGCCAGTACCGGCTCGCCGCGTTCGTCGCCGCCGTCCTCGGCGGCGCCCTCGCCGTGCCCGGCTGGATCGCCATCCCGCTCGTCATCATCGCGGCCATGGTGACCGGCGCCCTGTGGGCGGCCATCGCCGGCGTCCTCAAGGTGACCCGGGGCGTCAGCGAGGTCATCTCCACGATCATGCTGAACTCGATCGCCACCGCGATCATCGCCTACCTGCTCCAGCCCGGGAAGCTCGCCCGGCTCGAACAGGGCGGCACCGTCGTCTCGACCAAGCCGCTGCCCTCGTCGTCGTACTTCTTCACCATCGACGCCGGCCCGGCCGGTGAGCTGTGGGGCTTCATCGTCATCGCCGTCCTGGTCGGCATCGCCTACTGGTTCGTACTCGGCCGCACCCGCTTCGGCTTCGACCTGCGCACCGTCGGCCAGTCCGAGTCCGCGGCGAGCGCCAGCGGTGTCTCGGTGAAGAAGATGATCGCCACCAGCATGGTCATCTCGGGCGCGGTGGCCGGTCTGATCGGCATGCCCACCCTCCTCAACGACAGCCACGCCTTCAGCAACGACTTCCCGACGGGCATCGGCTTCACCGGCATCGCCATCGCACTGCTCGGCCGCAACAACCCGGTCGGGATCGCGCTCGGCGCCCTGCTCTGGGGCTTCCTGGAGCGCACCACCAACCACCTGGAATTCCAGGGCTACGACAAGGAAATCCTCGGCGTCATCCAGGGCGTCATCGTCCTGTGCGTCGTCATCGCCTACGAGGTCGTAGGCCGCTACGGCCTCAAGCGCCAGCAGCAGAAGGTCGGCGCCGAACTCGCCGCGCAGGCCGCCGCCGCGACGAAGAAGCAGGAGGTGGCGTGATGACTGCCACGATGACCGACGCGCCGCCGCCCGCGGCGCCCAAGGCCGACGGCGCCGCCCGGCGCTCGGGCCGCTCCCTCGGCCAGATCCTCGTGATCGTCGCCGGTGCGCTGCTGCTCCTGGCCGCGGTCCGGATGATCACCGGCTCCGACCAGCTCGACTCCGCCGGGCAGGTCGCCGCCGCGCTCGGCCTCGCCGTGCCCATCGGCCTCGCAGGGCTCGCCGGTCTGTGGTCCGAGCGGGCCGGCGTGGTCAACATCGGCCTTGAGGGCATGATGATCCTCGGCACCTTCGGCGCCGGCTGGATCGGCTGGCAGTCCAGCCCCTGGCTCGGCCTGCTGTGCGGCATCGGCTTCGGTGTCCTCGGCGGCCTCGTGCACGCCGTCGCCACCATCACCTTCGGCGTCGACCACATCGTCTCCGGTGTCGCCGTCAACCTGCTCGCGCTCGGCGCCACCCAGTACCTCGCCAAGCTGTTCTTCGCCGACGGCAAGGCGGCCGACGCGGGCGGCAACCCCAAGCAGTCCCCGCCCGCGGACTCGCTGCCGGACGTCACCATCCCCGGTCTGTCCGACGGCCTCGCGTCGATCGAGAAGCACCACTGGTTCCTGGTCTCCGACGTCGCCGGCATCCTCGGCGGTCTGATCACCAACCTGTCCGTGGTGACGATCCTCGCCGCGGTGCTGTTCGTCGCCAGCTGGTGGCTGCTGTGGCGCACGCCGTTCGGTCTGCGGCTGCGCTCCTGCGGCGAGAACCCGATCGCCGCGGAGTCCCTCGGCGTCAACGTCTACCGCTACAAGTACGCCGCCGTCGCGATCTCCGGCGGCCTGGCCGGCCTCGGCGGCGCCTTCCTCGCGCTGGTCACCTCCCACACCTACCTGGAGGGCCAGACCGGAGGCCGCGGCTACATCGGTCTCGCCGCGATGATCTTCGGCAACTGGCGTCCGGGTGGCCTGGCGATGGGCGCGGGCCTGTTCGGCTACTCCGACGCGCTCCAGCTGCGCAACGGCGGTGTCACCGTGCACGCGCTGCTCCTGCTGCTGGTCGTCCTGCTCGCGCTGCTGGCCGGGTGGAAGATGTACAAGAAGGCGCTGTGGCAGGGCGTCATCAGTGCCGTCATGGCCGCCCTCGTGCTGGTCTGGTACCTGCTCACCGACGAGGTCCCGAGCGACTTCGTGGGCGCCACCCCGTACGTCGTCACGCTGCTGGTGCTGTCGCTGTCCGCGCAGCGCCTGCGGATGCCGAAGGCGGACGGCATGCGGTACCGGAAGGGACAGGGCAAGTGACGACGGACGCGGCCGGCTTCGACTGGGAGGCGCTGCGCGCCGAGGCGCGGGAGGCCATGTCCCACGCCTACGCCCCCTACTCGGGCTACCCGGTCGGCGTGGCCGCGCTCGTCGACGACGGCCGCACGGTCTCCGGCTGCAACGTCGAGAACGCCTCGTACGGCATCGGCCTGTGCGCCGAGTGCGGTCTGGTCTCCCAGCTCCAGCGCACCGGCGGCGGCCGGCTGACCCACTTCACCTGTGTGGACGGCGCGGGCGCCCTGCTCGTGCCGTGCGGCCGCTGCCGCCAGCTCCTCTACGAGTTCGGCGGCCCCGACCTGCTGCTGGACACCCCCGCGGGCGTCCTGCCGCTCGCCGAGATGCTGCCCCAGGCCTTCGGCCCGGACCATCTCACCAAGTAACTCCCGTACGGCCCCTCTGACCTGCGCAGAGGGGCCGTACGGCTTCGCACCTCCCGGAAGGAAGCCATCGACCATGGCCATGGACGCCATCTCCGTCATCCGCACCAAGCGGGACCGCGGTGAACTGACCGACGAGCAGATCGACTGGGTCATCGACGCGTACACCCGCGGCGCCGTCGCCGACTACCAGATGGCCGCGCTCAACATGGCCATCCTGCTCAACGGCATGAACCGCCGTGAGATCGCCCGCTGGACGGCGGCCATGATCGCCTCCGGTGAGCGCATGGAGTTCTCCGCGCTGTCCCGCCCGACCGCCGACAAGCACTCCACGGGCGGCGTCGGCGACAAGATCACCCTGCCGCTGGCCCCGCTGGTCGCGGCCTGCGGCGCGGCCGTCCCGCAGCTGTCGGGCCGGGGCCTCGGCCACACCGGCGGCACCCTCGACAAGCTGGAGTCGATCCCCGGCTGGCGCGCCCTGCTCTCCAACGAGGAGATGCTGGACGTCCTCGACACCACCGGCGCGGTGATCTGCGCGGCGGGCGACGGCCTGGCCCCCGCCGACAAGAAGCTGTACGCCCTGCGCGACGTCACCGGCACGGTCGAGGCGATCCCGCTGATCGCGTCCTCGATCATGTCGAAGAAGATCGCCGAGGGCACCGGCTCCCTGGTGCTGGACGTCAAGGTCGGCACCGGCGCCTTCATGAAGACGATCGAGGACGCCCGCGAGCTGGCGTCCACGATGGTGGGCCTCGGCACCGACCACGGGGTGAAGACGGTCGCCCTCCTGACCGACATGTCCACCCCGCTCGGCCGCACTGCGGGCAACGCCCTGGAGGTCCGCGAGTCGGTCGAGGTGCTGGCCGGCGGCGGCCCGGCGGACGTCGTGGAGCTGACCCTGGCACTGGCCCGCGAGATGCTCGACGCGGCCGGCGTCAAGGACGCCGACCCGGCGAAGGCCCTGGCCGACGGCTCGGCGATGGACGTCTGGCGCCGGATGATCGCGGCCCAGGGCGGCGACCCGGACGCGGCCCTGCCCACCTCCAAGGAGCAGCACGTCGTCAAGGCCCCGGCCACCGGCGTCCTGACCCGCCTCGACGCCTACGACGTCGGCATCGCCGCCTGGCGCCTGGGCGCCGGCCGCGCCCGCAAGGAGGACCCGGTGCAGGCCGCCGCCGGCGTCGAACTCCACGCCAAGCCGGGCGACACCGTGACCGAGGGCCAGCCCCTCCTCACCCTCCACACGGACACCCCCGAACGCTTCGACTACGCCCTCCAGGCAGTCGAGTCCGCGTACGACATCGCGACCCCGGGCACGGCCTTCACGGCGAATCCGGTGGTGCTGGAGCGCATCGCCTGAGCCGGCACTTCCCTGCCGCGGGTGAACGGGGCCGGTGGATCCTCCACCGGCCCCTTCGGCATGCCGGGGCCGGTGAGCCCGCCCCCCGATGAGTTACGGCCCCCGCGCCGGTCTACCCGCGCGTGGATGCCCGGAGCCCGGTCGTGATCGTGCTGCCCGCTTCCGTCGGTCGGGAGCGGGTGGTCGAGTTGTGTGCGCGGGTGGAGGGGGAGCGGGGGCGGGTCGTGGTGTGTGACGTGGGGGCCGTCGAGGAGCCGGGGCTCGGGGTGGTGGAGGTGCTGGCGCGGATGGAGCTGGCCGCGCGGCGGAGGGGAGGGCGGATCCGGCTGCGGGGGCCGGGAGCCGCGCTACTCGCTCTGCTCGACTTCGTCGGGCTCCGCCTCCAGGTGGAGGGGGAGGTCGAAGAGGGGGAACCAGCGCTTGGTGTCGAGGAAGCAGTGGAAACCGGTGATCCGGCCCCCTGACAGCTCCAGCACCTGCACCGCCCACGGGCTGAAGCCGCCGGTGTCCGGGTCCGGCTTGTAGTGGGCGAAGCCCGGCAGGCCGTTGGCCAGGACCGGCCGCAGCCGGGAACCGGCGCAGGAGGCGCCCAGGGTCGACATGAAGCCGGTGATGTCGGCCGGGCCGCGCAGCCACAGGTCGAACGGCGGCATCGTCATGATGGCGTCCTCGTGGAGCAGGGCGGTCAGCGCCGCCATGTCATACCCCTCGAACGCCTTCACATAGCGCTCCAGGAGTCTTCGCTGCTCCTCGTCCAGCGGATCGGACACCGCGCCCTCGGGGGTCGTCTCGCGCTCGGCGAGGGTGGCCCGGGCCCGCTGGAGCGCGCTGTTGACCGACGCCACCGAGGTGCCCAGCAGCTCGGCGACCTCGCTCGCCCGCCAGGCCAGCACCTCGCGCAGGATCAGCACCGCCCGCTGCTTGGGCGGCAACTGCTGGAGGGCCGCCATGAACGCCAGCCGGATCGACTCCTTGGCGACGGCCGCCTCCGCCGGGTCCGCCACCGCCGGCAGCACGCGCGCGTCCGGCACCGGCTCCAGCCAGGTGTTGTCCGGGCGCGGGGCGAGCGCCGCCCGCGCGAGCGGCGTCGACTCGGTCAGGTCCATCGGACGCGCCCGCCTGCTGCCCGCCGCCAGCATGTCCAGGCACACGTTCGTCGCGATCCGGTACAGCCACGAGCGCAGCGAGGAACGGCCCTCGAACCGGTCGTAACTCCGCCAGGCCCGCACCAGCGTGTCCTGCACCGCGTCCTCCGCCTCGAAGGAGGAACCGAGCATCCGGTAGCAGTACCCGGTCAGTTCGGTGCGGTGCTTCTCCAGCGCGAGGTCCAGGTCCGCCGTCGCCGTACTGTCGCCCATCGTCCACCCACCCCTGTGGCCGTCCCGGTGGCGCGTTGTCGCGCCCCAGCACTCGGGAAGCTACCGCAGCCCACTGACAACGGCCCCTGGAGCGGGAAAAGGCGCAGCTGGGATCGGGTGTTCGGACCGGCGTACGGCGATGTCAGCGCGCCCCCACGGGCACGCGGCGCGCCGCCACCCGGGCCGCCCTCGTACCGAGGACTGTGATCGCCACGACCCCCAGCACCGCGCACAGCCCGACGCCGACCGTGCCGCCCCAGCCGGTGGCGTGGAAGGCCGTCGCGCCGACCGTGCTGCCCACGCTGGAGCCGATGTAGTACGCGGACTGGTACAGCGCCGCCGCCTGCGCCCGCCCGTGCGTGGCGGTCTTGCCGACCGCCGAGGAGGCCACCGCGTGCCCGGCGAAGAAGCCCGCCGTGATCAGCACCAGGCCGAGCAGCACCAGCGGCAGGGAGGCGGCCAGGGACAGCAGCAGCCCCGCCGCCGTCGTACCGCCCGCCAGGTAGAGCGCGCCCCGGCGGCCGAGCCGGCCCACCAGGCGGCCCGCCGAGGACGCGGACACCGTACCCACCAGGTAGACCAGGAAGATCGAGCCCACGATGCCCTGCGGCAGTCCGAACGGCGCCTCCGTGAGGCGGTAGCCGATCACCGTGTAGACGCCGCCGAACACCGTCATGAACAGCGCGCCGATCGCGTACAGGCGGCGCAGCAGCGGGTCGGAGAGGTGGTCGCGGACCGTGCCGAGCAGCACGCGCGGGCGCAGCGAGCCCGCCGTGAAGTGCCGGGGGGCGGGCAGCAGCAGGCGGAACGCCACCGCGCAGCCGACCGCGACCGCGCCGATCACGCCGACCGCGACCCGCCAGCCCCACTCCTGGGCCACCCAGCCGGTGATCACCCGGCCGCTCATGCCGCCGACGCTGTTGCCCGCGACGAACAGGCCGATCGCCGTGACCAGCGCCTTCGGCCGCACCTCCTCGGCCAGGTACGCCGTCGCCGAGGCCGGCAGCCCGGCCAGCACGGCACCCTGCACCGCCCGCAGCACCACCAGCGCACCGATCGACGGCGCGAACGGCACCAGCATCCCGACGGTGACCGCGACGGCCAGCGAGGCGGTCATCACCGTACGGCGCCCGAACCGCTCCGACAGGGCGCTCATCGGCAGCACGAACAGGGCGAGGCCACCGGTCGCGGCGGCCACCGTCCAGCTCGCCTCGCTCGCCGCGACCCCGAACTCGCCGGAGATCAGCGGCAGCAGGGCCTGGGTGGAGTAGAGGAGGGCGAAGGTCGCGACGCCGGCCAGGAACAGGGCGAAGCTCATCCGGCGGTAGCCGGGGCCGCCCGGGGTCAGCCGGGAGTCGGGGGAGGTGACGGATGTGCCGGCGTCCACGCTGGTGGACGCCTCGGTACTGGCGGGAGACATGCTTCGACCGTAGCTACGCAGGGCTGATGCGTCCAATGCACGGAATCGGCATAATCGTTCCCATGGCGCATCAGTACAGCTCACAGGGGCGGCTGTCACCGTCCGGTGACACAGAAGACATGGCGCTGTTGCTGGCGCCCCGGCTCGCCCACTTCGCCGCCGTGGCCCGTACCGAGCACGTCACGCGGGCCGCCCAGGAGCTGGAGGTCCCGCAGTCCACCCTGTCGCGGGCGATGGTCCGGCTGGAGCGGGACCTGGGCGTCGACCTGTTCGCCCGGCACGGCCGCACGGTCTCCCTGACCCCCGCCGGGCGCACCTTCCTCGCCTCCGTCGAGCGCGCCCTCGCCGAGGTCGAACGCGCTGCCGAGGAGGTGCGCGCGGACGCCGACCCGGCGACCGGCAAGGTCGCCTTCGGCTTCCTGCACACCATGGGCGCGGAGACCGTGCCGGGCCTGCTGCACGCCTTCCGCGCCGACCATCCCCGCATCCGCTTCAGCCTGGTCCAGAACTACGGCGAGGCGATGCTGGAGCGGCTGCGCGCAGGGGAACTGGACCTGTGTCTGACCTCTCCGGTGCCGGACGCCCCCGACCTGGTCGCCCGCCGCCTGGACGAGCAGAAGCTGCGCCTGGTCGTGCCCGCCGACCATCCGCTGGCGTCCCGGCGCCGCGTCCGCCTCGCCGAGGCCGCGGAGGAGAACTTCGTCACCCTCGAACCCGGCTACGGCCTGCGCCGCATCACCGACACCCTCTGCCACGAGGCCGGCTTCCGCCCCCGCATCGCCTTCGAGGGCGAGGAGGCGGAAACCCTGCGCGGCCTGGTCGCCGCGGGCCTCGGCGTCGCCCTCCTCCCCCCGCCCACCGTCCCCCGCCCCGGCGTCGTGGAACTGACGGTCACCGCCCCCCGGGCGGCCCGCGAAATCGGCGTCGCCTGGCTGGCCGACCGCCCGGACACCCCACCGGTGGCGGCCTTCAAGAGGTTCCTGCTGTCTCGGCGGGGGAACCTGGTTCCGGGCTAGGCCAGAACAGGAACAGCCACACGCCGCCCGGCAGGGCGCTGCTCGCAGCGGTGCGCGCTGTCACCCTGTTCCGGAGCAGTGCGGGGGCAACACGTTCACGAAGACGAGGGTGGATCGGCGTGGACGTACACGTCACCCTTGGCGATGTCGTCGACCTCTTCCGCGCGAACCACGGAGAAGCCGGCCAGCCGCAGAATCCCGATCAATGCCGTCTGCATGAGGACAACGACTTCGGCGTGGTGCCTCCAGTCTGCCGCCTCCGGGTCCTGGCGCTCGGCAACCGCCCGCATACCGGCTTCCGCCAGTTCCGGAGCGCTCCAGCGCACGTAGAGGCCGCCAGCGTATTGACCCTGGCTGTCGTCGACTTCCACCCAGGCGCCCGGCTGTTGCGGTGCCCCCGGACGCTTGACATCAGCGGGAAGACCAGCGCGTTGCAGCTCGCGGCAGACCCGGCCCGCCAGTTCGTGGCCTGCGGCGATGATGTCCTCCGGGGCGTACGGATTCCCGTGTGCTTCGGCTTTGGCTCGTGTCTCGGGGTCTATGTACGTCACAAGGCATCTCCAGGTGGGATGACATCCCTGATGTCACGAATTTCTCCTGAGTAACCTGCGTGCATTGCTTTGCACGCAGGGGGCGCCGGAGGTTGGGCTTTCCGGCGCCCATCTCTTTTCTACGTCACTCAGACGGAGTCGATTGAGTGGATCGGGCCAACTTCCCACGCTCGAACGTGTTGATCATGTACTCGATCATATGGTACGCACCCGGTCCGTCGGGAGTCGAATAAGTCACCGGTATGCCTTCCATGAGGGGGGAGCACCTATCGGCGCATGGGCTGCGTTCACTGTAGAGTTCCGAGATCTGATTCCTGTTGAATCCCTTTTCTTCCAGTTTTTGCACGATCAGTTCCTCGGAGTGGAGTCCCTGAGGAATATTTGCGAAGACGACGAAGTCATCCTTCGCTCCGGTGGCCTTGGCCCATCCGGGAACCCTGGCGACCGCGACGTTGCGTCCAAACTTGTACCGAAGCCCGCTGGCTATCCGGAACTTGTATGCAATTGCAGCCAATTCCGAGCCGGCGTACGGGACTATTTCCCCGCATGCGCCGCCCGCGGACAGCCTGAATGCTGCCCTTGTGCGCTTCGTGCAGGTCTCGTACAGCTGTTGGAGGACCTTGGCACCGATCCCTTCCTTTGCCAGCGGTGACAGGCCGTCAAGGCTCCGTAGGGCCTTGAAAGCGTCTTCGAATCCGATTCCGGTTCTGGTTGCGGCGTCGAGGGCTTTGACTGCGCGTGTGATCGGGGCGAGCAGGCCTTCGAGCGGGACGTAGGTGGCGATGCTCCAGGCGCAGGCGGTCTTGTCGCCGTGCCAGCAGTCCATGAGGTCTTCGGCGAAGAAGGAGAAGAGGATCGAGCCGGCGACGTCACCGAAGAGGCTCTGCCAGCCGGCGCGGACGATGTCCTTGCCGGAGAAGTGGTGCGTCCAGCCGTTGATCTCGATCTTCTTGAGCGTCGCCCGCTGGAGGAACTGCCATGCCGCCTTCGGGCATCCGTCAGCGGTGGCCTGGGCTTGGTCGTCGGTGCACAGGTAGACGTCGGCTTCGTAGGTGACGACGAGGTCGTAGGCCGCGTTGCAGCCCTGGAAGGCCGCTTCCGGCATACCGGGGCAGGTGCCGATCTGCTTGCTGCTGACGATCTCGACGGTGGACTCGTCCGGGACGGCGAAGACACCGGGGATACCGGTGCCGGATCCCTGGGACGCTTCCTTGTTGGCCTCCGCCTTCTCCGTCCGGTCGGCGGCTGCTTGGGCCTCCTTGGCGTACTTGTCGGCGTCCTTCGCCGCTTGTTCGGCTTCGGTGGCGGCGGTGTCGGCGCGGTCGGCTGCGGTGCGGGCGTCCTTGGCGTCCTGTTCGGCCTGGGTGGCGGCGGAGCGGGCGGCTTCGGCGTCGAGTTCGGCGGCGTCGGCGTTGTCGCGGGCGTCCTTGGCGTAGCCCTCGGCGTTGCCGGCTGCCTTGTCGGCGGCTGCGGCGTCGTCGGTGGCCTGTTGGTCGTAGGTGAGGGTGCGGGCCAGTGATGCCTGTGCGGCTGCGGCGGCTTTGGCGGCGTCGGCGGCGTAGCCGAGGGCTTCCTTGGAGTAGGTGCGGGCGTCGGCGGCGTATTTGGCGGCGTTGGCCGCGTGCTGGTAGGCCTCCTTGGCGTCGCCCTTGGCCTGGTCGGCGAGGTTCTTGGCGGCGTCGGCCTCGGCGGCGGCGTTCTTGGCGTGGGCGTCGGCGACGGCCTGTTGCTGCTCGGCGATCGTCTTCGCGCCTTGTCCGGTCAGGACGACGAGGCCGGCGGCGGAGTCGGTGTCGATGTAGGCGGCGCCGAGCTGGATGGCGTCGTTGGCGGGGGCGGCGACCTGCTGGGCCGCCTTGCCGGCGTCGACGGCTGCCTGGGCGGTGACGTGGGCGTATCCGGCGGCTTTGGCGGAGGCGGCGCGTGCCTTGCCGGCCTCGGTGTTGGCGGCGTCGGCCTGGGTTCTGGCGTCCTTGGCGTGCTGTTCGGCCTCGTCGGCCAGTTTCACGGCCGTCTTGGCTTCGGATGCGGCGTGCTGGGAGGCGGTGATGGCGTCCGCGGCGGCGCTGGTGGCCGTCTTCACGGCGGCGTCGGCTTTGAGTTTGGCTGCCTGGGCGGCGTCGGCGTCGGAGCGAGCCCGTTTGGCCGCCGCCTCGGCGCGGGTGGCCGCCGCGTCGGCGTCGGCTGCGGCCTGGGTGGCGGCGTCGGCCTCGGAACGGGCTTTGCCTGCGGCGGCTTCGGCGTTGTCGGCTGCTGTGTCGGCGTCGTTGGCCGCTGTGCGGGCCGCGTCGGCGGCGTCGCCGGAGTCGAGGGAGTCGGCGTAGGCGGTTTTGGCGTCGGCTTTGGCGCGGGCGGCGTCGGCTTTCTGTTCGGCGTCCCAGGCGTCGTCGCGCATGTCCTTGGCGTGGTCCTTGGCCGTGACCGCGTCGTCGCGTCTGTTTTCGGCGGTCTTCTCGGCGGCCTCGGCCTTGTCCTTGGCGTCCTTGGCCTTGGTCGCCTCGGACCCGGCGTTCGTGCGGTGCTGGGCGGCCTCGGCGCGGCTGGCGGCGGCGTTCTCCTTCTCCGCCTTGGCGGTCTTCTCCTCGGCCTCGGCCGCGAGGCGTTTGGCGTGCGCGTCGGCGGCGGCCGCCTTCGCGTCGGCTTCGGCCTTCACCGCGACCGCGAGTTTGGCCTCGGCGGTCTCCTTGTCCTTCTTGGCGTTGTCCCGGTGGACCTTGGCCGCGTCCGCGGCGGCCTTGGCCTGCCACTCGGCTGCCTCGGCGGCCTTCTTGCGGAATTCGGCCTTCGACTGGGCGGCCTGGGCGAGGGCGCGCTGTGTGATGGTCGCGCTGTCCCCGGCGGCGGCACGGGTTGCGGCCTCGGCGGTCTCGCCGGCCTTCTCCAGCGCGGTCAGTGCGGCGGACGCGCCCTTGGTGACCTGGTCCTTTTGCAGACCGACGAGCAGGCCCCGCCCGCGCGGGGCCCCGGCCGTATCCGCGATGCCGTATGCCGCCTGGAGGGCGGTGTCCGAGGTGGTCGCGGCCTTCTGCGCGGCGGTCAGCTGTGTCTTGAGGACGGCGAGCTGCTTCTTCGACTCCGTCTGCGCGGCGGTGAGGTTGGCCTTGGCCTTGTCCACGTCGGCCTTGGCCGGGGCGCTGCCGGTATGGGTCTTGGCGACGATGCGGAACTTCTGCGCGGCGGAGCCGTTGCAGGCCGAGGAGACGGCGTCCTTGCTGTTGTCGAACGTCGGCAGGTGCAGGCACTTGCCGGACGCCGCGTTCACCAGCGGGCCGGCACTGCGGATGTCGAACTTCCACTGCTGGGCCTTGCCGCTGCCGCAGTCCCGGATCTGGATCTTCGTTCCGTCGGCAGTGGCGCCGTTCAGCACCTCAAGGCACTTGAACGAGTTCGGGTTCATCAGGGTGTAGCCGCCGTCATAGGTGGCCCACCGTTGCCACTTCTGGGAGGCCCCGCCGTTGCAGGTGTAGACCTGGACCGGCGTGCCGTTGGTCTTGCCGGCGCCCTGGACGTCGAGGCACTTGCCGGCGGCGCCCGGCACCTGGATCTCCAGCTGGCCGTCGCCGACCCAGTTGAGGCCGCCCTCGGTGTAGTAGTCCAGCCAACGGGTGGAGTAGTCGGCGATCCAGGACTGCCCCAGCATCTTGCCCAACGCGAACGAGCCGTCCTGCAACGCCTTCGTGGCCGTGCCGGAAGCCGTCAGGATCTGCTGGCGCTGTGCGGCCTGGGAGGTGATCTCCTGTTGCCACTCGGTGGTCGCCTGGGCCACTTCCTTGCCGAGCACCCGGTTGGGGTCGATCGGGTCGTGCCACCCGCAGGCTGCGAAACGGGTTTTCAGGTCCTCGACGGCGATACGGAACTCAGGCGTGTCCGGGGCCGGTGCCGTCTTGGGAAAGCCACCCGAGGACAGGAAGACGCGGGCGTCGTCCGCGAACACCCGGGGAACGAACAGCGTGTTGGGTTCGATCTTGCCGGAGTTCTTCTTCCACAGCGCCCATGCCTGCTGTTCCTCGGGCGTCCCCCCGGAGGTGTACAGCTGGTCGCCGACCTTCACCGCGGCAGCCTTGGTGGCGTCGTCCGCGGTGGGCGAGGGCTCGTAGAACGGCGAGAAGAGGTCGATCGCCTTGCCCCACGACTGGTAGATCCACGGGAGCAGCCCGATCCGGTCGTAGATCTCGGTCTCGCCCTCCGGCGAGCCAGGGTAGTCATCCAGGCCTGTGACGGCGTTGGAGAACGCGTGTCCTTGGTCCAGGACCTTGTCCCGCCACTGAGAGCTGTTGTCCTCGTCGGCCATGAAAGCCGTGTGCAGGGGATCCTTGGTGTCGTAGAGATCCCGATTGAGCTTCTTGTGGAGTTGATCGGGTGGCAGTCCGATGGCGCTCTGCGCCAGGGCGAACAGGTTGGGCCCGCCCTTGCGCAGGCCGTCGACGCCCACACACTGGTCCCCGCGCAGTTGCTCGGCGGCCTTGGCGTCGAACCCGTCGTAGGAGTCGGCCACCGGAGCGGTGCGCGGCTCCCGGCCGGCGGTCGGATCGGGATGCACCGCCATGGTGGCGAGGAGGGCGAGGGAAGCGAGCGAGACGACCGGAGTCGCCAAGCCCGTCATCCATCTGGGGCGTCTGCCCTGCTTCCGTACAGGTATGAGCGACACGCGTGTCCCTCTCTTCAGGGGTGGCTGCTGGAGGCGCACTCCTGGGAGGGACATGCCAAACCCGGGCTCGGGTCCTGCGTGGTGCAGAGCGTCCCCCCGTGGACGCACCGGAGACTCCCGGACGAGCGGACTGGTCAGGTCCTCCCGGGAGCGGACGCCACCATAGGCATGCCGATGATTCACACGGCAAGGACGTTACGACCGGGGCGGGTTACGCTCAGTAACAGTGATCCTGAGGGGCAGCCAGGTGGTTCCTGTGCGTACCCTGTGAAGCCGGCTTCACCGGTCCTTCGCTGAAGCGGCGGCGGGGGCACTCTCCGTCACAGTGAGACGGACGTCACAGTGTCAGCCCGCGCGCCCTACCGCTTCAGCGACCTCCCGAACCCCGCCGCCAACGGCATCCGCAGCCCGATCGGGGGCGGGGCCGCCAGCGCGTCCTCGACCGGGCGGGAGACCGTGTGGCCGAACAGGGCGCCCATCGCGAAGTCGGCGGTGAGGGAGAGGACTTCCTCGCGGTAGCCGTGCATGCCGTGGCCGTCGGAGTGGACCTCGAAGCGGCACACCTCGCGGTTGGTCTTCTTCGCGCGGGCCGCGAAGCGGAACGACAGTTCGGGATCGGTGCGTTCGTCGTTCGTGCCGTGCACGATCAGCACCCGGCGCCCGGCCAGCTGCTTCACCGGCTCGGCGGGTGCGGCCACGTCGTCCTCCGGCAGCCACGGCGCCAGCGCCACCACGGAGCCGACCGCCTCGTGCCCGCCCGTGCGCAGCGCCGCCCGGCCGCCCATGCCGATGCCGACCAGGCAGACGGGGACATCTCCGTAGCGCCGTACCACCTCGTCGGCGGCCCACTCCGCGTCCGCCGCGAGATGCGCCTCGCTGCCGTTCCAGCCCCGGTAGCGGTAGTGCACGGTGTGCACGGCAAGGCCCTCCGCGCGGCCCGCGCGGGCGAGGCGGCGGCCCAGGGAAGGGACGAACGCCGTCGCCCAGACGGGGGACGGCTTACGGGCGGAGACCTCCTCTCCGCCCGGGAGCAGCAGCACCGCTCCGCTGACGGACGTCGGCTCCGGGCCGACTGCCTTTCCCAGCCTGGCCGTTCGGACCGGCGTCGCTCGCTCTCCCATGACAGAACAGTGTCAGAAGGCGCGGTGGACGAAACCCGTACGTGCGGTCACCGTTGCGTATCGACGGAAAAGCGTCGGCAAGGCGCTGGTAAGGCACCGGCAAGCACCGACCAAGGCGCCGGGAAAGTGACCGCCGCGCGGTCGGCTCTCTCTACGCGCGTAGGAGTTACAGTGCCGAAATGACGAGCCAGACCGCACCCACCGGGTCCGTCCCGGCGACCGTGCCGGCGCATGTTCCGACGCCGGACCAGATCCGCCGCGCGCCCAAGGTTCTGCTGCACGACCATCTCGACGGCGGACTCCGCCCGGCCACCGTCGTCGAACTCGCCCGGGAGACCGGCTACTCCGGACTGCCCGAGTCCGACCCGGACAAGCTGGGCCGCTGGTTCCTGGAGGCCGCCGACTCCGGCTCGCTGGAGCGGTACCTGGAGACCTTCGCGCACACCGTGGGCGTGATGCAGACCCGCGAGGCCCTGGTGCGGGTCGCCCGGGAGTGCGCCGAGGACCTCGCCGCCGACGGGGTCGTCTACGCCGAGGTGCGCTACGCCCCCGAGCAGCACCTGGAGCGGGGGCTGACCCTGGAGCAGGTGGTCGAGGCCGTCAACGAGGGCTTCCGGCAGGGCGAGCGGCTCGCCCGGGACAGCGGCCGGCGGATCCGGGTCGGTGCCCTGCTCACCGCCATGCGGCACGCGGCCCGCTCCCTGGAGATCGCCGAACTGGCCAACCGCTACCGGGACACCGGCGTCGTCGGCTTCGACATCGCCGGCGCCGAGGCCGGCTACCCGCCCACCCGGCACCTGGACGCCTTCGAGTACCTCAAGCGGGAGAACAACCACTTCACCATCCACGCCGGCGAGGCCTTCGGACTGCCCTCCATCTGGCAGGCGTTGCAGTGGTGCGGCGCCGACCGGCTCGGGCACGGGGTGCGGATCATCGACGACATCGAGGTCCACGAGGACGGCTCGGTCACGCTCGGCCGGCTCGCCTCGTACGTCCGGGACAAGCGGATCCCGCTGGAGCTGTGCCCCAGCTCCAACCTCCAGACCGGGGCCGCGCCCTCCTACGCCGAGCACCCGATCGGGCTGCTGCGCCGGCTGCACTTCCGGGCCACCGTGAACACCGACAACCGGCTGATGTCGCACACCACCATGAGCGGGGAGTTCGAGCACCTCGTCGAGGCGTTCGGTTACACGCTCGACGACCTCCAGTGGTTCTCCGTCAATGCGATGAAATCAGCGTTCATTCCTTTCGATGAACGACTCGCGATGATCAATGACGTGATCAAGCCCGGATACGCCGAGCTGAAATCCGAATGGCTGTTCCGGCAGACGGCCTCCACCAGCGGTTCTGCGGAACCGGGGGTCTAGGGGGAGGCGGTCGCCGGCTCGGAATGCGGACGCGGTTTCACAAGGTGTCCGCATTTCGGTGTTTGCGGTGGGCGGTCCGGGATGTTTACGGTCGTGGACCGCTCAGATCGTTTGTGATCTCCCTCTCCGCATTCAAGGACGCATTCGCCATGAAGCAGTCTGCTGCCAAGACCCTCGGTGTCGCCGCCCTCGGTGCCGCCTTCGCCGCCGCCGGTGCCGGCGTGGCGAGCGCCGCCCCGGCCGTCCCGGACTCCGCGCAGACCCTGGACACCGTCACCAAGACGCTGCCGCCCTCCACGCTCATCGAGGCGCTCCCGGACAGCGGTGCGATGAAGAAGGTCAAGCCGGTGGCCGAGCGCGGTGTCGCCGCCGCGGTGCCGCTGCTCGGCAAGGGGCTCGCCGCCGCTCAGCCGGTCGTCGAGAGCATCATCGCCGAGGGTCCGACCAAGCCGGTCGCCGGTCTGCTGGGCGGCCTGCCGCTCAAGGGCCTGCCCACCCACGGCCTGCCGGTCAACGGCATTCCGGTCGGCTGAGGCAGCCCCCTCCCAGCACCCCCCCGTACGACGCCGTCGGGGCGCCCCGGTTCTTCCGGGCGCGCGTCGGCGGCGTCGGCGTGTGCGAGGTCTGCCGTGTGGCGGTGCGGGCTACCAGGTGGCGGTGCGGGCCTTGTCCTCCGACGGGAACAGGATCCACAGCGCTATGTAGAGCACGAACTGGGGGCCCGGCAGCAGGCAGGAGAGCAGGAAGATCACCCGCATCGTCGTCGCCGAGGTGCCGAAGCGGCGGGCCAGCGCGGCGCACACTCCGCCGATCATGCGGCCGTGGGTGGGACGGGTGAGGGCGGGCATGTGATCTCCTCCGTGGTCGTCGTCGCTGTCAGCCGACTTCCGCTGTGCTCGGCCGGCTGCCGACTGTCGGCGGCCGGCTGTTCCCGGCTGTCTTCCACGGTACGGATACGAAGGGGGCGAAGCATCACTCTATGGGGCGATCCCGACCCTGGGAATCGTCGGGGTACGCCCCTGAGGCAGCTCCTCCTGGGCGACGACCGGTGCCGCCGTGCCGTCGGTGAGCGGCTCCCGGCGACGCAGCCGGCCCCGGACGGCCGGGACGACGGCGAGGTGGGCCAGCAGCACGCCCGTGGTGTTCAGCAGCAGCGAGTCGACGTCCACGACCCGGCCCGGCACCCCGGTCTGGAGCAGGGCGATGCCGCAGGAGACCAGGGCGCCGGCCGCCGCCGTACGCAGGGCGGAGGCGACCGGGGACACGGCGAGCCTGCCGTGGGCCAGCGGGAGCAGGACACCGAGCGGGGCGAGCAGGGCCAGCCCCTCGCCGAGCGGCTTCACCGCGGCCGGCCAGCCGAGCGCGAGATCGGCGCGGATGCCGGCCAGCAGGTGCACGTTGGGTGGCATCACCCAGGGGACGTCCAGGGGCCGCAGCATCAGCCAGGCGACGAGGGTGAGGTGGGCGACGAGGAGGACGCCTGCCGTGACACGGATGCGGATCGCGGCGCTGCTGCCGCCGATGGAGCCTTGACGCTGCACGACCCCCTAGACGCCGGGCCGGGCGGGATCGGTTCCATACCGAGCGGTTTCCACCCCGAGCGGTCTCCGTACCGAGCGGTCACTCCCGGGGCGGCCGTCCGCCAACAGCCGGGATCAGCCGTCCGCGACCCTGCCGGACGGCGGCTTCGCCCGGGGTGTGCCGCGCAGCTCGTCCGTGCACTCGTACCGGCGCGGCTCGGCGGGCGCCGGGCCCGCCAGGACCACCGAGCCGTCGCCCTCGGCCGCCGCCGAGTCGGAGAGGGTGCACACGAGCTGGGCCAGGGCGTAGGCCGTGAGGTGGTCCGGTGCGGTGCTCAGCCGCAGGGTGTCCTCGGGGTCCCGCGGACCGGGCCCGGACACGCTCAGGGCCCCCGGCACGTACGTCGTGTACCCCGCCGCCTTCTCCTGCGCCGACGGAGAGGCGGCCAGCTCGTCCAGCAGGCCCTGCGCCACGATCACCCGGCGCCGGGCGTCGGGTGTGCCGTCCGGGACCCGTACCGTGCGGTCCACGGCCACCAGGGACGCCCCGCACAGCAGGAAGACCTGCACCGGCACCCCGTGCGCGGACTGCGCGGCCGTGTCCGGCGCCGCCAGCGAGCACGCGACCCGGGAGGGCGCCGCCCCGAAGTCGGTCGGCACCTCCGTCGCCCGGATGCCGCACCCGGTGAGCAGCGCGCCCAGGAGGGGCAGCGTCAGCAGGCGTCGTACGGTCATGACCCCTCCTTTCCGGGACGGTCCTTCTTCTCGCCGGTCTTCGTCTCGCTCTTCTTCTCGGCCTTCTCGGCCCTGCCGGTCCGTTCCTCCTCGGCGGCGGCTTCCTCCTCCGTCAGCCGTGAGACGTCCCGGGGCAGCCGCAGCGTGAACACCGCACCGCCCTCGGGGGAGTTCGCCGCGGTGATGCCGCCGCCGTGGATGTGGGCGTTCTCCTGGGCGATGGACAGACCGAGCCCGCTGCCCTCGGAACGCGGCCGGGACGCGCTCGCCTTGTAGAAGCGGTCGAAGACGTGCGGCAGGACGTCCTCGGGGATGCCGGGGCCGTGGTCGCGGACCCGGATGACCACCTCGTCGTCGGCCGTCCGCACCGACACCCGCACCGGCGAGCCGCCGTGCTTGAGCGCGTTGCCGATCAGGTTGGCCAGGATGACGTCCAGGCGGCGCGGGTCGAGCTGGGCGTGGATGCCCCGCTCGGCGTCCAGTTCGACCGCGTCCAGCCAGGCCCGCGCGTCGATGCAGGCGGTGATCTGGTCGGCCACGTCCACGTCGTCCAGGACCAGCCGGGCGGTGCCCGCGTCGAAGCGGGTCACCTCCATCAGGTTCTCGACCAGGCTGTTGAGCCGCCGCGTCTCGCTGACCACGAGCCGTACCGCCGGCTCGATCATCGGGTCGATGCCGCCGGCCTCCGACTCCAGTTCCTCCTCCAGCACCTCCGTCACGGCGGTGATGGCGGTCAGCGGGGTGCGCAGTTCGTGCGACATGTCGGCCACGAAGCGGCGCGAGGCCTCGTCCCGGGCGGCCATCTCGGCGACCCGTTTCTCCAGCGCCTCGGCCGCGTTGTTGAACGTCCGCGACAGATCGGCGAGTTCGTCCGTGCCGGACACCCGGAGCCGGGTGTCGAGCCGGCCCTCGCCGAGCCGCCGGGCGGCCACCCCGAGCCGGTGCACCGGCTTCAGTACGGTCGTGGCGGCGGCCTGCGCGAGCAGCGCGGCGCCGATCAGCGCGAGCCCGGTGGCGATACCGAGCGACCAGGCCAGCGAGTTGAGGTCCTTGGCCTCCGGCTCCAGGGACTTCGCCATGTAGCCCGTCGGACCGCCGCCGATCACCCGGGTGCCGGCCACCAGGTACGGCGTGCCCCGGTCGGTGACCCGCTGCCAGAACAGGTGGTACGGCTGCTGCCCCGAGTCCGTCACCTTCTGCCGTTTGTCGACCGCCGCGCGCAGCGAGGCGGGCACGTCATCCAGCGAGAAGCCGTTGATGCCGTCCGAGTTGCCGTACACCGTCTTGCCGCTCGGGTCCTTGCCGGCCAGGAGCACGCTGAAGTGCTGGCTCCCGGCCGCCATCTGGCCCGCGGCCCGCTGCAACGCGTCCTGTGTCGGATGCTCGGGCAGGGCGCCGGCCCGGTTCTGCATCTCCTGCCGGAAGTCGCGCAGCACCGCGTCCTGGGCGCGGGTGAGCACCGCCTCCCGGTTGAGCCAGTAGGCGATCCCGGACGCCGACACCGCGGCCGTGAGCGCGACCAGCGCGAAGACCACCACCAGCCGCAGCCGCAGGCTCGTGAACCGCAGCCGCGACAGCCTTCCCCCACGCCCCGCGGCCTGGCCGCGCGGCTCCTCGCGCGTCTCGGTCACTGAGGCGAGTCCAGGCGGTAGCCGACACCACGGACGGTACGGATCAGGGTCGGGGAGGAGGGCACGTCCTCCACCTTGGCGCGCAGCCGCTGCACACAGGCGTCCACCAGGCGCGAGTCGCCCAGGTAGTCGTGCTCCCACACCAGCCGCAGCAACTGCTGCCGGGACAGCGCCTGACCGGGCCGGCGGCTCAGCTCCAGCAGCAGCCGCAGCTCGGTCGGGGTCAGCTGGAGGTCCGCGCCGTTCTTCGTCACGGTCATGGCCGAGCGGTCGATGACGAGGCTGCCGAACGTCGCCGAGTCGCTGGACTCGCGCTCCCCGCGGCGCAGCACGGCACGGATGCGGGCGTCCAGCACCCGGCCCTGCACCGGCTTGACCACGTAGTCGTCGGCACCGGACTCCAGACCGACCACCACGTCGATGTCGTCGCTGCGCGCGGTCAGCAGGATGATCGGCAACTGGTCCGTGCGCCGGATGCGCCGGCACACCTCGAACCCGTCGATGCCGGGCAGCATCACGTCCAGCACGATCAGGTCCGGCCGCTGCTCGCGCAGCAGCTTCAGACCGTCCTCGCCGCTGGCAGCGGTGGCCACCCGGTGTCCCTGGCGCGTCAGGGACAGCTCCAGGGCCGTGCGGATGGCGTCGTCGTCCTCGATCAGCAACAGGGAAGGCACGGGGCTCATTCTGGCCCATGGAGGGGGCGCGGGACGACCGCCGGGACCGATACCCGCACACCGCCATCACCTGTGTGCCCAGCGTGACAGCCGGGTCCCGATGGCCTGTGACAGGTCTGTGACAGTCGACGGACACGGCGATGAAGTGGCCCCGGCAGTCTTTTCGGCACGGGCAGGACGCCGGGAACGGCAGGCCGGCCCGCGGCACTGCGAGACAGCGCCGGAGCACCACGGAAGCACCGGAAGTCCACGACGGGGAGCGCGAGATGAACACGCTGCACAGCATCAGCACCAGCGCAGTGGTCACGCGTCTGCACGACGGACGCCGGGGAGCGGAGAAGTCCGGTGGTGTGAGCGGACGGGGGTGCGTTCGCGGCACCGGGCGTCAGCACACCGCGTACATGACGGTGGTCGACGCACACACGGGGGAGAAGCACGGGGGAGAGGCGTACGGGGAGGACTCGGGGGAGCGGCGCCGCTCGCTGTCGGAGGCGGAGTTCACCGCCTACGTCCAGGAGCGCCGCGCCTCCCTGTACGCCACGGCCTACCACCTGACCGGTGATCGCTACGAGGCCGAGGACCTGCTCCAGAGCGCGCTGTTCTCGACCTACCGGGCCTGGGACCGGATCAGCGACAAGGCGGCCGTGGGCGGCTACCTGCGCCGCACCATGACCAACCTGCACATCAGCGCCTGGCGGCGCCGCAAGCTCAACGAGTACCCGACCGAGGAACTGCCCGAGACGCCCGGCGAGACGGACGCGATGCGCGGCACCGAGCTGCGCGCGGTCCTCTGGCAGGCGCTGGCCCGGCTGCCCGAACCGCAGCGCACCATGCTGGTCCTGCGCTACTACGAGGGCCGCACGGACCCGGAGATCGCCGACATCCTCGGCATCAGTGTCGGCACGGTGAAGTCCAGCATCTGGCGCTCGCTGCGCCGGCTGCGCGAGGACGAGGTCCTCAGCTTCGGCCGTGACGAGGAGAGCGCCTTCGGCGAGCTGGTCGCCTGAAGGCGGGGCCACTGGGGGGTGGCCCACGGGGGACGGGGATCCGCTGGGGGGTGGGTCCTACGGGGGAAACACGGGGGTGACGGGGGGACCACTGGGGGGTGGGCCCCTACGGGGGAAACACGGGGGAGCGCACAGGGGCGGGACTGGCGGACCGGGGGGTCCCACCAGTCCCGTTCCGCGTTTCCGGCCCCCGAGGACCGGCCACGGCGGGTACGGCCGTCACGCCGCCGTCCGCTGCTCCCGCGCCCGGCGCCCCGCCGCTGCCGCCGCCAGCCGGCCCAGCGCCTCGTCCCGGTCGCAGGGATGCGCGCCCAGTGCCACCTGGCGGGAGACGATCGACCGCTCGGAGCGCATCAGCCGCCAGCCCCGGCGCAGCAGGAACGGCACCGACTTGCGGCCCTCCCGCAGGTCCCGCAGGAAGCGCCGCCGGAAGGTGGTGAAGGCGCCCCGGCGCAGACACAGCGCGTCGGCGAGCAGCCCCCGCTCCCGGCAGCGCTCGACGATCTCGGCGGCGAAGATGCCCTCCGCGATGAACAGCGGGGTACGGCCGATGTGCAGCGTCTCCTCGCCGGTACGGGCGCTCAGCGAGAGGTCGTACACCGGCACCGGCGTCGACCCGGTGGCGCACAGCCGGGCGATGGCCTCGACCGCGACCTCCGCGTCCCACGACCCGGGGTGGTCCCAGTCGATGTCCGAACTGCCCGCCACCAGCGGCAGGGTGGGGTCGTCACCCTCCTTGTAGAAGTCGTCCAGACGCAGGACGGGGAGCCCGGAGCGGGCGGCGACCAGGGATTTGCCCGAGCCGGAGGGGCCGCACAGCAGCACGACACGGGCGGGGGACGGGAGATGAAGGCTCACGGAACACCAGTTTGACGCATGGGGGGCCGCCTGCCGACCCCGCGGGTCGGCTTTTGAGCGTGACTCCCGCCTCAACTACCCTGTGTGCCGACATCCTTACCCTGCGCACCAGAAGGTGGCACCAGCGATGGCACGACACACTTCCTCCCGCACCTCCACCGCGCGGCGCGCCCTGATCGTCCTGGCGACCGCCGGGGCGGCGCTGGGCGCGGGGGCGGCCACGGCGGCGGCGGACTCCTCCCCGGTCGCCGGCCTCAACTCCCGGCCGGTGGGGATCGGCAACGTGGACCCGCAAGCGGGCCTGCAGGCGCTGACCGGCGCGGTGGGCTACGTGACCGGCCCGGTGGCCGGCCTCAAGCCCAACCCCCTCGCCGGCACGGGAGTCGACCCGCTGGACAACGGCATCGGCACCCAGCTCGCCGACTTCAAGCCGGTCAGCACCCAGATGCTGACGGCCCCCCTGGCCCAGGCCCGGTCCCTCGGCGGCGTCCCGCTGGTGGGGCCGCTCCTCAGCGCGCTGAGCGCCCATCAGGACGTCTGAGGGGCGCGGGGAACTGCGCGACCGGCCACGGGGAAGGCCCCGCACCCGGCCGCATCGCGCAGCCCCCGCCCATCCGGACCCCGTCAGGGCCCGTGCGGGCTTCGTCAGTACGAGGACCCCGACGCGCCCAGCGAGCCCGTCGGGTGCCACACCGTCTTCGTCTCCAGGAACGCGGTGAGCCGCTCGGTCCCCGGCGTCGCGGCCCAGTCCACGGGACCCGGACGCAAAACCCGCTTCAGGTTGTCGGCCGCCGAGATCTCCAGCTCCTTCGCCAGCGCCTCGTCGGCGCCCGCGAGGTCGATCGCGTTGACGTCCTGGTGCGCGGCCAGCGGGGCCGCCAGTTCCGCCGTACCGCCGGACAGGACGTTGACGACACCGCCCGGCACGTCGGAGGTGGCCAGCACCTCGCCCAGGGACAGGGCGGGCAGCGGGGCCCGCTCGGAGGCGACGACGACCGCCGTGTTGCCGGTGGCGATCACCGGGGCGAGCACCGAGACCAGGCCGAGGAACGACGACTCCCGCGGGGCCAGTACGGCGACCACGCCGGTCGGCTCGGGCGAGGAGAGGTTGAAGAACGGGCCCGCGACCGGGTTGGCGCCGCCGGTCACCTGGGCGATCTTGTCGGTCCACCCGGCGTACCAGACCCAGCGGTCGACGGTGGCGTCCACGACCGCCGCCGCCTTCGACTTCGACAGGCCCTCCGCCTCGGCGACCTCGCGCGTGAACTGCTCGCGGCGGCCCTCCAGCATCTCCGCGACCCGGTACAGGACCTGGCCCCGGTTGTAGGCGGTCGCGCCGGACCAGCCGCCGAACGCCTTGCGGGCGGCGACGACCGCGTCCCGGGCGTCCTTGCGGGAGGACCGGGGAGCGTTCGCCAGCCAGTTGCCCTTGGAGTCCGTCACCTCGTACACCCGGCCGCTCTCGGAACGCGGGAACTTCCCGCCGACGTACAGCTTGTAGGTCTTGAAGACGCTCAGACGGTCAGACATCGAGGTAAGCCTCCAGGCCGTGGCGACCGCCCTCGCGGCCGAAACCCGACTCCTTGTAACCGCCGAACGGCGAGGTCGGGTCGAACTTGTTGAAGGTGTTGGACCAGATCACGCCCGCGCGCAGCTTGCCCGCGACCGCCAGGATCCGCGAGCCCTTCTCGGTCCAGATGCCCGCCGAGAGGCCGTACTGCGTGTTGTTCGCCTTGGCGACCGCCTCGTCCGGCGTGCGGAAGGTGAGGACCGACAGCACCGGGCCGAAGATCTCGTCGCGGGCGATGGTGTGCGCCTGGGTGACGTTCGTGAACAGCGTCGGTGCGAACCAGTAACCGGAGCCGGGCAGTTCGCAGGCCGGGGACCAGCGCTCGGCGCCCTCCGCCTCGCCCTGCTCGGTCAGCGCGGTGATCCGGGCCAGCTGCTCGGCGGAGTTGATCGCGCCGATGTCGGTGTTCTTGTCCAGCGGGTCGCCGAGGCGCAGCGTGGACAGCCGGCGCTTGAGGGAGTCCAGCAGCTCGTCGTGGATCGACTCCTGGACCAGCAGCCGGGAGCCGGCGCAGCAGACCTGGCCCTGGTTGAAGAAGATGCCGGTGACGATGCCCTCGACGGCCTGGTCGATCGGGGCGTCGTCGAAGACGATGTTGGCGCCCTTGCCGCCCAGCTCCAGGGTGAGCTTCTTGTTCGTGCCGGCGACCGTGCGGGCGATCTCCTTGCCCACGGCGGTGGAGCCGGTGAAGGCCACCTTGTTCACGTCCGGGTGCGCGACCAGCGCGGCGCCCGCGTCGCCGTAGCCCGGGAGGATGTTGACGACACCCCTGGGCAGGCCGGCCTGGCGGCAGATGTCCGCGAAGAACAGCGCCGACAGCGGGGTGGTCTCGGCGGGCTTGAGGACGACCGTGTTGCCGGTCGCGAGCGCCGGGGCGATCTTCCACGCCAGCATCAGCAGCGGGAAGTTCCACGGGATGATCTGGCCGGCCACGCCCAGCGGAGCCGGGTTCGCACCGCTGGGCCCATTTGTCGTCCTCCGGCCGAACCCGGCGTGATCCAGCTTGTCGGCCCAGCCGGCGTAGTAGAAGAAGTGCGCGGCGACCAGCGGGAGGTCCGCGTCGCGGGTCTCCTTGATCGGCTTGCCGTTGTCCAGCGTCTCCAGGACGGCCAGTTCGCGGCTGCGCTCCTGGATGATCCGGGCGATGCGGAACAGGTACTTGGCGCGCTCGGAGCCGGGCAGCGCGGACCACTTCTCGAACGCCTTGCGGGCGGCCCGGACGGCGCGGTCGACGTCTGCCTCACCGGCCTGGGCGACCTCGGACAGCACCTCCTCGGTGCTGGGGCTGACGGTTTTGAACACCTTGCCGTCGGCGGCGTCGGTGAACTCACCGTCGATGAACAGGCCGTAGGAGGGGGCGATGTCGACGACCGAGCGGGACTCGGGCGCGGGGGCGTACTCGAATGCGGAAGCCATGGTGATCAGTCCACCGTCACGTAGTCGGGGCCGGAGTAGCGGCCGGTGGCCAGCTTCTGGCGCTGCATCAGCAGGTCGTTGAGGAGCGAGGAGGCGCCGAAGCGGAACCAGTGGTTGTCCAGCCAGTCCGCGCCCGCCGTCTCGTTCACGAGCACCAGGAACTTGACGGCGTCCTTGGTGGTGCGGATGCCGCCGGCGGGCTTCACGCCGACCTGGACGCCGGTCTGGGCGCGGAAGTCGCGCACCGCCTCCAGCATCAGCAGGGTGTTGGCGGGGGTCGCGTTGACGGCGACCTTGCCGGTGGAGGTCTTGATGAAGTCGGCGCCGGCCAGCATGCCGAGCCAGGAGGCGCGGCGGATGTTGTCGTACGTCGACAGCTCGCCGGTCTCGAAGATGACCTTCAGCCGGGCACTGGTCCCGCAGGCCTCCTTCACGGCGGTGATCTCGTCGTACACCTTCAGATACCCGCCGGCCAGGAACGCGCCCCGGTCGATGACCATGTCGATCTCGTCGGCGCCCGCTGCGACGGCCTCGCGCACGTCGGCCAGCTTCACGTCGAGCGCGGCGCGGCCGGCCGGGAAGGCGGTGGCGACCGAGGCGACCTTGACGCCGGAGCCGGCGACGGCCTCCTTGGCGACGGCCACCATGTCGGGGTAGACGCAGACCGCGGCCGTGGTCGGGGCCGTGCGGTCCGTGGGGTCGGGGTGGACCGCCTTGGCGCCGAGCGCCCGGACCTTGCCCGGGGTGTCCGCGCCTTCCAGCGTCGTCAGGTCGACCATCGAGATGGCGAGGTCGATGGCGTACGCCTTCGCGGTGGTCTTGATGGAACGGGTGCCGAGAGCCGCGGCGCGCGCCTCCAGGCCGACCGCGTCGACGCCGGGCAGCCCGTGCAGGAAGCGGCGCAGCGTGCTGTCGGACGCGGTGACGTCGACGAGAGCCTGAGCTGTGGGAGCAGTGGTGGGCATGGTCACCAGACGAGCATATCTACGCGCGTAGCGGCTGTACACCCCCGGCTTCTTGATCGAAGCGCGGGCACCGTGCCGGGCGCCGCCGGGCGGGTCGGCCGGGTGCCGGGGGCATGCGGCAGAATCGGGGCCATGACCACCCCGGACGACCAGTCCCCCACGCCCCCGCCGCCGGCGCCCGTCGCCAAGGACCGCGTCTACCGCTCGCCCATGGGACTCGCGGGCGGTGTGCTGCTGCTCGTGATCGTCTGCTGGCTGGGCTTCGACGCGCTGTTCAAGGGCGAGGGCCGCACGCCCTGGCTGGCGCTCGCCGGCATGATCCTGGTGGTGCCGCTGGTGGCCGCCTTCACCCTGCGCCCGGCGGTCTTCGCCGGCCCCGACCGGCTGCGCGTCCGCAACCCCTTCCGGGTCGTCACCCTGCCCTGGGGCGAGGTGGCGGCCCTGCGTTCCGGCTTCTCCAACGAGGTCGTCGCCAAATCCGGCACCAAGTACCAGCTGTGGGCCGTCCCGGTCTCGCTGCGGGCCCGCAAGCGCGCGGCGCGGCGGCAGGAGCGGGCGGCGGCGGAGGCGGCCCGGGGCCCCGCCGGGCGCATCGGTGCGGGCGGCCTCGGCTCCGGCGGACCCGGACTCGGCGGTTTCGGCCTGCGCGGCGCGGACACGGGCCCGACCCGGGCGGAGACCGACAAGGTCATGGACGACCTGCGCGACCTGCTGGAGACCCGCGGCCAGGCGAACACGGCCCAGGGCGAGCCGACGGTCCGCTGGGCCTACGAGATCATGGCGCCGGCGGTGGCGGGGGCGGTGCTGCTGGCGATTCTGCTGGCGGTGGGGTGAGGTTCCGGCCCCCGGCCTCAGGGGCGGCTCACCGGGCTCGGTGTCCGGTGAGCCGCCCCTGTGCCGTCGGGCTGGTCAGATGCCGGCGGCTGCCGACAGGTCGTGCTTCACCGCCGTCAGGAGTTCGGTCGCGCGGGTGCGGGCGGCCGGCAGGTCGGCGTGGGTGGCGACCGGGACGACGACCTCCAGGTAGCACTTGAGCTTGGGCTCCGTGCCGCTCGGGCGGACGATGACGCGGGCGCCGTCGAGCGTGTAGCGCAGGCCGTCGGTCGGGGGCAGCGTGTCCGTGCCCTGGTTCAGGTCCTCGGCGCGGGTGACGGCGAGGCCCGCCAGCGCGGTCGGCGGCCGCTCGCGCAGGCGGCGCATCGCGTCGGCGATCACCGAGAGGTCCTGGACGCGGACCGAGAGCTGGTCGGTGGCGTGCAGACCGTGCTCCACGGCGAGGTCGTCGAGGAGGTCGAGGAGGGTACGGCCCTCCTCCTTCAGCACCGACGCCAGCTCGGTGATCAGCAGCGCGGCGGTGATGCCGTCCTTGTCGCGCACGCCCTCGGGGTCCACGCAGTAGCCGAGGGCCTCCTCGTAGCCGTAGCGCAGGCCGTCCACCCGGGCGATCCACTTGAAGCCGGTGAGCGTCTCCTCGTACGGCAGCCCCGCCTTCCCGGCGATCCGGCCGAGCAGGGAGGAGGAGACGATCGACTCCGCGAAGGTGCCCCGGGCGCCGCGGCGCACCAGGTGGGCGGCGAGCAGCGCGCCGACCTCGTCGCCGCGCAGCATCCGCCAGTCGGCGCCGTCCGGTACGGCCACGGCGCAGCGGTCGGCGTCGGGGTCGTTGGCGATGACCAGGTCCGGGTCGGTGGCGCGGGCCCGGGCGAAGGACAGGTCCATCGCGCCCGGCTCCTCCGGGTTCGGGAAGGCGACCGTCGGGAAGTCCGGGTCCGGCTCGGCCTGTTCGGCGACCAGGACCGGCTCCGGGAAGCCCGCCCGGGCGAACGCGGCCAGCAGGACGTCCTTGCCGACGCCGTGCATCGCCGTGTAGACGGTGCGGGCGGTGCGCGCGGAGTCCGGGGCGAGGACGGCGTCGGTACGGGCCAGATAGGCGTCCAGGACCGAGTCGTCCAGGATCTCCCAGCCGGCCTCCGGGCGCGGTACGTCGTGCAGCGAGGCGATCGCGTCGATCTCGGCGGCGATCTCCGCGTCGGCGGGCGGCACGATCTGGGAGCCGTCGCCGAGGTACACCTTGTAGCCGTTGTCCCGGGGCGGGTTGTGGCTGGCGGTGACCTCCACGCCCGCGACCGCGCCGAGGTGCCGGATGGCGAAGGCCAGGACCGGGGTGGGCAGCGGGCGGGGGAGTACGGCGGCACGCAGGCCGGCACCGGTCATCACGGCGGCGGTGTCGCGGGCGAAGTCGGCGGACTTGTGGCGGGCGTCGTAGCCGACGACGACCAGCTCACCGGCGTGGCCCCGCTTCTTCAGGTACGCGGCGAGACCGGCGGCGGCGCGGATGACGACGCCGCGGTTCATGCGCATCGGGCCCGCGCCCAGCTCGCCCCGCAGCCCGGCGGTGCCGAACTGGAGGGTGCCGGCGAAGCGGGCCGCCAGCTCCGCGGTGTCGCCGGCGTCGATCAGCTTGGCCAGCTCGTCGCGGGTCTCCGGGTCCGGGTCCTCCGCGAGCCACGCGCCGGCCCGGGCGATGAGATCGTGCACCTTGGGATCAACCTCTCCTGTGTCTGCTGCGTCTGCCTGGTCCCCCGGGGGTTCCCCCGACCCGGCCGGCCGGGGGTGGTGCTACAGCTTGCCCAGTACCTGGCCCAGCAGCTCGCCCATGCGGGCCGCCGAGTCGCGGCCGGCCTGGAGGACCTCCTCGTGGTTGAGGGGCTCGCCGGTCATGCCCGCGGCCAGGTTGGTGACCAGGGAGATGCCGAGGACCTCGGCGCCGGCCTCGCGGGCGGCGATGGCCTCCAGGACCGTGGACATGCCGACCAGGTCCGCGCCGATGACGCGGGCCATGCGGATCTCGGCCGGGGTCTCGTAGTGCGGGCCGGGGAACTGGGCGTAGACGCCCTCCTCCAGGGAGGGGTCGATCTCCTTGCACAGGGCGCGCAGGCGCGGCGAGTACAGGTCCGTCAGGTCGACGAAGTTGGCGCCGACGATCGGCGACGTCGCCGTCAGGTTGATGTGGTCGCTGATCAGCACCGGCTGGCCGGGGCGCATGCCCTCGCGCAGGCCGCCGCAGCCGTTGGTGAGCACGATGGTCTTGCAGCCGGCGGCGACGGCGGTGCGGACGCCGTGCGAGACGGCGGCGACGCCCCGGCCCTCGTAGTAGTGCGTGCGGCCGAGGAAGACCAGCGCGCGCTTGTCACCGAAGGTGTACGAGCGGATCTTGCCGCCGTGCCCCTCCACCGCCGGCGGCGGGAAGCCGGGCAGCTCGGTGACCGGGAACTCGGCGTCGGGAGCGCCCAGTGCGTCGACGGCCGGGGCCCAGCCGGAGCCCATCACGAGGGCGACGTCGTGGGTCTCGGCGCCGGTCAGCGCGCGCAGGCGCGCGGCGGCGGCGTCGGCGGCGGCGTAGGGGTCGCCCTGGATGTCGTCCGGAAGAAGAGATGCGTTCACGCCGACGAGGGTAGCCGGTGTTCGCCTACGCGCGTAGATGACAGACGTCACGGGAATGCGATCGTTGTCTTGTCGTTTCCGACAAGCTTCGGTCGACCCGCTAGCAGGGGCGCTTGCGCAGCTCCATCACGTAGTCGTGCGGCGCCCCCGCCGACTCCGCCGCGTCGGCGATCTCGCCCAGATAGCGCGCCGAGGGCAGCCCGCCCTCGTAGCCGTCCAGGACGTACGCCCAGGCCCGCTCCTCGCCGTCCAGGGTGTGCACCCGTACCCGCGCCCGCCGGTAGATGCCGAGGCCCACGCCCTCCCAGCGGTCGAGCGACTCCTCGTCCAGCGGCGCGAGGTCGTACAGGCCGACGAAGACCTGGGCCAGCGGGTCCTCCACGAGCGTCGCGAGCGCGCCCTCCCAGCCGAGCTGCTCCCCGCCGAAGGTCAGCCGCCAGCCGTTCAGCCAGCCCGTGGCGCGCAGCGGCGAGTGCGGGGCGCGGCGGGACATCAGCCGCGCGTCGAGGTTGCCGGCGTACGCGGCGTAGAGCGACATGGGACGAAGGGTACGGCAGCCCCCGCGCGCGTCACTTCCGTCCCGTCCGGCCCTTGTGCCGCCCCCGGGCAGTGGCACCTTGAAGCGTGCGGGACAATGGGGTACGTGACTCGGATCGTGATCATCGGTGGCGGACCCGGCGGATACGAGGCGGCCCTGGTGGCCGCCCAGCTCGGCGCGGAGGTGACCGTCGTCGACTGCGACGGTCTGGGCGGGGCGTCGGTGCTGACCGACTGCGTGCCGTCGAAGACCCTTATCGCCACGGCCGAGGTGATGACCACCTTCGACTCCTCCTACGAGGAGCTGGGGATCATCGTCGCCGACGACACCCCGCCGCTGGAGCAGGCCGCCCGGGTGGTCGGGGTGGACCTCGGCAAGGTCAACCGGCGGGTGAAGCGGCTCGCGCTCGCGCAGTCGCACGACATCACCGCCTCCGTGACGCGCGCCGGCGCCCGGGTCATGCGCGGGCGCGGCCGGCTGGACGGCATGCAGTCGCTGGACGGCTCCCGCAAGGTCGTCGTCACCGCCGCCGACGGCACCGAGGAGACCCTCACCGCCGACGCCGTGCTCCTCGCGACCGGCGGCCACCCGCGCGAGCTGCCCGACGCCCAGCCCGACGGCGAGCGCATCCTCAACTGGACCCAGGTCTACGACCTGACCGAGCTGCCGGACGAGCTGATCGTGGTCGGCTCCGGTGTCACCGGCGCCGAGTTCGCGGGTGCCTACCAGGCGCTCGGCTCCAAGGTCACCCTCGTCTCCTCCCGGGACCGGGTGCTGCCGGGCGAGGACCCGGACGCCGCCGCCGTGCTGGAGGACGTCTTCCGGCGCCGGGGCATGAACGTGATGGCCCGCTCCCGCGCGCAGTCCGCCAAACGCGTCGGCGACCAGGTCGAGGTCACCCTCGCCGACGGCCGGGTCATCTCCGGCAGCCACTGCCTGATGGCGGTCGGCGCCATCCCGAACAGCGCGGGGCTCGGCCTGGAGGAGGCCGGCGTCAAGGTGCGCGAGTCCGGTCACATCTGGACCGACAAGGTGTCCCGGACGACCGCTCCGGGTGTCTACGCGGCCGGAGACGTCACGGGTGTGTTCGCGCTCGCGTCCGTCGCCGCGATGCAGGGACGCATCGCCATGTACCACTTCCTGGGCGACGCGGTGGCCCCGCTGAACCTGAAGGCGGTCTCCTCGAACGTCTTCACCGACCCCGAGATCGCCACCGTCGGCTACACGCAGGCGGACGTGGACGCGGGCAAGATCGACGCCCGGGTCGTCAAGCTGCCGCTGCTGCGCAACCCGCGCGCCAAGATGCAGGGCATCCGGGACGGCTTCGTGAAGATCTTCAGCCGGCCCGGCACGGGCATCGTGGTCGGCGGTGTGGTCGTCGCGCCGCGCGCCTCGGAGCTGATCCACCCCATCTCGATCGCCGTCGACAACAACCTGACGGTCGAACAGATCGCGAACGCGTTCACGGTCTACCCCTCCCTTTCGGGGTCGATCGCGGAGGTCGCCCGGCAGCTGCACACCCGCAAGGCGGGTGCGGAGGCCTGAGGCGCCGGTGAACTTCCCGCTGGTCACGGGAAGTTGCCGGGCATGCGTCCGGCATAGTCGGGCCGGGCAGGGCTTATACCACTGCCCGACCGGCCATGCGAACAACTTCTGTTATTCGGCGCAAACTGCTGAAAGCAGACGGTCGCTGGGGTTACTGTCAGTTTCGTGTTCGCTGCTGAACGTCGCCAATTGATCCTCGAAATGGTGCGAGCGAACGGTGCCGTGTCGCTCCGTGAACTCGCCCGCGTCGTCCAGACCTCCGAAGTGACCGTACGGCGGGACGTGCGGGCGCTGGAGGCCGAAGGACTCCTCGACCGCCGGCATGGCGGTGCGGTACTGCCGGGCGGATTCACGCGAGAATCCGGCTTTTCGCAGAAATCCCATCTCGCGACCGCCGAGAAGACGGCCATCGCCGACCTCGCCGCGGGCCTCGTCGAAGAGGGCGAGGCCATCGTGGTGGGGGCGGGTACGACCACGCAGGAGCTGGCCCGCCGGCTCGCGCGGGTGCCCGGTCTGACGGTGGTCACCAACTCCCTCCTCGTCGCCCAGGCGCTGGCCCACGCCAACCGGGTCGAGGTCGTCATGACCGGGGGCACCCTGCGCGGGTCCAACTACGCCCTCGTCGGCTCCGGGGCCGAGCAGTCCCTCCAGGGGCTGCGGGTCTCCCGGGCGTTCCTGTCCGGGAGCGGGCTGACGGCCGAGCGGGGTCTGTCCACGTCCAACATGCTCTCGGCGTCGGTGGACCGGGCGCTCGTGCAGGCCGCCGGGGAGGTCGTGGTCCTCGCCGACCACACCAAGCTCGGTACGGACACCATGTTCCAGACCGTGCCGACCGACCTCATCACGCGGCTGGTCACCGACGAGCCTCCGGCCCACGACGACCGCGCGGGCACCGAGTTGCAGGCCCTCGCCGATCAGGGGGTGCAGATCGCCGTGACCGGGGCGAGCGGGAGCCAGGGGGGTGACCAAGGGCCTCCGGCACGGCGCGCTCCCCTGCCGGGGCCCAGGCGGGGGCATGTGCCTCTGCGGGAGCCCGCGGCGGCTTCCGAACGGGGGCGCGTCGCTGATTTGCGGCGCCGGTAGGGGGGCTTGGCTGTGCGTTGCCGGGGGCGGGTCGTGTCGGTGCGTCGCCCGGTGCGGGTGCGTTGTGGCTGATCGCGCAGTTCCCCGCGCCCCTGAGTTGGCTGTCCGTCGCGTCTGCCGAGAACTGGACGCCCGGCTGCTGAACAGCGCGACGCCCGACGGAAAGGATTCCGTCGGGCGTCGGCGTGTCGTGCTGTGGGTCAGTCCTTGATCTCGCAGATCGGGGCGCCCGAGGTGATGGAGGCCCCCACCTCGGCGGTGAGGCCCTTGATGGTGCCCGCCCGGTGGGCGTTGAGGGGCTGCTCCATCTTCATGGCCTCCAGGACGACGATCAGGTCGCCCTCCTGGACCTCCTGGCCCTCCTCGACCGCGATCTTGACGATCGTGCCCTGCATGGGCGAGGCGAGGGTGTCACCGGAGGCGACGGGGCCGGACTTCTTCGCCGCGCGACGCTTGGGCTTGGCGCCCGCCGCGAGACCCGTACGGGCCAGGGACATGCCCAGGGAGGCCGGCAGGGAGACCTCCAGGCGCTTGCCGCCCACCTCGACCACGACCGTCTCGCGCGGCCCGGCCTCCTCCTCCGCGTCGGCGTCGGCCGAGGCGGTGAAGGGCTTGATCTCGTTGACGAACTCGGTCTCGATCCACCGGGTGTGGACCGTGAACGGGTCGGCGGAACCGGTCAGCTCGGGGGCGAACGCCGGGTCCCGGACCACCACGCGGTGGAACGGGACGGCCGTGGCCATGCCGTCCACCTGGAACTCGTCCAGCGCGCGGGCGGCCCGCTCCAGGGCCTCCTTGCGGGTGCGGCCGGTCACGACCAGCTTGGCGAGCAGCGAGTCCCACGCCGGGCCGATGACCGAGCCGGCCTCCACGCCCGCGTCCAGCCGGACACCGGGCCCGGTCGGCGCGTCGAACCGGGTGACCGTGCCGGGCGCCGGGAGGAAGCCCCGGCCCGGGTCCTCACCGTTGATCCGGAACTCGAACGAGTGGCCGCGCAGCTCCGGGTCGCCGTACCCCAGCTCCTCGCCGTCGGCGATGCGGAACATCTCGCGGACCAGGTCGACGCCGGCGACCTCCTCGGTCACCGGGTGCTCCACCTGGAGCCGCGTGTTGACCTCCAGGAAGGAGATCGTGCCGTCCTGGCCGACCAGGAACTCACAGGTGCCCGCGCCCTCGTAGCGGGCCTCCTTGAGGATGGCCTTCGAGGCCCGGTACAGCTCGGCGACCTGCGCCTCGGAGAGGAACGGCGCCGGGGCCTCCTCGACCAGCTTCTGGTGGCGGCGCTGGAGGGAGCAGTCACGGGTGGAGACGACGACCACGTTGCCGTGCTTGTCGGCCAGGCACTGGGTCTCGACGTGCCGCGGGCGGTCCAGATAGCGCTCCACGAAGCACTCGCCGCGGCCGAAGGCGGCGACGGCCTCACGGACGGCCGAGTCGTACAGCTCGGGGACCTCTTCGAGGGTGCGGGCGACCTTCAGGCCACGCCCGCCGCCACCGAAGGCGGCCTTGATGGCGATCGGCAGGCCGTGCTCCTCGGCGAAGGCCACGACCTCGTCCGCGCCCGACACCGGGTCGGGCGTGCCGGCCACCAGCGGGGCGCCGGCGCGCTGGGCGATGTGCCGGGCGGCGACCTTGTCACCCAGGTCGCGGATGGCCTGCGGCGGCGGGCCGATCCAGTTCAGGCCCGCGTCCAGGACCGCCTGGGCGAAGTCGGCGTTCTCCGACAGGAAGCCGTAGCCCGGGTGGATGGCGTCGGCGCCGGACTCGCGCGCGGCGTTGAGGATCTTGTCGATGACCAGGTAGCTGGTCGCCGGAGTGTCACCGCCCAGGGCGAACGCCTCATCCGCGGCGCGGACATGCAGAGCGTCCCGGTCCGGGTCGGCGTAGACGGCCACGCTCGCGATCCCGGCGTCCCGACAGGCTCGGGCCACGCGGACAGCGATTTCGCCACGGTTGGCGATGAGCACCTTGCGCACGATTGAGGCTCCCTCCTTGAAACAAGCCGAGTTTAGGGACTGCCGACACGGCACTACGACCCGTCCCCAATGGTGAGCTTGCCCACACGGAGCGTGATTCGAGGCCCGCTCGACCGGCGAAATCCCAAGTCGTACCCCGGTACGCAGGACTTCCCCCGGAAAACCCTAGTCCCCCATGTGGCCAAGGTCTCTGTGGCGGGGTGCTGCGCCCCACTCTGTTTCTTTGTCGAGTCCCTACGAATGGCCCAATGATTCTTTGCCGCGGCGCGAACCCTTGTCCCCCGGTTTACCCGTTAGTAGCGTTCGCGGTGGCTCGAACGTACCTGGGGTAACAGACAGCTGAGCGACCGGAGAGTGGGTGGGGACCGGTGGTACGCAGACCGGTGGCGTGGATCGTGGCGGTGGTCCTGCTCGCCGAGGCGTGCGGCATCGCGGCCGTCAACTGGCTCCTCGGCACGGTCGTCGACCGGCAGCGGATGTCCCTGGCCGGCCTCGATTCCGGGGTGATGGCCACGTCCACGAAGGTCGCCGGGGTGGTTTTCGGCCTCTACTTCGCCCTGTGCGCGCTGGTCGCCCTGCTGGTCGCGGTCCGCGACCGCGCCCCGGCCGGCTTCGGCCGCATCCTGCTGATCAGCGCCGCCGTCGTCCACGGCCTGCTGGGCGCGTTCGCCTGGGGTCTGGTCGGCCCGGGGGCGTTCGTCTTCATGGTCGTGGTGCTCGGGCTGATCGTGCTGCTCCTGATGACGTACGACCGCTCGGCCGGCCCGGAGCGGCGGGCGCCGGGCGGCGACGACGGCACGGGCGGTGACCCGTTGGCCAAGGACGCCACCGCCGGGTCCGCCGACGACACCACCCGGCACCTGCCCGAACAGCGGTACGGGGACGACGAGCCGCGGGACGCCGTCCCCGGCCGGGTCACTCCGCCGGCGCCCACAACTCCGTGATGCCCACGCCCAGCTCGGCGAGGAGTCTGCGCACCAGCGGCAGGCTGATGCCGATCACGTTGCCGTGGTCGCCGTCGATGCCCTCGATGAACGGCGCCGACCTGCCGTCCAGCGTGAACGCCCCGGCGACGTGCAGCGGCTCGCCCGAGGCCACGTAGGCGGCGACCTCCGCGTCACTGGGCTCGCCGAACCGGACGACGGTGGAGGCGGTCGCCGAGACGTACCGCTTCGCCTCCGTGTCCCACACGCAGTGCCCCGTCTGGAGCACCCCGGCCCGCCCGCGCATCGCCTTCCAGCGGGCGGTGGCCTCCGCGGCGTCGGCGGGCTTGCCGAGCGCCCGGCCGTCCAGCTCCAGCACCGAGTCGCAGCCGATCACCAGGGCGCCCCGCACCTCGGGCAGCGCGGCCACCACCGAGGCCTTCGCCTCGGCCAGCGCGAGCGCCAGCTCGGCCGGGGTGGGGGCGGTGACGGCGTCCTCGTCCACCCCGCTCACGATCACCTCGGGAGCGAGGCCGGCCTGCCGGAGCAGCCCGAGCCGGGCGGGGGACTGGGAGGCGAGCACGAGTCGCCTGCGGCGCGTTGCGGTCATGCGGTCAGGTTAGTCAGGCGGGGCCGCCGCGCTCACCCCAGGCCGAGCACGATCACCGCAGACCGATCACGATCATCGCGACGACCATGGCCAGGGCCATGAAAAGGCCGAGCCGCCGAAGCATCTCCTGCATGTCGCGCAGTTCCTTCGGCGGCTCGTTCTCCGGGTCCGACCACAGCATGCCACTAGCGTGGGGCTTGGCGGGCTACGGCGCCTGAGTAGCGGTACTTAAATCGCGCCCTGTGCTGTGGTGCTGTGCGCGGTTCCCCGCGCCCCTGGGGTGGCTGCTCCTAGCTCGGCCAATAAGTTCGGGTCCAGGAGGCCGGGCCCGGGGGTGGGACGCGGTGGGTCGCGATGCGGGACGGGTCGGACCACGCGGCGGCGGGGGTGTCCGGGCCGGCGGGCTCCGCTGCCGTGGCGGCGGCCCGGGCGCGGACCACCGCGAGGGCGGCGGCCAGTTCCTCCGGGGTCGGGTTGCCTCGTACGACCTTGATCGTCATGTCGGCTCCAGGGGGTCGGCGGACTACAGGGGGATGTTGCCGTGCTTCTTCGGGGGCAGGGATTCCCGCTTGGTACGCAGCTGACGCAGGCCGCGGACGATGTGGGCGCGGGTGTCGGAGGGCATGATCACGGCGTCGACGTAGCCGCGCTCGGCCGCGACGTAGGGGTTGAGGAGGGTGTCCTCGTACTCCTGGATCAGGCGGGCGCGCACCGCTTCCACGTCCTCGCCGCTCGCCGCCGCCTCGGCGATGGTGCGCCGGTGCAGGATGTTGACCGCGCCCTGGGCGCCCATGACGGCGATCTGGGCGGTCGGCCAGGCGAGGTTGAGGTCGGCGCCCAGGTGCTTGGAGCCCATGACGTCGTAGGCACCGCCGAAGGCCTTGCGGGTGATCACGGTGATCAGCGGGACGGTGGCCTCCGCGTAGGCGTAGATCAGCTTGGCGCCGCGCCGGATGATGCCCTCGTGCTCCTGGCCCACGCCGGGCAGGAAGCCGGGCACGTCCACGAAGGTCAGCACCGGCACATTGAAGGCGTCGCAGGTCCGCACGAAGCGGGCCGCCTTCTCGGAGGCGTCGATGTCGAGGCAGCCGGCGAACTGCATCGGCTGGTTGGCGACCACGCCGACCGGGCGGCCCTCCACGCGGCCGAAGCCGGTGACCATGTTGGGCGCGAACAGCGCCTGCGTCTCGAAGAACTCGGCGTCGTCCACGACGTGTTCGACCACCGTGCGGATGTCGTACGGCTGGTTGGCGCTGTCCGGCACCAGCGTGTCCAGCTCGCGGTCCTCGTCCGTGACGGCGAGGTCGGACTCCTCCGCGAAGACCGGGGGCTCGGAGAGGTTGTTGGACGGCAGGTACGACAGCAGCTGCTTGATGTACTCGATGGCGTCCTTCTCGTCCCCGGCCATGTGGTGGGCCACACCGGAGACGGCGTTGTGGGTGCGGGCGCCGCCCAGCTCCTCGAAGCCGACGTCCTCGCCGGTGACCGTCTTGATGACGTCGGGTCCGGTGATGAACATGTGCGAGGTCTGGTCGACCATGACCGTGAAGTCGGTGATGGCCGGCGAGTACACCGCGCCGCCCGCGCAGGGGCCGACGACCAGCGAGATCTGCGGGATGACCCCGGAGGCGTGGGTGTTGCGGCGGAAGATCTCGCCGTACGCGCCGAGCGAGGCCACGCCCTCCTGGATGCGGGCGCCGCCGGAGTCGTTGATGCCGATGACCGGGCAGCCGGTCTTCAGCGCGAAGTCCATGACCTTGACGATCTTCTGGCCGTAGACCTCGCCGAGGGCGCCGCCGAAGACGGTGAAGTCCTGCGAGAAGACGGCGACCGGACGGCCGTCCACGGTGCCGTAGCCGGTGACGACACCGTCGCCGTACGGCCGGTTGTGCTCCAGGCCGAAGTTGGTGGAGCGGTGCCGGGCGAACTCGTCCAGCTCGACGAACGAGTCCTCGTCCAGGAGGAGTTCGACGCGCTCACGGGCCGTCAGCTTGCCCTTCGCGTGCTGCTTCTCGACGGCACGTTCCGAGCCGGCGTGCGTCGCTTCGTGGATGCGACGCTGGAGATCCGCGAGCTTGCCCGCGGTCGTGTGAATGTCGATCCCTTGGATCTCGTGACGCTCTTCCGGCTCGGACATCGGGATACGGCTCCCTGCCTGCTCAAAAGGGGGGACGGTTACTCATCCGTAGCGTAGTGGTGGGCCTACCGATCAGCACTGCGTCGTTTACCACACCTAGGGTGGCTTGCATGACGCCCCGAGATGCAGCAGACGACAACGGCAGCCGCTGGTCCGACCTCGACCGCCCGCCCCTCAGCGCGGCCGCGCTGCGACGGGGCCTGGTGCGCGAGGGCGGCCTGTGGTCGTCCCTCGACGTCGTCCGGAGCACCGGGTCCACCAACGACGACCTGGTCGCGCTCGCGGCGGCCGGCAAGGCGGCGGAGGGCGCGGTGCTCGTCGCGGAGGAGCAGACGGCGGGGCGCGGCCGGCTGGACCGCCGCTGGACGGCGCCGCCGCGCTCGGGCCTGTTCTTCTCGGTCCTGCTGGACCCGGCCGAGGTACCGGTCGCCCGCTGGGGGTGGCTGCCGCTGCTGACCGGCGTGGCGGTGGCGACGGGGCTGTCCCGGGCGGCCGGTGTCGACACGGCGCTGAAGTGGCCGAACGACCTGCTGGTGACGGTGGACGGCGCGGAGCGCAAGGCGGGCGGGATCCTCGCGGAGCGGGCCGGTGACGACGGTGTCGTCATCGGCGTCGGCGTCAACGTCACGCTGCGGGCGCCGGAGCTGCCGGTGCCCCAGGCGGGCTCGCTGGCCCTGGCCGGGGCGCAGGGCACGGACCGGGACCCGCTGCTGCGGGCCGTACTGCGCTCGCTGGAGGACTGGTACGGCCGCTGGCGTTCGGCCGGCGGCGACCCGGTGACCAGCGGCCTCCAGGACACCTACGCGGCCGGCTGCGCGACGCTGGGCCGGACCGTGCGCGCGGAACTGCCGGGCGACCGGTCGGTGGTCGGGGAGGCGGTGGCCCTGGACGGCGACGGCCGGCTGATCCTCGCCACGGCGCAGGGTGTGCAGGAGCCGGTGGGGGCGGGGGACATCGTGCATCTGCGGCCGGCGTAGGGGGCCGTCGGCGCTGGGGCCGGTGTCGCGGGCCGTCGACGCGGAGACCGGCGTCGCGGGCCGTCGGTGCCGAGGCCGCGCGGGGAGCCCGGCGAGCGGCCACGATGGTGGGGTGGGCGTGGACGGGACCCTCGGCATCGGCCCCGGACAGCGGCCCCCGGCCCCGGTCAACCCGGCGGAGTGAGCTGGCGCACACCTGCCGTAGAGTTGAGGCCGGTCGATACGACCGCGGCAGATCGGAAGGGCAGCAGGCGTGACCGTCGACGACACGGGCTCCGGCGCGGACGCGGACGGCCGGGTGGACCCTCTGCTGGAGCAGGGGGACGACCAAGCCGCCGACACCGGCGAGGACCCGCTGGCCCTGCGGCTCGAACAGCTCATCCTGGGCGCCGAGCGCCGCTACACCCCCTTCCAGGCCGCCCGCAGCGCCGGTGTCTCCATGGAGCTGGCCTCCCGTTTCTGGCGGGCGATGGGCTTCGCCGACATCGGCCAGGCCAAGGCCCTCACCGAGGCCGACGTACTCGCCCTGCGCCGCCTCGCCGGTCTCGTGGAGGCGGGGCTGCTGAGCGAGGCCATGGCGGTGCAGGTGGCCCGCTCCACGGGGCAGACCACCGCCCGGTTGGCCGAGTGGCAGATGGATTCCTTCCTGGAGGGCCTGACCGAGCCCCCGGAGCCGGGCATGACCCGCACCGAGGTGACGTACCCGATCGTCGAACTCCTCCTGCCCGAGCTGGAGGAGTTCCTGGTCTACGTCTGGCGCCGGCAGCTCGCCGCCTCCGCGGGCCGGGTCGTGCAGTCGGCCGACGACGAGGAGATGGTCGACCGGCGGCTCGCCGTCGGCTTCGCCGACCTGGTCGGCTTCACCCGGCTGACCCGCCGTATGGAGGAGGAGGAACTCGGCGAGCTGGTCGAGGCCTTCGAGACCACCGCCGCCGACCTGGTGGCCGCCCGCGGCGGCCGGCTCATCAAGACCCTCGGCGACGAGGTGCTCTACGCGGCGGACGACGCCGGCATCGCCGCCGACATCGCCCTGCGCCTGGTCGAGACGCTGGCCAACGACGAGACCATGCCCGAGCTGCGCGTCGGCATGGCCTTCGGCACGGTCACGACCCGGATGGGCGACGTGTTCGGCACGACCGTGAACCTCGCCTCCCGGCTGACCTCCATAGCGCCCCGCGACTCCGTGCTGGTGGACAGCGCCTTCGCGGAGGAGCTGATCCGCAGCGGTGAGGCGCCCGCCTCGGAGGCGGAGGCGGCGGAGGCCGCCGCGGCGGCCGAGAAGGAGGGCGAGGAGCCCCCGACATACCGCTTCGGGCTCCAGCCGATGTGGCAGCGCCCGGTGCGCGGCCTCGGCGTGGTCGAGCCGTGGCTGCTGGCTCGCCGGGACGGCTAGCCGCCCTGTCCCGGCCCTAGTGGATGTCGACGCACAGGCCGATCACCGGAACGCACACCCCACCCTGACCACCCTGACCGGCCGTCGGGGTCGAGGCCGGCGTTGTCCCGGACGCAGGCGCGGACGGAGCCGGGCGCGGGGCGGACGTCGTCGCGGAGGGTTCCGGGCTGGGGGCGCGGTGGGTCGCGGGGGTGCCGGTCGGTACGGGCGTCGCTACGGCGGTGCCGCCGGACGGCGCCGACGCGGTCCCCGGGGTGGCGGAAGCCGTGGTGGCGGTCGGGGCGGGGCTCCGGCCGCCCATCGCGGAGGTGGCCGAGGGCAGCGCGGCCGGGCCGGTGCCGGCGGTCGCGGCGGCGCGAGCCGAGCGGTGCGCGGTGCCGGCGGCGTCCGGGGCGGGCCGGGGTTCGGCCTCGGCCGTGCCGGGGGTGCCGACGCCCGACTCCGTGGCGACCCGGACCAGGGTCAGGGCACCGGCGGCCAGGGCCAGACCACCGGCGGCGAGCAGCACCTTGCGGGGGCGGGGCCTGCGATGACGCCCACGGCGCGGCCGGAACCCGGCGCGCCCTCCCGTCTCCGTGCGGGACCGCGCGCGTATCGGTGGTGTCATCGGTTCCCTCCCCGCCGTGGCGGAGCGCACGCTATGCGCTCGGGTGGGCGGTGTGGGCCGAGACGGCCGGGTTGTCACTCGAACGGGCGTAGCGCCGGCGGGCTTCACGGGGATCGGGTACGGCTGCGATGATCGGGCCGACAGTGAGTTAACCCGCGTTAACCGGAGGGTGTCATGGGTGAGGAGCGGTTCGGGGAGTTCGTGCTGGTACGGCGGCACGGGCACGTGGCGGAGCTGGTGCTGGACCGGCCCAAGGCCATGAACGCCGTCTCGACCGGGATGGCCCGCTCGATCGCCGGGGCCTGCGCCGCGCTGGGGGCGGACCGGGAGGTGCGGGTGGTCGTGCTGACCTCGTCGCATGAACGGGCGTTCTGCGTCGGGGCGGACCTGAAGGAGCGGAACTCCTTCACGGACGCGGACCTGGTCCGGCAGCGGCCGGTGGCGCGGGGCGCGTACACCGGGGTGCTGGAGCTGCCGGTGCCGACGATCGCGGCGGTGCACGGGTTCGCGCTGGGCGGCGGGTTCGAGCTGGCCCTGTCCTGCGACCTGATCGTCGCCGACGGCACGGCCGTGGTGGGGCTGCCGGAGGTGTCGGTCGGGGTGATCCCGGGCGGTGGCGGCACGCAGTTGCTGCCGCGCCGGGTGGGTGCGGCGCGCGCGGCGGAGCTGATCTTCTCGGCCCGCCGGGTGGAGGCGGCGGAGGCGGCGGCACTGGGCCTGGTGGACCAGCTGGTGGACGAGGGCCGGGATCGCGAGGAGGCCCTCTCCCTCGCCTCCCGCGTCGCCGCGAACTCGCCCATCGGCCTCCGCGCCGCCAAACGGGCCCTCCGCCTGGGCCACGGCCTCGACCTGCGCGCAGGCCTGGAGGTGGAGGACGCGGCCTGGCGCTCGGTCGCCTTCTCCGCCGACCGAGCCGAGGGAGTGGCGGCCTTCAACGAGAAGCGCACCCCCGAGTGGCCCGGCGAGTAACCGAGCCAGGGGCCAACGGCACCGGCACCCCCCTCAGGGGCGCGGGGAACCGCGCGACCGACCACGACGGACCGGCACCCGCCCCACGAACCGCAACGCCCCGGCAAGCAGCGCCCGGCCCCCCGAAGCCGACGCCGACCGCAGTCCCCTGGGGGCGCGGGGAACGGCGCGACCAGCCACGACGCACCCGCACCCGCCCCCCGGCCCCC
>NZ_JANUGP010000023.1 GCF_024753135.1 Streptomyces pyxinicus | reverse complement strand
CGGGCGGATCTCCGGGAGGCGCAGGGCGCGGTGGATGTCCGTCGCCGCGGAGGAGTCGTTCAGGGTGATGTAGTGCAGGCCGGGGGCGCCTTCGTCGAGGAGGCGCTGGGCGAGTGCGGTGGCGCGGTCGACGCCGATGCGGTGCGAGAGGGCCGGGTCGTTCCGCGCGGCGCGCAGGCCGGCGGCGAGGTCGGCGGGGAAGGCCGCGTCGCTGAGGCGGGCGAAACGGGCGATCTGTTCGTAGCGGGTGGCGGGCATGATGCCGGGGATGACGGGGGTGTCGCAGCCGGCGGCGGCGAGACGGTCGCGCAGCCGGAGGTAGTCCTCGGCACGGAAGAACATCTGGGTGACGGCGTAGTCGGCGCCGGCCCGGCACTTGGCGACGAAGTGCCGGATGTCGGTGTCCCAGTCGGGTGAGCGCGGGTGCCGTTCGGGGAACGCCGCGACTCCGATGGAGAAGGCGCCGCAGGAGCGGATGAGTTCGACGAGTTCGGCCGCGTAGCGGACGCCGTGGGGATGCGGGGTCCACGGGCCCCGCGGGTCTCCGGACGGGTCGCCGCGCAGGGCGATGATGTCGCGGATGCCGGCGTCGGCGTAGCGGCCGATGATCGAGCGGAGTTCGGCGATGGAGTGGTCGACGGCGGTGAGGTGGGCGACCGGGCGCAGGGTGGTGTCCTCGGCGATCCGCCGGGTGACGTCGGTGGTGCGCTCGCGGGAGGTGCCGCCGGCACCGTAGGTGATGGACACGAAGGACGGGTTGAGCGTCTCGACGCGGCGCAGCGCGCTCCACAGGGCCCGTCGGCCGGTGCCGGTCCTCGGCGGGAAGAACTCGAAGGAGTACGAGCGGTGGCCGGCCGCGATCAGTTCGGAGGGACCCTTGCGGGTCGGCTCGGCCACGGGTGCCTGGGCCGTCATGTCGGGTCGCCTCCTGAGGGTACGAGGGCGCTTGGCACGGTGTAGGTCTGGGTGCCGACGCTGGTCAGAGCGAGTGTGGCCAGTTCCGAGCCGAGCCGGGCACGCCCGGTGGTGTCGAGGCCGGCGGACAGCGCGGCGAGATAGCCGGCGCGGAAGGCGTCCCCGGCGCCGGTCGGGTCCGGGACCCGGTCGGCCGGGACGGCGGGGACGTCCAGCGGAGGGTCGCCGGCGCGTTCGACGCGGCTGCCCTTGTCTCCGAGGGTGGTGACCCAGGTGCCGACGCGGCGCAGGACGTCGGTACGGCTCCAGCCCGTCTTGGCGAGCAGCAGGGCGTGTTCGTACTCGTTGGTGAACAAGTGGTCGGCGTCCTCGACGAGTTGCCGGACCCGGTCCCCGTCGAGCGCGGCGAGCTGCTGGGACGGGTCGGCGGCGAAGGGAGTCCCGTGGGTGCGGCACGCCTGCGTGTGACGGAGCATCGCGGCCGGGTCGTCGGCGCCGATCAGCACCAGGTCGGCGGCGCCCCTGCGCAGAACGGCGGCGAGGTCGATGTTCCCGGCCTCGGCCATCGCGCCCGGGTGGAAGGAGGCGATCTGATTGCCGTCCGGGTCGGTGGTGCACAGGAAGCGGGCGGTGTGCCGGGTGGGGCAGACGTGTACGCCGGAGACGTCCACGCCGAGCGCGGCCAGCCGTTCCCCGTACGGGCCGAAGTCGGTGCCGACCGCGCCCAGCAGCAGTGGCCGGTGGCCGAGCCGGGCCAGGCCGTAGGCGATGTTGGCGGCCACTCCCCCGTCGCGGATCTCCAGTGTGTCGACCAGGAAGGACAGGGAGACGTGGCCGAGGTGGTCGGCCAGCAGCTGGTCGGCGATGCGGCCGGGGAAGGTCATCAGATGGTCGGTGGCGATGGATCCGGTGACGGCGATCCGCATGTCAGGCCCCCGCGGCGGTGCGCAGCGCGGCCACGCGGTCGGTGCGCTCCCAGGTGAAGTCGGGCAGCTCGCGGCCGAAGTGGCCGTAGGCGGCGGTCTGGGAGTAGACCGGGCGGAGCAGGTCGAGGTCGCGGATGATCGCGGCCGGGCGGAGGTCGAAGACCTCGGTGATGGCGTGCTCGATCTTCTCCGGGTCCACCTTGTGGGTGCCGAAGGTCTCGACGAACAGGCCGACGGGCTCGGCCTTGCCGATCGCGTAGGCGACCTGGACCTCGCAGCGGGCGGCCAGGCCGGCCGCCACGACGTTCTTGGCGACCCAGCGCATCGCGTAGGCGGCCGAGCGGTCCACCTTGGACGGGTCCTTGCCGGAGAAGGCGCCGCCGCCGTGCCGGGCCATGCCCCCGTAGGTGTCGATGATGATCTTGCGGCCGGTCAGGCCGGCGTCGCCCATCGGGCCGCCGATCTCGAAACGGCCGGTCGGGTTGACCAGCAGCCGGTGGCCCTCGGTCTCCAGCTTGATGCCGTCCTCGGCCAGCCGGGCGAGTTCGTGCTCGACGACATGGGTGCGGATGTCGGAGGCGAGCAGCCCGTCGGGGTCGACGTCCGCCGCGTGCTGCGCGGAGACGACGACCGTGTCCAGACGGACCGCGCGGCCGCCCGCGTACTCGACCGTGACCTGCGTCTTGCCGTCCGGGCGCAGGTACGGGGCGATGCCCTCCTTGCGGACCTGCGAGAGCCGGTGGGCCAGGCGGTGGGCGAGTTGGATGGGCAGCGGCATGAGCTGGGGCGTCTCGTCACAGGCGTACCCGAACATCAGCCCCTGGTCGCCCGCGCCGCCCGTGTCGACGCCCTGGGCGATGTCCGGCGACTGTGCGCCGATCGAGACGGACACCCCGCACGAGTGACCGTCGAAGCCCTTCTGGGAGGCGTCGTAGCCGATGTCGAGGACGGCGCCGCGGACCAGCGCGGGGATGTCGGCGTACGCCGTCGTGGTGACCTCTCCGGCGAGGTGCACCTGCCCGGTGGTGATGAGGGTCTCGACGGCGACGCGGGCGCGTGGATCGTCCCGGAGCAGGGCGTCGAGGACGGTGTCGCTGATCCGGTCGGCGATCTTGTCGGGGTGTCCCTCGGTCACGGATTCCGAGGTGAACAGGCGGCGGGACATGGCTCTCCCTGGGGTCGCAGCGGCTGCTGACTGATGACGGGCGGTGCTGGAAGGCTGAGGGCCGGAGAGCTCCGCGGGGGGTTCGGGGCTCTCCGGCCCGGTCCGGGGGCGGGGCGGTCAGCGGGCGGCGGCCGTGAGAGCCGTGGCGACGCGCACCACGCGGAGGGCCTGGACACGGGCCGCGTTGCGCGTGAGGTCGCCGACCGGCGCGGTGCCGCCCGCGTCGTGGTGGGCGGTGCCGTACGGGTTGCCGTCGGCGAACTTGTCGGGATGGGTGAAGCCGGGGGCGACGACGATGCCCCCGAAGTGGTGGAAGGACTGCATCAGAGCGAGCAGGGTGGACTCGTTGCCGCCGTGCGGGCTGCCGGTGGAGGTGAAGCCGCTGTAGACCTTGTCCGCGAGTTCACCCGCCCGCCAGGCCGGGCCCAGGGTGTCGAGGAACTGCTTGAGCTGCGCGGCGATGTTCCCGAACCGGGTCGGCGAGCCCATCAGGACGGCGTCGGCCCACACCACGTCCGCCACCGCGGCGAGGGGGATGCCGGCGGTCGCCGCCGCGTTGGCCGCCCAGGCGGGCTGGGCGGCGACCGCCTCCCGAGGGGCCAGTTCGGCGACCCGGCGCAGCCGGACCTCGGCGCCCGCCTTCTCCGCGGTATCGGCGAGTTCGCGGGCGATGTCGGCGACGTGACCGGTGGCGGAGTAGTAGACGACGGCGACCCGCACGGGTCTGTCCACGGCGGACCTCACCACTCCGCCAGGTGCAGGGACAGCAGCGGGTCCGGTACGTCGAGGGGGGCGGCCGGGTGGGTGAACGTCCGGTCGAGGTAGAGAAGCGGGACGCGGTCGTCGTCGACATGGGTGTCGAGGACGCGGCCGACGAGGATGCTGTGGTCGCCGCCGTCGAGCACGGCGTGCAGGGCGCAGGCGACGCGGGCACACGCGTCGGGGGCGCCGGGCAGCCCCAGTTCGCACGGTACGACGTCGCCCTCGGCGTCCCCCTCGGCGAACCGGTCGACGCCGGAACGCGCGAAGCGGCGCGCGAGGTGGTCCTGGCCGCGCGCGAGCAGGTTGACCAGGAAGCGGTCGGTGCTCGCGAACGCCGGGTGCGTACTGGCGGTCCGGTTCAGGCAGACCAGGACGAGGGGCGGGTCCAGTGACAGGGAGGCGAAGGAGGTGGCGGTGAAGCCCCAGCGCCGTCCGGGGCCGTCGACGGTCGTCACGACGGTGACCGGTCCGGGCACCCGGGACATGGCGCGGGTCAGGGCGGTGCCGGCTGGGGCAGCCATGTGATCACTCTCCGGGGGTCGCGGCGGTCAGGGCTGAAGACGGCTCGTGGTCCAGCCGCCGTCGTGGCGGTCGTAGCGCAGCCTGCGGTGCAGCCGGTCGGAGTCGGCGGACCAGAACTCCACGGCGACGGGCCCGAGCAGGTATCCGACGTAGCGGTCGGGACGGGGCAGCGCGGTGCCGAGCGCGGCGAGGCGGTCGGCCTCGGCGCGCAGGGCGGCCAGGTCCGGCAGGGGTTCGCTCTGCCGGGAGGCGGCGGACATGGGGTGCATCGGCACGGGGCGGCTGTACCAGAGGGCGTCGCAGTCGGCGTCGCTCAGGCGGGAGACCGGGCCGGAGAGGATGAGCTGCCGGCCGGTCTCACGCCAGTACAGGAGTCCCGACGCCCAGCCGGTGGCGGCCATCTCGCGGCCCTTCTGGCTGGTGGAGTGACTGGCGAAGACCAGGCCCCGGGTGTTGACGCCGCTGATGGAGACGATGCGGTTGGAGGCACGTCCCTGGCTGTCGGCGGTGGCGAGGGCCAGTGCGCGGGGCTCGCGGACCTCGCGGGCGGTGGCCTCGTCGATCCACTGCTGGACGAGGCCCATGGGTTCGGCGGGCGGGTCGTCGTACTCGGCGAAGTCCAGGTCGACTTCGCCGGTGAGGCTTTCGAAGCGGCTGCTGTTCACGGCTTCCTCGCTGGACACTAGACGTGAAGGGTGCCGTGGGCGGCGACGACGCCGTGGCCGCCCACTTCGACGGAGCGGATCGTCTCGCCGGCGCCCTCGGCGGTGGCGAGCATGAGGGACGGGCGGCCCATCTCCACACCCTGGAGGATCTCCAGGCGCTGCCCGTAGCCGGCGAGTCCGTGCCGGGCCAGGTGGATGGCGAGGGGACCGGCCGCCGAGCCGGTGGCCGCGTCCTCGACCACCCCGTAGGCGGGCGAGAACATCCGGGTGCGCCAGTGGGTGCCGGACCCGGCGAAGCAGTTCGCGGCCATGTCCTCGAAGGCGCTCAGGGCACGGTGGTCGGGCCGCAGCGCGGACAGGGCCGCCACGCTCTCCACGCCCACGAAGACATGGCGGGGCCCGTTGCGGTAGATCTCGACGGGCGCGACCGTCTCCTCGACGCCGAGCGCCGCGAGGAGTTCCGCGCGGTGTTCGTACGGCTCCCAGGTGGGGACGGGCTGCCGCATGCGCGCCGTCGACACGTCCTCCTCGTGCACGAGCCGGAACGGGATGACGCCCATGGCCGTCTCCAGCCGCAGGTGCTCCTCCTTGAGCCTGCGGCCGAGCGCCACCGCCGTGCCGAGCAACGGGTGTCCCGCGAAGGGCAGTTCGTTGACCGGCGTGAAAATGCGGATCCGCGCGTCGCCGCCCTGCTCGGCCGGCAGCACGAAGGTGACCTCGGAGAGGTTCATCTCCTTGGCGATGCGCTGCATCAGCGTGCCGGTGAGGTCCGCCGCGTCGAGGAAGACCGCGACCGGATTGCCTTCGAGCGGGGTGCGGGCGAAGGCGTCTACGACGATGTATTCGTGCACGATGGCTCATCCCCCGAAGTGGCTGTGTTTGCCGTGAACGCGGTTCCGGGGCCGCCGTGCCGGGGCAGCTCGTGCGCTGCCCCGGCGGTGGCCTCGACGTCGAACCGGCCGCGGTGGGCCGGCGGGCCGCCGATCAGCTGGGCGGCCCGGTTGGGCGGCAGTTCGTCCGGGCGGTCCGCCTCCCAGAGCATCACCGCCCCCCATCGGTTGTTCTCCCGGTCCGCCAGCCAGAACTTCAGCCGCAGTCCCGGCACCTCGCTCCAGGCGGCCACGGTCGCGTCGCACAGGTCCGCGCGCAGGGAGTCGATGGTCTGCCCGGTGCCGTCCAGGTCCCACCAGGCGATGTCAGCCCGCACGCTGGAGCACCTCCCGGAGGGTGCGGCCCATGATGCGGGGCCCGTCGACGGTGAGCACCGACTCGGCGTGGAACTGCATCGAGGCGAACGAGGGCCCGCGCAGGGCGTGCACCTCGCGGGTCACGGGGTCGCGGCTGACCTCCACGAGCCCGCAACCGGCGGTGTCCAGTTTGTCCTCGACGCTGCGGGCGGCGAACGTGTTGTAGAAACCGACGCGTTCACGGCTGCCGAACAGGTCGATCTCCCGCTGCACGCCCTGGTTCGGTACCTCGCGGCGCGCCAGGTCGAGTCCGAGGCTCAGGCTCAGCACCTGATGGCTGAGGCAGACGGCCACGAACGGGCGACGTTGCGCCAGGAGTTGACCGACGGCTGTGCGCAGGTGGCGCATCTTGGGGTCGTCGGCCGCACGCGGGTCCCCCGGCCCCGGTCCCATCACGACGAGGTCGTGGCCCTCGAAGGCGTACGGCTCGTCGAAGCGGCGCGTCGTCACCTCCAGCCCCAGGGCGCGCAGTTGGTGGCCGATCATCGCGGTGAAGGTGTCCTCCGCGTCGACGACCAGGGCGCTCACTCCGGCGAGGCCGGGCACGGCGGGTCCCGGTGTGCCGCCGCCCTTGAGCCAGAACTCGGCGATGCCGTCGTTGCGGCGGTCCAGCGCCGCGCGGACGTCCGGATGGCTGCCGTACCGCAGGCTCCGGCCGGACTCCAGCGCGCCCAGCAGGCCGGCCGCCTTGGCCCGGGTCTCGGCGACCTCCGCGTACGGGTCGGAGTGCCGCACGAGAGTGGCGCCCGCCCCGATCCGTACCCGGCCCGCGGTGTCGATGTCGGCGGTGCGGATGAGGATGGCCGAGTCGAGGGTACGCTCGCCACCGCCGTCACGGCCGATCAGCGCGGCCACGCCGCTGTAGTAACCCCGGCCGTCCGGCTCGTACTTGGCGATGACCCGGGCCGCGTTCTCCAGCGGGCTGCCGGTGACGGTGGGCGCGAACAGGGTCTCGCGAAGGATCTCGCGGACGTCCCGGCGGGTGTGCCCCTCGATGAAGTACTCGGTGTGGGCGAGCCGGGCCATCTCCTTGAGGTAGGGGCCGAGTACCCGGCCGCCGCCCTCGCAGATGCGGGCCATCATCTTCAGTTCCTCGTCGACGACCATGTACAGCTCGTCGGTCTCCTTGCGGTCGGCGAGGAACTCGGTGACACCCTCCAGAGTGGGTCCGGCCGGCGGGTAGCGGTAGGTGCCGCTGATGGGATTCATGACGGCGGTGCCGCCGCTCACCGAGATGTGCCGCTCGGGAGTCGCGCCGACGAGGGTGCGCTCACCGGTGTGCACGACGAACGTCCAGTACGCGCCCTGCTCCCGCTCCAGCAGCCGGCGGAAGAACACCAGCGCGGCCCTCGGCGAATAGTCGCCGATGTCGGCGACGAAGGACCGCTTGACGACGAAGTTGGCGCCCTCGCCGGTGCCGATCTCGTCGGTGACGACCCGGCGGACCGTCTCGGCGTACCGCTCGTCGTCGACGTCGAAGCCGTGGGCGGTCACGGACGTGGGGGTGTCCGGCAGGCGGAGCAGGAGTTCGGACAGGGACACCTGGTCCTGGCCGGTGACGGAGAGCGCGACGAGGGGCGCACCGTCGTCGGGGGCGGTGAAGCCCCGCTCGGTGAGCTGCCGGTAGGGCACGACGACCAGCACGTCGTGCCCGGCGCCCGGTGCTCGGTCGGTGAGCGGGATGTCGGCGAGCGTCCGGGGCAGGCTCACGTCGCCGACCAGGACGTCGACGGTGTCCGGGGCGCCGGTCTCCGGGCGGTGCAGCAGGGCGAAGGCGGACGTCTCCATGCTCAGCACCCGGTCCAGGAGGTCGCCGTGGGAGGCGGTCATGCGAACACCTCCGCGACCGGGAGGACCACCGCGCAGCGCTGGGCCGCGTACTCAAGGGCGAGGCGGTGATGGTCCGCGGAGAAGTCACCGACCGCGTCGGCGACGAGGAAGGCCTGAATGTCGTTGGCGTACGCCTCCAGGGCGGTGGCGAGGAGGCCGACATGGGCGTACACCCCGCACAGGACGAGCTGGTCGCGCCGGGCCGCGCGCATCCGCTCCAGCAGGTCGGTGCGGAAGAACGCGCTGTAGCGCCACTTGGTGAACACCCAGTCGTCCTCGGCGGGCGCCAGCTTGCCCGTCACCTCGCGGTCGGCGGGCTCCGTGCGCATGCCGGGACCCCAGAAGTCCCTGAGCAGACCGCGGTCCTCGTCGGTCATCCGGCCGGGCTGGGCGGTGTAGGCCACGGGCACCCCGAGGGCGGCGGCCCGGCCGCGCAGAGCGGCGGCGTTGTTCACGAGGTCGGAGCGCAGCGGTTCGGGCAGGGCCCTGAGGAAGTAGCCCTGCATGTCGTGGACGAGCAGGACGGCGCGGTCCGGGTCGGGGGTCCAGCGCGCCACGTTCTCGGGCAGGCTCGCACGGGCGGGCAGCGGATACGGCGTGATGGTCGGTAGGCCGGCCATGAGGTCAGCTCCTTTCCGGCAGGGTGGCCGCGTCGGTCGGCACGCGCGTCACAGGGCACCGGCCCAGGCGGTGACCAGGGACACGGCCTGCCGGGAGTTGAGGCGCGGATCGCAGAAGGTGGTGTGGCGCTCGCCGATCCGGCCGAGCGCGGAGGCGTCCGCCGCGCACTCCATGACGTCGTCCGGGGTGGTCTCCAGGTGGAGCCCGCCGGCCACACCGCCGGCCGCCGCGGTCGCCTGGCAGAAGGCCTGCACCTCATGGGCCATGGCGGTCAGCAGCCGGGTCTTGTGTCCGCCGGGTGCGGTGATCGTGTTGCCGTGCATGGGGTCGCACAGCCAGATCACCGGGTGGGCCGCCGAGCGCACCGCGGCCACCAGAGCCGGCAGCCGGTCGGCGACGGCGTCGGCCCCCATCCGCGAGATCAGCGTGAGCCGGCCAGGCTCGCGCAGCGGGTCGAGACGCTCGCACAGCGAGGTGATCTCCTCGGGCGTCATGGCGGGACCGACCTTGCAGGCGACCGGGTTCACCACGTCGGACAGCAGATCCACGTGGGCACCGTCCAGCTGGCGGGTCCGCTCGCCGATCCACGGCCAGTGGGTGGACCCCAGCCACCGCGTGGTGTCGCCGAGTTCGCGGATCATCGGGACCTCGTAGTCCAGCAGGAGGGCCTCGTGACTCGTCCACACCAGGGGTTCGGTGGCGGGCCAGGAGCGCAGGGCGGGGGCGCGCCAGCCGAGGTGGTCGACGATGTCGCCGGCCGCCATGTACCCGGTGAGGATGCGCAGCGGGTCGGGGCGGCGGCTCTCCGGGTCGGGCGCGGGGCTGTTGACCATGTGCCCTCGGTAGACGGGCAGCGCCACCTCGCCGATCTGCTCGAAGTCGTTCGAGCGGGGCTTGGCGAACTGGCCGGCCAGCCGCCCGACCCGGAGGACGGGTTTGCCGGTGAGCATCTTCAGGGTGGTGGCCAGCAGGTCGAGGGCGGCGGTCTTGCGCCGCACGTGCTCGGCCGTGCACTCCTCCGGGTCCTCTGCGCAGTCGCCTGCCTGCACCACGAGCGCCTCGCCCGCGGCCACGGAGGCCAGCAGCGAGCGCAGGGTGCGTACGTCGTCGACGCGGACCAGCGGCGGACGGGAGCCGAGGATCTCCCGCACCCGCTGGACCTGGGCGGGATCGGGCCACTCGGGCTGTTGCAGGGCCTTGGCCCGCTGGATGTCGGTAAGTGCTTGTCCCACGACAATTCCCCCGTGGACGATAAGGGTTTGCGTTCGGGTCGTGACGGGCCGCTGAGCGGTGCGGCGTGTCAGGTGGGGATACCGGCGCGCTCGATGCGCGGGACGTCGATTCCCAGAGCCTTGAACTGCCGGCACGGGTTCATGAACTCCCGCTGCTGCTTGATTTTCCCGTCCTCGAAGAGGAAGGAATGCAGGAAGTGATTGCGGTAGTCCCCGTCGGGATATCCGGGGAAGAGAATCTTTCCCTCGCCGTCGCACTCGACCCAGAAGCGGTCCGGGTCCTGGGTGTCGAAGATCTCGATGTTGGTCCAGACCCAGTCGGGGAAGCACTTGAGGGACCAGACGGCGTGTTCGCCCAGCCGGTCGCGGCCGCGGATGACGATCGGTTCGCCGCTCTCCGTGGTCCACAGACCACCGGTGCCGTCCTCGGTGAACAGCAGGTGGCGGCGGAGCCGGTCCTCGCCACGGGTGTTCATGTACTGCTCGACGACGGCCCGGTTGCGGGCGCGTTCCTCGGTCCGGTCGGTGGGTATTCGGGGGTCCGACATCAGTGTCCTTCGCGGTAGCGGGGATGGGGCGGACGGTCTGCTCAGACGATGAAGCTGATCTCGCGCGGGTCGCCGCCGACGAGGGCGCGGCCGTAGACCTGCTCGGGGATGCCCATGCCGAAGCCGGCGTGCCGGCTGCCGACGTTGATGTCGCGCCACAGCCGCTGGAGCGGGTTGGACTCATTGAACGCGGAGGAGCCGTGGGCGGTCAGCAGTGTGTCGACGGCCTCCCGGCACAGCCGTCCCACCTGCGTGGACTCCAGCCGGTTGCGGGCGCGGACGGTGAGGTCGGCGTTGACGCCGGCGCGGGCGAGTTCGTCGACGGTGTCCGCGATACGGGCGGCCACCAGCTTCGCCGTGTCGATCTTCGAGGTGGCCTCGGCCAGGTCGAGCTGGAAGGTCGGGGACTGGGTCTGGTCGCGGTAGGTGGAGCCGGCCACGGGCCGGTTCGGACCCTTGGCGCGGACGAAGTCGAGGGCGGCCTGCGCGCCGCCGATCAGGGCGCCGATCAGCCCGATCGCGAAGAGGCCGGTCAGGCTGTTGCGATAGGGCAGCGCCGGGTCGACCACCCCGTCGGTCTCTCCGTTGAGGATCGGCAGGTAGGACACCAGGCGGTGCTCGGGCACGAAGACCCGGTCGGCGACGACGGTGTTGGAGCCGGTGCCGCGCATGCCGGCGAAGTACCAGGTGTCCTTGACGGCCACCTCGCCGACCGGCATCAGCGCGAACCGCACATCGGGCCGGTCCGCGTCGGTGGGCACGGCGATCAGGGCGCTGACCCACTGGGCGTGCAGGCAGCCCGAGACGTAGGCCCATTCGCCGCTGACCACCGCCCCGCCCTCGACGAGCTCGACGGCCGGCGAGGGCATCCCCAGGACGAGCGCGGCACGGGCGTCCGGGTCGTCGCCCCACACCTCGTCGCCGGCCCCGTGCGGGAAGAGGCCGGCCATGAAGTTCCCGGCGTTCAGCACTCCCGCGATCCAGGCGGCCGACGGGCAGCCGCGGCCCAGCGCGATGGCGACGTCGAGCAGGGTGCGCATGTCCGTCTCGTAGCCGCCGAGCCGCCGCGGTGTCTGCAGGCGCAGCAGCCCCGCCTCGGTCAGAGCGGTGACGACCCGGTCGGAAAGGCGCCGCTCCCGCTCGCATTCGACGGCATCGTCCCAGAGCAGCTCCCGCAGGGCGTCGGCCCGCGCGACAAGCTCGGGCCGGTCGGGAATCTTCATTTCGAATCATTCCTCTCGAATGTGTCGGCGCCGGTGACGCTAGGGGCCGAAATACCCCGCAGTCAAGGCCTCTATTCCCGCTTCTCCGGGAATACGGAATGCCGAAAAAGGCAGGTTCCAGCGGCGCGGCACGCCTTTCGGCCCGCGCTGTGTGAAGCGGAATTCCTAGTCTCGCCGTGCGGGATGGAGAAGGTTTCCGAGCAGGACCCGGCCGACCGTGCGGGGGTGCAGCAGGATGAGCGGCGACGAGAGCAGCGAGCCGACCTTGACGAACTCCTGGGCGACCACCGGGTCCCGTTCGGCCGCCGTCATCACCCGGTCGAAGAAGGCGTTGGTCAGGCGTACCGGCAGCGGCCGGGGGCCCGTCACCTCGGGGAGGGACAGGTCGCTGCCGACGGCCATCTGCCAGGCCACCTCGATCCTGCGGGCGGCGGCACGGAAGAAGCGGTACGACAACCGGTCGCGGCCCTTGCCGAGGCACTCCCGCAACGCGTCGGCCTGGAGCGCCGCGACCGACATGCCCTGACCGTAGACGGGGTTGAAGCTGCAGATGGCGTCACCGAACACGAGGAGCCCCTCGGGGAAACGCTCCAGCCGTTCGTAGCGGCGGCGCACGCTGGCCGGGTAACGGTGGGCCACCGGGTCGTCGAGCGGCTCGGCCGCGCACAGGGCCTCGAAGACGTCGGAGGGCATGACGGGCTTGGCGAACTCCAGGAACTCGCCGGGGTCGGTCGGCGGGTGGTGGCCGCCGTAGCCGATCAGGGTGAGCATCCAGTGGTCGGCTCCGTGCTGGAGGAGGGTGGCACCGGTGGGCCGGCCGGGCGCGGCCCCGACGATGACGACCTTCCGACGGCCGAGGGCCCCGGGAGCGAGCCGCAGATTCCGGCTGACGTACTTGATGTCGACGGCGATCCGGTCCTCGCGCGGGGGTTCGTAGCCCAGATCGGACAGCCAGCGGGTGGTGCGACCGCCCCGCCCTGTGGCGTCGACGACGAGGTCCGCGGCCAGCTCCCGCTCCGCCCCGTCGCCCCGCCGCACCAGGCGTACTCCGGTCACCCGAGTCCGGTCCGGAGTACCGGTCAGTCCCGCCGCCTCGCACCGGTCGATGATCTCCACGCCGGGCAACGCGCCCACCCGGCGACGCACTTGACCCTCCAGCCGGGGCCGGGTCGGCTGATAGGTGGGGGTGGGGTCGGCATACCGGCCCTCCTGGCACAGGAGATGGCCGCCAGGCGCGAAGTGCATCTCGACCGGTTCGCGGACGACGGGCACCCCGTCGGCCTCGAACTCCTCCAGAAGCCCCGGGAACAGCTGCTGAAGCCCCCGGGTGCCGGCCGGAAGGATCGCGTGGGCGTGCCGGCCCTGCGGTACCCCGCGCCGGTTCTCGTCGGTCTCCGGGAGGGCGTCCCGGTCGACGACCGTGACCCGGTCGAAGGCGTCGGACAGCACCCGGGCGGCGAAGAGGCCGGCGATGCTGGCCCCGAGCACCACGCAGTGGCCGCCACGGGGGCGCGGCTCCGCGGGATCGGGGGGGCGTGCGATGTCGTCAGGCATCGGATTCCTCTGGTGACCTCTGTTGTCCTCGGGACGGGTGACCGAGCAAGTTTCCTGGGTGCGTCCGCAAAGTGCGCACGGTGAATTCCGGGGAGTCTCACGTTCCGATTGACGGAACGGCGACTTCGGGCGGGATGCGTCGGGACAGGATGCGCCGGGACAGGATGCGCCGGGCCGATTCGCCGGGATCCGGAATCCACCGTCCGACTGCCGTGGCCGGCCGCCCGGAAAACGGACGAACCGCCGGTCTTCACCTGGACGACGAATGGCGCGAGGAAAAGGCGTCTTCCGGTGGCGGAACAAATAATTCCGAGTTACCGGCCGCGGGCGATTCCCGTCAGCGTGCCGGACCGGTGAGCGTCGCGGTCGCGAGCCAGCACGCCGGCAGCGGGGCGACGGTGCGCCCGTGGCCGATGCGCGGGTCGTCGCCCGCGTGCACCCGGGCCCGCCAGCCGTGGCCGCCGAGCCACTCCTCGATGTCGTCGCGGGCCGACAGCCACCGGGCGCCCTGTTCCTCGACCCGCTCGCGCACGGGCCTGCCGGCTTCTTCGAGCATGGCCGCCTTGAGGTGCTCCAGCATGAGCCGGCTGCCCGGCGCGGACAGTTCCGTCAGGCCGGCCAGCAGCGTCTCGTTCGCCGTGTCGGTCAGGTACATCAGCAGACCCTCGACCAGCCACACCGTCGGCTGAGCGGGATCGAAACCGGCAGCTCGCAGGGCCTGGGGCCAGTCCTCGCGCAGATCGGCGGCGACCCCGCGGCGCTCACAGGCCAGGGGCAGCCCGGACCGCTCGATCAGGGCGTCCTTGAACCGGGTCATCTCCGGCAGCTCCACCTCGAACCAGCGGGTGCCGGCCGGCAGGTCCAGCCGTACGGTGCGGCCGTCCACACCGGCGGCCAGCGTGACGACCTGCCGGATCCCGGAGCCGAGACCGGCCAGGATCTCGTCGTCGAAGAACCGGGTGCGCACCGCGAAGTACGTCGGGAAGCCCGCGGCACTGGTGTGCGTCTGCTTGATCACCTCGGCCACGTCGGCCAGCACCGGGTCCTCGGCCAGCGCCCCGAGCATCGCGCCGGCGAGCGGGTCCCGGAACAGCGCGTCCGGACGCTCGCTTTCCAGTTGACGCATCCAGGCTATGAAGAGCGCGGTCTGTCCGACTCCCACCGAAGGCGTCTGCAAATCCACCATAAAATCCTCCCCAAGACCAGTTCAAGGCAACGGAAAAGCGCTGAGTTACGGGTAGAACCGCGGACTTCGAGATCCGTTAAAATACGGAATACTTCCCGGCCGGATGATGCGAATGCCCGGCCGTCCCGGCCCGGACAAGTGAACTGATGGAATTCTGCGGGGCCTTGCCGCTGCGATGGTAGCGTGCCCTGCGCTATCTTCAACTTTATTCCACGGAGCAGGCCCTCACTGAAGGATGTGTGCATGCTCGACGACCTGGACCGTGCCCTGATCCACGCGCTGTACATCGATGGCCGTGCGCCTTTCAGCCAGATCGCCGCCGCACTCGACGTCTCCCCCCAGACAGTGGCCCGCCGCTACCGCAGGCTGCGCACCGAGGCGTCCCTGCGGGTCGTGGGGCTCCCGGACCCGCATCAGGCCGGGCAGACCCAGTGGCTCGTGCGGCTCACCGCGGCGGCGAGCACCGCGCAGGACGTGGCCCACGCCCTGGTCCGCAGGCAGGACACCTCGTGGGTGAAGCTCACCTCCGGCGGCACCGAGATCGTCGCGATCATCCACACCCCGACCGAGTCGGGAGCGGACAACTCCCTGCTGCTGCGTGACATCCCGCGCACCAACCACATCACCGCGGTGTCGGCGCACTGCATCCTGCACACCTACCTCGGCGGCCCGACGAACTGGCGGCGCAGCACCGACAGCCTCGACGACAAGCAGCAGCGGGTCCTGCGCGAGCACGAGGCGGCGGACACCTCCTACACCCCGGTGCCGCGCCAACTCGCGGAAGGAGACGCCGCCTTGCTGGTGGCGCTACAGCGGGACGGCCGGGCCACGCACGCCGAGCTGGCGCAGGCCACCGGGTGGTCCCCGGTCACCGTGGCCCGCCGCCTCGCGGATCTCCAGGCAGGCGGCGCGCTCTTCTTCGACGTCGAGGTCGACACCGGACACTTCGGCGCCAACACCCGCGCCCTGCTGTGGATGTCGGTGAGCCCGGCACACCTGGAGCACGTGGCGACGACGCTCGCCGGCCATGACGAACTGGCCTTCGTCGCGGCGACCACCGGCCCCACCAACCTGGTGGCCCAGGCCTTGTGCCGTGACCCCGCCGACCTGCACCACTACCTGGCCCGTCGCCTCGGCTCCCTGGACGCGATCCACACTCTGGAGACCAGCCCAGTGCTGCAGAACCTCAAGGCGGCCAGTCCGATCCTCACGGACCTGGCCCGCACGCGGCGCTCCGCGACCGCCCCGCGTCCCCGCGTCTGAGGCTCCCCCACACGACGAAGCGGCGGCCCGAAGGCCGCCGCTCGTCGCTCCGCTCCGCGTGCGAAAGGACTGGCTAGTGTCCCGCCCCGGCCTCCTCCGGTGCGTTCCTGTCGACCATCAGGCGGCTCGTCACGAAGCTCACCAGCACGAGGACGACGGCGACCCAGAACGCCAACTGGACGGCGTGCAGTGCCGAACCCGCGTCGCCGGACCGGGCGCTGCCCAGGTACACGCTGCCGAGGACGGCCACCCCGAGCGTGGCGCCCAGCTGCTGGACGGCGTTGAGCAGACCGGCGGCCGAGCCGATCTCCTGCGGTTGCAGAGGCTTGAGGGCGATGGTGAAGAAGGCGGGGCTGAACAGGCCCACCCCGAGTCCCACCACACCGAGTGCGAACAGCAGCGCCGTGGGGTACCGGTCGGGGTCCGCGACGTGGTACACCGCGATGGCGGCCAGCTCACCGGCCAGCAGTACGGCGAGCCCGAGGGTCATCATGCGGTGCCCGTAGCGCTTGACCAGGTACGCTCCGGCCACCCAGGAGGCGACGGCCAGGCCGACCGACCACGGCGCGAGGGTCAGGCCCGCCTTCAGTACGTCGGTTCCCAGACCGAGTTGCAGCTGAAGCACGATGACCATCATCAGGCCGTTGGTGACGGCGAAGAACGCGGTCGAGGTCACCAGGGCGGCGGGGAAACCCCGGTGGGCGAACAGGCTCGGCTCCACCAGGGGGCTGCGCCCGCCGGCCGCCACCGAGCGCTGGTGCACCGCGAACACCACCATCAGGCAGAGTCCGGTCACGATGGCCGCCCAGCTCCACCCCGACAGGGCCGACAGGTCGGCGCCGATCAGCGGGTAGACCACGAGCCCGATGCCGGCCATGGCCAGCAGCGTGCCGGTCAGATCCAGGGTGGGACGCTTCGGCGCCCGGTTCTCCATCAGCTTCGGCGAGATCGCCAGCACGGCCAGCGACACGGGCACGTTCACCAGGAAGGCCGCACGCCACGAGGAGCCGAACAGGTCCGCGTGGGTCAGGACCCCGCCGAGCACCGGACCACACACGGCGGCCAGGCCCATCACGGGGCCGATGCTGCCCAGCGCCTTGGACATCTCGGGTCCGGCGAACATCGTCTTGATCAGACCGATGGTCTGGGGGATGATCACCGCCGCCGCGGCCCCCTGCACCACCCGGAAGGCGATGAGCAGGCCGACGGAGGGTGCCACGGCACAGGCGGCCGACGTGATCATGAATCCGGTGACACCGATCACGAACAGCCGCTTGCGGCCGGCGATGTCGCCCAGCCGGCCGCCGGTGATCAGCAGCACGGCGAACGGCAGGGTGTACGCGGTCGTGAACCACTGGATGTCGGAGACCGACCCGCCCAGGTCCGCGTGGATCGCCGGCGCGGCGACCTGCACGATGGTCGCGTCCAGCAGGTTCATCGCCTCACCGAGCAGCAGGGCGGTGAGCGCCAGCCACCGCCATCGGTACGCCGTGGGAGTCGGCGCGAACACACGCTCAGCAGTCATCGGGAGTTCCTCTCCACCGTTGTCGACACGCCGGCCCGGCCCCGGTCGGCGGGGCTTCGGACCGACCACGACCCAGCGTGCGGAGGGGTGAGCCGGGGTTCCAGCCAGGGCGGAGAGATGGCGGATTCCTTCCACCGGTGCCGTCCTGCGTGCCGATTTCCCACACCACGGGCGCGGGCGCCGGTGCCGCCGGCCGGGTCGTCCCCGGGAAGGCCGGCCCGCCTGGCCGGTGTGCGGTTCCTTCACGCAGCCGTCCCCGATGGAAGAAATCCTCCAGTCCGCCGCCGAGACTGGAGCGGGCGAGCGTGATCACTCCACGCTGGATTCCCCGGCCGCCGCTGGTGCGCCGAGGCTTCACTCCGTTACGTTCGGCCTGTTCAGGAGCGTGGATGACCGACCTGCCCGCCACCCAGAGAGAAGTCCGCCTGCTCGCCAAGCCCGCGGGGCTGCCCGGGCCGGAGCACCTCGGTGTCGTCGAGACACCGGTCGGCGCGCCCGCGCGGGGCGAAGTGCTGGTGCGCAACCTGTTCTTCCATGTCTTCGCCACCCTGCGGATCCTGATCGCGGGCGCCACCCAGGACACCCCGTTCCCGGTACTGCGCCCCGGGGACACGCTGGTCGGCGCGGCGGTCGGCGAGATCGTCGAGGCCCCCGAGGACAGCGGGTTCGTTCCCGGTGACCTGGTCTCGCACTGGCTGGGCTGGCGGGAGTACGCCGTCGTACCCGTCGCCGAGTGCGTCCGGCTCGACCCCGCGGCGCTGCCCGACCCGGCCGCCCATCTGCAGCAGGGCTGGACGGCGTACGCGGCGCTCACCCGGGGGGCCACGCTCCGGCCCGGCGACACGGTGTTCGTCTCCGCGGGCGGCAGTGGCATCGGCTCGATGGCCGGCCTGATCGCCCGTCGGCTGGGAGCCGGACGGGTCATCGCCAGCGCCGGTTCGCGGGAGAAGGCCGAACGGCTGCGCACCGAGATCGGCTACGACGACGTGGTGGTCCGTGGCGAGGGACGGCTGGTGGAGCAGCTCGCGACGGCGGCGCCTGAGGGCATCGACGTGTTCTTCGACAACGTCGGCGGTGAACAGCTGGCCGCGGCCGTGGCGGCGGCGCGGCCCGGTGCCCGGTTCGTGCTGATCGGAGCGCTGTCCGGGCAGTTGGCCGCGGAGGGCACCGGGACCACGGCGCCCGTCGTGCTGGACTCGCTGCCACTGATCCACAAACGGATCGAGATGCGCGGCTTCAGCTCCGACGACTTCGACGACAAGGACGAGTGGACCGAGCGCTTCGGGGCCTGGCTGCGGGCCGGGGAGATCTCCTTCCCGCATGTGCGGGTCAAGGGCATCGAGAACGCCCCGCGCACCCTGCTGGAGGTGATCGAGGGACGGCACATCGGCGCCGTCGTCGTCGAGCTGTGACCCGCGCGCCCGCAGTACCACCGACCCCCGTCAGGAGTCCTCATGCCACAGTCCGCACTCGACGTCCTCGACCTGCCCCCGGGCGTCCGGCCGGAGCCGGACGAGCTGATCCGCGCGGCCATGCGCTGGCACTTCGGTCCGGACACGGGTTCGCCGTTCTGGCTGGAGCGGGCCGGGAGCCTGCCCTTCGACCCTCTGACCGACGTCAGAACCCACGACGACCTGACGCTCTTCCCCGATGTGACGGCCGAGCTGCGGGACGTCCCCGCGCGGGACCTGATACCCCGCGGTTACGGCTCCGGTCCGGACGTGGTGGGGGTGTTCGAGAGCGGTGGGACGACCGGGGCGCCCAAGCGGGTCGTCCTGCTGCGGGACTGGCTGGAGCGGATGCTTCACTGGAGCAACCTCAACCTCGACGCGCACGGCTTCCCGCGCGGCGCGGACTGGCTCGGGCTGGTGCCGACCGGACCGCACATCGTGGGCGAGTACTTCCGGCGCTCGGCGGCGACCCACGGCCGCCAGGGTTTCACGCTCGACCTCGACCCGCGCTGGGTGAAGAAGCTGATCGCCGCCGGGCGCCGGGCGGACGCCGACGCGTACGCCGAACACATCGTGGACCAGGCCGCGTTCGTGCTGCGCACCCAGGACATCGGGGTCCTGACCATCACTCCCCCGCTGCTCGAACGGCTGGCCCGCCGCGAGGACCTGGCCGACCTGGTCAACTCCAGGGTGCGGGCAATCCGTTGGGGCGGCACCCAACTGGATCCCGACTCACGGCACTTGTACAAGACCGAGATCTTCCCGGACACGGTCCTGTGCGGCAACTACGGCTCCACGATGATCCTCGGCTTCGCCGGCGAGCGTCCGGACCTGCCCGAGGAGGCGGGCTGCGTCTTCGACCCGTACAGCCCGTACGTGACCTTCCGGGTGGTCGACCCGGCGACTCGGCTCCCGGTGGGATACGGCGAGCGGGGGCGGGTCCTGGTCCATCACGTCAGCAAGGCGTTCTTCCTCCCCAACAACCTGGAACGGGACCTGGCCACCCGGGTCGAACCGCCGGCGGGGCACGCCGGGGACGCGGTGGCGGACATCGCGCCGGTGACCACGTTCGAGAACGAGACCGTCATCGAGGGTGTCTACTGATGGCCCGGCCCCGCCCCGACGCGGTCCGGCTGGACGCCCTGGGCGCCCTGGGGCCCTACCGGGCCCGCAACCGGCTGGCGGTGACCGATGTCGCGGGCCGTGAGTACGCCGAACTCAGCCTGGTACCGCCCCTGTTCGTCGACCGGACGCTGAAGGCCCTGCGCCGGGCCGCCGTCCCCGGGCACGACGAGCGGATCGGCATGATCGGCCGGGCGGCCGGGCTCTTCGCGACGGCCGAGCTGAACGGCCTGACGCCCGACGAGTACGCGCTCGGGGTCAGCCGGGTGGGCGGGACGCCGATCTCCGTCGTACGAAGCACGATGGCGGCCATCGCGGCGCGGCTGCGCGAGGTCCAGCACGCGGTGGAACAGGCGCGGCCGACGGGGGCGGTGCACCGGTGGGACGATCCGCTGACCCGCGCGGGTCGGGCCGTGTGGGTGCGGCGCGGAAGCGTGTTCGCGGTCCACGCGGCGGGCAACCACCCAGGTCAGCACAGCCTGTGGCCGGAGGCGCTCGCGCTGGGCTACCGGGTCGCGGTACGCCCCTCGCGGCGCGAGCCGTTCACCCCGCACCGGCTGGTCACCGCGCTGCGTGCGGCGGGCTTCGGCAACGACCAGGTGGCGCTGCTGCCCACCGACCACGGTACCGCCGACGCGCTGCTGCGCGGCGCCGACCTCGGGCTCGTGTACGGGGGTGAGGACGTGGTGCGCAGGTACGCCGGCGACCCGTCGGTGCTGCCACAGGGCCCCGGCCGGTCGAAGATCCTGATCACCGGGGACGTCGACTGGCGCGCGCACCTGGACGTGATCGTCGATTCGGTGAGCGGCCACGGCGGCACGGGGTGCGTCAACACGACGGCCGTGTTCGTGGAGGGCGACCCCGGCCCGTTGTGCGCGGCGCTGGCCGAGCGACTGGCCGCCGTACCGAGCCTGCCCCCCGAGGACCCGGCGGCGGTCTTCCCGGTCCAGCCGCTGGCCACGGCCAAGGCGTTGCAGGCGCATCTGCTGCACCGGGCGACCGGCACCAGGGCGTGGCTGGGCGGCGAGCAGGTGCTCGGCGAAGTCGGCGACGGCAGCGCCGCATTGCGTGCCGCCGTGCACCAGCTGGACAGCCCCGAGGCCCCGCAGTCCGCCGTCGAGCTGCCGTTCCCCTGCGTGTGGGTGGCGCCCTGGACGCGCGAGGCGGGCCTCGGACCGCTGCGCGACAGCCTGGTGCTGACGGCGCTCACGCACGACGACGCCCTGGTGGCCGCCCTGGTCCAGGAGCCGACGATCGGCAATGTGTACGTCGGCGACCAGCCCACCCACCGGATGCGGTCCGGGCTGCCCCACGACGGCTATCTCGCCGAGTTCCTGATGCGCTGCAAGTCGGTGATCAGGGACTGACCGAACCCGCCCGAGGCGGTGCGTGCGCACCGCCCCGCTGACGGGGAGAACCTCACGGGACGGTTCTCCCCGTCGGCGGCCGTGTCCGCCCCCGCCGCACGGGGGCCCGAAGGATGGTGTGCGCATGCTCGACGGAATCGACCGCGCCCTGATCCACGCGCTGCACATCGACGGCCGCGCCTCCTTCACCCAGTTGGCCGGCGTGCTGGCGGTCTCCCCGCAGACGGTCTCCCGCCGCTACGAGAGGCTGCGCGACGACGCGGCGCTGCGCGTGGTGGGTCTGCCTGATCCGCAGCTGACCGGGCAGGAGCAGTGGCTGCTACGGCTGACGGCCGGCCCGGAGACCGCCCTCGACCTCGCGCACGCGCTGGTGCGCCGGCCGGACACCTCATGGGTGTACCTGACCGGTGGGGGCACCGAGATCGTCGCCGTACTGGAAACCCCGCTGGGCATGGCACACGGCCACTCTCTGCTGCTGCGCGAGTTGCCGCCCAGTGTCGGCCTCACCGCCGTCTCCGCGCACCATCTGCTGCACACCTACCTCGGCTGGCGCACCCCGTGGCGGATGAGCGCCAACGCGCTCACGGCCCGGCAGCAACGGATGCTGGGCGCGGCGGCGTTCGCCGGGTACGACGGCATGCCGCCCCCGGCCCGCAGGCGCCCCGTGCACCTGTCGCCCGCCGACCACGCGTTGATGGAGGCGCTGCGCCGGGACGGCCGGGCGGGACTCGGGGAACTCGCCTCCGGAACCGGCTGGTCACCCGCGACGGTCTCGCGCCGACTGGACCAACTGCGCGCCTGCGGAGCGATCTTCTTCGACATCGAGATCGATCCGGCGCTGCTGGGCGGCAGTGTCCGGGTCCTGGTGTGGATGGCGGTCGCCCCGGCTCATCTCGACGAGGTCGCCACGACCCTGGCCGGGCATGACGAACTGGCCTTCGTCGCCCACACCACCGGCCCGACCAACCTGGTGGCGCACGCTCTGTGCAGGGACACGACAGCCCTTTACCACTACCTCACCCATGGTCTGGGCTCGGTCAAGGCCATCCGCACCCTGGAGACGGCACCGGTACTGCGGACACTCAAAGCGGTGGGCACCCTGAGGTGAGTGACCACGTACCTCTTTCGAGGCGCGGAAACACCCGAACAACCCATAGCCACGTGCTTTCACAGGGTCGTTAGGCGGACGTGACACACAGCGAAAAGCGCATCCCCGAGACGCCGCGCCCGGTCTCGCACTTCCGCGTGGAGAGTGGCGAAGATCGTATGTCCGTCACCGACTGCTCGGATCTCCTGGTCGATTTTCTGAGAAGAATCAGTCAGCTGGAAAGGGAGTACTTCCGAACCATGGCCGGACTGTAGGGATTACGGGGAAACAGTGATGGACGGGACGGACAGGCTCCAGGACGAGGATCTCTCCTTCGGCCCGGATTTCCATACGATCGACGCGCAGTGGGACCCGGCGGAGGAGCTGGCCCGGCTGCTGTCGCAGGCGTCGGCCACCATCCCCGGGCCGCGCCCCGCCCAGGGCCGGTCGAGCCACCGCAAGAGCCGGCGCCGGCCGCGCGAGGACTCCGGCTGTCCGCACGCCGGTCAGCGCAGGATCCAGGTGGCGGTCCTGGTCGCGCTGATCTCGGTCTGCGCGGTCTGCATGCTGGGGTGGTCGTTCTCCTACGCCTACGTCCAACTGCGCGCGACCGCTTCCTCGGTGCTGCCGGCCGAAGTGGCCCGCTGGTGGCCGCTGACCGTGTACGGCCCCTGGCTGGTGGCTGCGCTCTCCATTTTGCGGGCGGCCGTCCAGGGGCGGAAGGCGCGCAGATCCTGGGGCGTGCTCCTGGGTGCTTCCGTGATGGCGGTCGGCCTGTGCGTCAGCCACGCCCCGCATTCCCTGATCTCCCTTATCATTTTCGGCATTCCCCCGGTCACGTCACTGGTGTGTTTCTGGGAAATTGTCGGCCAAGTCTCCTCCAAGACGGCAAAGCCCCGCCATGCGGCGAGTCACGAGTAGACGCGCCACCGCACTTCACCACCCAAGAGATATGTGCACGCAGCCATGATGAAGACCTATTTTTCCGACGGGTTTTCCCACGACCGTCACATGACCGTGCCGGCCGCCGGACTGATGCCCGCGCCCAGGACCGAGTGGCGCGGCAGAGCGCTGCGGCAGACCGTGGACCCGGAGCCGATCTTCACCGAACTCGCCGACTGCTGGCAGGCGTTCGGCCTGACGGTGCCCGGCCTGCCGGACGCGGAGTGGGACCGGCTGACGGGCCGGCCGCCCTGGCCGGCCGACCTCTGAGGGCACGGCCGGCCGCCGGACGCGGGGGCCACGCGTATCGGGCGCAGAGCGGACGTTCCGCCCGCTCACACCTGGCCGAATAGCATCCGCGAACGCCCGGGCCCCATTGATCCGCCACGCTCGGTCCATAAAGTTGCCTGAAGCACCCAACACCGTGAGGGGTGTGGGGTGACCACTCCCGCCGAGGAGGCTGGCATGACCGAGACCCTGCCGGACACGTCGACCGCAGCGCACGAGTACCCCTCGCCGAGGGCGGCCGGATGCCCCTTCGATCCGCCCCCCGCCCTACGTGCGCTCCAGGCCGAACGACCCGTCTCCCGGGTGCGGATCTGGGACGGCAGCACCGCGTGGCTGGTCACCCGCCACGACCAGATGCGCGCGCTGCTGGGCGACCCGCGCATCAGCGCCGACGCGACCCGCCCGGGCTATCCCCACAGCTCGCCCGGAACCCAGGCGAGCAGCCGGGTCCGCCGTACGTTCCTCGTCATGGACGACCCGGAACACGCCCGGCTGCGCCGGATGGTGACGGCGCCCTTCGCGATCAGGAAGGTCGAGGCGCTGCGCCCGGCGGTCCAGCGGACCACCGACGACCTGATCGACGCGCTGCTCGCCGGGCCGAAACCGGCCGACCTGGTCGAGGCGTTCGCGCTGCCGCTGCCCAGCCTGGTCATCTGCGCGCTGCTCGGGGTGCCGTACGAGGACCACGACCTGTTCCAGCGCAACACCCGGGTCATCGTCAGCCGCAGCGCCACGCCCGAGGAGGTGGTCACGGCGCAGCAGGCCCTCACCGAGTACCTGGACGACCTGCTGACCGTCAAGCGGGCCCACCCCGCGGACGACCTGCTCTCCAGGCTCGCCGCGGAGCGGGTGAACACCGGTGAGCTGACCCGGCGGGAGGCGGCCCAGATGGGCGTGCTGCTGCTCAGCGCGGGCCACGAGACGACGGCGAACATGATCGCGCTCGGTACGCTCGCGCTGCTGGAGAACCCGGACCAGCTCGCCCTGCTGCGCGACGCCGAGGACCCCAAGGTGGTGGCCGGCGCGGTGGAGGAGCTGCTGCGCTACCTGACCATCGTCCACTCCGGGCGCCGCCGCGTCGCCCTGGAGGACATCGAGATCGGCGGCGAGGTCATCCGCGCCGGTGACGGGATCATCGTCGCCGGCGACATCGCCAACCGCGACCCCGAGGCCTTCCCCGACCCCGACCGGCTCGACCTCACCCGCGACGCCCGCCGGCACGTCGCCTTCGGCTTCGGCGTCCACCAGTGCCTCGGCCAGCCCTTGGCCCGCGTGGAACTCCAGGTCGTGTACAGCACCCTGTACCACCGCATCCCCACCCTCCAACTGGCCGCTGACGTGGACGGGTTGCCGTTCAAACACGACGGCCTGATCTACGGCGTCCACGAGCTGCCCGTCACCTGGTAGCACCCGGAAACGACGAACGGAGAGAACCGCATGCGCGTGGAAGTCGACCAGCCCAGGTGCGTGGCGTCCGGACAGTGCGTCCTGGCGGCTCCCGAGGTCTTCGACCAGGACGACGACGGCATCGTGGAGATGCTGGCCGACCACCCCGAACCGGACCAGCACGACGGTGTGCGCGAGGCGGTGGCCATCTGTCCCGCCGCGGCGATCCGGCTGGTGCGGGAGTGACGGCCGGTCCCCCGCGCAGGGTGGTGGTCGTGGGGGCCTCGGTGGCCGGTCTGTCGGCCGCCGAGACCCTGCGCCGCCAGGGCTTCGACGGCACCCTGACCCTCGTCGGCCGGGAACGGCACCTCCCCTACGACCGCCCGCCCCTGTCCAAGCAACTCCTCACCGGCGCCTGGCAACCCGAACAGGTCACGCTGCGCCGCCCCGCCGACCTGGCCGCCCTCGGCCTGGACCTCCGGCTCGGCACCCCCGCGAGCGCCCTCTGTACCTCCACCCGCACCGTGACGCTCACCGACGGCACCGAACTCCCCTACGACGGCCTGGTCATCGCCACCGGGGTCCGGCCGCGCCGCCTGCCGTGGTGCGGCACCCCGGGGGTGCACGTGCTGCGCGACCTGGACGACGCCCTCGCCCTGCGCGACCGGCTGGCCGCCGGCGGCCGGCTCGTCGTGGTCGGCGCCGGGTTCCTCGGCGCCGAGGCGGCCGGCGCCGCCCGCTCCCTGGGCATGGCCGTCACCCTGGTCGAGCCCGCGCCCGTCCCCCTCGCGCACGCGGTGGGCGAGCAGGTGGGTACGCATCTGACACGACTGCACCGCGACCACGGCGTGGACGTGCGGACGGCCACGAAGGTCACCGGCATCACGACGACGACCGCCGGCCACGCCACCGGTGTCCGGCTGAGTGACGGAACGACCGTCCCGGCGGACGACATCCTGGTGGCCGTCGGCTCCCACCCCAACACCGAGTGGCTGCGCGGCAGCGGGCTGGACCTGACCGACGGCGTGGGATGCGACGAGTACAGCGCCGCCGCGCCCGGTGTCTACGCCGCGGGAGACGTGGCCCGCTGGTTCAACCCGCTCTTCGGCACGGCGATGCGTGTCGAGCACCGCACCAACGCCGCCGAACAGGCCATGGCCGCCGCCCGCAACCTCCTCGACCCCGGGCAGCGCAAGCCCTTCACACCCGTGCCCTACTTCTGGTCCGACCAGTACGACACCCGCATCCAGGCCTTCGGCCACCTCCGCGGCCACGAGGAGGCCCGCCTGATCGACGGCGACCCGGCCGACGGCCGCTTCCTCGTCGCCTACCGCACCGGGCGCGTCGTCACCGGCGCCTTGTCCCTGGGCATGCCGCCACGCGCCCTGCGCCCGTGGCGCACGGCCATCGCGACGGGGACGGAGTGGCGGGACGCCTTCTGACCCAGGGTGTGCCGGCGGCTCCGTCGGTCGGAGCCACCGGCACACCTCATGCTCGCCTCAGCCCCGGGCCGCGTGCCGCACGAACCGCGCCCAACCGCTCTGTCCGACCGCGAAGTCGGGGCGGGTCACGTCCTTGGAGTCGCGGTCGCCCCCGAGTGCGGACGGCCTAACAGGCGTTCTCCGTGCAGGTCAGTTCGTCGTCGGATGGCCTGTCGAGGAGGACTGTGGTCGCGGAGCGGCGGTCGGAGGACCAGTCGGGGTGGCGGAGGAGTTCCGGTTCGGCGGCTGCGACGACCGTGAGGGGGATGCGGCCGGGGAGGCGGGCGAGGAGGCCGACGAGTTCCCTGGTGGCCGTGTCCTCGCGGTGCAGGTCGTCGATGATCAGGACGATCGGGCCGTCATGGGCGACCGCTTCCAGGAAGTACCGCCAGACATCGCGCCACTCGTCGGCGTCGAAGCGCTCGGGTGCGGGGTTCGAGGTCTCCAGGATGGAAGCACAGCGGTCGACCAGCCAGTTGATGCAGCTCTCGCCGGCGTCGAGCCGCTGGACGGCGGCGCCGACCTTGCGGCGGACCGCCCAGGGCGGGTCGGACTCCGACAGGCCCGCGAACCTGGAGATGATCCTGCGGTGCAGGCCGAAGGGGCCCGACTCGACGGCGTCGCGGCTGTCCCAGGTCAGCACCCGGGCGCCGGCCGGCGCCGAGGTGGCGAAGTCCTCCAGTCTGGCGAGCATCGCGCGGCGGGGGGCTTCCTCGGTGCTCAGTACGGTGATCAGGTGCGGCTGCGACCAGCGGCTGCTGTGGGTCATCACGCCCTGAAGCAGGTCGAGTTCGCGGTTGTGGGCATCTTCGTCGGCGGTGGTGTCGGGCTCGACGGGTCCGAGCAGCTTCCAGCGGGCGGGCGTGCCCGGGATCTCCTCGTACGCGAAGTGCTCCCTGGTCTCCTCCCGCGTGCGGTCGCAGACATGGGTGCCGTCCGAGGCCGCCAGGGCCAGCAGCGCCTCGCACTCCTTCACCGTGGCGCCGTAGACCCGGGGCGGCCGGCCGCCGCCGAGCGACCGGCTCACCAGCACGGCGCCCGTCGCGACGGCCGTACGCAGCTCCGTGCGGGCGGAGACGGGGACGCCCGCCCCGGGCGGAGCGAGGGCTGTGCGCAACGCGACGGCGGCGCGGGCCGCGCGCAGCGGGTGTCCGGTGTCGTCCGGGGCCGCCGGGAACAGGGCGAGGGTGAGCGCGTGCAGCGAGGAGACGACCGTACCGCCGCAGCGCTCGATCTCCTGGTGGACCAGTGTGCCCACCCCGTCCATCACGGTGTCGAGTTCGCCGGGGTCGGTCGCGGCGGGGTCGGGTTCGGCCCGTACCAGCAGGAGGCTGGCCTCGCGGCGCACCGCGGAGGCGGCGGTGGGGGTGCCGGCGTCCGCCGTCGGCAGGTCCCGGGCGGGGGCGGCGTGGTGTGTCGCCGTGATGCCCTGTGGCGCCGAGCCGCTGACGGGGACCGGCACTTGGGATGCCGGCCGGGTAGCGGGGGCGGCGAGGACCGCGCGCAGGGCCGGGCGCTGGGGGCCGGGCCCCGGACCCTGGACAGGCGCCCGGCGCGTGGGCGAGGCCGGAGACCGGCTGGCGGACAGGGGGCCGGCGGTGCGCGGCCGGAACGGGGACTCGGCGAGCGCCAGAGACGGGACAGGGGTGGGCAGGACGCCCGCCTGGCCGGCATGAAGGGCGGGGTCGTGGGTGAGGATCGCCTGCTGGAGTCGCTGGAGTTCCCGGCTGGGTTCGAGACCCTGTCCCCCGACCAGCCGGGCCCGCAGCCGGCTGAACACGCCGAGCGCGTCCGACTGGCGTCCGCAGCGGTAGAGGGCGCGCATCAGCTGGCCGCAGGCGCGCTCGCGCAGCGGCTCGTTCTCCACCAGCGACTCCAGCTCGCCGAGCACCGCGTAGTGGCGCCCGCAGGCGAGCTGGGCTTCGAAGAGGTCCTCAAGGACGTCCAGCCGCATGCCCTGGAGGGCGGTCAACTCGGGCCACAGCACGCCCGCTTCGGTCAGGTCCGCGAGAGCCGGGCCGCGCCACAGCTCCAGGGCGCCGGAGATCAGTGTCGCCGCCGCGCCGGGCTCACCCGCCTCCAGCCGGGACCGCCCCTCGCGCACGCGCTGATGGAACAGGTGCAGATCCACGCGGTCGGGGGCGACGTCCAGGACATAGCCGGGAGGCTGGGTGCGCAGCGTCACGGGTGTGTCAGCTCCCGCACCGCTGACGAGTTTGCGGCGCAGGCTCCAGACGGAGTTCTGGAGAATCTTGCGCGCGGTCAGCGGAGCCTCTTCGACGCTCCACAAAGCCTTCAGCAGTCCGCTGGTCGGGACCGTCTGGTTGGAGTGGAGAAGGAGGTATCCGAGCGTCGCCCGCTGTTTGATGCCCCCGAGGGAGATGGACTGCCCGCCGGATATGACTTCCAACAGCCCTAACATCCTGAACCACATAGTCCCTCAGCAGCGTTGACGTGCGGCGCAGGGCTCACCCCTCTGGACGCCGGGAACACGGCCAAGGGTACTAAGAGGGGGAACCGACACCGTGCCCCCACGGGTCGGGAAACCGCCGCGGAGCGGCGGATTACCGTCCGGTGGGCGCTCGGTGGCCGCGTATGGCCCGGTCCCTGTTCTGCTTTGTTCGGGCCCCGAAAACGGAACTTGATTCCGATCGACGCGAGTAGAGAAATGAGGAACACGTTCATGTCGAACACGTCGAACACGTCGAACACGAACCAGGGCCCGGTGACCGTCCTCGGTCTGGGCATGATGGGCACAGCACTGGCCACCGCCTTTGTGAAGAACGGCAACGCGACCACCGTGTGGAACCGTTCCGCCGGCAAGGCGGACGCGCTCGTCGAGCAGGGCGCGGTCTTCACGGCCGGCATCCGGCAGGCGATCGAGGCCAGCCCGGTCATCGTGGCGTGCGTCTCCACGTACGAGGTGCTGAACGAGCTGATCGGCGGTGCCGCGGCCGAACTCAAGGGCAAGACGATCGTCAACCTGACCTCCGGCACCCCCGAGGACGCCCGCGCCCTCGCCGGCTGGGCCGAGCAGCACGGGGTGCGCTACCTGGACGGCACCATCATGGCCGTCCCGCAGATGATCGGCCTGCCCCAGGCGATGGTCTTCTACGCCGGTGCGCAGGAGGTGTTCGCCGAGCAGGAGGAACTGCTGAAGCCGCTCGCGGGCAGCAATGTGTACCTGGGCGCGGACACCGGTGCCGCGATGATCTACGACCTCGGTCTGCTGTCGCTGCTGTGGTCGAGCCTCGCGGGGTACTTCCACGCCGTGGCCCTCGTCCAGTCGGCCGGTGTCTCGGCGGAGGCGTTCACGCCGTTCGCCCTGACCTGGATCGAGCACGTCATCACCCCGGCGATCCCGCGGAGCGCCCAGGAGATCGACTCGGGGAACTTCGCGACCGAGGTTTCCAGCCTCGGCGTGAACAAGGCCGCGATCGAGCACCTGGTGGCCACGAGCAGGCAGCTCGGCGTCGACAGTGACTTCTCGGCCGCCATCCAGGCGCTGATCGAGCGGCGCGTCGCCGAGGGCCACGCCGGCCACAGCCTGGCCAGCCTGGTCGAGGCGTTCAAGCAGGGCTGACCTTCCGGTGGACCTGCGCGACCGACGCGGGGGCCCACTTCTCAGCGGCAGCGCGCCCGGCCCACCACCGCGGCGTCGGTCAGGGGCGCCGCCGGCCGGAACAGGTGCCGGTAGTCGTGCTCCTGAGCGGTGGTGGCTGCCGGCCAACTGGCCGCTGCGGACGAGCCCGGCCACCAGTTCCTGGTCTACCTGCCCGACGATCACGACTCCGAGCACGCCCTGCGCCGCCTCCGGGCTGACGGCTGAGCACCAGGCCCCGGACCCGCCTCGGCGCGATCCGGGGTGGATCGAGCCGGGAACTCCGCCGCACTCGATGACGAGGCAGCCCGCTGGGAGCGCCGTCACCGCTCTCGGGTCACCGATTCCCGTAGTCCTCCACCAGGGTACCGATGAGCGAGAGGAGGGCGTCGGCGCGGCGCCGGTCGTCGCGCTGGGCGCGGAGGGCCTGGTCGGCGGCCCGCAGGCGGGCCAGGGCGGCCGGCTCGCCGTCCACCAGGTCGTCGACCACCGGCGTGGTCACCAGGTCCACGCACTCGGTCAGCAGCCGACGGGTCGCAGGCGACGGGGGGCTGGGGTCGGGGGCGCCGTACGGGGTGGTCAGGTGCCGTGCGGGGTCGGAGAGACGCCAGCCGACGACGGTGGAGTCCTGTACCAGGAGCGCCACGTCGGGGGCGATGCCGACACAGGCCTCCACTGGCTCATCGAGCACGTCGAGGTCGCGCAGGCAGGTCAGCACGGTGTCCCCGGGAGCGCGGCACAGCACCGTGCACATCTCGTGCCGGAAGTCCCGGACCTCGTCCGCCCGGAGCCCGCCCGGGCGCACCGGGGGCATGACCGGAACACGGACCGAGGTCTCGGCGGACGCGGAGACGTACGGCATCTGGAGCTCGGCCCCGACCAGCTTCCGGCTGACCGGGTCGAACCGCAGGACGTCAGGCGAGTCCCACAACCGGTCCTGGCTGCCGAAGGTGTCCACGAGGAATCGCTCCCGCTCCTGCACGTCCGCGTACCGCACGACATCGACGGAGTTGCCTGTGAAGCGGGGGGTGATGTGCAGCGGATCGTCCGTGACCGTCGCGCGCCAGCCGCCGTCGAAGGACAGTGTCATCGTCATTCGTGCCTCATCTGATCTGCTTCGCCGGTGCGAGGTAGCCGTCCTCGGTGGGAATCCTGCCCTGCACGATGTCCTCGTGGGTCACCGGGGCTCCGGAGTCCGTCGCACTGCCACCGAGCGCCTTGGCCCCCGACTCGCCCTTGATGCCTGACTCCCCGTAGGCCGTGATGAGCTGGCCTTGCTTGGAACCGGGCCCGTAGACCACGGCGATGTCGTTGCCCTTCCGGTAGATGAAGTTCCCGGCCTGACCCGATGACTGGTACACGGCGTCGGGTTCCTTGAGGATCTCCAGGACCCGTTCGTCGGTGAAACCGTGGCGCGTGTCCCCGTGGTACTTCGCATGCTTGTTCATCTCACCGTTCCGCGCCCTGTCGGCGACATCGTCGAGGATCTTGTCGACCCGCTTCTGCGCCTTCTCCTCCTTCGTGTACTTGGGCATCAGCCCCAGCGGGTCGCATCCCGTGCAGGGGTTGTCCACGTAGCCGAGGGGACTGGGTGCGGGGGCGAGACCCAACGGGTCCGGGGAGGTGTAGCGACCGGTCTCGGGGTCGTAGTGCCGGAAGAGGTTGTAGTGGAGGCCGGTCTCGGGGTCGTAGTACTGGCCGGGGAAACGGAGCGGGGTGTAGGCGCTGCTGTCCTGCGCCCAGGCAGTGGTGCCCCAGAGGGTGCTGCGGCTGCGCCAGGCGATCTCGCCGGTCTCGCCGATCAGTTCGGTGGGTGTGCCGATCAGGTCGGTGGCGATGGCGAAGAACCGCCGGTCGATCTCCTGCTGCCCGCTGTCGGCCGTCAGGATGCGTTCGGTCTGGGCCAGCGGCACGATGTCCCGATGGTCCCAGGTGAGCGCGACCGTGTGCGGGAGGTCCGGCCGGTGGCTGGTCTGCTCGCAGAGGGTGAGTCCGTCCCAGGTGAAGCGGACCTCCTCGACCGCGCTTTCACCGTCGGCCGCGAGACGCTGCTTCGCGGTACGGCGCCCCAGCGGGTCGTACCGGTATCGCCACCGGGTGCCATCAGGGGTGGTGACGGAGGTGAGGCGGTTCTCCATGTCCCATGCGTAGCGCCAGGTTTCCGGTTTCCGGGACAGGCGGGTCTTCTGCCGCAGAGTGACCCGGCCGAGCGCGTCGTGTTCGAAACGGACGCCTCCGGCACGGGTGATGCCGGTGCCGCTGTAGGCGCGCGATCCGGTGGCCTCGCCGCCCGGGTGCCGGTCCGGCCAGACGGCCGAGATCTGGTTGCCTACGTCGTCGTACGCGTACTGCTCCGTCCAGGCCGGGGCGTGGACGGCGGTGACCCGGCCCATCGGGTCCAGGTCGAACGTGCGGGTCCCGGAGAGCCGGTCCGCGATGGAGAGCAGGTGTCCGTCGGCGCGGTAGCTGTACGCACGGCTGTTGACGGCCTGGGTTCCGGCGGTGATGTGCTGCGTGGCGAGCCGGCCGGCCTCGTCCCAGGCCGACGTCATCGTCAGTGCGTCACTGTAGGCGCGGGCCACTTCGCGACCGGCTGCGTCGTGGGTGAAGTCGACCGGCCGACCGCCGGTGGTCATCCGTGCGGGACTCCCGTCGGAGTCGTAGGCGTAGGAGGTGACGTGCCCGGTGGGGGTGGTCCGGCGGACGCGCCGGCCCAGGGTGTCGTAGGAGTAGAGCATCGGGCGGCCGTCCACCAGTTCCGTCTTGACGCGCCCGTTGCGGTCGTACTGGTACCGCAGTTCGCTGTCCGGCCCCACCGCCTCCAGGAGGCGGCCCACCCGGTCGTACACGTACGTCGTCACCCGGCCGCCGACGGTCTTGCCCAGCACCTGGCCGAGTGGGTCACGCTCGAAGGTGACGGTGCCGCCGAGGGCGTCGGTTCTGGCGGCGAGGCGGCCGGCGGCATCCACGCGGTAGGTCAGGGTACGTCCGTCGAAGTCGGTCTCGGAGACGATGTTGCCGACCGCGTCGTACACGTACGTCCAGCTCAGGCCCTGTGGGCCGGTGACCCGGGTGAGGCGCAGGTCGGCATCGTGCTCGAACTCGTAACGGCCGCCGTCGGGAAGGACGGTGGCCAGCGGAAGGTCGAAGTGGGTGTATGTGTAGCGCGTGACGGCTCCGGCGGCGTCGGTGTGGGCCGTGCAGTTGCCCTCGCCGTCGTAGGTCCATGCCTCGCTCGCCCCGTCCGGGCCGGTGCGGCGGGCGAGTTGACCGTCCGCGTTCCACTCCAGGCTGGTGACGCCGCCCGTCGGGTCGGTCACACGGACCGGACGGCCGTGCCTGTCCCGTTCGGTGCGGGTGGTGGCGCCGGACGGGTCGGTCACCGCCACGGTCCGCCCCGCCGCGTCGCACAGCACCCGGGTTGTGTCTCCGAGGGCGTCGATGACCGCGGTGAGCCGTCCGGCGTCGTCGTAGGACATGTGGGTGGTGTGGCCGGCCGGATCAGTGAGCGCCGTGTGGTTGCCATGTTCGTCGTAGCCGTAGGCGGTGCGAGCGCCGTCCGGCCCAATCACCTCCACCGGCAACCCGAACGGGTCGCGCACGACGCGCAGTTCGGTGCCGTCCGGACGGACGACGGAGACCAGCCGGCCGCCCTCGTCGTAACCGAAGGCGGTGGTGGCGCCGAGCGGGTCGGTGCGGGACAGGAGGTTGCCGCTCGGGTCGTGGCGGAAGCGGGTGGTGTGGCCGAGGGCGTCCGTGGTGGCCACGATCCGGCAGCCGGGGCCGACAAGATGCCGGGTGGAGCGGCCGTCGGCGGTGGTCAGGACCGTCGTACGGTGGCCGGTCGTGGGGTCCGGTTCGCCGTACGTCAAGGTGATCTGGACGTGGCCGGCCTCGCCGCCCTCGGCGACAACGCGGTCCCGGTCGTCGTACACGTAGTCGTAGCGACGGCCGTTGGAGTCGGTCCAGGCAACGACCCGGTGGCGATCGTCGTACGCGAAAGTGGTGACGGCGCCGGACGGCCTGATCACGCTGGTGAGATCGCCCTGCTCGTAGCCGTAGCCCATCAGAGGCTGGTCCGCGCCGCTCTCGTCGGCTCCCGCCAGCCACAGGGCGGTCACACGGCCGTCGGCGGTGGCCAGCCTCACCTGGTGACCGGCCGAGTGGACGAGCGCCAGCGGCAGCCCGTCGTCGGCCCGGTCCACGGTGACGGTGTGGCCGCCGCGTCCGGTGATGCCGGTCAGCCAGGCGGTTCCGTCACCGCCGGGTGCGGCCCCCTCGGGAGCCGTGAAATGGCGGACCACGCCCGAGTCGGGGTCGGTCAGCGCGTAGCCGCCATCGGCGTCCCGGGCGAGCAGCGTGCGGGCTTCGCCCGACCGTGGCCGGGTGGGATCGCCGGGGACCGGATGCGGGTAGGCGATCAGGAGGCCGTCAGCGGTGACGTGGAGGACGCCGACGGCGTCGACCTCCAGCCGCTCGTCCACCGTGGACGACCAGGACGGCCCGAGGAAGCGGCCGGTCGCCAGACCGGACTCGGTGCGCCGGGTGAAGACCAGCGGCAGGATCCCCGGGATCTCCACATCGGTCTGGGGCAGGTACATCCGGCCCGTGGCGAGGTCCACCGGGTCGGAGCCTTTGCTGGTGCGGTGCGGGTCCGGGCGGCCGTGGGTGCCCTCCGGGGTGTCGTCCACGAGCCTGCGCAGCTTCGCGGCCTCGGAGGCGTCCTCGGCGACGCGCGCACCCTTCACCGCAGCGCCACCGCCGTCGGTGGCGACGGTCAGCACGATGTCGGGTATCAATCGGCCGAAGCCCTCGGCCGGGTCCTTCATGAAGTCCTTGACCATCTGGGTGCCGGTGCCGACGGGGTCGTTGGCGGCCACCAGGAGGCCGGCGGCCAGGCTGTTGAGGGACGTGGCGTACTCGGCCGGGTGCGTGAGGTTGTACGGGTCCATGGGGTCGACGCTGCGGACGAAGTTCACGATCCCGGCGGTGCCCTTGACGAGGCCACCGGCCACGTGGTCCTGCATGATCTGGAGTTCGTCGTAGCCGTCGCGCAACTGCTCGGCGTAGGACGGCTTCTTCGGGGCCATGTCGCGGGCTGCGCGTACCGCTGAGCGCGCGGTCTCCGCGGCCGAGTTACGCTGCTTGCGTGCCTCGGCCAGGATGTCCTGCGCGTCTTTCATGAGTTTCTTGCCAGGGTCGTCGAACGTCTCGGCGGGGCAGGGCGGGAGCGAGGACGGGTCGCGTTTGTCGGCGGGCTGGGCGTTGTAGCGGTCGACGGCCTTGTTGTAGGCGTCGACCGTCCTACGGTGGGCGTCGGCGGCGTCCTGGGACGCCTTGACACCCTCTTTCCACTTGTCGATCGCCGTCTGTGCCTGGCCCTGGGCCCAGGTGACCGTGTCGGCGAACGCCTCCAGCGCGCCGATCGCCTTGACGCACGCGTCAGCCGCCTTGTACCACTTGTGCGGCTGCTCGCCTGTGGCGATGCGCAGCGCGTCGGCCGCCTCGCCCTTGAGCCGGGAGGAGTCGAGTCCCCTGAGGCCGTCGCCCGTCTCGTCGAAGGCCGACTCGAAGGCGCGGAGCTTCGCGGCGACAGAATTGATCTTGCCGGGGCTGCCGTAGATCAGCTTGGTCTTGTCCTCGGTCTGCCCGAGGTCCAGCTCGTCGACCTCCGCGCCCAGCCGGTTGGCGACGGAACGGGATTGCTCGCGCACCCAGTCGGCGCCGGATTCCCAGCCGACGTCCTGCAACCGGTCGGCGGTCCAGTTGCCCGCGTCCTCGACCCGGTCGCCCACCCACTCGGCGCCGTCCTCGATCTTGTCCTCGATCGAGTCGGGCGTGATGTCGCTGATGAAGTCGCCGATGCCCACTGTCAGTTCTCCCCGGGCTCACCCTGTTGTCGCTGTGCACGGTCCTCGGGCGACGGTCCGAAGGTGTGGTCCAGCGCCTGGTTCCACTGATCGTCGGAGACACCGAACGCCTGGTTGAGCAATTGCGACTGCCTCCCGCCCCGGCCTCGGTCAGAAGGCTGCGGCCGGTGTCCTTCCAGGTCTGCGCCATGTCGTGCCCAGACTTCTCGAACGACTCGGCGCTCCAGTCGGGGTGCAGGTAGTCCGGGGTGAAGACGTCACCCCAGTCCTGCTTCGCGACCTCCTCCTCACTGGCGTGCGGATTCCCGCCGAACACGGCGTTGACGGCCACTTTCAGCGAGCCCCCGACGTATTGGTCCTCTTCCCACACGGTGCCTGCCGCCAGACCGAGCCGATTCGCGATCTCGCCGGCGTCCCGGACCAGGGCGCGCACGCCCCACTCCCAGCGTTCGCAGAAGTCCTCGAAGTCGACCGAGAGGCCGTGGTGCCCGGCCTCCATGCCCGTCATCGCCAGCTCCGAGAACCCCTTTCCCATCACCGAACCGGTGGCACCGCCAAGGTCACCGAGTTGGTCGATGGTCGTTCCCAGACCCTGCGTGAACTTGTCGACGGAGTCCTTGTCGAGCTGAAGATCCTTTCCGTCACCGCTCACCACCGCACCCCCCGCCCCGACCGCCCGGCATCGACGGCGACCTCGTCCGGGACGACGCCGGCGACCGGCGGAAACAACATCGCCCCGTCCTCGGTGGCGATGTCGACAGCGAGACCGCCGGGCTCGCCCAGGGCGGGCACGATCTCGTCGACGATGCGCGCGCCCAGCAGAGCCGCGTACTCCACGGATTGCTCCGCCGACCCGTGGTGCAGGGCGAACCGGGCCAGCGCGGCCTCGTCGGTGAACCCGCAGACCCACCGCACCCCACCCGCGCGCACCGACCACAGTCCTCCATCGACCACCGGCACCAGCAGAACCGAACGCCGCATCTCCCCGACCAGAGCGCGGGGATCGTCGCCTCCCGCCCTCCGCTCGGCGATGCGCTCGGCGAGCGCCGCATCCGACTGCCGCACGGTGCCTCCCTGGTCATGGTTGCCAACGGAACCCTAGGGAGGGACGCGTGCGACCAGGGGATGGTTCTCGGGACCTCGTGAGCCGACGGGAACGCGCGGCCACAGACAGCGGCGGTCACCCTCGCAGCCGAGGGCGCGGGTCAGGCGCTCTTCGCGACCGGCTCCAGCATCGCCAGGCACTCCACATGATGCGTCATCGGAAAGATGTCGGCCTGGACGCAAGCAGGAAAGCAGCAGGTCAGAGCTGCTCTTGGATCCCGGATGAAAGCCGCCGGACGCCCAGAGCGTCACGGCCCCGCGTCGGTCGGCACGGGACTCGAACATGCTGGACCGGGACCATGCCTCGTTCGCCGGGATGGGGATCTGCGGATTCGGCCTGCGGCCGGTCCCGGCACTCGGCCTCGACCGGCCCTCGGAGATGAGCTGACTTCTGCGGTCGTGCCGAGGCTTGTCGGTGGGCACCGCTACTATCCACGGTGCCTCACGGGACGACGAGCGGAGTCAGGGAATGGGCGACGTGAACGAAGCAGCTGTCAAACGGAAGTTGGGTATCCCGAACTGGCGGAACCTGTCCAAGGACAAGGTGCTCAAGTTCGCGGCAGCGATGCCCGAGATGGCCACCGAGGCGCGGCTCAAGCTCATCGAGCAGTTCCCCGCCTTCAAGGACCTGGGCAACGCCCATATCGATGCGGTCACAGAGGCCCACAAGTCCACTCTCGCAGCCAACGAGAACAGTCAGAACCACTTCTACAAGGCGTCGCAGGACCAGCGGGACGCTCTGCAGGCCGACCTCGGCCGGGACGACCTCAGCGAGGCACAGCGGGAGTCCCTCCACGACCGCCTCGAACGAAACGTGGGGCGGGTATTCGAGAAGGACAGCGAGAGCAAGCAGTTCCTGGGGGCGGGGATGAAGGTGGTGGCAGCCGCCGGTGCAGCCGCCATCGGACTGGGCGTGGTATTCGTCGGCGGCAAGATCGCTGGAGCGAACGAAGACAGTTCCGAAAACCCCCATGAGGACTGAGGCTGATCTTCTGGAGTGGACCCACCGCGGGTCAGTCGGCAGGTGACTGGTTCGTCGGATCGAACAGCATCTCCTCGGCGAAGTTGATCCTTCGCGTCCTCGGCTCGCCGCCACCGCTTGGCTCCGGGCTCGTCCCGCCACGTCGGCACAGCATGCTCCTCTCCATGTAGCTGCGCGTGCCAACGTGCGGCAGGCGCCCCAAGCGGCGCGTCCAGGCCCGGGTTCACCTGATCGCGGCTTCTGCGTCTTACGGCGTCGGTGTCACCGGTGCCGTGGCCACCATCCGCGGCACGCGCTGACCTGCGCAGACTCGGTCGGGCATGACACCCGCATACAACCGAGGGAAGCTGGGCCGAACGCACCTACCGGCTCACGCGCCACACGCACATGCCCCGGGGCGGACACTTCGCCGCCCACGAGGAACCCGCCCTGCTCGCCGACGACATCACCGCGTTCTTCCACGATCTCCGCCGCCCCCGCCACGTCTGAGCCTCAGCCGATCCGAACGCTCACGCTCGTGGCCAACCGACGGTAACGGAACAGCCAAGCAGGCCGCGGAAGCACGCCAGACCTGCCGGGCGGCACCGCGCCCCGTACCGGTGGCCCAGCAGATCGCGGACGAGGTCAGACGCCCTTCTCCGCAGGCTCCAGGATCGCCACGCACTCCCCATGATGCGTCATAGGAAGCGTGTCACCCGGGTGGGCTCAGAGAAAACCGCAGGTCAGGTGAACTCTCTCGTCTTCGCCTTGGAGCCACCAGGCGCGAAGAGCGTCATGGCGGAGAAAACAATAACGCCTAGTGACCCCAGCAAGGAGTGCACCAGACGTCGTCCACCGTGGTCAGGTGCAGGCTTCGGCACCCACACGAGGGAAGCATCGATTCTTCGCAGCGTCGATCGTTTGGGCCGCCCCATGCAGGCGGCACCTCGCTCAGGAAGCGGATGAAGTACTCCCCGCTTACTTCGTTCCGGCCACCGGAAGCACGTACTCACCGGCGAGACGCGCCCAGTGCAGCGGGAGAGGCCGGGCGAGCGGCGGGTAGTCGTCGTGATAACGCAGCTGGTGCGCGAGCGTCGCCCACTCCGCCGGCCGGTCGGGCGGGTCACCCGCACGCTCCGAGTCCGTCAACGCCTTCTCCGACAGACAGCCGAGCACGGTGATCTCCAGTTGCCCGGGGTTCCACGCGGTCTTCCCGGGCGCTGTCCGGCCCTGTGCCGTGGGCACCAGCTTCATGAGCCCCTTCGGCAGTTTCGCCACCGTGTGCGGCTTCGAGGCCGTACTCGTGAAGACACGGCCCTCCGTATCCGCCGTCCCCCACACACCCTCGGCGAAGCCGACCCCGTCCTCGGTGTCGTGGGCGTACCACTCCGCCACTTCACCCCGGGCATTGGCGTCCCGTACGAGCAGCACCCGCAGGTCGTGGCCGTAGAGCGTGTGCCGCTGGGCGGGTTCGGCCCCGAAGCCGAGCATGTCGCGGTCCAGTGCGCCGTTGCGCAGGTCAGGCCAGCACTGGCGCAGATTGCCGGCGTCCGCCAGCAGCAGCGTCGGGCGGTCGCGAAGCTGGAAGAGCAGTGCCCGGATCTGCCGCTCGGTCTCCCGCTGCCTGTCCTGCTCGACCACACCCGGGCGGGCAGCGGGCCGGGATCCTCCCGGGGCTGCCGAGTCATCGACGAGCTTCCCCGTGCCGATCTCCTTCCCGCCGCTCGCCGCCGGTTCCCGTGCCTGGGAGAGCATCAGCAACAGCTTCGGATACGGCACCCATTCGGCTCGTTCTGCGTCCCACCCCTCGATGACGCCCGGTCCGTCCCCAGGGCGCACCCGCACCGCCACCAGCCGGTGGACGGGGCATCGCGTGGGCCCCTTCCTGGTGTGGCGTACGAGCCAGAGCGCCGCGTACTGAAGGTCGCCCGGAATGCCGGCTCCCACCCGATGGGCGGGCGGGCTGATCGCGCCCAGTTGCCGGAAGGCGTCCAGCCAGGTCCACCTGGCCCGGTGTTCCAGAGCGCTGTCGGTGTCGTCGGGCGAGTTCACGAACTGGGTCAGCCGTCCCTGCCGTGCCCAGGCGATGCGCAGCGCGTGCTTGGGGTCGGAGTCCGGGACGGCGGCGAAGCGCTCCTTGCCGGCGATCTCCGTGATCACGACTCCGGCCCCGCCGAGGAGCGGGTCCGCCCGGTCCGCCACGAGCCCGCAGCGCCCTTCGATGGCCTCGGCCAGCCGGACGGCCCTGAGGCGCCCGCGGGCTCGGGTGGTCGGCAGGGCGTCGGCCAAGGGTCCTGCGGGCCGGGCCCGGACACGAATGTCGGCCCCCTCGCACTGCCACTGCCAGGTCTCCCCGTCGGCCGACGGCACTTGCTGCCCAGCGGGAAGACCAATGAGCTTGGGCAGCTCGGCGAGCAGCGCCGCACGGGTTTCCGGGGACTGCCAGAAGACGTCGATCTCCAGGGGGCGGCCGTTCAGTGCGCGTGTCAGCGCCGCCCGCCGTTGCAGAGCCAGATGGGCGTCGCGGACGCCCGGGACGCGTCCGGCGCCGGAACGGGGCAGCAGGGAGGGCGTGTTGCTCCGGGAGACGCGCGTGAGGTCGGGGACCCGGGTCAGCACAGGGCGCAGCCCTTCCTCGACCCAGGCGTCCAGATCCGCCCGCTCCCGTGGCATCAGCCCGGGTCCGACCTCGTGCGGGCCGATCGACGGGTGGTAGACGATGCCGGCGGCCACGTCTCCGGAACCGTTGATCCAGCGTTCGGGGTCGGAGAAGAGCGCTTCGGGCCGGGGGTAGTTGCGCACGATGTCCAGCTCGGGCACGAGCGGTGCGGGGCTGTGCCGGCGCCAGGCCAGTTCCTTCGACCGCCGGTCGTAGCCCAGCGTGTTCACCATCAGCCGGTGGCCCCGGTCCGGCCCTTCCGGCCACGGCAGTGGAGCGTCGAGCAGGACGGTCGTACCGCCGAGCTGATGGGGGCGTACATCCAGTCGGGTGGCCCACCGGCGTACCTGGGTGGACACATGGACGCGGAACCGCGGGGCGAACGGCACGGTGTGGACGGTGATGGTGAGGCAGGCCGAGTAGTACCAGGTCTGCCGTCGGCGCTCGTATCGCTGAGGCGGCCAGGAGACAAGTCGCGCGCCGTCACCCGAGCTCTCGACGCGGAAGTGGAGTGTGGTGCCGCCCGTGCGGAACGTCCGGGCGGCCAGCCGGAAGGCGATCCACTCGGGCAGCAGGCTGTAAAGCCGCGCAGCGGGTTCGGCGGTTCCGCCCGCCGAGAGCACGCTCTCGGCGAGGTCGACCGGTTCCGTCTCCCAATGGGGCAGACGTACCGTCTCGGCCGGGTCACCGGAGCGGAGCCTCTCCTCGAGATCGGCGCCCTCCGAGTCGTCGTCCTCCCGGTGCATGCCCGCCGCCCAAGCTCCTACCACCGGGGCCAGCACGTCCGGCGGGACGGCTTCCCGCGCGTAGAGCCACGGCAGACGGCCATCCGTCCCGGCGTTGCGGCCGGTCGCGATGACGCCTGGCGCCATCGCCTGGAGCAGGGAGTTGAGCCTGCGCACGGGGAGCCGGTGGGGGTGGACGGAGTTCTTGTCCGCCTCGGCATGCATCCCGGTGAGCTCGGCGTGCAGGTCCTCGCCGAGCCGCAGCACTTTCATCTCCTCCCGCCAGGGTCCGTGGAGCGGGTCGGGTTCGTAGGCCGCGACGCGAATGTGGTGGTACACGGAATTACCTCCTGGGACAGGGGTTCGGCGCTTACGGGTGGGCGGGTACGGCGGCGAGCAGGCGGGTGAGCATGCTGCGCAGCGGCGCGTACAGGGCGCGGACGATGAACTGCTCCTCCGCGGTCATCGTGCCGCCGTCGAAATACGGGTCCAGGACGGCGAGGACGCTGTGCAGCAGACTGGATTCGGGGGTGTCGGGCCGCGCCGGTACGGCGCCGCGGTTGGGGGCGAAGGCGGCGTCGACGAAGACCACCCGGGCCGGTACGCCACCGCGTACCAGTCGCCCGATCACCTGCCACAACAGGACCAGCATGTCCCAGGTGACCTGTTCCCGTACATCGTCGTCGAGACGGCTCCACGCCATCGAACGGGCGAGTACCTGGTACCAGTACGAACGGGCGAGGCGGCGGAACTCCTCCGCTCCTTCCTCGACGGTGGGGTTTCCCTGCACCAGGGTGGCGAAGTCACCACCGGTGACGGCGCGGACGACCCAGTCGTTGACGGCGTTGACGGCCAGGTGGAGGTCCTCTGGGTGCGGATGGGGCCGTGCCAGGAAGTAGACCGTGCCGATGGCCGCCTCGTCGTCCTCGTTGAGGATGTTGTGGCCGCGTTCCAGCGCGAGCAGGGGCGCCACCAGGATGTCCGCCTCGAGGTCCTTCAGGTGCTCGACATCGCCCCGGCGCAGTGATCGGGCGTGGTAGGCGGACGGCGCCTCGTCCTCCGCGGTGATCTCCTCGTCGTCCGACACCAGGCACAGCACCTTGTTGCGCCAGCGGACGTTGAGGTTGTGCAGTGTGTCGGCCACCACACGTGCCTCGGCGTAGCTGCCGACGAGCAGAAGGATCTGGTCGCGCCCTGGAGGAAGAGAGAGCAACTCCTGCTGGAGCGGACCACCTTCAGTGACCTGGTACTCGTCTCCGCCCTCACCTAGATGGCACGCGATGCGGCGCAGCTTCTCCGGGCGGTCGTCCGGGTGGGTTCCCGACATGCGCAGTTTCTCGTCGCCGTCGTCGATGAACTCGAAGCGCATAGAACTCTCGTTGGCGATGCGTTCGGTCACCTCGGCCGGCGGTTCGATGACCACGCCGACCGGGACGCAGACGTGGTAGCGGCTGGACGCGCCCGCCCAGCTGCTGCCCGACATGAGCAGCAAATGGGCACCGGGCCTGCCGTCTACGGAGGTGAGATCGGGGATGGCGCGCAGCAGCTCACGTCCGACGCCGCTGCACCGGAAGAAGGTCAGTTCGCCGCTGCGGACTCCGCCCTTGTCCTCACCCGGGACCCGGAACTGGAAGCCGAGCACATTGCCCATCGGGGCCTCGGGCACCATCGGGCCGTAGTCGAGCGGCCGGCGGTACATCGTGTTGAAGCCCAGGCTGAGGGCGGCCTCGACGCGGGGCCACATGGCGTTGATCATGGCGAGGCGTGGTTCCAGGGCGCTGAGCAACAGTGTGAACTCGAAGCGCTCCGCGAGTTGCTTCCGCCATTCCTCGGGAGTCTGGGGCGGAGGCTTGGGCTTCCTGCGGCGTCCGCGCTTCTTCTCCTGTTCCTCCTTCTCGCGCCGCCACTTGTCGTACGCCTCTTGGTACTTCCGCTGCCGGGCAGCCATGTACTTCGGGTCGATGGCGAAGACCTCGTCCATGACCTCGGTGAGACGGCGCCGGGTGTTCTCCGGGTTGCCGGTGTGGAGCAGTTCGTTGAGGAGGGCGGTCAGCCGGCCGAAGTCCTCCTCCGTCCTGCGGTGACGGTCACCGAAGGGGTTGTCCCGGAACGCGTCGAGCAGTTTCCCGAGAGCCTGGCGGGGGGCGTGATGAGGGTGGTCCGGACCGCTGTCGTCGGGGAGTTCGTAGCGTTCGTCGAGGAGCCCCAGCTGGAGCGTCCAGGCGCTGAAGTAGCCCGTTCGCACCCACTTGCGCAGCTCGTACCCGGCGACGAGCATCGCGTACAGCCGGTCGGTGGCCGCGCCTGCGGTGTTGAGGGCGGCGGCGAAGGTCTCGACGTCCCGTTCGGAGAGCTGGGTGCGTCCGCCGGCCGCGAGTTCCCGGATCTTGTGTCGGCTCAGCTGGTCGATGAGGCCCTTGTCCTCGTCGCTGGCGAGGACCACGGCGGGTGCGAAGGTCTGGTCGAGCTGCATCTGGACACGGTCGGCCTCGTCGATGATCACGAGGTCACTGCGGCGGCAGGCGAGTTCGAGGAAGCGGATGCGCTCGCCGTTCTGAGGGCGGGGCGGCGAGGCGTCGATCAGCCCGGCCGGCGTGGCCACCCAGATCAGGGCGCCGACCAGGGTCCGAGCTCCGTGGTGACGGGGACAGGCGGACCAGTACGGGCAGCTCGTCACCCTCTTCTGCCACGCGGAGTGCCGTCTGTCGCTCGGGTCACGCCGCAGGGCCGAGGGGGGTCGGAGCCGGGAGCAGGGTGCCTCACCGTAGGTGAGTGGTTCGGTCGTCGACGTGGCGCCCTGCCGTCTGACGTTGAGCAGGCAGGACGTGCCGAGGTAGGTGAAGGCGGGGTCGTCGTGGGCGAGCAGTCGGTGCTCGCCCCGGCCCGCCAGCCGACGGTGCAACCGCTGGGCGTGCCGCTCACGGCCCGAGGAGCCGAGCACGGGTGCGGCGGCGCCGTCGGTGTAGAGGTCGTAGAGCCGGACGAGCTTCAGCACCTCCGCGACATCGGTGACGACGATGGTGGTGCGCTTGCCTAGCTTGGCGAGATAGACGGCGATGATGTCGCGCAGTGTGCTCTTGCCGGCGCCGACGATGCCGAGCAGGTGCTGGATGCCATCGACCGTGAAGGCGAAGTCCTCGTCCTTCCTCGCCTTGTGGAAGGTTCCGTTCTCCTTGGTGGACAGGTCGAACGACCGTAGCCGCTCCAGCCACCGTGGTGCCCGGCCCTTGCCAAAGCGAGCGTGTTGGGCGTCCATCTCCGCCGCCGTGCGCTCCAGGTCCTCGCTGGTGAAGATCAAGGGCTCGCCGCCGCCGGCCGGTTCCAGGTCCATGTCGTGGGCGACGAGGGGGATGCGGGGGACCGGTGGCAGGTCGACGACGGCCATGGTGCGACTGACGGGGAAGGCGTGCGGGCCCTGACCCGCGACCGGCAGGCGCCTGCCCGCCAGCGGCGGTGCGGCACGCAGCAGTTGCTCGTAGACGGAGAAGCGGTCGCCGGCGACGGAGAGGTCGCGGCGGGCAGCGGGTGTCTCGGTGTCCGGTACGTCGTAGGCGCGCGCCCTGGGGTCGAACCTCTGGTAGGTGTCCAGCGCCTCTAGCCAGGTACGGCTCCGGCGCAGCGTCCACAGCGAGTACCTGGCGATACGCAGGGTCTTCGCCGCATCGGATGACAGCGGTGCCCGGTGCGCCTCGGCGAACCCGTACCCGCTGAACAGCACCCAGGCGCTGCCCGCGGGGCTGCCCGGCATCATCTTCTGCTGGAGGTACAGGCCGAGTTCGACCTGGCAGAGGGCTTCCAGCGCGGGCTGGGGCACGGAAGACCCCAAGAAAGCTTTGAGCGCGTTGAACACGTCGGTCAAGGGCGGGGTGATGCTACGCATCGTCCTTCTCCTCTCGCCGGGCCTGTCCCAGGTCGGGCACGAGGTCCATGGGGGTGGTGAGCACCAGCCGGTCCTGCAGGAGCGCGGGAAGGGCGTCGGTGAAGGCCTGCCGGTAGCCGTCCCGTCCGGCGAGCGCGTCGGGGACCACGACGAGGGTGCGGTCCGCGAGGGGTGTGTGGTCGGTGAGGTGGGCTGCGAGGAGCGCCGGCTGCAGGCGGTCGTACACCTGGATGTCCACGATGCGGGGGCCGGTGTCCCTGAGCCGGTAGGCGGGCAGAAGACCGGGCAGGGTCTCGTACGCGACTCCGGCGCGCTCCAGTGCCTCCCGGGCGGCTTCGTCGGTGCGGTGCGGCAGTACGAGGTACCACCGCAGCGAGCGCTGCAGGATCCACGCCTGGTCCGGCTCACGGATGAGCCGCGGAGGGGCGTCGCGCGGGCAGTCTTCCCCCTCGCACCAGACTTCCGTGCCGGAGCCGGACGGTCCGGGTACGGGCACGGCACTGTTCCGGGGCAGCGCGGGGAGCCTGCACGAGGGGCAGTACAGGAAGTCTCCGTCGACGAGCAGGAACTCGGGCAACGGACCGTAGAGGCTCTTGACCCGGCTCCAGACCGCCCTGTTCCAACCCGGCGCGAAGCGGTCCTGCTGGTGGACGACCGGGTGGCGCGCCAGGAACGCCCGGCACTGCCGGTAGCGCTCCTCCGATCCACTCCGCGCGTGCAGGTCCCCGAGGAGCGCGCGGGCGTGTGCCGCCACGCCTCCGTCCAGTCCGTGCGAGGCCACCTCGAGACACGACCGGGTCGGCATCCGGCCGACCCGGTGCACCAGCGTGGTGCCCGGCGAGACCAGGGAGGAGGGGACCGCGAAGAGTGGGTCGTCGGACGGCCTGGTCCGGCACCACTCCCACAGCTCCGGAAGGCTCCTCGGCGCCACCTCCCCCGCATCGAGGCAGCGCATCACCGTGTGATCCAGCGCCCGCTGGGCGAGGGCGGGATAGGGCAGGGCGAAGGAGCGGAGCCCTTGGACCTCGGAGAGAGCCACCACCATGCGGGCGAGTTCACCGAAGAGGTCGCTGCCCACGCCCTCGGGCACCTCGCCGGCGTCCGACCGATCGGCCCGGCCGGCCGGCCCCGCCCTCATGCCGCGGCCTCGCTGACGGATGACGCCGTGCACCAGCGGGCCACTTCGCACCGCTCGCAGGAGCGTCCGGGCCGGGCCGTGTACTGGTCGTCCCCGTGCCAGTCGGCCACCATCGCCCGCAGTACCGTCTCGGCGGTGACCCGATTGGCCGGGGCGAAGGGATCGATGATCTCCAGGTCGGCGCCGTCGGGGCGCAGCACCTCCAGCTCGACCCGCGCGCGGAACGGATCACCGCCCAGGTCACCGCGGGCGATCAGCACGACGGCCAGGGCCAACTGCGGATAACGCTCCAGCAGGGGGCGGTCGGACCGCCGATCGGTGACGGAGGTCTTGGTCTCGCGCCACACCCATGACCCGGCATCCCGGTAGAGCAGGTCGGGCGCGGCCAGGACCACCACGTCGGCGGCTGTGTCGTGCCGCACCACCCGGGGCTCGGTCCGCACATCCGTACCGTCCCCGACGTACCGCAGCGGACAGACCGCGGCGTGCCGCCGCAACAGCATGACGCCGAGTGCGCGTTCGGGTGCGGGCAGGTCGAATCCCTCCGGTACCCACTCCTCGGGGACCTCGACCGTGCAGGGCCGAGGCGATCCGTGGGCGTGCCGTTCGGCGAGGTAGGCGTGCAGCGCCCGGCCGCGCTCGGCCGTCACCTCGCGTTCGACGGAGTCCGCCGTGGGCAGGTGCAGCCGGCGCATGTGGTCACGCGCCGGGCAGGCTCGGTAGGCCCGCCCGTTGGTGACCGACCAGGTGCGGCGGGGCCGGCCGTGCGCCTCGATGCCCAGCAGTCCGGGCGCTGTGCGCAGGGCCGGGCACACCGACAGGTAGGGGCATCCGCCACAGGCGGACCCCGGGCGGTATTCCCGTCCGTCCAGTACGCCGGCCAGGGCAGCGGGGCCGTGTTCGCGGTACCGGGCGCGCGCCTCTTCCCGGCTTCCCGCGAAGAGTTCCCGCGTACGGCCGTCGAAGAGCGCGAACTCTACGATCCGTACGTACTCCGGCGGTGGTCCGGGGGCGCCCTCGGCCAGCACTAGAGCGACGGCCGCGGTGAACCCGTCGGGCGGCAGGTCCCGCAGGCGGTGCACGGGCAGACGAAGCTCGCGGTAGGCCCCGTCGGGGGAGGCCAGGCAGCGGCCCCACACGGTGAGGCGGTACTCCTGGGCGTCGCGCGGGTCGGGACCGGACGGCCGGTAGCGGTACGTCCACGGCTCGGGCACCTCGTGCAGGGGGCGTGCCGGGTCGAGGGGGAAGGCCGCCTCGTACAACGTCACGCCGTGCTCCGACCAGGTCCGCAGACCGTCGTGCAAGGGCCCGGTACGTGTCCGGGGCGGGTGGCCGGCAGGCCCCGAACGGATGTCGCAGGCAGCCATGAAGGGGCCCAGGGCGAAGTGCTCCAACCGCTCACGGCGGCGCGGTACGGGGTCGGTGGTGTGGTAACCGCGGGTCTTGAGAGCGTCAGCGGCGGGGCATCGGAACTCTCCCCCCTTGAACATTCCGGCGGATACCGTGATGACGTCGGACGTGCGGGTCACCCCGTCGGGGGGCAGCCATGGCTGTGACATTTCATGCTCCATTTCCGTACGGAGGAAAGGTGGATGGCCGTGAGGGAGATCGAGGAGGTCGGCGATGTGGAGAGGCGCTACGAAGTGCTGGACATGGTCGGCGACGGCGGCCAAGGCGACCTTTTCCTCGGGCGTGACCGCAACAGCGGGCAGAAGGTAGCGTTGAAGCTTCAGAAGGCCCGGGACCTCGGACCCGAGAGCGATTTCCACTGGGCCGGCGATGAACTCCTCAAAGAGGGATCACGCATGATGATGCTGACGGGAATCCAGGCGATTCCCGAAGTCATCGCCACGGGGACACACCGGCGACGCCGGTGCCTGGTCATGGAATTCGTCGAAGGGCACCAACTGCAGAAAGTCCTGTCGGCGGCCCTGCCCGTTAAGGATCCTGGGACCGTTGCGGCCGTCATCGGCCAACTGTGCCAAATTCTGGCAGAAGTCCACGACCGGAATCTGGTGCACTGCGATCTCAAGCCCGAGAACGTCATCGTGCAGCCGGACGGCCGTCTCCGGCTCATTGACATGGGCCACGCGGTCGTGGCGGATCAGGAGACGGAATACGCACGCGGCACGCGCGGCTGGGCCTCCCCCGAGCAGTCCGACGCGTGCCCGTCAGGTCTGACGCGGCAAGCGGACATCTTCGCACTCGGCTGCATCCTGCTGGAGATGACCGTGATGTGCCTGCCCTACGGCGGACAGAACGAGCGGGCAGAAGAGGGCACCCCGGTGCTGCCGGCCGACCGGCTCGCCAAACTACCCCCGGAGTTCGCCTCCCTGGCGCTGTGGATGGTCCGGTGGAAGGCGGCGGAGCGCCCCGCGGATGTCCGTGAAGTGTTCGATCGGCTCCGCTGCTACCTACCCCGGCTCGGCTCGCAACGGCCATCGAAGCCCCTGCGCCCGGACCCGACCGAGTACTACCGCACGCATCCGCCCCGGCTTTGACGGTGAGTCGACGGCTGCCGACCGGGCGGGTCACCTCAGCCCTTCCAGCCGCTCTCGGACCTCCCGCACCCCCTCACCGTCCATCAGCTCACGCAGCACGATGACCCTCTCCAGCTCCCGCACCGCCGCGTCGGTGTCGCCGGCGGACACCAGGACATCAGCGAAGAGCATCCGTACCTTGTCCTCGTTGGGCCAGTTCTCCTGTTCGCGGTAGATGTCGGAGGCCTGCCGGTACAGGGTGATGGCCTCGTCCCGTTCGGAACGGGCCAGGTGCACCTTGGCCAGGGTGAACAACACATCGGCCAGGCCGCTGCGCTCCGTCGTGCGCTCCACCACGCCCAGGGCGTCGGCGCACCGACGGAGCGCCTGCTCGTGCTCGCCCCGGTCGAGGTCGATCGCGCCGAGGACGTTCAGAACAGCCGCCTCCCCGACCCGGTCGGACACCTCCCGGCACAACTCCAGCGCGCGGCCGAGCGCTTCCTCCGCTCCCGTCCGGTCGCCCTGCTTGCGCAGGGTGAGTCCGAGCCGGTGCAGCGTACGGGCCAGGCTCAGCCGGCCTTCCGTGCTGCGGTCCTCCTCGCTGAGCCGGACGGCCCTGCGCAGGTTGCCCACAGCCAAGTCGTACTCACCGAGCCGCCAGTGGGTCCCTGCCAGCGACCGGTAGACCATGGCGCAATCGACCGGGCCGGCGACGGTTTCCGCCGCCTCGGCGGCGTCCCGGAGGTTCTGCCGCGCATCATCGAGCAGGCGACGGCGCCACTGGTAGATGACCAGGGCCATCGGAAGCAGCCACACGTACCGGTCGATACGCCGATTGATCGCCAAGCGAATGCCTCGCTGGACGGTGGTGTACTCCTCGTCCACGAACGCCATCGCCTCCGCGAGGTCCGCGGGGTCGGTGACTTTGACCGCTCCGGGCTCGCCGGTGGGCAAGGTGCGTTCGCGGTCGAGTACCCGGTCGCAGGCTCGGATGTTGTGCAGTTGGTGTTCCAGCACCTGCCGTACGGTCGCCCGCTCGATCTCCGCGTTCTCTCCGTCCGACACCGGCCGCACGTGCCGAAGGGCGAAGGCCCGCACGAGGTCGTGCAGCCCGTAGCGGTCGCCGTGATGTTCCACCAGGTTCGCCGCCACGAGGTCCATCAGGGCCCGGTCGCTACGCGTCCCTTCGTCCACTGCCCGTCCCAGATCCATCACCGCCTCCCAGGAAGCGCTGGGCCCGGGGTGGAGGGCGAGCTGCCACAGCAGCAGCCGGGCTTCCTCATTCAGCACGCGCACAGAGCAGTTGAGCGCGGCGCGGACCGACAGTTCGTGCTCGGGCAGGTCCAGGGTGTCCAGCTTCGCCCGCTCCAGCTCCTTCTCCATCTCCCGCACCAGGGCAGGGAGGGTGTGCAGCGGACGCGCACCGACCTCCAGGAGCCGGGCCACCACCACGAGGGCCAACGGCAGCCGACCGCAGAGGTGGACCAGCTTGCTGAAGGGCACGGCGTGCTTGGCCCGGTCCTCGGCCGACACCTTCTCCTGGAGCACCTCCAGCGCGTCCGCCTCGTGCAGCGGCTCCATCTTGCGGAACTGCACCTTTCTCTCGGACTGCAGCCGCAAGAGGTCGTTACGACTGGTGACGATCACGGCGCAGGTACCGTCTCCGGGAAGCAGCGGCAGCACCTGCTGGGCGCTGAGCGCGTCGTCGAGGACGATGAGCACCGACCGGTGGGCCAGTGCCGACCGCAGCGCGTTGCTCTTGCTCTCCGTTCCGGTCACCGTGGTGTAGGGCGGCAGCGCGGCCAGAAAGCCGTCCAGGATCTCGTCCGGTTCGGTGGGCCGCACGTCTCCGTCGGCGAATCCGTTCAGTTCGCCGCGCAGCACCCCGTCGGGAAACCGCTCTCGCAGCCGACCGGCGAGGTTCTCGGCCACCGTGGTCTTCCCGACGCCCGCCATGCCGCTGATCAGGACCAGCGCCAGATTGCCGGCATCCTGTTCCTCGCACACGGCCTCGAAGAGGTCGCCGATCAGCTCGTCCTGCCCGATCGGCTTGCGCCTGCCGCCGGGCAACTGGTCGGGAACGGGGGGCAGGAGCACCCCGCCCGGCCGGCGGCCCTCTCCCCGGACCTGGTCAATGGCGCTCTGTAGCTCGACATCCGCTTTTCCGTTGCGCTTCTCCCACTTCTTGATGAGCCGCTCACGTCGGGACTCCGGCAGGTCTGCGTGGGCGAGCAGGTAGAACCCGAAGATCTTGGGCAGTTCCGGCGCGCGCTCGAACCATTTCTCCGTCTCCTCGCGCAGCCATTTGACCTCCATGGACTTGTGGGCTGCGTCCAGCCGCGCGTACACGGCGGCCATCAACTCGGCCCGTAGCGCCTCCCGACGCAAGTGGAAGCCGGTCTCGGACAGTCCGTGCAGCGGTTCGTCCTCGCCGTCCCACTCCTCCAAGGCCGCGCCGAGCAGCTCGAACTGCGCTTTGCAGGTCAGTCCCTCAGCCTGCTTCACCTTTTCGCGAAAACGGAGCAGGTCGACGTCTCCCACCGGTACGCGGAGCGTGCAGTAACCCGACTTGCCGCTATGGGGCACGGACTCCTGGCCCAGCCGCTTCCGCAGGTCGGCGACGACGCGGTTAACCAGATCGCCGGCGTCCTCGACGCCCTCCCAGAGGACTTCGGCTATGTCCTTCCTCTTACATCGGCAGTCTGGCGAGGTCACCAGGAGCGCGAACAGGGCCGCCACCTTCGACCCTTCGACCACCCTCTTGCCGCCATCCCCTTCGGCTCGCACCGGGCCCAGCACGTACCCCTCCATCGCCCTCCCCCTCACCGCGCCGCAGTCGGTGATCCGGCCCCTCGTAGGCGCTCCTTCATCTGTGCGCAGGGCTGTGCCGCTTCACACGCGCTTGCTTCTTCACGCCCCCCGGGGACTCAGTTATCCCTCAGTTTTCGCTCTGCGGCCCCGCTTCACCCCCGGGCACGATGGCACCAGCCGCTCGCAGAAGCACGAAACGGCGGCTTAGTTATCTATCGACTCATCAGAGAGGAACCGCGAACCCGATGAACAGCCGTCAGCGCAACCGCCGGGCAGCCCGTCTGCGCCAGTCCCCCGACTGGCCGCCGAGCCGCCGCCGGCGGGCGGCCGTCCGGACCGAGGACACCACCCCGGCGACCCCGCCCACCGAGGCGCCGGACACCTCGTCCTCCGAGACCGCCTGAGCGCAACAGATCGTGGGTGCCCGTCCTGTACGGGCACCCACCAGCCTCGCGAACTTCGTCACCGACGAACTCACGGCCTGGCTGCCGCGCTTCTCACACGCTCGTGGTCAAAGGCGGCGACACCTGGTCGAGAAGACCACTACCGCATGCTCACGCATCAAAGTGAGGCTGGTGGGACTCGTCTCCGCTTGACGCGGATATGAGGCGGTACGTCCCCACCACAGGACCCACCTCGTCCAGCATCTCGGTATCTCCAGCACCTCCGGACTCAGGTTTCCGCAGTCCGAAGAGAGGACATTTCCTGATGTATCCACCGCACAGCAGTGCGTTCGCCTCGGTGAGGCGGCACTTCGACGATCCCCGGACCAGTGACGCGGTCTTCGTGCTCGTCCCCACGGACGCCGACGAGGCTGATCCGGTCCGGCTGACCGCCGCCGAGACGCACGAGGCCTTGTACGGCCCCGGCTCCGACCCGCAGTTCGCCACCGCGGTCTGGAAAGAGGTCATCCGCACGGCGCAGAGCGACCTGACTCCGGACAGCACGGGGAAACTCCTGGCGATCTGGCTGGCCCTGCCCCGGTTGACCGGGACGGTCCACCGGGTCTGCACGCGCCTGCGGGCCGACCGGTCGGACGTGGAGGCCGAGATGGTCCTGGCTCTCCTGGAGAAGCTGGCGGATCGGGACGGCGCGAGCTGTCTCACCGGCTCCTCCCTGCTGCACGCGGCGCGCGCCAGGGCGTGGCATCTCGCCCGGGAAGGGCTGCGGGAGCTTCCCTCCCCCCAGATCGAACGCATCACCGAGGAGCACGCTCTCACTGCGTCCGGCGAGGAGGCGGGCGCTCCGGCGGCGGAGAGCCTGGACGTACGGGTCGACCGTCCGGACGGCCCGGACGGGCTGTGCGCACCGCTGCGTTTCCGGGTGCGCCCGGAGCATCTGCGCCGACAGGGAATCTTCATCGACACCGACGACGGGTCGCAGGACCGTTCGGCGGGTCACAGCCCCGGGAAGAGGCGACGGCCCGGGCGCCGCGCGGATACCCGGCCGGTCCGCCCTGCGGGGAGGCGAGGGTGAAGGACCCGGCAGAAGGCCGCCTCAGTTTCACGGAGATGTTCGACCTGCCCGTCGCAGTGGACCTGCGCACGGCGGCCCGAGCACTCGGAATCGGCTCGACGACCGCGTACCGGCTGATCCGCGAGCACGAGTTCCCCTGCCCCGTCCTCCGCGTCGGACGTAGGTACAGGATTCCGACCAACGAGCTGATGCGCGCCCTGGGGATCGAGGACCGCCCGCTGTACAGCATGGACCCGGAAGAGGACACGGACGATCCGAGCGTCGGCTTCTGACGGTAACCACCGTGCGGCTCCGTGGCATCGGCCACGGAGCCGCACGGCCCTGCCTCCTACGACAGCCGTTCGCCGCCGACGTACGCCGCACGGTTCTCCAGGGCTGTTCGGCAATCGGAGGGCGAAAGGATGCCCTCCTTCTTCGCCGAGCGGTTCGGCGGCCGACAGCCCGCGCACGTCAGCCAGTTCGTGAACCCGCCGGCGATCACCGACCCGAGCTACGGCGAGCACGCCCGTCAACCCCGAACCTGCCGGTGAGCCGTCGACGCATGCTTCGGCGCCCGCGTCATGATCACCGTGCCCGGCCGGGGCGCGGATCTGAACGGCCCGGCGGCCCAGCCCTACGCACCGCTCGCCACGACCGCCTTCGAGGGGATGACCCCGAAGGTCCTCGTCGTCGTGGGCACGAAGGACTGGCACCCACCCAATCTTCTCCGACCGACAGGACTGGGGAAGCGACGCCTACACGGCGTCTCCCGCACCGAAGACCAGGTTGGACAACTTCGACGACGCGGAGCACGGACTGGGCGGCATCCCGGCCTTCGACTCTGCCGAGGTCACCGACGGGAACCCCGACCTCGTCACCGCCGCACGAGCCCTCGTCCGGGCGCACCTGCGCGCCCGAGTTGTGCCCGCAGGAACCGGACTGGTACCGGGCCACCGCGGTCCGCGCATCACCTCCCACTGCTCCCGGTCCGCTTCGTGAAGCCGTCGGGCATGACGTCGTGCCCTGGCGCCTTCAGTTCCAGGAAGCCGGTGATGCGCCCCGATGTCTCCACCGCGTAGTCCAGACGCACCCGGATGAAGGCGAGGACTCAGCTTCCAGCGCGCCCCGAATGCTTCCACCAGCTTCGCCACCGGCAGGCTGATGGACGCCTCCGTGTCGCTGACCCGCAGACGCTCCCTGCACTCGGACCCAAAGTCCGCCACGAGAGCCGGTATCCATTCCTCCGGCACCTTGTCTCCCCTAAGAGGTCGTTTTCTCCCGATGTTTCATCCCGGAATTGGCGTTTGATCCCGTGGTGTCGGGTCGCGCCAGGAGATGGTGGCTTCGCCGGTGAGGCGGCGGGCAATCAGGTCGGTCATGGCGAGGTGGATCATGGCTTCGGAGCGGGCGGGCAAGGTCTCGTAGTCGCGGGCCAGACGGCGGTGGAACATCAGCCATCCGTACGTGCGCTCCACGGTCCAGCGCTTGGGCAGCGGAGTGAAGCCTCTGGTACCGGGGTTTCGGTTGAATGATTTCCATGTCGATGCCGAGCTGGGCGGCGTGCTCAACGAGGTGCTGGCGGTAGCCGCCGTCGACCCAGACCTTGCGGATGGTGGGATGGGCCGCGGCGACCTGGTCGACCAGGTGGGTGCCGGCGACGGAGTCCTGCACGCTCGCGGCCGTGACCAGCACCGCGAGCAGCAGGCCCAAGGTGTCGGTGACGATGCTCCGCTTGCGGCCCACGATCTTCTTCGCAGCGTCCGTGCCCTGCCCGGCGGCCGGCACACTGGTGGAGGTCTTCACGCTCTGGGCGTCGATCACACACGCGGACGGCTCCGCCTCCTTGCCCTCCCACTGCCGTAACAGCCGCCGTAAAACCCCGGTGAGCTGGGCGAACACACCATCCTTCTGCCACTTGGCGAAGTAGCCGTAGCAGGTCTGAAAGGGCGGAAAGTCGTGCGGCAGGTAGCGCCACTGCACCCCGGTGCGATCCACGTACAGGAGGGCGTTCATGATCTCGCGCAGGTCATGCTCCGGCGGGCGGCCGATGTTCAGCGCATACCGGCGCCGCTCGGCCCGCCAGGCACTGAGTACCGGCTCGATCAGCTCCCGGCGGGCATCGAACAGATCACTCGGATACGGACGACGTTCAGCCATGACCTGGACGTACCGTCGGCCAGGGGCGTGCGCCCAGGCGTGAACCGAGATCGGCGGGAGCACCACCACGCGACGGGCGGCTTGGGATGAGACGGGCGCAAGGCGCACCCCACCCCAGCCGTCACCCCGTCCGGCGCATGCGCCACAACCGCTCCACCACACCCACCGAGACGCCAACCCACGGCCGAAAAGATCAGAGCAAAGCACACATCAAAGATGAAAACGACCTCTAAGCATACGAATCCACCCGCTGAACGAACGGGTCAGTCCCCGGCGGACTGCCAGGAGCCAGCACCGCTCCCAGAACCTCATTCCGTCCCGTACCCACGACGTCGAACGTCAGGAAACGGGGAACCAGGCCGACAGGCGCTTGGCAATAGCCGGTACATCGACGTTGTCCTGCGCGACTTCCTCGACGAACGGGCCAGCCACGGAGACGGGTGGCGGAGCGGTACTGGCGCTGACGCCGTTGAACCGCAGGAAGACACGCATGGCAAGCCAGGCGGTGCGCTTGTTGCCGTCGATCAGCGCGTGATTGCGAGCGACGGAGTGCAACAGTGCCGCCGCCTTCTCGTGCAGCGTGGGATACAGCTCGGCCCCGAACACGTTCGTCCGGGGCCGTTCGATCGCTGACACCAAAAGCCCCATGTCACGCACGCTGTGCTCGGTATCGTTGACCGTGCGAGCGATGGCCACGATCTCGTCGATATGGATGTAGCGCACTTGGGTCACTTCAGGTAGTCCAGGATCTCCGCATCACTGTCCATCAGCTCGGCCAGGACGTCATCGACCTTCAGCTCGGCCCGGTGCTGGGCGTCACGGATGGCCTCGATGGCAAGTTCCTGCTTACTGCGACCCTCCCGACGAGCCCGCTCGGTGAGCTTCGCGTCAAGGTCTTCGGGGAGTCGGAGTGTCATCGCCATACCGGAATGATACCGGACTGGTATCTGAGTGACGAGACGATACCAGCCACTCAAGACCTCGGACCACGACGCCGTCCTTCGTGTCCGGTCGGGCCGCGGTCTCGGTTCCGAGGTGCGTGCAACGAGGGAGTCCTTGCCCCGCGCCGACGGCCCCGGTCTGCGGCCCAGGGCCGGACAGGTGAGAGGTTGAGGCTTCCGATATTCGAGCGTCATCCGAGCGTCAAAGATTCTGCATTGCGCATCGCCACGTCGCCGCGAGACCCACGCCGACCCTTGAACCTGCAGCTCAGAGCGTTCTGCACAAGCGAACCTCAGTCGACGCATTCCGCGAGCGAAAACAGGTCGAGCTAACCACCGAAATGCAAAACGGCAGGTCAAAGGCCCTTCTCGGCAGGCTCAAGGATCGCCACGCACTCCACATGATGCGTCATCGGAAACAGATCGAACGCCCGAAGCACCCGCACCCGATACCCCCCCTCCCGGAAGTACCCCAGGTCCCGGGCCAGCGCAGCGGGATCGCAGGCGACGTACGCGATGCGGCGGGCGTTCAGGGAGGTGAGGTGGGTGACCGTGGCGCGGCCGGCGCCGGCGCGTGGGGGGTCGAGGACGATGAGGTCGACCTCGGTGATGCCGGTGCGCGGCAGGACGGACTCGACCTTGCCCTGTTCGACGCGGACGCGCGGGAAGCCGGCCAGGTTGTGGCGCGCGTCCTCGACCGCCCGTTTGCCGGACTCGATGCCGAGAACCGCGCCCTGTTCGCCGAGGCGGTCGGCGAGGGCGCCGGCGAAGAGGCCGACGCCGCAGTAGAGGTCGAGGGCCATCTCGCCCTTGCGCGGGAGGAGGCCCTGCATGACCGCCTTCACCAGGGTGTCGGCCGCCTTCGGGTGGACCTGCCAGAAGCCGCCGTTGCCGACGCGGTAGGTGCGGTCGTCGGCGCGTTCGCGGACGAAGGGGCGGCCGTGCACACGGTGGACGCCGCCGTCCTTCTCGCCGACGCGCAGGACGGAGACGGGGCGGTCCAGCTCCACGATCGGCAGGCGGGCGCCCGGCCGCGGGGTCAGGATGACCTGGCGGTCCTGGGAGCCCGTGGCCGCGATCGCCTCGATGGACGCCATGCCGGTCCAGTCCCGGCGCTCGATGCCCAGCTCGCTGACGCCCGCCGCCGCGATCATGCAGTGGTCGATGCGCTCGACCTCGTGCGAGCGGTGCCGGCGCAGGCCCGCGCGTCCCTCGGCGTCGACGGCGTACTGCACGCGCGTGCGCCACTGCGGGACCTCGCCGGCCGGCAGCTTGTCGCCCTCGGCCGGCATCACCGTGCCGTCCCAGCCGGCCTCCTCGGGGGTGAGGCCCGCGAGCCGCTGGAGCTGCTCGGCGATCACCTCGCCCTTGAGGCGGCGCTGGGCGCCCGGCTTGGCGTGCTGCCAGTCGCAGCCGCCGCAGCGGCCGGGACCGGCGAAGGGGCAGGGAGCCTCGATACGGTCCTTGGACGCGTCGAGGATCTCCACGGCGTCCGCGCGCAGGAAGCGGGCGCCCTCCTCGCCCTCGGTCACCCGGGCCAGCACCCGCTCGCCGGGCAGCGCGTGCCGGACGAACAGCACCTGGCCCTCGGCGGTGCGGGCGACGCAGTGGCCGCCGTGGGCCACTGGGCCGACCTCGACCTCGTACTCCCGGCCCACCAGAGACTTCGTCGGTTCTGCCTGCATGGTGGGGTGACTCCAGATCGAAGAGAGGCCCGAGGGAGGGAAGAGCGGCGGGCCGGGACAACAGCCCACCAGTCTACGGCCTCCCTCGCGGCCCTCAGTCCTCGGCCGCCGTCGTGGGCTCCTTCGGCCGTTCCGCCGCGGGGCCGCGCCGGACGGCGCCCGGGGCGCTCCACTCCTGCCGCTTGCGGGCGCGCAGCTTGGCCGCCTCGGAGGACTGGAGCTGGTAGGGCACCGAGGTGACCATGATGCCCGGGGTGAACAGCAGGCGGCCCTTCAGGCGCAGGGCGCTCTGGTTGTGCAGCAGGTGCTCGTACCAGTGGCCGACCACGTACTCGGGGATGATCACGGAGACCGCGTCGCGCGGGGACTCCTTGCGCAGGCTCTTGACGTACTCGATCACCGGCCGGGTGATCTCGCGGTACGGCGAGTCCAGGACCTTCAGCGGTACGTCGATGCCGCGCCGCTCCCACTCCTCGCGCAGCGCCTTGGTCTCGGCCGGGTCGACGTTGACCGTGAGCGCCTCCAGGGTGTCCGAGCGCATGAGCCGGGCGTAGGCCAGGGCGCGCAGCGTCGGGCGGTGGATCTTGGAGATGAGGACCACCGAGTGCACCCGGGACGGGCGGACCATGTCGTCGGCGGGGCCCTCGGGGGCCGCGATCTCCTCGGCGACCCGGTCGTAGTGCTTCCGGATCGCGGTCATGGTGGCGTAGAAGATCACCATGCCCAGCAGGGCCACCCACGCGCCGTGGGTGAACTTGGTGACCAGGACGACGACCAGCACCAGGCCGGTGAAGAAGGCGCCGAACGCGTTGATCGCGCGCGAACGGATCATGTGGCTGCGCTTGGCGGGGTCCTTCTCGGCCGCGAGGTGCCGGTTCCAGTGCCGGACCATGCCGGTCTGGCTGAGCGTGAAGGACACGAACACGCCGACGATGTACAGCTGGATCAGGCGGGTGGAGTCGGCGCCGTAGATGACCACGAGCAGGGCCGCCGCGCCGGCCAGCAGCACGATGCCGTTGGAGAAGGCGAGGCGGTCGCCGCGGGTGTGCAGCTGGCGCGGCAGGTAGCGGTCCTGGGCGAGGATCGAGCCGAGCAGCGGGAAGCCGTTGTAGGCCGTGTTGGCGGCCAGGAACAGCACCAGCGCGGTGGCGGCGGCCAGCAGCACGAACAGGAAGCTGCCCTTGCCGAACACCGCCTCGGCGACCTGGGAGATCACCGGGTTCTGGACGTAGCCGGAGCCGACCGGGGTGCTGCCGTTGATCAGGTCGGTGGCCGGGTGCTCGGCCATGCGGACCTTCGTGGTCATGGCGAGGGCGATGATGCCGCAGAACATGGTGACGGCCAGCAGGCCCATCAGCGCGAGCGTGGTCGCCGCGTTCTTCGACTTGGGCTTGCGGAAGGCCGGGACGCCGTTGGAGATGGCCTCCACGCCGGTCAGCGCGGCACAGCCGGAGGAGAAGGCGCGCAGCAGCAGGAAGACGAGCGCGAAGCCCGCCAGGCCCTGGTGCTCGGCCTTGATGTGGAAGCCGGCGGTCGGGGCGCGCATGGTGTCGCCGAGGACCAGGCCCCGGAAGGCACCCCAGGCGATCATGATGAAGACGCCGCCGACGAACACGTACGTCGGGATGGCGAAGAGTTTGCCGGACTCCCGCACACCACGCAGGTTCATCAGGGTCAGCAGGACGATCACGGCGGACGCGCACAGCACCTTGTGCTCGACCACGAACGGGATCGCGGAGCCGAGGTTCTCGATGCCGGAGGCGATGGAGACGGCGACGGTCAGCACGTAGTCCACGAGCAGGGCGCTGGCGACCGTCAGGCCGGCCCGTGGGCCGAGGTTGGTGGTGGCGACCTCGTAGTCGCCGCCGCCGCTCGGGTACGCGTGCACGTTCTGCCGGTAGGAGGCGACCACGGTGAACATCAGCACGACCACCGCGACGGCGATCCAGGGGCTGAAGTGGTACGCCGACACGCCCGCGATGGACAGGACCAGCAGAACCTCCCCCGGCGCGTAGGCGACGGAGGACAGCGGGTCGGAGGCGAAGACGGGCAGCGCGATGCGCTTCGGCAGGAGCGTCTCGCCCAGCCGGTCGCTGCGCAGTGCGCGCCCGATCAGAATCCGTTTGGGCACGTCGGTCAGTTTGGACACGAGAGAGGATCGTAAGCCTTCGAACAGGCAGCCGCCCAGTCACCGTCCCGTATCTGCCCCACGAGTGAACTCGAACCACACAGGAACCACGGATTCCGTGGCCGGCGCGCGTTCCGTGTCTAGATGGCAAACGCCGCCTGTCGTCGCACCTCGGAGGTTCCATGCCCGCGACCGCGGAGCTGATCGGGGCGGCGCTCGCTCTGTTCTGCCTCGGAATCCTGACCTTCTTCAGCGTGCGCAGCATCACTCGGCGGTGGGCCCGTTCCCTGCTCACCGAGGGGGAACCGCGGCACCGGCCGGGCGAGTCGCGGCCCGGGGATCCCCGCTGAGCGGGGCGCCCCCCGGCACGGGGGTGCTCGGCTGTGACCGCCCGTGTGTAGCTTTGGGCGTCGGTCTGAGACCCTGAGGCTCAGCAGTAGCTTTTGGACACGGAAGGACGGTCGTGCACATCGTCATCATGGGCTGCGGAAGAGTGGGTTCCGCTCTTGCCCAGACCCTGGAGCAACAGGGACACACGGTCGCGGTGATCGACCAGGACCCCACCGCCTTCCGCCGGCTCGGTCCCGGTTTCGGGGGCCGCCGGGTCACCGGGGTCGGCTTCGACCAGGACACCCTGCGCGAGGCGGGCATCGAGGAGGCCGGCGCCTTCGCGGCCGTCTCCAGCGGTGACAACTCCAACATCATCTCCGCGCGCGTGGCCCGCGAGATGTTCGGTGTGGAGAACGTGGCCGCCCGGATCTACGACCCCCGCCGTGCCGAGGTCTACCAGCGCCTGGGCATCCCGACCGTGGCCACCGTCCGCTGGACGGCCGACCAGATGCTGCGCCGGCTGCTGCCCTCGGGCGCCGAGCCGCTGTGGCGCGATCCCACCGGTGGTGTCCAGCTCGCCGAGGTGCACGCCTCCGCCAAGTGGGTCGGGCACAAGATCAGCCGACTCCAGGAGGAGACGGGCGTCCGCGTGGCGTTCCTGACCCGGCTGGGCGAGGCCGTCCTGCCCAGCTCGCAGACGGTGTTGCAGGAGGGCGACCTCGTGCACGTGATGATGCGGACGGACGACGTCGAGAAGGTCGAGGCGACGTTCGCCGAGGGCCCGGAAGAGGAAGCGGGTCACTGATGAGGGTCGCCATTGCCGGAGCCGGTGCCGTCGGCCGCTCGATCGCGGGCGAGCTGCTGGAGAACGGCCACGAGATCCTGCTGATCGACAAGGCCCCGACCGCCATCTCGGTGGAGCGGGTGCCCCAGGCGGAGTGGCTGCTGGCCGACGCCTGTGAGATCACGTCCCTGGACGAGGCCGCGCTGCAACGCTGCAACGTCGTGATCGCCGCGACCGGCGACGACAAGGTCAACCTGGTCGTCTCGCTGCTCGCCAAGACGGAGTACGGCGTCCCGCGCGTCGTCGCCCGGGTGAACAACCCCAAGAACGAGTGGCTGTTCAACGAGGCCTGGGGGGTGGACGTGGCCGTCTCCACCCCGCGTCTGATGTCCGCCCTGGTCGAGGAGGCGGTGAGCGTCGGCGACCTGGTCCGGCTGCTGCGCTTCAGCCACGGCGACGCCAACCTGGTCGAGCTGACCCTGCCGGAGGAGTCGGCGCTGGCCGGCACCCAGGTCGGGGACGTCGAGTGGCCCCAGGACACCTCGCTGGTCACGATCATCCGGGGCACCCGGGTGCTGACCCCCTCCAAGGAGGATTCCCTGGAGCCGGGCGACGAGCTGCTCTTCGTCGCCGCGCAGGCCCGGGAGGAGCAACTGGAGGAGTTGCTGTCGGTCCGGCGCGACGAGGCCTGACCGGCCGGAGACACCTGAGACACACGGAGGGCGCCCTCGCTGCCGAGGGCGCCCTCCGTCGTCGTACAGGAGCCGTACGGGAGCCGTACGGGAGCCGTATGGGAGTCCGTGCGAGAGGTCCAGGTCCGCGCCGGAGCCCCGGGCAGAAGCCGTACGGGAGCGGTCAGGCCCCCCGCCGGTGCCGCCCGCCCGTGCCCTCGCCGCCCTCGGCGGCCAGCGCGGCCCTGCGTTCCTCCTCGGCCTCCTTCTCGGCCTTCTCCGCCTTCTCCTCCGCCTCCATCTCCGCGAACACGTCGATCGGCGCGGGCGCCTTCGCGAGGAAGACCCAGGTCAGCCAGACGGCCAGCAGGAACGGCGGGATCTTGAGGGCGACCAGGACCCAGCCGAGCTGGGCGGTGTTCGCCCACCAGTACAGCGGGAAGAGGATCGCGCACTTGGCGAGCAGGATCAGGCCCCAGGCCCAACTGGCCTTCGCGTACGCCTTCTTGCGGCCGGGGTTGCGGGTGCGCCAGGAGAGGTTCTCCTTGAAGACCGGGCCGAGGATGAGGCCGATCAGGGGCACGCCGGCGAGCGTGGTGGCGATGTAGGCGATGGCCAGGCCCAGCGTGTAGAGCATGCCGGGCAGGTAGAAGTCCTTGGCGTTGCCGGTGAACATCGCGAAGACCACGCCGAAGGCCACGCCGAAGACGCCGCTGAAGGCGTGCTTGACGGTGTCCTTCATGGCGAGGCGGACCACGACCAGGACCAGGGAGACGGCCAGCGCGGCGATCGCGGACAGGTGCAGGTCCTTGTTGACCGTGAAGATCGCGACGAACAGCAGGCCCGGCACGACCGTCTCGACCATGCCGCGGATGCCGCCGAACGCCTCGAACAGGGCGGCCTCGGTCACCGCGCGGGCATCGTCGGTCGCGCCGGGCGGACTCTGGTCGGTGTCCTTGGTCGGCTTGTCGAGGGACGTCACCGGCTACTCCCGTCCGAGGGGTCGCAGTTCGTATTTCGGGTTGAACAGCACCCGGCGGCCCCGGCTCATCGAGATCCGGCCCGATGCGATCAGCTTGCGCCCCGGTTCTATGCCCACGATGGAGCGCCTGCCGAGCCACACCACGTCCAGCGCCGCGGAGCCGTCGAACAGCTCGGCCTCCAGGGCGGGGACCCCGGCGCGCGGCCGCAGGGTGACCGTGCGCAAGGTACCAGTTACGGTGACGATCTGCCGGTCCCGGCAGTCGCCGATCCGGGTGCAGCCGGCGGTCTCGGTGTCCTCGCGCAGCTCCTCCGACTCCAGGTCCTCCTGGGACGAGGAGAGCCGGTCGAGCATGCGCCGGAACCGGCCGGCCGGCTTTTCGGAGCGAGGAACAGCACTCATGTCTAGAGCCTACCGGTGACCACCGACAGCGCCGTAGCCAAGCTCACTTCTCGAACCGGTAGCCCATCCCCGGCTCCGTGATGAAGTGCTCGGGGTGCGAGGGGTCCTTCTCCAGCTTGCGGCGGAGCTGGGCCATGTAGACCCGCAGATAGTTGGTCTCGGTGCCGTACGACGGCCCCCACACCTCCCGGAGCAGCTGCTTCTGGCTGACCAGGCGGCCGGTGTTGCGGACCAGCACCTCCAGCAGGTGCCACTCGGTGGGGGTGAGCCGGACGTCCTTGCCGGCCCGGTTGACCTTCTTGGCGGCGAGGTCGACGGTGAAGCCCTCGGTCTCGACGGTCGTCAGGTCGTCCTCCCCCGGTCCCACCGGCTCGGCCCGGCGGACGGCGGCGCGCAGCCTGGCCAGCAGTTCGTCCATGCCGAAGGGCTTGGTGACGTAGTCGTCGGCGCCCGCGTCCAGCGCCTGGACCTTCTCGTCGGAGGAGTGCCGGGCGGACAGGACCAGGATCGGCACCCGGGTCCAGCCGCGCAGGCCCCGGATCACGTCCACGCCGTCCAGGTCGGGCAGGCCGAGGTCCAGGACCACCACGTCGGGGTGGCGGGAGGCGGCGAGTTCGAGGGCGGTCTTGCCGTCGGGGGCCGCGTCGACCTCGTACTTGCGCGCCTTCAGGTTGATCACGAGGGCGCGCACGATCTGCGGCTCGTCGTCGACCACGAGCACCCGGGTCATAGGGCCTGCCTTTCCGGTTCCGCGATGTCCCCGCCCGCCTCGGCGGGCTCGGGAGGTGATCCTGCCGCGCGCAGGCTCAGCACCATGGTGAGCCCCCCGCCCGGCGTGTCCTCGGCGTTGAGGGTGCCGCCCATGGCCTCGGCGAAACCCCGGGCGACCGCGAGGCCGAGCCCGACCCCGGCGCCGCGCGGCGCGTCGCCGTAGCGCTGGAAGGGCTCGAAGATGCGTTCCTTGGCCGCGTCGGGCACGCCCGGCCCGCGGTCCACCACCCGTACCTCGACCCGGTCGGCGATGGCGCTGGCGGCGACCAGGACGCGGCGGCCCGGCGGGCTGTACTTGACGGCGTTCTCCACCAGGTTGGCGACGGAGCGCTCCAGCAGCCCGGGGTCCACGGCGACCATCGGCAGGGTCTCGGGCACGTCCAGTCCGACGCTGTCCTCGGGTACGCCGCCCAGGGCCATGGGCACGACCTCGTCGACGTCGATCTCGCGGATGAGCGGGGTGACGGTGCCGGTCTGGAGGCGGGACATGTCGAGCAGGTTGCCCACCAGGTGGTCGAGCCGGTCGGCGCCCTCCTCGATGCCCTCCAGCAGCTCCGCCTGGTCCTCCTCGGACCAGGCGACGTCGGCGGAGCGCAGCGAGGAGACGGCGGCCTTGATGCCGGCGAGCGGGGTGCGCAGGTCGTGGCTGACGGCGGCCAGCAGGGCGGTGCGGATGCGGTTGCCCTCGGCGAGCGCGCGGGCCCGCCCGGCCTCTTCGCGCAGCCGCCGGCGGTCCAGGACGACGGCGGCCTGCGCGGCGAAGGCGGCGAGCACCCGGCGGTCCTCGGCGGGCAGCACGCGGCCGGTGAGCGCGAGGGCCATGTGGTCGCCGACGGGCATGTCCACGTCGGCGTCCTCGGGGCGCTCCAGTGGGCGTCCGAACCCGGCGCGTCCGGCGCAGGTCCAGGGTTCGACGTCGCTCGCGCGTTCCAGCAGGGCGGCGGACTCCATGGCGAAGGTCTCGCGGACCCGTTCCAGCAGTTCCTCCAGGCCGGTCTCGCCGCGCAGCACGTTCCCGGCGAGGAAGGAGAGGATCTCGGACTCGGCGCGCAGCCGGGCGGCCTGGTGGGTGCGCCGGGCGGCGAGGTCCACGACCGAGGCGACCGACATGCCGACGCCGAAGAAGATGGCGATGGCGACGATGTTCTTGGGGTCGGCGACGGTCAGCCGGTGCAGGGGCGGTGTGTAGAAGTAGTTCAGCAGCAGCGAGCCGAAGGCGGCCGAGGCCAGGGCGGGCAGCAGGCCGCCGAGCAGGGCCGCCGCGACGGTGACGGCCAGGAACAGCAGCATGTCGTTGGCGAGGCCGAGGTCGATGGCGTTCAGCAGCAGCGCGAGGACCGCCGGACCGGCCAGGCCCACCGCCCAGCCCCACAGGATCCGGGCCCGGCCGAGCCGTCCGCCGCGGGCCACGGGCAGTCCCCTGCCCCTGGCGGCCTCCTCGTGGGTGACGATGTGGACGTCGAGGTCGGGGCCCGACTCGCGGGCCACGGTGGCGCCGACGCCGGGTCCGAAGACGTACTGCCAGGCCTTGCGGCGGGAGGAGCCGAGCACGATCTGGGTGGCGTTGACCCCGCGCGCGAAGTCCAGCAGGGCGGCCGGTATGTCGTCGCCGACCACGTGGTGGAAGGTGCCGCCGAGGTCCTCGACGAGGGTCCGCTGGACGGCCAACTCCTTCGGGGAGGCCGAGGTCAGGCCGTCGCTGCGGGCTATGTAGACGGCGAGCACCTCGCCACCGGCGCCCTTCTCGGCGAGCCGGGCGGCCCGGCGTATCAGGGTGCGGCCCTCGGGGCCGCCGGTCAGCCCGACGACGATCCGCTCGCGGGAGCCCCAGATGCGGGAGACGCGGTGCTCGCTGCGGTACCGGTTCAGGTACGCGTCGACCCGGTCGGCCACCCACAGCAGCGCCAGCTCGCGCAGGGCGGTGAGGTTGCCGGGGCGGAAGTAGTTGGACAGGGCCGCGTCGACCTTGTCGGGCTGGTAGATGTTGCCGTGCGCCATCCGGCGGCGCAGCGCCTCCGGGGACATGTCGACCAGCTCTATCTGGTCGGCCCGCCGTACCACCTCGTCCGGCACCGTCTCGCGCTGCCGCACCCCGGTGATGGACTCCACGACGTCGCCGAGTGACTCCAGGTGCTGGATGTTGACGGTCGAGACGACGTCGACGCCGGCGGCGAGCAGTTCCTCCACGTCCTGCCAGCGCTTGGCGTTGCGGGAGCCGGGCACATTGGTGTGGGCGAGTTCGTCCACGAGGGCGACGGCGGGGGCGCGGCGCAGTACGGCGTCCACGTCCATCTCGCCGAAGACGGCGCCCCGGTAGTCGATGTCCTTGCGCGGCACCTGTTCGAGGCCGTGCAGCATCACCTCGGTGCGCGGGCGGCCGTGGTGCTCCACGAAGGCGACGACGCAGTCCGTGCCCCGCTCGCTGCGGCGGTGTGCCTCGGAGAGCATCGCGTAGGTCTTGCCGACGCCCGGTGCCGCACCGAGGTAGATCCGAAGCTTGCCGCGTGCCATGGCCCCATTGTCTTCCCGTGACTCCTGCCTGCGCAGCGTCGACCCTACGGGCAGCGATCACGGCGAAAGGGACACGGGGGCGCCTCGCGGGCAACTTTGACGCATCCCTGATGACCCGGTCCGCCGCCGCTCAGTCGGGGTTGTCGCCGTGGGTGAGGGTCTCCCAGGCCACGAAGAGGTTGTCGCCGCCGGCCGGGCGCTGCTGGAGGGTCAGCGCCTCGGTGTCGGTCATGGCGGTGCCGAGCCGGTAGTGCAGGGCGTTGTAGCCGACCTCGGTGACGGGGCCGAGGCCGAGGGTGAGGGAGCCGCCGCACAGCCGGCCCGGCACGGTCTCGCCGCGCTGGTACCTCGCCTGGAAGCCGAGCGCCTGCCGCAGGCGTTCGCCGACGTCGGTGCCGTACAGGTCCTGGCCCTGGATCCGGACAGCCCAGTTCCCGTTGGAGTGGGAGCCCTTGATCACCACCGGCGGGTAGACGTTCCGGAGCATGGTGGCGAAGCGGTTCTGGTTCGCCCAGCCGCCGGTGTACGTGTACGTGATGATCTCGGCTGCCTTGGGCCAGGAGGAGCCCGCCCAGCCGGTCTGGAGGGGCGCGTTGCTGTTGGTGTGGCCGGTGATGGTGGCCGACCAGGCGTCCATGAGCTGGATGGCCTTCTGGGCGTAGCGCGCGTCCTTGGTGACGTACCAGGCGACGGCGTCGGTGTAGGCGGCGATCGCGTCCTCGCGCTCGCCGGTGCAGCCGTGGTTGGGGTCGGAGTAGGAGCCGCACTCCACGGTGGCCCGGGGCTTGGGCGTGCGGTTCAGGTCGGCGTACTCGCTCGCCGTCATCCGGTCCCAGGCGCTCTTCCAGGGCTGGGCGCCGGCCAGCACCTTGTCCCGGGCGAAGTCCAGCCGGCTCCGGGAGACGGTGACGCCGGGGTGGACGAAGGAGGCGGGGGCGGAGTGGGCCGCCGGAGACGGTAGGTACGGACCATGGACACGTCTAGAGGTCACGCATGCGAAAGGGCCGCACCCCGAGGGGTGCGGCCCTTTCGTCGGCTGTGCGGTGTCAGCGGACCTCGGTGATCTCCGGACCGCGCTGGAGCTGACCCATGCCGCCGGAGAAGCGCGAGGACTCCTCCTGCTGGACGCCTTCCGGCACCATCTGGGCGTCGTTGGGCAGCTTCAGGACGATCGGGTCGCGGGGCGCCATCGGGCCCTCGCCGCGGACCACGACCGTGTCACGGAAGATCTGCTCCAGCAGGCCGGCGGCCTGCGGCTGCACGGCACCCTGGCCGGAGATCACGCCGCGCAGGAACCAGCGCGGGCCGTCCACACCGACGAACCGCACGACCTGGAAGCCGCCGGTGCCGTCGGGCAGCTGCACCGGGACCTGGGCGCGCAGCTCCCAGCCCAGGGGGCCCTCGACCTCGTCGATGATGCCGCCCTGCTGGGTGATGCCGGCCGCGATCTCCTCGCGGACCTCGCCCCAGATGCCCTCGCGCTTGGGCGCGGCGAAACCCTGGAGCTGGATGGCGCTGTCCCGCAGGACGACGGTCGCGGCGACGATCGCGTCACCGGCCACCTCGACCCGCAGCTCCATGCCGTCGACACCCGGGATGAACAGCCCGCCGAGGTCCACGCGGCCCTCGCCCGGGTCGCGCACCTCGCTGTCGTCCCAGGGGCCGTCGGGCCGGGGCCCGGGCTCCAGCCGGACGCGCTCGCGCTCGGCCACTTCCTCGTCCGTCTCGGGCGCCTCGGTGTCGACGCTGTCGACGACCTGCTCGGCCTCGCCGGCCGCGTCCTCGGCGGCACCCTTCTTGTTGCGACGTCCGAACACGTCACTGTCCTTCCCGGTCGGATACGACCGAAGCGTATCGATTCCCACCCGCCGGACCGCCGTCGGCGATCCGGCCGCTTGCGCCGCTCTCGTCGCCCACCGCGGCATGGCCACCGGTGGACCCGAAGCCCCCTTCGGCCCGCGCCGAGTCGGGAAGCTCCGCCACCTCCCGGAAGCGGACCCGCTCGACCTGCTGGACGACCAGTTGGGCAATCCGGTCGAAGCGCTCGAACCGCACGGACTCGCGCGGGTCGAGGTTCACCACGATCACCTTGATCTCCCCACGGTACCCGGCGTCAACCGTCCCGGGGGCATTCACGAGGGCCACACCGCAGCGGGCGGCGAGACCGGAACGCGGGTGCACGAAGGCCGCGTACCCCTCCGGGAGCGCGATGGACACTCCGGTGGGCAGCACGGCGCGCTCGCCCGGCGCCAGTTCGCACACCTCGGTGGTGCGCAGATCGGCGCCGGCGTCCCCGGGGTGCTCGTACGCCGGAAGCGGTACGTCCGGGTCGACGCGCCGGAGCAGGACGGGCAGGGGGTCACGGGTCACGGGGTCGTGGTTCACGGGGTCATGGTTCACGGGTTCACCTCGAAGGCGCGGGCGCGCCGGACCTGGTCCGGGTCGTTCATGGCGGCCCGGATCTCCTCCTGGCGGCCGTGGTCGACGAAGTGGTCGACCTTGACCTCGATGAACAGGGCGTCGGCGCGGACGGCGACCGGGCCCTCGGGGCCGCCGAGGCGCCCGGTGGCCGTGGAGTAGATCTTGCGGCCGGCCACCGCGGTGACCTCGGCCGCCAGATGCAGCGTGGTCCCGACCGGCACGGGCCGCGCGAAGTCGGTCTCCAGCCGGCCGGTGACGGCGATAGTGCGCAGCAGCCAGTTCAGCGAGCCCAGCGTCTCGTCCAGGGCGCTGGCCAGCACTCCGCCGTGGGCGAGGCCGGGGGCGCCTTGGTGGGCGGGCCGCACGGTGAACTCGGCGGTCAGCGAGACGCCCTCGCCGGCCCGGGCCTCCAGGTGCAGTCCGTGGGGCTGGCCGGGGCCACAACCGAAACAGTGTTCGTAGTGGGCACCGAGGAGTTCCCCGGGTGCGGGCGCGTCGGGGTGCCGTACCGGTTTCACGGCGTCGGCCGGGGGCTGAAGAGCTGCGGAACTACCACTCACAGGCGCAGACCTTACCCGGCCGCCCCGGCTCCGGTCGGCGCGCGTTCCCGTGCCAAGCTTGGCTCCATGCAGCTCTCCGCCGCCCCGTACGAAGAACGCCTCACCGCCCCCCGCTCGTGGTGGCTGATCAGTTTCCTCGTGGGCGTCTCGTTCGCCCTGATCCTGCTGCCCTTCGGGACGCTGCCGCTGCTGGGCGGTCTCGTCGGCGGCACGGCCGTCGCCGCGGTCATGGCCAGCGCCTACGGCTCACCGCGCATCCGGATCGTGGGGGACGCGCTGATCGCGGGCGAGGCGAAGATCCCGGTGTCCGCGCTGGGGGCGTCGGAGGTGCTGGACCCGGAGGAGGCGCGCGCCTGGCGCACGTACAAGGCCGACACCCGCGCCTTCATGCTGCTGCGCGCCTACATCCCGCGGGCGCTGCGGGTGGAGGTCACCGACCCGGCGGACCCGACGCCCTACCTGTACCTGTCGACGCGCGAGCCGGAGCGGCTGGCCGCGGCCATCGAGGCGGCCGGGAAGGCGAACACCCAGGACGCGTAGGCGGCCCCGGGCATTGAGGGTTTCCTACTGGTCTCCGGGCAGCTCGCGCATGCGGAGCGGCTTCTCGGGCTCGTCCAGGGGCGGCAGCTCGGGCAGTTCGTCCCAGGGCACCTGGGTCTTGCGCAGGTCGGCCCGGATGCGGGCGGCGAGTCTTCTGGTGTCCCGGCGGTTCATGACCGCTCCGACCGCCGCCCCGACCATGAACGGCATCAGGTTGGGCAGGTCGCGGACCATGCGCTTCATGATCTGCTGGCGCAGCTCGCGTTTCATCCGGCCGCCGAGGGCCGTGTCGTACGTCGACGGCTTCATCACGTCGATGCCGCGCTCCCCCGACCAGGAGGACAGGTACGCGGTGCTGCGGGTGCGGAGGTTCCCGGGCGGACGGGCGCCGTAGACCTCGTGCAGTTCGGCGATGAGCTTCAGCTCGATCGCGGCGACCCCGGTGATCTCGGCGGCCAGCTCGGTCGGCATGGCGGGCGGCACCGGCAGCATCGCCGCCGCACCGATCCCGGCCCCGATCGTCGAGGTCCCGGCCGCCGCGCCCGCCACCAGTTTGTCGGCGAGTTCCTCGGGTCCGAGCCCGGGGAACTGCCTGCGCAGGGTCGCGAGGTCGCGTACGGGGACACGCGGGGCGATCTCGATGACGCGGTCCGCGAGGTACGCCAGGCCCGCGCGAGCGCGGCTGTGGCCCTTACGGGCCCCTTCCCGGGCCATCTCCCGGGTTCGGTCACGCATCACCGCGGCCCGTCGCCGTGCGACGGGCGCGGGATGCGGCGCCGGCTCCGGAAGGTCAGTCCGGTCCGGCGCCGGTTCGAGCGAGGCTCCCGCTGTGGATGAGCCCCGCTCGTCGTCACGTGCGCCGTGCGAGCCGTCGGACGGCCCGTGGTCCGCTTTCCGCAAGGAGAAGCGGCGCTTCCGCGGAGGAGTCGAGCCAGACATGGCCGACCCGTCCTCAGTCGCAGTCGCGGCAGATCGGCTGACCGTTCTTCTCGCGGGCCAGCTGGCTGCGGTGGTGCACCAGGAAGCAGCTCATGCAGGTGAACTCGTCCTGCTGCTTGGGCAGCACACGGACTGCCAGTTCCTCGTTGGACAGGTCGGCGCCGGGCAGTTCCAGGCCCTCTGCGGCCTCGAACTCGTCGACGTCCACCGCCGAGGTGGACTTGTCGTTCCGGCGAGCCTTCAGTTCTTCGAGGCTGTCCGAGTCGACGTCGTCGTCGGTCTTGCGTGGAGTGTCGTAATCGGTTGCCATATTCGCTCTCCCCCTCTGGGTGTCTGCGGTGTCTCCAGCGCACGTAACGCGTGAGAGGCCGGACTTGTGCCCGACCTGAGGCGGAGATTTTGCCTCACATCAAGGTCTGTTACTCAATCGACACCCAAACCGACCTCCCGAGGTTGATCGGCTTGGATGGCGGTGAGGACCGTACACGGTCCGAATGCCGCACCTCAAAGGCGCCTCACCGTGTACTTCCCGTGATCAGGAGGGTCGAAAACCCGGACTTTCCCGGCTTTCCACCACACTTCATGATCACGGAGAGTGCATGGCCGGAAATCCGTCCATGTGATCGATCACACAGACAGAACCCCGTCCAGGTGTCGGAAAATTCCGCGTCAAGCGAACATTCTCCGCGTGTGTCCCTCCCGGTCACAGCGGGAGGGTGACACGCATCACCAGCCCGCCGCCCTCGCGCGGCTGCGCCACGATGTGCCCGCCGTGCGCACGGGCCACCGACCGCACGATGGAAAGGCCGAGGCCGACACCCTTGTCACTGCCCGTGCGCTCCGTCCGGAGCCGTCTGAAGGGCTCGAAGAGGTTGTCGATCTCGTACGCCGGCACCACCGGACCGGTGTTGGTGACGGTGAGCACCGCCTGCCCGTGCTCGGCCTCGGTGGCCACCTCCACCCAGCCCTGCTCGGCCACGTTGTACCGCACCGCGTTCTGCACGAGGTTCAGCGCGATCCGCTCCAGCAGCACGCCGTTGCCCTGGACCACCACGGGCTTGCGCTCGCCGCCGGCGATCCGCACGCCCTTGGCCTCCGCCTCGGCGTGCACCTGGTCGATCGCCTGGGTGGCGACCTCGGCCAGGTCGACCGGTTTGCGCTCGACGATCTGGTTGTCACTGCGGGCGAGCAGCAGCAACCCCTCGACCAGCTGTTCACTGCGCTCGTTGGTCGCCAGCAGCGTCTTGCCGAGCTGCTGCAGCTCGACCGGCGCGTTCGGGTCGGACAGGTGCACCTCCAGCAGCGTGCGGTTGATCGCCAGCGGCGTGCGCAGCTCGTGCGAGGCGTTGCCGACGAAGCGCTGCTGGGCGGTGAAGGCCCGCTGGAGGCGCTCCAGCATCTCGTCGAAGGTGTCGGCCAGTTCCTTCAGCTCGTCGTCCGGGCCGTCCAGCTCGATCCGGCGGGACAGGTCGGACCCGGCCACCGCGCGGGCGGTACGGGTGATCCGGCCGAGCGGGGACAGCACCCGGCCGGCCATCGCGTAACCGAACGCGAAGGCGATCACGGCGAGGCCCAGCAGGGCCAGCAGCGAGCGGCTGAGCAGGTTGTCCAGGGCTCCCTGGCGCTGCTGGTCCACACAGTGGGCGATCGCGTCGTTGAAGTCCGACAGCGGGAGGCTGGTGGTGTTGATCGCGGGGCAGCTCGGGCTGGAGACCTGGAGCTTCTCGAAGTTGACGATCTTGAACAGCGGCTGGTTGCCGGTGTTGATCGCCTGCGCGGCCAGCAGGTAGATGATCGACAGCAGCAGGATGCCGGCGATCAGGAACATGCCGCCGTAGAGCAGGGTGAGGCGTATGCGGATGGTGGGGCGCAGCCACGGGTAGGGGGCCTGCGGTTTCCTGGGGTCCCAGGTCGGCTTCGGTGGCGCCTGGGGCGGCGCGGGTGTCGCTGCCACGGCGGATCAGATCCGGTAGCCCGAGCCGGGGACCGTGACGATCACGGGCGGCTCGCCGAGCTTGCGGCGCAGCGTCATGACCGTCACCCGCACGACGTTGGTGAAGGGGTCGGTGTTCTCGTCCCATGCCTTCTCCAGGAGCTGCTCGGCGGAGACCACCGTGCCCTCGCTGCGCATCAGCACCTCCAGCACCGCGAACTCCTTGGGCGCGAGCTGCACCTCCTTGCCGTCGCGGAAGACCTCGCGGCGGTTCGGGTCGAGCTTGATGCCGGCCCGCTCCAGGACGGGCGGCAGGGGCACGCTCGTGCGGCGGCCGAGGGCGCGCACGCGCGCGATCAGCTCGCTGAAGGCGAAGGGCTTGGGCAGATAGTCGTCGGCGCCGATCTCCAGGCCCTCGACGCGGTCGCTGACGTCGCCGGAGGCGGTGAGCATGAGCACGCGCGTGGGCATGCCCAGCTCGACGATCCGGCGGCAGACGTCGTCGCCGTGCACGAGCGGCAGGTCCCGGTCGAGGACGACCACGTCGTAGTCGTTGACACCGATGCGTTCCAGGGCGGCCGCGCCGTCGTACACGACGTCGACGGCCATGCCCTCCCGGCGCAGTCCGGTGGCCACCGCATCGGCGAGCAGCTGCTCGTCCTCGACGACGAGTACGCGCACGTCGCTTGTCCTTCCTGTGTCCACCCGCGTAGCGCGCCGGGGGCGCGGGCGGGCGGGGGTGTTCGTGGAGTGTGGGCTCCATCCTGCCCTTTTCGGCCGTAAGTCGGCTGTAAGACGGGTTCCGCTCGCGCCGGTCCGCGCTCCGGGGCGGGAATGCGGGATTTTCTCCGCCAGTTGAGGTTTCCCGGGAAGGGAGCGGGGGGAGGACGGCTTTACACCCCGCGATCACGCTCTGCATGTGCCGCAGCACCATGCGGTACTCCGCGGTCCGCTTCCGCAGAGCGGGCGCGGGTGTCCGGCACCGTCGCCGCCCGGCAGGGCTGCGCTGGGCACCCGTAAGAGACGTGATCGCCCCTTCTCAACACCGGCACACCCCCGTGCCACCGACCCACGACCCTGGACGAGGGGGCGCAGCATGGACGCTTTCACCGCAGGACTTCTGCAGCGCATACAGACGACCGAGTCCGACCTGACCCGGGCTCGCGACGAGGGCGACGACTTCCTCGTCGAGGTGGAGCAGGCCGAGCTCGACGACCTGCGACGCCTCGCCGCCGAACACGGTGTGGAGGTCGGCGCGTCGCGCGTCTGACCGGCTTGAAAGCGCAAGAGGGGACCCCGGCGAATCCAGCGCCGGGGTCCCTTTGCGTGCGGGGCGGGCCCGGGGCTCAGTCGTGCCAGGCCCCGAAGTCCTCCAGCAGCCGCTGGAGGGGCTCGAAGACTCCCGGTGTGCCCGCCACCGTCAGGCCGCCCGACGGGCGCTCTCCGGGGCGTCCACCGGTCAGCGCGCCCGCCTCCCGGGCGATGAGGTCCCCCGCCGCGTAGTCCCACGCGTGCAGGCCCCGCTCGAAGTACCCGTCGAGCCGGCCGCAGGCCACGTCGCACAGGTCGACCGCCGCCGACCCGCCGCGCCGGATGTCCCGGAGCAGCGGGATCAGCCGCGCGGCCACCTCGGCCTGGTGGGTGCGGACCTCGGTGACGTAGTTGAAGCCGGTGGAGACCAGGGCCTGGTCCAGCGGCGGCGCGGTACGGCAGCGCAGCGCCCGCTCGCCCTCCCAGGCGCCCGTGGCCCACGCCCCGCCGCCGCGCACGGCGTGGTACGTCTCGCCGCGCATCGGCGCCGCCACGACGCCCACCACGGTCTCGCCGTCCCGCTCGGCGGCCACGGACACCGCCCAGGTGGGCAGTCCGTACAGGTAGTTGACGGTGCCGTCCAGCGGGTCGATCACCCAGCGGATGCCGCTGGTGCCGGTGACGGAGGCGCCCTCCTCGCCGAGGAAGCCGTCGTCCGGCCGGCGCGCGGAGATCAGGTCGGTGACCAGCTTCTCCGCCGCGACGTCCATCTCGGTGACGATGTCGATCGGGCTGGACTTGGTCCGGGCCACGGCCAGGTCGGCCGGGCGGCCGTCCCGCAGCAGCTCGCCGGCCCGGCCGGCGGCCTCCCGGGCCAGTGCCAGCAGGTCCTGGTGCAGGGGGTCGGTCACGGTGCTCCTCACGCGTGGGGGCCCTCGGCGCCCGCGGCGGCGGGGCGCGGGGTCCGGGCCGGGCAGCAGCCGGCCGGGCAGACGTCGTGGCTCGCGCCGAGGGCGCCGAGGGCGCAGGGCGCGGCCACCTGGCCGCGCTCGGTGGCGGCGCGCTCCAGGACCAGGTCGCGGACGGCGGCGGCGAAGCGCGGGTCGGCGCCCACGGTGGCCGAGCGGCGCACCGGCAGGCCCAGTTCGGCGGCCTTGGCGGTGGCCTCGGTGTCGAGGTCGTAGAGGACCTCCATGTGGTCGGAGACGAAGCCGATCGGGGCCATCACGACGGCCGGGACCCCGGCGGCGTGCCGCTCCTCCAGGTGGTCGCAGATGTCGGGTTCGAGCCAGGGGATGTGCGGGGCGCCCGAGCGGGACTGGTAGACGAGCTGCCAGGGGTGGTCCGTGCCGGTGCGCTCGCGGACGGCGTCGGCGATCAGCCGGGCCACGTCCAGGTGCTGCGCGACGTAGGCGCCGCCGTCGCCGTGGGCCTCGACGGGACCGGAGGTGTCGGCGGCCGAGATCGGGATCGAGTGGGTGGTGAAGGCGAGGTGGGCGCCCTCGCGGACGTCCTCCGGGAGGTCGGCCAGCGAGCGCAGCACGCCCTCGGTCATGGGCTCGACGAAGCCGGGATGGTTGAAGTAGTGCCGCAGCTTGTCGACCCTCGGCGGCTCCAGGCCCTCGGCCCGCAGGGCGGCCAGCGCGTCGGCCAGGTTCTCGCGGTACTGCCGGCAGCCCGAGTAGGAGGCGTAGGCGCTGGTGGCCAGCACCAGGACGCGGCGGCGGCCGTCGGCGGTGATCTCGCGCAGGGTGTCCGTCAGGTACGGCGCCCAGTTGCGGTTGCCCCAGTAGACCGGCAGGTCGAGGCCGTGCTCGGCGAAGTCCTCGCGCAGGGCGTCCAGCAGGGCGCGGTTCTGGCCGTTGATGGGGCTGACCCCGCCGAAGAGGAAGTAGTGCTGACCGACTTCCTTCAGGCGTTCCTTCGGGATGCCGCGCCCGCGCGTGACGTTCTCCAGGAAGGGGACCACGTCGTCCGGGCCTTCGGGGCCGCCGAAGGAGAGCAGGAGCAGGGCGTCGTACGGGGTGGCATCGAGCGCGTCTGGCATGTCTTGATCCTCCCACTCGGCGCCGACAGCCGGACAACGGCGGGGTGAAGCTCGCGTTCCGGGTGGTTCGTCCAGGTCCGTCCCGGTGGCGAATCCGATGTACTGCGGGTTCCCTGACTTGTAATCTGTGTCCACCGCATTCGCGCCTTACCGAGCCGCCCGGAGACCCTGTGCCCAGCCCCTACCGCGCCCTGTTCGCCGAACCCGGCACCAAGGCCTTCTCCGCCGCGGGGTTCCTGGGCCGGATGCCGCTGTCGATGATGGGCATCGGCGTCGTCACGATGATCTCCCAGCTCACCGGGCGCTACGGCCTGGCGGGCGCCCTGTCGGCCACCATCGCGCTGTCCGCCGCGGTGCTCGGGCCCCAGGTGTCCCGGCTGGTGGACCGGCACGGACAGCGCCGGGTGCTGCGCCCGGCGACCCTGGTGGCGCTGGCCGCCGGGGCCGGTCTGCTGCTGACCGCGCACTTCGCGTGGCCGGACTGGGTGCTGTTCGTGTGCTCGGCCGGGATCGGCGCGGTGCCGAGCCTGGGCGCGATGATCCGGGCCCGCTGGGCGGCGCTGTACCGGGGCACGCCACAGCTGCACACCGCGTACTCGTTCGAGTCGGTGGTCGACGAGGTCTGCTTCATCTTCGGCCCGATCATCTCCATCGGGCTGTCCACGGCCTGGTTTCCCGAGGCCGGTCCCCTGCTGGCGGCCTGCTTCCTGGCGGCCGGTGTCTTCTGGCTCACCGCGCAGGGCGCCACCGAGCCCGAACCGCACCCGCGCGGGCAGCACGGCGGCGGCAGCGCCCTGCGCTCCCCCGGACTGCGCGTGCTGGTGGCCACCTTCGTGGCGACGGGCGCCATCTTCGGGGCGGTGGACGTGGTCACCGTGGCCTTCGCCGACGAGCGCGGCCACAAGAGCGCGGCGAGCCTGGTCCTCGCGCTGTACGCGGCCGGCTCCTGCGCGGCCGGGGCGGTCTTCGGTCTGCTGCGGTTCACCGGGGCGCCGGAACGCCGCTGGCTGCTGGGCGTGACGGCGATGGCCGTGAGTATGATCCCCCTCCTACTGGTCGGAAACCTGCCGCTTCTGGCCGTGGCGCTGTTCGTTGCGGGGCTGGCCATCGCACCGACGATGATCACCACGATGTCCCTCATCGAGGAGCACGTACCTCGCGCGCGCCTCACCGAGGGCATGACCTGGGTGAGCACCGGCCTCGCGGTCGGTGTGGCGCTCGGCTCGTCCGCGGCCGGCTGGGTGATCGACGCCGCCGGCGCACGGGCCGGGTACGGGGTTCCGGCCGTGTCCGGAGCCGTCGCGGTCGTGGTCGGTTTCCTCGGGTACCGCCGGCTGCGCAAGCCGGCCGCGGGGCGGGGAGGCACCGTTGAGCAGCACAGCGAGCGGGAAGAACGGCACCTGGCGTAACTGGGGCGGAAACGTCTCCGCACGGCCCGCCCGGCAGGTCGAGCCGGCCTCGGTGGAGGAGCTGGCGGCGGTGGTGCGCCGGGCCCGGGAGGACGGGCTGAGGGTGAAGGCGGTCGGTACCGGCCACTCCTTCACGTCGATCGCCGCGACCGACGGCGTGTTGATCCGCCCTCAGCTGCTGACGGGCATCCGGGACATCGACCGGGACGCCATGACCGTCACGGTGGCGGCCGGCACCCCGCTCAAGAGGCTCAACACCGCCCTCGCGCGCGAGGGGCTGTCGCTCACCAACATGGGCGACATCATGGAGCAGACCGTCTCCGGGGCCACCAGCACCGGCACGCACGGCACGGGCCGCGAGTCGGCCTCCATCGCCGCCCAGATCAAGGGGCTCGAACTCGTCACGGCGGACGGCTCGGTGCTCACCTGCTCCGAGAAGGAGAACCCGGAGGTCTTCGCCGCCGCCCGGACAGGCCTGGGCGCCCTCGGCGTCGTCACCGCAATCACCTTCGCCGTGGAGCCCCTCTTCCTGCTCACCGCCCGCGAGGAACCGATGCCCCTGGACCGGGTCCTCGCCGAGTTCGATCAACTGTGGGCCGAGAACGAGCACTTCGAGTTCTACTGGTTCCCGCACACCGGCAGCACCAACACGAAGCGCAACAACCGCAGTGCGGGACCCGAGCGGCCCGTGGGGCGGGTGGCCGGCTGGATCGAGGACGAGTTCCTCTCCAACGGCGTCTTCCAGGTGGCCCAGTGGGCCGGCCGCGCGGCGCCCGCCGCCGTCCCCGGGATCGCGAAGGTCTCCAGCCGGGCCCTGTCCGCGCGGACGTACACGGACATCCCCTACAAGGTCTACACCTCGCCGCGCCGGGTGCGCTTCGTGGAGATGGAGTACGCCGTCCCGCGCGCGGCCGTGGTGGAGACGCTGCGCGAACTGAAGGCGATGGTCGACTCCTCGGGCCTGCGCGTCAGCTTCCCGGTGGAGGTGCGCACCGCCCCGGCCGACGACATCACCCTGTCCACCGCGTCCGGCCGGGACAGCGCGTACATCGCCGTGCACATGTTCCGCGGCACTCCGTACCAGGCCTACTTCACCGCCGCCGAACGCGTTCTCACCGCGCACGAGGGCCGGCCGCACTGGGGCAAGCTGCACACGCGGGACGCCGAGTACCTCTCCCGGGTGTATCCGCGCTTCGCCGAGTTCACGGCGTTGCGGGACCGTCTTGATCCGGAGCGGCTGTTTCAGAACCCCTACTTGCGGAGGGTGCTGGGGGAGTAGGCGTCCCGGCGGATCCGCTCGGCGTGGGGGCGGGGGACGGAGTCGTGGCACCGTCGCCCGCGCCCGGGTCCGGCGAACCGCTCGGCGTGGGCGAGGCCGTACGGCTGTCACCCCCGCCGCCGGAGCCGGTCGGGCCGGTCTCACCCTCGGAGCCGGCACTGCCGCCGGAGGGGGAGGAGCCGGACGGCTCGGACGCCGGCGAGGAGGGGGTCGTACCGCCCGGCTTCGAGGAGGACGAACCGCGGCCGGTGACGGCGTCGCCGACCGTGGTGCCCCCGCCGCCGCTGAAGCTGTTGCCGGACACCAGCTCGTAGGTGGTGACACCGGCCATGGTGACGGCGAACACCAGCGCGGCGCCGATCAGTGGGCGCCGCCAGCTGCGCACCCGCGCGCGGTACACGGTCCCCGCCGAGAACTCGCCCGGCGCGGGACCCACTTGCTCCCGGGGCCGGGCGGTCACCGTCGCCTTCTCCCGGAGCTGCTCGCCGGTGTGTTTGAAGAAGTGCTGGAACACCGTGCCGCCACAGGTGGCGACGACGCTGACCACGCCGGCGCCGACGATCGTGCCGTACACCCCGAAGTAGGAGGCCAGTTTGGCCGCCACGACCGCCGCCAGCGCACTGCCCGCGACCTGGGGGACGCTCAGGTCGATCCGCTTGCGACCCGTGTCGGGCGTCTCACGCATACCCGGAACTTGCCTGCCTTTCCCGTACTTGTCCGACGGATGGAACTGTTCGCACGAGAAAGGGACGGACACGCGAAACCAATAGTTCCGTTTCCGGGGATTACGTGAACTTCGCCACGTTCATGATCCACAAAACCGGTGGCGCGCGGCCAAGTCGGCTTCCTGGCGAGAAGTTGGGTGGCGCGCCGATCCACGTACGTGGTCCGAATGGAGTACTGTTGCGAGCCCTGGGTCCGGCCTCCCACCAGGGTGTCCGTGGCCTTGCTGGACCGCCGGGAGGGGGCTGGTTGCACAGGGTGATGGAGTTGGTCACTTAGCGTTGCGAACAGGTAACCGTGCCATAACGGCGGCTCGGGGCCCGCGCCCGACACGCCGGGCAACTCGGCAAGGTTGTGGCAGGCTGCACCCGGGCAGGCCACACTCGACTAGCGGAAGCAGCGACGCACGTGACGTCGGCAGGCACCACCCGGGAGGTCCCCATGCCCGAACTGCGTGTCGTGGCCGTCTCCAATGACGGCACACGACTGGTGCTGAAGGCTGCCGACGCCACGGAGTACACGCTTCCGATCGACGAGCGGTTGCGTGCCGCCGTGCGCGGCGACCGGCCCCGGCTCGGCCAGATCGAGATCGAGGTCGAGAGCCATCTCAGGCCCCGTGACATCCAGGCGCGGATACGTGCCGGTGCCACGGCCGAGGAGGTCGCGCAGCTCGCCGGCATCCCCGTCGACCGGGTACGGCGCTTCGAGGGCCCCGTCCTGGCCGAGCGCGCCTTCATGGCGGAGCGCGCCCGCAAGACCCCGGTCCGCCGCCCCGGCGAGAACTCCGGCCCGCTGCTCGGCGAGGCCGTGCAGGAGCGGCTGCTGCTGCGGGGCGCCGACAAGGACACCGTGCAGTGGGACTCCTGGCGCCGCGACGACGGCACCTGGGAGGTCATGCTCGGCTATCTCGTCGCGGGCGAACCGCACTCGGCGAGCTGGACGTACGACCCGCCCCGGCGGCTCGTCCAGGCCGTGGACGACGAGGCGCGCTCGCTGATCGGCGAGAGCGACGACCTCGCCGTGCCCGAGCCGAGCTTCCCGTTCGTCCCGCGCATCGCCCGGCTGCCGCGCGAGCGCTCCATGGACCGCGCGCTCGAACGTCTCGACCGCGACCGGCCGGGCCTGCCCGCGCCGTCGTCCGAGCCGCCCGAGGAGAGCCCGGGTGAACGCGACTCGCTGACCAGCCTGCTGGAGGCGGTGCCGAGCTTCCGGGGCGATCTCGTGGTGCCGGAACGCCCGGCGGAGCCGGACGAGGAGCCCGCGGAGGAGGTCGAGGCGGAGGAGCCCCCGGCGTCCGCGGCGTCGGCCGGTTCGGCCTACGCGGACGTGCTGATGCCGCGTTCGGTCGCCAGCCACCGCGACCGGCTCGTCGGGGCCACCGACCGGCAGGCCGAGGCCGACGGCGTCCGCCCCGGCCGCCGCGCCGCGGTGCCGAGCTGGGACGAGATCGTCTTCGGCACCCGCCGCAAGAAGCAGGAATAGCCGGCACGGTGTACGGGGGGTGAGGCACGCGCGCGCGTGCCTCACCCCCCGTACGCACGTACGCCCTACCGCGGGTCCGCGCCCACCGCGACCGGGCGGGACGGATCCGCTGACCACTCCGACCAGGAACCCACGTACAGGGCCGCCGGGATGCCCGCCACGGCCAGCGCCAGGACCTCGTGGGCGCCGGAGACGCCCGAACCGCAGTAGACCCCCACCTCGGTCTCCGCACCGACGCCCAGGGCCTTGAAGCGGTCCCTCAGCTCCTCAGGCGGCAGGAAGCGGCCGTCGGGGCCCACGTTCTCCGTCGTCGGCGCCGAGACCGCGCCCGGGATGTGGCCGCCCACCCGGTCGATGGGCTCCACCTCGCCGCGGTACCGCTCCCCCGCGCGCGCGTCCAGCAGGACACCGGTGCGGGCGAGGTCCTGGGCGCCGTCCGCGTCCAGCAGCCCGCCGACGGGCTCCGGCACGAAGTCCCCCTCGGCCACGGCGGGCTCCTCGGTGGACAGTTCGCCTTCCCAGGACGGCAACCCGCCGTCCAGGACCCGCACGTCCGGGTGACCCGTCCGGCGCAGCAGCCACCACGCGCGGGCCGCCGCCCAGCCCTGTCCGCCGTCGTAGACGACGACCGGCCGGGCCGCCGACACGCCCGCGCGGCGCATGGCCGCGCCGAACTCCGCGAGGCCGGGCAGCGGATGGCGGCCGTGGGCCCCGGGGGCCGAGGCCAGCTCCCGGTCCAGGTCGACGAAGACCGCGCCCGGGAGATGCCCGGCCGCGTACGCCGCCCGGCCGTCGAAGGCCGGCGCGCCCGCCGCCTTCGCCGCGCTGAGCTGCCAGCGGACGTCCAGCAGCACGGGCGGGTTCGGGCCGGTCAGCTCGGGTGCCAGTTCGGTCGCGGTGATGATGGCTGTCGTCATGGCGTCCATCCATACGCCAGGGGTGGCCTCGGCGTCCAGGTCCGGCTACTCTGCTCGGCCGGACAGACTCGATCACGAGGCGTAGGGGATCGAGCACATGCTGTGCTGCCGGTGAGCGGAAGCGACACGGCCACCGCGAGGGGCCGGGGAGAGAGTGATCGATGACCGAGGCACGCGAGCCGGCGTACGCGCGGCGCGCGCCCGGCGAGCCCTGCTGGGTGAGCCTGATGGTGCACGACCTGGCCGCCACCGAGGAGTTCTACGGGGAGCTGTTCGGCTGGGAGTTCCGGCCCGGTCCGCGGCAGCTCGGTCCCTACGTGCGGGCTCTGCTCGACGGCCGGGAGGTGGCGGGCATGGGCCGGCTCCCCGCGGACCGCCGGCTGCCGGTCGCCTGGACGCCGTACCTCGCCACGGACGACGTGGGCCGGACCGCCGAGCTGGTGCGGCTGTGCGGCGGCACGCTCGCGGTGGGGCCGCTCGACGCGGCCGAGGCCGGGCGGATGGCCCTCGCCTCCGATCCCTCGGGGGCGGTGTTCGGGATCTGGCAGGGCGCCGGTCACCCGGGCGCGGCGGTCGCCGGCCGGCCCGGCACGCCCGTGTGGAACGAACTGCTCACCTATGAGACCGAGAGTGTCGCCAAGTTCTACGCCACCGTGTTCGGTTACGACCGGCAGCCGGAGGAGTCGGCCGGCCCCGACCAGGTGACGCTGCGGCTCGGCGGCCGTCCGGTGGCGGGTCTGCGCGGTGTGGGTTCCGCGCTGCGCCGGGATCGCGGCTCGCACTGGCGGACCTACTTCGAGGTGGCCGACGCGGACGCGACGCTGCGTCAGGTCGTGGACCTCGGCGGGCGGGTGCTGGGACCGGCCCGGGACGTAGCGCGGGGGCGGGTGGCGGACGTGGCGGACCCGGAGGGGGCCGAGTTCTCGGTGCTCCAGGACCCGCGCTGAGCCGCCCCCAGGGGGCGTCAGACGGAGGAGACGGGCAGGACGTCCGGGGACAGGGCCGCCGCGCGGGCCGTGGCGGCGGTCATCCGGCGCCGGTGGTGGCGGCGGCACAGCACCTCGTAGCCGATCTCGCCGGCCGCCTGGTTGACGTCGCCGACGACCACCTGGGCGCCCTCGACCACCATCGCGCCGCCGACGGTGCGGGCGTTGTGCGTGGCGCGGGCGCCGCACCAGCACAGCGCCTCCACCTGGAGCACCTCGATCCGATCGGCCAGCTCCACCAGCCGCTGCGAGCCGGGGAAGAGCTTGGAGCGGAAGTCGGTGGTGATGCCGAAGGCGTAGACGTCCAGACCGAGGTCGTCCACCACGCGCGCGAGCTGGTCGATCTGCTCGGGCGCGAGGAACTGCGCCTCGTCCGCGATCACATAGTCGGCCCGGCCGCCCTGGGAGAGGTGCTCGACCAGGTAGGCGTACAGGTCCCGGCCGTCCTCGACCTCCACCGCGTCGGTGACCAGGCCGAGGCGGGAGGACAGCTTGCCCTCGCCCGCCCGGTCGTCCCGGGTGAAGATCACGCCGGCCAGACCGCGCGCGGAGCGGTTGTGCTCGATCTGCAGAGCCAGCGTCGACTTCCCGCAGTCCATCGTTCCGGAGAAGAACACCAGCTCGGGCATGAGGGGGCGGGCACCTTTCGGTGAGAGGTCGGTAGGCGGACGGGTCGGGGCGGGTCAGGAGCGTACTTCGAGCAGCGGGACGAGCTGCTCGGCGGGGGTCATGGACCCGTGGTTGCCGACCAGGGCCGACTCCTTGGGCTCCCGCTCCGAGGCGATGATCAGCACGTCGTCGTGCGCGGCGGCGAGCACGTCCCCGAGCCGGTCGTACACCCGCTCGTCCACGTGCGGCCCGAACCAGCCGGCCGCGATCGCCTCGTCCCGCGAGGCCACCCAGAACTGCTCGCCGAGCACCTCGCGCCAGACGGTCAGCACGTCGTTCGCGGCGCCCGGCACCGCGTACACGTGCCGGGCCCGGCCCTCGCCGCCCAGCAGGGCGACGCCGGCGCGCAGTTCCCAGTCGGTGTCGAAGTCGATGCGGTGCTCGTCGTCGAACCCGACGTCGACCATGCCGTGGTCGGCGGTGACGTAGAGGGCGCTGCGCGGCGGCAGTTGCTCGGCGAGGCGCTGGGCGAGCCGGTCGACGTACATGAGCTGGCCGCGCCAGGTGTCGGAGGCGACGCCGTAGCGGTGCCCGGCGCCGTCCAGTTCGGCGTAGTACGTGTACACCAGCGCGCGGTCACCGGCGGCCAGTTGCGCGGCCGCGAGGTCCATGCGCTCCTCGCCGGTCAGCCGGCCGTGGAAGGTGCCGCCGCTGAGCGCGACCTTGGTGAGCGGGGTGTGCTCGAAGGCCGGCGAGGAGACCTGGGCGGCGTGCACCCCGGCGTCGTGGGCGAGCTGGAAGACGGTGGGGTACGGCTGCCAGGGGCGCGGGTCGGTGTAGGGCTGCCAGCGGAGCTGGTTCATCAGCGCGCCGGTGGCCGGGTCGCGGACGGTGTAGCCGGGCAGGCCGTGGGCGCCCGGGGGCAGGCCGGTGCCGACGGAGGCGAGGGAGGTGGCGGTGGTCGCCGGGTAGCCGGCGGTGAGCGGCCGGCCGGTGCCGCCGCGGGAGCTGCCGAGCAGGGAGTTCAGGAAGGGGGCCTCGTCGGGGTGGGCGCGCAGCTGCTCCCAGCCGAGTCCGTCGACCAGGAAGACGCAGGCCCGGTCGGTCGGCGTCAGCTCCGCGATGGCCGCGGCCTGGCCGGGCACGCCCATGCCGGCCGCCAGGGTGGGCAGCAGGTCGGCGAGGGAACCGCTGCCGTACGCGGGCAGCGGCGCGGTGTCGAGGGCCAGCGGTTCCGGGTGGTCCCAGGCGGAGAGCTGCGACATCAGCGGGTGACGTCCGCGGTCGCCTCCGAGATGGCCTGCGCGAAGACGAGCGCCTGGCGCACCGTCTCCGGGCCGTCCCCGGCCTCGCTGACGCGCAGGCTGAGGTCGTCCGCCGTGGAGCTGCCCGTGTAGCCGTGGTCGGCGTCGCAGTTGGGGTCGCCGCAGGCGGCGGGCTCCAGGTCGAGGCGGTTGACGGCGCCCCAGCCGATGGTGAGCACGACCTCGCGGGGCGGGGTGCCCGGCGTGTACTGCTCCGGGTTCGCGACGACGCGGCTGATCACGACCGAGGAGATCCGGCCGAGCTTCACGGACTCGGTGGAGGTGGTGGCGTACGGCGTCGGGGAGGTGCTGTCGGCGGCCTGTTCGTCGGTGTGGCTGACGATGAAGCGGTTGCCGGTGAGGACCAGCACGGTGACGTGCCGGCGCACCTCGTTCTGGTCGAACGTGGTCTCCTGGTGGACCAGGTACGACCGGATCGGCTCGCCGCCCACCGCGGCCTCCACCGCCTCGGCCACGAGGGCCGGGTAGTAGCCGCTGCGCTCGATCGCCGAGCGCAGCCCCTGGGTCGTCGTACTGGTCTTGGCCATGGCGTCCATCCTAATCCGTGGGCAAGGGGGGTCCGGGCCAGTCGCCGGGATGCGGGGTGGCCGGTCCGTCCGGCGTCCCAGGAGACGGCTCCCAGTCCCACCGGCTGCCCTCGTCTCCGTCCGGTCCCCGCCCTTTCGCTCAGTACGCCGGCAAGGTGCGCGGTCCCAGGTCGTCGCGGGCCGGTGGCGGGGCGAGGCGGACGGTGGCGCCGAGGACGCTCGCGCCGTGCGGGGCGACGACCACCGGCTCCAGGGTGACGGCGACCACTTCCGGGTGGTCGTCCACGAGCCGCGACACCCGCAGCAGCAGCTCCTCAAGGGCGGGGGTGTCCACGGGGGTGGAGCCGCGCCAGCCGAACAGCAGGGGGGCCGTGCGGATCGAGCGCACCAGCGAGGTCGCCTCCCGGTCGGTGACCGGGACCAGCCGGTGCGCCATGTCGCCGAGCAGCTGGGAGGCGGCACCGGCGAGACCGAAGGAGAGCACCGCGCCGGCGGCCGGGTCGATCACGGCCCGTACGACCGTGTCGACACCGCGCGGTGCCATGCCCTGCACCACCGGCCGCAGTTCCTCGGGCCTGCCGAAGAGGTCGGTCAACTCGGTGTAGGCCCGGCGCAGTTGCTCCTCGTCCGCGAGGTCCAGGCGGACTCCGCCCAGGTCGGCGCGGTGTCTGAGGTGCGGGGCGGTCGCCTTGAGGGCCACCGGGTAGCCGAGGGCGCGGGCGGCTGCGACGGCGTCGTCCGGGGAGGGCGCGGGCAGGGCGCGGCGCACCCGGATGCCGTACTTCCCGAGCAGGTCGCAGGTCTCGTCGGCGGGGATGGTGAGCCCTTCCCCGCGCTCCAGCAGCTCCGCGATCAGCCGGGCGGCGCCCCGTTCGTCGATGTCGTCGTACTCGGGGACCTTCCCGGGCTCCGCCGCCTCGCGCCGCCACTGGCCGTACCGGACAGCTTCGGCGAGTGCGCGGACGGCGCGCTCGGCGGCGGGGTAGGCGGGGATGAGGCGGGTGCCGTCGGGAGGAGCCGCCGGGGCCGGGACCGGTACGGCGGTGCCGACCGGCCGCTCCGCGGCCTGGGGTGCCGTGCTCGCCGCGGCCGAGAGGGCCTCGGCGAGGCCGCCCAGCTCCACGTGCACGACCAGCACCGGCTTGCCCGGTACCGCGGCGGCGGCGGAGCGCAGCGCCTCGGCCAACTCGGCGTCGCCCGGCGAGCCTTCCCCGATGGCGGGTATCGCCGTCACGACGACCGAGTCGTTCGTCTCGTCCGCCAGCGCGTGCGCGAGCGCCCGGTGGAAGTCGTCCGCCGTCGCCCCGGTCGTCAGGTCGAGGGGGCGGGACGGGCGCAGGCCCTCCGCGAGGCAGCGGTCGTACGTCAGCACGCCGAGCGACTCGGAGTTCCCGAGGATCGCCACGCGCGGGCCGACCGGCAGCGGCTGCCGGGCGAGCAGCAGGCCCGCGTCGACCAGCTCGGTGATCGTGTCGACCCGGATGACTCCGGCCTGGCGCAGCAGCGCGGACACCGTCTCGTACGGCAGCCGGGTCGCGCGGACCGTGTGCCCCTGCGGTGCCGCGCCGGTGCCCTGCACCACGACCAGTGGCTTGGCCGCGGCCGTGCGGCGGGCGAGCCGGGTGAACTTGCGGGGGTTGCCGATGGACTCCAGGTACATGAGGGCGACGTCGGTCTCGGGGTCGTCGTACCAGTACTGGAGGACGTCGTTGCCGGACACGTCCGCGCGGTTGCCGGCGGAGACGAAGGTGGACACGCCGGTGACGCCGGTGACCCCTCCCCCGCGCCGGTGCAGCCGGGAGAGCAGGGCGATGCCGATCGCCCCGGACTGGGCGAACATGCCGATGCGGCCGGGGCGGGGCAGCTCGGGGGCCAGGGAGGCGTTCAGTCGGACGCCGGCCGCGGTGTTGATGATCCCGAACGCGTTGGGGCCGACGATCCGCATGCCGTACGCGCGCGCCTGCCGCACCAGGGCCCGTTGGCGCTCCCGCCCCTCGGGCCCGCTCTCGGCGTACCCGGACGAGAGGACGACGAGTCCCTGGACGCCGTGCTCACCGCAGTCGGCGACCACCGCGGGCACGTACGCGGCGGGTACGGCGACGACGGCGAGGTCGACGTGTCCCTCGATGTCCCCGACCGCGCGGTACGCCGGCACCCCGTCGACCTCTTTGAGGTCCTCGGGGAAGGCCTCGTTCACGGCGTGCAGCCGGCCGGTGTAGCCCGCGTCCCGGATGTTGCCGAGGACGCTGCGGCCGACCCCGCCGGGCGTCCGTCCGACGCCGACGACCGCGACGGAGCCGGGCACCAGGAGCCGCCGTACCGACCGCGCCTCGGCGCGCTGTTCGCGGGCGCGCTGGACGGCCAGGGAGCGGTCGGTGGGTTCGAGGCCGAACTCCAGCCGGACGACGCCGTCCTCGAAGCTGCGCTTCTGGGTGTAGCCGGCGTCCGTGAACACCTTGATCATCTTGGTGTTGGCGGGCAGCACCTCGGCGGCGAAGCGGCGGATGCCCCGCTCCCGGGCGACGGCCGCGATGTGCTCCAGCAGCGCGGAGGCCACGCCGCGGCCCTGGTGGGCGTCCTGGACCAGGAAGGCGACCTCGGCCTCGTCGGCCGGGAAGGAGGCTGGCGCGCCGTTCGCCCCGATGCGGTCGTACCGTACGGTGGCGATGAACTCGCCGCCCACGGTGGCCGCGAGCCCCACCCGGTCCACGAAGTCGTGGTGCGTGAAGCGGTGGACGTCCTTGGCGGAGAGCCGCGGGTACGGGGCGAAGAAGCGGTAGTACTTCGACTCGTCGGACACCTGCTCGTAGAAGCTGACCAGGCGGTCGGCGTCGTCCACGGTGATGGGCCGGACGCGCGCGGTGCCGCCGTCGCGCAGCACCACGTCCGCCTCCCAGTGGGCGGGGTACTCGTGCCGGTCCTGCCGGTCCGCCGGGGTCTGCATGGGCCCCAGCGTACGGCTAGCGTCCGACAGCGGCGCGAGGCAGTCTGTGGGGGCGACGGGCCGGACCGAGGCCGCGGTCCGGCCACCCGTCCCGGGGTGACGAAGGTCCCCTCCGGGCGGGCTCCGCGATATGGGAAACTGGTCTAGACAACCCTGAGAGTGAAGGGCAGCAACACATGGCTGAGCGCCGCGTCAACGTCGGCTGGGCCGAGGGGCTCCACGCCCGTCCCGCCTCCATCTTCGTCCGAGCCGCCACGGCCGCAGGCGTCCCGGTGACGATCGCCAAGGCCGGCGGCTCGCCGGTCAACGCGGCCTCGATGCTGGCCGTCCTGGGGCTGGGCGCCCAGGGTGGCGAGGAGATCGTGCTCGCGTCCGAGGCCGAGGGCGCGGACGTGGCCCTCGACCGACTGGCCAAGCTGGTCGCCGAGGGCCTGGAAGAGCTGCCCGAGACCGTCTGAGCGGGTTTTGAGCGGGGTTTTCCACCCCGCCGAGCCGAGCCGCGTCGTCCGTTCCGGGCGGCGCGGCTCGCGCGTTTCTCACCCCTCGGCCGCTTTGTCTCCCGCGGGCATGCGAAACGACCCCGGCACCTAATTCACCGACACCCGGAAAAGGGCAGCGGAAATACCGGGACGTCGAATAGCGCCCTCTTTGTATACGGCGTCCGTGTTAATGGCGGACGCTCGTCATGTTTACGGCATGTTGCGAAGTCCTCACGCGCTCCGGCGCACCGGAGAAGCGAAGGCGGTGGGCGCCCGCCCCGCGCTCGGCGTGCAGCGCCGTGAGCGCCCGCGCGCGCTCGGCGTCCCCACGCGCCACCGCGTCCACGATCGCGCCGTGCTCGGCCCACGACTCCGGCGGACTGGGCGGCGCGTCCACCGCGTACATCCACGCGATCTTGTGGCGCAGCTGGGTGAGCGTCGAGGTCAGCGAGGGGCTGCCGGAGGCCTGCGCGAGCGTCTCGTGGAACCAGCCGCCGAGCGAGCGCAGATCCTCGCTGTTGCCCCGCCTGGCCCGCTCCTGACCCAGCCTGACCAGCCCCCGCAGCACCTTGAGGTGGGCGTCCGTGCGCCGCTGCGCGGCCCGCGCGGCCCCGAGCGGCTCCAGCAGCACGCGCATCTCCAGCAGGTCGGCGGCCTCCTGCTCGGTCGGCTCGGCCACGCACGCGCCCGCGTGCCGGCGGGTGACCACGAAGCCCTCCGCCTCCAGGGTGCGCAGCGCCTCGCGCACGGGGACGCGCGAGACGCCGTAGCGGCGGGCCAGGACCTCCTCGGTGAGCCGGCCGCCGCGCTCGTGGACACCGGCGACGATGTCGTCCCGGATCGCCGTGCACACCGAGTGCGCCGGAATTCGCATGACCGACCTCCGTCTTCATCCCCGTGAAACGCCGACGATGGACGCCTGTTCCGCGACTCTATTCCAATGAGCCGGAATTTCCGACGGCGGACCGGAATCCATGGATATTTTTTGGCCGACGATCCGGCCGGTCGGCGGGAAAACCCGGGAAAGACGACGAGGGCCCCGGCTCGGTGAGCCGGGGCCTCGGATGTGGTGCGCGGGATGTCAGACGCGCACGCCGTGCTTGCGGAGGTAGGCGACGGGGTCCACGTCGGAGCCGTAGTCCGGGCCGGTGCGGGCCTCGAAGTGCAGGTGCGGTCCGGTGACGTTGCCGGTCGCGCCGGACAGGGCGATCTGCTGGCCGGGGACGACCTTCTGGCCCACGGTGACACCGATGGAGGACAGGTGGCCGTACTGGGTGTACATGCCGTCGGCCATCTTGATCACGACCTCGTTGCCGTACGCGCCGCCCCAGCCGGTGGAGACCACGGTGCCGGAGCCGACCGCGTGGACGGCGGTGCCGCTCGCCGCGTGGAAGTCGATGCCGGTGTGCGAGCCGGACGACCACAGGGAGCTGCTGGCCTGGTAGGCGGTGGAGACGAAGGAGTGGGCGATCGGGGCGACGAAGGCGTTCAGCCGCTTGCGCTCGGCCTCACGGGCGGCGCGGGCCCGGGCCTCGCGTTCCTCCTTGACCTTCGCGGCGGCCTCCTTGGCCGCGGCCTCCTCGGCGGCCTGCTGCCGTGCCGCCTGCTGCTGGGCGTCGGCCTGCGCGCTGATCTGCTCGGCCGCGTCGTCGCTCACGGAGACGACGGGCGTGAGGCCGGTCTGCTCCACGGGGTTCTCGGCGGCGAGCGCCGGAGAGGCGGCGAGGGTGCCGATGACGCCGGTGGTGGTGAGGGCCGCGACACCGGCCGCCTGAGCGGTGGTGCGCTTGACCCGACCGGGCTTGCGGTGCTTCCCGGAGGCGCACATGAACGCCATGTGGTGGCTGGTCCTTTCCTTCCCTCTCGCCTACCGGGTTAGCTGACGGGTTCGGAGCAGGAAGGTCTCCTACGGGCCCCCTCGCTCGCGCGCGGGCGCCCGATTCACCCCAGGGACGATGGGTCCCCGGCTCCCCTGGCTCGCGCCGTACGGGGACTCGGCGATGACTGTCCGGTGCCGCGGACGCGGCGCACTGCCTGACGAACAGCCTGGATGACGCTACGAAACGCTGCTTTCCATCCTCAAACGGATCGCGGTTTTTGTTGCGCATCCCACAGGGCAGACAGGCCTCCTCCGTCTCAAATCGGGCATCCAGGAGGGCGAGTGGAGCGGTGCGGGCCCTGACGGTCCGTCGACCGGCAGGGCCCGCACAGGTGTCGAGCCGCCGTGCTACTCCGCCGCGACGACGGTGACCTCGCCGATGCCCAGCGCCTCGACGGGCGCCTTGATCTGCGCGGCGTCGCCGACGAGGACGGTCACCAGCCGGTCCACCGGGAAGGCGTTGACGACGGCCGCCGTGGCCTCCACGGTGCCCGTCGCGGCCAACTGCCGGTACAGCGTCGCCTGGAAGTCGTCCGGCAGGTGCTGCTCGACCTGGTCGGCCAGGGTGCTCGCGACGGCCGCCGCGGTCTCGTACTTCAGCGGCGCCACCCCGACCAGGTTCTGCACCGCGACGTCCCGCTCGGCGTCGGTCAGGCCCTCCGCCGCGAGCGTGCGCAGCACCTTCCACAGGTCGTCCAGCGCGGGACCGGTGTTGGGGGTGTCCACGGAGCCGCTGATGGCGAGCATCGAGGCGCCCTCGCCCTCGGGGCCGGAGCGCAGGACCTGCCCGAAGGCGCGCACGCCGTAGGTGTAGCCCTTCTCCTCGCGCAGGACGCGGTCCAGGCGGGAGGTGAGGGTGCCGCCGAGGCAGTAGGTGCCGAGCACCTGCGCGGGCCAGACGCGGTCGTGCCGGTCCGGGCCGGTGCGGCCGATGAGCAGCTGCGTCTGGACGGCGCCTGGCCGGTCCACGATGACCACGCGCCCGGTGTCGTCGGCGGTCACCGCCGGCACCGGGCGGGGCTCGCCCGGGGTGCCGGTCCACGCGCCCAGCGTCTCGCCGAGCAGCGCTTCCAGGTCGACGCCGGTGAGGTCGCCGACCACGACGGCGGTGGCCGTCGCCGGGCGGACATGGCGGTCGTAGAAGGCGCGTACGGCCGCCGCGTCGATCTTCTCGACGGTCTCCTCGGTGCCCTGGCGGGGGCGGGACATGCGCGAGGTGGCCGGGAACAGCTCCCTGGACAGCTCCTTGGCCGCCCGGCGGGCGGGGCTGGCCAGCTCGTGCGGGATCTCGTCCAGGCGGTTGCGGACCAGCCGCTCGACCTCGCTCTCGGCGAAGGCGGGCGCGCGCAGGGCGTCGGCGAGCAGGCCGAGGCCCTTGCCCAGACGGGAGACCGGGACCTCCAGGCTGATCCGGACCCCGGGGTGGTCGGCGTGCGCGTCGAGGGTGGCGCCCGCGCGCTCCAGCTCGGCGGCGAACTCCTCGGCGGAGTGCTGGTCGGTGCCCTCGGAGAAGGCCCGCGCCATGATGGTGGCGACGCCGTCCAGGCCGGCCGGCTCGGTGTCCAGCGGCGCGTCGAGCAGCACCTCGACGGCGACGACCTGCTGGCCGGGGCGGTGGCAGTGCAGCACCGTCAGGCCGTTGTCCAGGGTGCCGCGCTCGGGGGCCGGGAACGCCCAGGGCTTGGCCGCGCCGGGCTGCGGCTGGGGGTGGAACTCCATGGGGGCGAGCTCGGTCACTTGGCCGTCTCCTCGTTCTTGTGGCCGGCCTCTACGGTCGCTTCCTGTTCGGGGTCCTCGGGGAGCTGGGCGTCCTCGACGGACTCCGGGGACTTCGGCTCGTACACGAGGACCGCGCGGTTGTCGGGCCGCAGCCGGGCCTCGGCGACCTCCTTGACCTCCTCCGGGGTCACCTCCAGGACGCGCTTGACGGCGGTCAGGGCGAGCTGCGGGTCGCCGAACAGGACGGCGAACCGGCACAGTTCGTCGGCGCGGCCGGCGACCGTGCCGAGCCGGTCCAGCCACTCGCGCTCCAGCTGGGCCTGGGCGCGCTCCATCTCCTCGGGCGTGGGGCCCTGTTCGGCGAACCGGGCCAGCTCCTCGTCGATGGCGGCCTCGATGACCGGCACCTCGACGTCACCGGAGGTCTTCACGTCCAGCCAGCCCATCGAGGGCGCGCCGGCCAGGCGCAGCAGGCCGAAGCCGGCCGCGACGGCCGTGCGGTCGCGGCGCACCAGCCGGTTGTAGAGCCGGGAGGACTCGCCGCCGCCGAGGACGGTCAGGGCGAGGTCGGCCGCGTCGCACGCGCGCGTGCCGTCCTCGGGGAGCCGGTAGGCGGCCATCAGCGCGCGGGCCGGCACCTCCTCGACCAGCACCTCGCGCTTCTGCTCGCCGACGACCTCCGGCAGGGAGCCGTCGCGCGGGGCGGGCTTGCCGTCGTGGGAGGGGATGGAGCCGAAGTACTTCTCGACCCAGGCGAGAGTCTGCTCGGGGTCGATGTCGCCGACCACGGACAGCACCGCGTTGTTCGGCGCGTAATAGGTGCGGAAGAACGCGCGGGCGTCCTCCAGGGTCGCCGCGTCCAGGTCCGCCATCGAGCCGATCGGCGTGTGGTGGTAGGGGTGGCCCTCCGGGTACGACAGGGCGGTCAGCTTCTCGAAGGCGGTGCCGTAGGGCACGTTGTCGTAGCGCTGGCGGCGCTCGTTCTTGACGACGTCCCGCTGATTGTCCATGGACTCCTCGTCCAGGGCGGCCAGCAGGGAGCCCATGCGGTCGGCCTCCAGCCAGAGCGCCAGCTCCAGCTGGTGGGCGGGCATGGTCTCGAAGTAGTTGGTGCGCTCGAAGCTGGTGGTGCCGTTGAGCGAGCCGCCGGCGCCCTGCACCAGCTCGAAGTGGCCGTTGCCCTTGACCTGTCCGGAGCCCTGGAACATCAGGTGCTCGAAGAGGTGGGCCAGGCCGGTACGCCCCTTGACCTCGTGGCGCGAGCCGACGTCGTACCAGAGGCACACCGCCGCCACCGGGGTCAGGTGGTCCTCGGAGAGCACCACGCGCAGACCGTTGGCCAGCCGGTGCTCGGTCGCTGTCAGGCCCCCGGAGCCTGCCTCGGCCGTGGTCGTGTGACCCATGGGCATGTACGTCCCTTCGCGAGCGGAGGCGGTCGTGAGAAACCGCGGTTTTCCTGCCGTTCCTGCCACTGTATGCAAAGCGTGCGGGCCCTCGGAGAAGTTCCCGGGGGACGTACGCCCACAGCGGATCACGGGGCGGTGCCGGAGGGTTCCGCGGGTGGTGCCTCCCGGTGCCGAGGACGGTGCCCGAGGGTCCCGCGGGGCGGTTCCCGGGGGCGCCGGTACCGGGTCGTGGCACGGGCTGTCAGTGCGGAGGTCCACAATGGTCGGCGTCAGATCCGTCCCACGCTTCAGCAAGGAGCCAGGCAGCGATGGCCCGCCGCAGCACGAAGACCCCGCCGCCCGACGATTCGTTCGAGGAGAGAATCCTCGACATCGACGTCGTCGACGAGATGCGTGGCTCCTACCTTGAGTACGCCTACTCGGTCATCTACTCGCGCGCCCTGCCGGACGCCCGCGACGGTCTCAAGCCGGTGCACCGCCGGATCGTGTACCAGATGAACGAGATGGGCCTGCGCCCCGAACGCGGCTATGTGAAGTGCGCGCGCGTCGTCGGCGAGGTCATGGGCAAGCTGCACCCGCACGGCGACTCCTCGATCTACGACGCCCTGGTGCGCATGGCGCAGCCCTTCTCCATGCGCGTACCGCTGGTGGACGGCCACGGCAACTTCGGCTCGCTCGGCAACGACGACCCGCCCGCCGCCATGCGGTACACCGAGTGCCGGATGGCCGAGGCGACCAGCCTGATGACCGAGTCGATCGACGAGGACACGGTCGACTTCGCGCCCAACTACGACGGCCAGGAGCAGGAACCGGTGGCCCTGCCCGCCGCGTTCCCGAACCTGCTGGTCAACGGCTCTTCCGGCATCGCGGTCGGCATGGCCACGAACATGCCGCCGCACAACCTGCGCGAGGTCGTCGCCGCCGCCCGTCACCTGATCAGGAACCCGAACGCCGACCTGGACGCGCTGATGAAGCACGTACCCGGCCCGGACCTGCCCACCGGCGGCCGGATCGCCGGACTGGACGGCATCCGCGACGCGTACGCGACCGGCCGCGGCACCTTCAAGGTGCGGGCCACCGTCGCCGTCGAGCCGGTGACCGCCCGCCGCAAGGGCCTGGTCGTCACCGAGCTGCCGTTCGCGGTCGGCCCGGAGAAGGTCATCGCGAAGATCAAGGACCTGGTCAACGCGAAGAAGATCCAGGGCATCGCCGACGTCAAGGACCTCACCGACCGCGAGCACGGCCTGCGCCTGGTCATCGAGATCAAGAACGGTTTCGTGCCCGAGGCGATCCTGGAGCAGCTCTACAAGCTGACGCCCATGGAGGAGTCCTTCGGCATCAACAACGTCGCCCTGGTCGACGGCCAGCCGCTCACCCTGGGCCTCAAGGAGTTGCTGGAGGTCTATCTCGACCACCGCTTCGAGGTGGTCCGGCGCCGCAGCGAGTTCCGCCGGAGCAAGAAGCGGGACCGGCTGCACCTGGTCGAGGGCCTGCTGACCGCGCTGGTCGACATCGACGAGGTCATCCGGCTGATCCGCTCCAGCGACAACTCCGCCGAGGCCAAACAGCGTCTGATGGAGCGGTTCTCGCTGAGCGAGGTGCAGACGCAGTACATCCTCGACACGCCGCTGCGCCGGCTGACCCGGTACGACCGGATCGAGCTGGAGGCGGAGCAGGACAAGCTCACCGCGGAGATCGCGGAGCTGACCCGGATCCTGGACTCGGACGCGGAGCTGCGCAAGCTGGTCTCGGCGGAACTGGCCGCGGTGGCCAAGAAGTTCGGCACCGACCGGCGTACGGTCCTGCTGGAGTCCGCGGGCACCCCGGTGGCCACGGTGCCGCTCCAGGTGGCCGACGACCCGTGCCGGGTGCTGCTGTCCTCGACGGGACTGCTGGCCCGTACGGCGACCGCCGAGCCGTTCCCGGAGGCGGCGGGCGCCAAGCGCGTCAAGCACGACGTGATCGTCTCGGCGGCGCCGGCGACCGCGCGCGGCGAGATCGGCGCGGTGACCTCGTCGGGCCGGCTGCTGCGGATCAACGTGGTCGACCTTCCGCAGCTGCCGGAGACGACGACGGCGCCGAATCTGGCGGGCGGGGCGCCGCTCGCGGAGTTCGTCTCGCTGGAGGACGACGAGACGGTGATCTGCCTGACCACGCTGGACGAGTCCTCCCCCGGTCTGGCGCTCGGCACCGAGCAGGGTGTCGTCAAGCGTGTGGTGCCCGACTATCCGTCCAACAAGGACGAGTTGGAGGTCATCACGCTCAAGGAGGGCGACCGGATCGTCGGCGCGGTGGAGCTGCGCACCGGCGAGGAGGACCTGGTGTTCGTCACGGACGACGCGCAGTTGCTGCGTTTCCAGGCCTCCATCGTCCGGCCGCAGGGCCGCCCGGCGGGCGGGATGGCGGGCATCAAGCTCGCCGAGGGCGTGAAGGTGATCTCCTTCACGGCGATCGATCCGGCCGCCGACGCGGTGGTGTTCACGGTGGCGGGCTCGCGCGGCACGCTCGACGACTCGGTGCAGACGACGGCGAAGCTGACGCCGTTCGACCAGTACCCGCGCAAGGGCCGGGCGACCGGCGGTGTGCGCTGCCAGCGGTTCCTGAAGGGCGAGGACTGCCTGGCGCTGGCCTGGGTGGGCACGGTCCCGGCCCTGGCCGCGCAGAAGAACGGCACACCGGCCCAGCTGCCGGAGATGGACCCGCGCCGAGACGGCTCGGGCACCTCGCTGCCGAAGACGGTCGGGGTGGTCGCGGGGGCGGTGCGCTAGGCCCCCGGCTCCTGAGCGGGGGGCTCCTCCTCGGAGCCCTGGACGAAGCGCAGGACGCCCCACATGCCCTGTTCGTCGGCGTGTGGGGCGTCGCCCTCGCAGGCCTCCAGTTCCTTGCGGAGGGCGTCCGCGTCGATGCCGGAGCCGATCAGCACGAGCTGGGTGCGGCGGGGCTCGGCCGCGGTCCACGGCTCGGGGTAGAAGCGCAGGAACCGGCCGACGGCGTGCACGGCGTACCGGTTGCGCGCGTCGTACGGTCCGAAGTCGACGTGGCCCTTGATGCGGTACAGCCCCTCGGGGCGGCTGTCCAGGAACCGCATGAGCCGACGGGGGTCCATCGGCGTGCCGGAGACGAAGGACAGGCTGTCGTAGCCGGTGTGCAGATGGCCGCCGTGGTCGCCGTGGTCGTGCAGGTCGTCGAAGGAGAGCTGTCCGACGCGCTCCTCGCTCGGCCGGCAGTCGAAGAGGAACTCGGGGTCCACGCGGCCGTAGGTGGCCGGGACGACGGCGGCGCCGTCGGTCAGCGTGCGGACGAGCCGGAGGACCCGGTCGGCGTCGTCCGCGCGGTCGAGCTTGTTGACGACGACCAGGTCGGCGAGGGCGAGGTGCCGGTCGATCTCGCGGTGCTTCGCGCGCGTGGCGTCGAACTCGGCGGCGTCGACCACCTCGACGAGGCCGCCGTAGACGATGCCCGGATGCTCGCTGGCCAGCACCATGCGCACGAGTTCCTGCGGCTCGGCGAGTCCGCTCGCCTCGATGACGATCACGTCGATGCCGGTGGCGGGTGCGGCGAGCCGGGCCAGGTAGCCGTCCAGTTCACTCGCGTCGACGGCGCAGCACAGGCAGCCGTTGCCGAGCGAGACGGTCGAGTCGCCGAGGGCGCCGGCGACCGCCATCGCGTCGATCTCGATGGCCCCGAAGTCGTTGACGATCGCCCCGATACGGCTGCCTCCGCCGCGGTGCAGCAGGTGGTTGAGGAGCGTCGTCTTCCCGGAGCCCAGGAATCCGGCGAGTACGACGACCGGGATCTGCCGCTGGCCACGGCTGCCGGACTGACTGTTCCCCAACGGGCGACCTCTCTCACGCGGACGCGTACCGGCTCGGGAACCGGTGCGCGGACTCTGGCTTCGACTGCCCGACCAGGATACGAGCGGCGCCGGCGAGGCCCTTCTCGGCCGGCGGCGGGCACCACGGGCGGCGGCTCCGGGCCGCCTGTGCGAAGACGGCTACCGTGACCCCATGCGCGATCACGAACCCGTCCCCCGTCGTCCCGGCGGGCGGCTGACCACCAAGGAGACCGCCGAACTGCTCGGTGTGAAGCCCGAGACGGTGTACGCGTACGTGAGCCGCGGGCTGCTCAGCAGCAGACGGGAACCCGGCGGGCGCGGCAGCACCTTCGAGGTGGAGGAGGTCGAGGCACTGGCCCGGCGCAATCGCCGGGAAGCGGCCGGGAGTCCGGGCTCCGGGAGCGATCTGTCGGTGCGGACCCGCATCACGCTGATCGACAAGGACCGGTACTTCTTCCGGGGTGTGGACGCCGTCGAACTGGCCCTCCGGCACCCGTACGAGGAGGTCGCGGAGTGGCTGTGGACCGGGCGGCCGGCGCCGGGCGCCGCCTTCTCCGCGCCCCCGGACACCGTCGAGGTGGCCCGGCGCGCGGTGGACGCCCTGTCCGAGCACGCCTCCCCCGCCGACCGGCTGCGCGTGGCGGCGATCGCGGCGGCGGCCGAGGACCCTTTGCGCTTCGACCTGTCGGAGGAGGCCGTGCTCAGCTCCGCGCGGCTCCTCATCCCCACCCTGGTGGCCGCGCTCCCGCCCGCCCTGCGCACGCACGAGGACGACGGCCCGCTGGCCCACCGGCTGTGGGGCCGGCTCACCGGCCGGCCGGCCGACGAGGCGTCCCTGCGCGTCCTGGATACCGCCCTCGCGCTGCTGGCCGACCACGACCTGGCCGCCTCCACCCTCGCGGTCCGGGTCGCCGCGTCGGCCCGCGCGCACACCTACGCCGCCGTCTCGGCCGGCCTGGGCGTCCTGGAGGGCTCCCTGCACGGCGCCGCGAGCGGGCTGGCGCACCGGATGCTGCTCGACGTGCTCGACCAGGGCACGGCCGTGCCGGTGATCGCCGGTGAACTGCGCGCGGGACGCCGTATCCCCGGCCTCGGCCACCGGCTGTACCCGGGTGAGGACCCGCGCGCGCGGGTCCTGTTCAGCCTGCTGGAGGACGTGCCGCGCGCGGAGCCCGCCCTGCTCGCGGCCCGGGACGTCGTCGCGACCACGGCGCGGCACACACCGCTGCACGCCAACGTCGACCTGGCCCTGGCCGTGTTCACCGCGTCCAGCGGGATGCCCGCCACCGCCGGCGAGACGATCTTCGCCGTGGCCCGCACGGCGGGCTGGATCGCCCACGCCCTGGAGGAGTACGGCGAGCGCCCGCTGCGCATGCGGCCGAGCGGTCACTACGTCGGACCGCGCCCGCCGCGCCCCCTGCCGGAGTAGGCACGGGCACGGCCGGAAGTCACCCTGCCCCGGCTCAGGTTAGGCTCACCTCTGTGAGTAGGTGTGCGACCGTCTCCCGGGTTCTCGACGAGCCCGTTTCCGGTACGGCTGCCACGGCACGGACGTGGCTGCTGCTGGAACAGCCCGGCCCCTGGGGCGCGAAGGCGCTCACTTCGAGCCACCTGGACCCGGCGCTGGGCCGGGCTCTGGAGGCCGCGGCCGAGGGCACCGGCGTCCGCGTCGCGCTGATCCGCCGCCCCGGCCGCCACGCCGACCCCGGCACCCCCGCCGTCCGGCGCGTCTACGCCGCGCACACCGTGCCGGGCCGCGTGTGGCTGCGCGGTGCCACCACCCGTGACCCGGAGCGGCTGCTCGGTCTCGACCTGGCCGCCCTCGGCGCGGGCGACCCCCGCTCCTTCGACGCGGCGCTCGACGGGCGCCCGCATCGCGGCGACCCGCTGGCGCTGGTGTGCACCAACGGCAAGCGCGACCGCTGCTGCGCCCTGCTGGGCCGCCCGCTCGCCGCCGAGCTGGCCGCCTCGGGGGTGCGCGGGGTCTGGGAGGTCACCCATCTGGGTGGACATCGCTTCTCACCGACGGTGCTCGTCCTGCCGTACGGCTACGCCTACGGGCGCGCCGAGGCGCACACCGTCAAGGAGGCCCTGCACGGGGCCGAGGAGGGGCGCGTGGTCGTCGAGGGCTGCCGCGGGTGCTCCGCCTGGGAGCGGCCGGGCCAGGCGGCGGAGCTGGCCGTCCGGTCGGCCGCTGACGAGTACCGGGCGGGCGTGCTCAGCGTCCTGCGGACCGAGGGCAGCGCGCCGTGGCGGGTCACCGTCGGGCACGTCGACGGGCGCCGGTGGTGCGTCACCGTGGGCCGGGGAGCGGCGCTACCGCCGCGCGCGGAGAGCTGCGGCGCGGCGGTGCTGGGGACGCCCGCGCGGATGGACGTGGTGGCGGTGCGCGAGCTGCGTCCGACGGCGATGGCGAGCTGAGCGGCACGTCCGTGGCCGTGGCCGACCGATCAACATTGATCAAGAGCTGATCAAGAGATCCACGCCACACCGCTGGGGCCCGCCGGGGCTCGCCCCGTACCGTCGTGCGTATGAGCCCCACTCCCTCGGCACGCCGCCTGCGCCTCGGCCTGCCCCGGCGGGCCTTCTCGCAGGTGCTGCTGATGCAGGTGGCGATCGCCGCGGGAGTCGCCGTGCTCGCGACGGGGCTGTTCCTCGCACCGCTGAGCAAGCAGCTGGACCAGGAGGCGATGCGCCGCGCGCTGGCCATCGCCGAGACCACGGCCCAGGACCCCGACATCGCCGCGGGCGTCCGGGACACGCGGCCGACGCCGGACGGACCGGTGCAGCGGGAGGCCGAGCGGATCAGACGGGCCACCCACGCCGAGTACGTCGTGGTGCTCGACCGGCACTGGCTGCGCTGGTCCCACCCCACGGCCTCGGAGATCGGCCGGCGGGTGTCCACCGACCCCTCAGCGGCCCTGTCCGGCCAGGCGGTCATGGAGATCGACCAGGGCACCCTGGGTCGCTCGGCGCGCGGCAAGGTGCCGCTGTACGACGCCGATCACCGCCTCGTCGGGGCCGTCTCCGTGGGTATCGCCTACGACAGTGTGCGGGCACGGCTGCTCGGTGCGATCCCGGAGCTGTTCGCGTACGCGGGCGGCGCTCTCGCGGTGGGCGCGCTGGCCGCCTGGCTGATCTCCCGGCGGGTCCAGCGGCAGACCCGGGACCTGGCGTTCTCCGACATCTCGGCGCTGCTCGCGGAGCGTGAGGCGATGCTGCACGGCATCCGCGAGGGCGTGGTCGCCCTCGACCGGGCCGGCCGGGTCCGGCTGCTCAACGACGAGGCGCGGCGGCTGCTCTCCCTCGGCGACGAGGCGCTCGGCCGGACCCCGGACGAGGCGCTCGGCGCGGGCCGTACGACGGACGTGCTGACCGGGCGGGCCGGCGGCACCGACCTGCTCACGGTGTGCGGTCGGCGCGTCCTGGTCGCCAACCGCATGCCCACCGGTGACGGCGGCGCCGTGGCCACGCTGCGCGACCGCACCGAACTGGAACAGCTGGGGCGGGAACTGGACTCCACGCGTGGGCTGATCGACGCCCTGCGCGCCCAGGACCATGAGCACGCCAACCGCATGCACACCCTGCTGGGGCTGCTGGAGCTGGAGATGTACGACGACGCGGCGGAGTTCGTCGGCGAGGTGGTCGGCGCCCACCGGGTCACCGCCGAGCAGATCACCGAGAAGATCGGGGATCCGCTGCTGGCCGCGCTGCTGATCGGCAAGACCGCCGTGGCCGCCGAGCGCGGGGTCGCCCTGGGGGTGTCGGAGCGCACCCGGCTGCCGGACCGGCTGATCGATCCGCGAGGCCTCGTGACGATCGTCGGCAACCTGGTCGACAACGCCCTCGACGCGGTCGCCGGGACCGCGCACGCGCGCGTGGAGGTCGAGTTGCGCTCCGAGGGCCGGGCGGTCGTCCTGCGGGTGCGCGACACCGGCCCCGGTGTTCCGGCGCACCGGCGGGAGCTGGTGTTCACCGACGGGTGGTCCACCAAGGAGCCGCCCGCGCACGGCAAGCGGGGCATCGGGCTCTCCCTGGTGCGCCGGCTCGCCGAACGGCAGGGCGGAAGCGCGACGGTGGACGCCGCGGACGGCGGCGGCGCCGAGTTCACCGTGGCCCTGCCGGAGGCACTGACGGGCGCCGGACCGGCATCGGCGCACCCGGTGTCCGCCGCGCCGGACGAGCCCGGCCCCGGTGACCACGCACCGGACGCCGCCGAGGAGAGGACACCATGATCGAGGTCCTGGTCGTGGACGACGACATCCGGGTGGCCCGGGTCAACGCCGCCTACGTCGAGAAGGTGCCCGGGTTCCACGTGGCCGCCGAGGCCCACGACGCGGCGCAGGCGCTGCGTCTGGTGGAGACCCTGCCCCGGCTGGACCTGGTGCTCCTGGACCACTACCTGCCCGACGGCACCGGGCTGGGCGTCGTACGGGAGATGCGGCGGCGCGGCCACCAGACCGACGTGATCATGGTGACGGCCGCGCGGGACGTCTCCACGGTGCAGGCGGCGATGCGGCACGGTGCGCTCCAGTACCTGGTGAAGCCGTTCGCCTTCGCCGGCCTGCGGGCCAAGCTGGAGGCGTACGCCGAGCTGCGGCGCACCCTGGACGGCGGCGGCGAGGCCGAACAGGCTCAGGTGGACCGCATCTTCGGCGCGCTGTCGGCGCCCTCGGAGCCGGGACTGCCCAAGGGGCACTCCCCCACCACGGCGGAGCTGGTGCGCCGGGAACTGATGAACGCCGAGGGCGCGCTGTCCGCCCAGGAGGTCGCCGAGCGCACGGGGGTGAGCCGGCAGACCGCGCAGCGGTACCTGAAGCTGCTGGAGCGCACCGGACGGGCCCGGCTGACCCTCAAGTACGGCGACGCGGGCCGCCCCGAGCACCGTTACGTGTGGGCGACCCGCGCCTGAGCGCGGCCTGGCCCCTGACCGCGTCCGGGTGCGGGAGCCGTGCGGTGACCGCCGCTACACGGCCCCCGCCCCGGTCAGCGACCGCACCTCGGTCTCCGCGTACCTGGCCTCGTCCGCGACCTCGTCCGAGGTCACCGTGCCCAGCCAGCCGGCGAGGAAGCCGAGCGGGATGGAGACGATGCCCGGGTTCTGCAACGGGAAGTACTGGAAATCCACCCCCGGGAACAGCGAGCCGGGGCTGCCGGACACCACCGGCGACAGCAGCACGAGCCCGAGGGCCGGGATCAGCCCGCCGTACACCGCCCACACCGCGCCTCGGGTGGTGAAGCCCCGCCAGAACAGGGAGTAGAGCAGCACCGGGAGGTTCGCCGACGCGGCGACCGCGAAGGCGAGCCCGACCAGGAAGGCGACGTTCAGATCGCGGGCCAGCAGCCCGAGCGCGATCGCGACCACACCGATACCGGCCGCCGCGAACCGCGCCACGGCCACCTCGCTGTGCGCCTTGCGCCTGGGACGCCGCAGCGACGCGTACAGGTCGTGGGCCACCGAGGCGGACGAGGCGAGCGTGATGCCGGCGACCACCGCGAGGATCGTCGCGAAGGCGACCGCCGCGACCACCGCGAACAGCACGGTCCCGCCCGTGGAGCCCGCGCCGCCGCCCAGGTCGAGGGCGAGCAGCGGCATGGCCGTGTTCCCGGCCTCGTTCGACTCGCGCACCGCGTCCGTCCCGACGACCGCCGCCGCCCCGAAGCCCAGGACGATCGTCATCAGATAGAAGCCACCGATGAGGCCGATGGACCACACCGTGGAACGGCGCGCCGCCCGCGCCGTCGGCACGGTGTAGAAGCGGGACAGGATGTGCGGCAGCCCCGCCGTGCCCAGCACCAGGGCCAGCCCCAGGCTGATGAAGTCGAGGCGAGCGGTCCAGTTCCCGCCGTACTTCAGCCCCGGCGCCAGGAAGGCCTTCCCCTGGCCGCTGCGTTCCGCCGCCGTGAGCAGCAGCCGGCCGAAGTCGCCGTGGAACCGGATCAGGACGAGCACGGTCAGCGCGATCGTCCCGCTCATCAGCAGGACCGCCTTCACGATCTGGATCCAGGTGGTGGCCCGCATCCCTCCCAGCGACACATAGACCACCATGAGCGCGCCGACCCCGATGACCGTCCAGGCCTGGGCCGCGCCGCCGGTACGGCCGAGCAGCAGCGCCATCAGGCTGCCCGCACCGACCATCTGCGCCACCAGGTAAAGCACGGACACCGTGACCGAGGACGTGCCCGCGGCGATCCGGACCGGCCGCTCGCTCATCCGCGCCGCCACCACGTCCGCCAGCGTGAACCGCCCGCAGTTGCGGACCAGTTCGGCCACGAGGAACAGCACGACCAGCCACGCCACGAAGAACCCGACGACATACAGCAGCCCGTCGTAGCCGTACAGCGCGATGAGACCGGTGATGCCGAGGAAGGAGGCCGCGGACATGTAGTCACCCGCGATGGCAAAACCGTTCTCCATCGGGGAGAACAACCGCCCGCCCGCGTAGAACTCCTCCGCCGAACCGTGCCGCCTGCGGCTCACCCAGGTCGTGATTCCCAGCGTGACGGCCACGAAGCAGCTGAACAGCAGCAGCGCCAGAGTCTGATGCCCGTCCCTCACGAGGCACCTCCCCGCACGCCGCGCGTCAGTTCCTGGGTCTCCCAGCGCAGTTCCAGCGCCGGCCGGTCGCGACGCAGCCGGGCATGCCGGGAGTACGCCCACGTGAGCAGGAACGTGCTGAGGAACTGTCCCAGCCCGGCGACCATGCCCACGTTCACCGCGCCGGCGACGGGCCGCGCCATGAATCCGGGCGCCGTCGTGGCCGTCACCACATACCCCACGTACCAGAGGAAGAAGGCGATCACCCCCGGCACCACGAACCGCCGGTACCTGCCCCGCACTTCCTGGAAGGCCGGGCTGCGCTGCACCTCGGCGTACACGTCCCGGGCCCGCATCGCCGCCGCGCTCACCTCCTGGCGAGCCGACGGCACGGCCGGTGCCGGCCTGCCCGTACCGTCCACCTCGCCCCAGCCGGAGGCCAGTGCGTCGTACCAGGGGTCCTCGTACGTCACGTCACGGGCGGGTGCGCCGTGTTCTTCCCGATGCTCGGGCGAGTTCTCGGGGTCGTCCTCTGCTCCGGGGGAACGACCGTTGCTTGGCTGCATGCCCAAGGATGGACAGACCGGGAGCTTCTCTGACTCTTCTTCTTCGGGCTCTTCACCCCATCAGGTGACTCATGTCGACGGTGGCCTCACCAGTCCCTTGCCGTACGCGTAACGCACCGCCTGCGCACGGTCCTTGAGGCCCGTCTTGGCGAAGAGGTTGTTGATGTGCGTCTTCACGGTCGCGGTGGAGACATGCAGTCTCCGGGCGATCTCCTGGTTGCTGAATCCCTCGGCGATCAGCACCAGCACCTCCGCCTCCCGCGTGGTCAGCCCGTCGGGCGGCTCGCCGGGGGCCGACCGCGGCTCGGGCGCCGAAAGACGCTCCAGCAACCTGAGCTGGACGCTGGGCGACAGCCCCGCCTCTCCCGAGAGCACACTCTGCACGGCCCGCACGATCTCGTCACCGCCCGCGTCCTTCGTCAGATAGCCCCGCGCCCCCGCTCGCAGCGCGGGGAACAACGACTCGTCGTCCGCGTAGGTGGTGAGCACCACGACCTGGGTACCGGGGTACTGCTCCCGGATGCGCCGGGTGGCCTCCACCCCGTCACAGCGAGGCATCCTGAGATCCATCAGGACGACGTCCGGGGCGAGTTCCCCAGCCAGCCGCACCGCTTCCTCGCCGTCCCCCGCGGCCCCGACGACCTCCACTCCGGGCAGCAGGCCGAGCAGCATGACGATGCCCTCCCGGACCACGGTCTGGTCATCCGCGACCACCACCCGCGCGGGCTTCCTCTCCCCCTCCGTCTCGGTCATACCGGCACCTTCAGCGTCACCACGAACCCCTCCTCGCCCGGTCCCGCGTCCAGCGAACCGCCCAGCAGCTCGGCGCGCTCACGCATGCCCAGCAGACCGTACCCGCCGCCGGACCTCGTGAGATCGCCCGGCCGGCCGCCCGAGTCCCGGACGTCCAGCGTCACTTCGTGTTCGCCGTAGGCGAGTCGCAGGCACACCTTGGCGCCCTGGGCGTGTTTCCGGACGTTGGTCAGCGCCTCCTGCGCGACCCGGCGTACGGCCACCGACGCCTCGGCCGGCAGAGGTCTGCGCTCACCCGTGACGGTGACCTCCGCGCCACCGGACCCCGTGACGAGCTCGGTGAGGAAGTCCTCCAGCGGCGTCAGCTCGCCGCGCAGGGCGGACAGTGCCTGACGGGTCTCGGCGAGGCCGTCGCGGGCCATGCCCCGGGCGGCCACCACCCGCTCCAGGATCCGGTCGCGGTCGGCGCCGTTCTCGATCAGCAGCCGGGCCGCCTCCAGATGCACGAGCTGCGCCGAGAGGCTGTGGGCCAGGACGTCGTGAATCTCCCGCGCGATCCGGGCCCGCTCGGCCAGCGCGGCCGACTCAGCCTCCGCTTGCCGGGCGGCCCGCTCCTGGGCCAGCAGCCGCTGGGTGCTGCCCCGGGCCTCCGCGTCCAGGCGCAGCACATACCCGGCCAGCGCCATGCCCGCCACGGTGACCGCCGTGGTGAGCCAGGCGTCGGTGTTGAACGCGGAGTACAGGGTCAACGCCACGACCGCCACCGGCCCGGCCGCGGCGAGCGGAAGTCGCTCCAGCGCGCAGACGCCGCAGCCGCAGAAGATCACGAGCGCCGGCACCGCGAACCCCGTGGCCTGGGCTGTCATCGCGATCCCCAGCAGCAGGACGATGAGCGCCAGAGAGGGCGACAGCCGGTGGTCGTAGGTCGTCCGGAAGAAGCCCCAGGCGGCGGCACCGGCGACGAGGACGCCTGCCGCCGAGGCGACCGCTCCCCCCGTACCGAGGTGCCGGTGGCTCAGAGCGCCCCACAGCAGTACGGCGAGCACGGTCAGCCGGACGGTGACGGCGAGCATGCGCCGGGCTCGGCTGGTTCCTTCGCGCCCGAGGGCTTCGCGTGACGGCCAGCGGGTCCATACGTTCTCGGTCACGCGCCCTCCTGCCACACCGTCCTCGTGTGGTCACCGTACGCCGGGGCCGTACGGCTCGTGCTCCGCGGGGACTGCGCCCGCCAGAGCAGGATGCCGCCGCGGACCAGCAGGGTGCCGGCGAGGCCGAGCATCAGGGCGCCGCTGTCCTGGTGCACGCCGAGCAGGGAACCTATGGCGAAGACACCGGCCCGCAGTGCGATACCCCCGAACCACACGGCGCCGCTCGCCTTGGTGCTCTTGGTCCACACGACGCCGTCCGGAGCCGTCCAGATACGGGTGGTCCAGGCCCAGCCGGCACCGGTCGCCACGCCTGTCACCAACTCCGCCACGAGCAGAGCGGCGGACTCCGCGGGGTGCTGGGCGTCGAGGAGGCCGGGCTCGCGCAGCGCGACGACGGCGAGGATTAGAGACAGCAGCCACCAGCGCCGGTCCGTACTGAGCGGACGGGCGCGGAACTGCCGCACGATCACCAGGGCGACCACGGCCACGATCATGAGCGCATTGACGAGCCCGGACATCCGATCCTCCGCGAGCGAGAAGGGGCGCCGCCAGCGAGCGCTGCCGACACCGTCGAAGCTATGGAAGTTCGCAGGTCACGGGATCGGAGCCGGGGTGGATCACGGGTGGATCCGCCGACGGCCCTTCTCCACCCGGGGGTGGAGTATCCGAGGGTGGAGCACCCGGGAGCGGCCGGGTTCGTTCGAGAGGCGGGAGGACCGGTGCGTGGGACGGAGGACAGGGGCTGCGGCGGTGGACCGTACCCACGGGCAACGGGGTGCCCACCGCCCACCGAACAGGCTCCCATCAGCGGCGGACGTGCGATCCGCGTCCCACCGGCCACCGACAGGAGCCCCCGTACCCCTCCCGGCGGCCAAAGCCCAGCGCAGCGGTTACGCGTCGATGCGGGAGCGGTCCAGCGTCGCCGCCGAGCTGGAGATGAACTCCTTGCGCGGTGCCACGTCGTTGCCCATCAGGAGGTCGAAGACCTGTTCCGCCGCCTCCAGGTCGGAGAGGTTGATGCGGCGCAGCATGCGGTGGCGCGGGTCCATCGTCGTCTCGGCCAGCTGGTCGGCGTCCATCTCGCCCAGGCCCTTGTAGCGCTGGATGGAGTCCTTGTAGCGGATGCCCTTGGTCTGGAACTCCATCAGCTTGTCCCGCAGCTCACGGTCGGAGTAGGTGTAGACGTACTTGTCCTGGCCCTTCTTCGGCTGGACGACCTCGATGCGGTGCAGCGGCGGCACCGCGGCGAAGACACGGCCGGCCTCGACCATGGGCCGCATGTAGCGCTGGAACAGCGTGAGCAGCAGGCAACGGATGTGGGAGCCGTCCACATCGGCGTCCGTCATCATGATGATCTTGCCGTAGCGGGCCTGTTCGATGTCGAAGGTGCGGCCCGAGCCCGCTCCTATGACCTGGATGATCGCGCCGCACTCGGCGTTCTTCAGCATGTCCGTCACCGAGGACCGCTGCACGTTGAGGATCTTGCCCCGGATCGGCAGCAGGGCCTGGAACTCGGAGTTGCGGGCCAGCTTCGCCGTACCGAGCGCGGAGTCGCCCTCCACGATGAACAGCTCGCTGCGGTCGACGTCGTCGCTGCGGCAGTCGGCGAGCTTGGCCGGCAGCGAGGAGGACTCCAGAGCGGTCTTCCGACGCTGGGCGTCCTTGTGCTGGCGGGCCGCGACGCGCGTGCGGGCTGCGGCGACGGCCTTCTCCATGACGACACGGGCCTGGGCGGCGGCGTCACGCTTCGTGGTGGTCAGGAACGCCTTCAGTTCCCTGGTGACCACCTGGTTCACGATGCGGCGGGCCGCGGAGGTGCCGAGCACCTCCTTCGTCTGCCCCTCGAACTGCGGCTCGGCCAGCCGCACGGTGACGACGGCGGTCAGGCCCTCCAGGGCGTCGTCCTTGACGATGTTGTCCTCGGCCACGCGCAGCAGCTTCTTGGCGCGCAGGACGTCGTTCATCGTCTGGACGAGCGCCTGCTCGAAGCCGGCCACATGCGTGCCGCCCTTGGGGGTGGCGATGATGTTGACGAAGGACCGCAGCGTGGTGTCGTAGCCCGTGCCCCAGCGCAGCGCGATGTCGACGCCGAGTTCGCGGGTGACTTCCTTGGGCGTCATCTGGCCGTGGTCGTCCAGGACCGGGACGGTCTCCTTGAAGGTGCCCTGGCCGGAGAAGCGGAGGACGTCGCAGACCGGCTTGTCACTCGCCAGGTATTCGCAGAACTCGCTGATGCCGCCGTCGAAGCGGAAGGACTCCTCGCCCTTGCTGCCGCCCTCGCCGAGACCGAACTCGTCCCGGACGACGATGGTCAGGCCGGGCACCAGGAACGCGGTCTGGCGGGCCCGCTGGTGGAGGGTGTCCAGCGAGAGCTTGGCGTCCTTGAGGAAGATCTGCCGGTCGGCCCAGTAGCGCACGCGCGTGCCGCTGCGGGTCTTGGGGATCTTCTTGGTCTTGCGCATGCCGCTCTTGGCCTCGAACGCGGCGTCCGGGCCGGCGCCCTTGTAGGCGCCGGGGACGCCGCGCCGGAAGCTGATGGCGTGCACCTGGCCGCCGCGGTCCACCTCGACGTCGAGACGCGCGGAGAGCGCGTTGACCACGGAGGCGCCGACGCCGTGCAGACCACCGGAGGCGGCGTAGGAGCCGCCGCCGAACTTGCCGCCCGCGTGGAGCTTGGTCATGACGACCTCCACGCCGGACAGGCCGGTCTTGGGCTCCACGTCCACGGGGATGCCGCGGCCGTTGTCGCGCACCTCGACGGAGCCGTCGTCGTGGAGGATCACCTCGATGTGGTCGCAGTAGCCCCCGAGGGCCTCGTCCACGGCGTTGTCGATGATCTCCCAGAGGCAGTGCACCAGGCCGCGGCTGTCGGTCGAGCCGATGTACATACCCGGGCGCTTGCGCACGGCTTCGAGGCCCTCGAGGACGAGCAGGTGCCGCGCGGTGTAGTTGGAACCGTCCCGGTCTGCTCCTGCCAGCAGCGCTGTGGACGGCACGGACGTATCGGCGGTCACGCGGTTCGCTCCTCGCTGAATTTCAGATGGCCCCTTCTGGGTAAGGGGTCGGCTTCGGTCGCCGCTCAGAGGGTACCGAGGCCTGGTAGAGCCGGTGTAACGCCACCCTCGTCGGGAACCCACCCTAGTCCAGGCTCGTATACCTGTTCGATACCTCGATGGAGTGAAGTACACATCACGTTCCCTTGGAGGCATGAACCATTTAGGCTCCGGGCACGTCCTCATGAACAACCGGCAAGCCAGCCGGGAGGACCGACCCCCCATAGACCGCGCGAACCCGTAAGCACACCAGATACGCACTACGGCACATTCGCCGCCAACCGGCAGCAGACAGCCGCCCCGGAAAAACTTTTTCGAGGAAAAGCCACGAGCGGGAACGTTTTCGGGCTGGTTGGATGTTGACCCTGGTACGACAGCTCGTCGAGCTAGAGAAGAGGCGACGTGACTACTGTTCTGACCCCCGCGAGCCCGCTGACGGCCGCCGACCGCTGCGACCGCTGCGGCGCCCAGGCATACCTGCGGGTCGTCCTGCTCAGCGGCGGAGAGCTGCTCTTCTGCGCCCACCACGGGCGTAAGTTCGAGCCGGAACTCAAGAAGATCGCCGCTGAGATACAGGACGAGACGGAGCGGCTGACGTCTGCTCCGAACACCGCTTCGGAAGAAGAGCGCTGAATCTCGCACACACGACGAGCCAGCCCCGGCACAGGCCGGTGAACGGGCGGCCGCTCCCCACCAGGAGCGGCCGCCCGTGCTCATACCCGCGTGCGGGCCTCCAGGAGCCTCACTGGGGCCTCGCCACGGCCTCTACGACCCCTGTGCGCCCGGCTGAAGCGCGCGCACGACCTCGGAGACCCGGGTGTAGACGCCCGGGCTCCCAGGGCGTCCACAGCCGCTCCCCCACGACACGAGCCCGATCAGCCGCCCGTCGGCCACCAGCGGGCCGCCGCTGTCGCCCTGACAGGCGTCGGGGCCACCCTCCTCCTGGCCCGCGCAGAGCATGGTCTCGGCCCGGTAGGCGCCCTCGGCTCCGCCCGGATAGGCGCGGGCGCAGCGGTCGTCCGGGAGCACGCTCACGTTCGCCGCGTGCAGCCGGCGCGGGTAGGCGCCCCCGCCGGTCGTGTCTCCCCAGCCCGAGACGAGGGCGCGGGTACCGGGCGTGTAGGCCTGGTCACCGGGGCCGGCCATGGGGACGACCGCGCTCTGCGGAAGCGCCTCGGCGAGGGTGAGGACAGCGAAGTCCCCGGAGTTCGTCTCGCTGTCGAAGCCCGGGTTGACCTGGACGTCCTCGACGGCGATCTCGGCGCCTTCGGTCGACAGCAGGTCGGTGCGGCCCGCGATGACCTTGAGATCACCCGACCGGTCGGGCGGAGCCCCGAGAACCTCGTCGGTCATGCAGTGGGCGGCGGTGAGCACCGCTGTCGGTGTGATCGCCACGCCCCCGCAGAACTGGCCCGCCCGCGTACCTCCGAACCGGTCACGGCTGGACAGCGCCACCGTCCAAGGTGCCTGGGAGACGTCGATCGGGAACCCGCCCACCACCACACTGTCGGCGGCGGCCGGGGCCGCGCCCGACACGGGTATGGCGGTCATGGCGGCCGCCAGGGCCAGCGGCCGGAGCAGTGCCCGGGCAACGGAACGGCGCATGCGTCCTCCTCACTCTGGGGTCCTGCTGGAGAACCCAGAGTGAGCCAGTGCGCTGTCGCCCGCAGCACGAAGGCCCGGCTCCCGCGAGGGGAACCGGGCCATCGGGGCCGTGCGAGCGTGTTCTAGTCGAGGTAGTCGCGCAGCACCTGCGATCGCGACGGGTGGCGCAGCTTCGACATGGTCTTCGACTCGATCTGGCGGATGCGCTCACGCGTCACGCCGTACACCTTGCCGATCTCGTCGAGGGTCTTCGGCTGACCGTCGGTGAGACCGAAGCGCATGGACACGACGCCGGCCTCGCGCTCGGACAGGGTGTCCAGGACGGAGTGCAGCTGCTCCTGCAGGAGTGTGAAGCTGACGGCGTCGGCGGGGACGACGGCCTCGGAGTCCTCGATCAGGTCACCGAACTCGCTGTCGCCGTCCTCACCCAGGGGGGTGTGCAGCGAGATGGGCTCGCGACCGTACTTCTGGACCTCGATGACCTTCTCCGGGGTCATGTCGAGTTCCTTGGCCAGCTCCTCCGGGGTGGGCTCGCGGCCCAGGTCCTGGAGCATCTGGCGCTGCACGCGCGCGAGCTTGTTGATGACCTCGACCATGTGCACCGGGATACGGATGGTGCGGGCCTGGTCGGCCATGGCACGGGTGATCGCCTGGCGGATCCACCAAGTGGCGTACGTGGAGAACTTGTAGCCCTTGGTGTAGTCGAACTTCTCCACCGCGCGGATCAGACCGAGGTTGCCCTCCTGGATGAGGTCCAGGAAGAGCATGCCGCGGCCGGTGTAGCGCTTGGCCAGGGAGACCACCAGGCGGAGGTTGGCCTCCAGCAGGTGGTTCTTGGCGCGGCGGCCGTCCTCGGCGATGATCTCCAGCTCGCGCTTGAGCTTCGGGGCGAGCTTGTCGGCGTTGGCCAGCTTGTCCTCGGCGAAGAGACCCGCCTCGATGCGCTTGGCCAGCTCGACCTCCTGCTCCGCGTTGAGCAGGGGGACCTTGCCGATCTGCTTCAGGTAGTCCTTGACCGGGTCGGCGGTGGCACCGGCGGCGGCGACCTGCTGGGCGGGCGCGTCGTCCTCGTCCTCGTCGGACAGGACGAAGCCGGCGTTCTCGGTGCCCTCGGGCTCGTCGGCGACCTTGGTGTCCTCGATGACCTCTTCCTCGAGAACCTCGCCGTCGTCCTTCTTGCCCGTGGTCTTCTTGGCGGCCGTCTTCTTGGCGACGGTCTTCTTCACGGCCGTCTTCTTGGCCGTCGCCTTCTTGGCGGCGGCCTTCTTGGCGGCCACGGCTTCCTCGGCCGGGTCCGCGGTCTCGCCCGGGGCGGTGGGCACGGCCGGCGCGGCGGTGCTGGCCGTGGCCTTCCGGGTGGTCACCGCCTTGGCAGCGACCGTCTTGGTGGCGGTGCGCTTGGCCGGGGTCTTCGCTGCGACGCTCTTTCGGGTGCGCTTGGGCTCTGCGGCACTGACCATCAGCGTCACACCCTCTTCCTCAAGGATCTGGTTGAGGCTGCGCAGTACGTTCTTCCACTGAGTGGCCGGGATCTGGTCAGCTTCGAAGGCCCGACGCACATCGTCGCCGGCGATCTGCCCCTCAGCCTTTCCCCGCTCAATGAGCGCCATGACAGAGACGGACTCGGCGATCTCCGGCGGGAGCGTACGGGATGTGCTGGCCGACACGAACAACCTCTCGGAACGTTGGAAAACGGCTTCCGGCACCGTCCACTGCGGACAGGCGCCGACCACCGGCCGTGGACGGGCCGACGGCGCGGGCGGGGGCCGGGAAGATGCACAGCGCCTGTGATGGCGTCCGTATTCCCTCCGCGGCTGTCACCTCTTAGGTCATCGCGCTGTTCCCGCGAGCGTTACGCCCAATCTGCGTGGCCCGAGTCACACCCCGTAAGCGTTCAAAAGCGGTCAGACAGGGGCACGGCGAGAGCACCGGCCGCGTCAGGTCCGGTCACCCACCACATCAGTACGCTCCATCGCCCCGCCGGACCCGCCGGAGACCGGGGATCCGGCGGCCCGGCGAGTCCGCTGCCCAGGCGACGCGCGACCACGAGAACCGGTCCGGCGAGGCCGCGAACACGCCGGGGACGTCGCACCCCGGCGGCCGCGCCCGCCACCGCGCGGGTCAGTGCTCGCGCGGGGCGGGCACCACGCGCTCCACCTCGGGGTGGATCGCCAGCAGCTGCCGCATGGCCGTCTCGGCCGCCGCGCCGTCGCCGGTGCCGAGGGCGTCGACGATCCGCGCGTGCTGCGCGAGGGACGCCTCGTTCGGGCGGTCACAGCCGGTCACCGGTCCACCCGAGACCTGGAGAGCGGCCGAGACGATGCCGGAGAGGTGCTCCAGCATGCGATTGCCCGCGATCTGGATCAGCAGCCCGTGGAACTCGTTGTCGGCCCGTGAAAAGGTCAGGGCGTCGCCCTGCGCCATGGCATGGCTCATGATCTCCACCATGTCGCACAGGCGCTGCTGCACCTCCTCGCGGCCGTGCCCGGCGGCCAGGCGCGCGGCGAGCGGCTCGATCGTCCAGCGCAGCTCGCTCAGCTCACGGCGCTGGTCGTCGCGCTGCGGCCCGAAGGCCCGCCACTCGATGATGTCCGGGTCGAGGAGGTTCCAGTCGCTGACCGGACGCACGCGTGTGCCGACGTTCGGACGGGCGCTGACCAGGCCCTTGGCCTCCAGGACGCGGAGGGACTCGCGGACGACCGTGCGGGAGACCTCGAACCGCTGGCCGATCTCCTCGGGCACCAGCGGGCGGTCCGCGCCCAGGTCGCCGGATACGATCATCTGCCCCAGCTGCTGGACGAGTTGGCCGTGCAGGCCGCGTCCACGGCTGCCCGTGGCGCGCCGGCCGACGCGGCCAAACTCCGGCTCGGCACCCTCCCAGGAAGGCGCTCCCACGCGGTCGGCCATCGGGGCCTCGGCGTAGGGGTAGCGGTCGAGATCGCCCGGGCCGGTCAGACCTGAGTCTGCGGAGCGGGCGGCGGTCATCATGGTGTGCGCAAGGGTACTCACGGAACCTTTGTCGGCGCCGTCTTCAACTCCCTTGAGGTCTTTGGTGAAAAGCACACGAAAGGGTGATCGCTCACCCCGTCGCAATTGACGCCTTATCGGAAAGAAATGAGCTTTCTTCGGGGAGTTGTGCGCACAGTGGGTTTCGAAGCATGCGCGGAGCGGTCACCGAACCCTGGTGCGCAGCATCGTGAACACATACGCGCAGAGCAGTCCCGCGACGGCCAACGTCATTGCCCCGCCCACGGGTTGGGTGAGTACACGCACCACGGCGAGCAGGTACCGGTCCCCTCCGAACGGCCACTGGAGCAGGAGCACCTCCCGCATCCGCACCGGCAGCCCGGCCGCCATCCGCACACCCGAACCCCGCAGCACCAGCTGAGCGAGCGGTACGACGAGCACGGGTACGGCGAGTACGGCCGCCAGACCCGCCGTCGTGGACCGGAACACGCCGGCCGCCAGCACCCCGGCCCAGGCACAGGCGGTCACCAGCCCGAACCAACTCGCGGTCAGGGAGAGCCAGTCCGCGGGAACCTGTGTCAGCTCCCGTCCGTATACGAGGTAGAGCACTTCGGCGTCGCAGCCCACCGTGAGGAAGGCCAGCATCAGCGCGGTGGCCCCGGCGACGAGCAGTTTCGCGGTCAGCAGCCCCAGGCGGCGGGGCACGGTGCCGCGGTCCGCCGCCAGGGCGGGGTGGCGGAACTCGTCGCCGAAGGCCAGCGCGCCCAGCAGCCCCGACGCGAGTGCGGCGGGCGGCAGCGGCAGCTGGCTCGGCCACGCGGCGAACAGCCGCGCCTGCGGGGTGTGTCCGATGCGGGCCAGCACCACTGCCGTGATCGCGGACACCACGAGCACGGCTCCGCAGGTGAGGAAGCCGGTCCCGATACCGGTGGCACGCCGGATCTCGTAGCGCAGGGGGCGCAGGGGGCTCGGCGAGGGCCGGACGGCGATGGGGGGCGGGAGCGGGGAGTCGGTGTCGAGCGTGCGCGGGGTGTCCGGGTGCGCGGTGGTTCCGGGCCCCGGCGCGCGGGCGCCGGGGGTGCGGGCGCCCGGGAGGCGGGTGCGGGTGGCGGTGCCGGAGGGGCCCCCATCCCCCCGGGCCGTCGCGTCACCCGTTCCGGGAGCGGCAGCGGTCCGGGAGGAGCCGTGCGCGGCGGCGCCGGGGGTGCTCTCCGCAAGCTGCGCCGGGGACGTGCGCCCAACGGTCCGGCCGAGTTCCCCCCGGTCGGTCCGCGTGTGCTCCCGCACGGAGAGCCCGGCGGCGGCCCGGCTCTCGCCGACGGGAGCGACCGTCGCCGTCGTGTCGTCCGCGACGAGACTGCTCACCGCGCTGTCCTCCGCGCCGCGCTCGTGGTCCGCGGAGGACACCACAGGGCCCTGCTCCCGCACCGGGCCCCCCTGCCCCGGTCGGCGGGCGTCACGTGCCGGGGTGTTCGGGTCCGCCACCGAAGAGCCACGCTCCACCTGGCTCGGCTCGGCCACCGACAGGGCGTATCCGGCGGTCTGCCGTTCTGCCGCCGACCGGCCCGGCTCGGCGCCCACCCGCTCCAGCGTGGACGAGTCCGCGACGACTCGTTCGCGGCCCTGCTCCGCAGGCGGCGGAGTGGGCGGCAGCCCCAGCGCGGCGCGGGCCGATTCCGTCGCCGACGAGGGCACGGGTTCCGCGGTGCTCTCCACAGGACGCCCCTCGGCCCCCGTGGGCACGTCCGCCGCCGACTCGCGCTCGGCCGCCTCTCCCCCGTCCGCCTGCTCCTCCTTCTCGTCGGTGCCCGTGACGCCCGGTCCCATGTCGCCGATCTCGTCCGCGAGTTGGTGGACCAGGATGCCGTTCCGGAAGGCGATCTCGCCGATGTCGGCGGTCGTACTGCCGTACACCGAGAGGCGGTTGCCCTGCTCCCGTACGACCTCCACGGACCGGCGGGCCGTACGGGCCTCCTTGCCGAGCAGGGCCGCGAGCCGTGCCGCGTGCGGGCTGCGGACGGCCACGCGTGGACGCAGCCGGGTGCGGGCGAACTCCGCGGCCTCCTGGTCGGCGACGAGCCTTCCGGCGTCGAGGGTGACGACCCGGTCGGCCGTGCGCGCGGCCTCCTTGGGGTCGGTGGTGGTGAAGAGCACGGTGCCGCCCTCGCGGGCGTGGGCGCGGAGCATGCCGTGCAGCCACCGCGCCTCACGGGTGGAGAGACCGTGGGTGGGCTGGTCCAGGACGAGTGTGTGCGGGTCGGGCAGCAGTGCGCAGGCGAGGCCGAGACCGCGGTCCATGCCGCGTGACAGCGTGCCCAGACGCTCCTCGCGGAGGCTGACGAGGCCGACCGCCTCCAGGACCTCGTCGGCGCGGCGCGCGGGCACTCCCGCGGCCGCGCACAGCATGCGGAGATGACCGCGGACCGAGCGCGCCGGATGCCCCGGCACATCACCCAGCAGCACACCCACTTCCTGTGCGGGATGGGCGATCCGATGCAGGGGGCGCCCCCGGAAGTGGGTGATGCCACGGCCCGGCTGGAGTTCGAGCATCAGTCTGAGCGCCGTCGTCTTGCCCGCGCCGTCACCGCCGAGGAGCGCGGTGACCTGCCCGGCGCGCGCTTCGAAGGAGATGTCATCGACGGCGGGCGGGTGCGCCTTGCGGGGGTTGCTGGTCAGTCCGAAGGCCTGGATCACCTGCAGCAAGATAGCGCGCTATGTCCGGTTTTCTGGTGTATAGCGCGCTCTGTCGTTGAAAGCCGCGCGGGCCGCCGCGTCCGGGTACGCCGTTCGGTGGACCCGGACAGGCCCACTGGTCGGCTCGTGCGCTGTTCGGTGGCGGTCCGCGCCGCTCCTCAGACCTCGGGGCGCAGCATCGGCGGGTTGAGCAGCGTGGCGCCGCCGGCCCGGAAGAGCTGGGCCGGACGACCACCCTGGCGAGTGGTCGTCCCACCCGTGGGCACGAGGAAGCCCGGGGTTCCGGTCACCTTGCGGTGGAAGTTGCGCGGGTCGAGGGCTACGGCCCACACCGCCTCGTAGACCCGCCGCAGCTCGCCGACGGTGAACTCGGGCGGGCAGAACGCGGTGGCCAGCGAGGAGTACTCGATCTTGGACCGGGCCCGTTCCACCCCGTCCGCGAGAATCTGGGCGTGGTCGAACGCGAGCGGGGCGACGGGTTCGCCGTCACGGCCGTAGCCGTCCCGCTGGAGCAGTTCCTCCACCGGCGCCCAGCGGGCGTTGCTGGCGTCGCCGCCGGCGCGGGGTGCGGGCAGGTCGGGCGCGAGCGCCAGATGGGCGACGCTGACCACCCGCATACGCGGGTCGCGCTTGGGGTCGCCGTAGGTGGCGAGCTGCTCCAGGTGCGCTCCGTTGTCCTGGGCGGGGGCGTCGGGGTCGTGCGCGCGCAGTCCGGTCTCCTCGGCCAGCTCGCGCGCCGCCGCCTGGGACAGGTCCTCGTCGGCCCGCACGAAGCCTCCGGGCAGTGCCCAGCGCCCCTGGAAGGGAGGTTCGCCCCGGCGTACCGCCAGCGCACACAGGGCGTGGCGGCGCACGGTCAGCACGACCAGGTCCACGGTGACGGCGAAGGGCGGGAAGGCTGACGGGTCGTAGGGCATGCCGCGATGATAGTCGTCTGCCTGACGATAAACACTCCCTTCGGCGGTCGCAGAGGTGGTGGTTCCGCTTCGTTCCGTTATGGCGGTCGGGTTCGGCTCCCTTTCTTCGCGGTCGTCGCGTCGTACGAGGTCACACGCCCTGTTGCGGGGGCGCAGCGCAGCGGGTGCGGTGTGATCGTCCCGGCGGGCGGGGGTCTATTCCTCCTCTCGGGTGGCGTGGAGGGCCCTGGTGGCCGGCCCGGTGGAGTCCGAGGCGGTCGGCAGGGGGCGGGTGCCCGTCGGCCGTCGCCTCGTCGCGGACGGTCGCTTGGCGCGTGAACCGTCGGCGGGCCGGACCCGGCGGCGTCGGCGGGTGCCGGTGGCCGTGCCCGCCTCGGCAGCCTGGTCACCCGGCGCCCTGCCGTCCGGCTCGGGCTCCGTCAGCGTCGCCGACTGCGGCTGAGCCTCGCTCCGCGGCGACACACGGCCCGAGGGTTCCGCCCGCAGGCAGCGGCGGATCGCCTCCGGGTCGAGGCCTTCGTTGCAGGCCTGGTGGAGCAGGCGGGCGAAGAGGTAGTCCCGGTCCGCGCCCAGTGCCATGGCCAACGCCTCGCGTGCCTCCAGTTCGTCACCCGTCGACCAGGCGACCCAGCCGGCCAGGGTCAGTGGTGCGGCGGCGTGCTCGTGGTACGGCCCGACGCACCGACGGGCCAGGGCGCGCCAGAGCCGCAGGGCCGGGGCCGCTTCCTCGCCCTCCATCCAGGCGGCCGCGCGGTCCCGGGTCGTGCGGTCCTGGAGGCCGAGAATGAGGGCGGCCGCCTCGTCGTCACCGAGCAGGCCGTCGTCACGCAGGTCGGCCGGGTGGGTGCCGGAGACCGGTGTCGCGGCGGCGAAGCGGCGGATGATCCGCTCGGCGAGCGTGAGGGTCTCCGCCGCGATGCCCGCACGACTGGTCTCGTCCAGGATGCGGGGCACCAGGGTCATGCCCGCCGCGTCCAGGGCGATCTCCTGTTCCAGCGCCGCGGCGGATTCCCGGGGCTGGAACCGGGCGTGCAGCTCCCGGAGTGTGCCGCGTACCTGGAGGCCGGCGTAGGTCGCCGCGGCGGCGAGGACGGAGGTGCCGGGCAGACCCATGGGCGAGCCCTCCGCGGGGCAGCAGCTCTCGGTCGGGCAGCAGTAACTCCAGAAGCGGCCGTCCGAGATGCACAGTGCCTCGATGACCGGCACGTCGAGGTTGCCGCACTCGACGCGCAGGGCGTGGGCCAGCCCTTCGAGGCGTCGTTTGACGTCCTGGCCCGTCTCGCCGGGGGACGGCTCCTGGCAGACGTAGGCCACCATCTGCTCCGGGCGGCCCCGGCGCCGCTCGCTGCCGGTCACCAGCCCATGGGCCAGTTGTCGGGCGGCGGCCGTCCAGTCCTCCTGGCCGGCGGGGATACCGAGCCGGGCCCGGCCGCCGAACCTGCCCTTGCCCTCGCGGTCGTGGAGGGCGACCAGCACCATGCTGTCCTCGGGGCGGTAACCGAGCAGGTACGGCAGGGCGTCGGCCAGCTCCGCGGGGGTGCGGAGGGTCACCTGTGGGTCGTGTGCGGCGGATGCGGCGGAGGGCAGCTGCCCTGGGATGTCTCGGTTTTCGGAGGGTCCGGTGGTTTCGCTGTGATTCGTCATGCGCAGACGATCTCGCGGATTCCGTGGCGCCGCTCGGGCCTGTGGATAAGTCGAATCAGGGACACGACAACGCCGTCGTCGCTGTCCACAGCCTCGCCCGGCTGTCGGTCCGGTCCTGTTGTATGGAGGACATGGAACACACGAGCAACGCGGATCTCCGGGCCAGGGCCGACGCCGTCCTCGCCCGGCTCGTCGGGGATGCCACGGGCGCGGCACGGCTGCGCGAGGACCAGTGGCGGGCGATCGAGGCGCTGGTCGCCGACCGCCGCCGGGCTCTGGTCGTGCAGCGGACGGGATGGGGCAAGTCCGCGGTGTACTTCGTGGCGACATCGCTTCTGCGGGCCGCCGGGAGCGGGCCGACGGTGATCGTCTCGCCGCTGCTCGCGCTCATGCGCAACCAGGTGGAGGCGGCGTCCCGGGCCGGTATCCACGCCCGGACCATCAACTCGGCCAACACCGAGGAATGGACCTCGGTCCAGGACGAGATCGCGGCCGGCGAGGTGGACGTCCTGCTCGTCTCGCCCGAGCGTCTCAACAACCCGGACTTCCGCGATCAGGTGCTGCCCAAGCTGTCGGCCGCGACCGGTCTCCTGGTCGTGGACGAGGCCCACTGCATCTCCGACTGGGGCCATGACTTCCGTCCCGACTACCGACGGCTGCGCACCATGCTCGCCGACCTGCCGCCCGGCGTCCCGGTGCTGGCCACCACGGCCACGGCCAACGCGCGGGTGACCGCGGACGTCGCCGAGCAACTGGGCACCGGCGGCACCTCGGACGCGCTGGTGCTGCGCGGGCCGCTGGACCGGGAGAGCCTCAGCCTCAACGCGCTGCGGCTGCCGGACGCCGTGCACCGGATGGCCTGGCTCGCCGACCACCTCGACGAGCTGCCGGGATCGGGCATCGTCTACACCCTCACCGTCGCCGCCGCCGAGGAGGTCACCGCCTTCCTGCGCCGGCGCGGGCACACGGTCGCGTCGTACACGGGCAAGACGGAGAACGCCGAGCGGCAGCAGGCGGAGGACGATCTGCTGGCGAACCGGGTGAAGGCGCTGGTGGCCACCTCGGCGCTCGGGATGGGGTTCGACAAGCCCGACCTCGGTTTCGTGGTCCACCTCGGTTCGCCCTCCTCACCGATCGCCTACTATCAGCAGGTGGGCCGGGCCGGCCGAGGTGTCGACCACGCCGAGGTGCTGTTGCTGCCGGGCAGGGAGGACGAGGCGATCTGGCAGTACTTCGCCTCGCTGGCTTTCCCTCCCGAGGAGCTGGTGCGGCGCACCCTGGACGTCCTCGCCCGGGCGGAGGGGCCGCTGTCGCTGCCCGCGCTGGAGCCGCTGGTCGAGCTGCGCCGCTCCCGGCTGGAGACCATGCTGAAGGTCCTCGACGTCGACGGAGCGGTGCGGCGGGTCAAGGGCGGATGGGTCGCCACCGGGCAGCCGTGGTCGTACGACACCGAGCGCTACGCCTGGGTGGCCCGGCAGCGCGCGGCCGAGCAGGAGGCGATGCGTGGGTACGCGTCCACCGACGAGTGCCGGATGGAATTCCTGCAGCGCCAACTGGACGACGAGGGCGCCAAACCGTGTGGCCGCTGCGACAACTGCGCGGGGCCGCGCTTCACCGCCGATCTGTCCCCCGCGGCGCTGGACGCCGCGCGCGGCGATCTCGGCCGTGCGGGAGTCGAGGTCGAGCCGCGCCGCATGTGGCCGACCGGCCTGCCGGCGGTCGGGGTCGACCTCAAGGGCCGTATCCCGGCCGGTGAACAGGCCTCGCGGGGGCGGGCCCTGGGCCGCCTGTCGGACATCGGCTGGGGCAATCGGCTGCGTCCACTCCTCGCGCCCCAGGCACCGGACACGCCCGTGCCGGACGACGTGGCACGGGCGGTGGTGGACGTGCTGGCCGACTGGGCCCGGGGGCCCGGCGGCTGGGCTTCCGGCACACCCGACGCACCACCTCGTCCGGTGGGCGTGGTCACGCTCGCCTCGCGCACCCGGCCGCGACTCGTCCACTCACTGGGCGCCCGGATCGCCGAGGTCGGCCGGATGCCCCTGCTCGGGGCGGTGGAGTACGCCGAGGACGTGCCCCGGGTGCCGCGCAGCAACAGCGCGCAGCGACTGAAGGCCCTGGACGGCGCGTTGACGGTGCCGCCCGCTCTCGCGGCGGCGCTCGCCGACGCTCAGGGACCGGTGCTGTTGGTCGACGACTTCACCGAGACGGGCTGGACGCTCGCGGTGGCGGCACGCCTGCTGAGAAAGTCGGGGGCGCGAGGGGTGCTGCCCCTGGTGCTCGCCGTCCAGGGATGACCGCCTGTCCTTCGGAGGCGACCGCCCCGTGACGTGATCCGACGCCTCGGGCGTCATACGCCGACTTGGTGGGTAGGGATATAAACCCCGCACCGCCAGATAACCGGCGGTGGCGCCAATTGCTCGTTGCCGCATCCCAGTTCGACAGGAAGAATTGAGATCCGCTCCCCGCACGGCTCGCCCGTGGTCCGGTTGGGCTCCGCTGCGGTGCGCGCTCCCCCGAATCCGACCTCGCCCGCAGTATGGGCGCGTAGCCGAAGGGAGGAACGTGACCTTCGGATTCGCCTCGTCCTCGGCGGCCTCGTTGTCGACGTCCGCGTCCACCGCCTCCGCCAGTCGCCTGCTCGAACCGGCGGAGTGGGCGGCCGCCGGTATCCCTCTGCTGCGCAACCCCCGTGAGGTCGTCAGCGGGCTGCACGCCCGGCATCACCCCAAGCCGCAGACGGCGGTCATCGCCGTCCTCGATCCCGAGGAACGGCTGTGCGCCAGCGCCTCGTTCACCCGCCGTCCCGCGCCGGCGGACGGGTGGATGTTCCGCAATGCGCTGCTGTCCCAGCTGCGCCGGGTCATTCCGCACGACCTGCGGCGCCGCACCCCCGTGCGGACGGCCGTGCTGCTCTACTGCCGTGAGGGCGACGGGCGTTGGACGGAGGAGGACGGCGCCTGGATGTGGGGTCTGCGCGACGCCTGCACGCTGCACGGGCTCAGGTGCGGGGCGTACATCACGCTGACGCAGGAGGGCTGGCAGGTGCTCGGCGAGGGGCGCGGCGGACGCCGTCCCCACGCGCACTCCGCCCCGGAGCCCTTCGCTCTGGCGCAGGCTCCGCCGCTGGCGCCCCGGAGCGGCGGCCCCGTCTCGGAGGTCCTGCGGCGGGCGGCAGCCCGCTGAGGGAAGACGCCCGGCCGGTCACCGGCTGATCCCTCGCGTCGCCGTGCGCTGTCTTGAGCCTCCGCCTCACCTGGCGCGGAGCCAGGGAGAGTTCACCCACGGACGAGGAACCGGGCCGACGCCGCACGCCCACGCCGCACGCCCCCGCCGTACGCCCACGGCGGTCGCCGACGGCGGCCACCGGGGCACTCCTCCTGACGGTCGCCGCCGCCCCCGTAGCGCGAGACTTCCGTGGCGCCGGGCGGCGAGCCGCCGGGCGCGACGACCGCCGGCCCCCGCCCGGGCAGGCCGAAGGCCGCACCGTGCGGATGCCGTCGGCGCGGCTCCTGCGGCGCCCCGGTGTCCCGAGGTGCCGTACGCGGCTCAGAGACCCGCGCCCGCCACCGAGTTGATCTGCTGCGGGTCGCCGCAGACGATCAGGAGTGCTCCGGCCCGGGAGTGGGCCAGCGGGAGGACGGTGGCAGCGGCGGAGGCGGGACCTCCATTGACGGCCACGACGACCACGGGACGGGATCCGGCGCGCGCGGCGGCGGTGGCGTCGGCGTAGAAGACGTCGTCGCCGGCGTCGTGCTGCGCCCAGTAGGAGGCTTCGCTGAAGGACAACTCGTGCTCGGCCCACGGGTGCTGGGCACCGGTGGTGATCACGAGCACCTCACCGGGGGCACGGCCCGAGTCCAGCAGCAGGTCCACCGCCTCGTCCGCGGCGTCGAGCGCGCCTTCGGCCGAGGCGGGGATCAACTGGATCTGGGGCGGCGCCACGGAGGCGGACGCGGTGGCGGGGCCGGAGGGGCCCGGCTTGGCCGGAGCCACGTCACGCGGCGCGCGCTGCGCCGGCGGCATCGGCCTTACGGGGCCGGGACGACCGGGGCGGGACGGAGCCGCGGGTCGGGGGCCGGGTACGGGGCGAGGGGTCGGCGCGGTACGGCCACTGGCCGGAGTTGCGCGGGGACCCTGGGCACTCTCGTGAATCTGAGGCTCCTCGGGAATGAGAGGCATGAGCTGATTTTTATCAAACATTGGTGCGGTATGGACGACCGGGGGGCACATCAGTGCGACCGGAACCGTCAGAAGTCGAAGCCGAGCTGACCGTCGATCTCCGGAACGCGTGCGTCCGCCCAGGTGCGGGCCTTCTTGAGGTGCCGCCACTGGGGCAACGCATCAAGATACGCCCACGACAACCGGTGGTGCGGGGTGGGCCCCCGCTCCTCCAGTGCGGCCTTGTGCACGGGCGACGGATACCCAGCGTTGTCCGCGAATCCGAAGTCTGCATGGTCGATGCCCAGTTCGGCCATCATTTTGTCGCGCTGAACCTTCGCGATCACCGAGGCCGCCGCGACGGCGACGCAGGAACGGTCGCCCTTGATCACCGTGCGGACCTGCCAGGGGGTGCCGAGATAGTCGTGCTTGCCGTCGAGGATCACGGCGTCGGGGCGGACGGGCAGGGTGCCGAGGGCACGGACCGCCGCGAGCCGCAGTGCGGCCGTCATCCCCAGTTCGTCGATCTCCTCGGGGGAAGCATGCCCGAGCGCGTAGGACGTCACCCATGTCCGCAGGATCTCGGCCAGTTCCGTACGGCGCCGGATCGTCAGCAGCTTGGAGTCGGTGAGACCCTCGGGCGGCCGACGGAGTCCGGTGATCGCCGCGCAGACGGTGACGGGACCGGCCCAGGCGCCGCGTCCCACCTCGTCGACACCGGCAATGATCTTCGCTCCGGTCGTGGCGCGCAGGGAGCGCTCGACGGTGTGGGTAGGCGGTTCGTACGGCATGGCGCCCTTAGCGTACGCCGCCCGGATCGGCGGGTGACACCCCGGTCGGCCGAAGCGTCCGGTAGCCGCCGGAGCGGAATGCCGGGTTCCGTCGAGAGTCGTCGACGGAAGTGCCCACCGGGCGATTCGTCCTGGCGGCTCGGCGCCGTCGCATTCGCTCCCGCACACAGTGCAGCGACACGGCACCGTGGCCCGGGGCGGCGCCGGAAGGACGCACACGGCGGGGACCCGGCAGAGTTTTACCCGCTCGGTTGCGTGGGGGTGCCGCCTATTGCCATGCGGCTGGCCGACCCCACCACACCCCGTCGATCACCTTCCCGGAGACACTCCACTCGCCTCCGATCGCAGTCGCGAAGGGTGTGGTGAAGTGCGATGTCAAGACGCTCCGAGCCCGTCGGGCACCCACTCCGGCAGCGCCTCGGTCCGCTCCACCCATGCCGCGGGCGGGGCTCCGGCCTTGCTCGCGGCGAGGACGCCGCCCACGATGGCGCAGGTGGTGTCGACGTCGCCGCCCACCTGGGCGGTCGTCCAGAACGCCGTCTCGTAATCGCCGAGGGCGCGGGCGGCGGACCAGAGGGCGAAGGGGACGGTGTCGTGGGCGCTCGTACGCCTGCCGCAGCCCAGGACGGCCGCGACGGTGGCCGCGTCGCCGTAGTCGAGCATGTCGCGGGCGCGGCGCAGGCCCTGGCCGACCGCGCTCTTCGGCACCAGGGCGATGACGCCGTCCAGCAGCGCCTCGGGGCTGGGCGGTCCGCCCGGCGAGCCGGCCAGCGCGGCCGCCGCCGCGACGGCCATCGCCCCGACCACGGCCTCCCGGTGCTGATGCGTGGGGTAGGCCGAGATCTCGGCCTGGTGGGTGGCCTGCTCCGGGTCGTCCGCGTACCAGGCGCCCAAGGGGGCGATGCGCATCGCGGCGCCGTTGCCCCAGGAGCCCTGTCCGTTGAAGAGCGCGGCGGCCAGTTCCCGCCAGTCCTGGCCCTCGCGGACCAGGCGCAGCAGGCGGCCCACCGCGGGGCCGTAGCCCCGGTCGAAGTCGTGGTGCTCGGCGAAGGAGCGGGCAAGCGCGTCCTGGTCGACCCGCTGGTGGGCGGCGAGCACGGCGACCACGGAGCCGGCCATCTCGGTGTCGTCGGTCCACTGCCAGGGGCCGTCGGGCAGGTCGCGTCGCTTCAGCAGGGGGTAGTTCGCCGGGACGAAGTACTGGGAGCCGAGGGCGTCCCCCACGGAGAGTCCGCGCAGGCTCGCCAGCGCACGCTCCAGGCGCCCGGAGGAAGAGGAGTCAGCCGTCATCGCCCTGCCACTCTATCCGGTGACCCAGTACGGCACCGGCTCCCGCCAGCGCTCGAAGGGTCGGTCGAGGGTGTACTTGTCGTCCTCTCCCAGAACGAGCATCCGCATCTCGGCGTTCCCGGGGTTCGACAGTGACTCGAATTCCGCGACCGTCCAGTGGAACCAGCGCATGCAGAACAGCCGCATCGCCAGCCCGTGGGTCACCAGGAGCACGTTGGGCGGGTGGTCCGGGGCCTCGAAGCTGCGGAACAGGCTCTCCAGGAAGCCGCCGACCCGGTCGTACACGTCCGCGCCGGACTCACCCTGCGGGAACCGGAAGAAGAAGTGGCCGTAGGCGTCCCGGTAGGCCTTTTGGAGGCGTACGTCGTCGCGGTCCTGCCAGTTGCCCCAGTCCTGCTCGCGGAGTCTGGGTTCCTCGCGGACGCGTATGAGGCCCGGGTCGAGGCCGAAGGCCTGGAGCGTCTCATGGGTGCGGCGGTAGGGGGACACGTACACGCTGACCTGCTCGTCGCCGAAGGTCCGCCGGAGTCTGTCGCCGGTCCGCTCGGCCTGCCGCCGGCCGCGCTCGGTCAGCGCCAGGGCGTGGTCGGGCTCGCGCTCGTACACGGAGTCGTCGATGTTGCCCGTGGACTCGCCGTGCCGGACAAGGACGATGCGCCGTGGTCGTGCCATGCCGAAACCCTAGATCGAACGAGGGGCGGTCGAGCCCTCGTACGGGCTCCATACGGTGTACGTCACACCGGAACCGCCGGAACGGCCGGGATCGTCTCCCCGGCGGCAGCACCGCGACGCACGGGGCGCTCAGACTATCCAGGACGGCTCCAGCTCCACGATGTCGCCGGAGAGCGCGGCGATGTCCGCCTCCGTCTGGGCGCGCAGGGCGAGGCGCTCCACGCGCTCGGTGCGGTACTTGCCGTGCTCGGCCGCCGACCGCCACATCGAGAGGATCATGAACTCCTGCCGGGGTGCCTCGCCGAACATGCCGCGGATCATGCCGGGGGAGCCGGCCATCGCGGGGTTCCAGACCTTCTCCTGCATGAGGGTGAAGTGCTCCACACGCTCCTCGCGCACCCGGCACAGGGCCACCCGGACCAGGTCGGCGTCGGTGAAGCGGGGCTCGAAGCCGGTCTTCACGTCGAAGCGGTACTCGAACAGTTTGACCTGGGCGTCCTTGAACGTGCCGGCCTGTGCGGCGGCCAGCCGGTCGTGGGAGCGGGCCATGAAGGAGTCGTAGAAGGCGCGGCTCTCCCAGAAGGCGAAGATGTGCGCCACGCCCTCCCGGTGCCGGCTCCAGCCTCCGCCCTGTCCCCGAAACCCCGGCTCCCCCGGGAGCCCCGCCCATTTCCGCTGCCCGCGCTCGAAGCCGCGGCGGTCCACCACGGTGCAGCGAATCCACTTGACCAGCACCGCGCCATCGTAAGGCCAGCGGGCGTGGCGCCGGTCACGCTCCGGCGGAGATCGACCGCGCGTGCGCTCCCGCGCGCGTGGCACGATGGGCAAGGTGCCCCGGCTCGGCGGGAGTTGGGGACGAGGAAGCTTCAGGGGGAAGGGACAGCCTGGTGACCGGCTTCAGCAAGGGAATCCGCAAGGTCGAGATCGCGCTCAAGTGGGATCCCAGTCCCGCGGGGCAGCCGCCCTCCGACCTGGACATCGTCGCGGGGACCTTCGTGTCCACGGACCCGTACGGGGCCCCGGCGTACGTAGTGCACTTCGACAGCCGTTCGCCGGACGGCACGATCACGCTCAACCGGGACAGCACGGACGGCAAGGGGTTCGGCTGGGACGAGGTCATGACCGTGGAGCTGGACCGCCTCGACGACCGCTACGCGCGCGTGGTGGCCGGCGTCGTCATCCAGCAGCGTGACGGGGAACGGACGTTCGCCGGCGTGCTGAACCCGGCCGTGCGGATCCGGGAGGGCTACACCGTGCTCGCCGAGGACGACTTCGGCTCGGTCCCGGGGGCTACGGCCGCCACGGTCGCCGAGTTCGTCCGCGACGGTTCCGGCCAGTGGACGATCCACCCCGGCGTCCACGGCTTCGACGAGGACCCGGCGACCTTCACCCGGGTCATGGGCCGGGAACAGCGGCCCTGAGGGCTCGCACCGGCGACGACCGGTAACTGATGAAGGGGCGTGGACCCGCGGTCCACGCCCCTTCAGCTCACTTCACGAGCCGTACGGCGTCGGTCAGCTGCAACCGCTGGTCGAGCCGCAGCCCTCGCAGATGTAGCAGGAGCCGGCGCGCTGCATCTTCGTGCCGCAGGAGAAGCAGAGCGGGGCGTCGGCCTGGATGCCCAGCTGCATCTCCACCAGTTCGGCGCTGGTGTGGGCCTGCTGCGGGGCGGGCTTGGCCGCCTCGGACTCGGCCTTCGGCGTGGCGACCGCCTTCAGCTCCTGGGCGCGGGGGGCCGACTGGGCGAGGCCCTCGACGTCGACCTCCTCGTCGGCCGGCTCGTAGGAACCGGTCTCCAGGTGGCGCTGGCGCTCCTCGGCGGAGTGGATGCCGAGCGCGGAGCGGGTCTCGAAGGGCAGGAAGTCCAGCGCCAAGCGGCGGAAGATGTAGTCGACGATCGACTGGGCCATCCGCACGTCCGGGTCGTCGGTCATGCCGGCCGGCTCGAAGCGCATGTTGGTGAACTTCGAGACGTAGGTCTCCAGCGGGACGCCGTACTGCAGGCCGACGGAGACGGCGATGGAGAAGGCGTCCATCATGCCGGCGAGGGTCGAGCCCTGCTTCGACATCTTCAGGAAGACCTCGCCGAGACCGTCGTCCGGGTAGGAGTTGGCGGTCATGTAGCCCTCGGCGCCGCCGACCGTGAAGGACGTGGTGATGCCGGGGCGGCCCTTGGGGAGGCGCTTGCGGACCGGGCGGTACTCGACGACCTTCTCGACCGCGGTACGGATCGTGTCCTCGGCCTTCTCGGTGATCTCGGCCTTCTCCTCCTCCTTCTTCTTGGCGGAGAGCGGCTGGCCGACCTTGCAGTTGTCGCGGTAGATCGCGAGCGCCTTGACGCCGAGCTTCCAGGCCTCGTAGTAGATCTCCTCGACCTCCTCGACGGTCGCCGTCTCCGGCATGTTGACCGTCTTGGAGATGGCGCCGGAGATCCACGGCTGGATCGCGGCCATCATGCGGACGTGGCCCATCGGGGAGATGGCGCGCTCGCCCATGGCGCAGTCGAAGACCTCGTAGTGCGCGGGCTTGAGGCCGGGGGCGTCGATCACGTTGCCGTTGTCGGCGATGTGGGCGACGATCGCCTCGATCTGCTCCTCCTGGTAGCCCAGGCGGCGCAGGGCCTGCGGGACGGTGCCGTTGACGATCTGCATCGAGCCGCCGCCGACGAGCTTCTTGAACTTCACCAGGGCGAGGTCGGGCTCGACGCCGGTGGTGTCGCAGGACATCGCGAGACCGATGGTGCCGGTCGGGGCGAGCACGGACGCCTGGGAGTTGCGGAAGCCGTTCTTCTCGCCGATGCGCAGCACGTCCTGCCAGGCCTCCGTGGCGGCGGCCCACACCGGGGAGTCCAGGTCGTCCATCTGGACGGCCGTGCCGTTGGCGTCGGCGTGCTGCTTCATGACGCGCTGGTGGGCGTCGGCGTTGCGGGCGTAGCCGTCGTACGGGCCGACGACCGCGGCCAGCTCGGCGGAGCGGCGGTAGGCCGTGCCCGTCATCAGGGAGGTGATGGCACCGGCCAGGGCGCGGCCGCCGTCGGAGTCGTAGGCGTGGCCGGTGGCCATCAGCAGGGCGCCGAGGTTGGCGTAGCCGATGCCGAGCTGGCGGAAGGCGCGGGTGTTCTCGCCGATCTTCTGGGTCGGGAAGTCCGCGAAGCAGATCGAGATGTCCATCGCGGTGATGACCAGCTCGACGACCTTCTGGAAGCGCTCGGCCTCGAAGGACTGGTTGCCCTTGCCGTCGTCCTTCAGGAACTTCATCAGGTTCAGCGAGGCGAGGTTGCAGGACGTGTTGTCCAGGTGCATGTACTCGCTGCACGGGTTCGACGCGGTGATCCGGCCGGACTCGGGGCAGGTGTGCCAGTTGTTGATCGTGCCGTCGTACTGGATGCCCGGGTCGGCGCAGGCCCACGCGGCCTCGGCGATCTTGCGGAAGAGCGCCTTGGCGTCGACCTCCTCGATGACCTCGCCGGTCATCCGGGCGCGCAGACCGAACTTGCCGCCGTCCTCGACGGCCTGCATGAACTCGTCGTTCACGCGGACCGAGTTGTTGGCGTTCTGGTACTGGACGGACGCGATGTCGTCGCCGCCCAGGTCCATGTCGAAGCCCGCGTCGCGCAGGACGCGGATCTTCTCCTCCTCGCTGACCTTCGTCTGGATGAAGTCCTCGATGTCGGGGTGGTCGACGTCGAGCACGACCATCTTGGCGGCGCGGCGGGTGGCGCCGCCGGACTTGATGGTGCCGGCGGAGGCGTCGGCGCCGCGCATGAAGGAGACCGGGCCGGAGGCGTTGCCGCCGGAGGAGAGCAGCTCCTTGGAGGAGCGGATGCGGGAGAGGTTCAGGCCGGCGCCGGAGCCGCCCTTGAAGATCATGCCCTCTTCCTTGTACCAGTCGAGGATCGACTCCATGGAGTCGTCGACGGCCAGGATGAAGCAGGCGGAGACCTGCTGGGGCTGCGGGGTGCCCACGTTGAACCAGACGGGGCTGTTGAAGCTGAAGATCTGGTGCAGGAGGGCGTAGGCCAGCTCGTGCTCGAAGATCTCGGCGTCGGCGGGCGAGGCGAAGTACCTGTGGTCCTCGCCGGCCTTCCGGTACGTCTTCACGATGCGGTCGATCAGCTGCTTGAGGCCGGTCTCGCGCTGCGGGGTGCCCACGGCGCCCCGGAAGTACTTGCTGGTGACGATGTTGACCGCGTTCACCGACCAGAAGTCGGGGAACTCGACGCCACGCTGCTCGAAGTTGACCGAGCCGTCGCGCCAGTTGGTCATGACGACGTCACGGCGCTCCCAGCTCACCTCGTCGTACGGGTGCATGCCGGGGGTGGTGTGGATGCGCTCGATGTGCAGCCCCTTGTTCCCCGCCTTGCCGCCCTTGGCTCGGGAACCTCGTGCCGGACCGCTCGCCGTCTCTGTCATGCCGCCTCCCTGGTACGGGCAAAAACGCCCAGAAGTGCCCCGTTTGTTCCCGTGGCACATGGTCTGTCTGGTGTTGCGGGCACCCTCAGCTACCGCCCGCAACAGGTCTGTGGATCGCCGCCGCCCGGCCGGAATCCGGGCATCCGCCCGGTTTCCGGCCCGCCTGTCAGTCGGCGGCGGTGGCGGGCTCGGGGACCTGGGTGGTCCCGCCGGGCCCGCGTTCGTCTTCCCGGCCCCCCGCTCCCGCGGCCTCGTCGTCCGGGGCGGGGTCCCGTGTGGTCTCGCGCAGTTCCGCGATCGCGGCCTCGAAGTCGTCGAGCGAGTCGAACGCCCGGTAGACGGAGGCGAACCGCAGATAGGCGACGAGGTCGAGTTCCTGCAACGGGCCGAGTATGGCCAGCCCCACGTCGTGGGTGGTCAGCTCGGCGCTTCCGGTGGCCCGCACCGCCTCCTCGACCCGCTGGCCGAGCTGGGCGAGCGCGTCCTCGGTGACAGGCCGTCCCTGGCACGCCTTGCGCACGCCGTTGATGACCTTGGTGCGACTGAAAGGCTCGGTGACCCCGGACCGCTTGACCACCATGAGCGAGCACGTCTCCACGGTCGTGAAACGACGGGAGCAGTCAGGGCACTGGCGGCGCCGGCGGATCGACGTGCCGTCGTCGGTCGTACGACTGTCGACCACGCGGCTGTCGGGGTGCCTGCAGAAGGGGCAGTGCATGTTCTCCAACCCTCCTCACAGCAGACTCATGAGCCTCACCAGGCCTCAGGGGCCCCGCGAAGCAGCCCTAAGCATAGGCGATGACTGAGCCTTCTCGGACCCGGGGGACCACAACTTGTGGGCTGCTGTAGCCATCCAACCACTAGATGTGGGGATCGGCTCATACGGGGAGGCGGGCGCGCGTGTCGCGGCGGGAACGGCTGAGCCCGGTCGGCACCGGCGGCCCGCCCGAGCCTGGGGGACGACCACCCCCGAACACGCGGACGCACGGTCGTATCGCTGTGGCGCTTGCGGAGATAGCGTGGTCGCCGCACGGAGGACGCGTGCGGCTCCCGCACAGAAGGGAGTCCCGGGCACCGGTGGGCAGGGTTCCGGATGGCAGACTAGGGCGCGGCCCACGAGGCCGAGGCTCCGGCGATGAAGATGACAGCAATGGGCTCATTTGTCCGTCAGGTCCCGTCGTGTCCCAGGGACCGTCCGTTGCCGCGTGCCGCGTTGGCCATACACCCAGACACGTGATCGCGTCAGACAAAGCGCGAATTTTCACTCGAACGTGTGTTTGGCGCAACCTTTCGAAAGCAACTACCGTTGTCCAGCAGGGAGACCATCGAGAGGGGCCGACGTGACCACCACCGCAGACAGTGCCACCATCACCGCCCAGGACCGCTCCCAGGGCCGGGTCGAGCCGGTACACGCGATGAACGAAGCCACGAATCCCGAGGCGCACAAGCGCTCCCTGCCGGGCCGACCTCCAGGCATCCGGGCGGACAGCTCGGGGCTCACCGACCGGCAGCGCCGGGTGATCGAGGTGATCAGGGACTCGGTGCAGCGACGGGGCTATCCGCCGTCGATGCGCGAGATCGGCCAGGCCGTCGGACTCTCCAGCACCTCCTCGGTCGCGCACCAGCTGATGGCACTGGAGCGCAAGGGCTTCCTGCGCCGCGACCCGCACCGCCCGCGTGCGTACGAGGTCCGCGGCTCCGACCAGGCCGTGACCGTGCAGCCCACGGACACCGCCGGCAAGCCCGCCGCGTCGTACGTCCCGCTCGTCGGCCGGATCGCCGCCGGTGGCCCGATCCTCGCGGAGGAGTCCGTCGAGGACGTCTTCCCGCTCCCCCGCCAGCTCGTCGGTGACGGCGAGCTGTTCGTCCTGAAGGTCGTCGGCGACTCCATGATCGAGGCCGCGATCTGCGACGGCGACTGGGTCACCGTCCGCCGTCAGCCCGTCGCCGAGAACGGCGACATCGTGGCCGCCATGCTCGACGGTGAGGCCACGGTCAAGCGCTTCAAGCGGGAGGACGGCCATGTGTGGCTGCTCCCGCACAACGCGGCCTACGAACCGATCCCCGGCGACGACGCGACCATCCTCGGCAAGGTGGTGGCCGTACTGCGGCGCGTCTGACCGGTGCGGCGGGCGGCTCGGCCGGCCCGCTCCCAGACCGGGCCCCGGAACCCCTGCGCCGGTTCCGGGGCCCTGCGTGTGCCCGCGATCGCCGGCGCCGGGCGCCTCACTTCACCGGGTCCGGCTCGGCCTCCGCCTCCGCCGCCTCCTTGGCCTCCCCCGACTCCTTCGCCTCCGCCGCCATCGCCTCCGACTCCTTCGCCGCCGCGTCGATCGCCGCGAGGGACCTGCGGGCCTGGTTACGGTCCGTCGTGTACCAGAAGTCGGGCAGTGACGCCCTCAGGTAGCTGCCGTAGCGCGCGGTGGCGAGGCGCTGGTCCAGTACGGCTACGACGCCGCGGTCGCCGGAGGCGCGGACGAGGCGGCCCGCGCCCTGGGCCATCAGGAGGGCCGCGTGGGTGGCGGCCACCGCCATGAAGCCGTTGCCGCCGGCCTCCTCGACGGCCTTCTGCCGGGCGCTCATCAGAGGGTCGTCGGGGCGCGGGAACGGGATCTTGTCCATGACGACCAGCTGGCAGCTGGGGCCCGGGACGTCCACGCCCTGCCAGAGCGACAGCGTGCCGAACAGGCAGGTCCTCGGGTCGGCCGCGAAGTTCTTGATCAGCTCGCCGAGGGTCTCCTCGCCCTGGAGCAGGATCGGGTACTCGGGGATGCGGGAGCGCAGTTCCTCGGCGGCGAGCTGGGCGGCGCGCATGGAGGAGAACAGGCCGAGGGTGCGACCGCCGGCCGCCTGGATCAGTTCGGTCAGTTCGTCGAGCATGTCGGCACGGTCGCCGTCGCGGGCGGGGCGGGCCAGGTGCTTGGCGACGTACAGGATGCCCTGTCTGCGGTAGTCGAAGGGGGAGCCGACGTCGACGCCCTTCCACGGGGGCAGGTCCTCGCCCTCGGCACCCTCCGCGCCCTCGGGGCCGAGGCCCAGGGAGGCGCCGACGCCGTTGAAGTCGCCGCCCAGCTTGAGGGTGGCGGAGGTGAGGACGACGCTGCGGTCCGCGAAGAGCTTCTCCCGGAGCAGGCCCGAGACGGACATGGGGGCGACGCGCAGGGAGGCGCCGAAGCGGTCGTGCCGTTCGTACCAGACGACGTCCCACTCCGAGCCGTTCGCGACGCGCTCGGCCACGTCGTGGACCGACTCGACCGAGGCCAGCGCCTGTTTGCGGACCGCGTCCTCGTCCTGGACGGACTTGTCGCGGGTGGTGCCGAGTGCAGAGATGACCGTGCGGGCCGCGTCGCGCAGGGCCATCAGGGCGTAGCTCAGGTCTTCCGGGATCTCTTCGAGGCGGCCGGGCAGGGCCAGCTCCATCAGCCGCTCGAAGCCCTCGGCGGCGGTCTGGAGCTGGTCGGCCGCCTTCTCGTTGACGAGTTTGGCGGCCCGGCGGACGGCGCGGTTGACCTGGCCGGGGGTGAGTTCGCCGGTGGCGACGCCGGTGACGCGGGAGACGAGTTCGTGCGCCTCGTCCACGATCAGCACCTCGTGCTGGGGCAGCACCGGGGCGCCCTCGATGGCGTCGATGGCCAGCAGGGCGTGGTTGGTGACGACGACCTCGGCGAGCTTGGCGCGTTCCCGGGCGGCCTCGGCGAAGCACTCCGCGCCGTACGCGCACTTCGTCGCGCCGAGGCACTCCCGGGACGACACCGACACCTGCGCCCAGGCGCGGTCGGAGACGCCAGGGGTGAGGCCGTCGCGGTCGCCGGTCTCCGTCTCGTCCGCCCAGTCGCGCAGCCGCAGCAGGTCCTGGCCGAGTTTGCTGGTGGGCGCGGCGGCCTCGAACTGGTCGAAGAGGCCGTCCTCCTCGTCCTGCGGCATGCCCTCGTGCAGCCGGTGCAGGCACAGGTAGTTCGACCGGCCCTTGAGCATCGCGAACTCCGGGCGGCGGCGCAGCAGCGGGTGCAGGGCGTCCACCGTGCGGGGCAGGTCCCGCTCCACGAGCTGGCGTTGCAGGGCCAGCGTGGCCGTGGCGACGATCACCCGCTCCCCCTGCGCGAGCGCGGGCACGAGGTAGCCGAGCGACTTGCCGGTGCCGGTGCCGGCCTGGACCAGCAGGTGGGATCCGTCATCGATCGCCTCGGCGACCGCTTCGGCCATGGTGACCTGGCCGGGGCGCTCCGTACCGCCGACAGCGGCGACGGCGGCATGCAGGAGTTCGGGAAGTGAGGGCTTCGTCATAGCCCGTCCACCCTACGGCCCGGCACTGACAAACGGGTGATCCCCGGAAAGCCGGGGGCACCTCTGGGAGCGGGTTCGGGGTGGGTTCAGGGTGGGTTCGGGGGTGGGTTCAGGGTGGCGGACCGGGGTGGTCAGGAGCTTCGGCGGCGCGGGGATGCCATCCGCACGAGTGAAGGGGCGGGGTGGGGGACGGCGTGGGGCGGGGGAGCC